>CAVULJ010000013.1:0-244211 GCA_963742215.1 uncultured Alphaproteobacteria bacterium
AATGCGCACGAACGGCTGGATCAAACGGCCCAGCCAGCTTTGCAATTCGATATGACCTTGCAACGCAACGAGACAAACACAACCGTCTTCGGCATCCACCGCTGGGTTGTGCTCGACAGTCTCGTCGGCCTCGTCAAAATCACCGGCGCCGTAGCGGCCGAGATGATGGCTGAAAGCGCCTTCGAACACGCAGGTCCACTCGGTGCCCGTGTGGCGGTGCCGCGGCAATTTGGTGCCCGGCCTGGCCTTGAGCATAAAGACGCGCACGCCATCGTCCGACGCGACATCGACCGAGCGCCATTGCACGCCACGTCCGATCCAGCGCCACGGACCCAAATTGTAACGCGACAGCGGCTCGGGAAATTCGCTCACGGCATTCGCGTCCCCGGGCACAGGCGAGATGACATCGAGCGGACCGAGCGTGGCCATCGCGCTCTCCAATGCTCCAGACGACATCGCGACGGGCTCGGCATCTTCCAGCATCGCGCCGCCTGCCTGCTCGAACGCATAGACGGCGTTGCGACACTGCGCGCATAGCGACAGATGCGTCGCAACCACCAGGCCGCGCGCCTGATCCAGTGTGCCCGAAGCGTAGGCCGCCAAGGCAGCGTCGCTTGGATGATGATTGATGGTCATTGCAGGTCACCTAGCAGATTGCGCAGCCGCGTCATGGCGAGGCGAACGCGCGACTTGACGGTTCCGAGCGGCAGATCGAGCAGCGCCGCGATATCACCATGGGGGCGGCCTTCGAAGAACGAAAGCTGCACCACGCGAATTTGATCCTGCGACAGTTGCTTCAGCGCGCCGCGGACACGCTCGCTGCGCTCGGACGCATTGAGCACGTCATCGGGGGTTTCCGGCGGTTCCGGCACGGCCATTTCGAGCGGCGCGTATTGCGCGGCGCGCTTGTCGCCGCGCAGCCGGTCGACGCGAAGATTTCGCGCGATGGTGTAGATCCACGCCGCGGCGCTGGCGCGTCCCGCATCGAAATAGGCAGCCTTGCGCCAGACCATCAACAACGCCTCTTGCGCCACATCTTCCGCAGCATCGGCCGTCGCGCCCGAACGCATCAGCATCGCCTTGATTCGCGGTGCGAAGAAATCGAACAGCGACGCGAACGCTGTCCGGTCCTGCCGCAGCGCGATCGCCCTGATCCATTCGGTCACGTTGTTTACAGCACTGCCGCGTTCATCCGGCATGGTGACTCCACGCCGGACCATGCCCGACAAAGGCCAGTATATCTGCGGCCAGTACATCTGCGGGCCAACAAGTGCTGTTCCGACTTTCATACCCGGAGATACGACCGGCGCACGCGCTTGGATCAGTCGCTGCTCTGCTAATTTTCGGACCTCTCCCTGATCCAAACCCCATCGCCGCTCGTAACCGCAAGTAACAAGAGGGATAGCCGGCCAATCCGGCGTGAGGGCGAGTTATGCACGGCAATTTCGAAATCCAGAAAAACATAGCAGTCATCGGCACCGGGATTTCAGGGATGGCAGCTGCCTGGCTACTGAGCCAGAAACATAGGGTGACGGTCTATGAAAGCGACCGGCGCATCGGCGGACATTCTAACACCGTTACCGTCGCCGGCCCTAAAGGTCCAATCCCCGTCGATACCGGTTTTATCGTTTATAACGAACAAACCTATCCCAATCTCACGGCACTATTCGATCATCTGAAAGTCCCGACACAACCGTCCGAGATGTCGTTTGCCGTGTCGGTCGCCAATGGCGAACTGGAATATTCCGGCACGAGCCTGGGCAGCTTGTTTGCTGAAAAGCGCAATTTGTTTCGCCCGCGATTCTGGTCGATGCTGCGCGATCTGAACCGCTTCTATCGCGAGGCGCCACGCGATCTAGCGCAGCTCGAGCAAATCCATACCACGCTCGGCGATTACCTCGACGCCGGCGCCTACGGCGCGGCGTTCAGGCGCGATCATCTGCTGCCAATGGCGGCGTCGATCTGGTCCGCGCCGGCGGCGACGATCCTGAAATACCCGGCGGCGGCATTCATCCGTTTTCAGGACAGCCACGGCCTTCTTCGCATCCGCAATCGTCCGCAATGGCGCACCGTGCTCGGCGGCAGCCGCGCCTACGTTGAACGATTGACCCGGCGCTACGCCGACCGCATCCGGCTTGCCACCGGCGCAACATCGATCCACCGCGGCGCCGAAGGGGTCAAAGTCCGCGATTGCAACGGCAATGTCGAAATCTTCGACGACGTCGTCATCGCAGCGCATGCCGACCAGGCGCTGGCTATGCTCGACGAGCCGACGCCCGAAGAGCGGCGGCTGCTTGGCGCCTTCCGCTACAGCCGCAATGTCGCGGTACTGCACACCGACCATCGGCAAATGCCACGGCGTCGAGCGGTGTGGGCGAGCTGGAACCACATTGGTGGCAATAGCGACGAAGAAGCTCGTGATTGCCCGACCGTCACCTACTGGATGAATTTGCTGCAAAACATCCCGCACGACAGCTTGCTGCTGTTCGTGACGCTCAATCCGCGGCACGAGCCCCGCAATATCCTGCATCAGGAAGTCTACGATCACCCGCTGTTCGATTCGGCCGCGATCTCGGCGCAACGCCAGCTTTGGTCGCTTCAGGGACGCCACAATACCTGGTTCGCCGGCGCCTACTTCGGCTCGGGCTTCCACGAGGACGGCTTGCAGGCCGGCCTCGCCGTTGCCGAGGCGCTCGGAAACGTCCGGCGACCGTGGAGCGCTGAAAACGAATTCGGGCCGAATCGCGGTCGAACAGCCGGTGCAGCACACCAGAGGGGAACTCGTGTCATGACGCTCCGCTCGACCCTCTACGCCGGCTCGGTGATGCACCGCCGCGTGCGCCCCCGCGCCCATCGGCTGCGCTATCGCGTATTCTGGATGCTGCTCGACCTCGACGAGATCGAAAGCCTGCCGCGCCATCTGCGGCTGTTCTCGCACAATCGCTTCAATGCCGTGAGCTTCTTCGACCGGGACCACGGAGACGGTAGTGGCCGACCGCTGCGCACGCAAGTCGAAGAGCACCTGAAACTCGTCGGCGTCGAAAGCGGCGGAACGATCAAACTGCTCTGCATGCCGCGGGTTTTCGGCTACGGCTTCAATCCGCTGAGCGTCTATTTTTGCTACCAGACCGACGGTGCGCTTGCTGCCATCCTCTATGAAGTCCACAATACGTTTCGCCAACGGCATTGGTATTTGATTCGCGTCGACCGCGTCGCGGGGCCTGTTGTTGATCAGCATTGTAACAAGCTGTTTTACGTATCTCCGTTCATGGATATGGACATGAGCTACACGTTTCGCGTGGCGTTGCCAGACAAAAGAATTGCATTGGCGATTCGTCGCCGCAGACGACGATGGGGTATTGCTGGTTGCAGCACTCGGCGGCAATCGTCGGCCTTTGACCGATGGTTCGCTGCTCCGCCTGCTGGCGACCTACCCCTTACTCACACTGAAAGTTATTGCTGCTATTCATTGGCATGCGCTACGATTACTGATGAAAGGAATGCGGCTGCGGGTGCGGCCCAATCCGCCGGACGTACCGGTCACGGTGGTGAACACAGGAAACTAAGGCATGGCTTTTGTAAGCCGGTCTTTCGACACCGGAAACCGAAAGTCGCGTCGCAGCATTTTGTGCCGGCTGGTAGATAAGGCAATTCCGGCGATGCCTGCCGGGCAATTGTGCTTGGTGTTGCCGAACGGCGAAACCATTGAGCGGCACGGCGAAGCTCCGGGCCCCGATGCTACAATGGTGGTGCAACGCTGGCGCGCACTGCGCTCCATGCTGGTCTACGGTGAATACGGCTTTGCTGACGGCTATCTCGACGGCGAATGGACGACGCCAGACCTTGCGCAGCTGCTCGAGTTTTGCGCCGGAATGAAAGCGCTCTTGCCGCGAAGGCGGCGAGCGGCCCGCTAGGCCTGTTGCGGAACCGCCTGTCACACCGGCTTCGCCGCAATTCCCGGCGCGGGAGCCGCCGCAACATCTCCGCCCATTACGATCTTGGCAACAGCTTCTTCGCGCCATGGCTCGATGCCGGCATGAACTATTCGTCGGCGCTCTGGGCAAATTGCAATACGCTTGAGCACGCGCAGGAAGTTAAACTGGATCGCATCGCGAACTTGCTCGAGTTCACGGGTGGCGAACGCGTGCTGGAAATAGGCTGCGGCTGGGGCGCGCTAGCGGAGAAGATGATCCGCCATTACCGCGCCAGCGTGCTCGGTATTACGCTGTCGATCGAACAGCTTGCCTACGCACGAACCCGGCTTGCTGGCGAAGCCGCAGAAGGCCGCGCCGATCTTCGTTTGCTGGATTATCGCGATGTCTCGGGCGGCTTCGACCGCATTGTCTCGGTCGAAATGATCGAAGCGGTTGGCGAACGCTACTGGCCGAATTATTTCGGCAAGCTGCGCAATTGCCTGGTCAGCGGCGGCGTAGTGGTGCTCCAGGCGATCACCATCGACGAGCAGCGGTTTGCCACCTATCGCAAGACGCCCGATTTTATCCAGCGCTACATCTTTCCAGGCGGATCTTGCCGACGCGCTCGATCATCGAACAGGAAGCTTCACGCGCCGGTCTGAAACTCGTGCATCACGAGTCGTTCGGCGACAGCTACGTCAAGACACTGCGGGAATGGCGTACCCGCTTCCTGCAAGCCTGGCCGCGCATTGAACCACTCGGCTTCAACGAGCGGTTCCGGCGCATGTGGGAATTTTATCTTGCTTACTGCGAAGTCGGTTTCAAGCTCGGCACGATCGACGTCGGCTTCTTCAAGCTCGCCGGCTAACCCTTCATAAAAAACGAGGACGGGCTTCTGCGAACCCGTCCTCGCCGGGGTCATCCCGCCCGCGGTGCCTGGAGACAGCAGCATCGCCGACGGACGATGACTACAGCAGGCTTATGCGTTACCGAGCGGTAGTGCCACGAAGCGAACCGCGTCGCCCGCCTTCACGCGCATCAGTACCTGATGCTTGCCCTGGGCCTTCGCGTCGGTCAGCGCCTTGCGCACGTCGCCGACATTGGCGACGGCTTTACCGCCAACATCAAGGATGACGTTGCCGGTCTTGAAGCCCTGCTCGGCGGCAGGACCATCCGGATCGACGGCCGTGACCACGACGCCCTGACCGCCGGCGCCGGAGACTTCACTTGCCGGCGCCACCGAGAGGCCGAGGTGCGGGACACCGCTGGTCGGTTGCCCATTGTCGGTGTCCGCTTTGGCCTGTTGCTGCTCGGGCATGGTGCCCAGCGTCAATGAAACCGACTTGGTTTCACCGTTGTGCAACAGGTCGAGCTTCACCGTCGAATCCGGCGCCATGAAGCCGATGGTGCGAGCGAGATCGCGCGCATCCTTGACCGCGGTGCCATTGACGGCGGTGATCACATCGCCGGACTGGATGCCTGCCTTGGCCGCGGGGCTGCCGTTTTGCGGCTCATCGACCAGCGCGCCTTCGGCCTTCTTCAGGCCAAGGCTGTCGGCGATGCTGGCGGTCACCGGCTGGATTTGTACGCCGAGCCAGCCGCGCGTGACGTGGCCGTCTTTCTGCAACTGCGCCACGACCATTTTCGCGGTATCGGCCGGAATGTCGAAGCCGATGCCGACCGAGCCGCCGGACGGCGAGTAGATTGCCGTGTTGACGCCGATCACGTTGCCGTTGACGTCGAACGCCGGACCGCCGGAGTTGCCTTTATTGATCGGCGCGTCGATCTGCACGTAGTCGTCGTACGGGCCGGCGCCGATATCGCGGCCGCGCGCCGAAACGATACCCGCAGTCACGGTACCCCCGAGGCCGAACGGATTGCCTACCGCCACCACCCAGTCACCGACATGCGGCTCCTGATCGGCAAACTTCACGTAGGGTAAATCGCCCTTGCCGTCGACCTTGATCAGCGCGAGGTCGGTCTTCTGATCTGTACCGACCACTTTGGCGGTGTAGATCGTGCCGTCATCGGTAGTCACTTGCACCGATTTGGCATGATCGACGACGTGATTGTTGGTCACGGCATAGCCGTCCGGCGAAATGAAGAAGCCGGAGCCCTCGCCGACGATGGTCTCATGCGACCCGCCATTGCGTCCGCCCGTTCCGGGGCGGCCGAACTGCTGGCCGAATTGCTGACCGAACTGCTGGAAGAACTTGTCGAGCGGCGAACCGGGCATCGGAGTGATGTTGCCGTTATTGCTGTTATCGCCTTCATCACCGTCCCGCTGCATCATCGCCGGTTCGGCGGATGCCGGAATCTTCACTCGCACCGAAATCACGGCGGGTTTCACTTTGGTCACCAGGTCAGCGAAGCCGGCCGGATGCTGCATAGTCGAGTTGGCTGCGGCCGCCGTGGACGTCCACACCGGCAGGCTGGAATAGCCACCGGGGCCGGACAGCATGAGAGCAGCGCCAACGCCCGCGACAGATGCAAGGAGGACAAGCCGCCGGGCCGTGAACGACTTGTGCTTATTCGGGTTGGTCGGATTCATCATCGTATCTCCATTGAGGGAAGGGCCAACGGCCGCTTCATGGAGATACAAATGAACATTCCGACTTACGGTGTTCTGGAGACGAGATTAATTCTTCGACACGTTATCCGGGTGAGACACATTAACTCGATGAAATGTTTTTACTTAGCTTGACAACGAGCGCCCAGCGTTGCTCGCTGCAGGACCTATGGTGCGAAACAGACGACAAAATGCCGCGCTCTCCGTCTGGCTTGCCGCCGCAGCAATCCTGGCGGCGGCCAGTCCCGCGCTGGCACAGGCGCCGGAAACGCCCGGCCAGTCGGTCGCGTTCGGTCGCGACAAGGGCAATTGCCTGACTTGCCATGTCATTGCCGGCGGCGATGCGCCCGGCAACGTGGCCCCGCCCCTGTCCGACATGAAAAAGCGGTTTCCCGATCGCAATGAGCTTGCCGCCATCATCTACGACGAAACCAAACGCAATCCGCTGACGGTGATGCCGCCGTTCGGACGCAATCTGATCCTGACTCATGATGAAATCGAAGCGGTGATCGATTTTCTCTACACTCGCTAAACGAGGCGACCGTGCGGTTAAAGTCTTGCATATCGCTCGCACTGATACTCTTTGCCGCAGCCGCCTCCTCACGCGCTGCCGACATCGTGAACCCCGAAGCCGATTTCAAGGCCTTTCGCGACTACTTCACCAAACGCTTTCCGAACGTTCCGCTGAACGATTTCGTCAACGGGCCGTATTCGATGGACGCCGATTTGCGCAAGCAATGGGAGGCGATCGAGGACTTTCCGCCGTACGATTTTGCCGTCGATCGCGGCAAGGATATGTTCGCGACGCCTTTCAAGAACGGCAAGACCTACGGCGATTGCTTCCCCAACAAAGGCGTCGGCATTCGTCAGAACTATCCCTACTTCGACGAGAAATCCGGACAGGTCATCACGCTTGAGCTCGCGCTCAACCAGTGCCGTCAAGCCAACGGCGAGGAGCCGTTATCTGACGTGAAAGACGAGATGGCTTCGCTCACCGCCTATATGGCGTTCACGTCGCGGGGCAAGCCATTCGACATCAAGATACCGAACGATCCGCGCGCACTCGCCGCTTACGAGAATGGCGAGGAATATTTCTACTCGCGGCGCGGTCAGCTCAATTTCTCCTGCGCGAGCTGCCACGTGCAGAACCCCGGCCAGCACATTCGCACCGAGGTACTGGCGCCTGCACTCGGTCTTCTCAACGCCATGCCGATCTATCGTTCGGAATGGAACGGCATGGGCACAATCAGCCGCCGCTTCGTGACCTGCAACAGTCAGGTGCGCGGCGTGCCGATTGCGCCGCAGGACGAGAACTATCGCGACGTCGAATATTACCTGTCCTATATGGCCAACGGGCTGCCGATATCCGGACCGGGAACGCGGCCATGAAGAGGGCGATAAGCAGCACCATGACCCGCGCATTGTTCGTCACGCTCGGCTTATTGGCGGCAACCGCAGCGCATGCGGCGAGCACGCAGGCCGATTTCGATGCCGCCTATGCAGCCGCGCAATCGGCCGAAAAAGAGGCCGGCGCGCTGAAGAACCAGTGGACCACAACGGAACAGGTGCTGGCCTCCGCAAAGAAAGCCGCTGCTGCGGGCGACTTCGATGGCGCCATTAATCAAGCGAAGCAGGCGGAAGCTCTGGCGAAAGCGTCAATCGCGCAGGCCAAGGAGCAGGAAACGGCGTGGAAAGCCGCCGTCATTCACTAACGAGGAACCCGCGTGGATCGCCGGCATTTCCTGGGTTATCTCGCCGTTGCCGCCGCTTCCGGCATCGCACCCCGCGTTGCCTTGGCCGACGGCGACGATCTCTACGATGTCGGCAAGTTTGGCAACGTTCGCCTGCTGCATCTGACCGATACCCACGCGCAGCTTGCGCCGGTTTATTTTCGCGAGCCGAGCGTCAATATCGGCGTCGGCTCGATGCGCGGGCAAGCCGCCGCATATCGTCGGCGGCGCATTTCTCGAAGAGTTCAACATCCTGCCAGGCAGCCGCGAGGCGCACGCGTTCACTTTCCTCGACTATCGAGCACGCCGCGCAACGCTACGGCCGCATGGGCGGCTTCGCCCACCTGAAAACCCTGGTGGACCGCCTGCGCGCCGATGCCGGCGCCGGGAATTCGCTGCTGCTTGACGGCGGCGACCTGATGCAAGGCACCGGCCAGGCGAATGCGTTGCAAGGCGCCGACACCGTCGAGGCGGCAAATTTGCTCGGCGTCGACGCCATGACCGGGCACTGGGAATTCACCTACGGCGAAGCGACGCTGCGCCAGCGGCTGGCCGCGTTCAAAGGCGAATTCCTGGCGCAAAATGTTTTCCTGACCGACGACGCCGCCTTCAATAACCGCCGAAGCGTTCGATTCGGCGTCCGGGCGCGTATTCAAACCCGCCAGCGTCAGGGACGTCGGCGGCATGCGCGTTGCCGTGATCGGCCAGGCATTCCCCTATATGCCCATCGCCCACCCGAAACGGTTTACGCCCGACTGGACTTTCGGCATCCACGAGCAGGAACTGCAAAAGCTGGTCGACGATTGCGGAGCCGTCAGCATGCCGATGCCGTCGTGCTGCTGTCGCATAACGGCATGGACGTCGACCTAAAGCTGGCCAGCCGCGTGCGCGGCATCGACATCATACTGGGCGGCCACACCCACGACGCCGTGCCGCGGCCGAGTCATCGTCGCCAACGCCGGCGGCAAGACGCTGGTGACCAACGCCGGCTCGAACGGCAAGATTCATCGCCGTGATCGATCTCGACGTCGGCAAAGGCGCGCTGAAAGACTTCCGCTACCACCTGCTGCCGGTCTTCTGCCGATCTGATCCAGCCCGATCCGGCGATGCAGGCGCTGATCGACCAGCAGCACGCGCCCTACGTGGCACAGTACGGCGAAACACTGGCGACCGCCGATGAGCTTCTCTACCGGCGCGGCAATTTCAACGGCCCGATGGATCAGGTGATCTGCGACGCGCTGCGCCAGGCGCTGGATGCCAGATTGCGCTGTCGCCCGGCTTCCGCTGGGGCACGACCGTGCTTGCCGGGCAGCCGATCACCATGGGCGACCTGCTGGCGGAAACCGCGATCACCTATCCCGAAACCTATGTGCAGGACATGACGGGCGGACAGATCAAGGCGATCCTCGAAGACATCGCCGACAATCTGTTCAACCCCGATCCCTACTATCAGCAGGGCGGCGACATGGTGCGTGTCGGCGGCATGGATTACACCTGCGCGCCGGAAGAGCCGTTGGGCCGGCGCATTTCCGGCATGACACTCGATGACGGCACCGCGGTCGAGGACGGCAAGAGCTATCGCGTCGCCGGCTGGGCTTCGGTCAATCCGCAAACCGGCAAGCCGGTGAGCGACGTTGTCGCCGGCTATTTGCGCGCGCAGAAAACTCTCAAAATCAAGCGCCTCAACAGCGTTACGCTGAAAGGCATAGCCAACAATCCCGGTATCATCGGAGGAGGTTAGAGATGCAGTCGATTTTCCGTGTGGCGCTGATCGCGATTGCCGCAGGGCTTTGCTCACTGAACGTGGCGCATGCCGACGGCGCCAAGCATCGCATCGTGATCCAGGTCGATCAGAACGACCCGGAAGTCATGAACCTCGCACTCAACAACGCCAAGAACGTAATCGATGCCTATCGCGCCAAGAATGAGGATGTGAATATCGAAGTCGTCGCCTACGGTCCCGGCCTGCACATGCTGCGCGACGACACCTCGCCGGTGAAGGATCGCATCAAGGAGATCTCGGAACTGAGCTTCCCGTCGAACATCACGTTCTCCGCCTGCAACAACACCAAGCAGGGCATGGAGAAGCGCGAGGGCCATCCGATCACCATCATTCCGCAGGCGCATCTCGTACCGGCGGGCGTGGTGCGGATCATGGAGCTCGAGGAACAGGGCTACAGTTACGTCAAGCCCTGAGCGGCAGGAAAGTGGCGCCGTCTATGAAGCCTCGGCATTGAGCGCGCCGCGCACCAGCGCAGCATAAAGCCAATTCCTCATGCCCTTCGGCGATGCGAGACTGAGCCGATCGAGACACGCGACATCGGTCTTTTGCGACGACAGGCCGCGCATCAGCAGCCGAAGAAGCTGCATAGGCGACGCAGCGCCGAGCATCTGCAAGGCCGGGATCAGGCGCTGCTCGACCTCGGTGAAATCGGTGCCGAACGGAAACAGCGGCAGCAGGCCGGCATCGGCGGCCGGTTTCAAAGTGCGCGCGATCATGTCCGGCGTATTATCGCGGGCCGTTCGCGGCAATTCATATTCTCGCGCGATCTTGCCGGCATCCTTGGCCTGCCGCAGCAATTCGTCCTGAAAACGTGAATCGGTTATCGCCAGCATCGCGGCGATCACCTCGCTGTCGCTTTTGCCGCGGATATCGGCGATGCCGTACTCGGTGATGATGATGTCCCGCAGGTGGCGCGGGATGGTGGTGTGGCCATAGCGCCAGCGGATGTTGGATTGCTCCCTGCCCTGGTGCGGCCGCGTCGCCCGCAGCATGATCGCCGAGCGCGCGCCTTCGAGCGCGAAGCCCTGGGCGATGAAATTGTATTGCCCGCCGACACCGCTGACGATCCGGCCATCCTCGAGGCCATCGGAGATTACATCGCCGAGCAACGTCGCCATCATGGCATCGTTGAGGAAGCGGGCATTGACGCGGGCGCGGCGCTTTTCTTCTTCGTCGCCGTAAAGCTCGTTGACGAATGATATTTTGGTCATGCCGAATTTCGCCACCGTCTCCGGCGGCATGTCGCGCAGGCTCTGATAAAATGCGCGCGAGCCGATGAAGAAGCCGGCGTGCAGCACGATGCCGCCGACCTCGCGCTTGAGAACTCCGGCGCGAAACAGATCGAGCATGCCCTCAACAAACAATTCGGAGCAGCCATAGACACCGGCGTCGAAGCGTTCGGTCCGCACCGCGGCGTCGCCCGCCGGATCGTAGCCCAGCGCGGAGAGCAGCTTGCAATAGGCATCATTGTTGTGTTGGCGTAGCACAAGCGCTCGCGCAACGGCGTCTCCGAGCGAACCAATACCGATCTGCAATGTGCCGCCATCGGGCACCAGGCTCGCCGCATGCAGGCCCACCGCGTAGTCATCCAGCGCCACTGGCTCGCGCGGCGGAGCGAAGAGAGGAAAATCGGTCGCCGGACTGTCCAGCAACACGTCGAACTCGCCTTCTGCGACGGCCGCGTCGCCGCGCATGAATGGCAATTCGGAATTGGTTTGCCCGGCGAACAGGAAATCGGCGCGGCCGTCCCGGCGCAGCGCCAACAGCTCGACCGTCAGGTCCGGATTGCAGCTTAAACTGTATTGCGCCGCTTCGTCGGCCGCACGGTGCGCGACAAGCTGGCCGACGACATTGACGCCGCGGTCAAGAACGTAGCGCAGCGCGTGGGTGTAGTTCGCAGAAATATAATGTTGCTGAGCGTACGGCGAACCGAGCCACTGCCCGGCCTCGAAGAAAAACTCGTTGATCTCGACGTTTGCCGGTACTTGTTTCTTACGGATCGCCTGGGCGTAAGCGAGCAGCGGATAGCCGCCGAACACCCGTTGTGAGATCGGATCGAAAAAACGGTGCTCCAGTTCGCTCTTGGGATGTGGCGGCTCGAGCGTGAGCGCTGTGAAGATCGTCAGGTGGACTAACGGATCGGTCACCGCCCGTGCGAACAGGGCATTGGCGATGTGGTTGGCCTTGCCGAGCCCGAGCGGCAAGGCCATCACGATCTTCTTGCCGACCTTCTCTACGATGGCATCGGCAACAAGCGCCGGATCCGTAAATTTTTGCGGGCCCGCACCCGAATGGATCATTGCAACGTGTCCCAGCCCGGATCGGGCTGGAACCGAGGCCCGTATTCTTGCGCAAGCCGCTTGAGCGTGTCGCGAACATCGGCGATGCCGCGCGACCGCGCATAATGCATCGGACCGCCGCGGAACGGCGCGAAGCCGGTGGCGAAGATCATCGCACCGTCGACGATCTCTTCATTGGCGACGATACCTTCACGCAGGCAGGTGACGCATACGTCGAGCATCGGCAACACCATCCGGTCGATCATGTCGGCTGACGGTTTCTCGGCTTCCTCTCTCGCCTTCACCGCCTTGCCGTCGCGCCAGACGTAAAGGCCTTTGCCGCTTTTTTTGCCAAGCTCACCTTTGGCGACCTTGTCCTTCAGCCATTGCGGCGGATCGGGCATATCGTGATGCAGATTGGCGCGCAGCATCTCGGCGACGTGCAGGCAGATGTCGAGGCCGACTTCGTCGGCAAGCTCGATTGGCCCCATTGGCATGCCGAAATCCTCAGCGGCCTTGTCGATAGTTTCCTTTTTCACGCCGGCATCGAGCATCACCAGCGCTTCGAGCAGATATGGCGTGAGCGCGCGATTGACCAGAAAGCCCGGCGCACTTTTGACCGGCGCGGGCAGCCGATCAACACGACCCAGGAAGGCGCGCGCATCGGCCAGCACCTGCTGATCGACCTGATCGTGGCTCACCACCTCGACAAGTTGCATCCGCGATACGGGGTTGAAGAAGTGGATGCCGACGAGGCGCTCCGGCCTCGGCAGCCCCTCGCGCAATTGCTCGAGTGGAATGCTCGAAGTGTTGGTGGCGAGGATCGCATCGGGCTTCATGTGCGGTTCGATGCCGGCAAAGATCTTGCGCTTGAGATCGAGCACTTCCGGCACCGCTTCGATGATGAGATCGGCGGAAGCGACACCCTGCCCTTTCAGATCGGGGACCAGACGATCGAGCAAGTCGCGCTGACGGCGGCGGTTGTCGCGGCCAATGATGGCGTAAAGGTCGCTGGCGCGCTTGATCGCGCCGGCGATCGGTTCCGGCTTGGTGTCGCCAAGACTGACCGTGAAGCCATGCCAGGCGCACCACGCCGCGATATCGCCGCCCATGGCGCCAGCGCCAATGACATGAACACGGCAGCCGTTCCATTGGCCACTGGCCAGGCTTTTCAGGTTGTCGCGCAGGAAGAAGACGCGGACCAGATTTTGTGCCGTGTCGGTGACCAGAAGATTGGCGAAGGATGAAATCTCCGCTTTCTGCATCGCGTCGGCGTCGCCGCCGTGCTTAACCCAAAGATCGATCAGCGCGTAAGGTGCCGGATAATGCACCTTCGGCGCTTTTTTCGCGGTCTCGCTGCGCATTCGCGAGGCCAGCATTTCCCGCGCACGGCCCAATGTTCATGAGCTTGCCGAGCAGGCCCTGCTTCGCCGGCACCATCTCGCCGGTAACCGCGGACATCGCTGCGGCACGCACATGGCGTTCTTGCGTCACGGCATCGACCAGATGCAGCACGCGCGCCTTGCGAGCCCGCTCGGTCTTGCCGGTCAGCATCATGGTCATGGCCTGGACCGGGCTGATCAGGCGAGTAAGCCGCACCGTGCCGCCAAGACCTGGATGCAATCCCAGCAGGACTTCCGGAAAACCGAAACTCGCGTCGTCGATGGCGATACGAAAATCGCAGGCCAGCGCGACTTCAAGCCCGCCGCCCAGGCAATAGCCGTGGATCACCGCAACGGTCGGCAGCGGCAGCTTGTCGAGCCGATCAAGCACCGCATGACCCTTGGCGAGCGTTGCCTCGATCGGAGCCACATCGGTGACGCCTTTGAATTGCGTGATGTCGGCACCGGCGATGAAACCGCCACGCTTGGCCGAGCGGATCACCAGTCCGCGCGGATGGTCGCGCTCGATCTTGTCGAGCACGGTATTGAGCTCGGTGAGTGTTTCTTCCGACAGCGTATTGGCGCTTGAATCTTTCTTGTCGAACAATAGCCACGCGACGCCGTCTTGGTCAGTGCGCAGCCGCCAGTTTGCCCATGGGCTTGCCTCCTGCGAGGCCTCGCCCTCGACGAATGGACCAAGCTCCATATCGCGCGGCCCAAGGATGGCAAGCGTCGGCTTTGGTGCGAATTTATTGGTCATGCCGACCTCATACCGTTTCGATCAGCATGGCACCGCCCTGCCCCCCACCAATGCATTCGGTGGCGATGCCGCGCTTGTAGCCGAGGCGTTTCATGGCATTGACGAGATGCAGCACGATACGGTTGCCGCTGGCGCCAACCGGATGACCGGCGCCGATAGCGCCGCCGTCGACATTGAGCCGGTCTCGCGGGATCGCGCCTGCGGCAGCCGAAAGTCCGAGCGCATCGCGGCAGAACTCATCGTCTTTCCACGCCGCAAGGCAACCCAGCACCTGCGCGGCGAACGCCTCGTTCAGCTCCCACAATTCGATGTCGCCCAAGCCAAGATTGTGCCGCTTCAGGATCGAGGTCGAGCAATAGACCGGGCCGAGACCCATCACCGACGGATCGAGCGCCGACCATTCGCTGTCGACGATCACCGCCTTCGGCGTGAGCTTGTGCTCTTTCACCGCATCTTCCGACGCCAGGATGACCCACGACGCGCCGTCGGTGATCTGCGAAGAATTGCCCGGCGTCACCTTGCCCCAGGGCCGCTCGAACGCCGGCTTGAGTTTGGCAAGCGTGTCGGCCGTGCTGTCCGTCCGCACACCGTCGTCATGATCGAACAAGGTGCCGTCGCGCGCGAAAGCGGGTTCGACCTCGTCCGCGAGCAAACCATTCTTCTGCGCCGCAGCGAGGCGCTGCTGGCTCTCCGCGGCGTATTCGTCGGCTTGCCGCCGCGTGACATGAAACATGTGCCCGACCAGTTCGGCCGTCTGGCCCATATTGAGATCGGTAATCGGATCGGTCAGCCCACGCTCAAGGCCAATAATCGGCTTGAAGAATGACGGACGAACGCTGAGGAAAGCCTCAAGCCGCGCAACCAAGCCACGCGCCGCAAACAGCTTGCCGTACCACGCGACCGCGCGGTTTGAGAAAACCAGCGGCGCATGGCTCAGCGACTCCGCGCCGCCAGCGAGGATCAAATCGGCGGTGCCGTTCTGGATGTAACGATACCCGGTATCGATCGACTGCATCCCGGAACCGCAATTGATCTGCACCGTGAACGCCACCATCGATTCGCCCATGCCCAGCCGCAACGCGGCAACACGTGCGGGATTCATTTCGTCGGCGATGACATTGACGCAGCCAAGGATCACTTGATCGAACGCATCCGGTGCAAATGGCTGGCGCAGCAGCAGCGGCCGCCCGCACTGCACGGCCAGATCGACTGGCGTGAAAGGACCAGGCTTGCCGCGCGCCTTGATGAACGGCGTGCGGCTGCCGTCAATAATGTAAACCGGCCGGCGCCCTACTCCGCTGCTTCCGGCGGCGGCAGGACCGGAAGCGGTTTCGGCGGCGCCAATGGGTAACTGGGCTCATTTGCAGCGCCGGTTGAGATATCGCTTGTAATGACTGCTCTCCCTTGTTCGCTCTGCCCCGCGACGTCAATTCTTCCGGCGCGAAATCGTCGACCGCGATAGCCGCGGAAACCGCATCGGCCGCGGCTTTCAATTGCGCCGCTTCGTCGGCATTGATCGTGCCCTGCTTTACTGCCTGATCGATGCCGCGCACTCGCACGATATTCATCCGGTCACGGATCGGCTGTGCCGCGGCAACCAGCGCGAAGGCGCGCTCGACCAGCGCGATGCCGTTGTTGGTTTCGCTCTCGGCCGGATGATAGAGGTCCACTGTCAGGCGATCTCGCGCCACGCTTGGATGGGTAATCAGATCGGCGCAGCGGTCGGTGATGCGGTCCGACGGACCCCGGCGGCGCGGTCCGAGCGGCTGGATCAGCAAGCGCAGCAGCCATGCCACCGGCCGGATCGGGAAATTGGCGAGCAGTTCGTCGAACCGCGTCTCGATGGTAGCGAAGCTTGCCTCCATGCAATAGGCGAGCAGCGGGAAATCGTCTTGCTGGCGGCCTTCGTCGTTCCAGCGCTTGAGCGCGGCGCTCGACAGATAAAGCTCGGATAGAATATCGCCGAACCGTGCCGAGATCATTTCCTTGCGTTTGAGTGCGCCGCCAAGCGTCAGCAGCGAAAGATCGACGGCGAGTGCAAAGGCCGCGGCGTGACGGCTCAGTTGCCGATAAAACTTTGTTGCCGCGCCAGCATCTGCCGCGGGCGCCAGCAAACCACCGGTCCAGGCGCGGCCCCAGGCGCGGAACATATTGGCGATGCTGTGCGCAACATGAGCCCACAGCACTTTATCGAACGCGTCGAGACCCTTTTCCTTGTCGGGCTCTTCGAGCGCCTGCATCTCTTTCAGCAGGTAGGGATGACAGCGAATCGCACCCTGGCCGAATTGGATCAGGCTTCGCGTGACGATGTTAGCGCCTTCCACCGTGATTGCGATCGGTACGCCGCGGTAGAGACTGCCGAGATAATTCAGCGGACCTTCGATGATCGCCTTGCCGCCGTGAACATCCATAGCGTCGCTGACCGCAACCCGCATGCGGTCAGTGGCCTGCGATTTCATGATGGCAGTGACCACCGCCGGATGATGCCCGTCGTCGAGTGCGGCGCAGGTCATGCGGCGCGCGGCATCGAGCAGATAGGCGGTCGCCGCGATACGGCCGAGCCGCTCCTGTATCGCTTCGAACTTCGAGATCGAAACATGAAATTGCTCACGGATGCGCGAATAGGCGCCGGTGATGTGCGCACAGAACGCCGCGCCCGCAGCCGATAGCGACGGCAATGAGATGCCGCGGCCGGCGGCAAGCGCGCTCATCAGCATCTTCCAGCCTTTGCCGACCTGATCGACGCCGCCGATGACATTATCCATCGGGATAAAGACATCGTGGCCCCAGTTCGGTCCGTTCTGGAACACGTGCATGGCCGGCAGATGACGCCGCCCGATGCTGATGCCGGGAAGATGGGTCGGCACCAGCGCCAGCGTGATACCGATGTCCTCGCGATCGCCGATCAGGTGATCCGGGTCGTGCAGCTTGAATGCGAGACCGAGCACGGTGGCGATCGGGCCAAGCGTAATGTAACGCTTGTGCCAGTTGAGCCGGATGCCGAGTGTTTCCTGGCCCTGCCAGGTGCCGCGGCAGACCACGCCGTTGTCGATCATGGAAGCGGCATCGGAGCCGGCTTCAGGGCTGGTCAGGCCGAAGCAGGGAATTTCATCGCCGCTGGCAAGCCGTGGCAGCCAGTAATTGCGCTGCGCGTCGGTGCCGAATTGCATCAAAAGCTCACCCGGCCCGAGTGAGTTCGGCACCATCGCGGTGCACGCAACCGCAATCGAACGTGTCGAGAGCTTGCGGATCACTTCCGAATGCGCATAGGCGGAAAAACCAAGGCCGCCATATTGCTTCGGGATGATCATGGCGAAGAATTTCTTCGCCTTGAGGAAGGCCCACACTTCCGGCGGAAGATCGTGCAGCTCCCAGTTGATCTTCCAGTCGTCGATCATCCGGCACAGTTCTTCGACCGGACCTGCCAGGAAATCCTGCTCTTCCTGGGAGAGCTTTGCCGGCGCAAAAGCCAGAAGCTTTTTCCAGTCCGGATTGCCGGTGAAAAGCTCTGCGTCCCACCACACGTCGCCGGCCTCGATAGCCTCACGTTCGGTATCGGACAGTTTCGGCAGCGCATGCTGCGCCAAACGGAAGATCGGCTTGGTGATCCAATCCCGCCGGAATGATGAAGACGACATCGGCTATCCCCGGGCTTGCGGGCGGCAGCAACAGCCTCCCGCGGTTAGCTGATTCGCAGCAAGACTATAGGTTCTGCGCGACTAGATGTTACAATTTCCGGCGCTGGCCGGGCCTACCCTACATAACAACAGGGCCGGGTATTCTGCCAGCGGGGCGGCGCGCTGCGGGCTAGAGAAATTGCTGATGTTCGATAAAATCGAAGCCTATATCGCCGGCAAAATAATACATTACCTGTCCGAACCTACGGCCCGCTATGCGCCGTTTTTCGCGCCCGATCCGGAGGTTTTCCGCAGTGCACTCAAGCCCGGCGACATTCTCCTGATCGAGGGCAATAGCCGGGTAGCGGCCGTCATCAAATTCCTTACGCAGAGCACGTGGTCCCATGCCGCGCTCTATCTCGGCGAGCGGCCCGGCGACGTGGCGCCGAACGGCGAGCCGAATGTGCTGCTTGAAGCCGAGGCCGATACCGGCGTCGCCACTTCGCCGCTGTCGAAATACTACAATTTCCATACACGCATTTGCCGGCCCGTCGGTCTCGATGCTGCTGCAACGCAGCAAGTGATCGACTACGCAGTGGCGCGGATCGGCAAGCAGTACGATTCCAAGCGCATCCTGGATCTGCTGCGCTATATGTTCCCCTATCCGCCGGTGCCGGTCTGGTTTCGCCGCCGCATGCTGGCGATCGGCGCCGGCGATCCGACCCGGGCGATCTGCTCGACCCTGATCGCGGAAGCTTTCGCCTCGATCCACTACCCGATCCTGCCCGAACGCGTCTCGATTAATGGCAAGACGTATGGCGTGGCGCCTTACGTGCAGAGCGAATTCGACCACATCCGCAAGACGGCCTTTACACGCCGCGCGATTTCGACACCTCGCCGTTTTTTCAGATCGTGAAACCGACGCTGGCCGCCGGCTTCGACTATCACACCGTGCAATGGGGTCCGCCCGGGCTTACCGACGTGGTCGAACTCGATCCGGACAATCTTCCATCGCGGTGAGTATCTCCTTGACCTGCATCTATTTTTTGCTGCCGGGCTCGGGCTTTGGTTTCAATTGCGCGAGTTCGGCGTTCAGTTTCTCAACGGCTGTCTTGAGCGCGGCGATCTCGGCTTGAGCCGAACTAAGGTTGCGGCCGTGGCGGCCAGCTTGTCCTGGGTATCGTGGGCAAGCTTGTTCAGGGTCTGCTGTAGGAACTCGACGTTGGCCTGCAAGCAACTGGTGCGGCGGTCCATCTGCTTTTCAGCGGTGCAGACTTCCAGCCCGCGAATGTCCTGGGCACGCGCTGACGACCACGAGGCGGCGAGCAGCAGTCCGCCAAGGCACAATATTCGCGCGACGATGATGCCGTGATGCCACATCTGCCGCGGTTTGCGCTTCATGACCTGAAACTAAGACGCCGCAATCGCTTGCGGTTTGCCGTCAGCATCGACACGCACGTAGGTGAACAGGCCTTCCGTCACCTTGATTGGCGTTTGACCGGTGCCGCGCCTCGCCCAGCTTTGGATCTTGATCGTGATCGAGGTGTTGCCGATTTTCTCGACACTGCCGTAGCACGACACTTCGTCGCCAACGCAGACCGGGCGGTGAAACACCATTGCTGTGATCGCCACAGTGACAACACGGCCGCCAGCGCGGCGCACCGCAACGGTCGCGCCGGCAAGGTCCATCTGGCACACCAGCCAACCGCCGAAAATGTCACCGTGCGGATTTGTGTCCGCCGGCATCGCGATGGTGCGGATCGCGGGATCCGCATCGGGCGGAGTTTCGGTCGTATCGGTGGATTCGGGCATGGCGGTCACCGGGAGCCGGCGCTTGGGCACAGTGACGCATGGACGGGAGCCAAAGTCCATATCAAGCTGGGCCAAATTGCCCGGCGGCCGGATAACCAGGTCCGCCCGGGCGCAAAGATAAAAGTACAAGCCGGGAGAAGCGCCATGTCACAGGGCAGCGATCGAGTATCTGCACGGCCTATCAATTTGCCTATTACCGTCACCGTGTTTTTCGCGGGAAGCGTCCTGCTCTGGGCGGACCGCACCAATTTCAGCGTCGCCGCTGCGGCCTGGGCCAAGGACTTCGGCTGGACGCCATCTACCATCGGGATGATGTTAAGCGCCTTCTCGCTTGGCTATCTGATCATGCAACCGATCGGCGGCTGGATTGCCGACAAGGTCGGCGCGCGACGCACGCTGGCCGGCTCGATGGCGCTTTGGTCGCTCGCCGTGCTGATGACGCCGATCGCGCCAACCGTGCTCTGGCTCACCGCTGCATTCCGCGTGCTGCTCGGAGCGTTCGAGGGCCCATACATTCCGGCAAGCGTCGCCGCCGTCGCACTCGCCATATCGTCCGCAACGAGACGCGGCCAATTCGCTGCCTTCGTCCAATCGGGCGCGCAACTCGGCCCCGCCGCTGGCGTGTTCTTTGCCGGCCTGATCCTCGGCGCCACCGGCTCGCCAGTATGGATTTTCGTGATCTTCGGTCTCGTCGGCCTGGTTGGCGCCGCAGCATGGTGGACCTATGCGCGGAATTTTGACGATCCAAAGCCGACAGGCATGTACGCCGAAACAAACGAGGCCAAGGAGCGGGCCGCGCAGGCGCCGGTTTCACCGCGGCTATTGTTGACCAGTCCGGCGCTATGGCCGTTCTATATCGGATATTTTGCGCTGCCGTACTGCCAGTACCTGTTCTTGACCTGGCTGCCGCAATATCTGAGCCATTACCGTGGCATCCCGCTGCTGCAGGCAAGCGCACTTTCGTCGTTGCCTTTCATCGTCGCTTTCCTCGGCGCAAATTTCTCGGGCTGGGCAATGGACTGGCTTGCCGCGGCAGGTTGGACCAAAGGCGGCTTTCACCGGAAGCTCTTTGTCGGCCTTGGCGCAATAATGTACGCCGTGCCCACGCTGATTGCCGCGACGACCGAGTCGAATACGGTCGCGGTGATCATGATCATCATCGCCAATGCCGGCTTGTCGTTCTACGTGACGCCGTACTGGACGACCTGCACCGACATTGCGCCGAACCAGACCGGCACACTCGGCGGGCTGATGAATTTCTTCGGCATCTGCGGGGCGACAATTTCGCCTTACCTCACTGGCCTGATCGCGCAGTCAACAGGAGCATTCGTGGCGCCGCTGGTGCTCGCGGTTTGCATTATGATGGTAGCATCGACGACGATGATTCTTTTCTTCCGCTATCGGCCGATGAGTGAGCTCGTAGGCGAAACGCCGGCGGTAGCGAAGTTCGCCGCCTGAAGGCGGCGCGCCACTTCGGTCTTGATGCTAGTCCGCCTTGATATTGGCGGCGCGAATTACCCTCGCCCATCGATCTGTCTCGCTAACGATCACCTTGCCGTATTCAGCCGGGGTTGTCGGCACCGTCACAGTGCCAAGTTCGGCAAATTGCGCCTTCATCTTCGGGTCGTTCAAGCCGGCATTGATCGCCGCATTCAGCTTGTCGATAATCTCCGGCGGCGTCGCGCGCGGTGCGCCGATGCCGTTCCATAAATTGGCCTCATAGCCGGGCACGAATTCGCCAATCGCTGGAATATCTGGAAGAATTTCTGAGCGCCGCGCGGTCGTCACCCCGAGCGCGTTCAGCTTGCCGTCCTTGATTAATTCCGCTGCGCCTATGAGGGTGATCATGCTGGCCTGCACATTGCCGGCCATCAGGTCGGTCAGCGCTTCGGGCTCGCCACGGTAGGCGACATGCGTAGTTTCGATGCTGGTCATAATCTGGAACATCTCGGCGGCGACGTGCGTCACCGTGCCTGTACCGATAGCTCCCACAGTAATCTTGCCGGGATTGTTTTTGGCGTTGGCGACAAACTCCGGAATTGTCTTTGCCGGAAACGCCGGGTTGACCAGCAGGACACAGCCGCCGCGGGTTGCACTCGCAACCGGCGCAATGTCGCGGATGAAATCAAAATTGAGATGCGGGTAAAGCGCACCATTTGTGTACGCAGCAGTACTGACCATCAGAATGGTGTAGCCGTCAGGCGGCGCGTTCACGACAGCCTCGGTAGCGATATTGGTTGCCGCACCGGGGCGGTTCTCGATGACCACGGCCTGACCGAGACTTTCCGACATCGCCTGGCCAATCAGTCGCGCAGTGATGTCGAGCCCGCTACCGCCAGCAAAACCGACGATCAGGTGGATCGGGCGGGCCGGATAATCGAACGCGCGAGCGAAGTACGGCAACAGAGGCGCTGCGGCCGCACCCGCTGCAAGTTTGAAAAAATTCCGGCGCCGTAGTTTCAACGCTCGCTCCGCCATTTCTGTCATCCTGCCCTAATGCTGGCAAACCTGATCGCATCGCCGAGCTTTTCAGCACGCCGGCAAGCTGAAGAAAAATATTCGCGGGGGGAGTATCATAAAGCCTCCGGTTGAATGCCTGCTAATCCGCTTTGATGTTGGCGGCGTGGATCACCTTTGCCCACTGTTCGGTTTGCCGGGCCACCGCCTCGTCCAGTTCAGCAGGCGTGCCTTTCACCACCTGGGCGCCAAGATCCCTCATGCGCCCTGCGATCTTTGGATCGTCGAGCCCGGCATTGATTTCGGTATTGAGCTTCTGCACGATCTCGGCGGGCGTCCCACGCGGCGCCGCGATGCCGACCCAGACATTGGCTTCGAAGCCCGGCTGAAATTCGCTCAGAGCCGGCACGTCGGGCAGCGCTGGCCATCTCTTTGCAGTCGTCACCGCTAGCGCCCGCAACTTGCCGCCCCTGATGAATTCGATGGACGACGGCAAATTGTCGAAAGCAACTTGTACCTGGCCTGCCAGCAAATCGGAGACCATCGGCGCGGAGCCGCGATAAGGCACGTGCACCATCTGTATTCCGGCGTTCATCTTGAAGAGTTCGCCGCCGACATGGGCAATCGTGCCGGTACCGAACGAAGCGAGCGTGACTTTGTTCGGATTGGCCTTGGCGTATGCGATCAGTTCTTGAACGTTCGAGGCCGGTACCGACGGATTGACTTCAAGCACCATCGGCGTGGTTTGCAGCTCGGCAACCATCGCGATGTCTCGGGTAAAGCTGAAGGTGAGATCGGTATAGAGCGCCGGATTGATCGCATTCGAGGAAACGGCAGCAAGCAGCGTGTAACCATCCGGCGGCGCGTGCGCCACCGCCTCGGTCGCGATGTTGGTCGCGGCACCCGGCCGGTTGTCGACGATGAACGGCTGTCCAAGACGGTCTGACAGCCACTGCGCAATCAGCCGCGCGGCGATATCGGTCGGCCCGCCCGGCGCAAAGCCGACGAGAATATGCACTGGCCGGGATGGATATGTCTCGGCGAGTGCGGTCCGTGATGTGACCGGAAGAACCGCCGCACCGGCGGCCAGTTGTAGAAACTCCCTGCGCCGAAGTTTCATCTGATCCTCCGATCAAACTTTTCAGGCCGGCTTGATGTCCGCGAACTTGATGACCTTCGCCCACTTTATCGATATCAGCGGAAATAAACTTGCCAAACTCCGCCGGCGTCATCGGCATCGGTATGCCGCCGAGATCGGCAAGCTTGGACTTGAATGCTGGATCGGCGAGATCGGCCATAGCCGCCTTATCGATGGTTTCAACGATCAGCGGCGGAATGCCTTTCGGCGCCGCGAGGCCATGCCAACCGCTTGCGTCGTAACCCGGCAATGTTTCCGCGACCGTGGGTATGTCGGGCAGGATCGCGAGCCGTTCCGGCGTGCCGACGGCCAATGGCCGCAGCTGACCCGATTTAACGTAACCGATCGAAGCCGGAATGGGCGAAAACATCATCTGAATCTGACCAGCGATCAGATCGGCGTAGGGATTGCCCGTGTACGGCACATGAACCAGTTTGACACCCGCCATCATCTGAAACAGCTCGCCGGCGACATGCGGCCCGGAGCCTACGCCGTTCGACGCCATATTGATCTTGCCTGGATTGGCTTTGGCGTAGGCGATGAATTCCGGCAAGGTTTTGGCCGGCAGCGACGGAGTGATCTCCAGCACGTATGGCACCAGGTCGATGCTCGCGACCGGAACGATATCGGTGGCGAGGTTGAAATTCAGATTTTTATAAAGCGTCGCATTAACGGTATTGGCGGAAGTTATCAGCAGTAACGTGTACCCGTCGGGCGTGGCTCGCGACACATCCTCGGCGGCAAGGTTGGTCGCGGCGCCCGGCCGGTTCTCGACAACGAATTGCTGACCGAGCTGCTGGGAAAGCTGCTGCGCCATCAGCCGCGCGATAATGTCGGACGCACTGCCCGCCGCATAGCCGACCAGTACATGAACCGGTCGAGCCGGATAATCGAGCGCGCGAGCGCGTCGCGGAAGCAACGGACCGGTTGCCGCGCCCGCAACAAGATGTAGAAAACCCCGACGCGGAAATTTCATCGCGCGTCCTCCATCCGGAGCCTACATCCGCGCCAATTGGTCATCCAGCCTTGATCCTGGCGAACTTGACCGCGCTCCCAAGCTTATCGATGTTGCTGGCAATAAATTTGCGATATTCGGCGGGCGTGAGCGCTCGCGGCACGTTGCCGAGATCGGCGATCTTCTTTTTCAGAGTTGCGTCGGCAAGCCCATCGTTCACCGTTTGATTGATCTTCGCGATGACGCCATCGGGCGTTCCGGCTGGCGCGCCAACGCCGATCTGGCCTTCGACGTCATAACCCGGCACAAACTCGGCCACGCTCGGTACATTAGGCAATATGTCGAGGCGCGACACCGTCGTCACCGCAAGCGCGCGCAGCTTGCCCGCTTGCACGTTAGGCAGCGCCGTGACGATCGGATCGAACATCAGTCGGCGCGGCCGCTGAGCATGTCGGCTTGCGCTTCCACTTCGCCGCGATAGGGCACGTGAAGGAGATCGACCCCGGCCATCATCTTGAACAACTCGCCGGCGATATGGGTCAAGGTGCCGGTGCCTTTCGAGGCCAAGTTGATCTTACCCGGGTTGGCCTTGGCATAGGCGATGAACTCCGGGACGGTTTTAGCCGGAAACGACGGGATTGATGATCACCAGGAAGGGGGTGCCCCCGACGCACGCAACCGGCGCGATGTCGCGGGCAAAATCGAAGCTGCAGATTGTCGTAAAGCAGCGAGCTGAGCATGGTCGGCACGGTTATCACGAGCAGCGTGTAGCCGTCGGGTGCGGCACGCGCGACGGCCTCCGTCGCAAGATTGGTGCCCGCACCCGGCCGGTCCTCGACCACGAACGGCTGGCCGAGCTGCTGCGACAGCCAGTCCGCGATCAGCCGTCGCGATGATGTCCGGCGTGCTGCCCGCGCCGTAGCCGACAATAACGCGCACCGGCCGCGACGGATAAGAATCCGCTTGGGCTATTTGCGGGAGTGCAGGAAGAGCGGCGGCGCCTGCTGCAAGACTCAAAAAATCCCGGCGTGGCAGCTGCATCCGATTTCCTCCCCGTAACAGCGGTACTTTTAGTCCGCTTTGATATTCGCAAATTTTATGACCTTCGCCCACTTGTCGGTTTCAGCAGCGACGAATTTCGCAAAATCATCCGGCGAGCCGCTGAACACATTGCAGCCGAGATCGTCCAGCCGCTTTCTCACGCCGGGTCGGCAAGCCCGGCATTGACCTGTTTGTTCAGTATCTGAACGATATCCGCGGGCGTGCCTTTCGGCGCCGAGACGCCATACCAGCCACTAGCCTCATAGCCCGGCACATATTCGTCCATCGCCGGGACGTCCGGCATCAGTTCCTGTCGCTTCTTCGACGTCACCGCGAGCGCGCGGAGCTGGCCTGACTTGATGTAGCCGAGCGAAGCCGGCATCACGCCGAACATGGCCTGCACCTGTCCGCTCAGCAGATCGGGCATCGCCGCCGACTTCACCCTGATAGTTCACGTCGAGCATGGTGAGCCCGGTCATCATTTTGAACAGCGCGCCGGCGACATAAAGCGGGGTGCCGACGCCGGACGCGGCCAGATTGACCTTGCCCGGATTGGCTTTCACGTAGTCGATGAATTCAGGAACGGATTTCGCCGGCACCGCAGGATTTACGTCCATCACCAACGGGATGAGCGAAATGCTGGCGACCGGCGCCGTATCCTGCATGAAATTGAAGTTGAGGTGCTGGTAGAGCGACGCATTGATTGCGTTCGACGACATCGAAAGCAACAGCGTGTAACCGTCAGGCGTGGCCTTGGTCACGAACTCGGTCGCGATATTGCCGCTGGCGCCGGGCCGGTTATCGACCACGACCGGCTGGCCGAGCTTTTCCGAAAGCCATTGGCCCATTACTCGCGCGACAATATCAGGTGAGCCTCCCGGAGGGACTTGCACGATCAACCGGATCGGCCGCGCTGGATAGGATTGCGCCTTGGCCGCGCGCGGCAAAAGGGAGAGCGTCGGCGAAGCGGCCGCCAGCCGCAGAAACTTCCGGCGGGCAATTTTCATTACTCGTCTCTCTCCTCTGACTGACGGCCGTCTCACTCAGCCTTGATATTGGCGAACTGAACGACCTTGGCCCATTTTGCGGTATCGGCTGCGATCAGCGCCTTGAATTCGGCGCGCGAACTGGAAAACGCCGGCGCGCCAAGATCGGCCAGCCGCGCCTTGAACGCGGGATCGGCGAGCGCCGCGTTGATCTCGCCATGGAGCTTATCAAGGATTTCTTCCGGCGTATTTGCCGGCGCGCCGATCCCTTGCCAGCCGCTTGCCTCATAACCCGGAACGGTATCGGCGATCGGCGGCACATCGGGGAGCGCATCGTACCGTGCAGCCGTCGTCACTCCGAGCGGCCGCAGCTTGCCGTCCTTGATGTAGCCAATCGACGACGGAACAAGATCAAAGATGCATTGCAGCCGGCCGCTGAGCAAATCGGGAACGCCGGCCCGGTACCGTGATAATGCACAGGCACCAGTTCGATGCCCGTCATCATCTCGAACAGCGAGCCATACATGTGCGGGCCGCTGCCGGGGCCGCCGGTGCCCATATCGATCTTGCCTGGATTGGCTTTGGCATAGGCGATGAACTCGGCGACGTTCTTGACCGGCATCGAAGGATGGACTTCGAGCACGCCACCGGCGCGGCTCATGCTGGCGACCGGCTCGATATCGCGGATGAAATTGTAGTCGAGGTCTTTGTAGATCGCGCCGTTCCAGGAATTGATGGTGGTGACGTTGAGCAGCGTATAACCGTCGGGCGCCGCGTGTGCGACCATGCCGGTGGCGATGTTCGTTGCGGCGCCGGGACGGTTTTCGACGACCACGGGCTGACCCAACCGCTCCGACAGCCACTGCGCGATCAGCCGCGCAATAATGTCGCCCGCACCCGATGGCGCGAAGCCGACCAGCAGCCGGACCGGCCGCGTCGGATAATCGAGCGCGAGCGCTGGCTTCGGAAAGGCCGCAGCGGCTGCGGAGAGCTGCAAAAAACCTCTGCGGTGAATAATCATGGCCGCGATTATATCCCCTCAACATCACGTGTGAATGTTTCAAGCCAGCGGCAAAAATGCTTTAATATGACGCATGTCGTCGCATCACGAACATGAACACGATCATGGCCATCAGCACGGTCATGACCACAGGCATGGTCATGCTCATGGTCACACTCATGGGCATAGCCACGCACCGGATACGTTCGGGACTGCGTTTGCGATCGCTACGGCGTTGAATGTCGCTTTGGTCGTCATACAGGTCTTTTATGGCGTGCTGGCGCACTCGATGGCGCTGCTGGCCGATGCCGGCCACAACGCCGGCGACGTGCTTGCGCTGTTGCTCGCCTGGGGCAGCCACGCCATTTCGCGGCGCAATCCGACCGAGCACTACACTTATGGTTTCCGCTCAAGCTCGATCATCGCGGCACTGATCAACGCAACGGTGCTGCTGGTCGTCACTGGCGCCATTGCCTGGTCGGCGATCGAGCGCTTGTTCGAGCCGCAGCCGGTCGGCGGTACCATGCTCATGATCGTTGCCGCCATCGCCATCGCTCATCAACGGCATCGCGGCCGCGATCCTGGCGCGCGGCAATACGGAAGACCTGAATGTTTATGGCGCATTCCTGCATCTGCTGGCCGATGCGGCAGTCTCGGCCGGCGTCGTCGCCGCAGGCCTGATCATTTTTCTGACCGGCTGGCTATGGGTCGATCCGATAGCGAGCCTGGTCATTTCAGCCGTCATTGTTTGGAGCACGTGGGGCCTGTTGCGCGATGCCGCGAAAATGTCGCTGCAAGGCGTGCCGTCGCAGATCGACCCAGGTGCTGTCCGAATCTACCTGCAATCGCTTCCGGACGTGAGCGAAGTCCATGACCTTCATATCTGGCCGATGAGCACGACGGAGACCGCGCTGACCTGCCACCTGGTGATGCCGGACCGCTATCCGGAAGCGGACTTTTTCGACGCGGTCTATGCCGGATTGCAGCAGCGCTTCGGCATCGGGCATCCGACCATCCAGATCGAGCGCGGCGACCGGCTGTGCAAGCTGTCGCCAGCGCATGTCGTGTAGTTTTGGAAAATAAACGGTGAGCAATGGCGGCCAGTGGTGACGACGCGGCGCGATGACTGATCTATCGGCCACCGCCAAATCAATCGCACCGCTGTTTCATCATCGCCCGTTCCGGCTTCTGTTCACCACGCGCACTGCCGCCAATACTGCCAACCAGATGCAGGCGGTCGCGGTCGGCTGGCTGATCTACGATCTCACCGGCAGCGCCATGGCGCTCGGCCTGATCGGGCTGGTGCAGTTCCTGCCGCCGCTCGCGCTTTCTCTGATCGCCGGGCAAGTCGTCGATCGTTCCAGCCGCCGAGCTCATTCTCATCTATTGCTATATCGTTGAGCTTATTGTCTCGGTCGCGCTGTTGCTGTTGGCGGCGTTTGCCGATCGTCCGGTCGAGCTTATCTTCGCGCTCTTGTTCATCAATGCCGTCGCCCGCACTTTCGAAGCCCCTGCTCTGCAATCTCTGGTGCCTTCGACCGTTCCGCGCGAGATTTTGCTGCAGGCCGTGTCTGCGCACGCTTCCGCAGGAAAAATGTCACAACTGATCGGCCCGGCGCTGGGCGGCTTGTTCTACGCGTTCGGCGCCGGAGTCGATTTTGGACTCTGTGCACTGCTCATCGTCATCGCCGGTGTGGCAAGCATCCTCCTCCCGATGCCGCCCGTGCCGGCGCAACGCCTGAAAGTAACGTGGACGACGCTGGTCGCCGGCATCGATTTCATTTGGCACGAGCCCGCCGTGCTCGGGGCAATGTCGCTCGACCTTGCCGCGACCTTGTTCGGCGGCGTCGTTGCGCTGTTGCCGATCTTTGCCCGCGATATCTTGCAGATCAATTCCTGGGGCTTCGGACTGCTGCGCGCCGCGCCAGCGACCGGAGCGCTGATCGTTGCCGTCGCGTTGTCACGCACGACGATTACCCGGCGCGGCGGGCTCATCATGTTTGCAGCGGTGGCAGTTTATGGCATGGCCACGATTGCTTTCGGATTTTCCCGCAATACCGGCTTGTCGCTCGCCATGCTGATGGTGGTGGGCGGCGCCGACATGCTGTCCACGGTCATCCGCCAGTCGCTGATCCAGTTCGCGACGCCGGACCACATGCGCGGCCGGGTCTTTGCCGTCAACGCGCTGTTCGTCAACACGTCCGGCCAGATCGGCATGTTCGAGTCGGGCGTCACAGCCGAATGGTTCGGCGCGGTCGGCTCCGCCGTGCTGGGCGGCGTGGCCGTGCTTGCCATTGTCGTACTATGGGCCTGGCGCTTTCCGCGGTTACGAAAGGTCGAGCGGCCGGATCAGCTTGCTCCGGATCGACCATGACGAAATGCGAAAAAGCCCGCGCCGTCATCCGGCGCGGGCTTCTTGTTGTAGATCAGAGGCGCGTTAGACCGGCAGAACCTCGACAATCAGCATCGTGTTCGGATCGATGATCAGAAGCTGATTACCGACGATCACATAGTCGAAACCCCGATATTCCGGGACGATCTCCACGATATCGGTTGGCAGCACCTCAACGTGAACGGTGCGTGGCACCGCAACGCCGATATTGACACTGAAGTTCACGTTATCGACGCGCGCGACATTACGATCTTTGACGACGATGTTCTTGATCTGCGTGCGCTGGGTTTCAGAGAGCTGAACGGACTTGCCGCCAGAAGCCTTGCCCTGTGCGTTCTGCTGAGCAGCGCCGTGCTCCTGCGTGGTGCCCTGAGCGTTCTCCTGGGTCTTGTTGCGGTCCTGAGTCTGCGCATTCTCCTCGGTCTTGCCGCCCGGCTGGGTTTGCGCGTGCTCCTGCGCATTTTCGCCGGCTTTGCCCGGCTGATTTTCCTGAGCACCGCGCTGCATGCCGGTATTGCCGCGCTCTTCGGCGGGACCACCTTGCACCGAATGCTGCTCGCTCGCGCCGCCTTCGGGTTTACCCTGAAGCTGCGCGCCCGGGCCGGTGCCGCGTGCTGCATCGCGCCACCGGCGCCGCCCGGCGCCATCTGATGCTGCGCTGCACCCGGCTTCGCGCCAGCAGGCGCGCCGCCTTTTTCCTCTTGCTGCTGGGCCAGTGCGCCGGCTGTACCCGCGACTCAGGGCTGCCATCGCAACCGAGACCAATAATTTCGTCTTCATTTTATTACTCTCCTGGTTGTCCCTCTGGTGAGTTGCCCAAAAAACAAAATCGCCGGGATGCTTGTGGCGACGGCGTGCTCATCCGGAAACTCAGTGCAAGGACCTACGTTCCGGTAATCACCAGAAAAATTCAGCGAATATAAATAGCTATTCATTCGCGCTCAGACTTCGGCAAAGCCTGAGGCGTGAACAGAAATTGCACAGCGGAACTTAAAGCGGACTGAAGCGTTTAGTTCACGTCCACAAACGCTTGCTCGCGATGCGGGCGCCTTCAACAAGCGCCTTGAGCTTTCCCCAAACGATCGTCGGATGCACTTCATTCGAGCCGGCGAACGACGCGAATCCGCAATCAGCGCCCGCAATCACCCGCTCACGTCCCACAACTTCGGCAAAACGGGAAAGTCGTTGCGCGACGAGCTCTGGATGCTCGACCAGAACCGTCGATTGGGTAATGACGCCTGGAATCAAAATCTTGTCGTCGGAAATCTTTGCGCGTCTCCAGTCTTCCCACTCATGCTCGTGACGCGGATTGGCTGCCTCGAATGAATAGGCGCCGGCACGGACCTTAAGGACAATGTCGATGATATCCTTAAGCTGCATGTCATGAATACGCGGTCCCATATTGATGCTGTAGCAGGTATGGAAGCGAATCCGGTCCTCGGGAATTCCATCAAGCGCGGCATTGAGTGCCTCGACCCTCACCTCAGCCCACTTACGGCATTCAGAAATGTCGAGGTCCGGCCGGGTGATGTAATAGGTAACGAGGAACGGGTCATCGATCTGTAGCAGGAAACCTGCGTCAACGATCGCCCTGTATTCCTCGCGCATCGCTTTGGCGATCGCGAACACATATTTTTCCGGCGTCGGATAATATTCATTCGGCGTCGTCGCCTCGACATTGGACGGCGCAATCGCCGGCACGAACGCTTCCGTCGCGCCTGAGCCTGCCACCGCGGCCTTGAGTGCATCGAGATCAGCCTTCAGCGCCGTGTGGCCCTTGTATGTAATGGGGCCCGCGCAGACCATCAGCGCACGCCGTCGGCTTGCGCTGACCTGCGCCGCACCTTCCGAACTGTAGTATTCCGGAAAAGACGCTGTCTCACGGCTGGTCGCAAATGGACCTTTGCGTTCGCCCGCACGTCTTTCCAAGCCATTCAGCCGCTGCGCCGCATAGGTAATGAAGCTTGGCTTGCCCATCTCGCCGTCGTTAACGACGTCAATTCCGAGCTCAATCTGCTGGCGAACACTGTCGCTGACAGCTTTTTGCACCCGCGCGGCATAGGCCTTGTCATCAACCGGCTTGCCGTCCATACGCGCCAGCATCATCTCGAATAGGTCATCCGGACGCGGCAGGCTGCCGACGTGCGTGGTGAGGATGCGCTCGCTGCTCAATTTCATCGTTCAATTCCATTTTTTTGAGAAGCCGTGTGCGGCAGCGGCTTGATTGGCGTCGGCACAAGATTAATGTCACCACGATGAGGAAACTGCTTCAAGGGTTGCTGCTGTCCGGCGGCGCATGGATGCTAGTCGCAATCGCGATCCCTGCTGCGGCGCAAAACGATTTTCCCTCCCGTCCCATAAGAATGTACGTACCGTTTCCACCTGGCGGCGGCATCGATGTCACCGCGCGGATTTTCGCTGACAAGGCCTCCGAAGTCCTCGGCCAGCAGATTGTCATCATCAACCAAGGCGGCGGAGGCGGCGCCATCGCGACCGACGAGGTCGTGCGCGCCGAGCCGGACGGTTACACGCTGCTCTATCACTCGGTGACCGGAATTGTACATGCGTCCGTCACGACGGAACTGCCTTATGACTGGCTCCGCGATCTCGCACCGGTCTCGCTCATCACCCGATTCGCGCCGGTCATGATCGTGACGCCGTCGCTGCCGGTGAAAGACATGAAGGACTTCATCGCCCTGCTCAAAGCCAATCCGGGCAAGTACAGCTATGGCTCGTCCGGCACCGGCACCGCCGTTCACTTCATCACCGAACTGTTCAAGGAAAAGGCCGCTGTTGACATTGTGCATGTGCCGTATCGCGGCACAGTTGCGGTGCTGCCGGATCTGATGTCGGGCCGCGTGGTCATGATGATCGACGGCGCCCCGGCCGAGACGAATAACATACGCAATGGCACCGTGCGTGCCCTCGCCGTGACGACAGCGACCCGCTCGCCGTCGCTGCCCGACGTTCCGACTATGCGGGAAGCCGGCGTCGATTACGACGCACCGTTCTGGACCGGTCTCTACGCCCCGAACAAAACGCCGAAGGCGATTATCGACAAGCTTGCAGTGGCGGCAAGCAAGGCCATGCAAGACCCCACAGTGATCAAGCGGCTAGCCGATGTTGGCACGGAAGCCGTGGGTTCGACGCCCGAGGTGCTGGACGCCGACACCCGCGCTCAGTTCGCGCTCTACGGAAAACTCGTTAAAGACAATCCGACGCTGCTGAGTGGACAGTAGCTCGGCTAACGGTACTACGCCGTCTTCTGTACCTCCAGGCCCAGTTCGCAAATCGTCTGCTCACGCATGATGAATTTCTGGATCTTGCCGGTTACCGTCATCGGGAACGCGTCGACGAACTTCACGTAGCGCGGCACCTTGTAGTGCGCGATCTGATCGCGGCAGAACGCCTTGATCTCCTCTTCGGTCGCGCTCATCTCAGGGCGCAGCTTGACCCAGGCGCAAATCTCTTCGCCGTACCGATCGTCCGGCACGCCGATCACCTGAACGTCCTGGACCTTTGGATGCCGGTACAGGAACTCCTCGATCTCCCGCGGATAGACATTCTCGCCGCCTCGGATCACCATGTCCTTGATGCGCCCGACGATGTTGCAGTAGGCCTCGGCGTCGATGGTGGCGAGGTCTCCGGTGTGCATCCAGCGCGCCGCATCAATCGCCTCTTTGGTGCGTTCCTCGTCGCCCCAATAGCCGAGCATCACCGAATAGCCGCGGGTCAATAGCTCGCCGGGCGTCCCCGGCGGCACGATACGGCCATTGAGATCGACGACCTTTACTTCGAGGTGCGGCTGGATACGGCCGACCGTCGAAACGCGGCGCTCCAGCGGATCGGTGGTCGAACTCTGGAAACTGACCGGGCTGGTCTCGGTCATGCCATAAGCGATCGTGATCTCCGAAAGATTCATCCTGGCGACACAGCGCTTCATCACTTCGATCGGGCACGGCGAGCCCGCCATGATGCCGGTGCGCAAGGACTTGAGATCGAACCGTTCGAATTCCGGATGGTCGAGCTCGGCAATGAACATGGTCGGAACACCGTGGAGCGCGGTGCAACGCTCTTCAGCAACGGTTTGCAGCGTCACCAATGGATCGAAACCTTCGCCGGGAAAAACCATGCAGGAGCCGTGCGTCACGGCGGCGAGATTGCCGAGCACCATGCCGAAGCAGTGATAGAGCGGCACCGGGATGCAGAGCCGGTCCTCGGGCGTCAGCTTCATCGCCTCGCCGATGAAAAAGCCGTTGTTGAGGATATTGTGGTGCGACAGCGTCGCGCCTTTGGGAAACCCGGTGGTGCCCGAGGTGAACTGGATGTTGATCGCTTCGTCGAATTGTAGTTGCGGCTCAAGCTCTACGATCCGCGCTCTCTCTTTCTCGATGCCGCGCGCCAGAATTTCAGAGAACTTGAATGTTCCAGGGTGCCAGCTATCTCCGAGCAGGATCACCGAACCCAGCGCAGGCAGGCGCGCGGATTCAAGCTTGCCCGGCGTCGCGTGTCGGAGCTCCGGCGCCAGCTCGCGCAATATGCCGATATAATCCGAAGTCTTGAATTTCTCGGCAAGGATCAGCGCCTTGCAGCCGACCTTGTTAAGCGCGTATTCGAGCTCGGTAGTCCGATAAGCCGGATTGATATTGACCAGGATCAGTCCGGCTTTGGCAGTAGCGAATTGGGTAAGCACCCACTCGCTGTTGTTCGGCGACCAGATGCCGATACGGTCGCCGGGCTCAAGCCCGAGCGTCAGCAGGCCGGCGGCGAGTTTATCGACCTCGCGGCGCAATTCGCCGTAGCTCCACCGAACGTTCTGATGCCGGACGATCAGCGCTGGCCGGTCCGGATATTTGTCGCAGATGGCATCGAAGAACCGCCCGATGGTTTCGCCAATCAACGGAATTTCACCGACGCCATTGACGTAGCTTTGCGTGAGCGCCGCCATCGCGTTTCCTCCGGTTTTATTTCCCGCGATCATAGAGCGGGAATGCACCGGGCTCTAGCCACGTAATCCCACCTGTTTCAAGAGCGGATAGGTCACATCGCGGAATTCGCGCATGCCCTCGATATAACGCGGCCACGAGAGCAGGATGCCGTCGAAACCGACCTTTGACAGCGCCGCCAGGCCGTCGACGATCTGCTCCTTGGTGCCGATCAGTGGGAAGCCGCCCCAGCCCGAGATCATCATCTCGGCCATCGCCTTCCTGCGCTCCGGCGGATAATCGCGCTGGTTGATCTCGGCACCCATCGTATCGATGACGTAGCGTGCCGCCTCCCAGTCGCCCTTCTCGTGCACATAGTAGTTATAGAATGCGCGTGCCTCGGCCTCGGTCTCGGCTTGGATCACATTGGCGTTGCTCCACACCGCGACGTCGCGGCCATATTCTTCGCGCGCCAGCGTGCGGTAGGCCGCCACATGAGCCTTGTGAACTTCGTGATCGAAGCTGCGGATATTGGTGAAGACAAGATCACAATGCTTACAGGCGAAATGCCGGCCGCGCTCGGATGCGCCGGCATTCATGATCGCCGGATACGGATACTGGATCGGTTTTGGCTGCAGGTAGCCGCGCTTGATCTTGTAGAACTTGCCGTCGTGATCGAAGCTTTCGTCCTCCGTCCAAAGCCGCTTGACCAGCGTGACCCACTCCTCGGCACAGGCGTAACGTTCCTCGTGATCGAGCAAGTTGACGCCGAACATTTCCATTTCCGGGTAATTCCAGCCGTTGACGATATTGAGCGTGTAACGGCCATTGGAAATGTGGTCGATCACGGTCGATTGCTTGGCGGCGATGATCGGATGATTGAGCGCGACGTGCGAGGTCGAGATCACCCCTGCGGCCTTGGTCGCAGACGCGATACCGGCAGCCCAGGTGTAAGTCTCGAAGCCCGGCCCCTGCGGATTGGTCGCCCCGCCGAAACCGCGCCAGCGCGCCACCGGCACCAGCGCTTCAAAATCCATTTCGTCGCCGAGCTGCGCCAGTGTCACGGTGTTCGGCCAGGTGAGCTCCAGCCGGCCGTCGAGGTCGGACATCACGCAGCCGGAATTGAGGTTGGTCTGAAACGTTCCGAGTTTCAGCTTATTGCCGCCGAATGCCGGGTTGGTATCACGCCGGTCCTTTTGCTGTGCCCTCATAAGGGGCAAATGGTGCAGGCGGAGCGGGCACTGAGTCAAGCAAGCGCGCGCCCCGATTGGGGGCGCGCGTTCGCGAGATGTTTAGACGGCCTGTTTTACTCGGCAGGTTCGGCTATTGCCTCGTGCGGGGCCGAGCGATCGAATGCTGACGCCGGACTGAGGCTGAGCCCATACAGGAAGACCGCCACGATCAGATAGGCAATCGCAACAGTGGGCGTCATCGCGATGCCGAGCGAGTCACCGTGCATGAAGCCGAAGAAGGTAAGCACGGCGCCGGCAAGCGCGAACGCCGAGGCGTTGACGAACTTCTTGTCAATGATGAAAGCGCCGATCGCGGCAAGGACCAGCCCGGTCAAGATAGAGCCGCCGCCCATAACCTTGAGGCCCGCATACATAACGCCGTTATTGCCGAGTTTGTCCAAGCCGACGGCCGCCGCGCTGGTACCGGCCGCACCCAAGGCCCCGTCCAGCTGCGTCGCGCCCCAAGCGGCAATATGCGGCGTCAGCGCCAGCACAATGGCCGGCGCGTGGGTCTTCGGCGTGGTTTGGAACGCCTGCGCGCCGATCAGCATGCCGATGTAGAGCAGGATCGGGTAGATCGCCACGACCGGTATGACGGCCAGGAGCAGCGAGATCACGCCGAACCAGGACAGCACGATCACCATGATGCCGGTCGCCGCCGAGTAGCCGATGCGGCCGCCCATGGCCTTCCAGCCGGGATGGCCGATATAAACGGCGTTGATGAACGGGTTGCCCATGCAGCAGCCGATCAGGCTGATGACGCCGTCAGCGGTCAGCACGCGGGTCGTTGGAAAGGCATCGCCGCCGGCCTCCGCGCTCTCGACGTTATCCATCGCTTCAACCAGATCGTAAATGCCGAACGGGATGGCGGTAACGAGGATCACGCCGAGATATTCAAAGCCGGAGAAGATGTGGTTCACGGCAGGGAGCGGCACGTTGAAGCCGAAATTCGTGAAGGAGCCGACAACGCCCGCGACGCTCAGCCCACCGTAGCTGAGGCCGAGGAGGTTGGAGCCCCACGCAATGATCATTCCGACCGCAATGGCCACAAGGCCCGCGGGAATACCCAGCGGATATTTAAATCCGCCGAACCAGCTCACCAAGATGACGGCGAAGCAGGTCAGGCCGATCACCGGCGTCATGTACATTTGTATGGCCGGAGCCATGGAGATGAAGGTAATCGATACGCCAGCCAATGTACCGAGCAGGGCCGCGCGCGGCGTGATCCTGCGGACGATCGGAGCGATGAAGCCGCCGATCATCAGGATGAAGCTCTGAAAGAACACCCACGTCAGTCCAGCTTCCCAGCCTTTGATCGGATCGCTGGTCTTCAACGCGATCGGCAGCATGATCACGAAGGTGACGATGAACATGTGCGGCACACTGATACCGGACGGCAGCGCGCAGACGTCGTTACGCCCGGTCCGTTTCGCCAGATTGTAAGCTAGATACGCATAGTAAAACGTCGAAAGGCACATCATCAGGCCGACCGCCGGAAGGATACGGCCAAACACGATCGAATCCGGCATTTTGATCACGAATCGCAACAGGATCGTGAGCGTCAACATGTTGGTGAGGATGTTGGTGCCGAAGCCGAAAAAGGCATTCCAGTCGCCTGGGACCCATAGTTTTGGGCGAAACCCAGAAGTCGATGTCATGGTCGTCATTTCACGCTCCCCCTTGGTCGAAGTCCCTTAGATGCCCCTTAGAAATTCCGTCAGGCGGCCTCGCGCGCCTGTAGCGAGGCAAGCAGCGCCTTCGATCCGGTCACCGAACCGAAAATGCCGCCCTGTGCCTTGATCATGGCCAGGCCCGCCTCGTGGAATTTCGGAAAATACGACGCGCAGCAGTCCGACAGCGCGATGCAGCGGAAGCCACGGTCGTTAGCCTCGCGGATCGTAGTATTGACGCAGACCTCGGTGGTCACTCCGCAAACGAACAATGTATCGATGCCGCGGTTTTTCAGAACAAGCTCAAGGTCGGTCTGGTAAAACGCGCCCTTTCCCGGCTTGTCGATGACCGGTTCGGACGCGAGCGGATAAAGCTCCGGAATAATGTCGTGACCGGCCTCACCGCGAACAAGTATGCGGCCCATTGGCCCGGGCGCACCAATGCGGGTTGACGGATCGCCGCGTTCGACCTTGTGCGGCGGCGCATCTGTAAGATCCGGACGGTGGCCTTCCCGCGTATGGATGACCAACATGCCTATCTCGCGTGCAGCACTGAGCGTTTCTTGGCACGGCCCAACCGCTGCCTGAAGCTGCGTAACATCATTTCCGAGAGCAGCACCGAACCCGCCGGGCTCAAGAAAATCCCTTTGCATGTCGATGATTATGAGAGCGGATTTGTCCAGATCGACGGACAGCGTTGCAGGTTCAGCTTCCAGTTTGACGCGGTGCATGACGAATCCCTCACCCGTTTTTCGTCTGGAAAACGTGCAAGGAATAGGCCACCAGCGCAGCGGAACGCTTGCCTAATAAATAAGCGCGATTGGCGCGGGCCGCTCAAGCGGCCTGCATCAGACCGCGAAACGGAAACCTGAGCAGAGACAAATCAAGGACTTAAGCTGCGGCATTAGCTCCCCGATCATGTGGCATGCGCCTTGCGGAAGAGTTCCCAGCACAGCTTGGGAGACTGCAATGAAGCGCCGCGACTTCCTCAAATCCATGACCGCGTTGACTGCCGCGAGCGCCGTTTCCGCGCCGGCGGTTTGGTCGCCGGCAAAGGCCCAGTCGCGCCAGGAGACCCTACTTATCGTCTCCGAAAGCGGGCCCAACAATCTCGACATCCATGGGGTTGGCACCAACGTGCCGGGGTACGAAGCGTCGTGGAATTGCTACGACCGGCTGATCAGCCATGAGATGAAGACCGACGCCAACGGAACGCCTTATTACGACAAGAACAAATTCAAGCCCGAGCTCGCCGAAGACATGAACATCGGCGACATGTCGGTGACCTTCAAGCTGCGCAAAGACGCGGTTTTCCAGGACGGCACGCCGGTCACCGCGAACGACGTCAAATGGTCGCTCGACCGCGCGGTCACGGTCGGCGGCTTCCCGACCTTCCAGATGAGCGCTGGCTCGCTCACCAAGCCGGAGCAGTTTGTCGTCGTCGACGATCATACCTTCCGCGTCGACTTCTTGAAAAAAGACCGGCTGACCGTTCCCGATCTCGCCGTCATCGTCCCTTGCATCATCAACTCCCAGCTCGTGAAGTCAAAGGCCACGGAACAGGATCCATGGGGGCTGGAATACACCAAGCTCAATACCGCCGGCAGCGGTGCCTACAAGGTGACGAACTGGACTGCCGGATCGCAAGTCGTCTTCGAACGCAATGACAACTGGAAAGGCGGCCCGCTGCCGAAGGTCAAGCGGGTCATCTGGCGGATGGTGCCTGACGCTGGAAACCGGCGCGCGCTGCTCGAACGCGGCGACGCCGATATTTCCTACGATCTGCCGAACAAGGATTTCGCCGAGCTGAAAACCAATAGCAAGCTCACCATCATTTCGACGCCGTATTCGAACGGCATCCAGTATCTCGGCATGAACGTGCAGAATCCGCCGTTCAACGACCTCAAAGTGCGGCAGGCGATCGCCTACGCCATTCCCTATCAGAAGATCATGGACGCGGTAATGTATGGGCTTGCCAAGCCGATGTTCGGCGCGCCGGCCAATGCGCCGACCGAAGTGGCATGGCCGCAGCCGCACAAGTTCAACACCGATCTCGACAAGGCGAAACAGCTTCTCGCTTCATCAGGCGCAAGCAGTATCAACGTGCCGTTGTCGTTCGATCTCGGCTTCGCCGGCGTCAACGAACCGATCGCAGTGCTGATTCAGGAGAGCCTGGCGCAAATCGGCGTTACCACCACCATCAACAAGGTGCCCGGTGCCAACTGGCGTACCGAGCTCAACAAAAAGACCATGCCGTTGTTCGAGAACGTATTCTCCGGCTGGCTCGATTATCCCGAATACTTCTTCTATTGGTGCTATCATTCGGGAAAATCGATCTTCAACACCATGGATTATCAGTCGCCGGCGATGGATACGTTCATCGACGGCGCGCGCACCGCGGCCGCCAACGGCGATACCGCTGCCTACGACAAAGATGTCAAAGGCATGGTTGATCTCGCCTTCACCGACATCCCCCGCATTCCGCTGTACCAACCCTATGTCAACGTCGCGATGCAAAAGAATGTCAGCGGCTACGAATACTGGTTCCACCGCCGGCTCGACTATCGCGCCTTCGCGAAAGGATGAGCACGGCAGGGTAGGTAGCGCATCATGCTGACAATGATCCTCAAGCGCGCGGGAATGGCGATCCCAAGCCTCATCGGCGTGGTGATTGTCACCTTCCTTTTGACTCGCGCGCTGCCGGGGGATCCCGCAGCCTATTTCGCGGGACCAGCGGCGACGCCGCAAGCGATCGAACAGGTACGGGTCAAACTTGGCCTCGACAAACCGCTGATCGCGCAATTCGGCAATTACGTAGTCGATCTCGCCCACGGCAATTTCGGCACGTCGCTGACCACCGGCCAGCCGGTGGTCAGCGAATTAATCAACCGCCTGCCCGCTTCGGCCGAACTGACGCTGCTTGGCCTTCTGGTTTCCATAATTATCGCGGTGCCACTCGGCATTCTTGCCGCGACCAAGCCGAACTCGCTCATCGATCATGCCTGCCGCATCGTCACGACGCTCGGCGTATCACTGCCGGTGTTCTTCACCGGCCTCATCCTGGTCTATGTCTTCTATTACCTGCTCGGCTGGGCGCCGGCTCCGCTCGGGCGGATCGACGTGTTCTTTGACCCGCCGCCGCAGATCACCGGCTTCTACCTGATCGATAGCCTTATCGCCGGCCAGCCGGAAACATTCATGGCGGCGCTCAAGCAGCTCATCCTGCCGGCCCTGACACTTGGCATCTTCTCGCTCGCACCGATCGCGCGCATGACCCGTGCTTCGATGCTTGCGGTGCTGTCATCTGATTTCGTGCGCACCGCACGCGCTTCGGGCCTATCCTCCTACACAGTGATCGTTACCTACGCTTTCCGCAACGCGATGCTGCCGGTGATCACCACGCTCGGCATGGTGTTCTCGTTCCTGCTCGGCGCAAATGTGCTGGTGGAGAAAGTGTTCGCCTGGCCCGGTATCGGCTCTTACGCCGTCGAGGCCCTCCTCGCCTCCGACTTCGCGCCGGTACAAGGCTTCGTGCTCACCATGGCGGTGATGTACGTGGCGCTCAATCTGCTGATCGATGTGCTGTACGGCGTGATCGATCCGCGCGTGAGGCTTGAAGCATGACGGTCATTGCGACGACTCCACAGCGTGAGGGCGGCCTTGCCGCGCTGATCAAGCATTCCCGCTACATCATCGCGGAAAACCCGGTCACCGGCTTTGCCTTCGCACTGTTCGTGCTGATTGTACTCGCGGCCATATTGGGTCCGGAAATCGTGCCGTACGATCCGCTCACCAGCGATACAGCGCAGGCGCTCAAACCGCCGAGCGCCCACCACTGGTTCGGCACCGATCAGCTCGGCCGCGACGTATTCAGCCGCGTTGTAGTTGCGACTCGGCTCGACTTCTTTATCGCGGTGGCCTCTGTTGTCTTGGTGTTCCTGATGGGCGGACTTGCCGGCGTCGCTGCCGGATTCTTCGGTGGCTGGACTGACCGCATTGTCGGCCGCATCGCCGATACGATCATGGCGTTCCCATTGTTCGTACTTGCCATGGGCATCGTCGCGGCGCTCGGCAACACCGTGCAGAACATCGTGTTGGCGACCGCAATCGTAAACTTTCCGCTCTATGCCCGCATCGCCCGTGCCGAAGCCAATATCCGTCGCGACGCTGGCTTTGTCGAAGCCGCGCGCCTGTCCGGCAATTCCGACTGGCGTATTCTCGCCTTCCAGATCCTGCCGAACGTGTTCCCACTCCTCGTAGTGCAGATGTCGCTCACGATGGGTTACGCGATCCTCAATGCCGCGGGTCTGTCATTCATCGGGCTTGGCGTTCGTCCGCCGACGCCGGAATGGGGCATCATGGTCGCGGAAGGGGCCCAATTCATCGTCTCCGGCGAATGGTGGAACGCGGCTTTCCCAGGCGCTGCCCTGATGGTCGCGGTGTTCTGCTTCAACCTGCTCGGCGACGGGCTGCGCGACATGATCGATCCAAGGAGGCGCACGTGATGGCCGCTACACCGGCGCTTTCAGTCGAAGGCTTGAGCGTCGAATTCCGGACGCGATCGGGCATCGTGCGTGCGCTCGATAATGTCAGCTTCTCGGTCGACAAAGGCGAAACGATCGCGCTGGTCGGCAAATCCGGCTCCGGCAAATCGGTGACTGCCTATGCAGTGATGGGCATTCTCGATCCCGCCGGCAAAGTCTCAGCCGGCCGCGCGATGCTCGACGGCCTCGATCTCCTGCACGCCAGCCCAAGTCAGCTTGCCGACGTGCGCGGCCGCAAGATTGCGATGATCTTCCAGAATCCGCGCACCGCTCTCAATCCGATCCGGCCGGTCGGCCGGCAGATTGCCGATGTGTTGATCCGCCATGGCAACGTGCCACGGAAGGAAGCACCGGCGCAGGCGGTCGAGATGTTGCGCTCCGTCGGCATCACCGACCCGGCGCGGCGCGCCAAGGCTTACCCTTTCGAAATGTCCGGCGGGATGTGCCAGCGCGTCATGATCGGGATCGCGCTAGCGGCCAAGCCCTCGCTGCTGATTGCCGACGAGCCAACGACCGGTCTCGACGTGACAACGCAGGCCGTGATCATGGATCTGGTCAACGATCTGGCGAGCGAAATGGGCATGGCGACGATTTTTATTACTCATGACCTCGCGCTCGCCGGCCAGCGCTCCTCGCGTATCGTCGTGATGCATGCGGGCCATGTCGTCGAGAACGCGCCGACCAGGGAACTGTCCGCTAACCCGCGTCATCCTTATACCGCAGAGCTGATTGCAGCGACGCCGGACTCCGCGGCGAGTCTCGACGAACTTGCAGCCATTCCTGGCTCGCTGCCCGACCTCCGCCGTACCGACCTGCCGCCTTGCCGCTATTCCGAGCGTTGCCCGCGAAAGATCGACGCCTGCGCGCAACCTTTGCCGTACACTGGCGGAAGTATCTCTCATATCGTGGCTTGCTGGAATCCGTTACCGGCCAGCAGCGAGTTTGAAGCAAAAGCGAGCGCCGCATGACTACCCTGCTCGACGTTGCCGATGTTTCGAAACTGTTTCCGGTCGGCGGCGGACCGGGATTTTTCACGCGGTTCAAGCGGCGGTTTTCCGGTGGACCCGAGGCCCTACCGAAGGTCCACGCGGTCGATGACGTCAGTTTCACCGTCGAGAAGGGCGAAACCGTCGGTCTTGTCGGTGAGTCAGGTTGCGGCAAGTCGACGTTGGTTCGCGCTCTCACTCGTCTGATCGACGTCAGCGACGGCACGATCAAATTGGGCGAGCGCGAACTGTCCCGCAAGGCTGCGCGCGTGTTCGCCCGCGATCGCGATCGCGCCCGCATCCAGATGGTCTTTCAGGATGCCGGTGAAAGCGTCAATCCGCGCTTCACTGCGTTCGATGCCATCGCCGATCCGCTGCGCCGCCTGCGCAAGCTGCGCGGCAATGCGCTGACCTGGCAGGTCGAGACAGTGGCGCGGCAATGCGGATTGCCGCTGCAACTGTTGACGCGGTTTCCGCATCAGCTATCGGGCGGTCAGCGTGCCCGCGTCGGTATCGCTCGCGCCATCGCTGTCAATCCCGAGCTCCTCGTGCTCGACGAACCGACCGCCGCGCTCGACGTTTCCGTGCAGGTGGTCATCCTTCAGCTCCTGCAGCAGCTGAAGAAGGAAATCGGCATGAGCTATCTGTTCGTGTCGCACGATCTCTCTGTGGTGCGCCTGCTCTGTGACCGCGTACTGGTAATGTATCTGGGCAAGGTCGTCGAAAGCGGCCCGGCCAAGGACGTATTCGACCATCCGTTGCATCCCTACACCCAGGCCCTGGTCGCCGCTGTGCCGCGCCTGCACGAAAAAGGCGGTGAGCGGCTGCGGCTGACAGGCGAACCGCGCAGTCCAATTGACCCGGATCCGAAAGTCTGCCGCTTTTACGGCCGTTGCCCACGAGGCACGGATGCGTGTACCACTGCGATGCCGGCGCTTCGGTCGTTCGGCTCGCGCCGTGTGGCGTGTCATTTCGCCGAGGAATTTCTGCCGCAGCGGACATGAAACGTAAATCGAGCCGAAAGCCGAAGGCCGCACGAGCAAAGCGGCCGGTCAGGCTGTCACGCAAAAAAAGCACCGTGGCAAAGCCGCCCAAGGCGGATAACATCGCTGCCCTGGTTGCGGCGAACGCGCAGGCGCTTGGCTTGAATATCGAGCCGGAGTGGCGCGAGGGCGTCATCTTCAACCTGGGTCTGATCATGCGCATCGCCGCGCTAGTCGACGAATTCGCGCTTCCGGATGACGCCGAAACGGCGCCGATTTACCGCGCCTAAGGTGTCTCATGCTTGATACGCCCTCCTTCGATCTCGACTTCGCGACTGCAGCTGATATTGCCGCCGCCGTAAGGTCTGGCCGCGCTAGTGCGCAAAGTGTCATCGAGGCGACGCTGGCGCGCATTCGCAACCGCGATCCGCTGCTTAACTCCTTCACGGCCGTCACTGAGAAGCGCGCTCTGGCGCGTGCTCGCGCAATCGACAAGGCCCACGCGGACGGCAAAAAGCTAGGTCCGCTTGCCGGTGTGCCGTTTGCGGTGAAGAACCTGTTCGACGTTGCCGGACTATCGACGCTTGCGGGGTCGAAGATCAATCGTGACCTCCCGGCGGCGGCCCGCGACGCCACGTTGATCGAAAAGCTGGAAGCGGCCGACGCCATTCTGGTTGGCGCCCTCAACATGGGCGAATACGCCTACGACTTCACCGGCGAAAACGTTCACGATGGTCCGTCCCGCAATCCGCACGATCTCAGCCGGATCACCGGCGGCTCGTCCGGCGGCTCCGGCGCGGCGGTCGGCGGCGGCCTGGTGCCGTTTGCTCTCGGCTCCGATACCAACGGCTCGATCCGCGTGCCCTCGTCACTGTGCGGCACGTTTGGCCTGAAACCGACTTATGGCCGGCTCAGCCGAGCCCGCAGTTTTCCGTTCGTAACCAGCCTCGATCACCTCGGGCCGCTCGCACGCAGCGCCCGCGATCTCGCGCTCGCCTACGACGCCATGCAGGGCTTTGACCCTGACGATCCAGTCTGTGCCGATCGCGCCGTGGAACCGGTCACTCCCCATCTCCAGGAGAGCATCGATGGCCTGCGCATCGCGGTTGCTGGCGGCTATTTCAAATGCAAGACTGCGGAAGCGCTAACCGCCGTAGACCGCGTTGCCGTGGCGCTTGGCGCCGACCGCGACATCGAAATCCCACAGGCCGAACGCGCTCGCTCCGCCGCCTTCATCATCACCGCGAGCGAAGGGGCGAGCCTTCATCTCGATCGCCTGCGTAAACGGGCGGCAGATTACGACCCTGCGGTGCGCGACCGTTTGATCGCAGGCGCCATGACCCCAGCCTCGCTGGTGGTCAAAGCGCAGAAATTCCGCCGTTGGTATCGTGACCAGGTTTTGAAGCTGTTCGCCGAAGTCGACGCGATTTTGGCGCCTGCAACACCGTGCACTGCTCCGCTGATCGGGCAGGACATGTTCGAATTCGGCGAGACCAAGATGCCGGTACGCGCCAATCTGGGAATCTACACGCAGCCGTTCTCATTCATCGGCCTGCCGGTTGTCGCGGTGCCGGTACCGCTCGATCCGTTACCGATCGCGGTTCAAATCATCACTGCGCCTTGGCGCGAGGACGTGGCGCTGCGTATCGCGCATACGCTGGAAACAAAAGGCGTCGTAGCGGCGTCTAGACCGTCGTTTTAGGGAGAAAATAATGGAGCTTGACCTGCCGGAGGTCGTCGCTGAGGTGACCGCCGCCTTCGAGGCTTACGAAAAAGCGCTGGTGTCGAACGACGTCGCGACGCTCGATGAGTTTTTCCGCAAAGACTCGCGCACCATCCGCTACGGCGGCATGGAGATACTCTACGGCTACAACGAAATCGCAGCGTTCCGTGCAGCGCGATCGCCGGTCGGTCTGACCCGCACGTTGTCCAAAACTGTGATCAGCACCTACGGGCGCGATCACGCCGTCGCGTCCACGCTTTATCATCGTCCCAGCCAGCCGGGCAAAATCGGGCGGCAAATGCAGACGTGGGTGCGATTCCCTGAAGGCTGGCGCGTCGCCGCCGCCCATGTCAGCGTGATCGACGAACCTAAGTAACTATGCGCTTTTCCGCGCCGAGCGGGAGCGCCGTTGCGCGATGAAATTCCGCGCCCATTGCGGCCAACACTGCGTCTTCTCCCGCTGGCGCGAGGAACGTAATGCCGAACGGCCGTCCGTCGCTGCCGATCGACGCCGGCACTGCAAGCCCGCAAAGATCGAGCAGGTTGACGAAATTGGTGTACGTGCCGAGCCGACTGTTCAGATGAATCGGATCGGCCAGCACCTGTTCGACCGTGTAGATCGTCGGCACGGTCGGCAGTACCAAAGCATCGATGCTGCGAAATACGTGATCGCGCACGCGCTTGAGCACCTCAAGCTGATAGAAGGCCTCGAACGCATCGGCTGCCATGCCGTGCGCGCCGGCAAGGATGATTTGCCGCGTCACCGGATGGAGCGCTTCCGGTGCCGACGCGATCAGCGCCTTGACGACCAGATAGCGCTCGGCCACCCACGGACCTTCGTAAAGCAACCGCGCCGTCGCATAAAACGGCTCGATATCGATCTCGACAATCTTCGCGCCGAGCTTCGTCAACTTGGTAAGCGCCGCGCCATAGGCGGCTTCAAAATTCTTGTCGCCGAAGAACAGGCGCTGGCCGGGCATCGGTACGCCGATCCTGGCGTCGCCCGGCATCAGTTCCGGCGTGCGGATCGTCCGTGGGTGAGAATAAGGGTCCGCTTCATCGGCACCGACGATTACATTCAAAGCCGCCATGGCGTCATCGACAGTCAGCGCAAAGACTGAAATGCAATCGAGCGTTCGGCAGGCCGGCACCACGCCGGCACATGACACCAGTCCGCGGGTCGGTTTCAAGCCGACAATATTGTTGTAAGCGGCGGGCACCCGGCCCGATCCGGCAGTATCGGTGCCAAGCGACAGCGGCACGATACCAGCGCCGACCGCGACACCGGAGCCCGAGCTCGATCCACCTGGGATAAGCTTGTCGTCAAATAGATTGCGCGGAATGCCATAAGGCGTGCGCACCCCCACCAGGCCGGTGGCGAACTGATCGAGATTGGTCTTGCCGAGAATGAGCGCGCCGGCCGCGCGCAGGCGTGACACCGCGGTAGCGTCGCGGCCAGGCCGATAGGAAAACGCCGGACAGGCGGTCGTGGTCGGCAGGCCTTTGACGTCGATATTGTCTTTGACCGCAACCGGAATGCCGTAAAGCGGCAGCGCCTTGTCGCCGCTACGCTCCTGCGTTTCCGCCTCGGCGACAACCTCCCCCTCGTCACGCAGTGAAATGAACATCGCCGGGTCGTTATGGTCACGCAGCCGAGCATAGCTGCGCTTGACGATATCCGCCGGCCCGGTCGCGCCGGCGCGGTAGGCGTCGAGGATTTCGGCGACCGTTTCGGTCACGAGAGGGCTCCGTTGGCGCAACGAGCGGGCCCGGGCACCGCATCAGCGCTGGCTTGGAAATCTGGCTTCCAAGCCATTGTTAAAGGGCCCGCCCTGTCCGATCAATCGGGATGAAAGACCGCGGCCAGCATGCTATAGATTGCGAAAATCGCGGTGTAACAGTCACCGCCTGGAAACTAGCACGGTGGGGGAGAAGTCAAATGCCAGTAGTTATAGCGATTGGTTTTATGCTGTTACTCTGGGTGGTTGTGCTCTGGGGATCGAGCTACTTCAATAACAACATTCATTGAATGTTCGAAATTACGAACGCCGCAGGAATGCTGTTCCGCCGGCTTAAGCCCATGTTCCTGACATTGTACTGACTTAGGACTGATCCTGAGCTCGAGCATGCTCACGATGCTGCTCGATCAGTTCGGGTTCCTGTTCATCGAGCCGGGTTAGTTCGCTGCGGGCATCATGATTGGTGCGCAGTAACTCGTCGAGCTTGGCATGCATCGCCTGGGTATCGCGATGTTCGGCACGCTGGATCAGCAGCGTCATGAAGAGCGTCGTCACGGTCGCGATGCTGGCTCAGCCAAAATTTTTCCAATCGAAGATCAGCCATAGCCCGACAAAAATTAGGACAACAAAGAACGCCGCCGGGTGCGCCCCAAGCACACCCAGCCGCGTTAACCCATGACGCACGCCGCGAACGGCGCCTGGCTCGCTTTCGGGAAAAGGTACACCGGTCGATCGGGAGGCTATCAATGCAAGCTGCCGAACACCGCAATCAAAAGCAGAATTGGAATCGGCACGCCGATAAGCCACAACAAAAGATAACGTCCCATGACAACATCTCCCTATCGTAATCCAGAAGAGGAACGGTTCCGCCAAAGCCCGGTTCCAATTATCAGCATCTGGAACCGTGCCTTCACCGCATCCCCGCGATCTTTTTAGGAACTTGAATCGGATACCGCCCGTTACCGCATATGAAATGAGGAACATCATGACTTATCATAACGATCGGACAGCCGAGCGCCGCCCCGTAGTGTCAGAAACAGAAGCAAGACAGGGCATAACCGGACACAACGTCCGCTACGTCCTGGGTTTTGGCCTTGCCGCAGTTATTATTGCCTTCGTCGTACTTTACGTCGTGTACTTCGGCTAAGTCTCTGAGCGAGCGGCGTTTGAGCTAAAGCACCGGGCCGCGCACACTTCCAGCGATCGCACCAACCACAAACAGTTTGCGCGGTGACCGACGAATTCGCGGCCCAGCGCGCGGCTTCGACCGTCCCTCGCTAGAATAGCCGGGCTATAGCAATACTATCGAAAATCAGGTGCTCAACCCGCCCAGGCTGCTAAAATGCAGCGGAGCGGGTCAAATTTTTGACGGAGCATGGTGGATGCCCGGTAAGCGCATTCAGATCGATGACGAAAGCTGGTCGCAACTCCGGTTGATGGCGCACGAGCGCATGATGACGTTTCAGGAGCTCGCCGACGAAGCATTCGCGGATCTTTTGAAGAAGCACGGCCACCCGATCGACCTTCGTGCTGCGTTGCGGAAGAGCACCGGCGCAAGCGCTGAAGTTGTACCCCTCCACCGTAAAACCAAGCCAAAACCTACCGGCAAATCCACCCACAAGGCTTAAAGAAGTTGCGCGATTAACCGCGCCCTCCTCTCCAATTTTGGCAACCTCCAAGGCAACCTCTTGCGCGCACGGCGGTTATTGAACGTCGCGCCAAAGTGATTGCGCGATCAAATATTGGAGGAACGAAATGGCCAAACGACGCAAGAGACGATATTCGCCGAGCGCTGGCCGCGACGTCGAAAACGAGATGCGGCGGTATAAGAGTGGCACCGCCAAAAGCGGCAGAGGTGGCAAAGGCGGCAACGTAAAGAGCCGCAAACAAGCCATCGCTATTGGTCTCTCGGAAGCGCGCAGGAAGGGCAAGAAAGTCCCCCGCCGGACGGCTGCCTAAAAGCGCAAGCAACAAATCTCTTGTGCACATTCGGCACCCAGCGACCTGGGGTATGGAACTTTCATCGCGGCTCGATAGTTTTCAAATCGACGGGAAGGCCGGCGGTGAACGCCAGTATTAATCTCGACCATTTTTTGAAGGAATAGCTTCATGTCAATTGGCACAATCATACTGATTATTCTCGTGCTTATTCTGCTCGGTGGTCTCGGCGGCATTGGCGGCGGACCGTTCTACGGCACCGGCTATTACGGCGGTGGTGGATTGGGTCTCGTCGTTCTCATCCTCTTGATCCTCGTCCTAATGGGCAGGCTCTGAGCCGGAAATCTGAAGAACGCGCGGCACTCTATCCGCTCAAAGTACATGCACCGCATTGAACAGGCCGATAGCGCGGCCGGTGCATATCTGCGATGATGAGCGAATGCTGGATGTGCCGGGCGTGACCAAAGAACAGATCATGGAGCGCACACGTGCGCTCGTTCCAAAGTTCTTCGAACGCGCGGCTGCGGCGGAAGAATCACGGCAAATGCCGCGCCAGTCGGTTGAGGAAATGCTCGACGCCGGCTTTGCGCGGATATTGCTGCCGACCCGGATCGGTGGCTACGGCCTCGGCTTCGATACCTGGTTCGACGTCATGCGCGAACTCAGCAAAGCCGACGCGTCACATGGCTGGTGCGCCGGGCTGGTCATCCACCATGCTCATCTGATCGCCCAGTATCTCGACGCTGGGCAGCGAACGCTGTGGGACAAGACGCTGGACGTTGCGGTTGCTGCCTCATTCGCTCCCGTTGCGCAGGCGGTTCCCGTTGAAGGCGGCTATCGCCTCACCAGCAAGGGCTCCACATTCGCCAGCGGCGTCGATCACTCTGCCTGGATCATGCTCGGCGCGATGACGCACAGTGGCCAGCAACCGGACTGGAAATTCTTTCTGCTGCCGTCCCGCGAATGCAACATCGTCGACACGTGGCATACCGCCGGAATGCGCGGGACCGGGAGCAAGACCGTCGTCACCGACGATATCTTTGTCCCTGAAAGCCTGGTGCTGAGCTTGGCCGAACTTCGCGACGGCAAGACTCCGGGCAGTGCGCTTTATTCCGATGTTATTTTCCACACTCCCTTCTTCTATTACGCGCCGATCTCATTCGCGACGCCGATGCTTGGCGCCGTACAGGGCGCTTACGAGCATTTTCGCGAATGGACTAAAACTCGAAAAGCGCCCGATGGATCGCTGATCGCCGCCAAACCTTCGATTCAGATGCAGATGGCGCGGGCCGCCGCGGATATCGATGCTGCCGAGATGCTGCTGCGGCGCGCCGTAAACGTCACCCAAGCGCCGGATTCCTATTCGCCGGAGCTCCTGGCGCGTTCGGTGCGCGACTTCGCGCGCGTTTCCGAGATGACCGTATCGGCGATCGACACAATCATTTCCTTGAGCGGCACCGCCGGCTTTGCCACCTCGCATCCGATCCAGCGAGCGTGGCGCGATATTCATTTCATGTCGATGCATATCAGCGTCAACACCGAGATGAACTTCACCCACTACGGCCGTATGGAGCTCGGCCTCGGCCGCGATGCCAGCCGACCGTATTTTTGAGCCGCCGACGGAACGCTGGGGCGCTGTGGCAAACGGCGAGCGGTCATGCCAGAACTATCGTGCAGCAGACCGGGGCCGCCCATGTCGATCTTTGCTGTCAATTACCTTTGCCGCGAAGTGCTGCGCGATCACGCCTTTCGCGCTGCCGTGAAAGCCGATCCGGCGAAGGCGCTGGCGCCGCTCGAGCTCACCGACAAAGAACGCCGCCTTGCTGATCGCGGGCGATGTCGGCAATCTGTTTCGCACGGGAGCCAATGCCTTCCTTATGGGTTACCGCGCTTTGAGGTCTGCGATCTCAATGTCGAAACTTTCAATGAGCGGATGCGCGCAGTGAAGGTCAACGAGATCGGCCAGCCGGTCGACTGACGGCACAACGGAGAAATTGAGCGATGGCCCAGATTGTTGCCGGTTTCGGAGTGCCGCACACGCCGATCTTTCCGTTTTTCGTCAAGCGCGACGGCCCGGACTGCGAGATCGCCAAGCTGTTCGGGGCGCAGAAGAACGAGCTAGCCGCCGCCCGGCCAGACCTAATCGTGATGTTCGACACCGACCATCTCAATACGTTTTTCCTCAATGACCTGCCGATATTCGCCGTCGGCATCGACAAGTCATTCAAGGCGCCGAACGACGAGCCGCGCGATGTCCCGAACTACGTCGTGAAATCGCTACCCGATCTCGCGGCGCATATCCGCGCTGCCGCTATCGGCGCCGGCTACGACGTCGGCATGACGCAAAATTACTCGGTCGATCATTCGGTTACCGTGCCCCTTCATTTCCTGACACCGGACATGAAGGTGCCGGTGATCCCGTTCTTCATTAGCGGGCACGTTCCCCCGCTGCCGTCGGCGCAACGCTGTTACGCGCTCGGCCAGACCGTCGCGCACGCTATCGAGGCGTGGCCGGCGGCGTTGCGCGTCGTCATCATGGGCTCAGGCAGCTTCTCGCTAGAAGTTGGCGGCCCACGCATGGCGCCTGGGCGTTCCGACGGCGTACCCGATCCGGACTGGGCCGCGCACGTTATTAGGCTTCTCGAGGACCAGAAGATTGACCAGCTGATCGCCGAGTCGACGCAGTATCAAATGCTGAAGGCCGGCAATGTCGGCGGCGAAATCCTGAACTGGATCGCCATGCTTGGTGCCATAGGCAACCGCAGGCCGAATTATGTCGCACCGCAGATGCAGAACGGTCACGCTTATGGGGTATGGCGCTGGAATTAGACGGCCGCAGCGACCAGACTAGGCACGGGGTTCTCGGACGCTTCCACCTCACTCCCGTCGAGAATGAAATCCGGTCCGAGCTCATCGATGCGCGGGCAGCCGATCAGGCCCAGCGTCGTATCGATTTCTTCGCGTAATATGCCGAGCGCGCGACTCGCGCCGGCGAGCCCCGCGGCGGCGACGCCGTAAAGTGTTGCCCGCCCGACGAAGATAAAATCGGCGCCGAGGCAGCGCGCAACGACGATGTCGGAGCCGCGACGCACACCGCTATCGAGCATGACAACAAGCCGATCACCGACCGCAGCCTTGATGGCCGCAAGGATTTCGATCGACGCCGGCGCGCGGTCGAGCGCCTTGCCGCCGTGGTTGGAGATGACAATGCCGTCGACGCCGTGCCCGATACAGCGCACCGCGTCGGACGGCCGCATGATTCCCTTGATAACGAGCTTGCCCGGCCAAGCGCGACGGAAGCCGTCAAGATCGCGCCAGGTCTGGACCGAGGGACTCTGCGTGCGAAAAAACCGCGCCACTTCGGCAGCGCTAGCGGCCGGCCCGGCGTAAGGCGCCCAGGTTTCCATGACAGGCATTCCACCATTGCGCAGATAGTCGAGCACCCATGGCAGATGCAGTAACGCTTCCAACATATCCAGCGGCGCGAGCTTGGGTGGCAAACGAAAGCCGTTGCGCATATCGCGCTCGCGCTTCGGTAGCACGGGGTTGTCGACCGTCAGCACCAATGTGCCGAAGCCCGCGTCACGCGCTCTCCGCATGAAATCGTCTGAAATTTTCGGATCGCGCGCGGCATAAATCTGAAACCAGGTATTGGCCGGATCGACCTGCGACATGCGCTCGATCGAGACCATGCTTGCGCCGGACATCACGAAGGGGATGCGGGCCTCGCTCGCAGCGCGCGCCAGCATCAGTTCGGCATCGCGACGGAAAATCCCGGCCACTCCGGTCGGCGAGATGCCGAAGGGGCTCGCATAGCTGCGGCCGAACAAGGACGCCGATTGATCGCGTTTCGTCACATCCGCGAAAGCACGCGGTACCAGCCGATAGCGGTGAAACTCAGCCTCGTTGTGGAGAAGCCCGCGCTCATCCTCAACGCCGCTGGCGATGCCCTCATAGACGACGCGCGGCAGGCGCCGTTTGGCGAGCCGCTCAATATCGCCGATGCTCAGCGCATCGCCGATTTTCACCGTCCTGCTCCGTTGCCGCTCACGGCGTCGCCGGCTGCCACAGTGTTCGCCGCATCGGCTGAGCCAGCAACGGTGAGACTCGCCCGGCAAACTCCTTGAAATGCGGCTTGGCGTTGTGCGCCTCCCAAATGGCGCGGCTGAGCCAACGGGCGCAGATCATGCACTCGAGCGGATCGTCGCGGCCGCGATTGAGATCGAAGCGCACATTGCCTGTCATATCATTAAGGTCCCCGCCGATCTCCGCCAGTACGGCGGCGACGGCGGTCGGCTTCATGCTAAAGCGCACAAGCGTGACGTGGCCGAACTCGGTCCCGATTGCCGTCGTCGTTCGGGGCATTGGTCAGGGTTTGGGTCCAAACGGTCATATCCGGTGGATTCTCAAGCAGCGGCTTGATGGCGGCGATCGTTATCGCCATCTCTGGCCGAGCGCGATGCGTCTGCAACGCCGCCTCGTCCGCATATTCCTCATAGAGCATGAAATTCAGCGGATCGTCCTGATCCCTGTAGAATTCGTATTGCCGGCTGCCCAGCTCCTGCCGTGTCGCAGACACGGCGGATCGCATGACCTCTGCAAATGCCCGCTGCTGTCCAACCTTGATTCTGAAGCGGACCAGAATGACGTAGCCACCAGTTCCAGTACTCATAAGCTCACTCACGCTGGTTGATTGGATTCGGCGCTAATAGGCACAGTCGTGCGCGTCGGGCGGATTAGGAAGGCGATAACGCTGGAGACGGCCATGGCGCCGGCCAGGACCAGCAGGGCATCGGTGAACGAACCGGTCGTCTGCTTTATCCAGCCGATCGTAAAGGGGGCGATGAAGCCGCCGATATTGCCCATGCTGTTGACGAGCGCGATACCACCCGCGACCGCCGCACCGGTGAGGAAGGTCCCGGGCACTACCCAGAACACCGTATAGCCGGCGATGATGCCCATGACCGCAATCGACAGGCAGACGATACCGAGCAACGGCGAAGCGACGCAGGCGCTGGCAGCAAAGCCGATGGCTCCAAAGATAAGCGCAACGGCGAGACTGACGTAGCGCTCGTTTCGCCGATCCGAATGCCGGCCCCAGAGCACCGCTGCCACCGCGCCGCAAATCCACGGGATCGCAGAGACGCTCGACACTTCGAGGTTGGATAGCGTTCCGAGCGATTTGATAATGGTCGGCATCCAGGTGTTGATGCCCTGCAAGCCCATGTTCATTCCGATGTAGAGCAGACCCAGCACCAGCACGCGCCAATTCACAAGAGCTGCGCTAATTGTAAATTTCTGCCGTGTTTGCGCATGAATTGCCTCAGCCTCGGCTGCGAGCGTGCGCTGAAGCCATTGCCGCTCATCTTCGGAAAGCCACTGGGCCTTCGCGGGCGTCGGCGTGAGGTAAAAATACGTAGCGACGGCAAGGATGACCGCCGGAAGTCCTTCGGCGACGAACAGCCATTGCCAACCCTTAAGCCCCAGAACGCCGTCGAGCTGAAGCAAAAGGCCTCCGAGCGGTCCGCCGATGATGCCGGCAAACGGCGTCGCCAGAATCCAATAGGCGGTGATGCGCGCCCGTTGCCGCAGCGGAATCCATAATAGGATGTAGAGCGTAATGCCGGGGATAAAGCCCGCTTCCGCCACACCGAGCAGAAAGCGCATGATGTACAGCCCGGTGGCGCCGCTGACGAATGCCATGCCCATACACACTAGGCCCCAGGTGAACATGATGCGGGCAAGCCAAATATTGGCGCCGACTCGATGCAGAATGATGTTGCTTGGAACTTCGAACAGCACGTAGCCGAGAAAGAAGATGCCCGCGGCAAAGCCGAACGCCGCCGGATCGATGCCGAGGTCCTTGTTCATGGTCAGTGCCGCGAGACCGATATTGGTGCGGTCAATGAAATTGACCATGGTCAGAATGATCATGAACGGAAACAGATGCCGCACCACTTTGCCGATGACGACGTTTTCCATGTTGCCGGACGCGCGGTCGGTTTGCATGGTCTTCCTTCCCTTGGGGCATAGACGTACCCCGTTGTTTTTATAGGTTCAGAGCATCGGATAACCGGCCAGCCGGATCAAGCGCCATACTGACCGGCAAGGCCCTTCACAACCGGCTGGTACCAGCTATCGTACCGAACTTGCACGCCAGTGCGCTATCAAGCGGAGGACTGCATGCGTCTCGGGCTGTTCATGATGCCGGTGCATCCTCCGACGCGTTCCTTTACCGATACTCTTGCCGAAGACGAGGAGAAGTCGCTTTACGCCGACTCTCTCGGCTTTGATGAATTGTGGGTCGGCGAACACTTCTCGGCCACCACCGAACCGATCCCCTCGCCGCTGATGTTCATGGCCGGCCTCGTGCCGCGCACCAAGAATTTGAGCTTCGGCACCGCGGTGATCTGCCTGCCCAATCACGATCCCGCGGTTGTCGCCGCCGAAGTTGCCCAGTTCGATCACATGTGCCGCGGCCGCTTCATGTTCGGCGTCGGTCCGGGAGGCTTGTTGTCCGACTTTGAGCTGTTCGGCAACGCGGACCGTGACATGCGGACGCGGAAGTTTGTCGAATTGATCAAGATGATCCAGCAGATTTGGGCGCAGGACCCGCCCTACGATCTGCCAGGCGAATTCCGCAGCGTCAGCATCAAGGACGCAATCATTCCGAAGCTCGGCATCGGCTATATGCCGAAGCCATTCCAGAAACCCGGACCACCTATCTCGACATCAATTACCAGCCGGGATTCGCCGACCGCCCGCGTCGCCGGCAAACTCGGTTGGGGAATCATTTCCGGCAACAACGTGCCGTCGAGCGCAATCCCGTCTCACTGGCGGACCTACAGCAACGCTTGCGCCGAGGCAGGCAAACCCGCGCGCGGTGAGAACTGGCGAGTCGCGCGCAGCGTGATGGTGGCGCCGAGCGATAACGAAGCACGCGACCGTATCTATAGTGAACAAAGCTCGGCTGCGTTACTTCTACACCTACATGCGCGAAGTTCTGTCGCGCGTCGGCATCCTTTCCTCGATGAAACCCGATCTGAACATGACGGATGAGGAAACAACGGTCGAAGCCATTTTTGAAGGCTGCATGATCTATGGTTCGCCGCAGACATTCCTCGACAAGTTGATTGCCTTTCGCGACGCGGTCGGCCCGTTCGGCAGTTTATTGATGACCGGTCTCGACTGGAGCGGACCAAATCGGGCGTGGCAGCGCGACTCTATGCGGCTCCTCGCGCAAGACGTGATGCCGAAATTCCGGCAGCACGTCATGGCGCAAGCCGCGGAGTGAGGCCGTTATTCCGTTACCCGAACCACTGTGGATGTTGGCTCACCGCGGCCACTGCGCAAAGGAACAGCAGCCCGCAGATAATGCCGACCTGACACACCAGGTATTCGTGATCTGTCATCTCCTTGAACCCTGAATAATCGACCCAGGGTCCCAGCCCGTGCATCTTGCGTGCCAAACCGTATAAATTTCGTGACCAGCAATAGTTCCGGGCCCGCTCGCCAATGCGCGCAGGCTCCATCCGATCATCTGAATAAGCGCGCCGAATACGCTACCTGCGTGCGGACTATTTCGGTTCCTTGCCGGTGTAGCGCAGCACGAACAGGCCCCACTTGTCGTCGTTCATATAAATGTAGCCGCGCGAATCGACCGCGAGTTCCTCGCTCCAGTCGACATCCGAAGCGTGCGCGCCGGTTTGGCTCGGCAGACCGGCCGCTCCGGCGGCATGAAATAGCCGACCTCTTTCGGCAGACGCGCATCGCTGATATCGAAAATGCGAAGGCCGGCATTGAACCACGCGACATCCATCAGATTGCCCGGCTGCTGGATCGCCGGATTGTGGATTTCCTGACTGGTATTGTGCGGGCCGAACCGGCCGCCTTTGTCGCAGAAATCCTTGTAGGGCGCGTCCTGCGGCGGCACCGGCGTCGGGAAGATCGAGATCAGCCGCGGCTTTGCCGGATTTGAATTGTCGATCATGCCGGCGAAATTCATGCCGTCGTCCTGGCAACGCTCCTTCTGCGCTTCCGAACTGACATAGAGCAGCTTGCGATCCCACAGCGGCAGCACGGTAGTGCACCGATTGCATGCCGACGCTGGCGAACGGCTCGGTGATATGCACTTTTCCGATCAGCTTGGGATTGGTTGGATCGGAAATATCCAGATTGACGACATCAGGCGTGTAACCGAACGACGCCATCTTGCCGTCGGGACTGACGTTGACCGGCCCGTGAAATCCTTCCGGATAAGGCGACGGCGGCTCGCCGTCCTTTTGGCCGGGCTGCCACCATTTGCCGACTTCCTTCGGATGCGCCGGATCGCTCACATCGAGGATCACCATGATGTGCGTTTTGAAGCCCGGATAGCTGGTCGAGAGGTAGGCATATTTTCCGCCGGGGTAGGAATTCCGGTGTGAGCCGGTCGCGCCGCCCTGCCACGACCCGACCTGCTTCGGATTTTCAGGATCGGAAATATCCCACAGCAGGATCGCCGGCTTCGGATTTGCTTGCGGCTCGAAAGTATTGAGCGCCGTAATCATCAGATTGTCGTGCAAGGTGATTTGCGCGGTCAGGATGTGTTTGTCGTCGGTGACGTAGGGAATGAATTTGACGAAGCGCGGGTTCGCCGGATCGGTGATGTCGACGATGCTCCAGCCCTGATTGAATGAATGACCCGTGTAGAGATACCACTTGTCGTTAGCGGTATGCTTGATGGCGATCTTGAAACCGCCGTAACGGCCGTCGAGCGATGAAAACCCGACTTGCTCGACGTTCTGCGCCTGTCCGCCAGGCGGGAACGGATCGGCTGCGGCATGACTAACGACACTACCCGCAACCGCGACTAGATAACGCAAGCGCGCAGACGCTCGACATGAGCGAAGACGAATACCTTTCAGACTTCACGAAATTCCTCCCGGACTTCATCATTCGAAGTTTTGCAACATCGCTTCACGAAAAAACTTTGGCAATTCGGCGAGATCGTCATCGCCATAATCGCCATCGACGGCAGCTGACAACGACGACAGCGTACCAGCCGCAAGCGGCATCGGCACGCCGGTGAGCGCGCCGGTCGCCACCGCCGACATGATATCCTTGCGCAGGGTGCGGATGTCGAGAGTCATGTCACCCGCCGCACCTTTGAGCACATCGGCCTTGGCTTTGAGCCAGCCGCAGCGTTGTCGCCGTCTCCTGCAACACATCGACCATCTGCTCAAGGGCAAGACCCTGCTTCAGGCCAAGCGCAAGCGATTCCGCTACCGCCTGAATATACGCGCCAAGTCCGAGATTGGCGGCGAGCTTCATCGCATAGCCCGATCCGTTCGCTCCCATATGGACGATGCGGCGCGTCAACTTTTCCAGCACCGGACGCGCACGCTCCAGATCATCGGACTTGCCGCCGACCATCGCCAGCAACGTACCGGCGCGGACCTGCGGAATAGTGCCGAGCACCGGCGCATCGATCAGCCGCGCACCACGGGCCTCGACGACCGGCGCGAGTTCCCGGCCGGTCATCGGTTGCAGCGTGCTCATCTCGATAAACAGTTTTCCGGCTACTTCACCGTCGAGGAAACCGGCGGCGCCGGTGAAGATTTTCCGCGCGCCGTGGTCTTCGGTGATGCTTGAAATGACAATATCGGCCTCGGCAGGCGACGGCGCGGGGATTAGCCGCGATCGGCAAGCCATCCGCCGCCAGCGCCTGGTTGGCCTTGGCGTTCTGATCCCAGCCGATAACATCAAAACCCTGGTCGCGTAGCCGCCGCGATATCGCGCCGCCCATGCGGCCGAGGCCGACAATTCCGACTTTCACCCAAATGCTCCTTGCCGATTATTTGCGGCAGCTATCCTGCGCCCCGATCTGAAAATCCAGCCTCTTGAGGCTGACGCTCCAGCATTTTTGCATTTGCCCATAAAGCAGGCAAAGGCCTGCTTAAGCGATAGCGCCAGCGTCTCGAGATGTCATGATTTATCGTGCGATCTCATAATGTTAGCGTTTTGCCGGAACTGGCACATGGTTTGCGACAAACGTCCTCTGGGCGCCATCCGTGCGCTCTGCCAGACAAAAAACGCGAGGCTTTCTCCATGTACAGGGATAGGACAACCACTAAGGCCAGCCGTTGGCTTGCGACCGCCGCCGGCTTAGCCCTCACCGTGCTTGCCACGGTGTCGGCGAAGGCTCAGGACACCATCAAGGTCGGCATACTTCATTCACTGTCGGGCACCATGGCCATCAGCGAAACGACGCTGAAGGACGTGGTGCTGATGCTCATCGACGAGCAGAATAAAAAGGGCGGCTTGCTCGGCAAGAAACTCGAAGCCGTCGTTGTCGACCCCGCTTCGAACTGGCCGCTGTTCGCGGAAAAGGCCCGCGAGCTGATCGACAAAGATAAGGTTTCGGTCGTGTTCGGCTGCTGGACATCGGTGTCGCGCAAGTCCGTGCTGCCGGTGTTCAAGGAGCTCAATAGCGTTCTGTTCTACCCCGTCCAGTTCGAGGGCGAAGAGGGCGAGCGTAACGTGTTCTACACCGGCGCCGCGCCAAACCAACAAGCGATTCCGGCGGTCGATTATTTGATGAGTGCCGACGGCGGCTCGGTGAAGCGCTGGGTGCTGGAAGGCACCGACTACGTTTATCCGCGCACCACCAACAAGGTCCTTGAAGCCTACCTGAAGCAAAAGGGCGTGGCGGACGCGGACATCATGATCAACTACACGCCGTTCGGCTTCTCCGACTGGCAGACCGAGGTGTCCAAGATCAAGGCGTTCGGCTCGGCCGGCAAGAAGACCGCGGTGGTGTCGACCGTCAACGGCGACGCCAACGTGCCGTTCTATAAGGAACTCGGCAACCAGGGCATCAAGGCGACCGACATCCCGGTCATGGCGTTCTCGGTCGGCGAAGAAGAACTCGCTGGTCTCGACACCAAGCCGTTGGTCGGCCATCTCGCCGCCTGGAATTACTTCGAGTTGATCAAGACGCCGGCGAACGAGGCCTTCATCAAGGAATGGCACGACTTCACCAAGAACCCGAAGCGCACCACCAACGATCCGATGGAAGCGCACTACATCGGGTTTAATATGTGGGTGCAGGCTGTGCAGAAGGCGGGCACGACTGATCCTGACAAGGTGATCGCGGCGCTGCCGGGCATCAAGCAGGCCAACCTCACCGGCGGCATCTCCGAAATGCTGCCCAATCACTACATCACCAAGCCGGTCTTCATCGGCGAAATCCGCGGCGACGGTCAGTTCAACGTGGTGTGGAAGACCAAAGGCCTGGTGCCGGGCGATGCCTGGTCGCCCTACCTGCCGGGCTCGAAGGACCTAGTGGCCGATTGGGTTAAGCTCAAGTGCGGCAACTACAACACCGTCACCAAAACCTGCGGTGGTTCCTAAGCGCGATCGTCTGGGCACGGCCGTACACCCTCACGGCCGTGCCTAAGTGCTAATAGCAATATCGCGGAGGGGCGGCGGTGCCGCCTTCCCGCATCCAGAGCATGATCCGGCGAACCGAAGCGATCATGGTCCAAAAAGAACCCGAGCCCCGTTCCGTTAACACCGGGATGGACCAGGCTTCATTCCGGGAATTTGCAATGCGTCTTTGCCGAGCTTGCATCGTCGTCCTGCTGTTGGCCTTCGCCTTTGCATTGAGCTATGGGACCGCCCATGCCGAGAGCTTTGACGAAGCACTCGCACATTTCACCGCCGACGATTTCGACGAGACCATCACCGGCATTAACGAGATCGCCGCCAGCGGCAATCCGCGCGCCGAGGCCATCATTCGCGCTCTGAAGGATGGTCACCTGATGTTCAGCGCCGAAAAGAAGGCGGTCTATATCCAGGACGATTCCGGCAAGCTAACAGACGCAGCGACCGGACAACCTATTACCGGTGATGCGCCGGCCGACGTCGACACCGTGCGTCTCAGCAATCGGGTGCGCGGATCAATCGACGCCGCGCTCGGCGGGCTGACGCTGTTGTCCGGCGACCCGGCCAAGCGAATGAACGCCGCGGAAGCGGTGTTCAAATCGCGTGATGCCAGCGTGCTGCCGACGCTGGAAGCCGCCATCGCCAAAGAGCAGGACCCAAGCGTAAAGCGCGTGCTGTTGCAGGCGCGTGCCGCCATCACGCTTTCGAGCGACACGTCGAGCGACGCTGACAAGCTCGCCGCCGTCGAAATCATCGGCGCCCGCGGCGATCAAGACGCGTTGGGCCTGTTGTCCAGCCTGCCGTCGAACTCTTCGCCTGCCGTCGCTAAAGCCGCCGCGGCCGCCGTGGTCGCCATCCAGAAACGGCTTGTTTTGTGGGATGCCGTGCAAAATGCCTGGTACGGAATTTCGCTCGGCTCGGTGCTGTTGCTCGCCGCCATCGGGTTAGCCATCACCTTCGGCGTGATGGGCGTGATCAATATGGCCCACGGCGAGATGGTGATGCTCGGCGCTTACGTCACCTACGTAGTTCAGGAATTGATCCGCAATTATAATCCGGGCTTGTTCGACTACTCGCTCGCGATTGCCATCCCACTAGCTTTCGTGTTCTCCGGTATCGTCGGAATCCTGATCGAGCGCTGCATCATCCGCTTTCTTTACGGCCGTCCGCTAGAAACCCTGCTGGCGACCTGGGGCCTGTCTTTGATCTTGCAGCAGGCGGTGCGATCGGCCTTCGGCCCGAACAATCGCGAGGTCGGCAATCCGTCCTGGATGAGCGGCGCGTTCGACCTCGGCGGTATCACCGTCACCTACAATCGAATGTGGATCATTGCCTTCACGATCGGCGTATTCATCGCGCTGCTTGGTTTGCTGCGCTACACCCGCTTCGGCCTCGAAATGCGGGCGGTGACGCAGAATCGTCCGATGGCCGCATCGATGGGCATCCGCACTGGCCGCGTCGATGCGCTCACCTTCGGCCTGGGATCCGGCATCGCCGGCATCGCCGGCGTGGCGCTGTCGCAGATCGATAACGTCAGCCCCAATCTTGGCCAAGGCTACATCATCGACAGCTTCATGGTCGTGGTGTTCGGCGGTGTCGGCAATTTGTGGGGCACGGTGGTCGGCGCGTTCACGCTCGGCATCGCCAACAAGTTCCTCGAGCCCTATGCCGGCGCGGTCCTGGCCAAGATCGCGATCCTAGTATTTATCATTCTCTTTATTCAGAAGCGTCCCCGCGGCATGTTTGCGCTCAAGGGGCGGGCGGTCGAGGCATGATGCGAGCGCATGGAGTGATAACGTGACATCGCACTTCCTGATCCGTTCGCTCGATCGCGGCGCGGTCGCCTTTATCGTTGTGGTATTGGCGATCGCTGTGCTCGTTCCGTTTCTAAATCTCGCGGTGCCGGCATCCTCGGCTTTTCACCTGCCGACCTATCTGGTGGCGCTGTTCGGCAAATACGCCTGCTACGCGCTCTTGGCGCTGTCGATCGATCTGATCTGGGGTTATTGCGGCATCCTTTCGCTGGGCCACGGCGCATTTTTCGCGCTCGGCGGTTACGCCATGGGCATGTATCTGATGCGCCAGATCGGTACCCGCGGCGTCTACGCCAATCCGATTTTGCCAGACTTCATGGTGTTCCTGAACTGGACGGAATTGCCGATCTTCTGGTACGGATTTCAGCATTTCCTCTACGCGGCGGTGATGATTTTTGCCGTGCCCGGCGCGCTCGCCTTCGTGTTCGGCTGGTTCGCGTTTCGCAGCCGCGTCACCGGCGTTTACTTGTCGATCATCACCCAGGCCCTGACTTATGCGCTCATGCTCGGCTTCTTCCGCAACAATTTCGGCTTCGGCGGCAATAACGGCCTCACCGATTTCAAGGACATTCTCGGCTTCAACGTGCAGGCGGAGACGACGCGCAACGTGTTGTTTTCGACATCTTGCATCGCGCTGATTCTGGCATTTCTGCTCTGCCGCGCCATCATCGGATCCAAGTTCGGCAAAGTGCTGCTGGCCATTCGCGACGCCAAATCGCGCACGCGGTTCCTCGGCTACCGGGTGGAATCCTACAAGCTGTTCGTGTTCACTTTGTCAGCCTGCATGGCGGGCCTGGCGGGGGCGCTTTATGTGCCGCAGGTCGGCATCATCAACCCGGGCGAATTCGCGCCGGCCAATTCCATCGAGGCGGTGATCTGGGTCGCGGTCGGCGGGCGCGGCACGCTGATCGGCGCGGCACTTGGTGCGGTCGTCGTCAATTATGCCAAGACGTTTTTCACATCCGGTCCGCTGGCGCCGTACTGGCTTTTCCTGCTCGGCAGTCTGTTCGTCTTGGTGACGCTGTTGTTGCCGCGCGGCATCGTCGGCACGCTGCGGCATTGGACCGCGCTTAAGCGCGATCGGGACTTGGCCGCCGCCGAAGACGGGGTGACCGAACCGCTGCCGGCTGAATAAGGATCACGCAATGGTAGCCCTCACCAGCGCCCTTTTGTATCTCAGCGGCGTAAGCGTCTCCTTCGACGGCTTTAAGGCGCTCAACAATCTGTCCTTCACCATCGAGCCCGGCGAGATGCGCGCCATCATCGGCCCGAACGGCGCCGGCAAGACAACGATGATGGACGTTGTCACCGGCAAGACCCGGCCCGACGCCGGCGATGTCTTGTTCGACGGCGCGCATAATCTGACCAAGCTCGACGAGACCGAGATTGCCGGGCTCGGCATCGGCCGCAAGTTCCAAAAGCCTACGGTATTCGACAGCCAGACCGTTTTTGACAATATCGAGCTTGCGCTCAAGTCGGATCGCCGCGCGCGGACATCTCTGGTTTGGCAGGAGACGCCTGCGGAACATCGCCGCATCGACGAATTACTCGAGATCATTCGCCTGACCGCAGTGCGGGACCGCATGGCCGGCAGCCTGTCGCACGGCCAGAAGCAATGGCTCGAAATTGGCATGTTACTAGCCCAGGAGCCGAAACTCCTTCTGGTCGACGAGCCGGTGGCCGGCATGACCGACGTCGAGACCGGCCAGACCGCGGAACTGCTCAAACAGATCAACCGCGACCGTACCGTCGTTGTGGTCGAGCACGACATGACATTCGTCCGCGACCTCGGCGTCAAGGTCACCTGCCTGCACGAGGGTTCGGTCCTCGCCGAAGGGACGATCGATCAGGTCTCGCAAAACGACCGCGTGGTCGAAGTCTATCTGGGGCGATAACGCATGATCATGCGTTGGGGAAAGTTCTGATGCTGGACGCACAATCCATCGATCTCCATTACGGCGCAGCGCAGGCACTGCGCGGCGTGTCGCTCAAGGCGGAGCCGGGCAAGGTCACCTGCGTGCTTGGACGCAACGGGGTGGGCAAGACCAGTCTGCTCGACGCGCTGGCCGGTCAGCATCCGGTCAGCCGCGGCACCATCACTTTGGAAGGCATTGACATCACGGCGCTCCGGCCGCCGGAGCGGGCTCGACACGGCGTCGCCTACGTGCCGCAAGGCCGCGAAATCTTTCCGCTGCTGACGGTCGAAGAGAACCTGCGGACCGGTTTCGCACCACTCAAGCGCGCCGATTGCAGCATTCCCGAGGATGTCTACAAACTGTTTCCGGTGCTGCGGAGCATGCTGCGCCGGCGCGGCGGCGACCTGTCCGGCGGCCAGCAGCAGCAGCTTGCCATCGGCCGGGCGCTGGTGATGCGGCCTCGGCTTTTACTGCTCGACGAACCGACCGAAGGTATCCAGCCTTCGATTATCAAGGATATCGGCCGCGCCATCAGCTATTTGCGGTCGCTCGGCAAAATTGCGATCGTCTTGGTCGAGCAATATCTCGATTTCGCCCGCGAACTCGGCGACCATTTTGCCGTGATGGATCGCGGCGCTATCGTCTATTCTTGCGACCGCGACAACCTCGACGAAGAGGCGCTGAAGCGCGCCATGGCGATTTAACGCCCAATGAATGGCGGATTCGATGCTGGGGAGCGCCCCGTTAAGCAACGAGGTCTTTGCGCAGAATCGCGCGGTCGGGCGTATCGCTTTCAGCGTGGCGGCGGCCCCGGGCGGATCGAGACGCTCGCGTGTCCATGAAGCCGGCTCGCTCCGCGTAAGGTTTCCCAACAGCCTCAGCCGCGATACGCTTGATGCCGTGATCGTCAATACGGCCGGCGGCATGGCCGGCGGCGACAACTTCGGTATCGATATCGACGTCGGACCGCGCGCCGGGCTGACTGTCACCACGGCGGCTGCGGAAAAGGTTTACCGCTCGCTCGGGGCCGACACCGAGATCGAGGTCAAGCTTAAGATTTCGCCCCGCGGCGCGCTGGCGTGGCTGCCGCAGGAAACAATCCTGTTCGATCAGATTCGACTGCGTCGCAGCATCGACATCGACACTTGCCGAAGATAGCCATCTGCTCCTGGCGGAAGCGGTCGTGTTTGGTCGCTCCGCCATGGGTGAGGTCGTTGCGCGCGGTCATTTTAAGGATCGCTGGCGTGTGCGCATGGGGAAGAAGTTGATCTTCGCAGAAAATGTTCGCCTCGAAGGAGAGGTCGCGCAATCACTGGCGCAGCGCGCCATCGCCAAGGGTGCTGTGGCGATAGCAAGCGTCATCAAATATCCCGGCAACGACGACGATGTTGCCGCGATACGCTCCGCAACAGATAATTTTGCCGGCGAAGTCGGTGCCTCGGCATGGAACGGCCTTGCGGTTGCACGCTTTGTCGCCCCTGACGGCGCCGCGTTACGCCGCGATCTTGTTGCCGTATTGACCGCGCTTCGTGCCGGGCCGCTGCCGCGGCTCTGGGTGAATTAAGGGAACGCCGATGCAACTTACACCGCGCGAGAAAGACAAATTGCTGATCGCCACGGCGGCGATGGTGGCACGGCGCCGGCTGGAGCGCGGCGTCAAGCTCAATCATCCCGAGGCCGTGGCGCTGATCTCCGATTTCATATTCGAGGGCGCGCGCGATGGCCGCAGCGTCGCGGAACTGATGGAAGCCGGCGCCCACGTGGTCTCACGCGCGCAGGTCATGGACGGCATCGCCGAGATGATTCCGGATATCCAGGTGGAGGCCACCTTCCCCGACGGCACCAAGCTTGTGACAGTCCACGAGCCGATACGATGAGGCGAAAATGATCCCCGGCGAATATTTCATCGAACCTGGCGAAATCGAAATCAACAAAGGCCGCAAGACCGTGACACTCACGGTCTCGAACACCGGCGACCGGCCGATCCAGGTCGGCTCGCACTATCATTTCTTCGAGACCAATCCGGCGCTGAAATTCGATCGCAAAAAGGCGCGCGGCATGCGGCTCGACATCGCCGCCGGCACAGCCGTGCGCTTCGAGCCCGGCCAGTCGCGGGAGGTGACACTGGTCGCGGTGGCCGGCAAGCGCACCATCTACGGCTTCCGTCAGGACATCATGGGCAAGCTCTAGGAGATCGTCATGGCGGAGAAAAATTCAGCGCAGCGTCTATGCCGACATGTTCGGTCCCACCACCGGGGACCGGGTTCGGCTTGCCGATACCGACCTCATTATCGAAGTCGAGAAGGACTTCACCACCTACGGCGAGGAAGTGAAGTTCGGTGGCGGCAAGGTCATTCGCGATGGCATGGGCCAGTCGCAAATGACCAACAAACAAGGCGCGGTCGATACGGTCATCACCAACGCGCTCATTCTCGATCATTGGGGCATCGTCAAAGCCGACGTCGGCATCAAGGGCGACCGCATCGCCGCGATCGGCAAGGCCGGCAATCCCGATATCCAGCCCGGCGTCACGATTGTCATCGGCCCCGGAACCGAAGTGATCGCCGGTGAAGGCAAGATCCTCACCGCCGGCGGCTTTGACACCCACATCCATTTCATCTGCCCGCAGCAAATCGAAGAAGCGCTGATGTCTGGCGTCACCTCGATGCTCGGCGGCGGTACTGGCCCGGCGCACGGCACTTTTGCCACTACCTGCACGCCGGGGCCGTTCCATCTGGGCCGCATGATCCAGGCCGCGGACGGGTTTCCGATGAACCTCGGCTTTGCCGGCAAGGGCAACGCATCACGACCGGCCGCGCTGGAAGAAATGGTCAAAGCCGGCGCCTGTGCGCTGAAGCTTCACGAGGACTGGGGCACCACGCCGGCGGCAATCGATTGCTGCCTCTCGGTGGCCGACGATTACGACGTGCAGGTGATGATCCATACCGACACGCTCAACGAATCCGGCTTTGTCGAGGACACTATCAAGGCATTCAAAGGCCGCACCATCCACGCCTTCCACACCGAAGGCGCGGGCGGCGGCCATGCGCCCGATATTATGAAGGTCGCCGGTTTGAAGAACGTATTGCCGTCATCGACCAATCCGACCCGGCCGTTTACCCGCAACACCATCGACGAACATCTCGACATGCTGATGGTGTGCCACCACCTCGATCCGTCGATTGCCGAAGACCTCGCTTTTGCCGAAAGCCGCATCCGGAAGGAAACCATCGCGGCCGAGGATATCCTTCACGATATCGGCGCGCTCTCAATGATGTCGTCGGACTCCCAGGCCATGGGCCGCATCGGTGAAGTCATCATCCGCACCTGGCAAACCGCCGACAAAATGAAAAAGCAGCGCGGCCGCCTGAAAGAGGACAAGGGCGACAACGACAATGCGCGTGCCAAGCGTTACATCGCCAAATACACCATCAATCCGGCGATCGCGCACGGCGTATCGAAACACATCGGGTCGGTGGAAAAAGGCAAGCTTGCCGACCTGGTGTTGTGGTCGCCGGCATTTTTCGGCGTCAAACCGGAATGCATCATCAAAGGCGGCACCATCGCAGCTGCGCCGATGGGCGATCCCAACGCGTCAATCCCGACGCCACAGCCGGTGCATTACCGGCCGATGTTCGGCGCCTTCGGCAAGGCCGTAACCGCTTCGTCGCTGTTGTTCACGTCCAAAGCCGCGGTGAAAGGCAAATTGCGCGACAAGCTCGGCGTCGAGAAGACTTTCGTCGCGGTCGACAATGTGCGCGACGGCATCAGTAAGAAGAGCATGATCCACAACAGCGCCACGCCGAACATCGAGATCGACGCCGAGACCTACGAGGTGCGCGCCGATGGCGAACTTTTGACCTGCGCGCCGGCCGAAGTGTTGCCGATGGCGCAGCGCTATTTCCTGTTCTGATCGGCGTCAACCGGGATCCGATGCGTGCGACTTCGATCAAGGCGGCTGGCACATGGTCGGGCGGCACGGCTGACAGCGTCGTACTCGATTACGACGATCGTCATCGCCGCCGCGTATCGATGAAAGGCACGCGCGGGTTATCGTTCCTGCTCGACTTGCCAGATGCCGCCGCATTGCGCAGCGGCGACGCTCTTGCATTGGAAGACGGGCGCCTGGTCGAGGTCGTCGCCGCGCCGGAACTACTTCTTGAAATCCGCGGCACCGATCCGTTGCATCTCGCCCGCGTCGCCTGGCACTTGGGCAATCGCCACGTGCCGACCCAGCTGATGGCAAAGTCGCTGCGCATCCGGCGCGATCACGTGCTCGAAGAGATGCTGCGCGGACTAGGTGCGCGCGTGATCGAGATCGAAGCACCGTTCGATCCTGAAGGCGGCGCTTATGCATCTGCATCGGGGCACGATCACCACCACGGCGATCATCAGCACGACAGCCATCACCATGATCATTCCCATCATCATGGACATGATCATGAGCGATGAGATCATCTCACCCAATGCGCTGTATCGGCTGCTGACCTGGCTATCACCGGCCTATCCGGTCGGCGCATTCTCTTATTCCAGCGGTATCGAATGGGCGGTCGAGGCTGGCGATATCACGGATGCGGAAAGCTTGCGGCAGTGGCTGGAAGCGATGCTCGCCGATGGCTCCGGCATGAACGACGGAATCTTCTTCGTGCAAGCGCACGGCGCAGTTGCCAATTCGGAAGATACTGCCCTTGTCGAACTCGCCGAGCTATCGGCCGCCTTCGTGCCGACCCGTGAGCGTTATCTCGAAACGACTAACCTTGGTCGCGCCTTCATCGACGTCACGTGTGCCGCGTGGCCGTGTCCTGCCCTCACCCGTTTGCGAAAGCTTTGGAATGGCCCTGATCACTTATCCGATCGCCGTCGGCGTGGCCTGCGCCGGTCATGACATCCCGCTCGCCCCGGCTACCCATGCTTTCCTGGCAGCGCTGACAACCAACTGGATTTCAGCGGGCGTTCGTCTAATCCCGCTCGGACATACCGAGAGCCAAAAGTTGTTGCGGATGCTGGAGCCCGCGATAGAGCGAACCGCTCAGCGCGCGCTTGCAGCAACACTCGAAGATCTCGGCAGCGCGACCTTTCGTGCCGACCTCGCAAGCGCGATGCACGAGACGCAATATACGCGTTTGTTCAGAACCTAAGTCACGGAGATTTTCTCATGCCCAGCCCCAATGGCCCGCTTCGTGTCGGCATCGGCGGCCCAGTCGGTTCCGGCAAGACCGCGCTGATGGATTCGCTATGCAAATCCATGCGCGAAATCTACGATATCGCCGCCATTACCAACGACATCTACACCAAATGGGACGCCGAGTTTCTGGTACGCTCTGGCTCGCTCGCCCCGGAGCGTATTATCGGGGTCGAAACCGGCGGCTGCCCGCATACCGCCATTCGCGAAGATGCCTCGATGAACCTCGCTGCGGTTGCCGACATGCGGGCAAAATTTCCCAAACTCGATCTGGTGCTGATCGAGTCCGGCGGCGACAATCTGGCTGCGACATTTTCGCCGGAGCTGGCGGACCTGACGATCTACGTGATCGACGTAGCGGCCGGCGACAAAATCCCGTCCAAGGGCGGTCCCGGCATCACCCGGTCCGATCTGCTGGTCATCAACAAGATCGACTTGGCGCCCTCACGTCGGCGCGTCTTTGGCGAAAATGGAAACCGATGCAAAGCGGATGCGCGGCGCTCGGCCATTTGTCATGACCAACCTGCGACAGGGCGAAGGCCTGCCGACAATTGTGAGTTTCATCGAGACGAAGGGCGGACTTACGAAGCAATAGAGCCATGCGCCGGGCCGCGCTTGACCCTCAGCGCTGGAGCGTGGACTTATAGGGGCGCAAGCTTCGGAATTCGCCCGGTCCGGCAATACCGGGCGCATCCCAATAATAAAAACAGTGACGACCCGGAACTACGGGCCAATGTGGGAGGCGGCTTGATGACGAAAGTCTTGCTCGCGGCGCTGTGCGCCGCTTGGGCGCTGTACGGCGGCTGTCCTGCGAATGCACAGGCGCAGGACTTTCCCAACCGGCCGATTAAAGTCGTAATCCCGTTCCCGCCCGGCGGGCCGACCGACGGCATGGCGCGCATCATTTCCGAGCGCCTGAATGCGGTGCTCGGCCAGCCGATTGTCGTCGAAAATCGCGGCGGCGCCGGCGGCGGCGTGGGCGGCAAATTTGTCGCCGAAGCCGATCCCGATGGCTACACCCTCTTGATAACGCCGGGCGGTGCGCTGACCACTGGACCTGCCTTGCATAAAGACCTCGGCTACGATCCGGAAAAGGCGTTCGCGCCGATCGGCGAGTTGAGCGAGACGCCGCTTATTGTTTCGGTCAATCCGGCTCTTCCGATAAAGTCGCTGGGCGACGTGATCGCCTACGCGAAGGCAAATCCCGGCAAGCTGAACTGGGGTACACAAGGTATCGGCACCGCACCATCTCTGCTTTGCGAGCTGTTCAAACTAGATACCGGTGTCAATATTGTGCAAGTGCCCTATCGTGGCACCGGTCCGATGCTGGTCGCGGCGCTCGCTGGTGAAGTTCAGATGATTGCCGACCCGAGCACCACCAGCCTGTCCAACATCAAGGCCGGCAAACTGCGGCCGATCGCAATTGCCGGCGCCTCGCGAGATCCGGAGTTGCCCGATGTGCCGACGGTCATCGAAGAAGGCTATCCCAAATTGCAGGCACCGTTCTGGCTCGGTGTCGTAGCGCCGTTCGGCACACCACCGGCCATCATCAACAAGCTCAATACTGCGTTCCGCAACGCCATGAACGATCCTACGACCGTCAAGCATCTCGGAGAGCTCGACACTTACGTCAAAACCGGGTCACCAGAAGATTTCCGCAAGATGCTTGCATCCGAGCTCACGCTTTGGACCGGCGTAGTAAAAGCCGCACACATACAGGCGGAATAGCGAGCGTCATGTTCCGTCACGACTCTCCTGCGGAGGCCGAGTTCCGAACCGAGGTGCGAACCTGGCTCGAAGCGAATCTTCCCGTTGCGCTTCGCGGACGCGCGACCCGGCCGCCGCCTGAGGAGTTGATGCCGTGGTATCGGACGCTGTCGAAGAAAGGCTGGGTGGCGCCGCACTGGCCCAAGCAATACGGCGGCATGGGCGCCACGCTCAACGAGCAGATCATAATGTCGGAGGAGCTGGCGCGGGTCGGCGCGCCGCAGCTGGCGGCGCAGGGGCTCAATCACATCGGCCCTATCCTCATCGAGTTCGGCAACGAGGAACAAAAGGCGCAGCACCTGCCGCCGATTATCGAGGGCTCTGTGATCTGGGCGCAGGGTTATTCCGAACCTGGCGCCGGCTCCGATCTCGCTAGCCTGCAAACGCGCGCGACGCTTAGCGGCGATCATTTCGTCGTGCGCGGGCAAAAAATTTGGACGACGTGGGGCCATCATTCCGACTGGATGTTCGCGCTGGTCCGCACCGATCCGCAGGCGCAACCGCGTCACGCCGGCATCAGTTTTCTGCTGCTCGATTTACACAGCCCGGGCATCACAGTTCGTCCGATTAAGACGATTGCCGGCGATGACGAGTTCAGCGAAGTGTTTTTCGACGACGTTGTCGTGCCGGCCAAGAATTTGATCGGGAAACTCAACGATGGCTGGCGTATCGCCAATGCGCTGCTGGGGCACGAGCGTCTATCCACCTCAAATCCGCAATACGCGATGATGGCGTTGGACCGTATCAAAACCATGGCTCGCGTGTCCGGCGTCATGGCCGATCCCGCGTTCCGGGATCGTCTCGCCGCGGCCTGCATCAATGTAACGGCACTCTCCGCGTTGTTCAGTCACGCAGTTGAGCTCACCAATCAGAAACAAAGTCCCGGACCGGAATCATCGATCATCAAAATATTCGGCTCCGAGTTGCTGCAATCGCTCAACGAGTTGTTGATCGAGGCGTCAGGCGGGCACGCAACCGCGCTGGAGCCGGTCGCAACCGCGTTCGGCGAGGTCGATGTATCGACGTCTTATTTCCAGTCGCGGCGTGTCACCATCTATGGCGGCTCGTCCGAAATTCAGCGCAACGTCGTGGCGCGCCGCGTTCTCAACCTGCCGAACAACTGAATGGCGAAATAGACAACCATGGACCTGCATCTGAGTTCGGAGCAGACCTTGTTGCGCGACAGCGCCGCCAAATTTATCGGCGCGGCCGGGCCGAAGGTCTCGCGCGGTTTTCGCCAGCAAAACTCGAGCTTTTCCCCGGCGCGGCTGAAAGAGGCCGGCGAGCTTGGCTGGCTCGGCATGCTGGTACCGACATCCGCCGACGGCCTCGGTCTCGGTCTCACCGAACTTGCACTAGTACTGGAGCAAGCAGGACGCGGGCTGGTCTGTGAACCGATCGGCTTTGCCGCGATTTCGGCTGCGGCGCTGGCGCAGGGGCATGCGCCACATCCGATGCTGGTGAAGGCCATGAACGGCGACGCTCTCGTCGTCCCGGCGCTGCAGGAAAACGCCCACGGCACCGATCTGCTTGTGCCAAGGACACAAGCTTCGGAAGCGAACGGCTCGCTTCGCGTGACTGGAACGAAGAGCTTTGTTTGCGCCGACGGCGCGGATGGCTTTCTGGTGAGCGCCAGCGGCAGCGACGGGCCGGCACTCTATTATGTCGCGCGCGATGCCGCCGGTTGCTCGTTGTCGGCTACCCAAACCGTGGATGGCCGCAAACTTGCAACCCTGACCCTCGACAACACTCCCGCTGATTTCGTCCCGCGACGGCAATCATCGCGAAACGCGGTCGAGGCGCTCACCGACCTTGTACTGATTGCGCTGTCCGCCGAGCTCCTCGGGGTGATGGCAAAAGCCCAGGAAATCACCTTCGATTATCTCCGCTTTCGCAAGCAGTTCGGCAAGCCGATCGGCAGTTTTCAGGCACTTCAGCACAAGGCGGTCGACATCTATACGCGGACCGAGGTGATACGGTCGCTGCTGTATCAGGTTGCAGCCAACAACGATCCCTATCGGATCGATCCCGCACTCGCCGTCGCCGTTAAAGCCAAGGCGTCCGAAGATGCGCTGTTCGTCACCCAAGGCTGCGTCCAGCTTCACGGCGCGATTGGCTTCACCGACGAGCACGACATCGGTCTCTACCTGAAGCGGGCCATGCTGCTATCGTCGCTGTTTGGCAACGCAGCCGCGCAACGCCGGCGCTATGTCGAGATTGCGGACCTGATAGAGTAAACCACGAAATAGAACCAGGAATATCGCGCAGCGGGGCTGGCTAGCACCGCTGAACCGAGGAGAGGTTTATGAGTGAAGAGCAAATGGTCACCTACGAACTGGAGGGCGAGATTGCCCTTGTCGGGCTTAACCGCCCCGACAAGCGCAACTGCTTCAATCCGGTCGTCTCCGAGCAATTGCGTGTCGCCATCGAGCGCGCCGGTCAAGAGGCCAAGTGCGGCATCATCTTCGGCCACGGCGACAATTTCTGTGCCGGCCTCGACCTGCGCTGGGCGGCGGAAAGCTGGAAAACCGGCCGCTCCCAGCGCTTGCCGTTTCAGTTCAACCGCAACTCCTATTTTGAAGCGATGGCGCGCGGCAATATTCCATTCATCGCGGCAGTACATGGTGCCACATTGGGCGGCGGCCTTGAGACGGCAGCAGCAGCGCATATTCGTGTCGGCGACGAAACCGCTTATTTCGGACTACCTGAAGGTACGCGCGGCATCTTCATCGGCGGCGGCGGTTCTGTCCGCGTCGCGCGGCTGATCGGCTTCGCCCGCATGCAGGACATGATGCTCACCGGGCGCGTTCTCAAGGTCGACGAAGCCGAGCGTTACGGCATCATACAATACATCGTGCCGAAAGGTCAGCACATCGCCAAGGCCAAAGAACTTGCGCTGAAAATCTGCAAAAACGCGCCGCTGTCGAACTTCGCCATCACCAACAGCCTGCCGCGCATCCAAGATCTGAATTACGACGACGGACTTTATTTCGAGCGCATGGTGGCGGAATACACCCGTAGCCCGGAGTTGGTTGAGCGTCTCAATCAATTTCTCGACAAGACCGCGCCGCGCGTGCGGCCGGATCAAAAGTAGCAATCAAAATTCAGGGAGAGAGCAATGGCTTTGCGCGACCACGCGATCGTGGCCTATGCCGAAACCAAGGTCATGGAGAAAAGCGACCGCGATGTCTTCGTCTTGATCGGCGAGATGCTGGAGTCGCTGCTCGACAGCACAGGCGTCGAAAAGAATGAGATCGATGGCCTCGTGGTTGCAGGAATGACAGGCACAGGGGCTGGCAACATCTTCTGGCCGCAGACCATCGCCGACGAACTGGGTCTCCAGGTCGGATTCTGCGAGCAGGTGAACATCGGCGGTTGCTCGGCCGCGGGCTGCGTGGTTCGGGCGGCCGCCGCGATCGAGTACGGGCTGTGCGAGATTGCGTTCCTGTCGTTCTCCGACACCCACGTTCTGGAGGACAAGACCGACCACAGCCATACCTACCGCCGCGAATGGACCGACCCCTACGGCCTGCATGGGACCGCCGGGCGCATTTGGTCTGCTCAGCCGCGCATACGAGTCGAAGTATGGCCTGGACTACCGGATGCTCGGCAAGCTCGCGGTCACCCAACGCAACCACGCGATCATGAACGAGCACGCCTGCGAAAAGCTGCGCGTGCCGATCACCATCGACGATTACCTGAACTCACGCATGATCGCGGACCCGATTCGGCTTCTGGACTGCGTGATGCGGACCGACGGCGGGGCCGGTCTTCTCATGATGAGCCGCAAGAAGGCCAAGGAGAAGGGCCTCACCAAGAACATCATCCCGATCGGCTATGCCGAGCTCACTAATTATCTCGGCGGAGAGAATCTCGTCGACGTGACCAAGAGCGGTCACTCGATCTGCGGCGAGAAGGCGCTCAAGCAGGCCGGCCTGGGAATCAAGGACATCAAGTCCTTCCATCCCTACGACGACTTCATCATCGCCATTATGCTCCAGATGGAGGCGTTCGGCTTCTGCAAGGCCGGCCAGGGAATCCCTTACATCCGCGAGATGAACTTCGACTACAACGGCGACCTGCCGCTCAACACCGGCGGCGGACAGATATCGGCCGGTCAGGCGGCCGGCTCATCGGAAAACCTGGTTGAAGCGATACGGCAGTTGCGCCGCGAGGCAGGCGAGCGGCAGGTCAAGGACACCACTAACGCGCTGGTGACCGGCATCGGCTGGATCAATTACGGACGCAACTGGGGCTCAAGCGCAGCCCTGGTGCTGGCCCCGGAATGAGCGAGGCGATCATGGCCAAGGCATTAAACGACACACTTAGCGTCAAGCGTACCATCAGGCACTTCGATTTCTCGGAGCCCTATTGGGAGGGCACCAAGATCAAGAAGCTTGTGCTCCAGCGCTGCAAGGTGACTAAGAAGTTTCAGCACTTCCCTCGCCCGGTTAGCATCTTTACCGGGCGGCGGCGCGACATCGAATGGGCCGAGGTGTCTGGCAAAGGCAAGGTGTACTCCTACACCGTCACCGAGCGGGGCACGCCCGCCTTCCGCGGAATGGAGCCCTACGCCGTGGTGAGCGTGACGCTCGATGTGGGTGTCAACTTCATCGCCGACATCGTGAACTGCACGGTTGAGGAGTTGAAGGTCGGCATGGCGGTGAAGCCGTATTGGCATCCGCTCGATGACGGCACGCATCTTCTCATGTTCCAGCCCGACAAGGACGCGAAATGAGCGGACCGGAAGTCGGCGCGCGGTCCGACGGCCGTCAGCAAGTTCCTGCGCCCGCGATCGGTAGCGATCGTGGGCGCTTCGGCGCGCGTTGGTAGCGCGGGCTCGGTCATCTTGCAGTCGCTGAAACTCAACAAGTTCACCGGCGACATCCATCTGGTCGGCCGCAGCGACGAGCCGATCGACGGGCGGCAGGTCCTGAAAAGCCCGGAGCAATTGCCGGAAGGGGTCGATCTCGCGGTATTCACGATACCGGCCGCCGGCGTGCGTGACGCCATTGCTGCGTGCGCCACGCGCAAAGTGGGTTCGGCGATGATTTTTGCGGCCGGCTTTGCCGAAGTCGGCGAGCGCGACATGCAGGACGAAGTCGCCAGGACCGCGCGCGACGCCGGGCTCGCCATCGTCGGTCCGAACTGTCTCGGCGTCACCAATAACGTCGATGGCATGATGCTGCATATGCTGTTCGCGCGTGAAGCGCGGCAGGGCGTCAAGGGTGGCGTCGCTTTTGTCGGCCAGAGCGGCGGCATGCTCGGCCACTTTCAGCGTGCCGCGGACGGGCGCGGCCTCCCCCTCTCCTATGTCATTTCGACCGGCAACGAGATTGGGCTTGAGTCAACCGACTTCATCGAGTTTCTGGCCGACGACAGCGCAACCAATGTTATCGTGGTCTACACCGAGCAGGTGCAGCGGCCGCGCGAATTCCTCGCCGCGATTCGCCGCTGCCGCGATGTCGGCAAGCCGGTCGTACTGATGTTTCCCGGCCGCAGCGAAAAATCGCGCACCGCCGCGAAATCGCATACCGGTGCGCTGGTCGGCGACTACGCCACCATGAAGACACAAGTGGAGGATGCTGGCGCGATCGTGGTCGGCACCATGGATGAGATGATGGATCTTTCGGAAATCCTCGTCCGGTTTCCCAAGCCATCGGCCAAGGGGCCAGGCATCCTCACCGCGTCGGGTGCGTTCGTTGGCTTGGCCAATGACATGGCCGAAGAACTCGGCATGGAGTTTCCTCAGCTCGATCCGTCGACGCTCAAAATCCTTAAAGACACACTTCCTGCCTACGGCAATTACGGTAATCCGCTCGATACGACCGCGGGTTTCGCGCCGGACATGTTGTCGGTTGTGACCAAGGCGCTGATCGATGATCCGAACATTGGCATGGTTCTGATCTCTTTCCCCATCAATACCGGCGCCGTGGTGCAGAATTTCAACAAAGGCATGGAGCATTCTGACAAGCCAAAGGTAATGGTCGCGCTTGGCGATACCTGGCCGTTGGCGCCCGATGTCATTGAAGCCGTCAAACAAGGCCCGGCTATATTCAGCCGATCGACGGATCGCATGATGCGTGCGATCGCGCTTTACACACGTTACGGCCGCTTGCTTGCACGGTCTCGCGTCGGCGTGGCATCCGAACCAATCAAAAATGGGCCAAAACTTGGCAAGGGTACGCAGCCCGAATGGCTCGGCAAGAAGCTTCTGTTCGCAGCCGGCATTCGCGTGCCAGACGGCGACCTCGCCCGCACGGCGGATGAAGCCGCCGCCGTAGCGAAGCGCATCGGCTATCCCGTGGTGCTAAAGGCGCAAGCCGCCGCGCTCTCCCATAAGACGGAGGCAGGCGGCGTGGTGCTCAATATCGCCGACGAGGCTTCGTTGCGCGGCGCTTGGGACAAAATGATGGCCGGCGTCAAGCGCGCCGCTCCCGGCGTGACGCTCGACGGTGCGTTGGCTGAGAAAATGTCGCCGAAAGGCATCGAGCTGATGGTCGGCGCCAAACGCGACGCGGGCTGGGGCACCGTGCTGCTGCTAGGTCTTGGCGGCATCTGGGTGGAGGCACTCGGCGACGTGCAGCTACTGCCGGGCGGCGCCAGCGAAGAACTCATCCGGGATGCTTTGAGCAGACTGCGCTCGGCTAAACTGCTGGCCGGCGTACGCGGCGCGCCCCCAGCCGATGTCGATGCCGTCGTTCAAGTCGTCAGAGCGATCGGCCGCATCATGCAGACCATGCCGGAGGTGACAGAGATCGATGTCAATCCGCTTATGGTTCACGCCAATGGCCAAGGCGCGACCGCACTTGATGCGCTGATCGTGACAGCATGAACCGGCACACGTGTTTAAACTGATCTATCGCTTGCGGCGGCCCTTCTTCGACGTCTTAACGAGAAAATATTTGAGAATAAAATTTCCATCACGCGCATCAAGCGCACCGCCGCAATTGCGACACTGAAGTTCCTCATCCGTCGTTTCGCTCGATGTCGCTTCCATCCTGACGACTTTGTACTCCGCACCGCAGGCGGGACAATTAAATAAGGATGATGAGGACTCGGACATTGAACCCACCATGCCGACTTAATATGACAGATTGATGCAAAAGCTGGCGGAAGAGTTGACTGTATGACAATGAAGCCAACGCCGTCATATACTTGTCGATAATGCCTGTCACAAATTCTGAAACTCGAAACTGGGCACCGCATGACATTTCCCACTCGTCTCATCGACGGTTATCACACGTTCACTGCAAACCGGCTGCCGCTCGAGCGAAGCCGCTACGAAAAACTCGCCGAGACCGGACAACAGCCCGAAGTGATGGTGATCTGTTGTTGCGACTCACGAATTTCGCCGGAAGTCATCTTCGACGCCCATCCCGGCGAGCTTTTTGTTGTCCGCAACGTCGCCAATCTGGTACCGCCCTACTCGCCGAGCGGATTTACCCATGGCGTTTCGGCTGCGCTCGAATTTGCCGTGCAAGTCCTCAAAGTCCGTTACATCATGGTCATGGGCCATTCGCACTGCGGCGGCGTTCGCGCCTTCGTCGAGCACAGAGGTCGAACCGATCCGGGCGATTTTATCGACAACTGGATGTCGCTGATCGAGCCAGCGGCCCAGTCGCTGGACGACGGCAACGGTTTGAGCCGCTCCAACTACCTCGCACGGCTTGAACGCGCCTCCGTCCTTGCCACGTTGAACAATCTTGTGTCGTTTCCCTGGATCAAGAGTTCCGTGGAGCAGCAGCAGTTGAAATTGCTCGGCGCCTATTTTGACGTCGCTACAGGGGCGTTCGAGATCTTTGACCCTGATAAGGGCGTGTTTGTGCCGTTGGGCGTGGAAGCCACTGCCGCTTAAGCTTCAGGCTCCTAGTGGTTCGCCGAGGTCGTTTCGCTTGGGCCGCATCCGCGAGAGCAATCCTCCACAGTGCGGACATTGTAAATGCCCTGTCCCATCCGACGCGAGATCGGCATTGCCTTGGGTCACGGTGATCGTCGTACGCGATATGGCGACGGCCACTTTCGGATGCTGCTCTCGGTAAGACTTGAGCTGATCAAGAAAACCGACCGTGATCAGACCCGAGAACAGCGCCAGCGTGCCGATCCCTACAATTGAAACGATGCCGCCGAGGATCCTGCCGATAGCCGTGATCGGCACCATATCTCCATAGCCGACCGTAGTAATTGTCTCGATCGCCCACCACATCGCGGCGGGAATCGAGGTAAACACGGCAGGCTGCTCTTCACCTTCGAGCATATACATCAGCGAGCCACTGATCGTTACCGTGAGCAGCAGCACAAAAATCAGAGCAGAGATCGATCGCGCTTCTTCTCGCAGCACAGCGAACAGCAATCCGAACGTGGTCGAGTGTCGGACCAGCTTAAGCATCCGCAACAGCCGGAGCAGACGCAGCACGCGAAGGTCGCCAGCGCCAAAAAATCCAATCACGGCGGGCAATACGGCCACCAGATCGACCAGCGCAAAGAAACTTCGCATGTAGCGAAGCCGGCCCCATAGCGGATCGCGATAGTTCTGGTGGTGGAAATCGACCGATGCCCAGACGCGACATACGTATTCAACCGCGAAAAACGCGGTGGCCACTTGCTCGAACAGGTCGAACGCCCGCGCGAAATGGCGCCTTATCTCTTCAACAAATTCAAGAACGACACAGGAGACGTTGAGAACAATCAACACCGCCAGCGCCATATTGAACGCCCGCGTCAGGGCGCTTCGCGGCTCTTCATCCTCAAAGATGACCGCAAGCCGGTGGCGCAACGACTTGGTACTGGCCTCAGGCATCGTCCAGCCTTTTCTGGTCCAACAGAAAAGTCTAGCGATGCCGTGTGAACGATTTTTGATGCGTTCAGGCCGCCCCCCGGCAAGCCTGTGAGGCGCCGCAACCTCAACCAGGTGCAGGCAAAAGTTTCAACGGCTCGGACCCCTCGGGCGTTTGCCCTTTCGGCGAAGTGTAATAATCCCAAAGCTTCTCATGGCCGAGATAGACGAACGGACCGACAACAAAAGCGAAAGCCGACAGGCCAGCTGCCGTCGCAACATCGCGGACCACCACGTAATTCGTGGTGAAATCCATGATAGTGGCGAAGGTTCGGAATGTGATGGTCTTGGCTAGTGCCCGGCTGACCGTAAACCCGGCTCGATCGCCCTCTTTTGCGCCCGCCCAGTGTGGCAGCGGGACCGAGAAATCAACGGCTACATTTTCGTCCGGACCCAAGTAATTCCAGACTGCTTCGTGGCCCAGATAGAACAACGGGCCGACAATCAGATTGAAGGTCGATAGGCCCACAGCCATCGTCAATTCGCCGATGACGATATAATTGGTGGTGAAGTCCAGGGTTGTGACGATGATCCGAAAGGTAATGGTCTTGGCGATCGCCTGCTTCATTCCTAGCCGAGCCACTACCGGCGCTTCGGGCGCCGGCTTATCCGCCGAAGCCGCCTTCGCTGCTTTAGGGGCTTCGGTCCAGCGCGTCATCGAATCCAGTACTGGCTTTACCTGTCGTCGCAACTTGGGCAGGTATTTGGGAGCCAGAAATGCAGCGCCGCCGATAACAATGCCAGGGACCAGCGCGGCCTCGATCAAAGCAGCCCCCGCGAGTGCAGTCAGTCCAACCGCGACGTAGCCTTTCATAGCCTATCCTCAACTTTGTCGTAGACGATAACCCCGGAAGATGACGACCGTGATATCGCCGTCATATTCACAGGGGAGCGATCCATTTCGACGCGATAAAGATCAGAAGCCCGACCAAGCCGCCGACAAGGGTGCCGTTGATACGGATATATTGCAGGTCCTTGCCGACCTGTAGCTCAAGACGTTGAACCAGCTCGGTTGGATCCCAGTTCCGCACAACGCGCTCGATATAGCGTCCGATCTCGAGACGATAGGCCAGCAGCAGGCGCCGGACCACGGCGCGTATGTGGCGATTAAGTAGTGCTTGCCGCTCCGGATCCTCCCGCAGCCAGCGGCCCAGCCTATGCAAGGCCTGCTCCGCACCACGTGCGATCGTTTCGGCATGCGCCGGGATACCCTGCAAGCCGCTTTCCAGCTCGGTCCACAGCACCTTCGCCTGCTCGGCGAATAGCGGATTTGCCAGTAGCTCGGCCTTGATCGCTTCGCCTTGCCGGCGCATTTCAGGATCGGTGCCGAGCTGAATAATCAGCTTCTCGACACCCTGCCGCAGCTCGACGCGCCACGGATGCTTTGGATTACGCATTTCGGTCAACGAGGAGAGCATGCCGCTCATCACCTTGTCCGCAATCATCTTGTCGACCCATTTCGGAACCCACCGCGATGATTGCTGCGCAATTTTATCGCTGAAATAATCCTTGTTGCCCGCGAGATAACTTTGGCCATGTTCAATGGCGCGCGCGATCAGTTCTTGCGCCTCACCCTGCGCCCACACAATGGCCAGTAATTTTGACGCCGCCGGTGCAGCAGGAACGCTGGCCAGCGCTTGCTGAGACAGCAAGCCTAGCGCCTCCCCGATCTGGGCGCGTGGAAGCTCGTTGACCAGCCGCGGCAGCAGCATGGCCAAATAATCACCCAGGCGCTTTGCCGTCGCCGGATCGTCGAGCCATTGTGCAATCGATCCGACGATATCGACACGGGCAAGCCGCTCGCGCATCACCGATGCGGTCAGAAAGTTATTGGTCATGAACCGGCCGAGCGCGATGCCGATCCGCTCTTTGTTGTTCGGGACAATGCCCGTATGCGGAATCGGCAGGCCCAGTGGCCTCCTGAACAGCGCAACGACCGCGAACCAGTCGGCGCAAGCTCCGACCATGCCAGCCTCGGCGAAAGCGCGAAGATAGGGAATCCAGGCCCAATCGTACTTGGTCATCGTCGTGACGACGAAGATCAGAGTCATAAAAGCAAGAAGCAGCGTCGCGATCGTTCGCATCCGCAGCAGTCCGCGCCGCAGCATCGCGGCGCGTTCCTCAATGCTGGGTGGCATGGCGCGCAAAGTGCCGTCATCCCCGGATTGCGGCATTGGCGGCGGGGTATCCGGCTTTGTCACAGCGTCAGCTCTTGCTGCGACCGACAAGAAGCCTACCCCTTTTGGCGAAACGCTGCGCCCGAACGGGGCGCGTTGTATATTCATCGTAGAGAGTGCGCACCGTATCCACTCCGTGTTCACGCTCAAGACGCCGAACGACAAAGTGTCCGCGCGCCACGCGCTGGAAGTGGCTCATGAACATCATGTTGATCGTCGCGCCACCGACGGCGCCGAGCACCGGCAATGCACTCGCGGCCGATCGCTCGGCGACGACGACGCTAAATCGCATCGCGATCTCCGACACCAAGCTGCCGACCACAGGCGCCGAGATACTAGCGGCGCTTCGTTCAAGAAATAGCGCGGCAGCGTCGGCCGTAAGCCGGCTGAGCAACGCGCGCGAGGCATAGTATCCAAAATCCGCTCGCGTCCCCAACTCCCGAGGCGCGCCTAGTGCGAAAACCTCCACGCAGGCCAGACGCGCTTCGAGTGTCGAGAGGTCTTCGCCCTGATGCCGCGCAATGTCTGCAATCGACCGCAGCATGATCGTTGTCGTCACCGGCAGCTCAAGCGGCAGAGCGGCGAGCCCGAAGAAGCCGCTGACCCCGCCGCTCAATCCCGCCAGAAGCGAGGCGGCACGTTGCGCTGGCGGCGCCTTCGACTGCGGCTCGATGGATCGTATCGCGACATTGAGGCAGTTGAGGATCGCGGTTTCGACAATCTTGTTGAACCGCCGGTTTGCCGCTTTCGGGATCAACCGCATCACCCGCGCAATCGGCTTCCCGGCATAGTCGGCAAGCTGAGCCGCAAAATCCTGATTTTCCAGATTGCGGATGGCCCGGCGCAGAGCCTCTTCGTCGGCGGGCGCAAGCGTGAGCGTCAAATCGGCCGCTGTCATTGATATCGAAGGATCGGCCGAAGTCCGTTCAAGCTTGCCAGGATTGCCGAACCATTGCTGATGATCGCGGTGATTTCCGGAACAATGAGACCGCCAGGGAGCGCAAGTCCAAGCGCCAGCGTATTCAATCCGGCAACGATCGCGTAATTCTGATGAATAAGGCGAACAGCCCCGCGCGATATTTCCACCGCCTTTACAAGTTTCCACAGGGAATCTTCCATCAGCACCACATCGGCCAATTCACGCGCTACTTCCGCGCCATGCTTCATGGCGATTCCGACATCGGCAAAACTGAGCGCCGGGGAATCATTGATGCCGTCGCCGACCATCGCCACCACGTTGCCGTCGCGCTGGAACTGTTGAATGACCTCGGCCTTATCTGCCGGCAGCATATCCGCGAATTGCCGCGTCAGACCGAGTCTTCGGCCCACGGCCCGCGCGGCAACCGCATTGTCTCCGGTCAGCATGACCGTATTCTTTATGCCATTGGCATGCAGGTGCCGGATGATTTCCCGGCTTTCCGGCCGAATCTTGTCGGTAAAAGGAATAAGACCCGCAAGTGACCCGTCAACGGAAACATAAATGCAGGAATAGCCCTGCTCGTCGAGATTTGCGCGATCGATCTCTGCCTGAAGCACGTTGATGCCGCTTTGCTTCATGAAGCGCTCATTACCGACGTGCAGGTAATAGCCGTTCACCTGGCCTTCGACACCAAGACCGATCCGGTATTTGGTCTCTTCGCAGTAGGGAATGTTCGCGCCAACTTCGTGAGCCTTCTGACGCAGCGCGTTGGCGACCGGGTGCTGGAGCTTGGTTTCCGCAGCCGCTGCCAGTCCCAACAGGTGACGATCGGTTATGCCGCGCTCGTAGCTGATGACGTCGATCACCTCCGGCGAACCGTAAGTGAGCGTGCCGGTCTTGTCGAAAATGACCGTGTCGACCTGGGAAAGCTTTTCCATATGCGCGCCGCTCTTGATGATGATTCCTGCGCGCGCCGCATGGGTCATCGAGGCCAGCACCGCAGTCGGCGCGGCGACGCGGATACCGGTGCCGTAGTCGACAATCACCAGCGACAGGAAGCGGTTGAAATCCGCCGAGACCGCCGCAGTACCGGCGGCGAGCGCCAGCGTCGGCAACACGAGACGGTCGGCGAGCTTCTCGGCGTGATTCTGCATGCGGGTGTCGCCGATCGGCGCGGATTCAACCAGTTGCGCAATCTGGCCTGCGGTGGTTGCAGTGCCGACGCGAATGGCGCGAATCGTGAGCTGGCCATCGCGAATAACGGTTGCGGCAAATACCGGCTCGCCCTTACCTCGCATCACCGGGAGACCCTCGCCGGTTATGGTCTTCTGATCGATCATCGCCTGACCGTCGATGATCTCGCCATCCACCGAAATCATATCGCCGGGGTAGGCCACCACTTCATCGCCGATAGCGAGTTCGGAAGCCGGAATCGACGTGACTACGCCGTCGCGGATGACCCACGCGGTTTTGGACTGGAATTCGAGAAGTTCGCTCATCGCCTTGCGCTGGCCGGCCGCGGTGAGGTCGCGAATCCAGTCACCCAGCTTGATCAGCCAGGTCACAATGGCACCGGCCATCGGATTGCCGTGCAGCAGCGACGCGATAATCGCCAGCGTGTCAAGGAAATCGATGTTGAGCCGGGTTTCCCGCCGCCAGACCCGCCATGCCCGCAACGCGATCGGATAGCCATTCCACAGCATCAGCGGCGTGTTGACGGCAAGCACGAACGGGTTGGCACTGAACGCGAGCAACAACGACAGCGTCGGCAAGCCGAGCGGCGTACGGCGCCAGATCGATGGCGGCTTTGCCGGACGCAACGCTACCGGCGTACTTGTGATGGCTGCTGATTGCTGTGCCGGCAAGACGAGCTTTTGCAAATCGCCGATGCTCATGACCGACAGGCGGCCGAGCGTCGCGCGCAACATCGCCTCGAACTTGACGTCATATTCGATGACAAGGCTCGCGCAGGCGTAGTTCAAACGCGCGGTTATCACGCCCTGCTGCGCTTGCAGCCAAACAAGCGCTGCCTCTGCGACAATCTTCTTTCGGCAAAGTGACGGCAGATGGAGCCGGATGCGCCCTGAAATGAAGTGACGAATCGAAAATTCCATGAGGGCGACTTCCGATCCTTCCAAATCCGGCGCTAGCCCGTCACCCGCACGGGCACCAGGTTGGGGTTACTGTCCGAATCGGCGATGCTCTCTTGCTCGTGGATTTGGATGAAATGGTTGACGGTGAAGATGGCGAGCGTGACCCAAACCGGCGTTGCCGCAGTCGCTCCGACCTCGAATACTGTAAGACCAATTATGCCGACGGCGAAGATGATCTTCAGGTCGACGCTATTGTTCGTGGCGCGCTTGATTTCGTGGTCAAGATTTTTCACGAAATCGACAACGACACGCGCCGAATGCGAGTGACGCGCGAGAAACTCGGCTTCGGCCTCAATGCTATTGGTGAGCTTGTCCAGTTCAGTGTCCGCGCCGTGCATCAAGCGATGAACTGCGCCATCTGCGGCTTCGTGCTTTTCATTGTGGGCGGCGTGATGCTCGCGAAACGCGCCATGGAATTCGTCATGACGATCGGCATCGTAGTGAAGGACAACGCTGCCGGTGGTCGGATTGACGGTGACTTCTTCGATACCCGGGATGACTCCAAAGACCTCGCTGATCTGCTTCAGCAGCTCAGGGTTGCCCTTCCCGGCGGGAATCTTCATGCGTACCCGCCCCGGGACCTGGTGTTCGACCTTGAGGTTCATCTTTGTCATGGACGTTTCTCGGATAAAGGCATTGCAACGATCGGACAGCCGCATACTCCTGCGTCGCTATCGCCTGCTCTGGCGAAAGAACACAGACTCAGCCTGACCGGACGACATCGGTCAGGCGTGTATGCTCGGTCCGCACTTAATTGACCGAGGGGGCCTTGGTCTCCGGAGCCGCATCGCCTTCCGCATGAACCTCGGCGGCGATGTCGTGGAATTGTTCTTGCGCCTCGGCCATCATCTCGCGCGTCTTGTGGCCAAGCTTGTAGGCACCGCGAACCGTAGACCGGAACAACGGGTTCAAGGCTTCGCCCATTTTCGGGAAATATTGCGGTAGCCACATCGCCGCGACACCGAGAACGAGGCCGGGCAGCAGTGCCGCCTCAAAAGCAACAGCGCCTATTCCCACAACCGCGACCGTAGCAACCGTAGCGACAACTTCGCTGCGATTTTCATTTTCCGTTTGCGCCGTATCCGGTGCGGCGCCGTTCTCGACATGCTGCTCGGCGTTTTCAACACGCTCATCAGCGCTTTCAAGACTGCCGTTTCCGTCGACTTTTGTCTTAGCCATCAAACTCTCCACCCTCCCTGCCGCAGAATCCAAAAAGGCCGGCGGCTACATGCTAAAGTCAGCCGCCAGAGCCCCGGAGTTGCCCTGCACCGCACCTAACATTGCCAAGTTTTGTGACAGCCTCAACACACCAACAATAATGTGCTTTTACGTACCAGCTTATTAGCGAAGCAATATTCGGGCCGCTTTTTCTAATTCCCAGTTCTGGCGGAGGTATTCAGTCTCTACTGATTGCCTTCATTTTAGGCAGTCACGGCGCCAATGCCCGCACAATTCCTTGGATCATTTCGGCAATATCCCGCAATCCGTTGGTCCGCGGCGACGCCCCCATGTGAGGTGTGATGACGACGTTGTCGAACGAAAGTAGTTCATCGTCGGATCGGCCGGGCTCCTCGTAGAGGCCGTCCATGGCCAGACCGCTGAGATGTCTGCTCCCCAATGCTTCCAGCAACGCCTTCCGATCGATGACCTCCGGCCGCGATACGTTCACGATGCAGGCACCCCGTTTCATCTGCGCTATTCGCTCACGATTGAGGAAGCCTTTTGTTGAACTGTCCAGCGGAAGCTGCGGGATAACCCAGTCACTCTCCTCGAGCAGCGCTTCCAAGGACCGGTACGATGCACCCAGTTCTTTCTCCGCGGCAGCCGAAAGCTGCGTTCTTTGGAAATAAAGAACTTTCATTCCGAAGACGGCGGCGCGAACCGCGATTTCCCGGCCAATTTCACCGAGACCGACGATCCCGATCGCATTGCCGTTGAGGGTGCGCGTTCCCGAGAAGCGTCCCCAATTGGCTCCCGGAGTATGGCGCCGGTCGAACGGCCGATAAGGCAGCAGGATGCTTGGAAGCTGCTCAATACTGACCAACCCGCTTAGATCCAGACGCCGCGCCAGCGACAGCATCAAGGCAAAGGCGTGTTCGGCAGTGGCAATGTTGGCGCGGCGGCGTATCCCGAGCGCTTTTATGCCGCGCTTTGCACAGGCCACCGTATCGATATTGCGAAGGAGCATTCCGAATTTATGGACGACCTTAAGACGAGGTGCGACGGCAAGCTCCTCCGTACCGATGCGCAACGACTCGACCACAACAACATCCGCCAACTCAAGATTGTTCTGAAGCTCGGCTTGAGAATCCACCAGCCGGACAGCGCTCGGGTAAAGCGAACCTGCCGCTTTCCGCACCTTGTCACACCAGCCCTGGAAGTCCGACAAGTCTGGCGACATAAAGTCTGCAAACGCATCCCGCCGTTCCTGTGCGGTGTCCGGATCGAGAACCACGCCGATCAAGCGCGCCCAGACATCATTTTCGACGACCAATAAGGGCCTATGCGGCTGCATGTGAATCGCCAAAGCCTGAGATCATCGAACGCGAAGTCGCGCCGGCTGTCTGGCCGCGCGCGACACGTTCTGACGCTCCATTTTCCGGGGTGGAGCGCGTGCGACGCCGCTCGAATAGGCGAATACGAAGTCTCGCTTCAAGCGCGTGCAACGACTGGGGCAGCGCCGGCTGAGAAAGATTTACCTCGCGAGCCGCGCTGCTGACGCTTCCCAGGCATGCTGTAGCTTCAAATGCACGTAACTGACGGAGCGAGGGGATGTCAGAAGCAATCATTATGAACTCGCCCGTATCGAAGACGCCATTAACCTCGAAGGTTTATAGCAAAAAACTTATGACCTGCACGCATTTCGATTGGCTATTGACTGGCATCAATGGCAAAACTGCCGAGCTCTTGGAGCGCTCTCAGCGCCAACAGCCCGACGCCGCATCGCAACAAGACGGCAGATTAATCCGCGTCCAAGGAAGAAGCCCCATGCAGCTCAAAGCTGGCGAAGCGTGCCGCTCCGGGCCCCACCCTCGCCGCCGCATGGTCATGCTCCTCGGCGCTTGCATGTTCGTAGCGGTTAGAGCGATTTCGCCAGTAGGCGCGCAACCGACCCACTACCCGACCAAGCCGGTTCGCATCTTCGTTCCCTATGGCCCAGGCGGCGTTGGCGACGTCACCATGCGACTGGTTGCGGACAAACTGAGCCAGAACCTAAAACAGCAATTCATAATCGAAAACCGTCCGGGCGCAGGCGGCATCGTCAACGCCACGACAGTGCTCCACGCTGAGCCTGACGGTTACACGCTTATTGAAATCGGCAACGGCTCCTCAATCAGCGCATCGCTATTCCAGAATCTTCCCTTTGACGTACTGACCGACTTTGCGCCGATTTCGGTGACGGGTACCTTTGAGATGCTACTCGGCGTTTCGGACGGCTCACCTTACAAATCGCTCCAAGATGTGGTCGAAGCGGCGAAAAAGAATCCAGGCAAGATCAATCTTGGCGCGATCAATCCAGGCAGCACGCAAAATCTGTCCGCTCACCTTTTCGAGCAGGTGACCGGGGCCAAATACACAGTCATTACCTATCGCACGACGCCTGACCTCGTGACCGCACTGCTGCGCGGCGATGTCGACGTCGGCTTTGACTATTTTGCCGGCCTGCAAAGCGAAATAGGGCCCGGCAAGATCCGGATCGTCGCGACCTCGGGCGAGGAACGCGATCCGTTGCTGAAGGATGTGCCGACTGCAAAGGAAAGTGGATTTCCGGACTATATCGTCGTCGGCTGGAACGGGCTCGCCGCTCCCGCCAAGGTACCGCCTGAAATCATCAACATCCTCCATGACGGCGTGATCAAGGCGTTGGCCGATCCGGGCATCAAGGTCAAGGCGCTCAATTTGGGGATCGATTCAACCGGCAGCACGCCGCAGCAAATGCATGATCGACTCGTGGCCGACACTGCCAAATGGCGCGCTGTCATCGAGAAGGCCGGAATATCGAAGGAATGATTGTTATCGTAGTTATCGCGCGCGAAAATCTCGCTTCACCGGGTGCCGCCGGCCCGATCGCACTTCGCTCATATTGATCATAGAGAACTGAATACGACATGGCAGATCAACCTCGCCTCAAAATCGCAGTTGCCGAATACGGCCATACCCGCGCGGTGACATCTCGCTCAATTCCAATCAAGGGCATCGAACCGGACTTCGTAAAGGTGGCCCCCATTATCGGCGCTTTTCGCCGTATGGTCCGCGACGTCGAGTTCGACATCTGCGAGATGGCGCCAACGACGTACATGATTGCGCGCGCACTCGGCTCGCCTTTTATCGCGTTGCCGATTTTCCTGATGCGCCGCTTCCATCACGGTGGTTTCGTCGTCCGACCGGATGCCGGCATCAATGTGCCCAAGGACCTTGAAGGCAAGAAAGTCGGCGTGCGCGCCTATTCGGTCACAACCGGTGTCTGGACGCGCGGCATATTTATCAATGAATACGATCTCGACTCCTCGAAAGTGACATGGGTGGTCGACGACGAGGAACATGTCACCGCGCTCAAGCTGCCGCCGAACGTCGTGCATGCGCCGGAAGGCAAATCGCTGCAGAGCATGATGAAAGCGGGCGAGATTCAGGCTGGATTTAGCGGGCCCGCAGGTGTCGGCCGGTCTGGACCACCGATTAGTGGCTGGGATAAGGCTGCGGCCGTCACTGCCGCGGCGGATACTTATCCGGAATTGATCGCCAACGTCGAACAAGTCGAAGCCGACTGGTACCGCAAAAGCGGCATCTATCCGATCCATGGTCTTATCGTCGTCAAGGATGAGGTTATCGCCCGCTACCCTTGGTTGGCGCGCTCGCTGATGGACGCTTTTGTCGCCGCGAAGAAACCCTATCTCGAACAGCTCAAAGCCGGTAAAGGCGACAGCCCCGAAGACAATCGCTATCGCAAATTCCTCTCGCTGATGAGTGATCCCCTGCCCTATGGCATGGCCGCCAACCGGCCAAGCATCGAGGCGCTCGTCACCTATAGCCTGCAACAGAAGCTGATACCGTCACGCCCAGAACTCAGCAGGGTGTTCGTCGATATCGATCCGTAGCCCCTTAACTCTCAAACGGAAGTACACGCTCATGCCCGTCATCGACATCCATCCGCACATCGTATCCCCGGACACCAAAAAATACCCGCTGGCGCCGCTCGGCGGAAAACAATCGACTTGGTCGGAGGAGCGGCCGACCACCTATCAGGACATGATCGAGGCCATGGACGAGGCAGGCGTCGACAAGTCGGCACTCGTGCATTCCTCGACCGCCTACGGCTACGACAACAGCTATGTGGCGGATGCGGTCGCGGCGGTGCCGTCGCGATTCACCGGCGTCTATTCGATCGACGTGCTGGCCCCCGACGCGATCAAGACGTTCGACTATTGGCTTGGACGTGGCTGCACCGGCATGCGGTTATTCACGACGGGTTCAACGCTGCCGGACCAGGCGACGTTTTTTGCCGATCCGAAGAGCTATCCGTTCTGGGAACATGCGTCGGCAAAAGACATTCCCGTCTGCATGCAGATGAAGCAGGAAGGCCTGCCGCTCCTGCGCCAGATCATGGACCGCTTCCCCAAGGTCACGATCCTCATCGATCATTTGGCGCGCGCCCCCTTCGAGGACGGCCCGCCCTACAGCGCGGCAGCCGAATTCTTCGAACTCGCCAAATACAAACAAGTCTTCCTCAAGATCACGCCGTCGAATTGGGGAACAAAAAAGTGGGGTAAGGGCACGCCGGACACATTCTTCGGCAAGGTTGTCGATACATTCGGCGCCTCACGGGTCGCCTGGGGCTCAAATTTCCCGAATTCGCCCGGCACGCTTAAGGAAATCCTCGGCGCCGCCCACAAGGCGTTTTCTTTCGCCAAGGCCTCGGATCAGGACTGGATTTTCGGTAAGACAGCGCTCACGCTCTATCCCTCCTTGGCCTAGCGTACGAAGGAAGCATTCCATGGCGACTGCCACAAAGCTCAAGCTGCACACCATGATGGGCAACTATCCGAATACCGCCCCGCTCAAAAGCGGCGCGGTGAAGTCGGATTTGATCGACTACGATTTTTGCGAGGTCAAAGTTGCCAACAATCTATTCAAATCGGTCGTGCGAGACGCCAAATACGATGTCGCCGAGCTTGCGATCGCCACCTATTTGCAGGCTAAGGCCGTAGGCAAGCCCTACGTCTTGCTTCCGGCCGTCCTCGTCAGCCGCGGCCAGCATCACACCATCGGCTACAACCCCGAACGCGGAGCGCTGAAGCCATCAGACCTCAATGGCAAGCGCGTCGGCGTGCGGGCTTACACGGTGACGACCGGAACCTGGGTGCGTGGAATTCTTGCGAGCGACTACGGCGTCGATCTTGACAGCGTCAAATGGGTCACGTTCGAAGACCCGCACGTCGCCGAGTATCATGATCCCGCCGCGATCAAACGCGCGCCTGAGGGCAAGGAAATCGCCAAGATGCTGCTCGACGGCGAGATTTCCGCCGCGATCCTCGGCGACAAGTTTCCCGATCCCCGCCTGAAGCAACTTATTCCCGATGCCGAAGGCGCGGCGAAGAAATGGGCCGAGCGGCACCATGGCATTCCGATCAATCATATGGTGGTGGTCCGCGAAGAACTGTCGCGGTCGCGGCCCGACGTGGTCAAGGAAGTGTTCCGGACGGTTTACGAAAGCAAGATAGCTGCTGGCCTGCCCGATAGCGATGAGCTCGATCCATACCGCTTCGGCGTCGAAGCCTGCCGGCCGATCCTGGAAATCATCATCGACTATTGCTTCCAGCAGAAACTCATCCCGCGGCGCATAGCCGTCGATGAATTGTTCGACGACAATACGCGCTCGCTGAAAATCGGTTCGTAAACCGCCGTTTACCGGGCGCTGGCAGAGCCGAGGACCGGTTTGCCGATGCCAAGAGGCTCTGCATCGAGCAGAACGAAAGCAACACGTGCGCGCTTGTTGCTGCGGTTAGCCCACGCATGATTGGTGCCGCGCTGGACCATAACTTCGCCGGCCTTCAGCTTCACCGAGGACTGATCCATATCCATTTCGATCTCGCCCTCCAGCACGATCACATAATCGATCGTTTCCGTGCGGTGCATGTGCGGCGCATTGCCGGGAGGGAAATCGATAATGGCAAAGCGGGAGCCGCGGGCCGGCGGTGCGGTACCGATAATGCGCGCGCCCATGTCTTCCGGCGTCTCGCCGATCGGCATGCTCGCGGGGGACCTGTCCGTGCACCAGATCATGGTCGAAACGGTTCCCGGTTGCGGGTATTTGGCGTTGCTCGCCGGGCCGTCGGTCAGGACCTTGGCTACGTTTGCCTGATCGTGACCGGTGACGACGCGACGGATCGGAGGATAATTCGGCTTCTCGGTGCTCATGTTTTCTTTGATTGATTGAAAACTACGCGGAAAGTTCCTGGAACGTCATCGGATAGCTGTGCAATCGCCGCGCACCCGTGTCAGTGATGTGTACCGTCTCGGCAAAAACGCAGCCTGTCTTGCCGTCGTGGTACTTCGGATCGAACAGATCGATGTTGAACGCAAAGACCATGTCCTTTCGAAATTCGTCACCGACAACCTTCAAAGCCTCCTGATCCGCCTTGAGCGCATGATGCCGGTATCGCGGGTATTCGAGCGAAGCCAGGCCGTGACCGTGGATGCCGGTTTCGCACATGCCAAAGCCGCCATCGTGGATCACGTCGCGGACATTATTCATCGCAGTCGAGATCGGGCGGCCGGGTCCGAAAGCCTTCATGCCCTCATCGAAGGCATTGACGCAGGCTTCATAGATACGCCGCTGTTCCGGCTCCGGCGCACCAATGCTGAAGGTGCGCTCAACGTGAGTGAAATAGCCGCCGGTTTTCGGATGAATCTCGCAGGTAATTAGATCGCCGCGCTCCATCGGCCGGATCGTCGGTAACCGGAACGGATGCGGCGACGGATAACGGTCGCAAGCCCACAGAAATAATGTCGGTTCCTCACCGCCATTGTCGATCATGGCTTTTATCATGCTGCCATAGACTTCCAACTCCCTAACGCCGCTGCGCGCGGTGTCGCGGCATGTGCTGAGCATCAGATCGCCGAGGCCTGCGGCCTTCTGCAAGATATCGAGTTCTTCGGCGCTCTTCACAGTGCGCAGCGATTCAAGCATATCGTCGAGATTGATCAGTTCCGCTTTCGGCATCAGCTCAACCATGCGCTCATACACGCTGTGCGGAAGCCAGCCGTCAGGATCGAGCGGCCCGGCAAGACCGTCCATGCCGATCCGGCCCCCTGTAAGACCAAGCTCGGAGAGGCGCCCGACGACAGAATCGGCCCACGTGCCGCGCCGCGCCCGGATGTCGGCGACCCAATCCTGGGCGGCACGCCAGCCTTCAAGGAAGGTCGGCATCAGGACGAAACAGGTCGGATCGCCATTTTTTGGGAATACCAGGACATTGTGCTCGGAATTGCCGCCAACCGGGCAGAGATAACGCGCGTTGGCGATACAGAAATCCCACATCGCCGGCCAGCCCCACAGCACCAGGCAATCGAGGCCGCGCTTATCCATTTCCTTACGCACCGCCGCCCAGCGGCGATCCCGCTCGGCCAGTGACAGACGGGGCAGCTCCAACCGATCGCGCATAATTCCTCCGGTGACGGTTCTTATCCGCCCGTCGCTTCAATGTGTTTGAGCGCATCGAGATAATCGCCGATCGCACGTTCGAGATCGTACTCCGGCTTGAACCCAAGCTCATTGCGCGCGCGCGTGATATCGTAAACGCCGTGCGGCTGGTACGGCATGCCGAGGAAATTCAGGCCCGGGCCAATCTGGATATCGGCGCCCTGCAGCCTCTTGCGCAGCACGACAGCGAAATCGTTGAGCGTGTGTCCCTCACCGCTGCCGATATTGTAAATTCGGCTGGGAACCTTCTGGGCGACGGTAGCGAGATAAATGCCGAGCGCGGAGTCCTTGTTGTAAACAAAATCGTCTTTGGCTTCCCCGCCAGCCGGATGATGGAACGGCAGGCCGCGGAATGGATTTTCCACGATTTGGCTGGTCACGCCCATTTTGCCGTGGCGGGCGGTCTTGCCTGGACCGTATGTCGTGGCAAACCGAATGACCGCGACATCGATGCCCATGTTGTTGGCGTAGTAGATGGCCGTCTGTTCGGCCATGAGCTTCGCGCTATCGTAAATACGCTGCGGATTCTTCGGCATGTCTTCCGGCATCGGCTTGTAGTGCGGAGGACCATAGTCGCCGAGGATGGGCCCATACACGCCCTTGGCGCTCGTATAGACGACGCGCTTGATGTCGAATAGACGCGCGGCCTCGAGCACATTGACGGTGCCCATCACGTTGACCTGGATGCTGAGCGCCGGGTTCGCGGCCGACACCGCACCGACAAATCCCGCAGCGTGCACGATGTGCGTTATCTTGTGCCGCTTGATGACGTCGAGCAGGCGCGGCCAGTCCAAAACGTCGCCAGTTTCGAAATCAATGTCGTCGATAATGTCGAAGATAAGCCGGTCGTCCCGGTGCCGGGCGAAGATAACCGGGCGGTGCCCCTCACGGACGAATTTCCGGCTGGTCTCGGCGCCGATTACGCCCATGCCGCCGGTAATAAGAACCTTCATCGGACTACTCCCTACGAACGCTCTTATTAGCGCCTTCGATGGCGGCGAGATAGAGCAAGCGGGGCGCCATACGTCCACGGAGATAGCGACGCGCTACTTGCGCACGCGGGAATTGCTCGGTCAAAAAAAACGGGCTTGAGATGGCCTTATGCCGCTTCCAAAGACACTGAAGTCGCATCGTAGCCGTAGACCCAATCGGCATTGCCGCCTTCTCTGAGCCACTCATTGCCGCGCGAACCAATCTGTACCCGAGCCGTCCGGGCCTTGCGCGTGTTTTCATAGCTCTTGAGCGCAGCCGCGATGCCCGACTCCCCAACACCGTCGAATACCCTGCCAAGGACCACCGAGTCCTCGATCGCCATGCACGCGCCCTGCGCCATGAAAGGCACCATCGGATGGCAGGCGTCGCCGAGTAACGTGACCCGGCCTACGGACCATGCCGGCAACGGATCGCGAATATACAGCGCGGATTTTGTCACGCTCTCGCACGCATCGAGTAGCGCGCGGGCTTCGGGATGAAATGCCGCATAGGTCCGCCGCAGTTCTTCGACATCACCCGCCATCGTCCACGACTCATGCAGCCAATCCGCTTGGGGAGTCGTCGCGAACACAAAAGTCTCGCGTCCCCGGTTGAGCGGGAACGTGACAATCTGCATGTCGGGCGTCGGCCCCCACCATTTGGTGAAGGCATCAAGATTTGGCAACGAAAGCTTGCTGCGGTCGACAACCGAACGGTACGACACCAGCCCGGTGAATTGCGGCTGATCCGGCCCGAACAGGGTCATGCGCGTGAGCGAGTGGATACCGTCCGCTCCTACGAGAACATCGAACTCGTCGGTTGCACCGTTGGTGAAGCGAACTCTCGGCTTGTTCTCGATATTATCGATCGCCTCGGCCCGATGGCCAAGCTTGATCGCCTCCTGCGGCAGTTGCACGCGCAGAGCGTTGAGCAGATCGGCGCGATGAACCGTAAGCTGCGGAGCGCCATACTTCTCTTCGGCGGCGTCGGACATTTCCAGCTTGGACGTCACTTCGCCAGTGTCCCACATGCGGCTGATGCGATGGGTCGGGCGGGCAGCGGTCTCCTTCAGCATCGGCACGACGCCCAGACTGTCGAGCGCACGCACCGCATTCGGCGTCAGATTGATGTCAGCACCGACCCGCTGGTAATTGGCGGTTTGCTCGTAGACCTCGGCCTCATGTCCGGCCTTGCGCAACGCGATCGCGGCCGCCATGCCGCCGACACCACCGCCACAGATCCCGATTTTCAGCTGCGCCATGATAAACCCCGCATCGCCCTACATTCAGTGCAAGGAAAAGCCGCCGTCGACCGCCAGCGTCTGGCCGGTGATGAACTTCGCGTCGTCCGACAGAAGAAAGGCTACGGCGCCATCGAGATCGTCCGGCTGCTGCGTGCGTTTCAGAATTGTCCGCTCCGCATAATCGTTCCAGCGCGCTTGCGGAATGTCTTTAGTCGCTTCGACCGAGGTCAGCCCCGGCAACAGGCAATTCACCCTTATCATCCGCGCTCCCAGTTCGCGCGCCAGCGAACGCGTCATTCCGACAATCGCCGACTTGCTGGTGACGTAATGAAGGAGCCGCGGCGCACCCCAGTAGATCGTGTCGGAAGAAACGGTAACGATCGCGCCACCCTCGCGCATCAGAGGCCCAATGGCGCGCACTGTGAGCCAGGTACCACGGACATTAATGGCCATCATCCGGTCCCAGACTTCCGGTGTGATCTCGTCGTAGGTCTTGCCGCCGACGTTATTAGCCCAGCCGGCATTGGCAACGAGGCCGTAAATGCCGTCACAACCTTCAGCGGCGGCTTTGGCCATAGCGGCAACCGAAGCTTCGGATGAAATATCGGTTTCAACGAAACGCGCCTCTATGCCGGCTGCGGTCAGGCTGCGCTCGGCGTCGGCGCCGAGCCCGCGATCGATCTCTGCAACAATGATGCTTGCACCTTCACGGCCAAGCCGTTCGGCAAAGGCAAAACCAAGCCCGCGTCCTGCCCCGGTTATTACGATACGCTTGCCGGAAAATCTTTTTGTCATGAGGAGAGCACACGCCGGTCAGATGGGTTCGCCTTCAGCGGCAACGGCATACTGAAAAAAATTGCTTTGTCCGCGGTCGTAGAGCGTGACCGAGGCACCACCACCGGCACGGCCGGAAAACGGTTCGCCATCCATGTGATCATACCCGGAAAAGCCAACATCGCCTTCAAGCGAGAGGTCGATCTTGGCGCCCAGTGATGGGACCAGGATCTGCTCGTCTGAAACGCGGACATTGAGGCCGGAAGTGACGTCTAAGAAACCCCGATCCGCGGGTTGGATATCGAAAGTCTCGCCGGTGCCGAGCGAATGCACACGCACCGGACACCGTCCGGTCCGCCGGCGATGCGCCTCCACCGCGATGATGCGCCTGATTTCAGGCTGCATGGCACGATTTGGCTTTGCAACGTCCGATACTACGCATGGCCGCGACCACTCTGGTCGACTGACGAAACCTGCCGCCGCGTCTTGCCATCGATGCCGCCGACAATCGCCCATTCGGCAAACAGTTCCGGCTTGCGCTCGTGTATGCCCGGCTTCCAGTCTTCGGTGCAGTAATCCTCGTCGGCGTAATACTCGAGCGGAGCCGCCAGCGGATTTTCGAAGTACCAGAAGTAAGCCGACGAGATCGGATGCCGGCCGGGGCCGATCTCGGTCTTCCAGCCCTTCTTGCTCATGGCGATGCCGCCGCCGATGACTTCATGGATGTCAGTCACGGTGAAGGCGACATGATTGACGCCGGCTTTGCCGGGACGATTGAGCATGAACAGGTTGTGATGATCGCCAACGCGCTGACAGCGTGTGAAAACGCCGTGTCCGGGATATTCATCGCTGATCGAGAAGCCGAGCTTCTCTGTATAAAAAGCCCGCATTGCGGCGAAGTCCGACGCAAACATCACGACGTGCCCGATATTGATCGGATGCGCGCGCTCGTAAACCGGCGAGCGCTGATTGACCCGCTGGTGTGAACCAGGTGCGTTCGGCGCCGTCGGCTTGACGACGATCGGCGTTCGCTTGGAGACACGAAACGCAATGCTCATGCCGTTGGGGTCAGTCACTCGCGCCAGGCCATCAGCGCCGATGCGGAAGCTTGCGACATCGCGCACCGCATCGACAGTCTTTTTCAGCTCCTGCTCGTTGGCGGCGCCCCAGATGACTTCGCGCACCGTATTGCCGCTTTCGATCGGCGGCGGCAGATCGCTCGCATCCTTTGGCCTAACAATCACCTCGGCGCCGTCGCGCGTGCGATAGATCAATTTATCAGCAGTGGCCGATACATCTGTCACGCCCCAATCGTCAAGGAATCGCTTTGCTTCGGCTATATCGCCGACGCCGAAAACGACCGCATCAATACCCATAAGCGCCATCACGCGCCTCCATCGAAAGACATCAGGTGCTCAGATGATAGCGACCGGCTCGCCGGTCGCCAGCCGTGTCTGGCACGCCGCGCAACCGGCGGCGCGCCTTACGCCATCAGCGTTTGACCTTCGCCAGCGGATGATCCGGCGGATAGGTCGGCGTGACCGGCTTGGGCGAGCCAATCATCACCATCATGACCGCTTCTTCCTCGCCGATATTCATCTCGCCGCGATAGACGCCAGGGGGAACCGACACGCAATCGCGTTCCCCGAGAACCGCTTCCCAGCGCTCGCCATCCTTCTCGGTTATCACCTTGATCTTGCCGCGCAGGACGAAGAACACCTCCTCGGCATCGGTATGAAGATGCAGAGGACCTTCGGCGCCCGGCGGCAGGATCATGTTCGACAACGTGAAACTTTCGGCTGGAATCACCGAGGTGTCGCTGGCGACACCGGTACCGCCGGTCCCAATAAAGCGCTTCTGCGCGCGCCGATACTTCGGATCATAGTCGGCCTGAAATTTAAGCGCATTCCAGTCATATTTCCGGTCCGCAACGCGCGCGACGCGGCTGTTCATCCAATCGGCATAGCTTCCGCCTTCAGGCCGGTCCCAGGACCGTTTTGGCTCTTTACGGGTGATGTCATCCATCTTGCTCTCCTGCTCTCATTATCGTGTTGAGTTAATTTACCCGGCAGATCGCCGGCCGTGCTGCAAGCTCTCTTCACCGACCGTCTGAACCGGGTCCGCTTGTTGCCCGAGATCGCGCGATATCGCCGCCGCCGCCGCCATGACTTCGGCTTTCAGCGGCCCGTTCAGTTCCACCTCATTGGCAAGCAGCGCAACCGCTGAAACATTGACAGCGGCAACGATGCCGCCTGAGACGTCGTGGATCGGCGCGGCCACGCTGGCAACACCTGGCTCATAGCCGGAGCTCTGCACCACGATGCCCTCGGCACGGTCGACAGCAATCTGTTTCAGCAATTCGGCTAAATCGGAATAAGGGGAAAGATTGAACGACCTGCTCAGATCCTGATTGTACAGTTCCCGAATCTCTTGATCTGACAGGCTCGACAACAGAATGCGGCCCATGGTCGTGGCGTGCGCCGGCAGCCGCGTTCCGACATGCACGATGCTGGCGATCGAGCGTCGCGTCGCAACCCGCGCCACATAGACGACGTCGCGGCCGTGCAATTCGCCGAGATGAGCCGACCAGCCGGTACGGTCGCGCAGGCGGATAAGATGCGGCATCGCCACATCAATAATGTCGCGTGATGCGAGGTAACCGTAACCGAGCGCGAGCACTTGCGGCCCCAGCGCGTAGTTTTTGCTCCGCGCGTCGTATTCCACGAACCCAAGATGCTCGAGGGTATAGAGCAGGCGATATGCCGAAGAGCGCGTTGTGCCGAGCGACGCGGCCACCTCTGACAGCGTGAGCATGCTGTTCTCACGCGACAACGTGCTGAGAATCCTTAAGCCCCGGATCAGCGCGGGAACCAGATAACGCTCGTCGGGCCCGCCCCCTTCCCCGGATATCGCCTGAGCCTCTATTGCCGTCATCTCTTGTGTTCTGTTTGTTTAGTATATTAAACTTCATATCGTATACAAAACAGTCAACTATCCGTCAATAGTGCTCGAACCTGTTGAGCAGCGATTTCGCAGCCTTCCAGCTATACCAAAACAGGAAGCCAAAAAAGCGAAAACCCTGTTGACGAAATCGTTAACAGATGGTTTGTCTGTAGATTATACGAACTTATTGTTCATATATGAACTATGATTCAGCCGATGACCAATCACATAAGCCGTAGCCTTGCTTGGGGCATTGGTTACCTGCGACGCTCGGGCAATGGCGCGACCCGTACGCTGGTCCTGCTTCATGGCATTGGCAGTAATGCCGGAAGTTTTCGGGCGCTGCTTACGGCTTTGCCGGAGACAATCGACACCATTGCATGGGATGCGCCCGGCTACGGGCAATCCGAGCCGCTCGCTATCGCCATGCCCTCCCCGCGCGACTATGCGGACACGCTGGCGAAATTCCTTGATGCATTGGGGGTGTCCTCGGTGGACCTCGCCGGCCATTCCCTCGGCGCACTGTTTGCGGCGAGCTTTGCCAAATATTACCCGGACCGGGTCAGCGCGCTCGCGTTGATTTCGCCGGCATTAGGCTATGGCGTGGTGCCGGGCGCGGCACTACCCGATGGTGTGCAGTCGCGTATCGATGAAATCCGCGAACTTGGCCCAACAGCTTTTGCAAAAAAACGTGCCGCGCGCCTGGTCGGTGATCCGCAGGCGCGACCGGAAATTGTCGCCGCCGTTCAACAAGCGATGGGCTCAGTGAATCCTGACGGGTATGTTCAGGCGGTTTATGCTCTCGGTGCCGGCCAGTTGTTATCGGACGCGGCATCGATCACCGCTCCGTCGATCGTTGCGGTTGGCACACTTGACCAGATCACGCCGCCGAAAAATGCCCGCACGGCCTATGCAGCGCTTGCCAACGCTGTCGGCTATCGTGAAGTCACAGGCGCGGGACACGCGCTGCCGCAGGAAGAACCAGCGGCGTTGGCGCATATTCTCGCTGAGACCACCATGGGATCTGTCCATGTCTGAAATCACGACAAACGGACAATCTGACGAGCTTTACGCTTCGCCGCCGGTACAACGCGTTGCCCGGCTGCTGCGCCGTATCGCCGAAGGTGACGCGGCAACAAATATGGCCCGCACGGCGCGTGAACTCGGAATCAATCGGACCACGCTGCTGCGGCTGTTGCGCGCTCTCGAAGCCGAGCGATTCATTGAACCGCGTAGTGAAGGGAACGGTTGGCGGATCGGCATTGGACTTATCACACTGACCGCGCAAGCGTTCTTTTCCGACGATTTGGTGCAGACCGCGGTCCCGGTGCTAACGCACCTCGCCGAAAGCTTGACGCTCTCCGCACATCTCGGCGTGCTCGATGGACGCGAGATCGTCTATCTGGTGCGGCGCGTGCCGAACCATGCTTTTGCCAGCAACATCAGGGTAGGCAGCAGGCTTCCGGCCCACGCGGCAAATATGGGACGCATTATTCTGGCTTATCTGCCCGCTGAACGGGTCGAGCGTCTCTATGCCGCCGTCGATTTGCGGCCGGTTACGCCTCAAACTGCGGTCACGCCCTTGCAATTTCGCGCCCAGCTCGACATCGACCGGATTAAGGGCCTCGCCTGGAGTGACGGCAACTACGAGCCTGGCATCAGTTCGGTTGCGGTCGCTATTTTTGACGCGACCAATACGCCGGTTGCCGCGCTCAATGTGACCGGTCAAACGGCGCAATTCGAAGGCGACGAACGCCGCGCCCGAATCGGCGCCGCGGTCACCGATGCGGCATCGGAAATTTCGCTGCGGCTCGGATGGCATGGCGCCCAGAACGGCAACGGCTCGGACCATAGTGAACCGCGATACCCAACATCCGAACGCAATCTGCGAGAGCCATCGTGGACCTAGGCCTTAAAAACAGCATCGCTGTTGTCACCGGCGGCAGTTCCGGAATCGGACTCGCTACGGCCAAATATCTTCTGGCTGACGGCGCACAGGTGGCGATTTGCGGCCGCGATGCCGCCCGGCTTGCCGCCGCAAAGCAGAAGCTCGGATCGCCCAGTTCTGATGCCTTGCTCGCCGAGCCCTGTAACGTGCTCGACGCCGAGTCCGTGAAATCTTTTGCGCAAAAAGTCGCGCAATGGAGCCATGGCCGTGTCGATCTTCTTGTCAACAATGCCGGCCAAGGCCGGGTTTCGACGTTTGCCAATACCAGCGATGCGCAGTGGCGCGAAGAACTGGACCTGAAGTTCTTCAGTCAGATCTTGCCGATCCGTGCGTTTCTTCCGCTTCTGGAAAAAAGCGAACAGCCGGCGATCGTCGCGGTCAATTCCTTGCTGGCGATGCAACCCGAGCCGCACATGGTGTGCACGTCAGCGGCGCGTGCAGGTGTCCAGAATCTGCTGAAGTCGTTGGCCGCCGAGTTTGCGCCGCGCATTCGCGTCAACTCGGTTCTGCTCGGTCTGGTCGATTCCGGACAATGGGAGCGCCGTTTCGACGCGCGCCAAAATCAGGCGCAATCGCGATCCGAATGGATGAGCGAACTGGCCGGCGAAAAGAAAATTCCGCTTGGCCGGCTTGGCGATCCTGATGAACCGGCACGTGCCATCGTTTTCCTTGGCTCGCGGGCAGCGAGCTACATCACCGGCGCCAGCCTCGAAATATCCGGCGGCGTATCACGTTACATTTGAGCAAAGGGATCACGCGATGAACCTGGAAGTCATGACCCGCCCGCGGATCGAAACCCAGTTAGCCGCCCCCGTGAGCGAGCCGGTCGGCGACGCTATCGCGAGCGCGCTCGCCGACATTGGGGTGACAACCGTCTTCGGCGTCATCTCGATCCACAACATGCCGATACTGGACGCGATCGGGCGGCAAGGCAGAATTCGCTTCGTGCCAGCACGCGGCGAAGCCGGCGCCATGAATATGGCGGATGCCTATGCGCGCGTATCGCGTTCGCTCGGCGTCGTCATTACCAGCACCGGCACCGCCGCAGGCAATGCGGCTGGTTCGCAGGTTGAAGCGCTGACGGCCGGATCGCCGGTCCTGCATATCACCACGCAAGTCGATCGTGAGTTCATGGATCGCGATCGGGCTGCGATTCACGACGTTCCGCGACAGCCGGACATGCTCAAGGCGGTGAGCAAGCACTACGTACGCGCCTGGGAGCCTGTCGGCGCGGTCGATGCATTGCTGGAAGCCGCCACCATCGCGCTAACGCCGCCGACGGGCCCGGTCACTTTTGAAATCCCGGTCGACGTGCAGCGCCTCAAGATCGTCCGGCGTAAAGTATCCGGCGCGCCGGCCATCACATTGCGCAAACCCAATTCGTCTCGGCTTGATGCGCTTGCAGACATGGTGCGTCAGGCGAAGCGGCCGCTGCTGTGGCTCGGTGGCGGCGCCCGCGGCGCTGCGGCCGCCGCTACGGCGCTGGCTGAGCGCGGCTTTGGCGTTGTGACCAGCACCAATGGCCGCGCCGTCGTGCCGGAAGGACACGCCTATAGTCTTGGCGCCTTCAACATGACGCGGGAAGCCGAAGATATCTATGCCAAATCGGATTTGATGATCGTGGTCGGATCGCGGCTGCGCGGCAACGAAACCCAGAACAACAAGATGAAGCTGCCGCGCCTGGTGCAGATCGACGCCGATCCGCTTCAGGCCGGCCGCAATTATCCTGTCGAGCTGTTCATCGCCGGCGATGCAGGGCTTGCCCTTGAAGGCTTGCTGGCGCGGCTGCCCGAGAAGCTCAACACAGACGCCACTTTCCTCTCGGAGATCGGCGCAGCGCGGGTTCGCGCGGAGGCGGCGCTGCTCAAGGCGCTCGGCCCGTACGTACCGCTGGCCCAGTTATTGAGCCGGCATACGCAGCAGACCGGACATCCGTGGGTGCGCGACGTCACCATCTCCAACAGCACATTTGGCAATCGTTTCGTCCGCCTCGCCGAACCACGCCTTGGCGTCCATGCGCTCGGCGGCGGTATCGGACAGGGCATCGCTATGGGCATCGGCGCGTCAATGGCCGGCATCGATGCCAAGACGATTACGCTGCTCGGAGATGGCGGTTCGCAGTTGATGATCGGCGAGTTTGCGACAGCGGTCAATTCCAGCGCAAACATGGTTTTCCTGATGATGAATGATCGAGGCTACGGCGTGATCCGGAACATTCAGGATGCGCAATATAACGGCCGCAGGGTTTACGCCGACATCCTGACTCCAGATTTTTCGCTGGTTTGCAAAGCCGTAGGCTTGCCGCACGAGCGCATCTCGAAGATCGATGATTTCGAAGCCGCGCTCGATCGCGCGCTCGCGGCGTCTGGGCCGTGCATGATCGAAATCGACATGGTCGCGATCGGTCCCTTCAGCCAGAGTTTCGCCGGACCGCCCGCGGGCGCCGCCGGCCAGCCGACATAAGGGGCGTGTCATGGCAGCCGAAGCCGCAATGCTGGAACCGATCGAGGAGGAAGAGGTCGTTCGCGTCGCCAAGTCGCCGGCGACCCTTCCGGTTCAGCTGCGGTCGATGACGTGGGAGGCCGACGGCGTGCTCTCGCTGGAACTCGCCTCGCCGGACGGTAACCTCTTGCCGCCGTTCGAGCCAGGCTCACACGTAGATCTGCATTTGCCGAGCGGCACCATGCGGCAATATTCGTTGTGCAGCGACCCCGCCGATCGCTCGCGCTATCGCATCGCTATCCGCGCGGTGAGTGGCGGCCTCTCGTCGCAATTCGTGCATCGCAAATTGCGCCCGGGCGAGATGCTGGCAGTCAGCCCGCCGCGCAACAACTTTCCGCTGGTTGACGCAAAGAACTATATTTTCGTCGCTGGGGGCATCGGCATCACGCCGCTCATGCCGATGATGCGGGAAGCGTCGGCCCGCAAAAAGTCCTGGACCCTGCTCTATTGCAACCGCAGCGATGATGCGGCGCCGTTTTTGAACGAGATACGCGCGCTTGGCGGCGAAGTCTCACTACACAGTACCGCCGCCGGTACCAGGTTGGACGTGACACAAAAACTCGGTACCGTTCGACCGGACACAGCGGTTTATTGTTGCGGTCCGGAGCGTCTGATGCTCGCAGTCGAAGAGGCCACCGCCGGCTGGCCGGAAGGAACCGTTCATTTCGAATGGTTCGCGCCGCGCAGCCGGCCGACGGACGAAAGCTCCGGAAGCTTCGAGGCCGTGTGCCAAGGATCCGGGATCACGGTGACGGTACCGCCGGACAAGTCGCTGCTCGACGCGCTTAACGACGCCGGAATTCCTGTGCCATGCTCCTGTCAGCAAGGCATCTGCGGCACCTGCGAGGTGCGTGTACTCGGTGGCGAGGTCGATCATCGCGACAGCATCCTGTCGGCGGCCGAACGGGCCACAAACGAGACGATGATGGCCTGTGTTTCACGCGCACGCTCTTCGCGCCTCGTACTCGACATCTGAGGAGGACCTGATGGCTACCTATCAGTTTCCATATCTTGATCCGCACCAGACCCGACTGCACGAGCCGACCACCTGGCAGCAAGAACTTGCCAACGCGATTGAAGGCATATTCGCCAAGGGCGCGCGCGAGCTGGATGAGCTTGTCGAAGGACTTAACGGTTCAAGGGTACGGCCGCCGAGCGGCGGCGATTGGACGGAAGAGAATCTACGAGCCGTAATGCGCGAATTGGGAGCCTGAGCCATGTCGACAGTCACGCTGAACAATCCCCGCACTGCCGCTGCTGCAGCCGGTCCGACGGACCAGCAGGTGCAATCCTATATGCGCACCGGCCTGCGCAATCGATGGTGGCCGATCCTGCCTTCCCGTTTCGTCGAAACCGGCGGCAAGCCTGTCGGCCTCACCAGGCTTGGCGAGCCGATCGTGCTCTGGCGGGACGCCAAAGGAACGATACACGTGCAAGCCGATCGGTGCCCGCATCGCGCGGTGCCGCTGTCGCGCGGCATCAACGAGGGCGATCGGCTGCGCTGCAATTATCATGGCGTCGAGGTCGGACCTGACGGCCGGGTGCTTAAGGTGCCGGGCCAGCCTGGATGTCCGCTCGAGGGCAAAAAGGCGGTGAAGACCTATCCCTCCTGCGAAGTCGCCGATGCCATCTTTGTTTGGTTCGGTGACGCGCTGCACGAGGACGCGCCGGAATTCGTACCGCCGCCGCAACTCGCCGGTGGCGAGTACTCTCAATTCCTCTGCTACGCAGATTGGGAAATGGCGTGGCGCTATTGCTACGACAATCTGATGGACCCCATGCACGGCACGTTCCTGCATGCCAACTCGCACACGATGTATCAGGGTGACACCAAGGCACACTTCGTCACTCGTGATACATCGCACGGCTTCTTTTTTGAAAAAGACGGGCAACGCAACGTCAACTTCGATTGGAGCGAATTGGTCGATGACGGCGCCCTTTTCGTTCGGCTTGAAATCCCCTACCCGCCGTCCGGCGGACCCGGCGGCAATTTCGGCATCATCGCCTTCGCCACCCCGATCGACGAAAACAACATGGCCGGATTTTTCTGGCGCGTTCGCAAAGTCGGCGGCTGGCAGCGCGATGTCTGGCGTTTTCTTTATCGTACCAACCTCGAGCCGCGCCATTGGACGGTGCTGGAGCAGGATCGCGAAATTCTCTCCGGTGTTCGTCCCGGTCTTGAGAAATACGAGATGCTCTATCAGCACGATGCCGGTGTGATCCGGATGCGCCGTTACCTGGCGCAGCAGGTGCGCAACCAGCTTGTCGATCTCGACATGGCAGGAAAATTCGATCTGACAAAGCAATAACGAGCAACCACTAACCACTTATCCGCTCAAGGGCGAGACTTCGGTCGCGGTCGGCATCGGCAACGATCATGTCCACCGCGACTCCAGAGCGAACATACGAAACGATATCAACAGGATTGGGGTGCGACGATGTCTTCGATGGCAACACAGCAAGCGGGCAATGCGCCAGTGCAAAGTACAGATCTTACGCCACAGGCGCGCCGGGCGATTTGGGGAGCTTTTCTCGGCTTCTTTGTCGACAACTATGACATCTTCCTGCCGGTCATAGCGCTTGCTCCCGCCATCGCCTATTTCATTCCCAAGACAATTTCTCCGACCATGGCCTCGATTGCGTCAGCGATGATCTTCGCGACCACGCTGATCGGCAGGCCGCTTGGTGCTTTCATATTCGGCCACTTCGCCGACACGATTGGCCGAAAGCGCGTTGCGGTCATTTCGGTATTCGGCTTCGGCGTGGTGACTTTGCTGATCGCGCTGTTGCCGGGCTATGACACCTGGGGCGAGGCGGTGATCTACATCTTTATCGCGCTCCGCCTCGTCGACGGCATCTTCCTCGGCGGCGAATATACGTCGGCCAATACGCTGGCGATGGAATATTGCCCGAAGGAAAAGCGGGGCTTTTACGGCGCGGTCATCCAGAGCGCCGCCTCGCTCGGCACCGCGGCGATTTCCCTTGTCGCACTTGCGGTTTTGCTGGTCCTGCCGGCCGGCGGCCCGGATGCGCCTTATGTGCAATGGGGATGGAGAATCCCATTCCTGGTCGGCGCCATCATGGCCTTCGGCCTCGCGATCTATTACCAACACTCCGTTGAAGAATCGGAGATGTGGCGGAAGACGAAGCACACACAGTCTCCGATCAAGACGCTGTTCCAGGGTGAAAACCTACGCAGTTTCCTCCAGGTCTTCACGGTGATGACGGGATTTTGGTTATCGCTGAACGCATCGTTGGCGGTGTTGCCCGGCCTGCTCGCTTCGCAAATGCACGTCGTCGGCACCAATCTCACTTTTGTGCTCGTCGTCGCCTATGTCGTTCTCGGTGGCGTGTACGTCCTCGGTGGCGTGATCAGCCAACGCATCGGCCGGCGGACTTACCTCATGGTGGCAAGCGCCGTTAGCGCAGTGTTTGGTACGCTTTTCTATTATCTGCTGCTCAACACCGCCCCCGGCAACCTGCCGCTCATTCTGCTCCTCGCAACGGTAACGATCGTGCTGGTGGTCGCGCCAGGAGCGCTCGGAACGGTTTACATCAACGAACGCTTTCAGACTGGCGTGCGCGCTTCCGGCTTCGGTCTGGGTTACAGCCTGGCGATCATTCTGCCGGCATTCTACGTCTTCTACCAGGCCGGGCTCTCCAACTTCATGCCATTCAAATACACGGTCCTGGTTCTGGTCGTCGTCGGTGCGATTTTGATCTTTGTCGGCGCGGCCTGGGGCCCGGAGACCAAGGATGTCGACTTCGGCACCATGTCGCCTCCCGGTGACTCCAAGTAATCCGAAACGGCAACCATGTTTGGGCTCATCACAGCTCCTGATTCCACTAAGCGTCTGGCGATGGTCGGCTTGGTAGCGTCGCTTGCGCTTGTTTCACGCGTGGCGATTAGCGCCGAAGCGCTGCCCGCAGCCTTTCCGCAAAGACCGATAACGCTAATCGTGCCTTTCAGTGCGGGTGGCCCGGTCGACGTCCTCGGCCGCTTGCTGGCGGAGCAGTTTCAGGCCCGGTCCGGATCGGCAGCGATCGTCGAAAATAAGACCGGCGGCGCCGGCAATATCGGAATTGAGGCCGTGCGCGACGCCACGGCCGACGGCACCAGGCTTCTCCTGATCCCGGCCGGCAATCTCACGATCAATCCAACCCTGATGCCGAATCTGCCGTTCAACGTCGAACGCGATTTCGAACCTGTGTCGTTGCTGGCGAGCGCGGCGAACATACTCGTTGTTTCACCCAAGCTCGGCGTAACGTCGATCCAACAGCTGATTGCGAAAGCAAAGACGGCAAAACTGAGCTATGGCACGCCGGGCGTTGGCAGCCAGCTTCATCTGGCCATGGAGCTGTTCAAGGAAAAGACCGGGGCCGACATCCAGCACGTCCCGTACCGCGGATCGCCACAGGCGCTTGAAGATTTGCTGGGGGGTCAAATCGACGTTGTCGCCAGTAACCTGCCATCAGTGTTATCGGCCATCGAGGGGAAACTTGTCGTTCCGCTGGCCATGACAACGGCCCAGCGCAACCCGCTCCTGCCGGACGTTCCCACTTTGGCGGAGGCCGGCGTTGAGGGTATCGACGTCACGTCCTGGTATGGCATGCTCGCCCCTCACGGGACTCCGACCGACGTACGCGATGCGATCTTCGCCGTGACCCGCGATATTCTGACAATGCCGTCGATGCAGCAAAAGCTGTCCGCGCAAGGGCTGAACGTGACTATCGAGTCACCGGCCCAATTGGCCGACCGGATACGACGCGAGACCGCGTTATGGGCGAGCGTCATCAAAAAAGAGCACATCACGATTGAATAGAAACGGGGCGCGCCTTGCGCCCGTTTGACGGACTCACTCGACCTTTGCGCCAACCGCGTCGATGATTGTGGTCCAGTGCTTGAGATCGCACTGGATCAGCTCACCGAATTGCCGCGGGGACAGACCGACACGCGCAGTGAACAGCCAGTCAGCCTTAATTTCGGCCACGTTTGCAACATTGACTTAAAGATCGGAATTCAATCTGCTCCGTGAAGTCAACTACAGGTGAGTAGCGCCTTGTCGCAATCGGAAACAATTCATCTCGCCGCGGATCTTTCGTTCCTGCATACAGATTACCTTTGGCGGATGCCCGGTTCATGGATCGGCTATCCGTATTACGGCACTTCGGAATTCTATGAGGACATCGCCCGCGTCGCGGAACGCGGCGTAATGGATATGCTTTTCTTCGGCGACACAGGCGGCACGTCGGAAGATTATGGCGGAAGTCACGCTGCCGTCGTGCGATACGGCGCCAAGTGGCCGCGCCACGATATGACTCCGATGATCCCTCTCATGGCGAAAGCCGCGCACGGCGTCGGCTTCGCGCTGACTTTATCCACTACCTACCACCATCCGTTTCATTGCGCCCGGCTGTTCAACGCATTGGATCATGTGACCCGCGGCCGCATCGCCTGGAACGCGGTCACGTCCGCCTACAAGAACGAAGCCGCCAACCACGGCTTCGACGAGATGATGGATCATGATGAGCGGTATGTGCGCGCGCAGGAATTCCTCGATGTTGCCTGTAAGCTCTGGGACAGCATCGAACCTGATGCGCTGATCCTGGATCGCGAACGCGGGATTTATGCCGACCCGGACAAAGTCCATCGAATCGATCATCGTGGCCGCTATTTCAATGTGCGCGGACCGCTGCCGGCGTTGCCCTCCCCGCAGCGCCGGCCGGTCATTATCCAGGCTGGCTTGTCCGGCCCCGGCATGAATCTCGCCGCAACTTTTGCCGAGTTGCAATTCAGCACCCGGCGAACGCTTGCCAGCATGAAGGCCCACCGCGACACTCTGGACAAAGCTCTGACCTCTGCCGGGCGCACGCCACGCGATATCGGCATCCTTTGGTCGATCCGCATACAGGTTGCCGATTCCGACGCCGACGCAATCGAAAAGGAACGCAGATATCTAGACGCAATTCCACCCGAGGCCGGCCTGGTCGAGATGTCGGCGCAATATGGCGTCGATTTTTCGCTGGCAAAGCCGGGCATGCGTCTTTCCGATTTCGCCGACGAAGTCCGTGCACAAAAGGGCAATCTCGGAAGCTTCGAGGAGCTTCTGAAAACAACCGATCCTGCACAATCGTTGCAGGAATTCGCGCGCCGGTTTCTCGTCGATCGAATTCTGGTCGCCGCCGGGACACCGAAGACGATTGTCGACAAGCTGGAAGAACTACATTTCGGAACAGGGGCGAACGGCGGCTTTATTCTTGGCCGCGGCTATTCAGCGATGGACAATATGAGAGAGTTCGTCGAGTACGTGGTGCCCGAGCTTCAGCGCCGGGGACTTTCAAAGAAGCGGTACGCCGGCAGTACGTTGCGGGAAAATCTCAACGCCTGAATGTGCTGATCTTGCGCCTCATTGTCCGCTCCTCACGCCCTGGAGCGCACCACGCTGTTGCGTGAAACGATGTAGACATGCGCACTGCATGACCGGACGCAGCTAGCCTGCAGTAATACCCGCGAACTTAATGACTTTTGCCCACTTCGCTGTCTCGTCGGCAAGCATCTGCCCGAAGGCGGCAGAGGTTCCAGGAAGCGGCGTCGCTCCAATATCCGCAAGCTGCGCAACAAATCCAGCATCGGTGAGAGCAAGATGGACACTCTTATTCAGCTTTTCGACCACATCGCTGGGTGTGTTTTTGGGCGCAACAATTCCATTCCACGTACTTGCTTCGTAACCCGGCACGAACTGGCCGATCGTTGGGAGATTTGGCAGCGCCGCGGAAGGCTCTGTCGTGGTGACGGCCAGCGCTCGGAGCTTGCCATCCCGGATATAGCCGATCGACGCCGGCACGAGGTCAAACATCACCTGAACCCGACCGCTAAGGAGATCAATCAATGCCGGGGCAGAACCGCGGTAAGGTACGTGGCGCATATCAACGCCCGTCATAAATTTGAATAGCTCCGCAGACATGTGCTGAGTTGCACCAGTGCCTCCCGAAGCAAAGTTCAATTCTCCTGGATGAGCTTTGGCATAGGCGATAAACTCCGGCACCGTCGTCACCGGTATGGATGGATGCACTTCCAATACATTTGGCACCTGAAAGACACTCGCGACTGGCGTGAAGTCATTCGGAAAATTGAAGTTTAGATTGCTGTAAAGCGTCGCATTGATAGCGTTGGCCGAACTACACAATAAAAGCGTATATCCGTCCGGTGTTTCGCGCGCGACCAGTTCTGCTGCAATGTTGCTGGCAGCGCCAGGTTTATTGTCGAACACGAAGGGTTGCCCAACGTGTTCCGACAGCCACTGGGACATCAAACGACCGATCACGTCGGACGTACCGCCGGCGGCAAATCCCAAGAGTATACGCACCGGACGGGATGGATAGCTTCCATCCGCCTGCGATCGACCAGCTATCGCGCTCAATGCGCCAGCGCCTAGCACCGAACGTAGAAATCTTCGCCGGTTAACCCGTGCGAATTTCTTGCAAAGGGCTGCGCTACGAGATTTGCAGCTCAGCTGCATTGTTCTTCGATCCGCTGACACAGGTAATGGTAAATACAGATGTGCACCTGCTGCACCAACGGCGTCGATCGCGAGGGAGCGTCCAGCAGAATATTCGACTTGGCGGCGAGCTTGCCGCCGCCCTCGCCCGTAAGGGCAATCGTCGTCATGTTGAGCTTCTGCGCGGCATCGAACGCGCGCAAGACATTGACCGAGTTTCCGCTGGTACTAAGGCCGATAATGACGCCACCCGATCTGCCATAGGCCTCAACTTGTCGGGAGAACACGGTTTCATAGTCGTAATCGTTGGCCCAGGCCGTGATAAACGCCGCGTTCGAAGTCAGGCAAATTATGGAAAGAGCTTTTCGCTCGATTAAAAAACGACCTACTAATTCCCCGGTGATGTGCATTGCATCGGCAGCCGACCCGCCATTGCCACAAACCAGCACTGGGTGTTCTGATCGAATCGCTTTCACGACGTGGGAAACCGCTGCTTCGACCTTGGCGGCGTCCAGATGCCGGCCCGCAGCTTCGATTAGCTCGGCAGACTTTTTACAATATGCCTCGAAACTCAGGTTGTGCCGTGTCGCTGATGTGATCTGCGCCATGATGTTACTATTATCGCAGAGTCGTCCTTTAGGCCAGATCGGCGTCAGGATAGTTTGGGTTCGCCGCCTGCAGTGTTTCTAGTGGCCCAATCGCTGCGTCAGTTGCTCCGCTATAATTCGCCCAAGCACGTCAGTACCAGCGCGCCCATATTTAAATAGACCGAAAATAATTCTCTGCTAGAAATGAACCGGGTTCAGCATCCGGTGATCACCTCACCCGCCATCTAAATGACGTACAATTTGCGACGCCGCGAGTTGATGACACTGATGTGTGGCGCAGCCATCACATGCGCTGCTCCAGCGGCAACTATAGCTGCTCCTGGTGCCGCAGCATTCTATCGCGGAAAGACATTACGCATTCTGGTCGGGTCACCCCCCGGCGGAGGCTATGACGTCTACGCGCGGCTCGTGGCGCCTGCGCTCGCCACCCAGCTTGGCGCGACAGTGCTGGTTGAGAACAAGGACGGAAGCGGCGGACTTGCAGCGCTGACTACACTAATGGTGCGACCGGCTGATGGCCTTACCATCATGAACGGCAGCGCTGAGGCGGCAATTCTCAGCCAAATGCTCGGGCGGCCCAACGTCAGCTGGGATGTAACCAAGTTGAACTGGCTGGCAAAAGTGGCCTCTGCGCCGAAGCTCTGGTACGTAGGCCCGAACGCGCGTTATTCCTCCGTTGCCGAAGCCGCGAGAGCCGACCCGCTGACTTGGTCCGCGACAGGACCGGCCGATGACATCAGCGACGTTGAGGCTGTCATCTCCTACGTGCTGGGTCTAAAGTCGAAGATCGTCACCGGTTATCGCGGCGCCGGCGACATGTCGCTCGCGGTCATTCGCAATGAAGTCGATTTCAGGCGTTCTGTCCGCCGACAGCGCGCTGCAGCGAATCGACTCGATCAAACCTATAGCGCTGTTCGGCGCCCGACGATGGCGGCACCTGCCGGACGTACCCACTTTAAGCGAAGCAGCCGATCTGCCGGCAGACAAAGTGTGGAGCGTTGAGTTGCGCCAGCAAATCGGCGAGGCCCAGCGTGCCATGATTGCGGCGCCGGGAGTGCCGACAGAACGGGTCGACTATCTGCGCAGTGTGTTTGCCGAAGTCCTCAACGACCCAGACGTTATCCAAGAGGGTGGGCGGACAAACCGCGAGATCGAATTCATGCCGGGAGCCGATCTGCAGCGGCTGATCGGCGAATTGATGCGGGCGGCCGGACCGCGCTTGCCAGAATTCCGCAGGATTGCACTCGAAAGTTATTTTTAAGCTGCGCGCGTTCTTGTCTGAGATTTAAATCCGATATCCGAAAATGTCACAGCCGGCGACATCTTCGATGTGCCGGCCAAATCGAAACTTCAGCTCCGGACCATCGAACGGCGGCTGCTCAAGCTTCTGTTCAGCATCGGAGAAAGGCTCCACCTCGAGGACGACGAAGGTATGGCCCGGGACGTTGGTAGCTTTCAGCGCCGATAAATTGTGCTCCAAGGTAGCAAGGTCCGAGAACTCGAATACCCGTTCAAGACCCATTGCTCGCGCAATCGCTGCATAGTCGTTCTTCTCGAAATTAGGCAAGCAGGCATTGGACGTCGCGCCATAGACCCGGTTCGACACCAGAAAATGCGTCAGGTTGGGCAGGTTCATCTGCCGCTCGACCATGAGCATGCCCGGATTCATGCTGAAGGCGCCGTCGCCCATAAAGGCCCATATCTTCAGGTCGGGTTGGGCGAGCGCCATCCCGGACGCAAACATGGTAGACAGACTCATGGAGGCGTCGAGATAGAAACTGGCGACCGAATCGCGCGTCGCTGCCCACCAAGCCTGACCGGAATTTCCTGCCGACGTCACCACAACCTCGTTGGTGCGATAACGCGCGATCGCGCGAAAGCATTCGACATAGTTCATCAGTGCGCCCCCCGCAGCAGATCGCGCGTCAATAGTACAACCATCGGCCGTGAAAACGTGCGGCTGTGTCGGTAAAACCGGCCGATCAGGCCGATTTCGTCAGGTTTGTCGATGATCTGATAAGGCATGCTGATGGCGTCCAATACCGGCAGCAGATAAAGCCCATTGGAGCTGTGATGCTTGTGGTGGTCACCGGGCGCGCCGCGCAACGTAGCCATCAGGAACAGAGGAATTTCGTAGGTGTAGTTGATCTTGGTCAGTGCATAGATGACTGTCATGAAACCGGACGCGCCCATCAGTGCAGCAGAGCCCATGGCCCCCATATAGGCGCCGGAGCAAAGCCCGATGGCCGATTCCTCGCGATTGACCGGCACATGAACGAATCGTTTGTCATCCCTGATGGTCGTAATGACGTCCATCAGCCAATTGTCCGGCAAGCTGGCCACGAGCCGAACGCCGCATGCCGCCAGTTCGTCGGCGATTCGATTGGCGTTATCGGTCATTGTACTTCACCAAGTTGGGTTTCCTTCAGTGCGCGCTACACCTTCTTCGGCGTTATCGGCAGCGTGACGTCACCTAGAGCTGCCCCCGATTGGCAACTCGTGAACAGCTTTCTCACAAGCTCCGATGACATACCTCAGTATGCATGCAGTGACCTCTTTCTGAACGGAAAGCCTAAGGACATAATGCGTAGCATTGTGCAACCTTTCATCGTCTGAGTCTAAGAGCGCATCGATGAATCCGACAGGTATCGGGGCCAGGGTTATTCGCCGCGAAGACAGGCGCTTTATCACCGGACGAGGTCGTTATACCGACGACATAAATCTGCCGGGCATGACCTGGGCGGTTATGGTGCGCTCGCCGCATGCCCACGCCTGGATCCGAAGCGTCGATACGTCGGGCGCTCACTCCGCTCCAGGGGTGCTCACGGTTCTAACAGGTGAAGACGCGATAAAGGCCGGGCTTGGCGGCTTGCCTTGCCTGGTATTCCCATCCGGAAGCGGGCATTTTCGGCCGACATATGCGGTTCTTGCGTCTGGGAAGGTCCGCTACGTGGGCGAGACGGTCGCTGTAGTCGTTGCAGAAAGCTTGTTGCAAGCCAAGCACGCAGCCGAATTGATTACGGTTGATTATGAGCCACTGGAGAGCGTGACGCTTGCCGACGCACGCAAAGCCAACGCGCCGCGGATTTGGGAGGAGGCTTGGGAGAATGTCGGTTTCACGATCGAGCGCGGAAACGCCGCGAACGTTGAGCGGGAATTTGCTCGCGCGGCCCATGTAACCACCCTTAAAGTTACCTATCCGCGTATTACTGCCAATTCGATAGAACCGCGCAACGCGGTGGCCTTCCAGGATCAAGCAAGCGGGCGGCTCACGCTTTATACTAGTACCCAAAATCCCTTTTTAGTTCGGGAAACATTGGCTGCAGTGCTCCGTTTGCCGGAGATCAATTTGCGGGTTGTCGCCGGCGACGTCGGGGGCGCTTTCGGGATGAAGAGTCAAGTATATCCCGAGGAAATCCTGGTGGTCTGGGCGGCTGCCAGACTTAACCGCCCGGTGAAATGGTGCGGTGAACGAAGCGAATGCATCGCGACGGATACTCACGGCCGACATCAGATCGCAGATACGGCGCTGGCGTTCGACAGCAACGGGAAGATTCTTGCCTTCCGCACCGCTGTCGATGTCGATCTCGGCGCTTATCTCGCTAATTCTGCCGGGGTACCCCCGCTTAACGCTGCGATGAGTTATCCGGGCACCTACGACATTCCAGCGTCTTACGCGATTTCGCGGGCTGTTTTCACCACGACTTGTCCGACAAATCCGTACCGCGGCTCCGGCAAGCCCGAAGCCACGTATGTGATGGAACGGTTGATGGATAAAGCTGCGCGCAGCATGAACATCGATCCGATTGCGCTTCGTCGCCGTAATCTTATCGCGCCGTCAGCTATGCCGTATCGAACTTCAGGCGGCAACATCTACACCGAGGGCGATTTCGAGAAAGCGCTCGACAAGGCGTTGGCACTCGGCGCCTGGGATGGGTTCGCCGCAAGACGACTGGAAAGCAAGGCACGGGGCATGCTTCGTGGCATCGGCGTCGCCATGCATTGCCAGCGAGCCGGCAGCCAATCGGAAAGGATGGAGATACGGTTCGCCTCCGATGGAACCATCTTCGTTCATGCCGGCACGCTTTCCACCGGCCAGGGTCATGAGACAATGTTCGCGCAGATGCTGTGCAACTGGTTTGGAGTGTCGCTCGAAGACGTAAGGGTTGAACAGGGCGACACCGAGACTTCGCTTTATGGCCGAGGCACTTTCGCTCAACGTAGCATGAGCGCCGGAGGGTCCGCGCTCAAACTTGCTGCCGATGAGGTGCTGCAAAGAGGCAAGCGTTTCAGTGCCTGGATGTTGGAAGCAGCGGAAAGTGACATCGTATTCGAAAACGGCTTCTTTCGAATTAAAGGTACCGATCGGCAGGTAAGCTTGAAGGAAGTTGCCAAGGCCTCTTATGCGGGCATTGGTATGCCGCCGGAATTAGGCATCGGCCTGAGCGGAACAGGCTCGCATCCCGGACCGAATACGTTCCCGAACGGGTGTATGATCTGTGAGCTGGAGGTAGACCCAGATACTGGCAAGGTCTGCCTTGTGGGCATTGCGGCAGTCGATGACGTCGGTGTCGTCGTCAATCCGTTGACTCTCGAGGGACAGCTGCACGGTTCCACCGCGCAAGGAATTGGCGAAGCGTTGCTCGAAGAGATCATCTACAGTCCTGATTCCGGCCAGCTCGTCACCGGCTCGTTCATGGACTACAGCATGCCGCGCGCCGAAGATCTTCCGGCAATCGTCACGGAACACTCCCTGGCACCGACCAAGACCAACCTTCTCGGCGTCAAGGGCGGAAGCGAAGCCGGGAACGTCGGTGCGCCCCCGGCAATCGCCAATGCGCTGATTGATGCGCTTGCCGGGTTCGGTGTCAACGATATCGCGCTACCCGCAACATCCGAGCGTATCTGGCAAGCGATCCGCACCAATTCGCCGAAGAGCACCAAGACACGAGCCCAATCTTGAGTAGGTTCACCTCAGGGGAAAACCCGACGGCGCAAACCGCGCTGGGGGCCCAGGCGCCTCCCGAAGCCGGAACATCATTCATTGAATTGCGCAACGTCAGCAAAACTTTCAACACGCCAAGCGGAAGCGTTACGGCAGTTGAAGCCGCGACTATGAGGCTGCGGCACGGCGAGACTCTGGCACTGCTCGGTCCCTCCGGTTGCGGAAAGAGCACGCTGCTGATGATAATCGCCGGCTTGTTGGAGCCTACGAGCGGCGAGGTCTTGATCGAAGATCGCGAGATTCGTGGAGTGCGGCCGGATCTTGGTTTGGTATTTCAACGGGACTTGCTGGTCGATTGGAAAACAGTCCTTGGCAATGTTTTGCTGCCGTTCGATCTGACTGGCGGGGACCGCGAACGTAATATTCCTCAAGCACAAGCGCTTCTGGAACGCGTAGGCCTGAAGGGTTTCGAGCAGAAACGACCCTACGAATTATCGGGCGGCATGCGGCAACGTGTTGCGATCTGTCGTGCGCTCATCCAAAATCCGAATATTCTCCTGCTCGACGAACCGTTTGCCGCGCTCGATGCCTTCACCCGCGAGCAGATGCAACTCGATGTGCAACGATTGTCGCTTGACAAACCCCGTACAACGATACTCGTCACGCACGAAATCTCGGAAGCGGTGTTCATGGCTGACAAAATAGCGGTGATGACCGCGCGGCCAGGCCGTATTCATACTCTGATCGATGTGAAGCTTGAGCGCCCGCGCGATCTTGAAAGCCGTGAGAATCCGGCTTTCTCCGACTATGTGACTAAAATCCACCGGCTGTTCGCGCAACTCGGCGTGCTACACGGCTAAATCCGGGGGCTAGAGATGTCTTTCCATTCAAGCTTGAAAAGCGTCGCCTGGGCGCTTCTCTCGACAGCGCTTGCTATCGCCATTTGGTCGGCGATTATCGTAATCGCACGGCCACCCGAATACGTGTTGCCGACGCCTTGGGATGTCGTTGCACGAACATGGAGTGACCGTTCTGCACTTATTGAAAATGGTATCTTCACTCTCAGCGAAATCCTCGCAGGTTTGGTTGCCGGAACTGTCTTGGCTGTACCCATGGGCATCGCGGTCGTAGCGGTCCCGCTGATTGAGCGCCTGTTCTATCCGATCGTCGTCGCCTTCAATGCAATACCGAAAGTTGCTCTAGCGCCGGTCTTCGTGGTCTGGTTCGGCTACGGCTACGCGCCGCGGGTTCTGCTCACCGCGTCCGTGGCGTTTTTTCCTGTGCTCATATCGACGATCTCGGGTTTGATCGCGGTCGACCCGGACCTGCTGCGTCTTGCGGCTGCGCTACGGGCCAAGCGAAGTCGCATCTTTGTCTACATGCGGCTTCCGCAAGCTCTGCCGACCATCTTCGCCGGCATAAAAGTCGCCACGAGCTTGGCAGTTATCGGAAGCATCATCGCCGAATTTATCGCGTCTGATAAAGGTTGGGGCCACATGCTCGTGCAGGCAAGTGGCAATCTCGACACCACCATTATGTTCGCGGTGCTGCTCGTTCTGGCACTGGTCGCAAGCGCGCTGTTCTATAGCGTGGCGTTTCTCGAGCGATTCTTTATTTCGTGGCACGCCTCGCAGCGCGCAGGGTAAGGACGCTCAGCCGTTCACTTAACGAACTGGTTGGAGACCAACGTGCTGGCATCCGGCTTGGCCGCAATAGCGCCGGCAAGGGCTAAGGCATCGAGTCCGGCGCTGGCCTCTTCAATCGAGACCGTGCCCAGCGGCTTGCCCACGGTTGTTGACGACTGCACCAACGGTAACAGCAGTTCGATTTCGGCAAGCGCGGTGGCACTGCTATAACTCGGATATTCGCTCTTAAATGCCGCGGCCGAATCCTCGGGATGCTGCTGCGCATCGGCAAGACTCATTTGCACCGCCTTGACCATGCCGGCGACCAGGTCGGGTTTGGAGTGGAGTGTCGCGTTTGAGACGATCAAGTATTGGCCCGGCATGACTACACCGAAATCGGAATACATCAGCGCATTGGTCTTGAAACCGCGGCCTTCAAGGCTCGCTTTGACGACAATGTTGGTGGCCACGCCATCGACACTGCCACCAAGCAGACTCGTCAACGAGGGGCCGGCTTGCATCGTTATGATCGATACTTTGCTCGGTTCGATATTGTTCACCTTCCACAACACCGGAAGCAGGGTATAGGCCCCGCCACCGCCGGCGGCCGCGATGGTCTTGCCGATGAAGTCTTGCGGCGTCTTGAGGTTCTTGTCCGCCGCCGAAAGAAGGGTAATCGGACTCTTGGCGTAAGCGCAGAAAATAGCCGTCGCCGGCAGACCTTTAGCCGCCAAGGTCAGAAACGCACCCCCATCGATATCTATGCCGAAATCGTCGGTTCCGGCAGCGACGGTCTGCGCGACAGTTGCGGAACCGTTGCCCTCCCTGAATTCGACATCAATATTTTGCTGCTTGAAGAAGCCTTTGTTGCGGCCGTTGACCCAGACACCATCCTCGCCGGTGGCGACAAAACCATAACGCAGGCTCACACTATCCCCTGCCAGTGCATGGCCGGAGGTCGTGATGCTGATTGCAAGTAACAGTCCGGTCCGGGTCAAGCTCATCATTCATACCTCTCATAGCACCGGCGCGTGCGGGTTTTATTGCGGCCTTGGCAATCGATTGACGCGACAGATGCAGATAAAACATGGCGATCCTACATGCAGCGCCAAATGCGATTTCTCAGACATCTCGCCATCTGCTCTACCTTTGCCGTTGCCTCACTATCTCGGCCTGCTTTCGCGGCCAACTCCTTCGTTTGGACGCTATATCTGGATCGTGACGTGCGCGCTCTTTAGCGGCAGAACTCCCAGAGATCGTTCCGAAAGTTAGTCCTTGCCTTGCCATCTGTGAAGCGTGCCAGGCGCGAAAAATTCTTCGAGTTCGATCTTTCGAGATGCCAGCCCCTGTTCGACCGAATAGCGGAACATCGCCTCTAGTTCCTTGCGATTATCGGGCACGCCGTATGGCCAGATGTCTGGGCCCATCACGCTCTGCGCTCGTTTGAGATCGTCTTGTAGCCAGGGCAGCATGGTTGGCAGCACGCCGATTTCGTTCATTTCCTCCATGGCGAGTTGCTTGGCCTGGTAAAATGCCTTGGTGACGCTCGCGGCAAGCCAGCTGTGCTGCTCGACCAAACTTCGCCGGACGGCGAGAAGGTGCATGATTGGAAACATCCTCGTCTTACGGAAATAGGATTCCTCCGCAGCGCGAAAATCAGGGAAAAGGCGACCGACATTCGGTGCGCCATTGGTAAAGCAGCGCGGCGCTCGGGCGGTGACGATGCCGTCGAGATCGCCTGCCTCAAGCATGGACGAAAGTGTGGTGTTGGATGGAATAGTCTCCAGATCGAACTCGGGCGGCAAATTGATGGGCGTGCGTTCGTCGCGGCCTGGATTGTTAAGCCCTCCGTTGCGCCAGCGAATTTCTTGCGATTTGACACCAAATTCATCGGACAGGATGCCGCGTGCCCAAAGCGCCGCAGTCATCTGATATTCAGGAACGCCGACCAATTTTCCGCGCAAATCCTCCGGTGATCGAATGCCACGGTCCGTCCGGATATAAAACGAGGAATGGCGAAACACCCGGGAAATAAAAATAGGCAAAGCGTAATATTTGTTCTGCCCTCGTGAGGTGGCCAGGATTGATGAACTCGCTGACAGTTCCGTGATGTCGAAATCCTGATTGGAAAAAGCGCGGTGAAAGGCTTCTTCCGCTCCGATCGGAAAACACTGCAGCTCACAACCCTCAATTCGAACGCGGCCGTCGAAGATCGCCGACACCTTGTCGCTGGGTCCACAGCCGAACGTCAAACTAAGATAATTCATGGACTTCCTCTGCCATTGCGGGAGTTGTTGATCGGGTACTCGTCGAGTGAGCCAGGCTATTGTTCACGAAAGCGGGAGAGGTATCGCTCTTCGATGAAGGACAGACCCTGCGACAGCGCCATGCCCGCGATTGTAAAGAGGAGGATGCCCATCAGCATGAGCGGCGTATTGTATGTCGTTCCGGCTTGCGTGATGAGAAATCCCACGCCCTGATTGGAAGCATAAAGCTCGGCAACGAAAACGCTGATCAGTACGCGGCCGATCGCGAGCCGGATGCCCGCGACAATGAACGGCATCGCGGCCGGTAGAATAATGTAGAGAAAGACCTCGGTTTCACTGGCGGTGAATGCACGTGCAGTCTCAATCAAGCGTTGATTGGTGCCTCGTACGCCGGCAATAGTATTGACGAGAATTGCAAACACACCGCCCAGGAAGACAATAAGAACCTTAGACCATAAGCCAATACCGAGCCAGAGGATGAAGAGCGGCAGCAGCGCAACGGAAGGCGTCGAGTAAAGCGCCATGACGAAAGGCTCAAGCACCTGACGAACACGCTCGAAGCGGCCCATTGCCAATCCGAGCAGGATACCAAAGACGATAGCGAGCGCGAATCCGATGAACGCCTCGGTAAGGCTCACAAGAATATGCGGGTAGATGTCCCCGGTGACAAAAAACTGCTCATAGGCAACTTTGGCAATCGCCAAGGGACTTGCGAGAAAAATGGGCTCGATGAGACCGGTGCTGGTGACGAGCTGCCAAATGCCCAGGAATACGGCGATGGACAACGCGCTCAGCGTCGAGCCGCGCGCCCACCATGCCGACAGCTTTGAGACCGGCCGGCAATTCAGCCCCGGCGGGGCTTCGTCTTCCCGTACGGTCATTGGCTGACCTTGCTTATTTCCGGCTTGAGAAGCTGCCAAAGGCGCCGACGGAGCGCCGCCCAATATGGGTCGGAGCGCATTTCGTCGTTTCGAGGTCGCGGCAGCTCGACGTCGATGGTAGCCGCGACGCGTCCCGGCCTCGCGCTCATCACAACGATACGATCCGACAACAGAATGGACTCGTCGATCGAATGGGTGACGAACACGACCGTCTTGCGGTCAGCTTCCCATATTCGCAACAATTCGTTCTGCATGATCTCTCGCGTCTGCGCGTCAAGTGCGCCAAACGGCTCATCCATCAGCAGGATGCGAGGCCGAATGCTCAGCGCGCGGGCAATCCCGACGCGCTGCTTCATTCCTCCGGAGAGCTGACTGGGAAGGTGGTTTTCAAACTCCGAAAGTCCCATCAGAGCCATCGCATCTCGCGCTCGGTGGCGGCTTTCGGCGGACGCGGTGCCGACGAGCTTGCAGCCAAACTGGACATTTTCGATCGCAGTTTTCCACGGCAGGAGATTATGCTCCTGAAAGACCATGGCACGATTGGCGCCAGGACCGGTCACTCGGTCGCCGCCGATCATGACCGACCCCGACAAGGGCACAATCAATCCTTGCATCGCCCGCAACAGCGTGGTTTTCCCGCAACCCGAAGGACCCAAGAGTGATACGAACCGATGGTCTTCGATCGTCAGTGAAATGCGATCAAGAATTTGCATTGCGCTGTCATCATCCTTGAGGAACCAATGACTGACATCGCGGCAATCGATCCGGCCGGGCGCAACCGGTGGAGAAACATTCTCGACCGTGGCGGCTGCGGGCATTGTTGCTAGTTCGGAATATAGGAAAAATCGAAGATCTTGCCTGGCTCTGGCGCTCGCAACAATTTAAGTTCCTTCGCCACCTCGGCAATAAACTCTTCTTGCTGCGCAGGCAAAACCGTTCCTACCCTACTGTAATAGGGATAAACGGTCGTATCGTAGGATTGGGCGGCATCCTTTGGCGAGAGGCTGAGGAACTAACTCATGATCGAAATCATTCCCTCCGGATTTTCCAATAGGAATCGATGCCCTTTCACCTGCGCCCGCAGCACAGCCCGGACCTTGTCGGGATGCTCGCAAATCATCCTTTCCGTTGTTGCTACTCCGCCGGTGAGGCCAGGCGCCAAGTCGCCGAGAAATCCGAGATTGACGAATTTGCCGCTCGAGTTGATGAGCTGAAATTCCTTGGGCGGCGTGATGACGCCGGCGTCGATCGCGCCGGCGATCATCGAGGGCGGCGTATTCTGGTATCCCATGGCGAGGAAGATGGTCTTGGTATCGTCGGCACCGGCAAGCCGCATATCCTGACGCACGGCAAGGTCCTGGGTTCCACCAATAGCGTCGATGCCGACGCGCTTGCCTTCAAGCCCCTTCAGATCGGAGATACCTTCGCGGGCGTAGAGGAAGTACAGCGATTTAGCTACGTGGACGTAGATGACCTTGACCGGCGCCCCACTCACCGCAGCCGTCAACGCAGACCCAGCAGCCAGAGTGAAATCGAAATCGCCGGCCAGCATCGCCTTGATGGCGACCGAGCCAGTAGCGGCGCTGAACACCGCTGCAAAACCTTCCTCTTTGTCGAAGCCCCTCGCGCGCGCGACCTCCATCGGCAGCGTGGTAATGGTCGGACCCGGAGTGACAAAGCGAATATCGGCTAATTGTTCGGGCTCGCCGGCGAGCGCCGGCTGGGCGAGCAAAAACAAAGGGGCAAGCAACACAAACAGCCGAAGAAGCAATAGGCACTGGCGGGCGACAAATGCCGTCATGGTGGGAACACTATGCAGTTTGGAACCATGACAGTGTCGTAAATACAGCGCCGCTCTTTGATCAGCAGCTTCTCTCCTTCCAAGGCGAACACGTCGTGGTAAGTGCCAGCCTGTAGAATTTGTGTCGGCTCATCGATCAAGGTCTCGAGGACAATGTAGTTTGCTGAAGCGGTGACGGTATATGCGTCGCACTCGGTAACGCGAATATTCCCGATAAGATGTTTGATGTAACGCGGCGCGAACATTTCGGTATGGGCGATCGCATAGGCGCGATCTTTCAGCATTCCCATTCCCTCGCAGGACATCAGCGACAGCGGCAGACCAGCGTCAGCATTGTCGCGGGCGACGAGTTTATAGACGCCCTCTTGCGTAAAGAACTCCGGCCAACGTTCAATCTCGCAGCGATCTAGAACTGCGGCGTATTCGAAATGAAACTCTTCAACCAACCACCGCAGTTCGCGCAGGCGAGCGCGATCGGCCATCGAATTCGAGACAGTGCGCTCGGCGTTTGGCATTACAGCCCCATCGCCTCGCGATAATGCCGGTACATCGATCTGATCGCACGATCGGTGATCACCGTTTCGGGCCCTTCGTCGTCATTGCCAAGCGGCGCCAAGCCATGACGCGGCACCGAGCGCCGCAAGCCGTCCTGAACGAACTTCAGCGCCTCATTATCGTCGATGCCGAGAAAGCCTCCGGGACCGAAGATATTGTTCTGGCGAAGCCGATGCTGCTCCATCTCCGGCGTGTCGTTCGCGTAACCGAAGGTGGTCCAGATCAGCATGAAGTTATTCGGGTCGATCGGCACTATCTGGCGCAGTCCAAGGATATTGGTCTGCCGCAGGAGGATAAGATTGGGCCAAATCGTGATAGCGTTGCTGGTCCATGGGCCATCGTTCTCGCGGATGAGTTGGATGACGCGCGGGTCGGCGAGCTGCATCGCGGCATGGAACGAGCGGATTTCCGATTTGCTCTCGTCATTTTCGGGCCGGCCTTCAGGCCGCGCGTTGCAGAGCGTGGCGTGGCGCCCTTTCTCGTCGGTCATGATCGCCGTCTTGTTCCCGGCAACGAACAACCCGAACGTCGTGAGATAAGTATGCAGTAAGGTCGCGTGATAGGGATCTTTCAAGTTCTCCTGGTAAAGCTTCCAGTTGGCTGGCATCGTGTTGCGATGGACTCCAAGAATCTTGAGCTCTCGGCCGTCGAAAATTGAGTCAAACTGGTCGAGAATTTCGGCACCCAGATAAATTCAAGCGGTTCCATGTCTTCGTGCCGCGAGGCGAAAATCACGCCGTGGCGGCACGTGACGTTCAACGCGCGCAGATGATGTTCATCCAGCCGAAAGTCATTCGGCATACCGCCTTTGCCCTTGACGCCGCGGCGAAACGGCACCGAGATCAGCGCGCCCGATAAGTCGTAAGTCCATTGGTGATAAGGGCAAACAAACTGGTCGTTATTACCGCGATAGGTCTTGCAGAATTCCACGCCGCGATGCGCGCAGCGATTTTCGAAGGCGTGAACGGCCCCAGCTTTATCTCTGGCAACGATGATCGGAATGCCGCCGATGTAGGAGCGAATGTAGTCGCCCGGCCGCGGCAATTCCGCTTCCAAGGCGACATAGTTCCACGTCGAGCCAAGAAATATTCGCTCCTGCTCAAGTTCAAAGATACGCTGATCGGTATAGACCCAGTCCGGGATCTCGGCAGGATCGTCGGGCCATCGTAGATCCGCCACCGATACAACGGGGCGGGGACAGTCTTCCTCAAGGCGACGGGAACTGAGCATCGGACATTCCTTCGAGGCTGCCGGAACTTTGCGTCGGAACGCCATCATCGTCAACCGAGATCGGCGATTTGTCCGTCGGACCAGCACACCAACCGTAAGTCGCCGTTTCCGGCAACGCAATTGAATAGGCCGTTTGCCTGCTGCGGACGTTCTGATTTACAAACATCGACATAAGGTACCACAGGGAGCACATCATGGCGCTTGAACCGCTGGCGAGCAAAGGCAATGTGTTGCACATCTATGACTTCCGCGTGAAGGAAGGCATGGCCGACGAATTCATTCGCCTGTTCGAGGAATTCGATTATTCCCCTGAGAATCCGATGCACAAGTCGTCCGCCCAGATGAAGGATGGCGTGTTGTGCCGGCACGCGGAGGATAAGGACCGATTTTATTTAATCGGGGAATGGAAAAGCATCGAAGAACATCAGAAGATACTCAAGATCGTCGCGGAGATGCGTCCAAAGTTTGTTGGTTTGGTCGAGGGCGGGCCCGCGGGATTCAAGCCGACCTACGTAGATGTCGTTCTGAGCACCCCGCTCGAATATCTACAGCCACACGGTTGAGGGGCGCACATCGAGGGAATAATGCGAGGCCGGCATGACTTGGCATGTCGTGGCTAAGGCTGACCAAATTCGCGAGGGAGAAGTTCGTGAACTCGCGATCGGCAGCGAGAACATCGCGCTTTATCGCATTGACGGGCAGATCTATGCCACGGCCAATATCTGCACGCACGCCATGGCGCTGTTGTCTGACGGCTACCTGGACGGCGATTGTATCGAATGCCCCATCCACACGGCGTTGTTTCACGTTCCAACGGGGGAGCCCCGCTCGCCGCCGGCCACCGTTCCGCTCAAGACCTATCGAACGCGAACCGAAGCCGACGACGTCTTGGTTGAGATAACGGGATGAAACCGCCCCTAACAGCGCCAACCGGGTCGATCTTCGTTGGCATCGTTACGCATGGTCTCCTGGGCTTCATCGGCGACCGGCGCCCTGTGCATCGTCCCCGGCCTCTGAGGTCAGGCGTGGTCGTGACGATTGCGATGCGAGACATGCCAAGGAATGACGCGAAGTTCCGCCCAATCGAGAAGCTGGAACAGCAACGTACCCAAGACAGCGAGTATCAGGATGGCGGCGAAGACCCGGGCCGTATTGTATTGACCCTGGGATTGAAGAATGACGAAGCCGAGCCCCCAGTTGGAGCCCACGAACTCCCCAACGATGGTGCCGACGAGCGACAAAGAAATCGCCACCTTCATACCGGCAAAAATACTTGGAAGCGCGTTCGGCAACCGTATTTTCCAGAACGTCTGAAGCGTCGATCCCCGATACGCTCGAGCGAGATCCAGAAGCCCGGGATCGACGGATCTCAGACCGACGACGCTGTCCACGACCATAGGAAAGATCGAAACGAGGATCGCGATCACGATTTTTGACTCAATTCCGATGCCGATCCACAAAATGAAAAGCGGCGCGATGGCCACTTTTGGAACGGCGTTGGTCGCGACTAATGAGGTGAACAATGTTCGATCCAGCAGGCGCGAATAAACGATCCCAATCGAAAGAATAATTCCGAGGATGACCGAAATGGCAAAGGCCACCAAGGTCGCCGTCATCGTATAGAGTGTGTGCCAAAAGAGAAATCCCGAGCCGGTTAAAAGCTCATGAAACACGTCAGTCGGTGCCGGGAAGATGTAAGAACGGACTCCGGTGACTTTACACAGCACTTGCCACGCCGCCACCGTTATCAGGAAAAATAAGATCAAAAAGCGGGCGTGGGAGCCGGGCGGCCGGTTAGGCGATGCTGATCGTTGTTGTGCGGGCTTTGGCGCCCTCGTCGCCACTTCCGTCATGCGACCAAAGTCCCCAGTCGTTCAAATATGGTGCGAACGCAGGCACTGTAGCGCACGAAATCCGGCGTCTCGCGCGTGGCGAGAGTTCGCGGCCGCGGCAGCGCGACCTCAATGATCTCCTCGATGTGCCCTGGGTCGCGCCCCATAACCGCAACGCGCGAAGACAGAAGTATGGCCTCGGTGATGCTATGGGTGATGAACAGGACGGACTTCTTTGTTCGCGTCCAAATGCGCTGCAGTTCGATATTGAGATTGTCACGCGTAATGGCGTCAAGGGCGCCAAACGGCTCGTCCATCAGGAGCAGCGACGGTTCGTCGATAAGCGCACGGCATATTGCGACGCGCTGCCGCATACCGCCCGACAACTCCCACGGGAAACGATCCGCAAACGCTCGCAGGCCGAATGTTTCCAACAGCGCCAACGCCGGCTCGCGATAATCCTGCTTCGGCAGACCGACGGAATTCGATCGGCAGCAACACATTCTGAAGCACTGTGCGCCAGTCCAGCAGCAAGTCGTGCTGGAAGACAATTCCGAGACCCTCAGGGGGCCGAGTCAGCAACTCTCCGTCAATTCGAACCTCGCCACTGGAAATTTCTTCGAGCCCCGCGAGGCAACGCAAAAGGGTGCTCTTTCCACAACCGCTGGGCCCCAGCAAACTGAGAAACTCGCCGGCGCGGATTTCCAAATTAATGTTTTCAAGCGCGTGGATGTCGCCCCGCGGCGATTTGTAGGTTTTATTGATATTTCTGAGCTCGACGAGGACCGGTTCGCCCGTGGTGGTTTTATTCTTCGACCCGACGGGCGACGTTTCTACGCCGCTCATTACAGAATATCCGTTGTTGGTCCAGGTAAGGTCTTGCTCACCGCCCGACCGGTCCAGAGTTCGCGCGGCTGGTTGCGCTGTCGAATGATCAAGGGACGAAGAAGCCTACAGTGCACACCGCACATCCGGGTCGCGCCGCAACGCGTTGGCGTGCAGCACATGCACATGATAGGAAATCAAGTTGTTTTGCAACCGTCGGCTCGTAACGGCTCCGCCGTGCCAGTTTGGTGGTTCAAAAGTTGCATGGTCTTTCCAGTGTCGGAAATCGGGCAGGCAACCAAACCGCAATGGAGTGGATCGTGACAGTGAAAAGCCTCATTTCACGCCGGAGCGCCAGCGCCGCCGCTGGCTCCCTTATCGCTTGCTGGATGCTGGCGGAATCCGCTGCACCCGTCCTTGCGCAGGAAAAGCTGACAATGCGTTTGGATTTCCTGCCTTACGGTACCCAAGCCCCATTGTATCTTGCGAAGGAAAAGGGCTGGTACGCGGCCAATGGCATCGACGTACAAATGGACGATGGAACCGGCAGTGCATCGACTGTCATGTTGGTCGACAGCGGAAAATACGATCTTGGCTTTGGGAGCCTCGCTTCTTTGCTCGCCGCTCGCGACAAGGGCATTCAGGTCAAGTCGATTGCCGGGGTGCTGCGCAAGGGTGACCTGGGCGTCCTCGTCGATGCGGACAGCCCGATGAAGCAGCCAAAGGATCTCGAGGGCAAAGTCATTTTTTTCTCACCAAGTTCAATCGAAACACAGTTCATCGACATCTGGTTTGCGAAGAATGGGGTCGATAAATCGAAGGTGCAATTGTCGAGCATCGATATTTCGACCAAGGTATCCACATATCTGAGCGGCAAAGGCGATGGGATGTTTGTTCCAATTCCTATCTATACGATCCGAAAGAACATACCGCGACTGTCGAAAGGGATATTGTTTGCCGATTTCGGCCTGCCCTTGCCGGGTTTCGGTGTGTTCGCCAATGACAACGCCATCAAGACTAAGTCAAAGGCTCTTGGCGGGTTCGTTGCCGCGGTCCAAAAGGCGTGGGCTGGCATCAAGGATAAGACGATGATCGACGAGGCGGTCGCGGCGCTGATCAAGAACCGTCCGCAGGCCAACCTTGATCCGGTCTATCTCCAGCAACAACTCGAAGCCGTGATACCCTACATGGACACGTCAGCCACCGCCGGCAAGCCGTTGCTTTGGCAGTCGCCGGACGACTGGAGCGAGGGTATCAAAGCCGGCGAAGAAGCAGGCGTCATCAAGGCAGGCGCAAAGCCCGAAGACTACTTCACGAATGAATTCGTGCCTGGCGCGCGGTGAAAATTGGAATCAGGTGCGATCGCGCCGAGTCGGGAAGCAGGCGGCTTTGAACAATTGAAAACCCAAAGGATTTGGCATGATCGGGCCGCTAAGCTGGGTGTTGATCTACGTTTCAGATATCGACAAGACGCGCCACTTCTACGAAAAGATTCTCGATCTGCCTCTGAAAAGCGTCCGCCCGCAAATCATCGTGTTCCGGACGGGCGCGTGCACACTTGAGCTCATGGCCAAGCTGGACAACGGCCCCCAGCCGGCTGAGATGGACGACGCGCGCGGCTGGCGGCGGAACAAGGTTTTGATCTCCTTTCACGTCGACGATATCGAAGCCGAAGTCGCGGCGATCGAAAAGCGCGGCGGCGAATGTATTTCAGGAATTAAGCCAACGGTCGGCGCTCCCTGGGAGCCTCCTAAAGGCCGAATTGCTCAATTTATTGATCCCGAGGGTAATATTATTGAGCTGTGCCAGGAACCATTGGACTAATCTGCGGATAGCTGTTCTCGCCGAGCGATTTCCGAAGCTCGTCGCCCAATCGATGCCCGGGCAGACTTATAGACTATGCCTCACGCCCTATGGGGCTGGCTCTTCACGAATGAAGGACGCTGCACGTTCTGCGACCATAATCGTTGGCGCGTTGATGTTGCCACCCACTAGATCTGGAAACACCGATGCATCGACAACACGCAGACCGCTTGTGCCGCGCACACAAAGTCTGTCGTCAATAACAGCCATCTGGTCTGTGTCCGAACCCATTTTGCAAGTTCCGGCGGGGTGGTGGGCTGTGACCGCGGTGCGGGCTACATAATCCTCGAGTTGCGCCTCGGTCTTCACGTCCGGACCTGGGCCGAGTTCGCGCGCGATAAATGGCTTGAGTTCTGGGCGATGCGCGAGATTGCGAAACAGTGCAATGCCGCTACGTAGGGCTTTCCAGTCTTCCACAGTCGATAGCAAACCCTGGCTGATGCGCGGTGCCGCAAGAGGATCCGATGAAGCAAGCGCGACGGCTCCACGGCTCTCCGGTCGCAGCAGTACGATGCGGCAAGCGAAGCTGTCGGCAAAAGGCTCGCGGAACGGCGAAAGATATGGTGCCGCCAGGAGCGAGCCAGCAATGAACAAGAGCTGGATATCGGGCATAACCTTGGATGGATCGCTCTTTACAAAGCCGGTGATGCCGCCTGGCAGGTCGGTCATAAATCCGCGACCAAAAGCGAAGGCATCGATTAACCCCAGTGCAAGACGGTCGACGCGCATATTTTGCAAGAGCGGACTCTTGTCACCGCGCGCGTAGATGAGAAGCGCCGCTGGATGGTCTTGAAGATTTCGACCAACGCCAGGCAGCGGTACGCTGATCGGAATACCATGAGGCTTCAAGGCCTCGGGATCGCCGATCCCGGACAGCATCAACACCTGAGGTGAATTAATTGCGCCTCCGCACAGGATCACCTCGCGGTCAGCGTATACCAAGACACGTTGGCCATCTTTCAAATACTCGATGCCGACAGCGCGCGTGCCTTCCATCAGGATCCGAGTAACCTGTGCACGCACCTGAATCGTGAGATTCTTCCGCGTCAGAACCGGATGCAGATAGGCTGTTGCCGCGCTGTCACGACGACCACGACGGATCGTCATCTGCATCCGCCCAAAACCGTCCTGAGTTTCACCGTTATAGTCCTCATTCAACGCGTAACCGGAAGCCGCCGCGGCCTGCAAATAGGCATCGACCAGCGGATCCTGGTATTGCGACTTTCGCGTCGCCAGCGGCCCGTCGCCGCCGCGATAGGCGCTGGCTCCCCCTTCCCAGCTTTCCTGTTTGCGAAAATACGGCAGAACGTCATCGTACGACCAGTCGCGGAGGCCGTAAGAAGACCAGCGCGCATAGTCACCGCGGTTGCCCCGCACATAGGCCAAGGCGTTGATAGTCGAGGATCCGCCGACGACCTTTCCACGCGCACATTCAATGCGCCGTCCCGCCATTGTGTCTTGAGGCTCGCCGCTGTAGCCCCAGTCATAAAGGCGGTCGAGCAAGACCCTGCCCCAGGTCAGCGGTAATTTTACGTAGGGGTGGCGATCCCAACCACCCGCTTCTATGACCAGTACGCGGACGTCGCGATCAGCCGAGAGCCGGTTCGCTAACGTGCAGCCCGCCGAACCGGCCCCTATTATGATGTAGTCGACACTCTTCTGCGATGTCGCAGCCGTCATGCAGCGTTTAGCGCACTCGGCTTGCTGCCAGTCGCAACCGCGAAGGCCGGACGTGTCTCAATCGCCTTTATCCATCGCGTCAGCTCGGGCATTGCTGGCTTCTCGACGGGAAAGCCGAGACAGCGCACGACGATCGGCGCGAGACAGATATCGGCAAGGGTCAGCCGATCGAGCGCAAACCAGGACTTGCCGGCTATGAAGCCGTCCAGAATCTTCAGTTGCGCGATCAGGTCGGCGCTTTGTGCGCCGAAATCGCCAGCGCGCTCGGCCTCGGGTTTTTTCGCATCCTTGAACACCGCAACATACGGCGTATTCAACGCCCCGAGATTCCAGTCCATCCAGCGCTCGACGTGCGTGCATTCAGCGGGCGTAGCGCCAGTGAGATGAGGCGCATGAAGCGCAGCGAGATACCGCAAGATCGTGTGCGATTCCCAAGCGACAAGATCGCCGTCGACAAGGGTAGGCACTTTCATATTCGGATTGAGCTTACGATAGGCATCTGTATTCGTGTTACTGAACTGCCGGCCATAGTCCTCGCGCGTATATTTGAGGCCAACTTCCTCCAGAAAGAAAAGCACCTTCTGCACGTTGCCCGAGGTGCTGCGGCCGAGAATGCGGATCATGAGCGTCTCCTTTACAAATGCCACTAAAGCTTGGCGGCCTTGGCTGCAGATTGAAACTTGTCGGTGAAAGCCTTGGCAGCGTCCGTCGATTGCTTCATGGCGCCCTGATCAAGCAGCGTGCTGATAGTCTTCTGCCAAGTGTCGAGACTCATCGCGCCGAGCCCGTTCACTTTGGTGTCAGCGCTCGTGAACGTGTATTGGACGTCAGCCTTAATTTGCTCGAGCAATACGTCCTTTTTCTGAACGTAGTCCGGATTTTCCTTGACGGTCAGGTCCGCGGCTTCCTCTGGGTTTTTGATCACGTCATCAAAGGCCTGTAGATAGGCGTTGACGAAACGCTGGACCACGTCACCGTGCTCGGCAATCATTTTCTCGGATGTGAAAAGACCCGAGCCATAGACGACATAGCCGAATTTCGAGCCCTGCATGATCGAGAGCGAGCCCAGTCCGCCCGCCTTGGCCTCAAGCTCTGGCACTTCGGCGTCGAGATATCCTGGGACAGTGTCGACGCGGCCAAGCAGCAAGTAGTTCTCGTAGGGCGGATTAACCGTGCTCTGCTTGATATCATCAAGCGACATACCGTTGGCCTTCAGAAATGCCATTAGAAACACATAGGTCGAGCCGGATGGCTGCACACCCACGTTCAATCCTTTGAGGTCCTGCGGCTTATCCAGCTTATGCTTGTTGACGAGCGCCAGCATCGCAAGCGGACTGTGCTGGTTCACCGCAGCTAGCGCCACGACTGGCACATTTTGCGAACGCGCCACCGCAAGCGTCGGCAGATCGCCGAAGCCAAATTGGGCGTCGCCGTTACCGACAAGGCGCATCGCATTGGGCGATCCGCTGCCGCTGCGGATTGCCGTAACGTTAATACCTTGTTTAGTGAAATAGCCCTTTTCCTTCGCGACGAAGAACATGGCATGGGTGCCACGCACGACGTAATCGAGTTGCACGGTCACATTATCTTCGGCTCGCGCCGAAGAACTCATCGTGGCCGCGACCAGAACAGCTAGAACAAATAATCTCATGATGAAGCTCCTCTATGTTCAGGCAACCCGGCGATGCATGTCGAATTTCGGAGCCCAGGGAACAAGCATGCGCTCTGCAAGCTCGACAAGGTAATAGAAGGCAAGTCCCAAAACCGAGACAACGACCAAGGCTGCAAAGATCAACGGGGTGTCGAGCTGGGTGGACGCGAACTCGATCACATAGCCGAGGCCCTGGTTGGCTCCGGCGAATTCTCCGACTATGGCGCCGATGACGCTGAAAGTGATCGCGACCTTCAGCCCGGCCATCAGATACGGCAGCGAATGCGGGATGCGGACGCGCATGAGTATCTTGCCGCAACTCGCACCGACTGATTCCATCAGTGCCACAAAGGATGGCTCTACGGATTGCAAACCGGCCAGCATATCGATCGTCACCGGGAAGAAAGCGATGACGACGATTAATACTATCTTCGGAGCGAGATCGAAGCCAAACCAAAGAATAAAGATCGGCGCCAATGCGACTTTGGGGACATTCTGGAATAAAACGATAAGTGGATAGAGTGCGCGGCCAAATCGCTCAAAACGCACGACGACCAAAGCAATAACGATACCGGTCAGGGAGGCCAGCATAAAGCCGAGAAAAATTTCGACAGCCGTCGACATTGCCGCGCTGGCAAGCCGCGCGCGGCTTTCGATTAATTGCCGAACAATGGCGCTCGGCGCTGGCAGCACGAAAGTCGGAACATGGAAGAGTCTAATGGCAAGTTCCCATGCAACGGTGACGAAGACCATCAAGCCGAGCGCCAATATGGCATCTGGAACGGGCCTGCCGGACCGCACAGATCGGATATCTCCCGTGATCGACGTACCAGTGGCCATTATTTCGCTCATGCCGGCCCTCGTTTGCTCTCAAAAAGCAGAGCGCGTAACCGCTTTTCCGCAGCCTTAAACGTCGGCTCGGAAAAGGAATCGTCGCTGCGCGGCTGCGGCAGGGCGATCGGCAAGCTCTCGATGATCCGTGCCGGGCTGGTGCCCATTACATGCACCTCCCGTGACAGAAAAATCGCCTCGTCAATCGAATGCGTCACTAGCACTATTGTCTTGCCGGTGCGCTCCCAGATATCGAGCAGACAACGGCACATCTCTTCTCGAGTAATGGCATCGAGTGCGCCGAACGGCTCGTCCATCAGCAGCACCTGAGGGTCGAGAGCGAGCGCGCGGGCGATCGCGACACGCTGGCGCATGCCGCCGGAGAGCTGCGACGGCATTTTTCTTTCGACACCGTCGAGATCGACAAGCTTTAGCATGGCAGCGGCCTTAGCTATGGAATCGGCCTTGCTGAGGGAATCGTCCGCTGATTGCAGCAGGAAGGCGGCGTTCTCCAGCGCGTTCTTCCACGGCAACAGTGTGGCGTCCTGGAAAGCCAAGCCGATAACGCGCCGCTTGGCAGCTTCATGCGGCGGAATGCCGTCAACCGTGACCTGACCTTCAGTCGGCGTAATCAGACCAGCGAGCACTTTGAGAAGCGTGCTCTTGCCGCACCCGGATGGCCCGATAAGCGAGACGAAGCTGCCCTTCGGCACCGCCAGATTAATGCCGTTAAGTACCCGCTGACGGCGTCCTTCCAGCAGGAAGTCGACCGCAATATTCCGCGCATCGATATGCGCAGGCGCGACTGTGGCGGCTGAGCTGACGTCTCCGACGGGCAATGCTTGGGCCACTGAGAGCACGGACATCATCACTCAAGTCTGCTTCGGCTTATAGGCGATCGCATCCATCTCGATTTTGGTATTGATAACAGCGCGAGCTTCGACCGTAGTGCGCGCAAGCACGGCATCCTTGAAATGCTCAGCGAACACCTTGTTGTAACGTCCGAAGTCGCGCGTATCCTCAAGATAGGTTGTTACGCGCACAACGTCGGCGAGGGTGGCGGCCTCTTCCGCCAGGATGCGCCTGATAGAATCGATTGTACCCGCGGTCTCGACCTCAATCGTTCCCGATATCATGTTGCCGTTCTCGTCCTTCGCCACTTGGCCAGAAACAAAAATATAATCGCCAGCACGAACGGCAGGATGAAACGGCAGGTTTGGATTCTTCTTGCCAATCGGATAGACGTCGTTGGGTCGGTCGCTCATTGTTGACGCTCAGCTCATTGTCCGATTGCTCGTTGTTGCATTGGCTACTAGCTCAAGGCGGATGCTTCGATCACGTCGACGCCGTGCACCCGATCAACGAGATAAATCAGGCCGCGATGATCGATAGTCACGTCGTTCGAAGAGGGACGATCCGCACCGGGCGCCGCCTCGGGCACGAAATATCCAATCTCTCGCGGGCTGAACGGATCGGCGAAATCGACGATCCGTAGTCCTTGGGCGAACCAGGCGAACGGCACGATAGTGCCGGTAAAGCGCTCAGATGGCTGATGGCATCCGGTCATGGGCGGCTGCGGGCTGCCATCGACGTCGAGGCCAGACACCTGAAAGGTCGAGATCGGCACCGGCACCTGCTCTTTGGTGATGTCATAAACCCAGGAAAACGACGGCGGCGCAGGCCACAGTTTGGCGACGTCCTCGTCGGCGACCACCATTATATTCCGCCCCTTGAGCGGCTTCGGCATCACTAAGCAAGTGTGCGTCGGATGCGGAAAGCTCAGGCTCGTGTTGTGGTGCGCAACCACCTTCGGCTTCGACAAATCGGAAATGTCGAGAATATAGAAGCCGTGATGCCAATAACTGACATAAAGCCGGTCGCCGTGACGCAGCGGGTGATGGCAGCGCGGTTTAACCCAGTTGGTCCACGGATAATCCTCGCCACCGGCCTGCCATTGACCAGGAATCCACCAGCGGCTTACCTCGATTGGATTCGCTGGGTCGGCGAGATCCAAGATCATGACGATGTTGCCGATAAAACCTTCGGCAGTCGGCGATATATAAGCGTAGCGCCCATCAAAGTCGAAGCGGTGAACACCGCCACCAACTGTGCGCCATTCTTTGATCAGTTTCGGGCTTGAGGGATCAGCGACGTCATAGATGTCGAGGCCGCCGCCGATGTCATCCGGAGCCGACTTTCCAAACTTTTCTTGATTGACGAGCATAATATCGCCCGCTACCCGCACTTTGTGCGAATGCCACCCGTCACGTACGGCGATCCGAGCCAGCACGCGAGGTGAACGCGGATTGCCTATATCAATGATCGTTGTGCCTGAGGTCGGTCGCATATGACCGACATACATCGTAGTGCCCTCGACCCAGACCTGTCCGCCGCCGGGACAATCAATATGAGACACGAGCTTGGTGTTGGATTGACGAGGGGGCTTGGTCAGCACGGGCTTTTCCCGAAAACTCACTAAACAGAACAGGACGAAGTCGGCGCTTAGCCGACGAGACTGACCGCTCCGGCCGAGTCCTTACACCACTTCTTGTAAAGATCGAGCTTCTTCAGCACCGGCTCGTCGCTAGCGACGAACAGGAATAGCGGCTTTCTGTCGGAGCTGTTGTGATGCTCAAACCAGGAGCCACCCGGAATGGCGATCGTGTCGAACTCCTTCCAGTCGAACCGCTCGCCATCGACCACTGAATAGCCTTCGCCCTCGAAGGGGGAGACTAGAAGATTCGCGGTAGTGCGGACTGGCAGCGTCTTTTCCCCAGGTTGCAGCATCTGCGCAAAGAACGTCATGGTCTTGTATACTGGCTGACCGGTAGTCGGGTCGATGTATTCGATCAATAGGCCGTCATGGAGGTCGCCCTCGCGTTCCTTATGTTTATCGAACAGCTCGCGCACCATTTCCCAGCGATAGACGAACATCGGGGATGAATAACCGGCACCGCGGGACTTCGAACCGGCAAAGCGCGGCATCAACCCACCATAGCCGTAAGTCGTTTGTGAATAGTCGGTCGTAAAACGGGGGGTTTGTTCCTTTTTCGAGACGAGCTTGCCTTTCTCTTCTTCCTTGTAATCGTGGTCGAAGTGGATGGCGTTCAACGTCTCCACCAAAGGCAGATCCAAAACGGAAAGATTGAGGGCCTGCTCGTTGCCGACCGTGCCGTGATTGTGCCAGGTGTCGTTCGGCGTCAGCACCATATCGCCCGGGCCAAACACGATATTCTCGCCATCAACGCCGGTGAAGTTGCCCTTGCCTTTCAGACCGAAGCGGATCGCACTTGGCGAATGCTTGTGCGGCGGCATGATCTCATTGGCGTCATTGAGCCGATAGGCCGTGTACATGGTGCTGACCGTTGCTCGGCGCGGCGCCAACCCCGGATTGACCAGCACGAGCGAGCGCCGCTCGGAATCATCCATGGTAATCAGCTCGACGGCGCGATGCAGGATCGGCTCGATGTCCTCCGCGCAGCGCCACAAATATGGAACGGCCTTGGCCGAAGCCAAAAGTTGCTTAACCTCGTCATGGTCCACGTCGGTCGACGTGGCCCAGAACGGAAACATGTGCTTGGCGGACACATCGTCGTAGAGCGCCTTGAGCGCGGTGTCGCGATTGGCAAGACGATGAACATTGCTTGGCATCACGACGCTCCTGTCGGTGAAGATGCAGCAACGCTAACACAGGAAGATCGCGAGTCAACCAGAGACAACCAACATAATGGTTATATTTTAGTCTCACACTGCCCGGCGAATTTTCGGCACGTTTAAGATAGGACCTAAACGAATAAAAATAAGGTCTCATTGCCGTAGTTAGCCTAATCAGCGCGAGGACATGACCAGCGGGTCAACCAACTTCCTGGTTGTAATTTGGCTACGAATTAGATTAGACTTCGCGAGGTTCCGATGTTCCCGTTTTGTCGGCATCAGGGTTAAGCGACTGCTGAGATTCCACAAAGTGAGATCATGTCAGGGTCACTCGCAAACAACTCCAGCCCCACGCCCATGACAGACCCGTTGGGCCTTGCAGCCATTCCGCACGAGCTCGAAGAGATTATTACCGCGCTCCGCACGATGGCGCTGCAACAGAAACTCGGCTCAGAGCGCGCGGTGGCCGAGATACTTAATGTCAAACGGCATCAGCTGCGTCGCGCGCTGCAGGCGCTGCGCGCCAGCGGCGAACTTGCTCCAGCTAAAGCCAAACGTGGGCCGCTGGTTGGCCACAACGGCGAGAACTTGGTGCGCGCGACCAATCCAATGGAAGTCATCGAGATGCGGATTGCGATCGAGCCCTTCCTGGCGCGACTCGCGGCGTTGCGGGCATCTCCATTTGAAATGGCTGCCATAGAACACGCCGCTACAACAGCCGCAGGCGTTGATAGCGGAGTCGCCGACCTGAAGTTTCATAAGCAAATTGCCGCAAGCTCGGGCAATAAGCTCGCAGCCTCGCTTTATGATCTATTGCGCCGCGTAGCCCGCGACGCACGGCTTCAGCTCAACGGAGCGCAACCAGTGTGCCCAAAGCGGGTACAGCAGCGGGATGCTGAGCATCGTGCGATTGCACAAGCAGTAGTCGTTCGCGATCCGGACCGTGCAGAGCGCGCCATGCGCGTGCATCTCACCTCCGTACAACGCATTATCATGGAGCGCCTCAATCCGCTCAGTGCGGCGGTTTAGATCTAACTTTTCGAAAACAGAGCGCATCCACCCTTCAACGCAGATTTCGCATCGATTCAACGCGCCTCCTATTCCCTAGGAGCAGACATGCGAACCTAGTCTCCGCGCAAAGCAACCCGGTCTCCGACCCGGAAAATGCCCGAAAAGGGCAGCACCAGGCTGGCTGGGGCACCAGGATTCGAACTTGCAGATGTCAAATCGCTAACCGGTCTCCTCTATAGAATTTCGGAAATGGGACTAAAAAACCGGGAAATGAACCCCGGCAACCCCAAATAGCTGCGAGGCGTCCTTGGCCCAGGCGGTTCCCGGGGCCGAAAGCTGACACCAAAAGTGAGGATGTTGGTGTCCGCTTTGGGTCTTAGCCGCCGCGCCGTCGGTGCGGCCGTGTGTTCGGCTTTTGAGCGCGCTCACAAGCACCACATCCATGGCACTCACGTGCCGGGTGGAGGAGTCCAACGACGCCCTCCTTCAACAATAAGTGGCTTTGGTAAGGCTTTCGCCACCTCTCCTCGCGTAACTACCGGGGCGGAAGTAACGTCCCAACCTGGGTGAAAGAATTTATCAGCGCGGCCGATGCAGACAATGGAAAGCAGGATGCACGTCCCTGATCAAAATCAAGGTTCTGTCACACCACTCGACTTATCGTCGGGTCGGCTCAGACGGGCTTGGCAGTTCGCACGGGCTCGCGGTGCGCGAGAACTCGCTCGCCTTGTCAGGCGCCACGGACTGAGGGCGGCTGCGTACTTCGTCGTCTCGAATGTTCGCCATATCGTCGCCGATCGACATGCCCGACGCTGGGATAGGAAGAACCGCGTCGACACTGCGGGCTCAATTCGGCTGGATGGGCTCACCATCATCGGCCCCTATCGCAACGAGGGGAACGAGTGTCTTTGCACGTCTCCCAGCTCATTCCGCTTCATGATGAACACGCTCTCCGTCGAGTTCGAGCGATTTACCTTTGTTGACATCGGCACCGGAAAGGGACGGACACTACTTCTGGCATCTCACTATCCCTTCATGCAAATCGTCGGCGTCGAATTTGCACAGGAACTCATGGCCGTCGCGCAGCAGAACATCATGCGATACCGGCAGCCAAGCAGGCGATGCTACAACATTGCGGTCCTGGAAGCAGACGCCACCGCGTATCGCTTTCCTGACACACCGCTGGTCGTCTATTTCTACAATCCGTTTTCGCAAAGCGTGTTTGATCAGGTTCTCTCTCATCTAGAGGCCTCGCTGCGTGCCTCGCCGCGCGACTGTGTGATCGTGTACGGCAGCTCCAGCCACAACGCGATCGACTGGGCAAAACCCGCCATATTGCATTCGGGTAGCTTCCGCCAACTCGAGACCCCCGCCATGCCCTTCTTCGTCGATGCCGTTCGTACGATCTCATACGCTGTGTTCGCGTTCCGTGGGAAAAGCGCCCCGTTGCTGGAAATGGCCGAGGCCGTCCTCCGGCCGAAATCGTGCGCAGACAACGATCGATAGCGAGGATTTGCAACTTCCGCCTTGGGTCAGTCTCGACAAAGACGAGGCGTTAACCGATCCAGCAATGTCCGTTTCATGGCGACCAAGAATTTACAGGGCTCAGTATGATCGTGAAGGGCCACTTTCTGCCGCACGCTCCCAAATTAGGTCAACTACGCCGCCGGTATCGAAGCGATGTTTACGAAGCCTTAACTGTGCGGGTATCGCGTTTCGCAAAATTTAAAGACCCGTCGCTAGCATGGCCGGTCTTATCGTTGCTGGGTTACGACGCAACGCAATTCACCTGGTCAGACATGACGGCGAAAAGACTGAATGCCTGCGAAGTAGCGGTTATCGGCGCCGGTCCGTATGGACTTTCCGTGGCGGCGCATCTGCGGCGAGCGGGCATTTCGGTGCGTGTCTTCGGTGACCCGATGTCGTTCTGGCGGCAACACATGCCGAAAGGCATGCTGCTGCGGTCGCCATGGCGCGCATCGCACATTTCCGATCCAGCAGGAGCGCTGTCACTTGACGCTTACGCCGCCGATCCTGTGGAGCCAACGGCGCGGCTGCCCTTGGAAAGGTTCGTCGCCTATGGCCTTTGGTTTCAGCAGCACGCCATCCCCGACGCGGACCGCAGGATGGTTCGGCGCGTGGCCCAGTCTGGCGACGGCTTTCAGCTTGAGTTGGCCGACGGCGATGTTTTCACCGCTGACCGTGTTGTCGTCGCGACCGGCCTGGCCCACCAGGACTATCGACCGCCTGCGTTTCACGGCTTGCCAGCCAATTTCGTCAGTCATAGCTGCGAGCATACCGATTTCACCGTGCTGCGCGGCAAGCAGGTCGCAGTCATTGGTCGAGGACAGAGCGCGTGCGAGTCGGCTGCATTGCTTGCAGAGGCCGGCGCCGAGGTGGATCTTCTCAGCCGGGGTGAGATTCACTGGCTTGGCGGGAGCAACGCAAGTGCAATCACATCCAAAGGTGTGCTGCTGCAATTGGGTAAGGCGCTGGCCGCACCTTCGGCAGTTGGGCCGCTTCCGCTGAGCTGGCTGGCCGAGTTGCCTACATTGATCCGGCACGTGCCGCCGGAGCTGCGTGCGTGGTTCACCACCCGATGCCTGAGAGCCGGCGCGGCCGGATGGCTGAAACCGCGTTTCGACGATGTCCGTTGTCACTCCAGCCGCACGATCCTGGGGGCTCACGTCGATCGAGATCGGATCGTCCTAAAACTCGACAACGGCACGCGCAGTTTTGACCACGTCATTCTTGGCACTGGATATCGGGTAGACTTGACGCGCCTCGGCATTTTTGCGCCGCGACTTCTTGACTCGATCGCCCGCGCCGACGGCTCACCAGTTCTGCGGTCTGGCCTGGAGTCGAGCTTACCACGGCTGCATTTTGTTGGCTCGTATGCGGTGAAGAGTTTCGGTCCGCTGCTGCGTTTTGTCGCCGGTGCGCCTTATGCCGCGCGCGCGGTCACCGCTGCCGTAATCAGGTCTCGCTTGCATCGCGGCGGTCCTCGCCACTGGCCGGCTATCCCGGCAACACAGTCCGACGAGCTGACGCCGTGACTTCGGAGCACCAGGCACCGACGGGAGCGCTGGTCCTTGGCGGCAGCCACGGCGCCCTCGAGATCGCTCGCAGCCTCGGCCGCCGCGGCATTCCGGTCTGGCTAGTCACCAGCGATAATCCGCTGGCAACGGTCTCCCGCTATGTCGAACGGAGTTTTACTTGGCCCGGTCCGCTCTGCGACGGTGCCCTAGCCTATCTCACCGATCTCGCGGCACGCCACCAGCTCAGCGGCTGGGTGTTGTTCGCAGGCGGCGATATCGAGGTGCAATTCATCGCCCAGCATCATGCCGCACTCGGGTCTACGTTTGCGCTGACGACACCGGGATGGGACGTGATCCGCCGGGCGATCGACAAGCGCAGCATGAATATGCGTGCCGACGAACTAGGGCTTGCTTATCCGCAAAGCTGTTACCCGCGCTCGCACGACGACCTGTTAAAGCTCAATATCCGCTTTCCATGCGTCATCAAGCCGACGATCCATGAGGCGAACGTACACCCGAAGGCTTGGCGTGCCGACGATCTGGACGCGCTTGCTGCGGCTTATGAGACGGCTGCCACCGTGTTCGGGGCCGACCGCGTCATGGTGCAGGAGCTGATACCGGGTGATGGCAGCGCCCAATTTTCATATGCGGCGGTCTGGGACAACGGCACCCCGATTGGTTCATTGGTGGCGCGCCGGACCCGGCAATATCCGATCGACTTCGGCGTCACCAGCACTTACGTCGAAACCACGGCGCTTCCCGAGATTGAACAGATTGCCGGGCGTTTCCTCCGCTCACTCAACTATAGCGGCCTGATTGAGATCGAATTCAAATTCGATGCTCGCGATGGCGCCTACAAAATGCTCGACGCCAACGCGCGCGTCTGGACCTGGGTCGCGCTTGGCGCTGCGGCCGGTGTCGACTTCTGCCTGATGCAGTGGCAGCTGGCCACGGGCCGGCCGGTGGCGCAAGTCGTGGCACAAAGCGGTGTGGCCTGGCGCTATTTGTCGCGCGATCTCACCGCCGCCGCACAGGAGCTGCTCGCCGGCACGCTATCGCCGCTCGCTTGTGCGCGGTCGCTACGCCACGCTTCGGCGTCAGCTGTGCTTGCGACGGACGATCTGCTGCCAGCGCTGTTCGATGTTCCGCTGGTCATCGCGCGCCTTATAAAGCGACGTTTTGGTCACAGCTACAATGACCCGGCAGGTCAACTTCAGTCGGTGAAATACCGCTCTTAGCTTTCGGCGTTCCCGGGCAGGCTTGCCGCCAAACAGCAACGATTATAGCTTCGACCTGTTCCGATCCCAATGGTAGGTGGTACCACTGCAATTCTGTCGGACCTGTATTTCATTAACTGCCGCGGCGGCACCAATTCTTAGAGTGCGCTATTAGCCCGAAAGCGTACGCGCGTCCGTGCGATATCGATCGCCATCTTGAAGCGTAAGCAGAGACACCTCACAACGCAGAAACGATCTTCGCGCGAAGCTTGCGCCACCACACACGAGTGTCAGGACCCTCAATAGGCAACATTGGTTCAAGCGGCCTCGCCACAGTGTGAGCGACGCAAAGGACGCAGGCGAGGTGTGCGAACCGGTCTCTGCGCAGAGCGAACCTGGTCTCCGCCCATGAATTTCGGATATTGAAAATTCGCAGCCGGAGACTGCGCCGGTGAAACAGCCATTGAACATGGAAATACCGCCTACAGTTGGCCGCGAGACCGGTCAATCCCCTCCTAAGCCGCTGATATTGCGGAGAGATATTGGGAGACCGGAAATGCCAGAAAATGGCGACACTGGCTGGCTGGGGCGCCAGGATTCGAACTCACAGATGTCGATTCGCTAACCGGTCTCCTCTGGAAGATTTGGGAAATGGGACCGGAAAGCCTGGAAATGAAACCCGGTAGCTTCCGGTAACGGCGGTGTGTCTAGAATGGGGGCCGCTCTGGTCCCGATAGCAGAGATCAAGATGGCAAGATCTGATGTCTGCTAAGGGGCGGTGCGTTCAACTGGTCGGCGCAACACCGCTTGTAATGAGCGGCTGGCGTTTGGAAGCCCAAGGTCTTTCGCGGACGTTGATTGAGCCGCAGGGCAATCGCGTTGAGACAACTCTGAGAGATGCGCGAGAAGTCTGTTCCTCTCGGGAAGTACTGACGCAGCAGGCCGTTGGTGTTCTCGTTTGAGCCGCGCTGCCAGGGACTGCGCGGATCACAGAAGTAGACCCGGACGTTGGTGGCAACCGTGAAGCGCTTGTGGGCATGCATCTCTTTGCCTTGATCCCAGGTCAGGGTGCGTCGCAACTCCTCAGGCAGCTTGCCGATGTGCTTGGCAAGCGCAGCTACAACAGTCGTCGTGTCCTTGCGGGGGATTTTGACGAGCATCGTGAAGCGGGTATTGCGCTCGACGAGGGTGGCGATGTGCGTGTCGTTCGCTCCGGTAAGAAGGTCTCCTTCCGAATGCCCTGGCACGGCGCGATCCTCAATCTCGGCGGGCCGCTCGCGGATGGAGACCATATCGAGGATATGCCCCTGTCCACTCTTCGCGTTGTGGTTCTTGGGGCGACGCATCCGCCGCGCCGTACCAACTGCGCCGTCAGCTCCTTCTTCAGCACGCCGCGGGTCTGGATGAAGAGGCTGCGATAGATTGCTTCGTGAGATATCGGATGCTCGGTGGGTTGGGAACTCCTGCTTCAGCCAGCCGGAGATCTGCTGCGGCGACATTGCAGCGCGACGGAGAACGCTAAAAAAAAAAAATGTTGTGAGGTAATGATGATGGAAATAGAAGGAGAATAAAATGGAGATAAAGAAAGATATGATGGAAAAGATTTTGGAAGGTAGAGATAAGAAGGAAGTATAAAATAAAGATGGGTTGGTTGATGAGATGAAGAAGGTGATTATGAGAAAATATAGAATAAAGAGATAGAAGAGAATATGGAAGATGAAAGAGTTGAGGGAAAGTATAATAAAGAAAAGGTTATTAGAAGAAGTAGATTATGAAAGGTAATTAAAAGATGACGCTGTAGGTGCGCGGGATAGGGAAGGAACATAACGATAGAAGCGGCTTGCCAAAAAGCATGTGTAGGGATTGATAAGAAGATTATATGGATGTTAAAGGGGGATGAAGGTTAGAGAGATAAGTGGTTATTATAGGGATTAAGAGGTATAGAAGTTTAAAAGATATGATATAGGTGGTTAAAGAAGAGGTGTTGGAAGAGGTTGAGGAATGGCAGAAATGGTTATTAGATATCTGTTATTAGCTGGTGTTCTTAGATGATTAGGGTAAAGGTAAGAGATGAAGGTTTAGTGAGAAATAAGGTGATATAAATTGAGTTGGGTGTTATAAAGGAAGGTAATAAGGAAATTATTGGTATATGGATAGAAAAGAAAGAGGGAGATAAATTCTGGCTGAGAGTCGAAAAGAGTTAAAGAGCAGTGGGGTATAGGACATTCTCATCGCTGTGGTCGAGGTTTGAAGGGTTTTATAGAGGTTATTAATGTAGTTTTATAAAAGATTATAGTATAAATTTGTATAGTATATCTGATATGTTATTATATGGATTTTGATTATTGGAAGGATAGAAAGAGATTGGAGAAAGAGCTGAGTAAGGTCTATCGCGCGGCCGATGCTGCTGCTGGCCAGGCTGCTCTCGACGCCTTTGCGCAAGGTCAGAGGGACGTAAAGTATCCGGCAATCGCGCAGAGCTGGCGCCGCAACTGGGAACTCGTGATACCATTTTCGCTTTCGCCGAAGGCTTTCGGCGAATTATCTACACCACGAATGCCATCGAGGCGTTTTACATCGTAATTTTCTCTGCGCCCTCAGTACCAGAGAAAATTTTCCCTCTGACTTATCGCGACGAAGCTGCTATAATTGATCTTTGATGGATGCCGCTGCGGAATGGAAACGACCGCCGCGCGAGTGGGCTGAGGCGAAGACCCAGTTCGCCGTCATGTTCAACGAGCGATTTGTGAACTCATGACGGATAACAGGCCTCACACAGAAATACTGACAGTCCCCAAGGCTTGGGGCGCGACGCCAGCTCCCAGGCACGCCGATCAGCCCGGTTTGCACGATAGGCCTGACTGCCGCCGTTGCGCCTGATCTCCCGGCTTACTGTCGATGGCGCCCGTCCGAGGCACTGGGCGATCTGTCGGATCGACCGGCCCACCGCAATGCCACGGGAAATCTCTTCGCGTTCCTCAAGCCTTAGTGCTGCAAGGCTCTCCGGCGCGGAGCCGGCACGATCCCTCCATGGAGTACAACGATCCGCTCGACGCCGGTCTTGTTCTTCCTTTCCAGCGCCCGCGAGAGGGCCGCAGCACTTTGCCCGTTCCTCCATCGCTCCCACAGCTCGGCCTTCTGCGCTGCTGTAAACAAAATCCGTGACGTCACCATGGCACACCTCCTCACCTCTAAAGATTAGAAGGTGTTGCGATCGATCAGTTGAACTCGCCGGCCACAACCAGACCCATGCGCTGCAATATGATCGGTGAACCTAAAACAAAAAGACCGCCTCGCGGCGGTCTGTCAGAACTCCAACCAAGTGCTTTTAGTTAGGCGACTGCGATAGCAGTCGATCAATGAGAGAGCATCCACGGCCGACGCGACGGGAAGCTCTTGGCGGCGCTGCCATCGGCGTCACCGCGGCCACGTTGACCGGGCCGAAGCGATTTTCCCGAGCAACAGCGGCATCCGGCGCCGTGAGATTTCTTCAAGTTTGAGAGCACCGCCGGGGATGCTGCGCTTTTCTCGTTGGTCGCGTGCGCGAGCCGCCGCTCTGCCGACATCGCGGCGAAATAGGGCGCGGTCAGGAACGCCCGTGGCGCATCCTTGCCGCAGCCCGGACATTGATGCGGCCTGTCGCAGACCGCCATCGGTCGCAAGTCGGTGAAGGGTCCACATCGTGCGCAAAGATAGTCGTAGACGGGCATAGGTTCCTCAAAAGCTCACGGCTCGATCAGAGGCCGGATGGAGGCCATTCGCATATCACTTGTCGGGCGACATCGGGATATCGACGCCGCCTGTGACTTGTTTGATAGGTCCGGCCGAGGTCGGCATGATGTCGAATGCGAAAATATCTGTGGGCAGCCACAGCGTGGCGCAGGCGTTCGGAATATCGACGACGCCGGAGATATGACCCTGGCACGGCGCGGTGCCGAGGATCGCATAGGCCTGAGCGGGCGTATAGCCGAACTTGGTCATATAGGCGATCGCATTGAGGCAGGCTTGCCGATAAGCGATGTGGACGTCGAGATAATGCTGCTTGCCCTGCTCGTCGACCGAAATGCCCTCGAAGATCAGATAGTCATTGTAGGTTGGCACGATCGGCGACGGCTTGAAGATCGGATTTTTGATGCCGTATTTCGCGACGCCGTCCTTGATGACATCGACCTTAAGATGCAGCCAGCCGGCCATCTCGATGGCGCCGCAGAAGGTGATCTCGCCGTCGCCTTGGCTGAAGTGAAGGTCGCCCATCGAAAGGCCGCCGCCTTTCACGTAAACCGGAAAATAGACTTTCGAGCCACGCGACAGATCCTTGATGTCGCAATTGCCGCCATGCTCGCGCGGCGGCACCGTACGGGCACCCTCGGCGGCGATCTTGTTCTTGGCATCGCCCTTGGCGCGGCCGCAATGGGCAGTCGCCGCGAATGGCGGCGCGGCGAGCGGCGGAACGCGATCCGGATTGGTCGCGATCAGCGCCTGCTCGCGCGCATTCCAAGTATCGAGCAGTTTCTGATCGGGCAAGCAGCCGATCAGGCCGGGATGAACCAAGCCGGCGAAACTCACCCCAGGAACGTGGCGGGAATGGGTGTAAAGGCCGGAAATGTCCCAGATCGATTTTTGGGCCAGCGGAAAATGCTCGGTCAGAAAGCCGCCGCCGTTCTTCTTGGAAAAAAACCCGTTAAAGCCCCACAGGCTCTCCGGCAGCGTGCCGATGTCGAGAATATCGACCACCAGAAGATCACCCGGCTCGGCACCATGCACGCCGATCGGGCCGGAGAGGAAGTGCACGATCGTCAAATCGATGTCGCGCACATCGTCGGCCAATTCGTTGTTCTTGATGAATCCCCCGGTCCAATCGTAGGTCTCCATGACGAAGTCATCGCCCGGCTTCACCCATTCGATGATCGGAACATCCGGATGCCAACGGTTGTGGATCATCTCGTTCTTGTAGGGCGATTCCTTAAGGTCAATTTTCACAATCGTCTTGGGCATGGTGCCTCCTGGAGTGCGCTTTGGTGGCCCTGGGTAAAACTACGCGCGCGTGGGAATTGGTGCTCAGACTGCGAGGTAGCCTGCGATCACGGCTTCATCGACACGATCGCGCGTGTCGCTATGCACGATCCTGCCGCCCTCCATCACCAGAATTCGGTCGGCGACGTCCATGATGAAGCTCAGCAGCTGCTCACAAACTACGATGCAAATGTTGCGGATGCGGCGAATGTCGCGCAACAGCCGCGCAATATCCTTGATGATGGAAGGTTGGATTCCCTCGGTGGGCTCGTCGAGCAGCAGGACCTTGGGATCACTGGCGAGCGCCCGGGCGATCGCCAGTTGCTGTTGTTGACCGCCGGACAGGTTACCGCCGCGGCGGTGTGCGAATTCCGCCAGGATGGGGAATAGTTCAAAGATTTCTGCTGGAATATCACTCTTGCCGGTCACCACGAGGCCGGTCTCGATATTCTCCTTCACCGTCATGGTGCCGAAAATTTGCCGACCCTGAGGCACGTAGCCCAGCCCACGACCGACCCGTTCATGACTGAGCAGCGGGGTCATATCGGTTCCATCGAGCATGATCTGTCCGGTGAGCATGGGCATCACGCCGATCATGGTCTTCATCAGCGTGGATTTGCCCATGCCATTGCGACCGACCAAAGCGACGATCTCGCCCGAGTTCACCGAAAGATCGATGTCGTGCAAAACCCGGCTCTGCCCATAGGCGGCGGAGAGATTGCGAACGTTGAGCATAGCTTTTTGTCCCTCAGTGCCCGAGATAAACTTCCTTGACCTTAGGGTTGGCCTGCACCGATTGCATGTCACCCTCGGCAAGAACCTTGCCTTGATGCAGCACCGTCACGCGATGCGCGATGCTCTCCACAAACTTCATGTCGTGTTCAATGACGATCACAGAGCGGTTTTTGATGATGTCATTGAGAAGCGCGGCCGTTTTCTGGCGTTCCGACACGCTCATGCCGGCGACCGGTTCGTCGAGCATCAGGAGCTCGGGATCCTGAATCAGCAACATGCCAATTTCCAGCCACTGCTTCTGGCCGTGGCTGAGAGTTTCCGCCGGCCGGTCAAGCTGATCCGCAAGATAAATCATCGAGGCGATTTCGTGCACGCGTTCCTTTACTTCCTCCGTCCTATTCCAGAACAGCGCGCCGACCACATTGCGGCCGCGCGGCAATGACAATTCCAGATTCTCAAAAACGGACAGATGCTCGTAGATCGTCGGAGTTTGAAATTTGCGTCCGATGCCGCGACGCACGATCTCCTGCTCCTTGCAGCCGGTGATCTCCTGGTCCTTGAACTTGATCGAACCATCCGACACCCGGGTGCGCCCGCAGATCAGGTCGAGAACCGTGGTCTTGCCGGCCCCGTTGGGGCCGATGATGACGCGCAGTTCACCCTTGTCGACATAGAGGTTCAGTCCGTCGACCGCCTTGAAGCCGTCGAACGAGACGCTGACATTCTCAAGAGCGAGAAGGAAATCGGTGCTGCTCGACATCGTCGCCGCCTTCCTATTCCGCCGGCGCCGGGCTCGGATGCACGATGCCCCAGATCCGTCCGCTCGGCAGCCTTGGTAGAATCTGATCCGTGATCAAGCCGGCTAGTCCGCGCGGGAAGGCCAATACGACCGCGATGAAAAGTCCGCCCATGGCGAACAGCCAAAGCTCCGGGAAGGCCTCGGAGAATGAGGTTTTCACCCAATTGACCAGCAGCGTCCCGGCGACCGCGCCAAGCACCGATTCCCGGCCGCCAACGGCGCAGAAGATCACCATCTCGATCGACGGAACGATGCCGACGAATGACGGCGACATGAAGCCGACCTGCAAGGTGAACAACGCTCCGCCGATCGCCGCCATGGCGGAGGCGAGGCAAAACACGAAGATCTTGAAGTTGGAGACATCGTAACCGGAAAAGCGCACCCGATCTTCCTGGTCGCGCACCGCCACCAGTATGCGGCCAAGCTTGCTCATCTGGATAAAGCGCGCGACAAACATGGTGCCGAGCAGCAGGAAGCAGCAGGCGAAATAAAGGATGTACTTTGCGCTATCGGTGCGGATGTCCCAGCCGAGCAAGGTGCGCAGGTCAGTGATGCCGTTGATACCGCCGGTGTAGCCCTGGCGGCCAATAATCAGGATCGTCATCACTGCGGCGACCGCCTGGGTGATGATGGCGAAATACACACCGCCGACCCGTCGCTTGAACATGGCGGCGCCGATGATAAAGGCAAACAAAGTCGGGACCGCGATCACGGCGATCAGAGTGAGCGGCAGCGACTTGAACGGCATCCAGATGTAAGGCAGCGCAGTGATCTGATTCCAGTCCATGAAGTCCGGGATGCCGGGCGTGGACTGGATCTTGGTATTGGCGACGCTCGAGGCTTCGAGCTTAAGAAACGCCGCCATGCAGTATCCGCCAAGACCGAAGAAGATGCCCTGTCCGAGGCTGAGAATGCCGGTGGAGCCCCAGCACAGAACAAGGCCGACGGCGACGAACGCGTAGGTGAGGTATTTGCCGACGAGATTGAGGCGGAAGATGTCTAGTGCCAGCGGGAACACGATCAGGATGAGCGCCGCGAGCAACGCGAAACCGATAAGGTCAAGCGATCGGGTATTTATGCGGTAGCCGGTCATTGCCGTTTTCACCTTCTAACCTTCAGGACGAACAGCCCCTGCGGACGGAGCATGAGCAGTCCGATGACGATGAGAAGCGTCAAAACCTTCGCCATCGAGCCCGTAAGGAAGAACTCAAGCGCCGATTGCGACTGCGAAATCGTCAGCGCCGAAGCAACGGTGCCAAGCAGGCTCTGCGCGCCGCCGAATACGACGACCAGAAAGGTATCGACAATGTAGAGCTGTCCGGCCGACGGACTGGTCGAGCCAATCATGGTGAACGCCGAGCCGGCGATGCCGGCGATGCCGCAGCCGAGGCCGAAAGTAAGCCGGTCGACGCGCCTTGTGTCGATGCCGACGGCGCCGCTCATGATCCGGTTCGAGACCACGGCGCGAACCTGCAAGCCCCACCGCGAGCGATACATCAGCACCGCAACGATACCAGTGATGATGAGGGTGAGGCCCATGACGAAAAGCCCGTTGATTTGCACCTCGATGGTGTCAGTGACCTGCAGGGAACCCATCATCCATTCCGGCAGCTCAACACCGACCTCGCGCGCGCCGAAAATCGAGCGGAATGCCTGCTGCATGATCAGGCTCAAGCCCCACGTCGCAAGCAGCGTGTCGAGTGGCCGCGCATAAAGATGGCGGATCAAGAGCCATTCGGTCGCTAGTCCGGCGGCACCCGAAACAACGAAGGCAACAGCCATAGCGACGAAGAAATAACCGCTGTAGAGAACTGGGAGGTAGGTCTGGAAAATGTGCGAGGTCAGAAAGGTCATGTAGGCGCCGAGGATCATGAATTCGCCGTGCGCCATGTTGATGACGCCCATCTGGCCGAAGATGATTGCGAGCCCGAGCGCCATCAGCAAGAAGACCGAGAAAAGTATCAGGCCGGCGAAGCCTTGCATCGCCAGGATCGACATCAGATCGCCGAAGGAATAGTCGCCAAACATCGTTGTCCGCTCCGCTCGATCGCGACAGTTCGTCCTGAAGGCAGACGTGCGGGTCCCGGCACCCACACCCGTTCTTATTGGTAGCCCTTGGGGAACGGATTCGGCTCGACCAGGTCAGCTGTCTCGTAGATGACGTCGAACTGGCCATCGAGCCGGGCCCGTCCGACGCGCGTTTTTGACCACAGGTGATGGTTCTCATGGATACGGACATATCCCTCGGGCGCGCCTTTGAATTCTACGCCTGGGGAAGCCGCTGCGATCTTGTCGATGTCGAAGGAGCCAGCTTTCTCGGCGGTCAGTCGCCACAGATTGGGACCAAGATAAGCCGCCTGGGTGACGTCGCCGATGACAGTCTTCGGACCCCACATCTTATGGAATGCCTCAACGAAGGCTTTGTTGTTCGGATTATCGAGCGATTCAAAATATTTCATGCATGCATAGGCGCCGGCGATGTTCTCGCCACCGATGCCGTCGATTTCGTCTTCAGTGACCGAGATGGTAAGGAGAACCTGCTTTGAAAGGTCGATGCCCGCGGCTTTGAGCTGCTTGTAGAAGGCGACATTCGAGCCACCGACGATGATAGCATAAATGACGTCCGGCTTGGTCAGCTTGATCTTGTTGATGACGGAGTTGAACTGTGTGTTGCCGAGCGGGAAGTACTCCTCGCCCACAACTTTGCAGCCTTCGAGATGATTTTCGATGTGCTTGCGCGCGATCTTGTTGGACGTGCGCGGCCAGATATAGTCGGAGCCAAGGAGATAGAAGGACTTGGAGCCCTGCGTACGGGTTACCCAGTCGAGCCCGGCCAGGATCTGCTGGGTCGCTTCCTGTCCGGTGTAGATCACGTTCTTCGACTGCTCGAGGCCTTCATAGAAAGTCGGGTAATAGAGCATGCCGTTGTACTGCTCGAACACCGGCAGCACCGCTTTGCGGGACGCCGATGTCCAGCAGCCCATCACGGCAGCACACTTGTCTTGCACCAGAAGCTTCTTTGCCTTTTCGGCGAAGGTTGGCCAGTCACTAGCGCCATCCTCCTGGATGAACTTGATCTTGCGGCCGAGGACGCCGCCTTGGGCGTTGATCTGTTCGATTGCCAACTTCTCGGCCTCAACCGAGCCGGTTTCGCTGATCGCCATCGTGCCGGTGACCGAATGCAGGATGCCGACTGTGACCTCAGTGTCGGTCACCGCTAGACCGGTGGTATTCACCTTTGCAGTCGGGAAGTCATCGGCCGACGCTCGCCGTGGCAGCGCCGCGCTGGCAGACAGCGCCGCCGCGCCTACGAGAAGCTCGCGGCGAGTGGGAGTGAGGATATTGCCAGTACGCTTTCCGGAAGACATGCGACGCCTCGATTCAGCGATGGTTGTTTGTCGGCGGGAACGAGGGAAGCTCGTTCCTAGAATCCGAGACTGCGCCGCTTTGTTGCGCTGCAGCATACGTCGATTGACGTATATGCCTACGTCGCTTGCCGTATCAAAATGCCGATGAATGCTGGAAATTGTAAGAAATGCGCGCAATGGAAGGATCGCTGCCCTGTATCCATTCTTTTGCACTGCACGCTGCTTATTATTTCGTCACTTGCAGGGCGGGGCACGACGTTAGAATTGGGCAACCAAGGTTCGGAGACTTCGACTTCGGACCTAGCCCACCCGGCCGAACTGATGGGAAAAGCGGCATCCTACGGGGAAGGAAGCACAAGGAGAGCGCAGCAACCGCCAACGGGCGGATTCGAAATGGTGAGCGCCTATGACTGCGCAACAACGCATTGTTCGCGTCCGACGGAACTACAATCAATGGGTCGCAAATCAGACTCTTGAGGACTACGCGCTTCGCTTCACCGCCAAGACTGCGCGCCGGTGGTCGAGTCTGCGCGTTGCGAACACGGCAATCGGCGCGGTCTCGTTCCTGGCGCTGGAGGCGATCGGCGGTTCAATCACGGTAAATTACGGCTTCGTCAACGCCACCAGCGCCATCCTGGTCGTCAGTGCGCTGATCCTGCTTACCAGCCTTCCGATCGCCTATTACGCGTCGACATTCGGCGTCGATATTGATCTGCTCACGCGCGGTGCCGGTTTCGGCTATCTCGGATCGACGATCACGTCGCTGATTTACGCGTCCTTCACTTTCCTCTTCTTCGCCATCGAAGCGACGATCATGTCGCTCGCCTTCGAAATGTGCTTCGGGATTCCTTTGTTCATCGGCTACGTGCTCAGCTCCTTGATCGTCATTCCGCTCGTGACGCACGGCATCACCTTCATCAGCCGGTTTCAGTTGTGGACGCAACCGGTCTGGATCGTTCTACATCTCGTTCCATTCGTTTATATCGCATTTGCCGACAGCGTTTCATTCGAGCGATGGACGAATTTTGCGGGGCTCGCCGGCGAGCACGGACGATCGTTCGACATCGTGTTGTTCGGCACCGCCGCGACTGTCGTGTTTTCGCTGATCGCCCAAATCGGCGAGCAAGTCGATTTCCTGCGGTTTCTGCCGGAGCGCGAGAGCGGTCACGCGCTGACCTGGTGGATCGCCTATCTGGCGGCCGGTCCAGGCTGGATCATTCCTGGCATGTTGAAGCTTCTGGCCGGGTCGTTCCTGGCGGTCCTTGCCATCGAGCACCTAGTGCCGCTGGCGAGAGCCGCTGAGCCGACGCAGATGTATCTTGTCGCCTTTCGCTACGTATTTTCGTCGCCGCAGATGGCGCTCGCCTTTACTGGCGCCTTCGTCATCATATCGCAACTCAAGATCAACGTGACCAACGCCTATGCAGGCTCGATCGCCTGGTCGAACTTCTTCTCGCGTCTCACGCATAGTCATCCCGGCCGGGTGGTCTGGGTGGTGTTCAATGTGACGATCGCGCTGATGCTGATGGAACTCGGCATCTTCAAGACACTCGAACACACCCTCGGCTTCTATTCAATTGTCGCGGTTGCCTGGGTGAGCGCGCTGGTCGCCGACCTTGTGGTCAACAAGCCGCTGGGCCTCAGCCCGCCTGGCATCGAGTTCAAGCGCGCGCACCTCTACGATATCAATCCGGTCGGCGTCGGCGCGATGCTGACGGCGACCGTTGCCGGAATCACGGCAATGTCGGGCGTGCTCGGATTAACCCTGCAATCGCTGTCGGCTTTCGTGGCGCTAGCGGTCGGATTCGTGATGGCCCCCGTCATAGCCGCCGCGACGAAGGGCCGATTCTATATCGCGCGCACACCGCGTCAGAATTGGAGCGGTCAGCAAATCATCCGCTGCTCGATCTGTGAGCTGCATTTCGAGGCAGAGGACATGGCACATTGTCCGGCCTATTCCGGATCGATCTGCTCGCTGTGCTGTTCACTGGAGACCCGATGCCGCGACTGCTGCAAGCCGGAGGCGCGGATCTCGCGCCAGTTCGTCGCCTGGTTCGGGCAGGCGCTGCCGCAATCGCTCATCCGAACCTTGAACACGGATGTCGGCCACTATCTCGGAGTATTGCTGTTGTTCGTCGGCGCGATTGGCGCGGTGCTTTCGCTCGTATTCTTCCAGGTGTCGCTCGATATTGGCGGCTCCAAGGATGTGTTGAAGTCGACGCTTTGGACCGTGTTCTTTATTCTCACCATCATTGCCGGCGTCGCGGCCTGGCTGTTCGTGCTTGCGCAGGAGAGCCGACGCGTAGCGGAAGAGGAGACGCGGCGCCAGACGGATTTATTGATGAACGAGATCGAAGCGCACAAGCGCACCGACGCCAAGCTACAGGAGGCCAAAGAGGTGGCGGAGGCGGCGAACAAGGCGAAGAGCCGCCACGTCGTCGGCCTCAGTCACGAATTGCGGACGCCGCTCAACGCCATCCTCGGTTACGCCCAACTCCTGGAACGCGACCCGACGATCCCGCCGCTGCGGATCAACTCAATCAAGATCGTGCGTCGCAGTGCCGAGCATCTATCCGGCCTGATCGACGGGCTGCTCGATATCTCCAAGATCGAAGCCGGCCACCTTCAGCTCGACCGAAACGAGATCCGTATTGCCGATTTCCTTGACGAGCTCGTCGACATGTTCCGCCTTCAGGCGTCCGCCAAGGGCATCGAGTTCCGTTATGTCCGGGCCGCACGCCTGCCGGCGGTGGTGCAGAGCGACGAGAACCGGCTGCGCCAGATCCTGATCAATCTTCTTTCTAACGCCATCAAGTTCACCGATGCGGGCCACGTGACGTTCCAAGTCAGCTATCGCCACGAGGTCGCCGACTTCACGATCGAGGACACCGGCGTCGGCATTCACAAGAGCGACCTGGAACGGATTTTCCAGCCGTTCGAGCGGGCCCGCACCGCACGCGCCAAGGCCACGATCGGGACCGGACTGGGGCTGACAATTACCAGCCTTCTGACCAAGATTATGGGCGGCGACATCACTGTCCGCAGTGAAGTCGACAAGGGCAGTACCTTCCGCGTCAAACTCTTCCTGTCGGAGATGTCGCGGCCGCGAATCGCATCGACAATGGAGCATCGCGTGCGTGGCTATGTTGGGCCGCCACAAACGATCCTGGTCGTCGACGACAACGAAGTTCAGCGCGACCTGGTCGGCGAACTGCTGGCGCCGCTCGGTTTCAGGGTCGTCATAGCCGCAACCGGCAGAGAATGCCTTCTGCTTGCCAAACAGCATAATCCGAATCTCATCCTGCTCGACATCGCGATGCCCGAAATGGACGGCTGGCAGGTCGCGCAACGACTTCGCCGCGAGCCAGGCGAACGCGCCGCGATTATCGTTCTTTCGGCCAATGCTATCGACCCGCATCACATGCTGGAAGCGGAGCGGCTTTACGACGAAACCCTAATGAAGCCAATCGACCTGCGCCAACTGCTCAAGAAGATCCATGCCCTGCTCAACATTGAATGGATTTACGACGTGGAAGTAGCGCCGGAGCCAGTGCCGGGGGCGGTGTTGTCGTCATGCGGCCTTCCAGCCGGTGGCGATATCGATGAGCTAATCCGGCTCGGCGAGATCGGACATGTCCGCAAGATTCTTGAGAAGCTGAGCGAGATCGAAAGCGGCGCTCCGGAATGCCGCGATTTCATCGCACAGATGCGCTCTATGGTGAACGCGTTCGATTTCAAGCGATACGGAGCCGCGCTGGAAGGGATTCGTGGCGCTGATGCGTAAGCGCGAGACGCGGGACATCGTGCTCGTGGTCGATGACTCGCCCGAGACGCTGAGATTGCTGACCGATGCGCTCGAAGACGCTGGCATGACGGTTCTGGTCGCGCGCGAAGGCGAGCATGCGCTGTCAATTGTGGAAAAAGTGCTACCCGACGTTATCCTCATGGACGCGCTCATGCCGGGCACCGACGGCTTCGAGACTTGCCGCCGGCTGAAACAGAACAAAGCGCTCACCCATGTACCGGTCTTGTTTATGACCGGTCTCAGCGACACCGAACATATCATAGAAGGGCTTGAAGCCGGCGGCGTCGATTATGTCACCAAACCGATCGTTCCAGGGGAACTGCTGGCGCGCATCCGCGTCCATCTCGCCAACGCCCGCATCGCGCACAGTGCGCGCACGGCACTCGACGCTTTCGGCCGGTTCTTGTTGGCGACGAGCCGCTCCGGCAGCGTGTTGTGGTGCACGCCCCAGGCTGCGAAACTCCTCGGCAACGCCTTCCGCGATTTTGACACGGAGGATTATGTCCTGCCGCATGACGCCCAGGTCTGGCTGCAACAATGCGTAGTCGCCGCAACGGCCCAGCCGGCTTCGATACCTGCGTCGATCGGTCTCAAAACAGATAAGACATCGGTCAAATTGCAGCTCATCTACATCGCGCAAATCGGCGCGGACGAATATCTGCTGCGGCTTATCGAAGGCGAGATTGGCGACGACCAGACATTGCTCAAGCGAAAGCTCGCGGTAACCGAGCGCGAGGCCGAAGTGCTGCTGTGGATTGCGCGCGGAAAGTCGAACCGCGACATCGCCGAGATTCTCGATCTCAGTCCGCGCACCGTCAACAAGCATCTTGAGCAGATCTATGCCAAGCTCGGGGTCGAGAACCGCGCCTCTGCCGCTGCTCTGGCCGTTCGGACGATTGGCATTCGCTGAGCTTGTTATTGGCCGCCTAGGCTGAAGGCCCTAACTTTGCGCAGCCGTCATCACCAATACTTAGGAATTGAGTTCCTTCCGTTCACGCCAGCCTCCTGAGGCAGACATCCCCAATCTGACCGGCAGATATCGTAAGGTAGAGTTCACCTTCAGCCGCCTTATTGGCGTTGAAGATGAAGTCTTCAGGAGAACAGACATGCGAACCTAGTCTCCGCGCAAAGCAACCCGGTCTCCGCCTTTGAATTTCGGATATTGAAAATTTGCAGTTGGAGACGGCGCCCACACCCAAAGCTGGCATTTCACTGATATCGAAAATCGCTGCTCCAGACCTAAAGGCTGCCTGTTTTGTACGCACACGCCCGCCCCACGTACCGTTGCCTCGAATAGTCCTGCGCAAGCCTGTGTGCCGTCGACTAGGTCGAAAAATTTTCTTCTAAGTCAAAGCAACTACGGCGCAAAACTAGGCTGCGGCTGTCGCTCTTTTGCCCGAGGAAAGGTCGCTCGCGAAAAGGCTCGGTACACGTTACGGAATTCCGACTAAATTTGGCGGATCATGTTGGTTCCACCGAACATTTCTGCGATGATGGGCAGCTTTATGGGATAAATCCCAACAGCCGAGCAAAACAGGCCGGGCATACCCAGGGAGGATTTAACGTGAAAGTCAAATCGCGAGTGCGGAAAGCAAAACAAGCCGGAAACATCGACCGGCAGCGGCGCAGATTGGTCAAGTTGATCGCGGCAAGCGGTGCCAGCGCCATTGCTTCGCCTTGGACGTTTCAATCGTCGCGCGCCGCGGCAAAGACCATCAAGATCGGCATGATCACGCCGGAGACCGGCCCGATCGCAGCGTTTGGCGAGCCCTCGAAATGGGTCGCCGAAGAGGTGAGCAAGTTTCTGGGCGACGGCATTATGGTCGCCGGCGAGAAGTATCCGGTGCAGATCCTCAACCGGGACAGCCAATCAAACCCGAACCGCGCATCGGACGTGGCGGCAGATCTCATCAACAACGACAAGGTCGACATCATGATCGCCTCGTCGACCTCCGACACGACCAATCCGGTGGCCGACCAGTGCGAACTTAACGGCGTGCCCTGCATCACGTCGGACGATCCGTGGCAGGCCTGGTTCTTCGGCCGCAAGGGCGACCCCAAGAAGGGTTTCGATTGGACCTATCACTTCTTCTGGGGCTTCGACATGGTCGCCAACATGTTCGCCGAGATGTGGCTGACGCTGCCGACCAACAAGATCGCAGGTGTCATGTTGACCAACGATCCTGACGGCATCGCGGCCAGCGACCCGGTGCGTGGACTGCCGGCCACCGTGAAAAGCCACGGCTTCGATGTGCATTATCTTGGGCTGTACCCGCCGCTGACGGACGACTTCACGGCACAGATCACACAACTGAAGAACATGAACGCCGACATCGCTTGCGGTATTTTCAACCCGCCGCAATTCGCGATCTTCTGGACCCAGTGCGCCCAGCAGAGCTTCCGGCCCAAGATCGTGACACCGCCCAAGGCGCTGCTGTTCCCGACCGCCGTCGAGGCGCTCGGCGACCGCGGCGCCGGCATGTCGACCGAGGTCTGGTGGTCGCATCACCATCCCTTCAAGTCGAGCCTGACCGGCCAGACGGCGCAGGAATATTGCGATACCTACGAAAAGGCGAGCGGCAAGCAGTGGACGCAACCGCTGGGCTTCAAGCACGCCAACCTCGAGGTTGCGATCGACGCGCTCAAGCGTGCGAAGAAACTCGACGCCGTCTCGATCCGCGATGCAATCGCCCAGACCGACTACAAATCGATCGTCGGTCCGATCACCTGGAAGGGCGGTCCTACCAATCCGGTACCGAACGTCTGTACGACGCCGGTCGTCGGCGGGCAGTGGGGCAAGGGTACCGGCAAGTGGAAGTACGATCTGAACATCGTCTTCAATAAGAGTGCGCCCGAGATTCCGCTCGACAAACCGTTCACGGCGATTTCGTATTCCTGATACGGTCAGAGATAAAAGCGAACGGCCGCCGTCCCTCCCGGACCCTCCCCGCTTGCGGCAGAGGGAACGGGCGGGGCCGGTGACTGCAGCAGTTGTTCATGACGGTCCTTCTACAACTCAGAAACGTTTCCAAGCATTACGGCGCGCTGAAAGCCGTCGATGACGTGACCATTGCTGTCGAAGACGGCGAGGCTCTCGCCGTCATCGGCCCCAACGGCGCCGGCAAGACCACCTTGTTCAATCTGATCACTGGCGACGCCGCGGCGAGCAAAGGCCGCATTGAATTCGGCGGTGCCGACATGACGGCGCTGGCGCCGCACGCGCGTTCGCGCCTCGGCATCGGCCGCTCGCATCAAATTCCGCATCCGTTCGCGAACATGAGCGTATTCGAAAACGTTCTGGTCGGCGCCATCTACGGCGGCGGCATGTCCGAGCGGGACAGCTACAAGCGCTGCTGCGGCGTGCTCGAAGTCACCGGACTCTACGACAAGGCCAACAGGCCGGCGCGCACATTGACCCTGCTGCAGCGCAAGCGACTGGAGCTAGCGCGGGCGCTCGCCATCGCGCCCAGACTTCTGCTGCTCGACGAAATCGCCGGGGGGCTCACCGAGTATGAATGCGGCGAACTGGTCAAGACCATCAAGGACATTCACGCCCGCGGCACGACGATTGTCTGGATCGAGCACATCGTCCACGCGCTGGTTTCGGTCGCCAGCCGGCTGGTGGTCATGAATTTCGGCCAGGTGCTTGTGCAGGGCGAGCCGCACCAGGTGATGGCGGATGCCAAGGTACGCGAAGTGTACATGGGCATCCCGTTGTGACGACGTTGCTGCAAACGCAAAACCTGTCGGCCTTCTACGGCGACTTCCAGGCGTTGTTCGACATCAACGCTACCGTTGCGGAAGGCGAGACGGTCGCCATCATAGGCGCCAACGGCGCGGGCAAGACAACGTTTCTGCGCGCGGTCGCAGGTGCCCTGGTGACTCCCCCGGAAACCGTGCTGTTCGACGGCCGGCCAATCGGCGACAAGGCTTCACACGAGATCGTGCGGCTCGGCATCGCCATGGTGCCGGAAGGGCGACGGCTGTTTCCAAGCCTTTCCGTGGAGGAAAACCTTCAGCTCGGCAGCCACAGCGAGCGCCGCGGTCCGTGGACGCTGAAACGGGTCTATGAGCTGTTCCCCCGGCTCTACGATTTGCGACACCTGCCGGCGCCGTCGCTGTCGGGAGGCCAGCAGCAGATGGCCGCTGTCGGCCGCGGCCTGATGTCCAATCCGCGGCTTCTGCTCTGCGACGAGCTGTCGTTGGGGCTCGCTCCGGTCATCATCCGCGACATTTACGAATGCCTATCCGCGATCACCGCCGAAGGCACCACGGTGATGCTGGTCGAGCAAGACATCAATCGGGCGCTCGATGCCTCGGCGCGATTCTATTGCTTTCAGGAAGGCCGGCTGGCGCTGAGCGCGCCGACCAGGGATTTCGACCGGACCGCGATTACCGCGGCTTACTTCGGCTTGTAGGGCGCGCCGGGATGATGAATTGGCTCAACATCCTAATTCAAGGCAGCCTGCTCGGCGGATTCTATGCTCTGTTCGCGATCGGCTTGTCGATGTCGTTCGGCATCATGCGGCTGGTCAACATCGCGCACGGCGATCTCATCGTGCTGTCGGCTTATGTTGCGCTGGTCGTCACTGAAAATACCGGTCTCGATCCGTTCGAGAGCCTGATCATCGTCGTGCCGGTGATGTTCGTGCTTGGCTACGCGTTGCAGCGCGGATTGTTGAACCAAACGCTCAGCGGCGGGCTGTTGCCGCCGCTACTGGTGACCTTCGGAATTTCCATCATCATCCAAAACGGGCTGTTGCAGAGTTTCGGCGCCTACGACCACCGGCTCAAGGAAGGCGCGATCGAGACGTCGAGCCTGCACCTGCCTGGCGGCATCGATATCGGAGTCTACCCGCTCCTGGTGTTCGTTGTGGCGATCCTGGCCATCGCCGGATTGCAACTTCTGTTCTATCGGACGCGACTCGGCCGCGCCTTCCGCGCTGTGTCCGATGATGCCGACACGGCCGAACTGATGGGCATCGACAACCGCAAGCTCTACGCGCTCGCGTTGGGGATCGCGATGATCTTCACCGCGATTGCCGGCGTGCTGTTCGGCATCAGAACGATTTTCGCGCCGCTGGCGGGACCGATCCGGCTGATCCTGGCGTTCGAAGCCGTCATTATCGGCGGGCTCGGCAACATGTGGGGTACGCTGATCGGCGGCATCGTCCTCGGCGTTGCTCAAGCGGTCGGTGCGGCGATCGACCCGAACTGGCAGATTCTCGCCGGACACCTGGCTTTCCTCGCCATCCTGATCGTCCGCCCCAGCGGGCTGTTCCCACGGACAAGGGAATGACGTCGTGGCAATGAACTTGGACACCGTTCGGGTCGAGCGCGGAACGAAAGCCAGCCGGATCTTCGCCGTTGTCGCGGTGTTGCTGCTGGCGGCGCTCGTCGCCATGCCGTGGTGGGGCGACGCCGGCGACATGCGGCTGGTCGGCGAAATGGCCTATTACGTCGCGCTGGCGCAGCTGTGGAATCTTCTCGCCGGATATGCCGGTCTCGTATCGGTTGGCCAGCAAGCTTTTGTCGGCCTCGGCGGCTACGCGCTGTTCTATCTGACCGGCCAGATGAACATGAACGTCTATCTGGCGCTGTTGATCGCCGGGCCGTTCGCCGGCCTGATGGCGATACCTGTTTCGTTTGCGGTGTTCCGACTGCGTGGCGCCTATTTCGCCATTGGCACCTGGGTTGTGTCGGAAGTGTTCGCGCTGCTGGCAAGCCTGATCGCCGTGCTTGGCGCCGGCTCCGGCCTTTCGCTCACCGTCAGCATTTTGCGCCAGGTCTCCCCGGATCGCGGCAGCCGCGATGCCATCCTTTATCTGATGTCGTTGGGTGTCGCGGTGCTAGTCTTTGCCGTCGTCTATCTGCTATTGCGCTCGCGCCATGGACTGGCACTCACCGCAATCCGCGATTCCGAGCCGGCCTCCGCCAGCCTTGGCGTCAATACGTTTCGCACCAAATTCATCATCTATATTGCGACCGCGGCTTGTACGGGCTTGATCGGCGGATTGATCTTCCTGCAAAAGCTCCGCATCTCGCCGGAAGCCGGATTCAGCATCAACGACTGGACGGTCGTGGTGATTTTCATGGTGGTGATCGGCGGCATCGGTACGTTGGAAGGACCTTTCATCGGTATGCTGGTCTACATCGTCCTACGCGAGCTGCTGGCCAATTACGGCACGATTTATCTGATGCTGATGGGCGCGATCGCCATTGCGGTGATGCTCAAGGCGCCGTTCGGTATTTGGGGCTTCGTCGTCCAACGCTACGATCTGCAATTGTTTCCGGTCGGACGACGCCTGGTGTCCGGGCAATCGGAGCCACCGGCCGGGTCTCAGTAAGCCTGGAATTCCGGCGGCGGGGTTTTCACGTCGCTTCGCGCCGGACTAATAAGCACTTCGCGACACTTGGCGCGCCTCTCAACGCAAGCCGGCCTGCTGCACCAGCGGATAGACATGATTCTTGAACCAGCGCTGGTCCTCGATATAGCGCGGCCAGTTCAGCAGCGTGCCGTCGAGCCCCATCTTCGACAGCCGGATCAGGCCGTCAACAATTTGCTCAGGCGTGCCGACCAGCGGATAACCGCCCCAGCCGGCGATGAAGTGCTTCTTCATTTCGGCAAGCACCGGGGCCGGCAGCGTCTTGGCGTTGGCGATCATGGTATCGACCAGATTGGTGACGGCTTCCCAATCGCCCTTCTGATGCACGTATTCCTCGAAGTAGTCCCTCGCCTCTTTTTCGGTTTCGCCCTGCACCACGTATCCGTAGCTCCAAACCTGAATCTCGCGGCCATATTCCTTGCGCGCGAGCTGGCGGTAGGAGTCGACCTTGGCCTTGCACTCGTCGAAGTCGTGAGAGCCGAATACAACATAGACCATATCGCAATATTTCGCGGCGAAGTGCTGACCCTTCTCGGAGCCGCCGGCGTTCATCACCGCCGGGAAAGGCTTCTGGATCGGCTTCGGCTCCAGATATCCTCTCTTGATCTGATAGAACCTGCCGTCGAAATCGAACGGCTCGCCACGCGTCCACAACTGCTTGAGGATGGTCAGCCATTCGGCGGCGCAATCGTAGCGATCATTGTGCTCCATCAGCGGCGAGCCAAACATTTCGATCTCCGGCCGGTTCCAACCAGTGACAATATTGAGCGCGAAACGCCCGCCGGTGACGTGATCGATGGTCGCTGCCTGCTTCGCCGCCATCACCGGATGGATGGTCGGTACATGTGAAGTTGCGAAGATGCCCGAATAATGGGTCGAGGCGCCGATGGCCGCGGCCCAGGAGAAGCATTCGAAGCCCGGCCCGTTGAAATTGGTCACCCCGCCAAAGCCGTGCCAGCGCCCGATCGGCACCAGCGCTTCGAATTCCATCTCTTCGGAAGTTTTGGCCAGTTCCAGCGTGTTCGGCCAGTTGATCTCGAGCACACCGTCGATCGAGGAAATGGCGCAGCCGCGATCGAGATTAGTGCCAAAAGTTCCGAGCTTGAGCTTGCGATCGTTGAAGACCGGATTCGTCCGCCGACGCTCGTCCACGAGGGCATCCATGGCATCCGCTCCCTAATGTTTTAGCCAAGCTTACGGACGCAATCGCACTGTGGCAATCGCCGCTCTGTCGTGCACAATGCAAGGTCACAGGTCACAGCGACGTCACATTTTCCGGAGCAATCGATGTCGATCTACGCCGTCAACTATCTTTGCCGCGAAGTTTTGCGCGATCACGCCTTTCGCGCCGCCATGAAAGCCGACCCGGCCAAGGCTCTGGCTCCGCTCGATCTCACCGACGAGGAGCGCCGTGTCCTTCTCGCCGGCGACGTCGGCACCCTGTTCCGCCTGGGCGTGAACGGCTTTCTCATGGGCTATCTGGCGCGTTTCGAAGTGTGCGGGCTCAATGTCGAGACTTACAACCAGCGCATGCGTGCGGTGAAGGTCGACGAAATCGGCCAGCCGGTCGCGTAAACGTACAACAGCGAGGAGTTCAAGCCATGGCGAATATCGTTGCCGGATCGGCGTACGGCACACACCAATCTTTCCGTTCTTTGTGACGCGCGACGGCCCGGATTGCGAAATAGCCAAGCTGTTCGGCGCACAAAAGGAACGGCTCGCCGCCGTCCGGCCGGACCTCATCGTGATGTTCGACACCGACCATCTAAACACTTTCTTCCTCAACGACCTGCCGGTCTTTGCCGTCGGCATCGACAAAACCTTCAAGGCGCCGAACGACGAGCCGCGCGACGGTCCGAATTACACCGTGGAATCTCTACCCGAACTTGCCGCGCACATCCGAAATGCCGCGATCGGTGCCGGCTACGACGCCGGCATGACGCAGAATTTCTCGGTCGATCATTCGATCACGGTACCGCTGCATTTTCTCACCCCCGAAATGCAGGTGCCGGTGATCCCGTTCTTTATCAACGGCCACATCCCGCCGTTGCCGTCGTCGCAGCGCTGCTATGCGCTCGGCCAAACAGTAGCGCGCGCCATCGCTTCATGGCCCGAGCATCTGCGGGTTGTGATCATGGGTTCCGGTAGCTTCTCGCTCAAAGTGGGCGGTCCGCGCATGGCGCCCGGCCGCTCCGATGGCGTGCCTGATCCTGATTGGGCCATCAAAGTCATCAAGTTGCTCGAGGAGCAGCAGACCGAGCGGCTGATCACCGAGGCGACGGAACATCAGATGCTGAAAGCCGGCAATGTCGGTGGCGACTTCTCAATTGGATCGCCATGTCGGTGCAATCGGCAACCGGAAGCCGGCCTATGTCGCGCCGCAGATGCAGAACGGTCACGCCTATGGCGTGTGGCAGTGGAATTGAGTGGCCAACTAACTGGCGCGGCTCAGAACATCGGATAGGCCGGATTAAGACCCAAGCCGAGTTCCATACGGCCGAAATTCTCCGCTGGCACGTCCCAATTCATGACGACGTGCGACGAAATCGCCTGAACATCGCGCCAGCAGCGCTGAACTGGATTGTCGTCCATGAGGCCGCTCGAGCCGCTGATGTTGACCAGCGCTTCCATCGCCGCGCGCAGCTTGCGGACCGCGAATGTGAAATCGCGGCGCAGCAGCGTCCGCGTCTCCAGCGACATTCCGCTGTAGTCCGCTCGCGCCATCGCGAATGAACGCCGCGCCAGAAGCTCGGCGGCATCGATCTCGGCGGCGATCTCCGCAACGCGGATCTGGATCGGCACATGCTGGGCGATGTTGAGCTGGGTGTAGGTCAGATAGCGCCGGCGCGTCCATTGCACGAAATCGGCGTAGCCGCCGCGCGCCAGCCCAAGCACGGGGCCGAGCAGCGCGTAGCTGTGCACGGCGATAAAGGGCGTTCGATAGATCGGATTAAGATTGAACTCGCGACCCCGGCGAGCAGCCATCGCGCAGAGTCGAGAACGATACGCTGCGATGCTCCGGCACGAAGACATCGTCGAGCACCGAGGTATTCGAGCCGCTTCCGCGCAAGCCCGCGCAATACCAGGTGTCATCCAGCTTCACCTCCGAAACCGGCACGAGATAGAGCCGCATGTCGGGGTGATCTTCACCGTCGCGGTGCACAAGTCCGCCAATCATGATCCAATGGGAGTGACGCAGGCCCGAGCACCATGACCAGCGTCCATCGAGGCGATATCCGCCTGACACCGCCGACACCTTTCCGGTGGGCGCTGCCGAGGTTGCGATGCAGGCGGCCCGGTTGCGGCTCCAAACGTCGTGCTGCGCTTCTTCCGGGAACAGCGCCAGCATGCAGGCGTGATCGGCGAGATAGTTCAGACACCATGCCGATGAGCCGCAGGTCGACTTGCCCAACTCGACCGCGACATCGAATGCCACCTCATGATCGTGCTCATAGCCACCCCAGCGTTTCGGCTGAAGCGTGTGAATAAGCCCAGCAGCGATATATTCGTCCACCGATTCCTGGGGAATATTGCGGTTGCGTTCGGCCTTGACGGCGCGCTCACGCAGCTTCGGTGCCAAGGTTTTGGCGCGCGCTACAAGCTCACCTCCGTTGGGAATATCTGATACCGCCAACCGCGGTTCAGCGACGGCCATTGTCTTTCCTCCGCTCTGAGAACACTGTCGCGGAACGCAGTTTGGATCAAGTGACAATCCCTACGCCGTGAACACAGCCAGGATGGATTCCGGCGGCAGGTCGATCGCACAGCCGGCCAGTCTTAGGCATTTTCATAGATGTCCATGGCTTTACCGTGTTACCCCAATGTTCTCGAACCGCACAAGGTTCAACCATGATGACGACTTCGGCGACCAATCCCCAGTTCGCCAAGGGTTAGAGGAGAATGCGCCGACAATTGGCCAACAACAGCAGCTTGCTGGGTACTACCACCATCGCGGCTTTCGAAGATATGAGCAGGGTCAAAGGACAATAGTTCTGTTTCACGCGCCAACCGGCCATTCCGTAATGTTTCATTATGCAAACGCAGTTTCTGGAAAATCTTCGCTGTCGGCCTCGATGGTTCCGAAATCGTTCATGAAAATTTGGTCGTAATTTTTGCCTCCGGAAATTCCAGAAAATGGCGACATTGACTGGCTGACGACCCAGTCCATCGCCAACCAGTCTCCGCACCAAATTCCCTGATATCAGGAAAAATGCAGGGAAATTCGCGAAATCAGGCAGGACCTGCCGCAGGCGACAGCCGAGTTGCTCAGTAAAATTGGGGCCTTTTCGCTTTAATTCCCTACGCATGGGAACAGGGAATTTGAGTTGATCTAACAGGGAAAGAAATTTGCGAAACAAGGAATTTAGCTTGCGACATTTGGAGGGGCCGAACTTGCAACACATTTCCCCCATCGCGGCGAGCGTCCCAAGGATTGGTCGGCTTTTTAAGTCCTTCGCAGGCGCTGGATAGCGACGATCCAATGCCAGTTCTTGACGTAGCAGTCACCGGATTCGTTGCACTGCTCGACGTCGAAGCCATCGAGCATAATATCTGACTTCTATGGGATCGGGGGCTGCGTATCTTCGAGCGGCCACCAACCGTCCTTGCCTCGGCGAAACAACGGACAGCCGAAGACTGCGCGTATGGAAGGACTGGCCGAGAGGACGTGGAGCGCCGGTTCCCAGCGTCTAGTTTGCTTCATCGCTACGATTACGCCGGCGACTTCGACACCCATCTTTTGCAGAAGCCGAACGGCAGCGACCGTTGTGGCGCCGGTGGAAATCGCGTCGTCGACGAGCGCGACGCACCGGCCTTCGATCAGGGGTAGAAGATTCGGATCGAGCCGTAAAAACTTTCCCGCGTCCGGACTTGTGATCGAGTTGACCGGTTCCGATAGCCAGTCGTCGTACCAGAACTTACGAGAATAACCCAAGGGAACATAGCGCGAGTGTCCAAGTCGTGCGGCCACCAGCGATGCGAAGGCGAGACCAAGCGTCGGCAGGCCGATGAGAATGTCCGCGCGAAATGATCTGGCCTGTACCGTCATGTGATCGGCTAGGGCGGCTACGACCGCGTGCGAGGCCTGGTTGGCGATGAGCGAGGCTACTGCGGTGTCGCCGGCTGGTAGCTGTCGCAGCGGCAGAACCAATACACCTTCATCAGGCAGGCGGGCCGGATAGCCGAAGCGAAAAGGCGGTACGGCCGAAAACCGCGACGGCACGTATGGCGTTATCTCCTGCCAATAAGCAGCCGTTGCTTCAGTGAAGAATGCCTCAGGCATTCCTAAGTCACGGCTAGGCTGACCGCAGCGCGGACTAGAGTGCCGCCCGGCCGTTGCAGATCCTGCAGAATTGAGAAGTGATCCGCGCCGGCAATCGCCAGTATTTGACCAGGCGCTCCGTCCTGAGATCGCAGTTCATGCAAACGCCATGCGTCGTGGACGAGCGTCGGCAATTCGGCACCGCCGTATGCAATGGTAAGCGGCTTGCGGACTGCCGGACGCCGCAGCGGAGAAAAATCGGCAATTTCCGCGTCGGTTAGATTAAGCACGCCGTTGAGGGACGTGTCCCGCAGCGGCTCAAGGTCGTAAATTCCTGATATTGCGAGACCGGCGACAACTCGCGGATGGGACAAGTGTAGTGCAGCGAGTTGTGCGCCCGCCGACCAGCCCGCGATGATCAACGGTCCATCGATCCCATACCCGGCACCATGCTCGGCCAGCCAATCCAGTGCCAAACCGATTTCAGCCACGATGGCAGTGAGTGTTGCTTGCGGGGCGAGACTGTAGCCGGGGATAGCTACGGACCATCCTGCGGCTGCTGGTCCTTCGGCAAAGCAGGCAAAGACCTCCCGTGAATTACGTTGCCAGTAGCCACCATGAATAAATACCAGGCAAGGGGCCTTGGGATCAGCTGCAGGATATAGATCAAAAGCCGTTCGCTCCGCCGGTCCATAGGCGAGATCGAGATTTGTTAGATGGGCGGCTCGATAAGCGGCCGATGCACGATTGCGCTCGTCGATTAGGCTTGCGCTATTGGCGACGGCTGCGTTGTTGTCGTAGGCCGCATTGCGCGCGGCCAGATCAAGCAACGTCCATTGCGTCCGCGGATCTGCCGGCAGAGATTCGCTGCCACCGGCGCCTGACACATTGATGGCGGTGCCGCTGTTCACGCAGCAATTGCTTGCGGCAGAATCGGGGAGTCGGCGTCGAAGCGCCTACCGGCGCGCAAGCAGAACGCCGGCCGCAACAGCCGCTCGGCCACGACTTTGGTGTCCTCATTATCGCGCAGGATAAAACGGCCGCGATCGTCCGATAGCACCGTGACATCCGCCGTGTAGCCAGGTTTAAGCGCGCCGAGACGGTCACTCATTCCGATCATCTGCGCCGGATTCGATGTCACCATCGGCACCACGTCCTCGAGCGGTATGCCAAGCGCAATCATCGAGCTCATCGCTTGCGTGAGGCTGAACTTGGCCTGACCGCGGAACGGATGGTTCTCGTCGTCATAGTGTTGCGCCGGCGTGCCGGCAGGCGGTGGCACTTCCGTATTGTAGCCGTGCATGTCGGCGCCAAGCGTATGCGGCATGATGCCGGCGGCGAGCGCCTTGCGCGCGATGCGATAGGAGAAATGACTGCCGTGGCCAACGTCAACCTTCAATCCCGCGTCGATCGCCACGCGGATCACATTATGCACCTCGCCGTCTGAATTGACGAAGCCGCCGGGATGGCGCGTGAACGGATGCGCCAGAATATCGCCAGGCCGCAGTTTCGGGATAACCCGCTCGAGGATCGTATCGGCGTCCTCGCCATTGGCGCCGCTCTCGGGCAGGCCCCACAGCGTGCCGAAATGCACATAAAGCGGCAGACCGGTGCGTTGGCCGATCTCTGCCGACATTTCCAGAACCTTGATGCCCCAGCGCGCAAAGCCGCCAATCTCGGCGTGGCCCTTGATGCCGCGCACGATGTCCTTGTTGGCGTTCGCGGCAGTTACCGAGGCGTCGATATCGACGCCAGCCGGGCTGTAAAGATTGGGGTAGTAGTGTCCTTCGAGGCCGCCAACCAAATAAGCCGACAGGAAAGCAAACACCTGGGTGTCGGCCTGGTCGACGATGAAACTGCGGAATCCGGGGAGCGTCATGCAGGACGGACCACCCTGGTCGATCACGGTGGTGACACCGGACCGCACGCCGACCATGTCCGGGTTTAGTCCGAAGCGGCCGGTGACATATTGATAGACATGAGCGTGGGTATCGATCAGGCCGGGCAGTACCAGCTTGCCGGAAACGTCGATCACCTCGCTGGCGCTCGAGGGCAGGATCGTCTCTGCAATCGCAGCGATCTTGCCATCGCGGATCGCGACGTCGCGGACGCCGTCGATCTGCGAGGCCGGGCAAATAACGCGGCCGCCGCGCAGCAGAAGATCATATTTCGGAGTTTCAGCCATGCCAATACCTTACATTACCCTTGGCTTTTTGACGAACTTAAGCTTGGCCACGGAGCCAAAAGCGAAGCATACTTCGCATTTTCAAGCAAGGCACGTGCCAGCGGCCTAGACGTTATTGGCTTTCGCGTAGGACGGGATGAACATGGTCAAGCCGGCCAACAAGCGTCGAAAGACAAAATCTGAACTCGGCCTAGTGTCGAAATCGGCGGACTGGCCCCTGTCGGCGCGTCCTGGTTTCCTGGTGCGTCGTCTCCATCAAATTCACATCAGCTTGTTCATGGAAGCTTGCGCCGAATTCAGGATCACGCCGCTCCAATACAGCGTACTTTCGATCCTAGCCGCCTCCGGGCCCACGGACCAGACTAAGCTGGCAGCAGCCGTGGCCCTCGATCGAACGACAACCACCGGTATCGTCAAGCGTCTCCACGCCCGCAGGTTAATGAGGCGCATGACTTCGGAAAAGGATCGGCGCGCGCAGCTTTGCAGCCTCACGGCGGCCGGCAAATCCCTGCTCATGCACATGGAATTATCCGCACGAAAGGCGCATCAGGATACCCTTGCTCCACTTAACCGCTACGAGCGGACAGCGCTGCTTCAGCTTTTGGGGCGCCTGGTATCAATTCATAACGAGCGCACCCAACAAAGCGACGCCATTTTTCTGGGCAAACCGTGATTGTTTTCCAATCAGGCCGGACTGAAGAACTGTGCCTTTGCGCGTGCTTAATTGAGCCAACAAAAACGCTAAGGCGCATTCACGCCTGGGCGGCCGCGCTCGACTGCCTCAAGTACCCGATGCGGTGTGATTGGCGAAACCAGGAGTTCGGCGTGTAATGGACGGAGAGCATCATTTACGGCGTTGGCAATAGCAGCCGGGGCAGCGATAGCTCCGCCCTCTCCGATACCTTTGACGCCAAATTCCGTGTGCGGCGCGAGTGTTTCGAGATGGTCGATTCTGGTAGCCGGAACGTCAGTGGATCCCGGCAACAGGTAATCGGCGAGCGTAGATGCAAGAGGTTGCGCCGAAGTATCGAACGGCATCTCCTCGTACAGCGCTGTACCGATCCCTTGGGCGATGCCGCCGAGAATTTGGCCATCGACGACCATCGGATTCACCAGCTTGCCGCCATCTTCAACGACAACGTAATCGAGAATTTTGACATCGCCCGTCTCCGGATCTACCGCAACGATGACCGCATGTGTGGCATAGCTGAAAGTTCCGGTATCGGGATCGGGGCGATAGCCGATGGTAGCCTCCATGCCGCCCATGTCGACATCATGCGGCAGGTTTTGCGGCTTGAGATACCATGTCCGGGCGATCTCGCTCAGCGATATCGATCCGCGCGGGCCGGTAACTTCGCCTGCGCGTACAGTCACCTGTCCCGCATCAGTTTGCAGAAGCTGAGCACCAATTTTCGCGGCACGCTTAGCGATCTCCCTGCACGCTACCGCCACAGCACCCCCCGCCATGACCATGCAGCGTGATCCCCACGTCCCGGTCGAATACGGTGTCATGGCTGTGTCTCCATGCACTACTTTGATTTTCGCGACGTCGATCCCAAAAATTTCGTGCGCCACCTGAGCTAGCGTCGTCTCGAGACTTTGGCCGTGCGACTGAACGCCGACCCGCAATTCCAAACCGCCATCGGGCGTTAGGCGCGCCGTTGCCTGTTCGTAGCCTGGCACCATGGGAATACCCCAACCGTAGTATACCGACGTGCCGTGCGCCGCCTGCTCGCAATAAGTCGCAAGCCCTACCCCGAGCAGCCGGCCGTCGGCTTCGCCGCATTGCTGGCGCTTGCGCACCGCTGCAATGTCAATCGCGGCAACCGCACGACGAAGCGATTCCGGATAATTGCCGCTGTCGAAATGCTTCTTTGTGATGTTGTCGAACGGCATCTGTTCTGGCTTTACGAGTATCTTCGCTCGCACTTGATGCGGTTCGACACCCGCCTCGCGCGCAACAGCATCAAGCAGGAGTTCGAGCGCAAAGCAGACGCCGGTCCGGGCAACACCGCGATAGGGCAGGATCGGACACTTGTTTGTTGCGACGGAAAAAGTGCGGCAACGGTAAGAGGGGAAGTCGTACGGCCCCGGCAGTATGCTCGCCACCTGGGCTGCCTCAAGACAGGCCGAGAACGGATAGGCTGAATAGGCGCCGGAATCGACAACGGCCTCGCAGTCTATGCCCCGTAATGTGCCGTCGCGGTCGGCATAGGCGGTAATTCGATAATGGTGCTCGCGGCAATTCGCGCCGGCAGTAAGGTGCTCGCGACGGTCCTCGATCCAGCGCACCGGATGGCCGCAACGCATGGCAAGCCAGCCAAGGCAAATCTCCTCAGCCAGCAGAATACCCTTGTAGCCGAAGCCACCGCCAACGTCGGGAGCAATTACCCGCACCTGCCCTTCATCGAGTCCGAGGCATTCAGATATCCCGGTACGAACGATATGCGGCATCTGACAGGCCGAATAGATCGTCAGCTGTTCGAGCCGTAAATCCCACGTTGCCACTACACCGCGCCCTTCGATCGGCGCCATGCATTGGCGGGCGGTGCGGATTTCTCGGGTTACCTTGATCGGCGCGTCGAAGGCGTTGGCAATGTTTACGTCCACGAAGGTTTCAAGAAATACGTTGTCGCCCCAATGCTCGTGCAACAAGACCGATGAGGCCTGCCGTGCCTTCAACATGTCGTACACGGCCGGCAACTCCTCGAGATCAGGGACAACGGTGCCGGCGATGTCCTCAGCTTGCCCGCGAGACGGCGCAACACACATCGCGATCGGCTCGCCAACATAGCGGACTTTGCCAGTCGCTAACGGCGATTGTTCTGATGGCTTGAAACCGCGAATACCGGAAACGGCGCGGATGGGCTTGACGCCCGTGAGGTCGGCAGCGGTAAAGACGGCACTCCTTTGATCTTCGGGAATCGTTACTCCGCGAAGATGCGCATGAGCCAGCGAGCTTCGCACAAAGACAACGTCTTTCATGTCAGCAAAGCGAAGGTCCGCTACGAATTGGCCAAGGCCGCGTAGTAAACGATCGTCTTCCTTGCGGACGAGACGCGCGCCAACGCCCTGTTCTTTAACGGCAACTTTATCCATAGGCGCAACGAAATTCGGCCTTCTGAAAAAACGCTGTCGCAGGCGGACAAGGCGACTTTGTCCGTCAAGAAGGTGCTTGGCAAGCACGAAGGTGTCACATCCTGAGCAAACTTTCGGCGGCCGAATCCGCACCGCACATGGATCAATCCAATAACGCGAAGCGGCAGCACCCAAGACGGCATGGTTGCTAAATGCAAACGGTCACACATACCATGGTCGAGCCTACCTGCCGTCACCCGCTCAATTGAGGATTTCCGAATGCCTGGTGCGCCCAATAATATCGACAAGCAAAGCCTGCGTGGCTTCCTGCATATGGTCGAGACCGAATACCCGGACGAGCTATTGAGAATTCGCGAGCCGGTCGACGCGCGCTTCGACATGACCTCAATCGTATTCGAGCTGGAGCGCAGCGGCAAAAATCCAGTCGTCGTCCTTGAAAATGTCAGAGGATACAACATGCCGGTTGTGACCAATGTTGCCGCGAACCGGCGGCTTCTCGCGGCCTGTCTCGGCGTCGATCCGCGCGATCTGCCCGCGACGTTCCGAGATCGTTGCCAGAAATACATCCCTTGTGAAACGGTTGCACAGGCAGCGTGGAACGATGTTGTCATTGAAGGCGACGACGTCGACCTCACCAAGTTGCCGATCCCGCTGCAATTCGCTGTCGACGGCGCGCCCTATATCACCGCCGGGCAGATTTCGGCGCGCGATCCGGCGACTGGCATCGACACAACCGGCTTTCACCGGCTCATGCTCAAAGGCAAAAATCGTCTCGGTGTATCGTTGCACTCGCGTCGGCGCATGTATGAATTTCACCGCCGCGCCGAGGAACTCGGCCGCTCATTGCCCGCGGTAATCACCATCGGTACCCACCCGCTGCACTACATGGGATCGATGGTCTATGCTTATCCGCCGAATACCCGGAAGTTCGAAATCATCGGCGGCCTGTTCGGCGAGCCTTATAGGCTTGCGCAATGCGGGGTCGGCGATCTCGAAGTACCGGCCGGCGCAGAGATTGTGATCGAAGGTGAAATCCTTGCCGGCGTTCACGAGCCGGAAGGTCCATTCGGCGAGTTCACCGGCTACGCATCATATCGCAGCACCCAAAATGTATTCGTTGCCAAACGCGTAAGGATGCGCGGCGACGCGATGTATCACGCCGTCACCTCGGGCACGTCCAAGGATCACGTTCTGGTTTCCTGCCTGACCCGCGAGGGCGAAATTCTCAACGCGCTGAAGCGAAATTTGCCGAATGTGCGCGCGGTGCACGTGCCGCATGCAACCTGCGGCGCATTCATGGCCATCGTCTCGATGAAAAAGACCGCCGAGGGCGAGCCGCAGATGGCAGCGATGGCGACATTCGGTACCGAATACTACACCAAATACGTCATCGTCGTGGACGATGACGTCGACATTTTCGATATGAACGACGTGATGTGGGCGGTGGCGACACGAGTCCAGGCGGAGAAAGACGTCTTCTTTGTTCCGAACGCCAAAGGGGCAATTCTCGATCCGACCTCGGACCCGCAGCATTACACCTTAACCAAGATGGCCATTGACGCCACGCGTCCATCGGGCCGCGACTTCGCCGAGCGCCTGACCATCACCGACGAGCAGCGCACGCGGGCGCGCGGCATTCTCGCGGCGGCAGGCATCAATTTGTAGGCGTTTGAACCCGCCATTGCCGCGAACGCGGGAATCCATATTTGTTTGTTGGTCAGGAAAAATACTGCGGCGCCATGGTTATGAGTCCCCGCTGCCGCGGGGACGACGGCTCTCAATGGCGGCAAGGATGCGCTGCGGCGTCAGCGGCAGATCATAGACTTCAACGCCAAGCGGCCGCAGCGCGTCATTAACGGCCGACACGATGGCGGCAGGCGGTCCAACCGCGCCGCCCTCGCCGAGCCCCTTGATGCCGAATTCCGTATAGGGCGACGGTGTCTGCATGTGAAACACGCGGATGTTCGGCACTTCGGTCGCGCCGGGCACGAGATAATCCTGCAAGGTAGTGGCGAGCGGCTGGCCTGCGGCGTCGAACGGCGACGCCTCATAGAGACAGGTGCCGATGCCCTGCGCGGTGCCGCCGCGGATCTGACCGTCGACGATCATCGGATTGACCAGTGTGCCGCCGTCTTCCACGACTGCGTAATCCAGAATCTCGATCAGCCCGGTCGCCGGATCAACGGCCACCATGGCGGCGTGGGCGGCGTAGGTGAAGGTGCCGCTGTCGCGGGCTGCGCGGTAGCCGGCGGTGACGTCGAGGCCCCCGGTGTCGAGCTGCGGCGGCAAGGTCTGCGGCTGCAAATACCAAGCCTGCGCAACCTCGCGCAGCGTCACGCTGCTGTTGCCGGCGATGACCTTGCCGTCGGCAACGTAGGCCTCCGCATCGTGCGCCTGCATCAGCCAGGCACCGATATGGGCGGCGCGTTGCGCCAGAACCCGCGAGGCGGCAGCGACGGCACCGCCGCCATGCACCATGCAGCGCGATCCCCAGGTCGAGGTCGAATACGGCGTATACAGCGTGTCACCCTGCACCACTTTGATCTTGTCGAAATCGACGCCAAGTATTTCGTAGGCCACCTGGGCATAGGTGGTCTCGTGGCCTTGCCCGTGCGAATGCGTGCCGACGTAAATCTCGACCTCGCCATCCGGGGTAAGCTTCATATTGGCCTGCTCGTAGCCGGGCACGATCGGCCGGCCCCAGGCGGCGAGCACGGAAGTGCCGTGCGCTCCCTGCTCGACGAAAAACGATAAACCGACCCCGATGAGGCGGCCATCGGGCTCGTCGCGCCGCTGGCGCGCTCTGACCTCGTCGAGTCGGATTGCCGCGACGGCGCGGCGCAGGCATTCGGGATGGTCGCCGCTGTCGAAATGCTTGCCGAGAATAGTGTCGAATGGCATCTGCTCAGGGCGCACCATGTTGCGGAACCGCACTTCGTAAGGCTCAAGGCAGGCTTCGCGCGCAATGGCGTCCATGACCGCCTCGATGGCGAGGCAGACGCCGGTGCGGGCGACGCCGCGATACGGCAGGATCGGGCATTTGTTCGTCGCCACCGCCGAGGCGTGACAGCGATAGGCCGAAAGGACGTATGGCCCGGGCAACAGGTTAGGGATTTGCGCCGCCTCAAGCGACGATGAGATTGGAAAGGACGAATAGGCCCCCGCGTCGACATGGGCGACACAATCGATTGCCAACAGCTTGCCGTCTGAGGTGGCGTAGCCAGTGATCTGATAATGGTGCTCGCGGCAATTGGCGTTGGCAGTGAGATGCTCGCGGCGGTCCTCCAGCCAGCGCACCGGATAATCGACGCGCTGCGCGAGCCAGGCCAGCGCCACCTCCTCGCGGCACAGCAAGCCCTTGTAGCCGAAGCCGCCGCCGACGTCGGGCGAAATGATCCGGAGTGCACCATGGGAGAGGCCGAGGCATTCGCTCAGGCCGGTCTGCACCGAATGTGGAAACTGGGTCGAAGTGAAGAGCGTGAGCTGTCGAAGCCGAGCGTCGCGGTAAGCGAGAACGCCGCGGCCTTCGATCGGCAACATGCAGTGACGCGCGGTCCGGATCGTTCTGGTGACCTTGATCGCCGCAGTTCTCGCCACCTCCTCGACGGGACCGTCTTCGCTGAATGCAACAAAAATGTTGTCGCCCCATTCGTCATGAACCAGCGGAGAGCCGGGTTCGCACGCGGCCAGCATGTCAATCACCGCCGGCAGTTCGTCGAATTCGACCGTGACGGTACTGGCGATGTCCTCGGCCTCGCCGCGGCTTTTGGCCACGCACATGGCGATGATCTCGCCGACGAAGCGGAGCTTGTTGGTGGCAAGGATTGGCTCGGCCGAACGTTTGAAGCCCTTTAGCGGGGGCGCCGACACGATCGGTTTGACGCCGACAAGATCCTCGGCGGTGAAGACCACGTTGCGAAACCGCTCCGGGATATGGATTCCTCTGAGCCGCGCATGCGCCACGGGGCTGCGCACGAAAGCGATCTCCTGCGTACCGGCGAAATGAAAATCGCCGACGTATTGGCCCTGCCCTCTCAGGAACCGCTCATCCTCCTTGCGCCGCACCGAAGCGCCGATGCCATGGTCCTTGGGCGATGTGGCATGGTCGTTTATCACGCGCGCGTCCTCGCCGCGCCATAGCGCACCAGAAATTGCTGCGCGCGATCGGTAGCCGGCCTGGTGAAGAAAGCCTCCGGCTCCGCGGTCTCGACAATCCTGCCCTGATCCATAAAGACGATTCGCGTCGCAGCCTCGCGCGCAAATCCCATTTCGTGCGTGACCACCAGCATGGTCATGCCATCGACGGCGAGCGCCTTCATGACCGCAAGAACTTCGCCGACCAATTCCGGATCGAGCGCGCTTGTCGGCTCATCGAAAAGGAGAAGCACAGGGCGCATCATCAGGGCGCGCGCGATGCCGACACGCTGCTTCTCGCCACCGGAGAGCCGCGCCGGTGGCGCATCGCGCTTTTCCCACAGGCCCACTTTGCGTAACAGCTCTTCCGCTTTAACGGACACTTCTTCCCGCGATCGCTGCTGAACGTGCAGCGGCGCCGCCGTCAGGTTTCCCAGCACACTCAGATGCGGCCATAGCGCAAAGTGTTGGAACACCATGCCGATCCGCGTCCGAATGCCTGCAAGCTCGCGGTCTTGCATGATCAGGCCGCTCGGCCTCACACCGATCCGCTCGCCCGACAGGTAGACAGCGCCGGTGTCCGGCACTTCGAGCCAGTTGATACAGCGCAGTAAGGTCGACTTACCGGACCCCGACGGCCCAAGGATGCAGACTGTTTCGCCCTCTGCGACAGAGAGGTCGATACCCTCGAGAGCGCGATGGTCGTTGAATGATTTGCACAGGCCGGCGACTTGAAGAACTGGAACAGCACTCACGTTTCAGCGGCCTGCTTGACTTCTCCGTCACGATATTGGCCCCAGGCCGCGCGCAGCGCTGCAAAAGCCACCGGGTCTAAGTCGAACTGCGGCAAGGGATCGGGATCCCAATAGCCGTAACGGTCCACGCCGCGCAACAACGTAGCGGTTCGGCGTCCGACGGTGGAGCGAACATGCGTCGGAATATAAAAGAATGCGAAGCCGATGCGCGGCGCCGCGGTCCGGTTCTGCTTCGAGCCATGCGCGGTGCGCTCGTGATGCAGTGAGAATTCACCGGGCTTGAGTTCGATCGTCACTGCGTCGCTTTCATCATCGATCTGCAGCGACTGCCCGCGTGCAAGCATATTGTCTGGTGCATAGGTTTCTTCATGCACCATGTCCGGGCCCAAATGCGAGCGCGGCAAAACCTGCAAGCCGCCGTTTTCTGCATTAGAATGCGTGAACGCAACCCACGCGGTGATCTCCTCATGGGGGTCGAGGCCAAAATAGGCGCTGTCCTGATGCCAGGAGACGTAAGCCCGATCTTTACCGCCTTTGGAAAATATCGAAGCGCCGAACAACATGATGTCAGGACCTATGAGATCCTCGAGTGCATCGAGGATGCCCGGACTGCGGGCGATCTCGACCAGCCACGGCATGGCAAGGTGACCTTTGATTTTGAGGCTCCGATTGGCACTCTCGCCCATTCTGGCTTCATAGGCCGCGATTTGCGCCGCACATTCTGCAGCTCGCACGGTATCGACCGCGCGCAGCGGCGCTAGCCAGCCCTGATCACGAAATTGCGCTACCTGCGCATCGGTTAGTGTTTTTGCCATCGATATTCTCCCTTATCGCTGCGTCTCCGCCTTCACTACGACTGCCCTTACACCCGCTTCCACCGCGAGACATAACAGCCAATACAGGATCATGGCACATACGAAGCTGGCGAAAGGGATGTAGTAGGTCGCTTGAATTGAATTGGCCGCGAATGTCAGCTCCTGGACTGCGATGATCACCAGGAAGGCGCTGTCCTTGATGATTTGAATCAGCTGATTACCGAGCATCGGCGTCGACGACAGCAAAACTGGTGGCAGGATGATGCGCGTCAGCAGGCGCCAGCCGTGAAAGCCAAAGGCGTGCCCCGCTTCAATTCCATCCCTTGGCAGCGCTTCATAACCGCCGCGCAGCAACTCAGCAATGTAGGCAGCGTTATAGAGCGTAAGCGCGACAATGCCCGCCGTCACATTGCCTATCACGATACCAAACGACGGTAGCCCGTAATAGATCATGTAACAGAATAGCATGAACGGCACGCAACGCATCAGGTCGATAAGCCAGGTGAGAGCCACCTCAATCGTCCGAACTCTCGAGATTAGAAATGCGAACAACAACAAACCGAGAAATCCGGCGCAGACCGCAGCGACAGCGGTAATCGCGATGGTATTCACAAATCCATAGAAGATGGCGTCGCGCTGTTCCCACAGCACCTCGATGCCGCGCGGAATCATGCGAATGGTCCCGCAGGGCGCCACCGATCCAGCATCCGCTGAACAACAACGAAAGCGCCGATGATAACGACATACATGGCAAGGGCGACCAGTAAGGGCGGGATCGGCCTATAGGTTGCCGCACCAATCCGGTTTGCCGCGCGCGTCGTTTCGATCACGCCGATGACCGCAACAGCCGGGCTGACCTTGATGATCAGCGTCATTTCGTTGACCAATGCGGGCAATGCGGCACGGGCGATCTGGGGGAGGATAACGAGGCGAAAGCGCAAAGCCCGCGGCATGCCGAGGGCACGCGCGGCATCCAGCTGGTCTGTCGGAAAAGCAAGCAGCACCGCACGCCAAATCTCGCAGTTGTACGCCATGGTGCCCAACGCCAATGTGGCGACGCCGGCGGCAAATCGCGGCACTTCCAGCCCGATAGTAGGCAGGGCGAAGTAGATCAGTAGTACAAGAGTGACAGAAGGCGTAGCCCGCAACAGGCTAACAAGCGCGGCGACAATACCGTCGAGCCCGCGAACCTTGCCCCAACGGATCAGAGCCAAACCAAGGCCTAATGGATTTCCAATCGCGATCGCAAGCAGACTAACCGCAATCGTGTTGGCTGCCCCGGCCGCAAGCGCTAAGTAATCTCCTCGTCCCACAGGCGAGCACGATCACACGCTTGCCGTCGCTGCCTCCGGCATGTTTTCGTAGGTCGTACTGAAATACTTCTTCTGCAGCGCATACATCGTGCCGTCCTTGCGTGCGCCAAGCAGAAATTTGTTTATGAGGTCTCGCAATCCGTCGTTGCCCTTTAACACCGGCCACGCAATGAACGTCGGCTGCGAAACTGCCTGACCAACCTCGAAAGTATCGGGCTTTTCCTTGGCAATCGTTTGCAGGCTGAGCCAGACGTTGACGACGTAATCGATCCGGCCAAGCGCCAAATCCTGATAGGCCTCAGGATATCCTTGATATTGCATGATTTTGCCGAGATGCCCGCCGGTGGCTTTGAGCATGTCGTCGAGCTGCGGCAACAGCTTGAGCATGGCGCTACCGGACTCGACACCGACTGTCTTGCCGCTGAGATCCTTGATGTCGTGAATAGACTTATCGTCTTTGCGCTTGAGATAGTAGTCGACCGATTCAGCGACCGGACTGCAGAAGTCGAGTGTTTTCATCCGTTCTTGCGTGACAAGCACTGCCGTCACCGCAGCGTCATATTTGCCGGTGGTGACGCCAGGCAAAATTCCCGTCCATGGGATAATGTCCTGGCGAACATCGAATTTGACGGTTTTTTTGAACGCCGCCAACAGTTCCTGGTCGTATCCCGTAGGATTACCGTTGTCGGTGAACTCAAAGGGCCGGAAATCGTCTTCGGTCGCGACAGCCATATAGCCGCGCTTCTCAATCTCATCGAGTGTTGCCGCCCTGGCAACGGTCGCCATCGTCAGGGTTGCTGCGGAACCAATCAACAAGTGCCTTCGGGTCAAGCTAAATGTATTCATAGACGTGTCCTCCGTACAACCCAGCAAAAATGCAAACCTTATGCCAATGCGAACTGGCAAAAGGCCCTGACTGGAGCATCGGACCGACAATCGGGCTGCACACAATATAGGCAGGCGCGCCCGAGCGTGGCGAGATAAAGGGACTAAAGCAGGAGGTGGCTCGCCATGGCCGATCGCTCAACAATGAAAGTATTGCGCGAAGAAACAGTCGCGCCTGCCGGCCACTTCGCCGCAGAAATTCGCAAAGGACAAGTATTGCGGATTGTCGATCTGGAAGGCCAGCAAGTGGCCGATCTGGTGGCGATCAATGCAGCCAACGTTGCTGAAAAACTTTCGGTGATGAATACGATCAGCTTGAACAAGCAGGTCTTTCCGCGCGTCGGTTATGTTCTTTATTCCGATGAAGCCCGCGGGATGATGACCATCATTGCCGATACCTGTGGCGTGCACGATATGCTAGCGGGCGCTTGTTCCAAGTTCACCAACGAAAAACGGTATGGGGTCAAAGACACGCGAAACTGCCGCGATAACCTTGCAGCCGCGCTGAAGCCCTGGGGCATTGCGTGGAAAGACGTGCCGTTCAACATGAACGTGTTTATGAATTGTCCGATCGGCAGCGACGGCAACTGGTCGATCCAGGTGCCGAAAAGCAAAGCGGGTGACTACATCGATTTGCGCGCAGAAATGGATGTAATCGCTGCGTTTTCAAATTGTCCGCAGATCCATAATGCTTGCAATGGCTTTCATCTCACGCCGTTGCAGGCGATCATCTACGAATACTCTCCCTGCTGATATTCAAGCGTAGGTCTTTTGCGCTCAGGGCGATCATTCTTTTGTGTTTGTTCGGTCTGGCTCTCTATGGCGCGGTGGCCATGGGAGAATGGCTAGTCGAGCGCCGCATGGGCGTCACCGTCACCAGTGGCGAATTCTGATGCTTGTACAGCCGATGTTCTTCGTATGACGATCACTCGCACACGTTCGGCCGAACGATCGCCAGCTCGGATGCAATATTCGGAAGGGAGAGCTCTCCTGACGAGAGCGCCGCCCTTGCAGAAAGGTCGAAAAAGAGCAAATATCTCTTTGCCGGGAGTCATCGGGGGAAATCCCCCACTCTAAGTTGTTTGCGGAGGGTATCGTGCCGCCGACTACCAGGCTGACACGTCGACGTGTCATCAGCACTATTATGGCCGGGACTGCCGCTTCGGCCGCTGGCTGGTCTTTCCCTCGGCCAGCGATCGCCCAACTCGCTAAAGTCAAATATACGCTCTCCTGGTTGCCGACTGGACAATATGCCTACCTTTATGCGGCACGCCAGCTCGGCTACTTCAAAACTCGCGGCATCGACCTCGACATTTCGCGCGGCTTCGGATCGATGGCGGCGACACAAGCCGTAGCAACAGGACAGTTTGACATGGGGGGCGCGCAAACCGGCGCTAATCTTCTCTCCATGATGCGCGGCCTTGATCTGCGAATCCTCGGTACGCAGGGTTATGATGCGACACTCGGTGTCGTCGCGCTTGAAGATGGACCCGTCAAAACTCCAAAGGATCTGGAAGGGAGAAAGATCGGCGTGTCGGCGGCGGGCGGAGATACACCATTTCTGCCGGCTTACTGCGATCTCGCAGGTGTGGATTTCAATAAGGTCAATGTCGTTCAAATCGACAGCAAAATCCTCGAACAGGCAGCCATGTCCGGCATCGTCAATTCTATCGTCGCCACCGGGTTGAGCTCGATCCCCAATTTTGTGTCCGAGAATGTGCCGATCCGGATGATGCCCTTCTCGAAGGTTGGCTTGCAATTCTATTGGGTGAATACGGTCGCCAATCCGGCTTTCTACGCGAACAACAAAGAAGTCGCCGACAACGTGCAAGCCGGTATTCTGGACGGAATGAAATTCATGTTGACCAATCCGCAGGAAGCGATGGAGCGGCACATGAAGGAGCACGAAGAACTTGCGCTTGGTAAAAATGGAAAATTGTATGTCGAACTCGGCATGGGAATGACGCGTGCCATCATGATGGCGCCGGAGTCGATCGAGCACGGGCTAGGCTACACCGATCCGGCCAAAATTGATGCGCAGGCTAAAGTCGTCAAACAATATACCGGTAAGCCCGGCGACCGTGATCTCCCGCAGGCTGAAGCCTTCGTCAGCAACCTCGGTAAAGTCTCGTTGACTCTAGCCGAATGGGACCAAGTAAAAGCATCGACCCGAGAATATGCCAAGCTCTTGGGCCAGGCATGATGCATGCAGCCTGAAATCAGCTGCGAGCGTGTTCGTAAAATCTATGGCAAAGGATCGGCTGCATTCGAGGCGGTGAACGCCGCCACTTTTGCCGTCGAGAAAGGCGAATTCGTCTCGCTGCTCGGACCGAGCGGCTGCGGCAAAAGTACGCTGCTCATGATGATTGCCGGCCTCGAAACCATCACCGGCGGACGGATTTTCGCGGGCGGCTCGCCCATCGACGAGCCGCGCGCCGAAATTGGCATTGTCTTTCAAGACCCAACTCTCTTGCCCTGGAAGACGGCCCTGCAAAATATCCTGTTCCCCATCGAAATGATGCATCGCAGCCGCACCGATTATATCGAGCGTGCGACGGAGCTGTTGCACCTGGTGAGGCTTCCGGAAGCCGCCAACAAACGGCCTAGCCAGCTTTCCGGTGGCATGAAGCAAAGAGTGTCACTCTGCCGCGCGCTGATCGCGGACCCGGCCATCTTGTTGATGGATGAGCCGTTCAGCGCACTTGACGCGATCACTCGGGACGATATGAACATCGTTCTGCTCGAGCTATGGGAGCGCTTTCGCAAGACAGTATTGTTCGTCACGCACAGTATCCGCGAGGCCGTCCTGTTATCCGATCGTATTCTGATCATGGGCGGCCGTCCCTCGACGATTGTCGCCGACATTAGAGTGCCGTTTGCGCGGCCCCGTCATTTCGCCATCGGCGATACGGCTGAATTCAACACACTGTGCTCGGTACTTCGTGACGAAATCACCAAGGCGCGCGGATTACGGATGCAGCGGGACACCGATCATGGTTGAGCCGTCGTCATCCTCGGTGGCCGTGCCACGCGGAATTGGGCCGACCCGCTCGTGGTTCGTTCGGCTTCCCACTCAAGTTCCGGCCCTCGCCTTGCCGGTCGCGACTGCCTTTTTATTCCTGGCGGCTTGGCAGATGGTTGCGGTCCTGGGACACATTTCACCCGCCATATTGCCGCCGCCGACCATGGTGCTGGCGCGGTTGACCGAGAATTTTTCTTTGATCATGAAGCACGCCTATCCCACCACGATCGAGACGCTCCTGGCGTTCGGAATTTCGATTCCGTTGGGAATCGTGCTCGCTGCGCTCCTGGTTTATTCAACCGTTGCGCAACAGGCACTTTACCCAAACATCATCTTTTTCCAGTTGATTCCTAAAATCGCGCTTGCGCCGCTTTTCATTGTCTGGCTCGGCATCGGCCCCTTGTCGCGGATCACGTTTTCAGTCTTTATCTGCTTTTTTCCAATCTTAATTGCGACCGCAGCGGGATTGCGAGCCGTGGAGACAAATATGCTAAGGCTCTGCCGGTCGCTTCGCATGTCGGAATGGCAGGTTCTCGTCCGAATCCGTTTCCCGACCTCCCCGCCTTATATTTTCAGCGGCATGAAAATCAGCGTGACCCTTGCGATTATCGGCGTCGTTGTCGGCGAGTTCATCGCCTCGCAGCAGGGACTTGGCTATTTGATTCTGTTTGCATCCTCGCGTCAGCAGACCGATTTGGCACTGGCCTGCATCGCGGTCCTCTGCGTCGTCGGTCTTCTGTTGTACGGCCTTGTCGTCGTTGCGGAGAAGGCCATCACTGCACTGTACGATTTTCGCTAGCGCGTCGGCTCCGCGGAATTCCGGCGGACTGAAGCGCGTGAATCTGAGCCATTATGCGCTCGGGAAACAGAGGGGTCTCTGTCACTTGTACACCAAACGGCTGCAATGCGTTCTCGATCGCTGAGATGATCGCGGCCGCTGCCGGAATGACGCCGCACTCGCCGACTCCCTTGACCCCCAACGGATTGAGCGGCGATGGCGAAACGATGGTATGCAGTTCGATCTCCGGCAATTCCGTGGCTGCAGGCAATGCGTAGTCGGCGAAGTTCGTCGTCATGGGCTGGGCATTTTCATCGTAGGCCATGCGTTCGAAAAGCGCATTGCCGATGCCGTGCACCACACCACCACGGATTTGGCCTTCGACGATCATGGAATTGATGAGGTGGCCGCAATCGCTTGCCACAACGTATCGCAGGATATGGACGTTGCCGGTTTCGATATCGACCTCGACTTCGACGCAATGGCTGGAATAGCTGTAGGCAAGCCCCACGGGCATGAAATTGACCGTCTGCTCAAGCCCCGGCTCGATACCTTTCGGCAATGAATAGCCAGGTATGCCGGTCGCCTCACGGGCCAGATCGCCGAGACCAATCGACAGATTTGAACCCGCCGCGATCACACGGCCGTCACGCAATGAAAGATTTTCGACATCGACACCAAAAATGTCTGCGGCAACTTTGAGAGTCTTTTCCCGGACGGCCTTCGCCGCCAAGTGCGTGGAACTACCGGCATTGATAGTCTGGCGGCTGGCGAAGCCGCCATGACCCATCGAGACATATGCGGTATCACCGGCGACGACATTTATGTCCTCGAGTGCTACGCCGAACTGCTCCGCCGCAATTTGGGCGAGCATCGTCTTTGTGCTCTGCCCCATCGCGGCAGCGCCGGTATAGACTGAAATCTTGCCGGAGCGGCCGATGCGGACTATGCCGGTTTCGAACGGCCCGCGCCCTGTTCCTTTTATTCCATTGGCGATACCGATGCCCATATAGCGTCCGCTCGCGTGTGCCTTGGACTGCCGTTGCGTAAAGCCGTCATAGTCGGCAGCAGCGAGTACCGTGGCCTGGCACTTGGGAAAATCCCCGCTGTCGTATTTAACCGGACTACCGGCCCGCGTTTTCAGAGGAGTCGTGTAAGGCATCGCGTTCGGTGGAACGAGGTTGCGGCTGCGGATCTCCGCCCGATCGATGCCTAGCTTTGCCGCGGACAAATCGAGAAGCCGCTCCATCGCGAAAGTGCCCTGGGGATAGCCCGCCCCGCGCACCGGCATGGTCGGCACTTTGTTGGTCTCGACCGCGGTTACGTCGAGCTGGTAGTTCGGCAGCCGGTAGGGTCCCGGCACCGCGGTCGCCGAATTGTAGGAAACGTTGATGCCTTGCGGCGTGTAGGCGCCTTGATCATTGATCAGCGAGCCGCGAATCGCGAGCAAGCCGGCGTCATCATCCAAGGCGACTTGAAGGTCCCAGTACTGATCGCGCTCCTGAATGGATGTCAGGAAATGCTCGCGGCGATCTTCGATCCACCGCACCGGGCGGCGCAGCAAACGCGCCGCCAGCGGGACAACTACTTCCTCCGGATAAATCAGATATTTAGCGCCGAATCCGCCGCCGACGTCCGGGGTGATGATTCGTAGCTTCTCATCGTCGATGCCGAACAGTTGGACAAGCGAAAGGCGAATTTCGTGCGGGCTTTGCGTCGATGTCCATATTGTCGTGCGATCGTCGACCGCATCATAGCGGGCGAGCACGCCGCGCCCCTCGATCGGATGGGCACAACCGCGATGCTGTACGAGCGAGAGTTGAAAGACGTGAGCTGCCTCGGCGAAAGCACGCCCGCAATCGCCGTAGCCGACGGTGTATTTGACCAAGATATTGTTGGACGCCTTTCTGTGAGCAACGGGAGCGCCCTGCTCCGCCGCGTCCCGACAGTCCGATATCGCCGGCAGTGGCCGATATTCGATCGCGACACGGGAAGCCGCATCTTCGGCGATGTATCTATTGTCGGCGATGACGACCGCGATGGGATCACCTACATAACAAACTTCATCGCGCGCCAGGATGAATGGAGTAATATCCTGACGCAGCCCCTTGGTAGTTAAACCGACCAGCTCGGTCACCGATTGGCCGAGCGGGGTACGATCGGACGTTAGGTAGGGGCGCAGATCGTCGAGTGTATAGACGGCGCGGACACCTTCCAAAGCCAATGCGGGAGATTTGTCGATCTTACCCAATGCGGCGTGCGCCAATGGACTCCGAACGAAGGCCGCGGCGAGAGTATCCGGCAAGTCGATGTCGTCCACGAACCCGGCCCGGCCGGTGAGAAGAGCCGGATCCTCGACCCGCCGCGCACTTTCCCGACCTAAATGACGACGCCGGAAAAGCGGCTGGTTCATCGGTTCACGCCGGGTTTGCGAGCGCACCGTTCAAGCATGTATAGGCGCCTTGGCATCGACGTCCCATGGCGCCAAACGCGCTGCGTTGCGGCCCGCGATCCAACCGCCGACAAAACATTCGGCCAGATTGCCACCGGAAATATAGAGATGGCCGAATACGCCACCCAGTTCACCCGCAGCATACAGCCGTCTGATTGGTTTATCGTACGGGTCGAGCACCCGCTGATCCGCATCGTGCACGGGGCCGCCGTGGGTATTCGAGCAAACCGGCCAGACTTCCGCGAAATAGAACGGCGGCGTCGTGATTTTTAGCATCGACGTCGGCGGGCGCTGATATACGCGGTCATTGTGCTCGTCGCATGCCTTATTCCACTCCGAAAGAGTCGTATCCAATACCGACTGTTCGAGCTTCATCAGCGAAGCCAGTTCGGCGACCAACTCGGCTTTGTGCAGGATTTTCGCCTCCAACTCACGCAATGTCGCTTCGCTCCATTCGAATTTGAAGCGCCGGTCATTGAATGTAGGCGAGACGATGGGATAAGCGCCGCGTCCTTGTTCGTCCATGATCATGAAAGACGGAATACGGAGATAGCTCATCGTCAGACCATCGAATTCCGCCATCGCCCGCCAGGTCGTGTCCTGCGTGTAGGGCTGGTATTCGTTCATGAAGCGGCGTCCACGGCGATCGACAATAATCCAAGGCATCTTAACGTCAGCTCGCGCGGCCTCGCCCGGAATCCAGTCCGGCAATCGCTTAGGACGCAAGCCGAACGGATAGGCCGGATCGGGATGCTTGAAACCGTAGACGCCATGGTAATGCCACATGTGCCATAGTGCTGCGCCGACATCCTGCGCCATGCGAATGCCGTCGCCGGTGTTGCCCACATAAGCGGCATTGAGGACAGGCTTCTCCTGCCAGAACTGAATTTGCAGTTCCGGACTGGCTTCGAAACCGCCACAGGCAAGGATCACTGCCCGCCGCGCCTTGATATTGACGAGCCGGCCGTCGTGCTCGGCCTGCACGCCACGAGCCTCGCGCTTCGCGCCGGTAATCAGCCGCTTCGCCGGTGTCGACAGCATGACGCGAAGTCCGCTCGCACGAATATTGTCTTCGATGACCTTGAATAACCGCACGCCTGCCGCCCGTTCGATAGGGACGTAGCTCGACACAAAGGGATAGGTCTCAGCGGGATTGAAATTGGGCACGTGCTCGACGCTGACATAGCCGAAGGTTTTGGTACCTGGAAATGGATAGTTGCCGTCAGCTTGCCGATGATCGGGTGTTGCACCGCTTACCTTGCAGAGCTTTTCAAAATACGCCGGCATCTGACTCATGCCGACCGCGAGCGCGCGCAAAACACTGTCGGGCGTGGTGCCGCCACTGGTGGCGCGGAGGTACTTAAGAGCCTTCTTCAGCATCCTCCACGGTGCGGACATTGCCGCCAGACGTAATCGAAATGCCGCCCGGATCGGGCATCTTTTCGATAAGCAGCACCTCGGCGCCCGCATGGCGCGCCTCCAGCGCAGCGACTGCGCCAGCGTAGCCATAGCCAACGACCACGACGTCGGCTTCCAAGTCCCATGATTCTCCGGATTTTGATTCGCCGGCTTCAGTCATTTCGCCGTCCTGCCGGTCACACCATGGCGAAGGCATCTACGCCCCATAGTGAGCCTGCTCCTGGGAATCGGCTTCCGCTTCGGCGCGGCTCACGTGGACATAAATCTTTCCACCGATGACTTTAAGCGGATAGGTTTTGAGCGGATCAATCACCGGCGCGCTCAGCGCCGCCCCGGTGCGCACATCGAAGCGACCCTGATGGAACGGGCACTCAACCACGCAGTCGATCAAAACGCCATCCGAGAGATAGGCATGTTCATGCGTGCACAGATCTTGCGTCGCGTAGAACTCACCCTTGGCGCGGTAGACGGCAATCGCTAGAGAGCCGACCATCACCTGATCGACGTCCTCATCCTCGAAGTCATCGGCATTTCCGGCAAAATGCCAGTCCACATCCAACCCCTCGCTCATAGTTTCCTCATGCCTGCATGAACAAACGCAACGCTCAATCGAGCGCGCAAAGCCAACTGGTGTCGACTTGCTCGTGTCGCGCTTTGCGTTCAGCGATAATCCGATCTGCCTCCGCACGCGAAACGATACAGGTGCGGCGGACCTCCCGATCGACGCTCCACAGGTCCTTACCCATGGGATGAAGTTGGTTGCCGACGATCTCGTTAAGTGCAGGCAGTGCGAAAAATGGCGCTTGCGGGCAGACATGATGTTCGGAATGAAATGGCATGTTCCAGCATAGCGCGCGCATAAGTGCACTTGCTTTGGTCGATCGGGTATTAGTGCGGACGTCCGGCCCCTCGTCGCATCCTTTATGCTCGGCTATGCGCCAAACGCGTTGTAGCGGCTCCCCCATCATGCGCGGCAGGAGCCAATAAATCAGCGGCGCGAAGCTTCCGTAATAAACGGCCAGTACCGCTACCGTGCCGTATACCGCGATCATAATCCGCGCCTCATTGTGAATGCGCGGCAAGTCACCCTTCGGGACATACCAGGAATCCTGTGGCCGCATCGTCCCCAAGGCGTGCTTGGTAATCGCAACTGGAAACGTCGTCCAAAAGCGCCAGCCGATAACCTGCTCGATGTAGTGTTGCCATGTCGTCGGCCCAGGCAGAACCATCGCAGGATCCTTGCCTTGGATCTGCGTATAGGTGTGATGCACGGCGTGCCGGTAGCGGTACCAAGTGGGCTGACTGATGTAGACGAGGCTAACCAGCCAATAAGAAAACTCGTTCAGCCAGCGCGTTCGGAAAGCGGTGCCGTGGCTGCATTCGTGCATCGGCGCGAACAAGCACGCCAGGACAATTCCATGCACGAGCATGGCCGGCAGCATCAATAGAGTGCCGAAGGTCAGATAGAGCAAACCGCCGAGACAGCCAACTGCGGAAAAATGCCCGCACAGATAACCCAGTCCGATCCAGTCGCTCCGGCGCGTGAGCTGCTTGCGGGCCCTCTTGTCGAGAAATTGAAACGGGTCAACCGCCATTTCCTGGCGTTTCATGGCTCAAAACTCCATACCCAGCGTTGTCATACTCGCAAAAAATGCCCTATAAATCAAATTTGAAATTACGCATATACTATAGATCAAAGCTATGACTCCAAGCCAAGCTCGCGCGTTCCTCGCGGTTGCGCTCAACGGCAGCTTCAGCGCAGCAGCCCGCAGCTTGGGCATCAGCCAGCCCACAGTCACGAATCAGATCAAACAAATTGAACTGCGGCACGAGATCGAACTGTTCGATCGTGGCGGACGCCGTGCAAGCCTGACGCCGGTCGGCGAAGGGCTCCTACCCTTCGTTCAACGCATGTTTAGAAGCTTCGAAGATGCCGGCGCTTATTTGGATGAAATCCAAGGAACGCGCCGCGGCCATTTGCGGGTGGGCTCTTATGGCCCGTACGATGTGATGAAGTTGCTGGCTCGGTATCACAGTATATTCCCCGCGGTGTTGATTTCGGTGGATTTCTCGAATTCCAACAATCTCACGGAAAAACTTATCAATTCCGAGATCGATATTGCGGTTCTTGAACACATCAAGCATCAACAAGACTTTCACGCGTTGCCTTTCAGGAATCCTCCGCTGGTCATGATCACGCCGCGAACAGCACCATGGATCGGACGACAATCCATATCGCTGGCGACGCTCGGCACTAAGACGATCATCTGCCGAGAGCCGGGCTCGGCTGCGCGCGCGGCGCACGATCGACTGTTTGCAAGGAGCAAGATTGTGCCAAGCCGTATCGTTCAATTTGCAAGCCGAGAAGGTGTGGTCAACGCGGTTGCCGAAGGTATGGGTATTGGCACGATCTTCGATGAAGGTATTCTTCCAGATGATCGAGTTATGAAGCTTAGGATTGCCGGCCCCGTCATCTACGCCAAGGTCGACATCGTTTGCCTTGCCGACCGCAAATCGAACAAATTGATCCGCAGCTTTATCGAAACCGCCCAGGCGATGCTAAAAGAAGACAAACATCAACCGAGCGCCGAAGTAGAACGTCGTTAGACGCCCTACTTCTTCTCTTCGTGAGTCAAAGATAAACAAGCGACAAGCTTCGGTGAGGGCTCCCTCTGGCAACTCGCGAAGTTTCTGAAACTCCGGTACATGCGTGTCCCACCAGTGCATGATGGAGATCAATGGGTTCGTGTTACGAAATGTGTCTTTGTCTTCTGACGCAAGATCGATCGCCCGGCTCACAATTTCACTCTGCTCGGGGGTGAGGTTGAATTCGATATTGCCGATAAAGTCGTCATCCATATCCATTTTTGATCTCCATCCCGCGTTCAGGACACGGCGAGTAGCGTTGTAAAGCGGGGATCCATAATATCGGAAAGCGACAAGGGTGTCGTTACAGCGCCGAGCTTACGTTGCAAGGTCAGCGCAGTCGCCAAGCCTTCAATATCGACAGCGCAGTCGAAATGAAGGTCGCTGAATTCGCGTTCGATAGATTTCGTCATCGTTTGGCGTGAAATGCGGAAATAATGAGCGCCAAAGTCGGCCCATTCATCGCGGTTTTCGGCAGCATAGCGATAACTTCGCCGACAGCCGCGCAGGACCGCCGCGACCAGATTTGGCTCGCGGAGCAACACATCATTGTTCGCAACGGCAATGGTCCATTGCAAGCGTGGCACAAAATCCACTTTGTTCATACCAAGCCAGACCTTGAATAGGCTGGCCTCCTCACCCAGCGTAACATGAGGCTCTGAAATAATTGCGCCGTCGAGTTCGCCTTCCGCAAACATTCTTAGCACTTCGGGATACCGCCTTCCGAGACCGCGGATGGTTACGGCATTTTCCGGATCGATCGCGTGGTGCTTGAGCACTTCGCGCATATACCAGTCGCTGCAGCTTCCGCGACTTAACACCCCAAGATTTGCTCCCGAAAGATCCGACCAATCCGAAAACCGAGGATGAGCAACAAAGTATTGAACCGCCCCGCGGCGAACACCACTTCCGACGATCTTAAAACAAGCCCCCTTAGCGAGCGCGGTCAGCCCCGGCGGCGTCCCCAATTCGCCGACCGGCAAGCGCCCTGAGTCAAATTCGGCTGCGATTTCGGGACCTCCAAAAACAATTCGCACATTGAGATCGATGTCCTCGTCACGGAAAAAGCCTTTCTCAGCACCCAATCGAAGCTGGAGGCCACATCGATCCGTCGGGACGCCATATTCGATAACGGTGATCATGCGTTTACTTTCCGGAGACTCCGCCCAAGGGCTGGATAATCGGAACCGCAAGCTGGAACAGTGCAGAGCCGATCGCGCGCTCAAGAAACAGTCTTTGATGCTCATTTAGCATGCTAACGTCGCAGCGGGATGTCGAAGAGACGAGCGAAACTTTGCGAAACTTCAATCCATCCGCTTCATTGTAGGGGGCAATTGCTCATTAGCGCTACTTCAAATGCTTACACGTCTCTTGATTATCTGAATGATTATGTTTTTGCGCAACGCGTCTATACCGACTTTTGTGTTCCGTAACGGACATTACCGGAGCAGCGGACAATGTTGCCTCCGGTCGCGTCTGACCCAAGGGGCCCCACGCACGAGCCATTCGTTCATCAGATTGAGCCAGCCGAACAAGATTCCAGACGTAGCGCTGGTCAATGCGTATCGAAAACACGCTGATATAGCTCAACCGCCTTCTCGATCGTCGCCCGCTCGCTTGCGGTCGGGCTATCGGGATTCCGTGCCGGCGGCAAGCTGCCGAACTTCATCAGGCAGGCCATCAGCAATAGCCGCGCCTTGGTGGCGGTGAGATTCGATCCGGAGACGAAAATTGGCGTGCCATCGGCAAACCCTTCGGGCGCGCCGCGGCCGACCCGGACCACCGGAAATCCACTCAGTACCGCCTTTTTCATATGGGCTTGGCGTACCCGCGACGTCATCGAACCGTACGGCACTTGGCCTTCGATGACGAAACCAGCGAGCCGGCCGAGGCTGAGCTTGTGCCCAATCAGAAACGCGAGGTCGGGTTCGAGTGCCGGATCGTCGCCGAAATCCTCAGCGCAGTAGCCGCCGTCCTTGACGATCGACACCGAGGGAATCGCGTTCGGCAGGATGCCGCCGTCCGTTCCCTTGATGGCGATCTCGATGGTTTCTACGCCGGCCGTGCCGCCGCGAACGGCTTTGACCGAGTTTGGCAGCCGGCTGATATTCACCTCTGACAGGTAGGTGTGTTTGTACGCGGGAACGTAGAGCAACTTCGGAATGCCGAAATGATTGACGCCGCCGAGGATGCCGCCGTGGCCGCCGGTTGCGACATAGCCGCCGGGCCGCGCGTCGACCTTCATGACTTCGCGGGCGGCAAACGCGCGCTGCTCCTGAATGACGACCACACCGGCGCGGTTGCGGCCCGCTTCGTCGGCCCAGATTTTGGAGCCGATATAGATCAAAGAATCGACGATGTTATGCGGACCGTCGTTGCTCATCTGGCCTTGCGGCCGCTGCGCGGCGTTGCCGCAAATCGGCACCGTGGTGTCGATCAGGAGATTGAGCCAATAAGCAGTCTCCTCCACAGCCGGGCTGCCTTGAGTGAAAATTGCGCCATCATACTTGCCGCTCGCCATGACGCGTTGGGCGATGTTGGTGACGCGGGCGAGCGCCGGACGTGGTGGCGCCGTCGCCAGATGGCGCGGCTTGTAAGGAAAGAAATCTTTGCCAAGCTGTTCGGGCGGGATATCGCCTTCGCCGATATCGGTGCGCAGCGCGGCAGCTAGACCTTTCTTGTACCCGCTTGGCGGCAGCAACCGATAGAAATCGACCTCGGCCAAGGATGAGATCACGCCGGCGCGACCGTCGATGCCGATCGACAGCCGGTCGATTTCGGCAAAGCTTCGCGATCCGTCGGGGAAGAAGCCCTGACGCGCCTTCTCCGCCGACGCATTAGGCGCAGCGCATTCTTCTTCCCAGGCTTGGCCATCAGCCTGCAGCGCCATATAGGGCAGCGGATAGAGCCCATCCTCTGGAGAAAGTTCGACCTCATAGACCGGCTTGTCGCCGGCGCTGCGGCGTTCCTTGGAAAATACGCCGTCAGCGCCGATGAAGCCGTCGGCGGGCGCATAAAGCTCTGCGGCATCTTGTTCCAGCGGATGTGCCGAGAATTGCTCAACATAAGCTTTGACTGGCGTGGCCAACCGCTGCGCCCGCAGCGCATCGAATTTCGACACGCTGCCGTCCGCGCTCTTCAGAAGCGGCAAATTGTGCTTCCGCCGCGCTTTGTTGGAGGTGACGAGCGGCGGCGTGTTCTGGATCGTCGCATTTGGACCAGCGAGGTGAGCGATACGCAGTTTCGAATTTGAAGGCATGATGTTTTTCCTGTGACAAAGAACTACTGCATTTGAATTGCCGGTGCCGCCGCGTCGCGCAGCGGCGTCTCATCGAGCAGCACGCAACTGGCAACGTGGCCCGCCGCCACCTGCCGCGGCTTCGGCACTACCGTGCCGCAGACCGGGCGCGCGAATTTGCAGCGTGGCGCAAAACTGCAGCCCTCGGGTATCAGGCGAAGGTCGGGCGGATTGCCGGGGATCGCCTCGATATCCTGCTCGCTCAGGCGATCGGGCAAGATCGAAGCCAGCAGCCCCATCGTGTAGGGGTGACGTGGCCGCAGCAGGACATCGGTGGCTTTGCCGTATTCGACGATGCGCCCCGCATACATGACCGCAACCGTGTCGGCGATTTGCGCCGCGACGCCGAGATCGTGGGTCACGAAGATCAGACCCATTCCGAGCTCCTGCTGCAACTTGCGCAATAACAGGAGGATTTGGATCTGCACCGATGCGTCGAGCGCGGTCGTCGGCTCGTCGGCCAGCACCAGGCGCGGGCGGCAGGATAATGCCATGGCGATCAAAGCGCGCTGGCGCAGCCCTCCTGACAATTCGTGCGGGTAGGAATCAAGCCGGCGCTCCGGAGAGGGCACCTTGACTAGTTGCAGGATCTCCAGCGCGCGCTGCCGCGCGGCCTGGCGCGACGAACCGTCGTGACGCATCACCGTCTCGGCGATCTGCCGGCCGATCGTGTAAACCGGATCGAGAGCCGTCATAGGCTCCTGGAACACCATGGCGGCGACGGCGCCGCGCACCGTCGCCAACTGCCGCTCGTTGAGCGCCATGATGTCGTAGTGGCCGATCCTTATATGGCCGTTCATGACGGCACGCTTCTTCGGCAGAAGACGCATGAGGGCGCGCATCGTCACCGATTTGCCGGAACCGGACTCGCCGATAATGCAGAGCACTTCGCCGGGCATCAGAGCAAAAGACACGCCGTTGACCGCCCATACAGTCTCGTCGCGATCGGCAAACCGCACGTGGAGGTCGTTGACCTCGACGAGCGGCGCATCGGCTGGGCTGGTGTGATCCGGCATTGCTTCGCACTCAGGACACGGTTGCGCCGGCGGCAAGCTCGATTGCGAGCGGCGCTGCGGCCGAGCGGCTGTGACTGGACGTCGCGTCGTCCATATGGCACGCGGCAAGATGGGCCGCTTGACCGGCCGATTGTCCAAGCACCGGACGCTTCGTCGCACAAACATCCTCGGCGAATGGGCACCGGGTGCGAAAGCGGCAACCGCTGGGCGGATCGATTGGATTAGGCGGATCGCCGGCAAGCGGCGGGGTGTCGAAGCGATTGCGCGGATCGGTCGAAAGCCGCGAGGCAAGCAGCGCCTTGGTGTAAGGATGTTTCGGCTGCTGGTAGATGGCGTCGGTCGGGCCGATCTCGACGACTTGGCCCAGATACATCACCAGCATCCGGTCGGAAACGTAGCGCACGACGTTCAAGTCGTGCGAGATGAAGATGTAGGTCAGCTTCAAAGTCTGTTTGAGATGCCGCAGCAGGTTCAGCACCTGGGCCGCGATCGATTTGTCGAGGGCGGAGACCGCTTCGTCGAGAATGACCAGGCGCGGATCGAGCGCGAGCGCGCGTGCGATATTGACGCGCTGCTTCTGGCCGCCGGACAATTCGTGCGGATAGCGCGATGCGAATAGCCCAGGATCGAGACCGACGCGCTGCAACAGATTCCTGGCGAGGTTACGGGCGTCGGCGCGGCGAATTCCGTGGACCTGCGGACCGTAGGCAATGGATTCCTGAATCGGCAGGCGCGGATTGAGCGAGGAATCGCTGTCCTGAAACACGATCTGCATGTTGCGGCGCAGCTGGCGCAGCGACAGTCCGCGTATGCCGCCCACCAGCTCGCCGTCGAAAATGACGCAGCCGGAGTCGGGCGAGATCAAGCCCATAAGAACGCGCGCCAGCGTGGACTTGCCGCAGCCAGATTCGCCGACGATACCTAAGGTCTCGCCCTTGAGCACGGAGAACGAGATATCGTCGACGGCTTCAATCGCGCCGATCTTACGGTTGAGCAAGCCGCCGTGAATCGGAAAGTACTTTTTGAGATCTTCCACGATCAAGAGCGGTTGCGCCTTGCCACCGCGATCGCGCGGATCATCGGCGACGGCCGCGGCTGCGGGCGTTTGCGCATTTAGCTGTGCCTCTGCCGCCATCTCGTCCCCTAGGCCCTTATGTCCATCGCCTGCCGCAGCCCGTCGCTGACCAAATTGAACGACAGCGAGCAAATAAAGATCGCCGCTCCCGGCAACGCGCAGATGACGGGCTGCACATAGATCGACTGTCGCAGCGTCGACAGCATCAAGCCCCAGTCGGAGGTCGGCGGCTCGACGCCCAAGCCGAGAAAGGACAGTCCGGCGGCAAGCAGAATCGACACCGAAATCAGGCTCGACGCGTAGATCAGCACCGGCGCCAGCACGTTACGCAGCACGTGGTGGAAAATGATTGAAAGGCTCGACGCGCCGCTCGCCCGCGCCGCATCAACAAAATCGCGGCTGCGGATCTGCGTCGTCGCCGTCTCTGACACGCGGCAGAGCGGCGGAATGAACACCAGAGTCAGCGCGATGAGGCTGATGGCGATGCCACCGCCCAGGGTCCCGGAGATGGCGACCGCGAGCAGCACCGATGGGAACGCGTAAAACACGTCCATGATGCGCATGATCAACATGTTGATGATGCCGCCGGTAAAGCCCGCGAGCAATCCGAGGAAGCCGCCGACCACGGTGGCAAGCCCAACCGGAACCAACCCCATCAACAGCGAAATGCGGCCGCCGAAGATCAGGCGCGAGAGCATGTCGCGGCCAAGCTCGTCGGTGCCGAGGATGAAGCCTTTGTAGCCGATGGGCTTGAGCCGATTGATCATGCTCGTGGCGTTGGGGTCGAACGGCGCAACGAGCGGCGCCAGAATGGCAGCGAGCGCGATGACAACAATCAAAGATGCGAAGAACAGCGTGACATAGTCGCGGCGCAGGCGGCGGCCGACGTTGCGCCAATAGCCGCGGGCCCGCGTCAGCGGCGCGTTCGCTGCCTTGACTATCGGCAATGTCAGCGTCGTGTCGCTCATAGTTTGCGTCAGCCTCGCTTAATGCGCGGATCGATCGCTGTCTGCAGCAGATCGACGACGAGATTGATGACCACGAACCACAGCGCGAGAACCAGCATGGCGCCCTGCAGCATCGGGATGTCGCGCGTCAGGATCGCCTTGTTGAGAAGGAAACCCGTGCCTGGCCAGGTGAAGATCGTCTCGATCAGAATGGAGCCACCGACCAGATAGCCGAACTGCAAACCCATGACGGTGAGCACTTGCGGCAGCGCGTTGCGCAAGGCGTGGCGCAGCACGGCGAAGCCGCGCAATCCCTTGGCGCGCAAGGTGAGGATGAATTCCTGCGACAACGTGTCGGCGACTGCCGCGCGGGTGCTGCGCATGATGATTCCGAGCGGAACCAGCGCCGTCGCCATGACCGGAAGCACGGCGTATTTGAGCTGGCTCCACTGCAGCGGATTGAATCCGGCGGAACCTTCCGAGCCCATTCCGGTCGCCGGCAAAACATGCAGCTCGACAGCGAAGATGATGATCAGAACGATAGCGAACCAATAATTTGGCACGCTGATGCCAATGACGGCGATGCCGGTGGCGACCCGGTCGGGCACGCCGCCAACGTAATAGGCGGCGAGCGTTCCAAGCGTGAGCGCCAGCGGGAACGCCACCAGCACGGCACCGACGGAGACGACCAAGGTATTGGCCAGCGCGTGCAGCACCTCACCCAGCACCGGGCGATTGGTCTGGATCGAAACGCCAAAATCGCCGGACAGCGCGCGGATCAGCCACTTCATATATTGAATTGGTATCGGCTGATCGAGGCCGTAGGCATGTTTCAAGTATATGACGTCGGCTTGGCTGGCGTCGGGCGGCAGCAGGTTCTGCACCGGATCGCCTGGCGCCAAATAAACCAGCGCGAAACAAATAATTGTCACTCCGATCGCGATCGGAATGGCGAGCAATGATCCGGCGTACCGCATAATACCACATCGGCGATCCCGGCGATTTCGGGCGTAGTCGTCAAACCAGCAATTAAGGTGCCAACGCCGGCGGCGTCGCCGGCCATCGCGTAACCGCCTGTATTTTCCGTCACTTCCGGGCTGTCCTCGCGAGCGCCGGACGCCTTGCGGCTGGATCTGCGGCTATCTGCACAAAATGACACCGTCGGCCCGGGCCTAGGGCACCATGACGGAGGGGTGCGGCCGCAAAGGATCGAGGCACGGTCCTTGCAACAATGGCAGTAGCTCCACGCACCACACGGCGAAAGAGGTGCTCTCATGCTTCGACGCAAGACCTTTACATCGGCTGCGGCCGGATTGTTCGCGGTGTTTGGCGCGTTGATGTTTTGGCCGAATGCATCCGCCGCCGAGTCGGTATTGCGTATCGCCATGACCGCCGGCGACATTCCGGATTGGGCCGGACAACCGGATCAGGGCTTCGAAGGCTTTCGCTTTGTCGGCTATAATCTCTATGACGCGCTGGTCGATTGGGACTTATCGCGCAGCGATCAGGAAGCCGACATCAGACCGGCGCTGGCGACAAAGTGGTCGCCCGATCCCGATAATCCAAAGAAATGGATCATCGAACTGCGCGAAGGCGTCAAATTCCACGACGGTTGCGATTGGAATGCCGATGCCGCGATTTGGAACTTCGAAAGGCTGACGCAAAAGACCAGCCCGGCATTCAGCCCCTTAAATTTCGCACGCGCACGTTCGCGCAGCAACGATATCGAGCATCTGGAGAAGATCGACGACCATAGGTTTGCGATTTACACCAATACCGTCGTCTCGCTGTTTCCTTATAACTTACCGTATCTGCTGATGATGTCGCCCTGTGCGATGGCGAAGGCGGGCAACGACTATCAGGCCTATGCCAAAGCACCGGCTGGCACCGGGCCTTACAAATTCGACAAGGTGGTGCCGCACGAACGGCTCGAGCTCGTCAAGAACGCCGACTATTGGGATAAGACCCGCATTCCAAAACAGGATCGCGTTGTGCTGCTACCAATGCCGGAGGCGTCGACGCGCGTCGCCGCGCTGTTGTCAGGGCAAGTCGATTGGATCGAGGCGCCGTCGCCCGACGCCATTGATCGCCTCAAGTCCGCCGGCATGAATATCGTCACCAACGTCTATCCGCACACCTGGCCGTATCTTCTGAATTTCACACGCGGCCCGTTCATGGATCTGCGCGTGCGCCAGGCGGCGAATTACGCGATCGACCGCGACGAAATGGTCGAGATGCTCAACGGCATCGCGGTGCCGAGCTATGGCGTGTTCGTGCCGAGCCAAAAGGATTACGGCCATCCGTTCGTATACAAGACCGATCCGGCGAAAGCGACAACGCTGCTCAAGGAAGCCGGCTGCTACCCGTGCGCGATCACGGTGGCGATCTCGACGTCGGGCTCTGGCCAGATGCAGCCGTTGCCGATGAACGAGCTGGTGAAGGAGCAACTCGAAAAAGTAGGCTTCAAAGTTACATTCGATACGCTCGACTGGAATACAATTCTGACGATCTACATCCAAGGCGCCGCGAAGTATCCGCAATACGACGCGGTTAATTTCAGCAGTGGTGCCACCGATCCGCTCAATTATCTCAAAACAGTAATGAGCATCTACAAAGCGCCCAACGGCGCAAACTGGGGCGGCTATTCGAACGCGAAAGTGGACGAACTCTCGCAGCGCATCTTCAATACCTTTGACGTCGCAGAGCGCGACAAGCTCGTCGCCGAGGTTCACGAGACCACCAGCGCCGACGCCGTGCGCGTTTTCATCGTCAGCGATCTCAACCCGCGCGCGCTGTCGCCAAAACTGTCGGGCTTCGTCCAGGCGCGCAGCTGGTTTCAGGACATCACCCCCATCGTCGTCGGAAATTGAGAGGCTGACTTTTCCTCCAGTGAATAGCCCCGAATTGGATCGGCGTGTGGTATTGGCGCTTTGCTTGTTGGCTACATGGACTGCGTAATTGCATCTTTCTGTGTTCCAACAGGCCACCCCATAACCAAGCAACGATGTCGCGTCGCGGACATTCCGTAATGTGTCATCATACGAAACGGCGGTCTCACCGCGAGATCTAACTCGTAAAACGGATTTACTGATCGACTGTGCTTTGCCACCGAAAGCATTTAGGTGGTTCCAGTCCGATTACTGAACCAAGAAATTCGTTGTTATCAGCTAACCGGCGAACAATTACGGTCCTTTATTGGACGGAAGGCCTGCTATGCTGGGATGGTGGCGCGGGCGCCACCATCTCCTGACGCCTATTTCTGGCGAGAATATAAGGAGCCGCAGTCGCAGGAGAAAAAATATGGCCAACAACAAGGACGAGATTGTGTTGATTGGGCCCTCATCACCCGCAATGGAGAGAGGACTGGCAGCCTTAACCGTCCATAGTCTCTCTTCAACGACAGACGAGTCGTTTTTTGCGGATCACGGCGATATCGGCGCAATTATTTGCGGCGCCACGCTGGAAGCGATTCCCGGCACATTGATGGCGCATTTTCCCAAGCTCGAAATTCTATCGAGTTTCGGCGTCGGCTACGACCGCATCGACGTCAAGTGGGCCGCCGCGCACGGCGTTGTTGTGACCAATACGCCAAATGTTCTGACCGAGGAGGTCGCGGATACGGCGCTAGCCCTTTTGCTTTGTACTGTGAGAGATATTCCACAGGCCGAGCGGTTCGTACGCACGGGTAAGTGGGTCCGCGAGGGCTATCCATTGAGCAAGGCCACGCTGCGCAATCGCACAGTCGGCATGGTCGGCATGGGTGCAATCGGTCAGGCAATCGCGCGACGGCTCGATGCCTTCGGTGTCCCGCTCGCCTATCACACACGTCACCCGCGGCAGGAGCTGGCCTACCGTCATTATCCGAAGCTCAACGATATGGCACGGGACGTTGACATTCTCCTGATCATCGTACCGGGAGACGCGACGACGCAGAATATGATCAACGCCGAAGTACTGGACGCGCTCGGACCCGACGGCATTTTGATAAACATGGCGCGCGGCTCTGTGGTCGACGAGCCGGAGCTGATCAAAGCGCTCCAGGAAAAGCGGATCATGTCGGCAGGCCTCGACGTCTACGCCAAGGAGCCTGAAATCCCGGCAGAATTGTTGGCGATGGAGAACGTTGTGCTATTCCCGCATCTCGGGTCAGCATCCGTCTATACCCGGGAGCAGATGGACCAACTCGTTGTCGACAACATCCTAGCTTGGGTTGCGGGAAAACCGCCGCTGACACCAGTGCCTGAAACGCCTTGGAAATCTTGGGATAAAGTCTGAACGGTCTTCTTTAGCCGTTTGCGACATCACCTCGGCGGCTGGGGTCCATAGTCGACCAACGTAATGGCCTATTCGAATCCTCCGTCAACACCAATGAATTGCCCGGTAATTGAGCGGGCTGCGGAGGAACACAGGTACGACACCATGGCAGCGATTTCCGATGCCTCGATATAGGCACGGGTCGCCTGACGGCCGAGATAATGGCGCTCGGCTTCCGCAATGGCGATTCCGTTCTGTTGCGCGTAGCGCTCAATTACAGCCGCGATGCGCGGTCCGCGCACGGTTCCGGGGAGGATGGCATTTACCCGCACTCCGTGGGTGCCGACTTCGCGAGCCAATGAGGACGTCAGCCCGAGCACCGCCCATTTCGAGGCGCAGTAGGGCGACCGGTCAGGATACCCGATTTTTCCGGCGACCGAGCTTAGATTGATAATCGATCCTCGGCCGGCCGCGACCATGCCGGGAACGACCAAGCGGCACGTGAGAAAGGCCGCCGTCACATTGACGTCTATCACCTCCTGCCATTCCGGGAGTGTAATCTCATGCAACGGGCGAGTGGGTCCTGAAATACCGGCGTTGTTGACCAGTACTTCGACGTGACCGAGGTTCGCAAATAGTGCCTCGATGTCGCCGGGCTTGCGCATGTCGCAAGCGTAAAACTCCGCATTGATTTCCCGTGCCGCGGCTTCGCCCTTCGCGATGTCGATGTCACACAACACAACGCGATATTGGTCGTGCCGCAAAGCGCGCGCGATCTCAAATCCGATACCGCCCGCGCTTGCAGTGACAACTGCAAGGCCATCCTTATTCGCCAAATTGTCCCTCCTCCGTCTTTGTTGACTGCTGGCCAAACTCGATGTCGAACTTCAGCCTTTACCGTGGCCGTGAGAAAGTGGCAGCTTTGCAAGCTCGCGCACAGCATCAAGATCTGGTTCGAAGCCAAGACCTGGCGTTTCCGGCAGTGCCAGCCATCCGTCCACGGGAACGGGCAAATCGCGATAGATTTTTCGGCACAGTTCGACAGCAAGGTAGTGGTATTCGACCAGTCCGCCGTTAGAAAGCCCGGCATGGAGATGCATATTATGGAACGGCCAAGCTCCGCCGTTCGCGATTGGCACGTTAAACGCCGCAGCAAGGCCTGCGATCCTGATGCACTGCGTGAAGCCGCCGCTGATGACGACATTGGGCTGCAGGTAATCGACCAATTCATGCAGCAGAAGATCGCGGAAACGGTACAGCAGGCCTTCATTCTGCCCGCACGCAAGCGCCATGCCGCTCGACCGGCGCAACTGAGCCATTAGAACCGGATCGTTCTGCGTGAGCGGCTCTTCGAAGAAGGCAATGCCGTACTGCTTCACCATCTGCGCCAGTCGCGCGGCATGGGGCAGATCGAGGCTGCAATTGGCGTCGATGAACAGCTCGACGTCTGGTCCGACCGCTTCGCGCACGGCGCAAATGCGCGCTTCGTCGTCGCGAATAGCATCGAGCGGGCTGCGCGTGTCACGCCGCCGTAGTGCCTCGTGGCCGACCGTCATCTTGAGCCGACGATATCCTTGATCGACCCACAGCCGCGCTGCCGCGGCGAGATGTTCGCGATCGAAGAACCCGAAACCAAAGGTGGCGTACAGCGGTACGCGAGGGCGCGCGGCGCCAAGCAGCCGCCAGACCGGTTGGTGAAGCGCCTTACCTTTGATGTCCCACAGCGCCACGTCGATTGCAGCCAGCGCATGCGCCGCGTAGCCGGTCTGTCCGCGCGGCATCAGCGTCCAGTAGAGCTTGTCCCATATTTTCTCGTGGGCGAGCGGATCGTCGCCACGGATCGCAGGAGCAACAACTCCGTTGACGATCTGAGCGACGACGTCCTCCTCGGTAATGGCGGTGAAGCCGTGGCCGATGATCTCGCTGTCGGTCTCAACCTCGACAAGACACGCCGAGAGTGAGGTTTTGCGATCGAGCCCGAGTAAAGTGATATGCAGCGGCACATTCAGCGGAATAGCGGTTACGCGCGTGATCTTCATAGTGGCCCCAGTGGCGATGCGCGATGAACGATCACGATTGGTATCGCGAACCGCCTCCGCAATTGCCCTGTTTTATAGCTGCTAATTGGAATGATCGAGCCCGCCCACCCTAGCCCAAAGTGCGGCCGAGGGTTATTAAAGTCATGCTATCGGACGCCCGGATGGCGATAGGAGACCGTAGATGGGCAAATACGACGGTAACGCCGCAGCGGTTCGCCAATTAGTGCGGGAGGCCGAAGTTCATCGCGATGTCTATGTCGATCAGGAGATCTTCGACCTGGAGATGGAACATCTATTTGCCAATACCTGGGTCTATGTCGGCCACGACAGCCAGGTGCCAAATGCCGGCGATTATTATGGAACGACGATCGGCAAGCAGCCCGCCATGATGGTCCGCCACAGCGATGGCGTAGTCCATGTCCTCTATAATCGCTGTCCGCACAAGGGAACGCGTATCACCATCGACACCTGCGGTAACACCGGAAAAGTCTTCCGCTGTCCGTACCATGCTTGGTCTTTCAAGACCGACGGCACGCTAATGGGAATCCCGTTGCGCACGGGCTACGAGAACACCGGTCTCGAACAAAGCCATGCCGTCAAAGGCATTGCGCCGGTCCGCCATGTGAAAAACTACCGCGGCTTCGTGTTCGCCAAGATGAATGACGTCGGATCAGACTTCGAAGAGTACTTTGGCGAGAGTTTGTCGACGATCGACAACATGGTGGATCGCTCGCCCGCGGGACGGCTCGAAGTGGCCGGCGGCGTGCTCCGCTACATGCACAATTGCAACTGGAAAATGCTGGTGGAGAACCTGACCGACACCTGCCATCCGATGGTCGCCCATGAATCCTCGGCCGGTACTGCGGTCAAGGTTTGGGAGAAGATAACTCCCGGGGGCAACAAAAAACCGGCTGCGGTCGAGATCTACGCGCCGTTCATCGCTCCCTACGAGTTCTTTGAGAAAATGGGAATTCGGACGTGGCGCAACGGCCACGGCCATACCGGCGTGCACCACTCAATCCATTCCGACTATTCGGCGATCCCGGGTTACTTCGACAAAATGGTCGCGGCCTATGGCGAGGTGCGCGCAAAGGCCATTCTCGACGAGAACCGCCATAACACCGCGTATTTTCCCAATTTCACCGTCAAGGGCCCAATTCAAGCGATCCGTCTGTTCAAACCGCTCGGACCCAATCGCACGCTTGCGGAATCCTGGACCTTCCGCCTAGTCGACGCACCGGACATGCTGCTGGAGCGCACGCTTACCTACAGCCGTTTGATCAACGCCCCAACCTCCATCGTCGGTCACGACGACCTGGAAATGTACGAGCGCGCGCAGGAAGGGCTGCACGTTGACGCCAATCCTTGGGTCAACATCCAGCGTCTGTACGATCCGGCGGAAATCGAGCAGGAAACCGCCGTCATCAACGGCACGTCGGAATCGCAGATGCGCAATCAGTTCCGCGCCTGGTCGAATTTTATGACCCTGTCGATGTGACGGTTCAACGATGAGCGGACCGACCGACCAGAATTTGATCGACTTTGTGTTGCATGAAGCGCGCCTGATCGACCAGCATCGTTTCGAGGAATGGCTGGATCTTTTCGCCGACGATGGCTGCTACTGGATGCCGTTGGAATGGGGCCAGACCGATCCGCGGCTCACCACGTCGCTGATGTACGAAGACAAGCTCTTGCTTCAGATCCGCGTTGAGCGGCTCAAAGGCAACAGAACGTTCTCGCAGAAACCCAAAAGCCGCTGCCATCACGTTTTACAAATTCCACAAATCGACAAGCGCGACGAATCCGCCAATGAATACGTCACCTGGACCCCAATGCATTATGTCGAGACCCGTCTCGACGAGCAGGATCTCTACGCTGCCTGGGCAACGCATACATTGTCGATGATCGACGGCAGATTGAAGATCAAATTAAAGCGGGTCGACCTCGTAAACTGCGACGCCGCCTTCCGCAGCATTCAGTTGTTCATGTGAGACGCGATATGAGTGAGCGTCCGGTCACCCTTGTCACGGGCGGAAGTACCGGTATCGGGGCTGCGATCTGCCGCCGCATGATCGAGGCCGGCCACGATGTGGTGTCGCTGGCGCAGCGCCGACCCGAATGGTCGCATCCGTCGCTCCACGCGATCGACGTCGATCTTACCGATACGCGCGCCACGGAGCAGGCGGCCGCCACCGTCGCCAGCAAGTTTGCAATCGCTACCGTGATTTACAACGCGGGTGCCATCCGGGCAAGCCTACTCGCCGAAGTGAGCCAAAAGGATTTGCACGACCTTACCCAGCTCCATCTCGGGGCCGCAATCCTTATTGTCCAGGCTGCACTTCCAAGAATGCGCGAGCAGAATTTTGGCCGTATCGTTCTTATTTCGTCGCGAGCCGCGCTCGGGCTGCCGACCCGCACCGTGTACTCGGCGACAAAGGCGGGCCTCATCGGTATGGCGCGAACCTGGGCGCTTGAACTCGCGCCGGCCGGAATTACCGTGAACGTCGTCTCACCGGGCCCTATCCAGGACACGGCGATGTTCCGCGACGTCATCCCCGCTGGCAGCGATCGCGAGGCGGCGCTAGCCAAAACAATTCCAGTCGGCCGATTGGGACTAAGCGACGATGTCGCGCGCGCCGTGCTGTTCTTCGCCGATCCGCAAAATTCCTTCGTGACCGGCCAGGTACTTTACGTCTGCGGCGGCAGCAGCCTTGCTAGTATCAGCATCTAATCACTTGACCCCACGATTGATCCGTGGGTCCATACGCTTCACTGAAAATATCCAGTCCTGCCCGGGGTATGTTTGGCCGCCGAGTGCCGCCATCCGGCGCAGAGCTTCGGCAGCCGATTGAGGGGAGATAGAGCATGAGCGATCGCACGATCCGGACCTGCTCCGGCTGGTCCATCGCAATCGGGCTTGCTGTACTTCTCGGACTGACCGCAACGGCGCGGGTGAACGCGCAAACTCTGCCGACGCTGCGGATCGGCAGCACCTTCCCGGGCGAAGAGCCGAAATGGCTGATCGTAAAGAAGCCCGAGTTGTTCAAGAACGTGAATCATACGTACAAAGTGACGTGGTCGGTCTTTCAAGGTACGCCCGTGATCAGCCAAGCGCTGGTAGCGAACTCGATCGACTGCGGCACGCAGGCGCCGATCAGCATGGCGCACGCGATCGCCGACGGCGGCTACAAAGGTTACATTCTCGGCGCTCTCGTCGATGAGCAGCCAGGTTATTTCTCGGTGTTCTGGGGCGTACGCTCGGATTCGGGCATCAAGAGTGCGGCCGACCTGAAAGGCAAGACGGTCGCCTCCACGGTGTTTGGCGGCGGCATCTATTATCATATGCGGCTGTGGATGAAGCAGCACGGCATCGATCCTGACAAAGACATCAAGCTCGTAGAAATTCCCTTCCCGTTGTCCGAGGAAGCCTTGCGGAGCGGCCGCGTGGATTCGGCGCCGTTTGCGCAACCTTGGGGGACGGCGGCGCTGTCCAAGGGCGGTCTCGAAAAGCTGTTCTCGATCTCGGAAGTGCAGAGCCCGCTCGTTAACGTATTCGAGACTTGCCGCAAGGATTTCACCGATCAAAACCTGCCGGTGATCAAGGCCTATATGGAAGACTACAAGGATGCCATGGCTTACGCGCTTTCGCATCCCGACGAGACGCGCCAAGTCGATTCCGAGGTCACCAAGATTCCCTACGACCTGCTCAAGACCTTCCTCCTTACCAAGGATGACTTCTACCGCCCACCGACAGGGCGCCCCAACTTCGACGCCATCCAGAAGACCTGGGACATCTACTACAAGGAGGGCATCATCAAGGAACCGCTAAAGGTCACTGACTATGAGCGTCTCGACGTAACGCCGAGCGAATAGGCCCGCCCCTCTCGTTTATAAGCGCCAACATCTGGTCGCAGGATGATCCTGATCGACGAACTCTCAAAGACCTACCGGCGCGCGGGCGGAAAAGGCGAAGTTCAGGCGCTAGCGGACATCACAGTGTCGATCAAGGATGGTGAGTTCGTCGCCGTGGTCGGGCCGAGCGGCTGCGGAAAATCGACGCTGCTCTATATGGTCGGCGGCTTTGTAGCGATGACGGCAGGGCGCATCCTGGTTGACGGCAAGCCGGTGACCGGCCCCGGCCCGGACCGCGGTCCGGTGTTTCAGGAGTTCGCGCTGTTCCCGTGGCGCACTGCGCTCGACAACATTCTGTTCGGGCTGCAGGAGCAGAAGAGTCCCGAAGGCAAGGGCCAGAGCGCGTGCGCTCGAGCTCATCGAGATGGTGCATCTCACAGGCTACGAGCACCTCTATCCGAAGGAATTATCGGGCGGCATGAAACAGCGTGTCGCGATCGCGCGCACGCTAGCCTACGATCCGGCCATCCTGCTCATGGACGAACCTTTCGGCGCGCTCGATGCGCATACCCGCACCATGCTGCAGGACGAATTGCTGGCGATCTGGGAGCGCCACACTAAAACGGTCCTGTTCGTCACGCATGCCGTCGATGAGGCGGTGTATCTGGCCGACCGCGTTCTTCTGATGACGGCTGCCCCGGGGCGGATCAAGGCCGATATCCCGATCACGTTGCCGCGGCCGCGCCGGCGCGACGACCTGCTGCGCGACCCGCGTTATCAGAACCTCGTCATCGAAATTGGTCATCTCATGGACAGGCCAGCGGCTATCTGACATATGCGCGCTCTCGGCGACCGTTTCGGATCTGCGCTCGCGCCGCCCGCTGTAGCGGCGGGCACTGCTCGTCCTGTGGCAAATCGCGGCACTCGTTATCCGCAGCTCTTACCTGCCGCCGATGACAGAAATCCTGCCAATGTTCGGCGCGCTGCTGTGGTCCGGCGATATCTATCCCGATCTGGCCAGCTCGCTGGCGCGCCTGTTCGTCGGGCTCGGCATCGGCTCGGCGCTAGGCATTCCTCTCGGTCTCCTCAGCGGCCGCAGTCGCGCGGTCGAGAATTTCATTACTCCGATCCTCGCCGCGTTCTATCCGGTGCCCAAGGCCGCACTGATGCCAATTATAATGCTGTGGTTTGGCGCCGGCGACCTCTCGAAAGTGCTGGTCATCGTACTGACAGTCTCATTGCCGCTCGTTTATCACGCCCAGGAAGGCGCGCGCACGGTCGAGGAGAAACTGATCTGGTCGGCGCAGGCCGTCGGCTGCAGTGGTTTCCGCCGCCTGCGCCGTGTGATCCTGCCGGCGGCGCTGCCGGAAATCCTGATCGGCGCGCGGGTGGCGATCGTGATCGGCGTTATCGTTACCATCACATCGGAGATGATCGTCCGCCAGTCAGGGCTCGGCAATTATCTGTTCACCGCACTCGACATGGGCCAGTACGCCATGACCTATGCAGTCATGCTCGTGATCGCGGCGCTTGGCTTTTGCTCGATTGGACATTCGAGACCGTGCGCCGGCGGCTGAGCCTATTGGGCGCCGGACCGGCGTGAAGCCGACCTCGCGGCGACCTCGTGATGAAAGCCGCGCCTACAATGCTCAACTTCCTCAAGCGCAGCTACTCGATCATCCTGTTGCTGGCCGGGTGGGAAGCGGCAGTGCGTCTCGGCTTTGCACCCCCGGCTTTGCTCCCTGCCCCTTCAGCGGTTTTAGTTGCGCTGGTGCGCGATCTTGGCAATTCGCATTTTCTCTCCGACCTTGCGGTGACGCTCTATCGTCTGTTCGCCGGCCTCATCATTGCGATCGGCGCCGGCGTCCTGATCGGCATGGGCGCGGCGGAGTCGCGGCTCGGTCCGTTGCTGCTCGAACCGATTATTCGTGTGCTGGCGCCGTTGCCGAAGATTGTATTCTTCCCTGCGTTTCTCTTGCTGCTTGGTTTCGGCAGTTCCTCACGCATCATGCTCGTCGTCATCGACGCTATCTTCCCGGCGCTCCTGGCCGCCTATTTCGGAGCACGCGCGATCGACGAGAAGCTCATCTGGTCAGCGCGCGCGGCCGGAATGTCGAATGCGGCCTGTCAATTCCGTGTCGTGCTGCCGGCGGCGTTGCCTGGAATCCTGACCGGCGTGCGCATCGCCATCGTCATCGGTAGCGTCGTGGTGTTCCTGTCCGAGATGGTGGCGCCCGGCGACGGCCTGGGCGACGCTCTGATCCGCGCCGCGCGCGAATTTCAGACCGTACAGATGTTCGTACCGCTGGTGACAATCTCGCTGCTCGGCTTCATCCTCGACTACGCCGTAGTGTGCATCCGCAAGACCCTGGTGAATTGGTAAAGTCCCCCGGGTTAGCGCAAGCGGAATTTCATCCGCCTTCCGGCTCCTCGACTTCCCAGATGAGATTGCCGCTGTGGGTGACAGCGCCAAGATGCGCGGAGCCGACCTGCACCGCGTATTTTTCCAGCGCGCCGGCGAGCGGGACGCCGCGCACGCGCGGTTCCATGCTGCCTTTCGGCGCGCGAGTTCCGCCGCATCGACAAGGCAGTCGAGCCGGCGCGCGACACCGTCGATCCGCACGCGGTCACCGTCGCGCAGCAGCGCGATCGGCCCGCCGACGGCCGCTTCCGGCGAAACGTAGCCGACGCACATACCGCGCGTCGCGCCCGAAAAGCGTCCGTCGGTGATGAGCGCGACCTGCTCTCCCATGCCTTGGCCGTAGATCACAGCCGTTGGCCCGAGCATTTCGCGCATGCCGGGGCCGCCCTTCGGACCCTCATGGCGGATCACCAGGACATCGCCCGCCGCGTAGGCGCGCGCGCGGATGACTGCCATGCACTCCTCCTCGCTCTCGAACACACGCGCCGGGCCTTCGTGCACCAGCGAGTGCAGCCCCGCGACTTTGATGAGAGCACCATCCGGCGCGAGGTTGCCTTTGAGCACCACCACACCGCCTGTCGGCGATATCGCGTTGCTCGGAGCCCGGATCACATCGCCGTCCGGGTCGGGAGCCGCCGCACAGGCTTGCGCCAGGGTTTCGCCGCTGACGGTGAGCGTAGCGCCGTCGAGGGCACCGCTCGCAATCAGTGCCTTCGCAATCATCGGCACGCCGCCGACGCGATGCACGTCCTGCGCATGATAGTCGCCTCCCGGCCGCAGGTTGCCGATCGAGCGGGGTCCGCTCGAACACCGCAGCAACATCGTCGAGAGTGAAGCGGATGCCGGCTTCGTGCGCGATCGCCGGGATATGCAGTCCGGCATTGGTCGAACCCCCGGTCGCCGCGACGATCGCGCAGGCGTTTTCGAGACTTTTCCGCGTGACCAGATCGCGCGGCAGTGGGCCGCCGTCTTTGAGGACCTGCATCACCAAATGCCCGGCCCGCGTTGCAACCGCGGCGCGCTCCTCATAGATCGCCGGGATCATGGAGGACCCGAGCGGTGCAAGGCCGAGTATTTCCGAGACCATGCCCATGGTGTTGGCGGTGAACTGCCCGGGACAAGCGCCCAATGTGGGCATCGCAACCCGCTCGAGCTCGTCGAGCTCCTGTGCCGGCATGTCGCCGGTCATTACGGCGCCCGCGGCTTCATATGCAGTCAGGATCGATACTGTCTTGCCGCGGAAAGTGCCGGTCAGAGTGGCGCCACCGAACACAAACACCGACGGTACGTTGCAGCGGACCATCGCCATCATGATGCCGGGAAGGTTCTTGTCGCAACCGCCGAAGCCTACCAGGCCGTCATAGGCATGCGCGCGAACGACCAATTCGATCGAATTCGGCGATCACCTCGCGGGACACCAGGGAGCATTTCATGCCCTGGTGATTCATGCTGATGCCGTCGGAGACCGAGATCGTCGTGAACGCGCGCGGTGTTCCGCCAGCGGCCGCGACGCCGGCATGCGCATGCGCCGCCTGATCGGCAAGCGTGCCGTTGCAGGGCGTCGTCTCCCCGGCGGTGGTGACGATACCGATGAAGGGCCGCGCGATCGCGTCGTCGTCGAGCCCCATGCCGCGCATGAAAGCGCGGTGCGGGGCGCGGTCGACCCGTCGGTGGTGATCCGCGAGCGAAGCGGTCGGCTCGGTGAACTTTGGCTCATGATAATGGCAACGCAGGCGGCCGCAGCAGCTTAAGAAATTTCAACATCTCGATGAAAGCCTTTAGTCTTTCGTCACGGTACGCCTCTCGATCAAGTGAGGTATAATCGAGAAACCCTTTGCCGGCGGTCAGTCCGATATGGCCCTCACGCATGTTGCGCTCGATGATCTCAGGCGCGGCATATCGCGGGTCACCCAGCGCTTGAGTAAGATAGCGGCTGGCATAATAAAGAATGTCGCCGCCGCCCCAATCGATGAATTCGAGCATGCCAAGAACGGCAAAACGGAAGCCGAAGCCGTATTTGATCGCCTTGTCGATGTCGGCGGCCGAGGCGACACCCTCCTCGACCATGCGCGCTGCCTCATTCATCGCTAACGCCTGAATGCGCGGGACAATATAGCCTGGCCGGGCAGCGCACACGACCGGCACCTTGCCAATCGATTCGAGCAGCTCCTTAAGGCGCGCCGTTACGGACGGGTCGGTCGTTGCAGCCGGCGAGAGCTCGACGAGCGGCACCAGATAGGCGGGGTTTAGCCAGTGGGCGTTGAGGAAGCGTTGCGGCTGCGAAAGCGCGCTAGCCAAATCGTCCGCGAGAATGGTCGACGTCGTCGATGCGATGATCGGCACGGGTCCGGCCAGTGCCGAGGCCCGCGCCAGGACTGCGCGTTTGATGTCCAACACTTCGGGGATGCCTTCGAAAATTACCGCTGCCGAAGATAGCGCGGTCGCCGCCTCGTTGTGTGCAACCACGGTTATGCGTGCGGCTATCGTCGCCGCCGCCATCGCTTCAATCAGGCCGCATCGCGCTAGAACTCGCCAGCGTCGCATCGACCTCGTTTTGCACCTGCGTGCGGTACCGATCGGCATCATCGGCCGTACGTTCGCGAAAATCGACGATGGCAACGTCGTGCCCGGCATACGCGAAGGTAACGGCGAGGCCGCGTCCCATACGGCCGGCGCCGAGGCAGGCGATGGCCGCGCGCGCTGTCATGCAAATCCCTGCGCGAGCAGCTTTTGCAAACCCGCGCGATCGAGCGCGCCGAGGCCCATGCCGGCGAGGGTGCGGCCGGTCTGCATAAAATCCTCACCGCATATCGCCGAACCGATACTGAGAAAGGCCCGTGCAAGCGGCATGGCTACACCGGCAAGCGCCGCCACCGACAACAGGAATGACAAGCCGATGCGGGTGTCCTCCAGCATGTAGCGGTGTTCGGTCAGCACGATGTGCTCCCGCCAATCGCCGGAATCGGTCAGCCGATCATGCGAGCCACGTCCGTACATCCACTCCTCGCCTTCCTTGGCGTAGTGATCGGCGAGTGGAAAATGCGGCGCGTCATAGCCAAGCGATTTGCGGAGTGCGATACGTTCGGCATCGAGCGCATCGGTAACGCGGCGGATCGCCGGTTGGGTGCCCTCCTTGTGGATGTCCCAGCGATCGAAATGTTGTAGCGGCCCGGCATTCATCATGATCAACGGCGGATGGATGATCGGGCCGGCGTTCATCAAGGCGGCGGACAGAGCATCGCCGCAATCCTCGATGACACTGGGAAAGGCGCCACGCAACACCGCCAAAGCATGCGCCTTGAGTCCAAGCGGAAAAACTCCGGTCGGTAGGCGTTTGGCGCGCACCGTGATTGCGACCTCGAAAGGCCCATGTTTGCGTGCGAGCCACGGCAGCGTGCCGGTCTCTGCATATGCCACTCTTGTCCGGTTGCCCGCTTCCCGCGCGGCCTTGGCAAACAGTACAGAGCCGAATGTGCCGGGAGGCATAAAGACAACCTGGTCGTTGGCGAGATGCGGCGCAAGCAAGCGGGCGATATCGATCTGTGCCGTTGCGGGAGCCGGACACAATATCAAATCGGCGCCCTGCACCGCCGCCGCAATGTCGTTGGTCACAGCGGTAAGTTGGACCTCCTGACGGCCTTGGAAATCCTTAAGGGTAACCGTTTTGCCGACTGCCTGCTGTGCGATAACAGCCGCCTGGTCGCGGCGCCATAGCCGTACCGAGTGTCCGCCCCGCGCCAAATCTCCCGCTGCCGCAAACGAGCCATTGCCGCCGCCGAGAACCGCAATTTGCATTCCCCAACTTCCTCGCGACAGTTAACTCGTCTGGCCTAAACGATGCGCGCGACCCAATCAAGCAACGTCCGGGACGTTCACTTTGCGATCGAGGTTTCCGGGCCGCCGGATCTAAGGGAAGTTTTTCAAACGCCCGGCGACGGCGGCCGATGGTTTGGGTAGCCGCAATTCAAATTTAGGAAAACGAAGACGCCAAATTACTAGATTTCCTTATCATCTAGACCCGTTATCGTTTGCCCAGTTCGAACGGGAGGTCATCGGCGAACGGGTTCGAGACAAGATCGCGGCCTCCAAGGCCAAGGGGATATGGGTCGGTGGTTCCGTTCCGCTCGGCTACAAGAGCATAAACAAGAAGCTCGTGGTCGTATCTGAGGAAGCTGAGACCGTACGGCTGATATTTCGCCGCTATCTTGAACTCGGCTCGGTTCGAGAACTTGCGGATGGATCTGGATCGCAGGGGCATCCGCACACGCAAGAAGAAGCTTAATGGTGGCAGCGACCGAGGCGGCGTTCGCTTTGGTGTGGGATATCTTGCGATGCTCCTCCGCAACCGGTTTACGTTGGTGAAGTCGTCCACCGCGGCCAGATCCATCCCGGCGAACAGCAACCGATCCTGGACCGGGAGCTGTTCAACGCTGTGCAGGACAAGCTTACTGCGGGCACTAACGCGCGGCTGCTCAAACTGCATGCCCCGCCGTCAATTCTCACCGGCCGCATTTTTGACGAGCGGGGCAACCGCATGACGCCGGTCCACACAAACAAACAAGGCGCACGATATCGATATTATGTATCCCATACATCTCTGCAGGAACGGGGGAGCGGCAAGGCCAAGACACGCATCAACACCGCTGAAGTCGAAATGACCATACTCGCTGCGCTGCGCAACCACCTCAACGCGCATAGGAGTTGCCTCCTGTCACCAACCGGGAGCTCATCGCGATGCAAGTCGAGCGGATCGTTGTGAAATCGCAGCAAGTCGAAATCAGCGTCGGCGACGGTCATTTCCTCTCCATCCAACGGATACCGAATGAGACCACCGCAACAAGGGGTGTTGTTCACGCGACCGAAGTCTCGCCAGCCAATGTCGGACCAAAGCCGTGATCTTCTGCTGACGGCGACTGCTAAAACACGTTGTTGGATCGATAACGTCGCAGAAGGACGTGTTGCCTCGTTCGCCGATATCGCCAAACGCGAAGGCAAGGTCGAACGGCACATTCGACTGCTCGCGCCGCTCGCATTCGTTCCGCCGAGGGTTATTTCGCGCATCGTTGACGGTACATCACCCAGCGTCACGCTGACCAGCTTCGCAAAGAACGTAGGTTATTCGTTGTCATGCCAGGGCATATAATCTGAGGCTATTTTGATCGCCCTAATGCACTATCGGGTGAGTAAAGCGTGGACGATCGCGCTACCTTTATCCACATTTCCACAGCCGACCGTTGACCGCTGCGACGATGCCCCTACGATTTGAGCATCCTTGGCTCGCCTAGCGCGAAAGGCGGTCACAAAAGGCGCGCATTATGCCTTTGACCCTGTTTGTCGACGACACCTGCCCGAAATGTCGCAAGGCAATATTGCACTCGTATATCGAGCCGCATCCGACACGCCGCGACCTTGCTCTTCATAAGCTCGACTGCGTGGAATGCGGCGCTGTGAAGACTGAAATCATTTCGCTGAGCGCCGACATCAAGCCGACCGGATTGGCGGCATAGGGGCAATCGGCCTCGCGTGACACCACCTCGGTAACTGCCGAAGCCAAGGCTGGCTAGCCGTGGTTCAGCAGAAAGTTGATTCCGCCGCGATCGAAGCCGAGGTCGAGCATATGCGGTCCCTCGGCATTGAGGCTCTTCGAACGCGATAGCGCTCCATGTTCGGCGCTATCCCGCCAAAGGGACTGCCCAAAGACATTATAGGTCGGATGATCGCCTACCGGATTCAGGAGGAGGCTTTTGGCGGTCTGGATCAGGAAACCAGAAAACTGCTCAACCGGCTGGCCAAGGGCGGAAAGTCGAATGAGCTTGGCCGCAGATTCAAGGCCGGGACGGTCCTTGTCCGCGAATACCGACGCCTGGCAGAAGCGCGACCTCTCGGCGCGGCGATACGTGTACGTGTGGGCGGACGGGGTCTACCTGCAGGCTCGGATGGAAGACAATGCTGAATGCATGCTGGTGCTGATCGGCGCGACACCCGAAGGCAAGAAGGAACTTGTCGGCTTCCAGACTGGAGTCCGCGAGAGCGCGCAGAGCTGGCGTGAACTCCTCATCGACATCAAGCAGCGGGGGCTCGAGATCGCGCCGGACCTCGCGGTCGGCGACGGCGCGCTCGGCTTCTGGAAGGCGATCGAGGAGGTCTTTCCGAGCACCAGGCACCAGCGCTGTTGGGTTCACAAGACCGCCAACGTGCTGAACAACGTTGCCCTCTCGGTCCAACTCAACATGAAGGCAGACCTTCGTGAGATTTACGGCGCGCCGACCCGCGCGACAGCCGAGACGGCGATCAACGTGTTCGCCGAAAAATACGGCGCCAAGTACGACAAGGCGGTTGTTTGCCTGACGAAGGATCGGGAAGCTTTGCTCGCCTTCTTCGACTTCCCTGCCGAGCACTGGGACCATCTGCGCACATCAAATCCAATCGAGAGTGTGTTCGCGACGGTACGTCATCGAACCGTGCGGACAAAGGGCGCGCTATCGGCGAAGACCGCCAAGCTCATGGTGTTCAAACTCGTCAACACCGCCGCAAAAACGTGGCGGCGATTAAACGGCGAGAACCAGTTGCCAAAGGTCGTTCGAGGCGTCAAATTCAAAAACGGAATTGAGGTCATTGAAATGCCGGCTCACCACGCCGCCTGATCAGCCTCGTCACCCAAAATCCCGCATAGCTCCCGCTCAGACCTGCAACTGCCTCACGCATCGCAGCAAAAATCGTCATTCGATCATTCGTCAGCGGTGGCAAGCAGTGATAACGGCACGGCGAGACCGAGCATGCGGCGGTGTGAGAGCCAGTCTTCACCAATTAATCTCGAAAACATGCGTGGAAAGATCACCAAACAAGCGATTGATGCTGTTGATCCAAAGCCGACGCGGAAGTCGTCTTGTGGGACAGCGAGATCAAAGGATTTGGATTACGCGCACGGCGTGGCGGCGCGAAAACCTACATCCTCCATTACCGGACCGGAGGTGGGCGGCGTGCTCCGTTGCGGAAGCTGACTATTGGCAGACATGGTTCGCTATGGACGCCGCAGACTGCGCGAAGTTGAGGCCAAACGATTGTTGGGGCTGGTCGCGGCGGGCGGCGATCCGGCTAAGACTCGAACGACTGAGCGCAGCGCGATAACTGTGGCTGAACTCTGCAATCTGTATCTCGCCGAAGGCTCGACCCATAAGAAGTCATCAACGCTGCGGGCGGATCGTAGCCGGATAACTCATCACATCAAACCATTGCTCGGCAAAATCCTGGTTGCAAAAATAGGTCGCGCGGACGTCGAACGGATGATGGTCGACGTGAAGGCCGGAAAGACTGCCGTCTCGCCGCCAAAAGATCGCAAACGACCGGCCGGAAGCCTGCCGACTGGTGGCCGCGGCGCAGCCGCGCAATGCGCGACACCATACCCTGCCTGATGGCACGCGACCGGCAAGCGACATCCTTTCCTCTTTCGCTACGATGTCGGGTTTGATGATGATGGCGCGATCTGCGGGATCGACCTGATGCTGGCAGCCAATGGCGGGCACGTCGCGGATCATACTCCGGCCATGCTGACGCGCGCGCTTTGCCACGCTGACAATTGCTACTGGCTGCCGGCGCTGCAGTTCCGCGGCTTGCCATGCAAGACCAATACGGTCTCGAACACCGCCTTCCGTGGTTATGGCGGGCCGCAGGGCATGTTCGCGATCGAGACCATAATGGACACGATCGCGCGTCATCTCGGCCGACCGCTCGACCAGGTGCGCAGGCGCAATTTCTATGGCCTCGAACATAACAATGTCACGCCGTACGGCATGACTGTCGAAGACAACATGATTGGGCGCGTAGTCGACGAGCTTGACCACGCGGTCGATCTGAAGAGCTGGCGGGACGCGATCATCGCTTTTAACAGGACAAGCCCGGTGGTGAAGAAGGGTCTCGCCACCATGCCAGTCAAATTCGGCATCTCGTTCAACCGACCGGCGCTCAATCAGGCCGGCGCGCTGGTGCATGTGTTTACCGATGGCAGCGTGACGCTGAATCACGGCGGCACGGAGATGGGTCAGGGCCTGTTTATCAAGGTCGCGCAGGTAGTGGCGGACACCTTACAGATCGACATCGACAATGTTCGCATTACTGCGACCACGACCGGAAAGGTGCCGAATACATCTCCGACGGCGGCTTCGTCGGGCTCCGACCTCAACGGAATGGCAGCAAAAAATGCAGCGGAGCAGATCAAGGACCGGATGGCCGATGTGGCGGCCGAACAGTTCAACGTACAAAAAGGTGAGATTATCTTCGCCTCGAATCGCATCTATGCCGGCAATCGCTCCATGTCCTTTGCCGAGCTTGCCGCGCTGGCATGGGAGAAACGCGTTTCGCTGTCGGCGACCGGCTTCTACAGCACGCCGAAAATCCATTGGGACTTCACCACCAGCAACGGACGCCCGTTCTATTACTTCACCTATGGCGCGGCAGCAGCGGAGGTCGCGATCGACACGTTAACCGGCGAGATGCGCGTTCTGCGCGCCGAGCTTCTGGAGGACTGCGGTGATTCGCTTAATCCGGCAATCGATCTCGGCCAGATCAAGGGAGCCTTCGTGCAGGGCATGGGTTGGCTCACGACCGAAGAGCTGTTCTGGGACCAAAAGGGCAGCCTTCGCACCCATGGCCCCTCGACCTACAAGATCCCAGGCAGCCGCGACGTGCCGCCTGTCTTTAACGCGCGTATCTTGAAGAATGCTCCCAATAAGGTAGATACCGTTTTCCGCTCGAAGGCGGTCGGCGAGCCACCACTGATGCAGGCACTGTCGGTATGGCTTGCCGTGCGTGATGCTATAGCCAGTCTCTCATCATACAAGTTGTCACCGGTGATCGACGCACCAGCAACGCCGTCACGTATTCTTGCGGCCATCGAGGATATGAACAGAAGAGCGTCAGCAACTGGCTCCGCGGTGCCAAGCTAAGGGAGCAGTCGGTTTGCATTCCATAACCTGTCATTATGCGAATGAGTTTTTATACTCGTCCTAGTGATCATTGCATGTTATTTGGCCGGCGCGGCGACGGATGCGTTTGAACTCGAAATTGATCTTGAAATCTCCAATCTAGCTGCCCGAGCATGGAAGCCAGCGCAGCACTTCAACGACGCTGCGCCAATGACCGGTCTGGAGGATTCGGTCAGCGGCCGCATGGCTGGCCGAAGGGCCCAGTGCAGGCTCTGTCAGGGTTACAAATTTTTCCTGCACCTTGGCCGGATCGTTGCCCGGAAGTCTCGCGGGCATGCCGAAAGAGCGACCTGAAGCGACACGAATGTTGACAACTCCATCAAAACTGCGACCGAGATGTTCGTCCTTGCGGTATTTAACGCGGCTAGCAAGGGCAGCGATGTCGGCACGTGCACGTGTAGTTGGCTCAAGCGCGTCAAGGCCGACGTGGCCATCCAGCGCCGCCACCGCAAGTTGATAGGGTAGACTGCCGATCACTTCGAGAGCGGTGTCGAAACGTAACTTTGCAGCGTTCGGCTCGCAAACGATCGCCGCTGCCCACGGTGCAATCGTGCATTCAATTTCCGCGACATCACTCGTTTGCAGATCGTGCTGCCGCATGAGCGCGAGTACCGCATCAATAAAGGGATGAATCACGTGCGCACACGGATAGAGCTTGAACTGCGCGGCCGCGCTTCTCCAGATCGTTCCAAGACCGTCGAGCAGCGGCGAACGGTCAAGCGTCTCGCCATAAAGGAGGGCCGAATAGAGATCGCTGCCACCGTCTAGCACGTATTCCGGGCCGCGAAACCCGCGCGCGGCAAGATCAGCGGCGATAATACCACCGTGCGCCGCCCAGCCGACATGCAGCCATTTCGACCAGCCGCCGTCTCGAGCATAGGCCCGTAGTCCGCCCGCCATGCTGCACGCAAGCCCCATTGCCCACGAAATTTTTTCGGCCGGCATACCCCGCACCCTTCCCGCTGCGGCCGCTGCGGCAATCGGGCCGACCACGCCGGTCGGGTGCATTTCACGCAGATGAAAACGTCGACCTGCTACCGCCCCAATCCGTGCGGCCACTTCGTAGCCGACAGCAATCGCCGCGCGAAAATCTGTGTCTGCGGTGTTCCCGGCTTCCGCGAGAGCGACGACGGTCGGAACGACCACACTGCCCGGATGGACAACGGACTCTTCGATCGTGTCATCGAAATCAAAGCAATGCGCGGCAACGCCGTGCACGAGCGCTGCCGCGGCCGCAGGAACGCGGTCGATAGAGCCTGACATCGTGCTTTGCGGCGCTCCTCCCAACGTCTCCACCAGAGACCGCGCGGCTGCCACCGCCGGAGTGGCGGTGCCGGCAAAAATCAGTCCGGTCGTATCAAGGAGACGTAACGGTAGAAGCTCGGCGGTTGCATTCGGAATGTCGGCACCCTGAACGCCTGCGCACCATTCGGCCAATTGGCGTACGACGGGCGGCATCGGTTCAATTCTCGTCGATGGATTTCTTGGCCTGAGCCACGATGTCCAGCGGTGTAGCATAGAGCGCGGCCACCAGCGCCTGCACGTCTTTGCCCGAAGCCGGATTGACTTGCAGGTTCAACTTTCTCGCTTCTTCGAGGAACGAAGAATCGGCCATAGTCTCATCAAATGCGGCGCGTAACTCCTCAAGGCGCGCCGGCGGCAGCCCGGGTGGCGCGACAAACGGGCGGGCCATTGCCTGAACGCCTGAGATAAGCGTGAGGATGCTGCGCTGGCGGTCGTCCCGCGCCGCATCGAGCAAAAGCGGCACGTCCGCAAGCTCGGCCGCTTTCTTCAGGCCAGCCTGAAAGACGATGACCATGTCCTTGTTGGCGATCTTATCGCCAAGCGTGGTCCGCACAGTGCTGTAGGAGAGCGCACATACGCCGTCGACTTCGCCGCGCTCCATTGCGAGCACGATTTCGTTCGAGCCTGGGTAGCCGTTGACGATCTTGATCGGCGCGCCGAATAGGTTTTTGACGACATTCGCATAAATGTTCGGATCGGCCTGAGGTCCCTGACCCGCCACTGTAAACGGCTTCGTGAGCAAATCACTCCACGTTTTTACAGCCGAAGTGTGCCATGCGAGGCACACATTTACATCGTCGGTGATGCTGCCGATCCAGGAAAGCTTGGTGGCATCGAAAGCGCCTCGGCCGAACATCGGTCCAATCACCACGCCGCGCGCGAAGGTGCCGAACACAGAACCGTCCTTCGGGGCGACTTGATAAAGATAATTGCTGACTTTGATCCCGCCGGCGCCAGGCATGTTCTGAACCACCAGAGTCGGATTGCCGGGCAAATGTTGGCCCATGTGCTTAGCCAGGATGCGGGCGTAGAGATCGTATGCGCCACCCGGACTGAAACCGACCACGACCGAAATAGTGTGGCCCGAGGCTGGCGCTTCCTCGGCCGCGGCGCTCGCTGCCATCAGGGCCGGTATCAGAAGCAAGAAAGGAAAAAATTTCGCTGCGCTCATTAAGGCAGTCTTTCTTCCGGTTCGCCGTTTTCGCATTGTGCAAGCAAACACCGTACCAGCACCCGCCGACGTCAGTTGCGTACGTCTTGCAGAAACCATTCTGTCGGGAGCTCACGGCCGTATCCGAGCTTTTTTGCTCTCTTCAGCACGTAGCCGCCGATCGAAGCGAACGCCAAGCCTTGATTGCCGAAATTGTGGTAGAAAGTGATTTGCTGATCATTTTGCCGGCCCTTGGCGCGCCCGTAGTACAGGTCACAATAGTTCGGCCAGCCCTGAGCGATTTTCGGCTTGGATTGCGGCTGGGCCGGAAGGCGTTTCATCTGTTCCGCAGTGCCAGCCACGTAGGCAACTGGGCTGTGGCCGATAAGCCGCATAATACGACCCTTTTCCGCGAGCGGCAGACCGCCTTCACCTTGCCGGATCTTCACGTCCATGCGGGCGAGGCAGGCGTCGTCGATCTCTTCCTCACATAGATCAGTGACGTGCATGCCGGGCTCGAGCCATTTCGCGTTGATGGTCGGCGACATCGTATCGGTACAGGTCGCGACAATGTCAGCGCCGCGGACCGCCTGTTCAGGTGTATCCACGGCGACGACCTCGATTCCCAGTGCCGCGCTCATCTCGCGCGCGTACACTTCGCGGTTCTTCCTTGGTCGGGCTGAATACGCGGCAGGACATAATAGGCCGAACCGCGCAGAAACCTTCCAGGTAAGCCCGCGCCATGCCGCCAGAGCCGAGCATGCCGACCTTGGTGGCATTCTGGCGCGCCAGATGCCGCGCCCCGATCGCCGCGGCCGCGCCGACGCGAATGCGGGAGATTTCGCCGTCATTAACAAAACCGAGCGGCTCGCCGTTGGCGCAGCTGAACAGCATCACGATCCCGCACCAGGTGCCGGGCTTGACGCAATATTTCTCCTCGGTGCGCGCGCCATTGCGGTCCGGCCATGAAATGATGTCGGACTTCATGCGGATGGCGAAAACACCATCGCTTGTGCCTTCCGAAGTGCCCCAGCGGTAATAACCGGCCGGAGGTTCGCACGGCATATACATATCGAGTCTTGGACGGTCGATCGCCTCGCCGGTCTCGGTGTCTTGAAACGCCCGCTCGAGCACCGGAATCGCTTCCTTAACCGTGAGAATATTCCGGACGACGTCGTTGTGGACAAACAGCATGTTGGCATCCGTTTCTATGGAACGAGCAAGATTTTGCCAATCGACTGCCTGGAGGCGAGCCGCTCATGCGCTTTCGGTGCTTCATGAAATGGCAATGTGGAGTCGATGCGCACGTCGAGCTTTTTCTCAGCAATCCATTGAAATAGATCGGATGCCCGCCTTTCGAGGCTTTGGCGGTCAGCCATATTGTGCGTGAGGCTGGGCCGCGCGAGAAGCAGCGAGCCTTTGGCATTGAGTACGGCTGTATCGAAGGCAGGGACCGGCCCGCTCGACTGCCCATACAAGACCATCATTCCAAGCGGCGCCAAACAATTGAGACTCTTTTCAAATGTGGTCTTGCCAACCGAGTTGTAGACGACGCTGACGCCGCGCCCTCCGGTCAACGTGCGTGCCTGCTCTTCGAAATCCACCGCAGCCGTGACAATCACATGGTCCGCGCCCGCGCGGCGCACTATCTCTGCCTTATCGGCACTCGAGACGACCGCGATCACTTTCGCCCCGGCAAACTTCGCCATCTGCACTAACAACAGACCCGTCCCGCCAGCCGCGGCGTGAATGAGCGCGACGTCAGCCGATTTGAGCGGGTAAGTGCTGTGCGAAAGGTAATGCGCGGTCATGCCCTGCTGCATCACCGCTGCCGCGGTTGCCGACGGCACTGCATCTGGAAGATTCACCAAATGATGCGACTTGATGGCGATCAGCTCGGCATAAGCGCCGTATCCGTTTGACACACCAAAGGCGACGCGGTCACCGAGACGTAGCTCTGTTACTGCGCTGCCGACCGCAACGACGCGCCCTGCCCCTTCGGCGCCGGGAATATAAGGCAGCGGCCGCCTGTGATGGCCGCCCCAGTGGAAGCCTTGGCGATAATAGATGTCGAGAAAGTTCACGCCGGCAGCCTCGACGCGGACCAGCGCCTCGTCCGCCTGCGGGACCGGATCAAGCCAATCCTGGTAGCGAAGCACGTCCGGCGCGCCAAGCTGATGAACGACGACAGCCTTCAACGGAAAATCCTCAAGGTGCCTTCCTAGTGCAGTCCATCGTGCCGCAATTTAAGATACGGTGAAAAGGTGGCCACCGATTCCAACCGCCGGCCCGCTGGCGTTGATTTTGGCAAGTCGAAGCGCGTGCCAAAGTCCGGCCTGATTACTGGTGATTACCGGCTTACCAAAGTCGCGCTCGAGTTTTGAAATCGCATCGAGCGATCGGAGATTGCCGCAGGAAATAAAATAAGCATCCGCCTCTGGCGCGGCGGCAAACACATCGCGGGCGAAACGGTAGGTCTCCTCCGGCTCAACGTCGCCCATATCGATGCTTTTGAGAATGTTCATGCCCTTGATCATCGGCACCTCTATGCCGCTGCCGCGCAGAACATCGGCGAGTGCCTGATCGACGGAAGGAATGTAGCTCGTCGCAATCGCGACTTTACCGACCTGGAGAGTGCGCAGCGCCGCTAGCACGGCGCTCATGGTGGTCGTGCCGGGCACGCCGCCTGCTGCCCGTTCAATCCGGCGGCTCAGTTCGGCATCAAAATTCGAGTCCACCGTTAAACGCGCCGGCGGTACCCGCCATCAGGATTACATTCGGCCGCGCCGTAGCAAGCTCCTTGGACGCGCGTTCGACATTGGTGACCATGGTGGTCAGCCCTGCCGGATCGACCCGCTCGATGAACATGCGAGTCGAGACGACGATCACGTCGTCCGGCATGAGCCGCCGCCATTCTTCGTCGCCGACTGTTTCCGGAGAGGGATTGATTCTGCCGATGCGCGCCCGCGATCCGTACATTCCAGGTCAGCCTCAACCAGATCGTATTATTGTATCCACTGCACTATTTTGAGCATCTAGGCAGGTCAAGCTGCGGTAATAGCGGCTCCGCTCTGCTTTGCCGGCGCCTCAGGCATTGACACTCACTTGCTCGCGGATGCAAGAGTGAAATTCTTGGATACAAGAAAAGCTTGGCGGCTTGCAATGGATAAGGTGATTTACACGTCTTGCACGCTCGATTGCCCGGATGGCTGCGGAATCAAGGCCCATGTTCGTGATGGACGCGTAGTGCGCCTAGAAGGCGATGCCGACCACGAATTCACAAAAGGCTATCTCTGCGCAAAGACCTATCATTACCCGAAGCGCGTCTATAGTGAGGAACGGCAACTGCATCCGCTTCGACGTAAGGGTCTGGCCGCCGGCGCCGAATGGGAACGGATCGGCTGGGACGAGGCCCTCACTCTCCTCGCTGATCGCATCGGTCTCTATTGCAATGAATCCGGGCCACTCTCGATCATGCACTACCAGCGCACCGGTTCGTGGGGCGCAACCAAACTGCTGAACCGTCGTTTTTGGAACTTGCTTGGCGGCGTTACCACCGCGAGCGGCTCGCTGTGTAGCGGCGCGGCGCGGGCCGGACAAATTCTTGATTTCGGCGCGCGGCTCGGTCATGACCCGATGGACGTGCTCAACAGCCGCCTGGTGCTGCTTTGGGGCCGCAATCCGCTGGCCACAAATCTACATCTTGTTCCTTTGCTGCGTGAAGTCCGGAAACGCGGCGGCAGGGTCGTGCTGATCGATCCCGTACGGTCCGAGTCGGCTTCGTTTTGCGACGAGCACGTGCAGCCACGGGTTGCTACGGACGCTGAGCTTGCCATGGCTATGGCGAAGGTAGTGCTTGAGGAAGGGCTCGAAGACAAAAACTACATTGTTCAGCATACCAATGGCTTCGACTCCTATCGAGAGCTTCTCAACCGCCACACCTTCGACGATCTGTGCGCGACGTGCGAATTGCCGCCCGAAACAGTCCGCGCGATCGCCCGCGCTTATGCCACCACCCACCCTGCGGCCGTCCTGCTCGGCTGGGGCCTGAACAAATATCAGCACAGTGCCGAGATTTTCCGTTGCGTTGACGCGCTCGGTGCGATCTGCGGCCAGATCGGCGTACCCGGCGGGGGCGTCACCCATGGTTTTACCACCGCGCGGCACTTCGACAAGCAGATCGAGGGCGAGCATCTCGCCAAACTCAAGCGATCGATTCCCGAGCCCCTGCTCGGCCAAGGCCTTACTGATTTGAGCGACCCGCCGGTGCGGATGATGATGATCAACGGCGGCAATCCGGTGAACCAGTCGCCGAATTCGCTGCGCGTCGCGCAAGCGTTCGACAATCTCGAATTCGTGGTCGCTGTCGACACCGTACTGACCGACACCACCGATTACGCCCACCTCTTTCTTCCGACCACAACTTTCCTCGAAGAGGAGGATATGTTGGTGTCGTGGGGCCACAACATCATCGGCGGAGTCAATCAGGTAATCGAGCCGGTTGGTGAAGCGCGTTCCGACCTGTGGATCTACCAGCAACTCGCTGAGCGGCTGGGTTTCGGCGAGGGCATGGCCGGAACACCACGCGAATGGCTCGGACGGATCTTTGCCCCGCTTGAAGCAAGGGGCGTCTCTGTAGAATCGGTAATGGCCGGTCCGGTTCGTTGTCCTATTGCACCAATGGTGCCATTCGCCGATCACGTCTATCCGACCAAATCGGGCAAGTTCGAGTTTATTGCCGAGTTGCGAAATCCGCGCCGCCAGGTGCCAGGTTATCCGCTGACCCTGGTTACAAATTTCAGCAAAAAGTGGCTACTGTCGCAGATGCTGGAAACTGAGCACCCCAAAGTAGCCTTCATCCGCATCGGCACCGACACCGGGCGCAAATACGGCATCGCAGATGGCGAACTGATCGTCATCCGCTCCCCAGTTGGCTCGCTGAGGGTCCAGGCTCTCGTCGATCCGCGGGTCGGCCGCGACATGGTCATCATGCCCGTCGGCACGTGGATCAAGCGTGGCGGCGGCGCCAATGTCCTGACGGAGGACATCATCAGCAATTTCGGCCAAATGGCTGCGTACGGCGAAACGCGCGTGACGCTGGAAAAGATCGGTGGCGCGGACGAGCCCGCGCCAGCCGCTGCGTGACATCGGATTTGCGGATGGCGCACTCGATCGTGGGTTGCGACGTCGGCGGTACCTTTACCGACCTTATCCTATTCGACGAACAAACCGGCGCAATCAAATACGCCAAGGTGCCAAGCACTCCTGGAAATCAGGCCGAGGGAGTGCTCGCAGCGCTGGCTCAGACGGAGACCGATCCCGCAGACTTGGCCATTCTAATCCACGGCACCACCGTTACGACCAATGCACTGCTGGAACGCAAGCTCCCGCGCTGCGGCCTGATCACAACCCGGGGATTCCGCGACATCATCGAGCTTGGTCGGCGAACGCGTCCGCACGCCTATGGCCTGATCTCGCATTTCGAGCCGATCATTCCACGCGAGTTGCGCCTGGAAGTAACCGAGCGCATGTCCGCCGAAGGAACGGCAATTACTCCGCTCGACGAGGCGGACGTTACAGCCGCGACGAAGACCCTTCTGGAGATGGGCGCGGAAGCGTTGGTGATCCATTTTCTACACGCCTACGCCAACCCGGCGCATGAGCGGCGCGCCGCCGAGATCGCCCGCAAGCTCTGGCACAATAGCTACGTGTCTGTCGGTCACGAGATCGTAGCCGAGTTTCGTGAATACGAGCGCGGCGTCACCGCGGCAGTGAATGGCTCGGTGCAGCCGATCCTCGACCGTTATCTGAATCGCCTTCGCGGCGATCTCGTCGCGAAGGGTTTTCGGCGCGAGCTTTTGGTGATGCAGGGCTCGGGCGGCACGGCTTCCGCCGATATTGTGGTGCGCACGCCGATCCACACCGCCATGTCGGGACCGGCCTCTGGCGTCATTGCGGCCGGCTACACCGCGCAACGCGCTTCCTTCAAGAATGTGATCACCTACGACATGGGCGGAACATCAACGGATGTTGCCCTAATCGAGAACGGCCTGCCGTTTGTGTCGTCCGAGCTCGAACTCGAGTACGGCATGCCGCTGCGCATTCCGATGGTCGACGTTCACACCGTCGGCGCCGGTGGCGGCTCGATAGCATGGGTGAACGATGCCGGCCTGTTGCAGATCGGCCCGGAGAGCGCTGGTGCGATTGCCAGGACCGATATGTTTCGGCCGTGGCGGTGAGCGCGTAACGATCACCGATGCCAATCTTCTGCTCGGCAGACTAAACAAGACGCGTCTCCTCTCGGTACGCACTCCGATAGCCGACGATACACTGCGCACTCATCTGGAGCAGCAGGTCGGCCGCCAGCTCGGACTGGATCCGGTCGCCGCGGCAGGCGCGGTCGTCCGTGTCGCCAATGATCGCATGGCAGGCGCTGTTCGGATGGTTTCGCTAGCGCGCGGCTACGACCCGCGCGACTTTTGCCTGTTCGCGTTCGGCGGTGCCGGCCCACTGCACGCCACTGCGGTCGCGCGAGAGCTTGGGATACCCCGCGTACTCATCCCGGCGCGGCCGGGGCTGACAAATGCGCTCGGATGCCTGGTTGCCGACCTGCGCCATGACTTCGTCCGAACCTTGAACCTGCCACTGGAACGGCTCGATGCCGACAGTCATCAGCGCCGTGCTTGAGAAACAGATCGCCGAAGGTCGGTCGCTAATTGAACGCGAACATGTCGGGCATGCCGCAATCAGCGTTGTGCACCGGGCCGACATGCAGTTTCAGGGCCAAAGTCATCTGCTCGCGGTCAACCTGCCCTCAAGCCGACTGACCGTCGATGAACTGCGGGACTTGTTTGCCAAAGCGTATTGGCAACGATTTCAGGTGGAGCTTGCCGAACTGCTTCCCGTGCTCGTGAATCTGCATACCGCCGTGATCGGCGCCCGCAAGCGTGGTGCCGATTGAGGCGCTCAATCCAGGTGTCGCCGCTGACCGCAAAGCTAAGATCAGATGAAGCCAGTGTGGTTCGCAGGCCAATGGTTGGAGACCCCGATATATCAGCGCGAGCAATTGTTGGCCGGGCCAGGAATTTGCCGGGCCAGCCATCGTCGAGCAGCTCGATGCGACAACCGTGGTCGAGCCGCAGGACCGCGCCCGCATTGATGCCCACGGCAACATCATCATCGAAATAGGAAGGGCCGGTACGATGAGCGGGCTTGATCCGGTGACCCTGGCGGTCGTGCAGAACGGGTTGCAGCAGGTCTGCAACGAAATGGATCTGGCGTTCGTGCGGGGGGCGTTTAGCCCGGTCATTGCCGAAGGCCTCGACCGCTCCGACGGAATTTACGGCCGGGATACCGGCGAGCTGATCGCGCAAGGGGAGCTCGGCCTGCCGGTATTTGTCGGCACGATGCAGTTCTCGACCCAGGCGGTGATCGAGCGCGCCAAGTCTCTCAGCGAAGGCGACATTTTCATTCTCAATGATCCCTATCTCGGCGGCACGCATCTGATGGACGTCAAGTTCGTAAAGCCATTTTTCTATCGCGGCCGCCATTTCGCGTGGCTCGCCAATACAGGCCACTGGCCCGACACCGGCGGCATGGTACCCGGCGGATTTTCGGCGCATGCCACCGAGGTCGAGCAGGAGGGTCTGCGGCTGCCGCCGGTGAAACTGTTCAAAGCCGGCCAAATCGATGAGGAAATCCTATCTATCGTCCTTTCCAACATCCGCATCGCCGATCAGCGCATCGGCGACATCAAAGCGCAGGCCGCCGCTTTGGCGATCGGCGAGCGGCGGCTCACCATGTTGCTCGACCGTTACGGCGAGCAAATGATCAGCGACTCGATCCGCGAGCTAAAGGTGCGCGCCGCACAGCAAATGCGTGCAAAGATTAGAACGCTGCCCGATGGCATCTACGAGGCCGAAACGGTGGTCGATTCCGACGGCGTCATCGATGAGCCGCTGTTTATCAGGCTACGTATCGAAAAGAGCGACGACATGCTCTTGTTTGATTTCAGCAATTCAAGTCCGCCATGCCGCGGCCCGATGAACAGCGTGATCGCGACCACGAAATCCGCTGTTTATCTCGCCATCAAGCATATATTTCCCGAGGTGCCGATCAACGCCGGCACCTTCGAGCCACTACAGATCGCCGATCCGGTCGGCACTTTCCTTTACGCACGCTACCCGTCCCCGGTCTCGGGCTGCGCCGCCGAGGTAAGCCAGCGCATCGCGGAAGCGGTCTTCCTCGCGCTCGCGCCGGCAGCTCCCGAACGGTTGTTCGCAGCGCCCGCCGGCACCAGCGGCAATCTGGCCATCGGCGGCCGCGATCCCAAAACCGGCAAAGGCTACGTAATGTATCTCGTCACCGGCGGCGGCTACGGTGGCTCGAACGCAGCTCGACGGCATCAGCAACGGTTGCTCCACCATCGGCATAGCGAAGACGCCACCCATCGAACTGTTAGAGCAGCGCTTTCCGATCCTGTTTGAGGAGTTTGCTCTGGCAGAGGGAACGGGCGGCGCCGGTCGTCAGCGTGGAGGATTCGGAGTGCGCTACAAGATCGCGCTTCGGCGCGGCGAGGCCCGCGCCTCTTTCGTCATGGACCACGGACGCGTCGGGCCGCCCGGCCTGTTCGGCGGCTCGGCTGGCTTACCGAACCGCATCGAAATCAATATTGGCGGCGATAGATCCATACCGCTGCATCTGTCAAAGGATCAGGATATCGCGCTCCGCGAGGGCGACTTGATTACCGTGCGCACTCCCGGCGGCGGGGGGTTCGGCGAACCTTCGGCCCGAGACCGCAAGCTAGTCGAGCGCGACCGTCGCCGCGGCTATTATGATCCGCAATTGATCGAGCAGTTGTTCGGGATCGGATCGACGCAAAGAAGCTAATGCTGCTGGACATTGCTAGAACGCCCGGAAAGGAGCTATTTCCCCCATCCTATGTCATTTCTGGGAACGAGTTGAAAGGCTTTGAGTTCGACCTTAATTGCTTGGCTGCTGCTCTCGATGACGAGACTTATGCCGGCTTCACCATCTGGTTTTCCAGCCAGGCGATAACGAGATGGCCGCTCTCGTGAATGTGGTCCTGCATCGCCTTACGGGCCGCGTTCGCATCGCGGCGCTCTAGCGCCGTGAGGATTTCCTCGTGGCTGTGGATATTGCGCTGCATGCGGTGCGAATCCATGCCGCGCGCTGACGAAGACATGACGTTGCGGATGAAGCCGACGTAAAGCTCGTTGATTGCCTGCGCGAGCCGCAGATTGTTGCTGGCCTGCTGAATTAGCCGGTGAAACTGATCGTTCGTCTCGATCCAGGTATTCGAAGCCTTCAGAAGGCTGCGCTTTTTCCGCGCGCTATTCTTCGGAGTGGTCATGTCCTTCACCGAAGCCGCGAAACGGGCATGAATGGCGCGTAGACCTTCGACGTGTTTGTCGGTAATCCACTGAGCCGCGAGCGCGGCAGCGAGGCCTTCCAATTCAGCGCGAACCTGATAGGTCTCGCGCACCTCGCGCGTCGATGGTGCACGGATCACGGCGCTGTGTCGGTGCTCCTGTGAAATAACGCCTTTGGCCTCGAGCAACCGCAACGCTTCTCTGACAGGCGTTCGGCTGATACTGAACTCTTCAGCCAATTGTTCCTGGCGCAGCCTGTCACCGGGACGATATTCTCCTAATGCAATCTTGTCCTCGATGCGCTCGACGATCTGAATCACAAGTTTGTCAGGTGCGGCCATCGGAAGCGGCTCGGCGGACCTCGGCAATTAACTGCGAAGGGCACGGTTGATGTGAGAGTTCTCCGTCTATTGATCGCTTTTTCTTCGGCTCGTCAATCAACCCCACCGTGGGACGCAAATCGAGCCTCCCGTGTGCGGGTTGAGTGAATAGCCGACCTTTGATGATCCAACGCTATTTCGTCCCATAATATGTCATTATGCGAATAACGCTTGGGTATTCGCTGCCTTTCTGGACCACGCCGATTTTCGCGCGCGTATCCGTCACGTTTCTGAACCGAAACGTACTCGAGGCTCACCCATATTCAATCATCGCGACGAATGTCCCGCAAAGTTTCGACGACGTTCTGAATTTGGACGTTCAAAGGGCAGATTATAAGGCGCTCTCGAGCAGCCGCCCGAGCCCCGGCGCACAGTGCACGGAACCGAGTTTGCCGCGCAGCCGTTTGACCGCGGACCACAGCACCGCCTGATTGGAATTGATCACCGGCTTGCCGAGCCGGCGCTCGATCGGGGCGATCGCTTCGATCTGCGTGGTGTTGGTGCAGCTCAGGAAGTAACCGTCGGCATCGTCGCGGGCATTCTGGACGGCGAGTTCCAGCCAACGCTCCGGTGGCTGTGCGAGATAATCATCGCTGCCGGCCAGCGCGAGCGCCACATCTCCCACAACACCGACCCCGATCTGCCGGAGATAGTCGATCTCGTGATCGTTCACATCCTGCTCGTAGGGGGTTAACAGGATCAGCCTCTTCAGACTGAGCGCGGCGATCGCCTCCTGCACCGCAGCCGCGGTGGAGGTGGCGGCGATGCCGGTGGCGCGGGTGATGGCCTCGCGGGTGCGGGCATCGCCCTCCGGTCCCTCCTCCATTGCGTGGCCGGTGCAGTGGAATACGACGAGATCGACCTTGGCGTCTGCCAACAAGCCCCCGGCGCGGACGATGTCGTCGGTGAGGTGGCGCAGCGGCCGATTCCACTTGCCGGTCATCTGCAGTCGTGTGACGTGGATGCCAAGCTCCGGCGGCGCGAAGTGGCGAAGCTGCGGTTCGGTGAGGCGATTGCTGGACGGGATGATCAACCCAATGCGCGCAAGCGGCGTCGGCAGAAAGCCGCGGGAGGATATTGTTCGGTCGATGGCCATTGTCATCGATCAATCCCCGCTTCGGAACACCGGCAGCGTGAATGCGCCGGCGGCGGCTTCGTCGGGCGGCAGCTCGGTATTCCATAGCCTGCCGATGTAACGCCCGCCGGTCTTGCGATCGGAGCGCTTCGAGCAAAGCCAGACGATCGCCGGATCCATGATGTCGACCGGCAGCAGCTTCAAGTTCGAATTCCGCGGCCTGTTGGGATCGGTGTCGCAGGCTCCGCCCGGCAGCAGGGTGTTAACGGTCACGCCGGTACCGGCGAGATCGGCGGCGAAGATCAAGGTCGCCGATTTCAAGCGCCGCCTTGGTGACACCGTAGGGCGAGTTGCGGCACTGCGACAAGCCGCCGAGACTGGTGTTGATGTTGACGATGCGGCCCCATCCGTTGCCGATCAGATGCGGAGTTACAACGTGGGAAATCAGAAAGGTCCCGTTGACGTTGACCTGCACCGACTCCTGCCAGACGTACGGGTTGGATTCCCAGAACGGCAGAAAGTTGCCGGCCGGCGGGAGGCCGGGGCCGCGCACCGGACGGCGCGCGTTGTTCACCAGCGCCTCGAGTTTGCCGAAACGGCGGATACCTTCAGCGAGCAACCGCTCGCAATCGGTTCGGACAGTTATGTCTGTCTTCAGCGGCAGCGCGCGGCCTGGCCCGGCCTTGGTTTCGATCTCAGTGGCGACAGCTTCGAGCAGGTCGGTTTCCGGCGCCGCCAGCACTACACGAGCACCGGCCTGCGCCAGCGCAATCGACATGGATTTGCCCAAGCCGGTGCTGGCACCCGTCATAGCGACGACGGTGCCGTCGAGGTCGATCCCATTCATGCGCGGACCGTACATGGCGTGCGAATTTATGACTAGCGGGACCCGAGCCGAACGTTTGAGATGCGCCGCCTCGTGGTGCTTCTCACATGAGGCCCGGATGTTTAGTAGCCCACACGTTAGACTTTATGCTGAGGAGCCGCCCAACGTCCCGATGACAAGCTCCGGCCCCATCTCGCAGAATGGCCGCACGGCAAATAAGTGATACGGTCTCGTCAAAATGCAGAACAATTGAAGGGCAGAAACGTTCATGCGAAATCTTGGGCACAATCCTCGTCTTGTGCTGTCTCGTTTCCGCTGCCGAGGCCGACCAATACCCGTCGCGCGCGGTCCGCGTGATTGTGGCCGCGCCGCCGGGCGGCCTCACCGACATCGTAGCGCGCTCGGTCTCGCAGTTCCTGCATGAGAAATACGGCCAACCTTTCGTGGTCGAGAATGTGGCCGGCGCCAGCAGCACCATCGGCGCTATGCAGGTGGCTCGCAGCGCTTCCGACGGCTACACACTGCTGGTCAATCCGTCGCTGTTCGTCATCACGCCGATGCTGATGAAGACGCAATACGACGTGCTGAAAGACTTCACGGCGATTTCGAATTTCGGCACCGTGCCTCTCGCAATCGGCGTCAATCCAGACATTCCGGCAAAGAACATCCAGGAGTTCATCGCGCTGGCCAAGGCAAACCCGGACAAGTTCACCTGGGGCGCCGAAGGGGTGGGCTCAGTCGGTCATCTCACGATGGAGCGGCTAATGCGCGAGGGCGACTTCAAGATCCTTGTAGTGCACTATAAAGGCACCTCGCCAGCGCTGATCGACCTCATAGCTGGACGCGTCAGCGCCATGGTTAGCCCGGTGCCGAATTTGATCGAGCAGTTCCGCAGCGGCAAGGTACGGCCGATCGCGGTGACCACCAAGACTCAACTCACTACCTTGCCGAACGTGCCGACGCTTGAGGAATTCTGGTTTCCCGAACTTCGAGATCGGCTCATGGTACGGGCTGTGGGGACCGGTCGGATTGCCTCCCAACGTAGTGGCGACACTGAACGCCGGCGTTGCCGAGGCAGTCAAAACGCCCAAGGTAATGGATTGGGTAGCGCAACAGGGTCTGATCCCGGTTGGGTCGAACTCGGCCGATTTCGCTGTGTTCCAGAACGCCGAGATCGCGAAGTATCAGAAGATCATCACTGACGCCGACATCAAGATAAGCAACTGAGCCGCGAGAAACGCTTAACGAACGATCATTCGCTTGTCAGCACACTCGATTGTCGCGGCTTTGTTGGCACCGAGTTTGACATCCCTTACGAACACGGTGCGCATCGAGCCGCGATAAGTAGCTAGCAAATAGTCCGCTAGGAGTCGCTGCGGGGTCGGAGCGCCAACTTCCGGCACGAAGAGAGATTTCATAATAGCATAAGAACCTGAGGGCCAACGTCGCGCTTTGCGAGATGCTCCGACGGATATCCTGTGCGCAAATATTTGCACTGACCTACGATGTGCGACAACGGTGCAATTGGTCGAAAAGTCTCATTATCAGGTCGTCTGTTATTGCCCGCGGATATGCCGTGGCGCTTCTGCCAGATACCAAAGCGCGAGTCGTTCGCGGCTTGGCAGCCAGACCTTCGGCCGGGATTTGACGTAGTCGATGAATTCGCGCAGCGCCGCGATCCGATGCGGCTGCCCGATAACATGCGGATGCAGGCCGAGATTCATGATCCGGCCGCTGTTCGCGCCTTCGGCGTAAAGCTGGTCGAAGCATAGCTTCAACATCTCGATGCCGTCGCGGGTGGACAACCCGCCGCGGGCGAACATGTTGAAGTCGTTCACGTCGTTAGAATAGGGGACGCAGACAATCGGGCCATGGACGGTATCGATCAGGTAAGGCTGATCGTCGTTGAGATAATCGCAATAGGCGACAAGGCCGAACTCCTTGAGGAAGGCCGGTGTGTGCGGCGTGCCCCGTATTGCCGACGATAGCCATGATTTCGCGGGGCGGCCGACGATCTCCTGGTATTTGTCGAGCGTGCGGCGGATGACGGCGCGTTCTTGTTCAGGCTCGTGCGCGTAGGAGGTGAGGAGATCGTTCTGCGCCCAGTTATGCGGCACCAACTCCCAGCCGCGCTCCTTGACCGCGTCGATAATGCGCCGCCGCTCGGTTAGGATCATCCCATTGCAGGTGCATGACGGCGCAACGCCGGCCGCGTCGAATACATCCATCAGCCTCCATATGCCGACCCGCTGTCCGTATTCCCGCCAGGTCCAATTGGCGGTGTCGAGCACGTCGCCCGGCAGCGCATGAGGAATCGTTGCCGGCCCCCCGGGAAACATGGGCTCCTTCTGGCCGGGCCGGGAAGGCTCCCAATATTCGATGTTGATTGTGATGATCAGCGCAACGTTCGCGCCGTCGGGAAACTTCAGCGGAGCGCGGTCCGGCAGCGGCACAAATGGATAGGACGAAGGCGTGTTCGAATTCATGGGGCGATCCGGGCCGAAATATGCCGCTTGCGTTCCAGGCGGCCAAGACGCCACGCCGTAATACGCAGCGCCAGGTCGGGCCCGTCGAGGATGGCGATGACAAGCAGAATAGCTCCGGTGACGAGATCATGCACGTAGGGTGGAACGCCGATGGCGCTCAAACCGGAGCTGAGAATGCACAGGGTGAGGACGCCGGCGGCAATGCCCAACGCGCTGCCGCGGCCGCCAACCACCGATACGCCGCCGACAATGGCCGCCGCCGCGGCCGGCGCCAGCACATCGGAGAGTCCGACCGGTGAGGCTGCGCCAAGGCTGTAGCTGAGCAGTACGCCGGCAAGCGCCGAACATGCCCCCGATGCCGCAAATACTCCGATCACCACTCGATCGGTGTTAAGTCCGGCGATGCGGCTTGCCCGGCGGTCGCTGCCCGTCGCGATCACATCGCGGCCGAGACGGGTGTAGGTCATCAGAAGGGCTGCGATCACAAAGATCGCCAACGCCACGACGCTGCGTACCGAGAACAATCCGGCGATTGGCGAATTCAGCTCGAGCGCGACCGTCATATTGGGATAGCTGACATTCTGGTTGCCCGTCAGTACGTAGGTGAGGCCCTGCAAGGTCAGCAAACCGCCGAGCGTGACGCCGACGGAGCTCAAGTTCAGCCGCGTCATGATCAATCCCTGGAGAATGCCGCTGACGAGACCGGCGCCGACGCCAAGCACGGCGCCGAGCCACGGATTGGCGCCGCCAGTCATGACCGCGATGCAGCCGGCCAGTCCCACCATACCGGAGACCGACAGATCGAATTCACGCACCAGCATGGAAAGTCCCAGCCCGAGCGCCACCAGCCCTAGCGTGGCGAACAACTGCATGACACTGAAAACAGTGCCGATACTGAAGAAGTATCCGGTGCCGTGATCAAGCAACCCCAGCACGGCGATGGTGCCGAGCATGATCGCGAACGGCCGGACCGAGGGCGTAAATATCGATCGCGCGACACGCTGCAAATTCACCGCCGCTCTCCGAGCGTATGCAACATGATGACGCAAAGCACGATCAGGCCGGTGATGAGAAGCTGCAGCTGCTCGCTGAAGCCGCGCAGCAGCAAAACCACCTCGATGATCGAAATGACGAGCACGCCGACCAGCGTGCGCAAGGTCGAGCCTGAACCGCCGGCGATTGCCGTGCCGCCGACCAGCACGGCGGCAATCGCCGAGTATTCGTAGCCGGCGGCGATTTCCATGTCGCCCGAACCGTAGCGGGCCGCCAGCAGCACGCCGGAAACCGCCGAGCAGGCCCCGGCCATTGCGTAGGCAAAGGTGATGGTGAATGTCGCATCGATTCCGGCGGCGGTTGCAGCGCGAACGTTGCTGCCGACCATTGTCATCATCCGGCCGATGCGGGTCCACGAGAGGATGAACTGGCCCACAACGACGCAGCCGAAGAAAATCCACGCCTCTTTCGGAATGCCGGCAACGCGTCCCTTGAAGATCTGCAGTCCTTCGCCGTTAGGATAAATGCGGTGTCCGCCGGTCGCGTATTGCGCCGCGCCGAGCAACAACGACAGGGCGGCGATGCTAACCAGAATTGGGTTGGCGCGAAAATGGCCGACCACAAAACCCTGTGCTCCGGTGATGACGATGCTGAACAGCAGCGTAATCAAAAATGCCGGGAGGATGCCGAACGACAGGCAAGCAAGAAACATCAGCGCCGACGCTGAAACCGTCGCGCCAAGCGCCAGCGACATGATGTTGCCGGTGAGCGTGATGAAGGTCATGCCGACGGCAACGCAGCCAACGAATGATATGGCGGTGAGCAGCGAATTGATGCTCAAGGGCGTGAGAAATCCGGGCGTGCTCAGAGCGAATATGGCGATGGCCGCCGCGGCGGCCAGACGAACGGCGAGCGCAATGTGCCGAGCGCGCAACATATTACGGCGAATAGTGGCAGGGAATGCGACTTCGGTCATGCCGCTGCGGCCGGATGAGTAATGTCCGCGAGCACGCGCTGCATGTCGACCTCGCCTCGGCGATAACGGCCGACCTGACGGCCGCGATACATGCTGATAATGACATCGCCCATACCGAGCACCTCTTCGATGTCGGACGAAGCCATCACCACGCAATAGCCGCGGTCGCAGAATTGCCGAATCAACCGATAGATCTCGGCGCGAGCGCCGACATCGACGCCGCGCGTCGGTTCGTTCATCAAGAGCACGCCCGGCTGTTCGCCGCCGATCCAGCGTCCGAACGCGAGCTTCTGCTGGTTGCCCCCGCTCAGCTCGTCGGCGGGAGAGCGTAACCGTCGGCGGTCGACGCCGACAGCGGCGGCGAGCTTGGCCGCCGTTGCCCGCAAACGGCCACGCGCGAGCACGCCAAATTTCGAGTGCCCGCGGAGCCTAGTCGCGACGAGGTTTTGTCCCACGTTGAGCCGGAGGAACACGCCTTCACCGGCGCGATCTTCGGAAATGAACCGCACGTTTGCGGCTTGCGCGCTCGCGACCGAGCGCAGGGCCATCGTGTTCCCACCAATCTCGACCTCGCCGGTCGCGGCAGAATGCAATCCGGCAAGCGCGCGCAGCACGGTGATGGCGCCGGACCCCACCTGCCCGGCGATGCAGGTCACTGTGCCACGCTCGGCCGCGAGGCTGAAGTTCTGCACCACGGGCGGCGCGTCCAGGTCCCGGACCGTCAACATCATGCCGGCGGGGCTCGTCTGCCAGTCCGGATACATCTCGCCGATGCTGCGTCCGAGCATCATTTCCATGAGCTGGCCGCGATCAATGTCGTTCGTGCGTCGGGTGCCGACCAGTTCGCCGTTGCGCAGGACCGAGACGGTGTCGCAGATCTCAAACACCTCGCCGAGCCTATGCGTAATGTAGATGATGGATTTTCCTTCGCGCCGGAGCGCCCGAAGTGCGTCAAAGATGCGCTCGATTTCCACGTCGGAAAGAGTCGCTGTCGGCTCGTCGAGTATCAGCACGCGGGCGTTTCTGGTCAGCATGCGCGCGATTTCGACGAGCTGGCGGCGACCGATGCTGAGGCTTGAGACCGGCGTGTCGAGCGCCAAGTCGCTCAGCCCGAGCTTATCGAGCGCCGTGCGGGCGCGGTCGTGCAATTCCTTGCGGCGATGAAAAAACGGCACGTCGCGGTTACCGAGCCAGATGTTGTCGAGCACCGATAGTGCGGGCGCCAGGCTCAGCTCCTGTGCAACAAACGCAATGCCGAGTTCCTGCGCATGCTGCGATCCGGCAATCGCGGTCGTCTTGCCGTCGACGCGGAGCGTGCCTTCATCAGGCAGGTAAAGACCGGTGATGACCTTGACCAGCGTGCTCTTGCCGGCGCCGTTCTCGCCGCAGATGGCCCGAACTTCGTGGGCCTCAAGCGAAAGGCTGACGTTCTTTAGAACCTCATTAGGCCCAAAGCGCTTGGTTACGCCCTCTACCTCGAGAATAGGCATTGATGATCAATAGGAGCAGCCCGGCGCGAACTTGTCCACGTTCTCTTTGGTGACGCCGTAGACGGGAATGATCTCGTATTTTTCGAGCTTGCCGCCATTGAAAAACGCGGCGATCTTTTTGACGGCAAATTCCGCTTCCTCGGTCGGGATTTGCGTCGCCGTGGCGTATTGCTCGCCCGAGCGGATATGGTTGATTCCATCTTTCATGCAATTCGAGCCGACGATGACGATGCCTTTATCGGCTACGCCAAGCGGGACTCCGGCTGACTGGGCAGCGCTGATCGACCCGGTCGCCTGATTGTCGGCCATATCAAAAATGCCATCAATACCGCCCTGTCCGCTGAAGCGAACCAGCAGCTGCCCAGTGATCTTCTCGGTCTTGGCGGTATTCCAGCTTCCGTCCTCAACATCGATCAAGTCGATGCCCGGATTCTTTGCCAGCACTGCTTTGAACGCCTCCAGGCGGGTGAGGACGTTGACCTGCTGTGCGAGGCCAGTGATGGCGACGACCTTGGCGGCTTTCTTGCCCTCGGCGGCCAGTCCTTGAACGAGTTCCTCGCCCGCCAAGCGGCCGAGATCGGCGTTTTCGGTGCCGATGTACGACGTCCAAAAATCTTCCTGATCTTTACGCATCGGACTCGCGTAAAGCACGACAGGGATTCCCGCGGCCTTCGCGCGTGTAAGCGCCGGGATCACTGCCTGATCATTGACGTAGCAGATGACGATCATGTCGTATTTTTGCGCGATCGCGTCGTCGATCTGCTGCGACTGTACCGCCGCGTCGTAATTCGCCGAGAGGTTCGTCACCTTCATACCGGCCTGGGTCGCGAAAGTGGTGAAGGTAGAGGTCCAGGCGCCGATATACGGATTGGCGTTGGATGTGGCGAGTACGACGACTCGCTTGCCTTCGGCTGCAGCCTGCGCCCCGGTAATACTGGGCAGGCTCAAAGCGAGTAGCGCAAACAGACCCAGTAATCGGCGCATGACTATCTCCGTGAAGGGACGAAAAATGTTATCGTCAATCTGCAAGTTGCGCCAGCAGGCAAATTCTAGACGGGACGTCCGGCAAGCGATTCGGCAAGCCAACGCCCGACGGCCGTGAGCCGCTTGTCGCCGTGCCAACCGCCGAGCAATTGCACGCCAAGCGGCGCGCCATCGACCGCAAGCAACGGCAGATTGATAGCAGGCGCGCCGAGGATCGAGGACGCTTCGTTGAAAATAGCGCTGCCCTGGTCCATGCCGATCGGGCCCGGCCCGGGCGAAGACAACGTAATGAAACCATCGGCCCGGCGCGACAATTCGTCATGCATCGCGCGGAAATTTTCTCGCTCGACCAACGCGGCCCGATAAATTTCCTGGGTGATGTGCGCACCGTCGGCGATGCCTTGGAGCAGCCGCGGCGGCATCTTGTCGGCAAATCGCTCACGATATTGCAGCATCGGCCAGCGCATCTCGTGACGATACAAATTGGTCCAGAGCGCCGGCGTGCGCGTGTGCATCACCTCATAAGCCTCGATCGCCGGGTCGTCACGGCGGGTGACGATCTCCACACCTGCAGCGACAAGCCGCGCGATCATTTCCTCAAACTCCGCCTTCGCCGCATCTTCGGCTGCTGACCACCCGGCGGTATCGAGACGGATGAGCCGTCCCGGTTTCGTGGGGCTGGGTGGAGAGGGCGAACCATACAGTCCCGGATAGGACGGATCGCCGCCTGCCTCGGCAGCTATGAAGCGGGCCGTGATCCACATGTCCGACAGCGTGCCGCCGAACACGCCGACATGATCCATGCTGTAGGCCATGGAGAAAGAACCTTGGCGGTTGATTGCGCCAAACGTCGGCTTCAGTGCATAGACGCCGCAGAAGCTCGCCGGCCGGATGGTCGAACCCCGTGCATGGGTGCCGAGCGCCGCGGGAAGCATCCCGGCCGCTACCGCCGCAGCGCTACCGCTCGATGATCCGCCCGGCGTGCGGCGAGTGTCGAACGGATTGCGCGTGCGCGCCGGATCGCCGCCACCGAAACAGACCGTTACCGTCTTTCCGACTAACACTGCGCCGCCGAGCCGCAGCGCCCGCACTGTCGCCGCATCGGCTATGGGCCGATGGCCAGCAAACAGCTCGCTGCCGTATTCGGTCGGCATGTCGTGGGTGTCGATCAGGTCCTTTATGCCGACCGGCATGCCGTCGACTGGACCGAAAGACCGGGCGGCCCGATAGCGGGCGGTTGACTCGTCAGCAGCTTGGCGCGCCCGTTCCAGATTGAGAAAGGCGAACGCCATCACCGTAGGCTCGAGCGCCTCAATCCGAGCAATGCAGCGCTCCAGATACGCACGTGGCGTGTCGCTGCCGTCGGTAAACCGCATCAACGCATCGTGGAAGCTCAACATCCGATGCACCGACGGATCATATTTCCGATCGGCCAGATCGCGTCTGTCTGCCACTTCGGCGCTCAGCCGATGTGAGTATGGTGATTTTTCAGATACCACTCGGCGATCTCCTCGCGGGTGGCGAACCAGACGTCGTCGAAGCTCTTCACATAAGCGAGGAAGTCTTGCAGCGCCCGAATGCGGAACGGCTGGCCGACGACGTGCGGATGCAAGCCGATATTCATGAACCGGCCGCTTACGGCACTCTCTCGATATAGCCAGTCAAACTGTTCCTTAAATACGGCAAATGCGCCGTTGACGTCCTGCCCCTGGCGCATGAAAACGGTGAAATCGTTCACCTCGGACGTATAGGGTATCGACACAATCTTCTTTCCGGACCGTGTTTCGATTAGATAAGGCTGATCGTCATTGAGCAGGTCAGTAGTGAAGATCAATCCTTCTTCGGCGATGATGTCGACTGTATTGAGCGTGCAGCGGAGCGAGCTCGAGAGCCAACCTTTGGCCGGCTTGCCGCATACTTCTTTATAGACACGCAAAGTCTCGCGTATGACCTCACGCTCCTTGGCCTCGTCGAACGAGTAATCGGCCAGAAGGTCGGTCTGTACGTAATTGTGCGCGATGATTTCCCAGCCTCGCTTAAGCGCGGCATCGATCACGGCTCGGCGTTCCAGACCCATCTTCGCGTTCATGGTGCACGTCGACGGCACGCCGAACTCGTCGAAAATGTCAAACATACGCCATACGCCGACCCGTTGGCCGTATTCGCGCCAGGTCCAATTCGGGTTGTCGTACACGTTGCCCGGCATGTCGCCGCCGACGATTCCGGGTCCACCCGGATAGAACGGCTTCGGCGTGTCCTTGGTCACATCCCAATATTCGAGATTGGTGGTGATCATGACCGCGAGCCGCTTGTCGTTGGGCCAACGCAGCGGCTTACGCTGGGAGATGGGGACGAAGGGGTATTTCATGAGATCAGTCCGTTAGATCGGCCCAACATAGTAGGCGCATCCAACCGCATCGCAAGCTGTCCGTTGGCAAAACTTTTTCTCTGCCGCAAAGACGAGCGCGTTGCAGAGAATGCAACCGAGAACGGCTCTGTCATCGTCGCTTGCGATAAAGGTAGGTCAATCTGAAGGCCCCGCCCATTCCATAACCTGTC
>CAVULJ010000014.1:0-32464 GCA_963742215.1 uncultured Alphaproteobacteria bacterium
TCCACTCCACCTTCATTATTTCATAAGCCTTGGCGCCGCCGGGCGTGTTGACCTCGATCTGCGCGCCTTTCTTCTTGCCGACCAGCGCGCGGGCGAGCGGCGAGGCGATGGAAATCTTGCCCTTTTTGGCGTTGGCCTCGGGTTCGCCGACGATCTGCCAGACGGCTTTCTTTTCGGTGTCCTCATCGATCAGCGTCACGGTGGCGCCGAACGTGATGGTGTCGCCGGACAGCTTCGAGACGTCGATCACTTCGGCGCGCGCGAGCTTGTCCTCGAGTTCGGCGATGCGGCCTTCGTTGAGCGATTGCGGTTTCCTTCGCCGCGTGATATTCGGCGTTCTCCGACAAGTCGCCGTGGCTACGCGCCTCGCTGATCTGTTGAATGATGCGCGGACGCTCCTGCTGGCAGTGCTTGAGTTCGGCTTCCAGGGTTGTGTAACCCTCGGCCGTCATCGGAATTTGTCCATCGATCTCAACCTCCAGAGTCAAAGTCAGATCGCGGGCCGAAGCATTGCCTGGCCACACGATCCTAATCTGGCTCTACACATACCGTCGCTTCGACCGCCCCGATTCGCGATCAGATTCGGTGCCGAAGTAGCTTTGCAGCGCACACACCTCAAGGTCGCCCCCGAGATAGGCCTTAATGCCCTGTGCTGCGGCGACAGCCCCCGAAAGAGTGGTGTAGTACGGCACTTTATGCAAGAGGGCTGCGCGCCGCAGCGAACGGCTGTCGGCCAGTGCGGTGGCCCCCTCGGTGGTATTGAAAACAAGCTGGACTTCGCCGTTTTTAATGGCGTCGACGATATGCGGACGGCCCTCGGCGACCTTGTTGATCTTGACTGCTGGAACTCCCTGTTCGGCGAGGTAGCGCTGGGTTCCGGATGTCGCCAGCACCTTGAATCCGAGCCCGGCCAGCAGCCGCGTTGCCTCAAGGATGCGCGACTTGTCGGCGTCGCGCACCGAGACAAACACGGAGCCGGTTTTCGGCACCCGGGTCCCGCCGCCGAGCTGGCTCTTGGCGAAGGCGATCTCGAACGACCGGGCGAGACCCATGACCTCGCCGGTCGATTTCATCTCCGGGCCGAGTACGGTATCGACTTTGTCGCCGAAGCGGGCGAACGGGAACACCGCCTCCTTGACGCCGATATGCTTTGCGGCGCCCGGTTCGAAATGCTGCGGCGCGAGCCTGAAGCTTGCCAGCGTTTCGCCGGCCATGATGCGCGCCGCGATTTTCGCGACAGGAATACCAATCACCTTGGCGACAAATGGCACCGTGCGCGAGGCGCGCGGATTGACTTCGAGTACGTAGATGTCGCCGTCCTTGATCGCGTATTGCACGTTCATCAGGCCGCCGACCTGGAGCGCAAGCGCAAGTTCGCGGGTCTGCCGATCGAGCTCTGCGATCACGCTGGCGGAAAGACTGTGAGGTGGCAGCGAGCAAGCGCTGTCACCGGAGTGAATGCCGGCCTCCTCGATGTGCTCCATGATACCGGCGATGTAGGTATCCTTGCCGTCGGAGATACAATCGACATCGATCTCGATCGCGTCGCTGAGATAACGGTCAAACAGCAACGGGTTCTTGCCGAGCACGGTATTGATCTGTCCGGTCTTGTCGTTCGGATAACGCGCCTTTACGTCGTGCGGGACAAGCTGCGGCAACGTCTCGAGCAGATAATCGCCGAGTTGGTCTTCCTCGCGAATGATCTGCATCGCGCGCCCGCCGAGCACGTAGGATGGTCGCACCACGAATGGATAGCCGAGGTCGGCGGCAACCAGACGCGCCTGCTCGACCGAATAAGCGATGCCGTTCTGGGGCTGCTTCAGCTTCAGGCGGTCGAGCAAAAGCTTGAAGCGATTGCGGTCCTCAGCAAGGTCGATCGCGTCCGGTGACGTGCCGAGAATTGGCACGTCGGCCTTCTCCAGCGCTTCCGCAAGCTTGAGCGGCGTCTGGCCGCCGAACTGCACGATCACCCCATGCAGGGTGCCATTGCTGCGTTCGGTGTCGATGATCTCCAGAACATCCTCAGGCGTCAGCGGTTCAAAATAGAGCCGGTCGGAGGTGTCGTAGTCGGTCGACACCGTTTCCGGATTGCAGTTGACCATGATGGTTTCGTAGCCGGCATCCTTCAGCGCGAAGGCGGCGTGACAGCAGCAATAGTCGAACTCGATGCCCTGACCGATGCGGTTCGGGCCGCCGCCGAGGATGACGACCTTCTTCTTGTCGGACGGCCGCGCTTCATCGACCGTACGGCCGTTAAAAGGCACCTCGTAGGTCGAATACATATAAGCTGTTGGCGAGGCGAACTCGGCGGCGCAGGTGTCGATGCGCTTGAACACCGGCCGCACGCCGAGCGCATGCCTCGCCGCGGTCACGTCCGCCTCATGGCGTTTGGCAAGCACGGCCAGCCGGGCGTCGGAGAAACCCATCGATTTCAGGCGGCGCAACGTCACGGGCGTTGTCGGCAACCCTTTGGCTTTAATTTCGGCCTCGGTTTCGACGATGCCGCGGATCTGCTCGAGGAACCACGGGTCAATGCGACAGGCGGTGTGGATATCCGCGTCGCTCATCCCGAGCCGCACGGCCTGCGCCAAGGCGAGGATGCGGTCCTGCGTCGGCGTGCCGAGAGCGGCGCGCAGCGCGTTCTTATCGTCGCCCTGGCCGAGACCGGGGATCACCACATCGTCAAGTCCGGTCAGGCCGGTTTCGAGCGAGCGCAGCGCTTTCTGCAGGCTTTCCTGGAAAGTGCGGCCGATCGCCATCGCTTCGCCGACCGACTTCATCGAAGTAGTCAGTACCGGATCGGCGCCGGGGAATTTCTCGAACGCGAAACGCGGGATTTTGGTGACGACGTAGTCGATGGTCGGCTCGAACGATGCCGGCGTTGCGCCGCCGGTGATGTCGTTGGCGATCTCATCGAGCGTGTAGCCGACCGCAAGCTTGGCCGCGACCTTGGCGATCGGGAAGCCGGTCGCCTTCGACGCCAGCGCCGAAGAGCGCGACACGCGCGGATTCATCTCGATGACGACAAGACGGCCATCCGCCGGATTGACGGCGAACTGCACGTTGGAGCCGCCGGTCTCGACGCCGATCTCGCGCAACACCGCGATCGAGGCGTCGCGCATGATCTGGTATTCCTTGTCGGTCAGCGTCAGCGCGGGCGCCACCGTGATCGAGTTGCCGGTATGCACGCCCATCGGATCGACGTTCTCGATCGAGCAGACGATGATGCAGTTGTCATTCTTGTCGCGCACCACCTCCATCTCGAATTCTTTCCAGCCCAGCACCGATTCCTCGATCAGCACTTCGCTGGTCGGCGAGGCATCGATGCCGCGTTCGACGATGTCGATGAACTCAGCCTTGTTGTAGGCGATGCCGCCGCCGGTGCCGCCGAGCGTGAACGACGGCCGGATGACCGCCGGCAGGCCGATATCGTCGAGTGCTTCCAGCGCCTGGATCAGCGTTTTGATCTGATGCGAGCGCGGCGTGGCGAGGCCGATCTTGGTCATCGCATTGCGGAACAGCTTGCGGTCTTCTGCTTTGTCGATGGCGTCGGCGGTGGCGCCGATCATCTTGACGTTGAACTTTTCGAGCACGCCCATCTTGCGCAGCGACAGCGCGGTATTGAGCGCGGTCTGCCCGCCCATGGTCGGCAATAGCGCGTCGGGCCGTTCCTTCTCGATGATCTTGGCGACGATGTCCGGCGTGATCGGTTCGATATAGGTCGCGTCCGCCAAATCCGGATCGGTCATGATGGTGGCCGGATTGGAATTGATCAGGATGACGCGATAGCCCTCTTCCTTGAGCGCCTTACAGGCCTGCGTCCCGGAATAGTCGAACTCGCACGCCTGGCCGATGACGATCGGGCCTGCGCCGATGATCAAGATCGAAGAGATGTCGGTCCGCTTGGGCATCGTGTCTATCGGGGCACAAAAAAAGCGCGCTCTTCGCGCGCCCAGCGCCGGGTTCCGGCCCCGCGCGAGGGGGTCTTAGACCAGATTCGATGGGGGGGCAAATTCCGGGGATTTGTCCTGTGCGTAGCGGAGAGATAGCCTTACGGAACCAATAAAGAGCGGTGGGGGAAACAATGCGGACAGCTCAAAAGTTATTGATTTTTGGGCTTGGAATGGCGGCGGCGGCGGCGATTGGAGCCTCTGCGCAAACCCCCGATACCCGGCCGGTAACGCTGGTGGTGCCGATTGCCGCCGGTGGCGGCGTGGACATCATTGGCCGGCAATTCGCCGCCAAGCTGTCAGAGCAACTCAATCAGCCGTGGGTGGTGGAGAACCGCACCGGCGCCGGCGGCGCCATCGGCATCGATACCGTCGCCAAGTCCACATCGGACGGCCATACCATGCTGCTGATGGAGACCTCGTCCGTCTTGCACAAGTGGCTGCACCGGGATGTGCCGTTCGACGTCGTCGCTGATTTTGCTCCGGTCGCGCAGATCGCGACGACGCCCATTATTTTGTTTTCCGGTCCGGCGTCGCCGGTATCGGATCTGAAAAGCTTGATCGCTTACGCCAAAGCCAATCCCGGCAAACTCACTGTCGGCACGCCGGGTATCGGCACGCCGCATCATCTCGCGGCACTGATGTTCAATGTCATGGCCGGTGTCGAGATCACTCATGTGCCTTACAAGGGCACCACGCCGGCTTTGACCGATCTGCTCGGCGGGCAAATTCCGCTGATCTGGTCGACGCCGAATTCGCTCATGCAGTATGTCGAAACCGGAAAGATCAAACCACTTGCGGTTGCTTCGCTGTCGCGCATCGACATTCTTCCCGATGTGCCGACAGTGAGCGAGAGCGGTTATCCCAACTTCGATGTCACCGTGTGGTACGGCGTGTCGGGACCGGCGAAGATGCCGGCCGATGTCGTCGCACGCTATGGCAGTGCAATCGCTGCCGTCGACAAAATGCCTGACGTTGTGCAGAAGCTGACGCCGCTCGGTTACAACCTGCGATACTTCGACAACAAGCAGTTTGCCGATACAATCGCCAGAGACTATGCGCGCTACGGCAAGCTGATCCGGGATGCGGGCATCAAGCCCGATTGAGCCGAATGCGGCCTAACGAATTGAACGTCACATGCAGACACGGCGCTCCGTTCTCGTCGCGCTTTCTGGCGCGTTCTCTTGCGCGCTGACACTGCCGGGCTTCGCCGCCCGGGCCGATTATCCATCCGGTCCAATCAAAATCATAGTGTCGTTCCCGGCGGGCGGCAGCATCGACGTGATCATGCGCGCCATGGCGCCGCCGTTACAGGCGGGGCTCGGCAAGCCGATCGTGATCGAGAACCGGGCAGGAGCCGCTGGCGTCGTTGCCGAGGGCGCGGTCGCCAAGGCCGACCCTGACGGGCTCACTCTGCTCGCCGATGCCAGCGCGCTCGCTGCCAATCCAACGCTATTTAAGTCGATGCCGTTCGACACGCTGAAAGACTTGCAGCCGGTGTATCTGGTGTTTCGCACGCCGCTCGCGCTCGTGGTCAATCCCGAGGTACCGGCCAAATCGGTCAAAGAGCTGATCGCTTTGCTCAAGGAAAAGCCGGGGCAGATCAATTTCGCCCACGGCGGTCCGGGCTCGGCAATCCATCTCGCCGGCGAACTGTTTGCGATCATGACCGGCACCACGATGACCGGCGTCGCCTATCGCGGCGCGCCGCTTGCGCTCAACGATGTGATCGCCGGCCGCGTCGCGCTGATGTTCGCCGACGCCGGCAGCGTGACCGGACAGATCAAGGCGGGCCAGGTACGCGCGCTCGGCGTGAGTTCGACGGAACGGGTGCCAGCGCTGCCGGATGTTCCGACCATTGCCGAAGCCGGCGTTCCGGGTTTCGAGGCGGTGGGCTGGACGCTGGTGTGCGTACCTGCGGGAACACCGAAGCCGATCCTCGATACGCTCAGCGCCGCGTTCGCCGCCGCGGCGGAAGCGCCGGAAGTCCATGCCTTGATGCTGCAGCTCGGCACGCTGCCGGTGAACAGCCCCTCGCCGGCCGAGTTGAAACCGTGGCTCGCTGCGGAAATCGATCGCTGGGGCAAGCTCGTCGAGCGCGCGGGTGTCGCCAAATCGCTTTAGCCCTGTCTCATTTTCAACCTGTCAGCCAAATGGAAATGCCTCCTCATGAGTGACGAACGGAAAGAGTTGCGCGCAAAGACTGCGGCGTTGACGCGGATGCTGAACATGCAAGGCGTGATTGGCATGTTCGGCCATGTCTCGATCCGCATGCCGGGCACCGACATTTGTTTCATCAGCCCGGGCGCCAGCACGGAAAAGAGTACGGTGCGGCCGGAGCAGATTTTCGTCTACAACATCGATGGCACCATTATCGAACATCCCGGAGGCCTGATCCCGCTGGAATGGCGCATCCACACCCAGATCCATCGCGACAGGCCCGATGCGATGTGCGTTTGCCATTTGCATGCACCGCATGCACGCGCTCTCGGCATTGCCGGCAAGCCGCTCAAGCCGGTGTTTCTGCACGGCTCGTTTCTCTGTACCGGCGTACCGACCTGGAATAATCCGCGGCTCGTGGTGAATGACGATCAGGCCGCCGATCTGTCGCGTGCCCTGGCCGGTCATCGCGCCGCGCAAATGCGCGGCCACGGCAGCGTCGTAGTCGGCGCCACCGCGGAAGAAGCATTCTTTGCCTGCACGTTCCTGGAGGAGAATGCGCAAATCCAGCTTCAGGCCGAGATCGCCGGCGGGGCCATCGAACTGAGCGAGGATGAAGCGCGCGACTGCGCCGAAGGCACTTTCAATCCGCGCCTGTTCGCGCTGCTGTGGACGTTCTATGAGCGCAAGGCGCAGTTGGACTAAGTCGGGCGGGAGAATTGTTCGCGGCGTAACTTAGCGCGCCGGCTCACCAGCGCATGTTGATGTTTTTGATCTGCGTGTAGCTTAAGATTTCGTCGAAGCATTCTTCTTCGCCGATGCCGCTCTGCTTCCAGCCGCCATAAGGCGCGCCGATGTAGCGGCCATTAGAATTGATCCAGACGTAGCCGGCCTCGACGCGTTCGGCGGTCTCCATCGCCTTGGCGAGATCGTTGGTGACGATGGCCGCGGTGAGGCCGTATTCGACGCCATTCACCTTTGCCAGCATGTCTTCGTAGTCATCCCAGGGCATCACCGACATCACCGGGCCAAATATTTCTTCGCGGCCGATGCGCATGGCCGGTGTCACGTTGTCGAACACCGTCGGCGCGATGAACAAGCCTGAGGAGAGCGATGGATCGGCCGGTTTGCCGCCACCGGTGAGCAGTTCCGCGCCTTCGGCTTTGGCGGAGTTGATGAAACCCATGACGCGGTCGAATTGGCGTTGCGATACGATCGGTCCGACGTCGTTTTCCTTCAGCCACGGCACGCCGACTGGCAACCCCTCGGCTAGCCTGACAAGCTCGGCGGTCACATCCTTGTGCAACGACGCATGAACGAACACACGCGAGGTCGAGCTGCACGATTGGCCCTGCCGATTCATGTTCATGCCCTTGATCGCGGCGGCGGCCGCCTTCTTCGGATCGGCATCGGGAAAGATCACGATCGGGTTCTTGCCGCCGAGTTCAAGGCTCACGCGCTTGAGATCGTCCGCCGCTTCCCTGGCGATGGCGCGGCCGGTCGGCACCGAGCCGACGAAGCCGATCCGGCGCACGTCGGGATGGCGCACCAGCGCCGAGCCGATCTTGCCATCGCCGGCGATGATGTTGACCACGCCGGCCGGGAATATGCCTTCGCACAATTCGCCGAGCCGGAAGCTCGACAGCGGCGCCTGTTCGGAGCCCTTGATGACCACGGTATTGCCGGCGGCGAGCGGAGCGGCGGCTTTCTCGGCGCAAAACCGGAACGGGTGGTTGAACGGATTGATCTTGGCGACGACGCCGAACGGCTGTCGGCGCGTCAGGTTGAGATGACGGTCGCCCTGCGAGAACGTCTCGCCCTTGATCTCGGTGACGAGGCCCGCGCAATAGCGCAGCCAGTCGGCGGTCCAGATCATGTCACCGCGCATGCCGACGATGGCGTTGCCGGAATCGACCGCATCGAACAGCGCGAGCTGGTCCGCATTCTGTTCGATACGGTCGGCCAGAAGCTCGAGGCAGCGTGCGCGTTCCTTGATCGGTACGCGCGACCACTCCTTGAAGCCCGCCTTGGCCGCTTGAACAGCCGCATCGACATCCGTTTCATCGGCGGCAGGAATGTCGGCAAGCTTTTCCATATTTGACGGATTGATAGACGCGAAAGATTTGTCTTGCCTTGGCGCAACCCAGTGGCCGCCGATATAGAGGCCGCGCGGAGCGAAATTGAGCGCAGGTGATTGCATGCGCTAACCCGCGAACTCGGGAACAATGGCGGCGCGAAGCACCGTGCGTTCGGACGCTTTCCTGAACGCGGCGTCGAGGTCCTTCAGCGCAAATTTTGAATCGACGATGTCCTTGAATGGAAACCGCGTGCGGTTCGCCATGACGAAGTCGAGTGCCTGAATGAGATGCCGCGGGTGATAATTGTGGATACCGCGCATGGTGACCCAGCGCTTTACCAGCATATTGGCGTCGATGGTGACGTTGGCATCCGGATTGACCAGGCCGCCGAGCACGTAGCGGCCGCCGGTGCGTAGCATCTGCAAGCCCTGCGGGATCACGTCAGGCACGCCGCAGACCTCGATCACCGCATCGGCGCCATCGGGGCGGCACAGTCTGCGCACTTCGGCAATAACGTTCTTTTCCGAGACGCTGCCGACGTCGATGACATGGTCGGCGCCGAATTTTTTGGCGGCTTCAAGCCGCGCGGTCACGGAGTCGAGGCCGATGACACAGCGTGCACCTCGCGCCTTCGCCATGGCCGCGCCATAGAGGCCGAGCAGGCCGAGGCCCTGGATCACCACGGTATCGCCAAGCGCGATCTCGGCGGCCTCCGTTACTGACGCCATGGTGGCGACGCCGCAGTTCAGCGGGGTTGCCTCCTCGTCGCTCAGTTCATCAGGAAGCTTGAGGATCCATGTGCCCGGCAGGATGTAGCAAACTTCCGCGAAGCCGCCGAGGAAATGCGGATCCTCTTCGGCGAGATCGTGGCCATATTTGCGCACGCCGTGGCACTTTTGCGGCATGTCCAGGACTTCACGATAATAGCACTGGCCGTCGAAGAAATATTCGCTCCAGGTAATGCGGTCACCGATGTTGAGCGGATCGCCGCGCATGTCCTTGTCGATGCCTTCACCGATCTCCTCGATCACGCCGATGATCTCGTGGCCGAGAATGCCCGGGCACGGATTAGGCCGCCGTCCTTCGTAGGAGTGAATGTCGGAGCGGCAGATTGTCGACATCGTCACCCGCACCAGCACTTCGCCAGACTTTGCCGGCCGCACCGGAAATTCCTTGAGAATGAACGGCGTGTTCGGTGCCTCATAAACGGCGGCCTTGGCAGTGCGCATAACTTTGCTTCCTCCCGATGCTTTCGGCCCTGTTATTCGACGCCGTTCAGTACAAAGTCGAATATGTCGTAGTTGTGCAGCGGCTGTTCCGCGGCGCGCTTGCGATAAGCGGCGTTGAGCGGCCGCGACAGCAGGAACGGGACTTTCTGCTCGCCGAGACCGCCATGGGAGCGCAGGCGATGTCCGGCCAACTGGCTTAGATCGTGGTCTTCGCGCCGCGCACCGACCACGGTATGGCGGTCGCTGAACACCCCGAAGTCGCCCTCGCGGTCGAGCGGCAAATCGAACTGCTCGCAGACCTGTTGCTTGTCGAGCACCCGTTCGACACCCGGCAGGGTGCGGGCGAACGCCATCATCGGCGCGATGTCGGCCGGCTTGCGTAGATGGACGCGCACGAACGAACCGAGCGCACCGTGGTGCTTTACGAACGGATCTGCGATCGGACAGATCACCCGCACGATGCCGGCGCCAAATCGCGAATTCAGTTCGTCTTCCAGATAAATGACATTGGCGGTGCCGTCGGCTGCAGCTTTGTCGTTCATGCCGTGATCGGCGGTGACCGCGACCGTGGCGCCGAGCGCGATCAATCGTGCGATGCTGGTGTCCACCGCGCGATGGTAGGCATCCGCTTCGGGTTCGCCGGGGCCATGCTTGTGCTGCACGTAATCCGACGTCGACAGATACATCAGATCGGGGTTGACCGACGACAGCAACTCGATGCCGGCGTCGAAAACGAACAGCGACAGGTCCGCCGAGTATTGATCGGGCTGCGGACGCCCTACCAGGACTTCGACGTTCTCGATGCCGTTGTCGGCGAGATTGGCCTTGTGGGCATATTCGGACGAAAAGCCGATACCGGTCATGCCGTAAGCCAGCACCTTGAGAAGCTTGTCCTTGGCGGTGACAACGGCGGTTTTCACACCAGCCTGGCTCATGGCGCCGAGAATAATGTCGCACCGCAGCCGGCTGGCGTCGGTAATCATGATCTCTTTGCCGGTATCGGCATCGAGGTAGTAGTTACCGTTGATGCCATGCACCGACGGCGGCACGCCGGTCACGATCGATGTGTTGTTGGTGTTGGTCGTGCTTGGCATCGAGCAGTCGGCGATGCCGACGAAGCCGTGCTCGCGAAACGACATCATGGTCGGCAGCGTACCGTTGGCAAAACCGTGTTGCAGATAAGCGGGATCGAAGCCGTCGACGACGATCACGACGGTCGGGCGTTTCGGCAGGGCATAAGTGCGCCCGTTGACTTCGACGCTAGCGATAGCGGGGTTGGATTTCACAGCAGATGCGACCATGGCCGGACCTCCCACATTGAAACGCCTTTCAGCACCGCGCTCAGTGACGTTTTGATGACAGAATGCCTGGTCGCTTTGGTCGCATCCCGATTGCTGTGGGCGGCGGCCGACATTCATGCCGCTGTCACAGCGCGGTCCTAGCCTTTCGAGACAGTCTTTATAGGGCGCGCATTTGTCGGGGCCACGCGCGGCCGTGGGACGCTTTGGTATTCATTTCGTCCCGTTAAGGCGCTTGATCGTTCCCGTGTCGAAGCGATGCGTCAGCGCCAAAGGGCTTTCGATGCCAGCACAATCACACAATGCCGATCACGAAAAGCGATGAGAGGAAATCAAGCATGAAAGCGCAAATCTTTTCGATCAGCATGATCGCTGCGGCAACGGCGATCGCCGCCGTGGCCGCGACCTCGCAGCCGGCGCGCGCGGACGATTGTCCGGACGGCGGGAAGATCCGCTTCGGCGTTGAGCCTTACGATACCGCGGCGCGCCTGGTACCGATCTACGAAAAGATCGGCAACCTGATCAGCGCCCGGGTCGGTTGTCCGGTCGAGGTGTTCGTCGCTACTGGCTACAACGCCGAGATCGAAGCGATGCGCAACGGCAAGCTCGATCTCGCGGAATTCGGGCCGCTCGGTTACGTGCTGGCGCACCAGGTGGCGAAGGCCGAGGCGGTCGGTGCATTCGGCGGCGCTGACAACAAACCTGTCAGCTACTGGGCGAGCATCGTCACCTATCCGTCTTCGGGTATCAAAACCACCGCCGATATTCGTGGCCATTCGTTTGCATTTTCCGATGCGGCGTCGACCTCCGGGCATCTGTTCCCAGCCTACGGGTTGCGCAAGGCCGGTCTCGATCCCGACAAGGACATCAAGGCGCTCTATGCCGGCAGCCACACGGCGTCGTTCGAGGCGATCTACAATCACAAAGTCGATGCCGGCGAGCTCAACAGCGAGCAGCTCGAGTCGGCGACCCAGCGCGGTCACTATAAAGACGGCGACATTGTCTTCCTGTGGAAGTCCGATCCGATTCCGACCGATCCGTTCGCAGTCCGCGGCAGTCTGCCCGACGGCCTCAAGAAGAAGCTGACCGACGCCGTACAGCATATCGACCTGATGAGCCTCGATGCGGCCGATCGCAAGATCCTGGTCGGCGCCGGCATCACCCAGATCGTGCCGCAGAACGATCAGGCCTACGACCTGATCCGCGATCTGGTGAAGACGCTCAATATCGATCTCGAGAAGTTGAGCTGATCGCCGCGGAGTTCCCGGCCGATGCTGCGCGTTTGCGATCTTTCGTTGCGCTACCCGGGCGGAAAACTCGCCCTGACTGACTTCTCGCTTGAAGTTCAGCCGGGCGAACTCGTCGTGGTGCTCGGCGGCAACGGCAGCGGCAAGTCCACGTTGTTGCGCTGCATCACCCGGACCCTGAAGCCGAGCGCGGGCGAAGTCTGGCTCGACGAAATCAATCTCTGTGCGCTCGAAGGCGAGAAGTTGCGGCGGGCACGCCTTGGACTGGCCATGGTGTGGCAGCAAGTCAGCCTGGTCCGCCGCACCAGCGTGCTCGCGAATGTCGCAAGTGGCGCGCTTGGCCGCTATTCGACGTTGCGGACGGTGTTCGCCGGCCTGCCGGCCGACGAACTCGAGGCCGCGCGCGATCATCTTGCCGATGTCGGCCTCGCTCCACTCGCGGCGCAGCGCGCCGGTACGCTGTCGGGCGGCCAGGCCCAGCGTGTGGCGATCGCACGCGCTCTGGCACAGCGGCCTCGCGTGCTGCTGGCCGATGAACCGGTCGCAAGCCTCGATCCGGAAGCGTCCGAAGAAATCATGCGGCTCCTGCAAAAACTTGCGCACTCCGAGCAACTCGGCGTGCTGTGTGTGCTGCACCAGATCGAGCTCGCTTACGCCTACGCGGATCGTGTGATCGGTATTCGCAACGGTCAGATTGCCTTCAACCTGCCCCGCAGTGAGTTATCACGCGATGCAGTGCGCCAGCTCTACCTCAGCGAGGCGGCATGAGCGTTGACGCCGCGCAAGCCGGAGCGGGCGGTGTCCGCGGTCCGGGAAACAGCTCAGGAAGCAACTCAGGAACTTGGGGCGGCGCGGTCGGCACTGCGATCCGTTTCGTCCTGATCCTGCTCGGAATCGGAATTGTCGTTCAGACGTTTATCGTCGTCGAAGCGCGGCCGCAGGATCTGATTACCGGCGTGCATGGCATGGCCGATCTGATTCGGCGCGCCGTTCCGCCGGATTTCTCCAAGCTGCCTGCGGCGGTCTGGCCGACCTTGCAGACCATCGACATCGCGCTGTTTGGCACCATGGTCGGGGTCATCATTGCCGTGCCGCTGGCGATGCTGGCCGCCTCAAACGTGACGCCATCGCGTTTGGCCTATTACATAGCGCGGGCGATTATCGGCCTCGCCCGCGCGGTGCCTGATCTGGTGTGGGCTTTGTTGTTCGTGACCGCGGTCGGCCTCGGCCCATTTCCGGGCGGCCTCGCGCTCGGCGTTCATTCGGTCGGTATGCTCGGCCGGTTGTTCGCCGAGACCATCGAGCAAATGGACATGGCGCCGATCCATGCGCTGGAACTCACCGGCGCGCGGCGCATCCAGGTATTCAGTCACGGCATCATCCCGACCATCCTGCCATCGCTGCTCGGCATCAGCCTTTATCGTCTTGATGAAAATATCCGCTCCTCGCTGGTGCTCGGCTTCGTCGGCGCCGGCGGTATCGGCTTCCAGCTGCTCACGGCGATGAATCTCTTCCAGTATCAGGAAGTCTCGCTGCTGCTGATCATTATCTTCGTGATCGTGCTGGCCGCCGAGCGCTTGTCGGCGGCTTTACGGGCACATCTCGACTGATCGAGTATCAACGCACCCGCGCCGTAAACGCCATGCGCGCCTGATCATGTCCGATATTCTTCGGTTTCCGCTGCGCGGCAAAACCTGCGGCAGCAAGCTTGCCGATCATCGCCGTGTCGCTATAGCGCGTGAGACCGTATTGCGAGCGCAGCCGCCAATAGTTTGACATCAGCGTCCGGGCAAGGCCGGCAACAGCGGCGAGGAAAAAACCGTTCGCGGCGCCGAATTTCAAAAGCGCCGTCGCAGCGGCCGCCGCCCGTACCTCCGGCGGAACGATATCGCTCAACACAAGCATGCCGTTCGCGTTCAACAGCCGGTGAAATTGGGTCAGCAGTCCGCTGAGCTCATCAGGCGTCAAATATTGCGCCACCGAATGCAGCACGATCAGATCGAGCGATTGATCCGGTAATTGTTTGAGATCGTCCGGCGCAAGCGCGCGGATTTCAGGATTATCGGCGAAACGCGCGGCGATGCCGGATCGCACGCGCGGCGCGCCTTCGCATAGCAGCAATTGGCCGCAAGCCGCGGCGACGATATCGGCATGCAATGCCTCGCCGGAACCATAATCGAGCACGCGGGCTTCGTGAGACGGCACCAGCGCCGTGATCGCCTCCGCGATCACGCGATAGTGCACGTCCTTGTGCCGCGCGCTGACGTAGATCGAGTGCGGACTATCCCAAAAAGCGAGCCAGTTCATCGCCACAGTGTCAGCAGCGGTCCTTTCGGCCCGAAGGCGGGATCGGTATCAGGCAGCGGCACATTGGCGATCGTAGCCAGTGCTCTGCGGTGCTCGGCCTTAGTGGCGCGACACAGATTATATGTGCCGCCCCGCGGATAGGCGCCAATGACGACCAGATCCGCGCTTTGGTTCAGGCATTGATGCCCGGTTCCGGCCGGCAGCACGACCACGTCGCCGGGCGCGATCTCAAACACTTCGCCGTTCTCCCCGCCGAACCGCACAAAGGCACGGCCGCGGGCGATACCCATCACCTCGTGGATCATCGAATGATAGTGCACATAGGGATAAATGCCGTTGCGCCAGATATCGCGCCAGCCATTCTTACCGAAGGTGTGCTCGATCACCTTTTCAGGGTCAGGCGAACCGGAGAGATCGACGCCGCCGCGATAGAAGATCAATGGCAGCGACGGGTTGTTCGGAATAAGCCCGTCGTCGGCGAGTTGGTGAGTAATCGGCTTCGGCATTTTGACAGTGGTGGGCATGAGTTTCTCGCCACTGCTTCCTAACCGATATTGGGTTGAAATTGTCTAACTGGGATGACGAGCGTGCTCCTTTGGGCCGGTTTTGCGGGTTTTACCGGCGGCGCGAACGATACAGTAAATTTTTTCATGGGCCGCCCGCCGCCGCGCCATGATCACGTACGGTCTCGGTCAAGCGGGCGCTTGTCTACGCAACTGCCGCAGTCTGGCCCGGGTTGTAGCCGTAGGAGCGGCGGAACATTTCGTTGACGTGTTCCTGCGCGGTGCAGGTTGGAAATTTTCGCGGGAAATCCTCGGTAACGCATCCGGGCATCGGTTCGATGACGACTTCCGGGCGCGGGCTGTTGAAGGACACGATCGAATAGCGGTCGTGGTCGCTTCGATTGTTTTTCACGCGGTGCATGTTGGCGTTGTAGATGCCGTTGGTCCAACGCGCCATGAGATCGCCGAGGTTGATCACGAATGTGTTCGGGATCGGCGTGGCCTGAACCCAATCGCTGTTCGCATTGCGGACTTCAAGACCGCCGAGGTCGTCCTGGGCGAGGATTGTCACTCCGCCCCAATCGGTATGGGCCCCGGCGCCGATTTGATTGAAGGCCGCGTCCTGCGGCTGCGGCGGATACTTGAGCAGCCGGACCGACTGCGAGCCCAGCTGATAGTGCGGGGCGAACCAGTCGATCGGCAGGTCGAGCGACCGGGCCAGCAATCCTAGCAGGTGATCGCCAAGTTTTCTCACTTCGCCCTGATAACGCAGCATCGTCTCGCGAAAACCCGGCAGTTCGGGCCACTGATTGTGGCCGTAGTTGCGAATGCGTTTTTGCGACAACGGATGACCGGCCGGTAGTTCCATGCCGAAGGCAAAGCTCTCTTTTAGATCGGGCGGCGCTTTTTCAGCACCGGCAATCTGGCTGTCGAGCTGCTGATCGCCGCATTCGTAACCGGCGACAGTGGGCGAATTCTTCATATTGAGAGCGCGTTTCGCTTCAGCAGGTAGGCTGAAAAAGCGCGCCGAATAGTCGAAGGCGTCATCGATCAGAGATTGGTCGATGCCATGATGGGACACGTAGAAGAATCCCATTTCGCGGCAGGCACGATGGATCTCGGCGGCGACACCGTCAATTCGCTGCATGTCGCTGGAAAAACTTGGCGTCAGATCGACGACAGGGATGTTCTTTGGTGCGAGCGGTGGTTGATAGATCAGCATGCCAAGCTCCAGTCGAGGAATCATCGCGGGATACCCCCGCATCAAAGTGTAAGAAGTACATTCTCATTCCGGCTTAGAGGCGGCCCGGCGCATACCCCTATGGCAACGGCTGACGGATTAGACGGCGTGCCGGCCGTTACTTCAAGCATCGTTTTCGCAACGTTGTGTTGCCACAATGGCAGCAGGTAAATATCGGAAAAATCGTCTATTTTTGCGGAATGCCGTGACGACGGAACCAGCGAAAGCATTATCTTTCCGCGCGCTGGGTGCTTCCGACCATTTTGCCTTGATCTCTCATGGTCTTGCAGATCGAGCGGTGGCACCGAACTTGCTCGTTCAACACCTGTAACGGAACCGTGGACAGGCCTCACGAGATGAGAAAAATATTCGTCTTTGCCTTTTCTATCCTGGCTGCCACCTACGCGGCGGCTACCGCGGCTTCGGCGGCGGACAGCACGCTGACGCCGGTGAGCTTCACGCTCAACTGGATGCCGACGGCGGATCACGCCGGTTACTTCGCCGCCAAGGCGATGCACGTCTACGAACGATACGGTCTGGATGTAACGATAACGCCGGGCGGACCGCAGCTGAACGTCTATCAATTGCTGGCGGCCGGCCAGACCGACATGATCATGGGCACGACGATGCGGACGCTCAATGCGCGGCTGCACGGGATTCCGATCGTGACCGTTGCTTCGTGGTATCAGAAGGATGCCACCACGTTCATGCTTCATCCGGAGAATAAGGCGGAGTCGCTCGCCGAGCTTAATCACAACCCGATGTACATTCCGGGTATCTCGCGGGGGAACTACTGGCCGTGGCTGAAGGCAAAGTTCGGATATAGCGACGAGCAATTGAAGCCCTTCGATTCAGGTTATCGGGCCTGGTCGCTTGATCCGGCGGCGGTCGCGCAGGGCTATATCACCATCGACCACCCGACCATGGTCGGGGTCGGCGTCCCGAATGGCCGGTCGCTGATGTTGGCCGATTTCGGCTGGACCCAATACATCAACACCGTGGAGACGACAGAAACCTTGATCAGCGAGAAGCCCGACGTGCTGCGCAACTTTCTCAAAGCGACGGCCGAAGGCTGGCGCATTTATCTCGCCGATCCGAAAGCAACCAACGAGGAGCTGATCCGGCTGAACCCGCAGCTGGATATGCCGACCCTGGTCGAGGGTTACAAGATGATCAAAGACAACAAATTGCTCGACGGTGGCGACGCTGCAGCCGGCAAAATCGGCGTCATCAGCGACAAACGAATGTCGGCGTTTGTCGACGAGATGGTCGGCGCCGGCGTGATCGCGGCCAGTCCCGAATACGCCAAGTCCTATACGCTGAAGTTTCTCGACGCACTGTAACCGAGTGCTTGATCTATTGCTGAGGCGACTGCGAAGGCAGCAGCGGATCGTTCGGCGATACGATGTGCTTCTGCGCTTCGAGGATGTTGACGGTCCGGCCGTTGCCGAAAATTATGTCGCCGGGCTTCTGTCCAGGTGTGCAGTCGCCCAACCGGCTCCCGTCAATCGTCATCATCATCGTGCCGGCCGGCAGGCCGGTGCCTTCCGATTTTACCGTCATCGTGTAGGCGCTTTCGAAATTGCCGGTAATCATCGCGTGCGCATTCGCGGTGCTTTTGCCGATCGTGCAGGTCGAAATCGACCGTGATTGAATCGCCGGAGGACTTTATCTCGCGCTTCGGACATACCGCCGGCGAGAACGGGCCGGCAATCGACAGCGTCATCTGATCGGTGGCCGCGTCAATGCACTGCTTGATGACCTGGGTCGGCGGATTTCGGCCATCGATGGTCGTCTTGATTTCCCACAGGCCAGGTTTGCGCGACGGCAAATCAGCCGCGAGTGCCTGCCGCGTGACGACCAGCGCCGTGATCAGAAAAATCCACTTCATCGGCCGATGAGCCCGGTTGTGACGCCTTTGATGTTTTCCCGCGATTGCGTCGCGTGCTGCGGTGACGGCGGTTAAACTTGCGTCGGGTCGCGCATCAGATCGACAAAGCGGCCGAACAGATAATGACTATCCTGCGGGCCGGGCGATGCTTCGGGATGGTATTGCACCGAGAACACCGGCTTATCGGTAAGCGCGAGCCCGCAATTTGAGCCGTCGAACAGCGAGACGTGGGTCTCGACCGCGTTGTTCGGCAGCGTCGCGCGATCGACCGCAAAACCGTGGTTCATCGAGGTGATCTCGACTTTGCCGGTTTTCAGGTCTTTCACCGGATGGTTCGCGCCGTGATGACCCTGATGCATCTTCATGGTTTTGGCGCCGACCGCGAGGCCGAGCATCTGGTGGCCGAGGCAAATGCCAAACACCGGCTTCTTCTCGATCAGCGTGCGGATTACCGGCACGGCATATTCACCGGTCGCGGCCGGATCGCCCGGACCGTTGGAGAGGAAAATGCCGTCCGGCTTGAGGGCGAGAATATCCTCGGCCGACGTCGTGGCCGGCACGACAGTAACGCGGCAGTCATGTCCCGCGAGCTGGCGAAGGATGTTGCGCTTGATGCCGTAGTCGATGGCGACGACATGAAATTTGGCGTCTTTCAGTTCGCCGTAGCCTTCGCCCCATTGCCACGGCGTTTCGCTCCAGGTGAAACGCTGGCCGCTCGTTACCATCGGCACGAGATCCATGCCGAGCAGGCCCGGCCATTCCTTCGCCTCGCGCTTGAGCGCTTCAAGATCGAATGTGCCGGAGGGCTCGTGCGCGATCATCGCGTTCGGCATGCCTTTCTCGCGGATCAGTGCGGTCAGCGCGCGGGTGTCGAGGCCGGCGAGTCCGATGATGCCGCGCGCTTTCAGCCAGGCATCAAGATGCCGCGTCGCGCGATAGTTCGAGGGCTGGGTGATGGCCGAATGCAGGATCACGCCGCGCGCGCCGGGCGTCGCCGCGAGGTTGACGGTCTCGATGTCGTCCTCGTTGGTGCCGACATTGCCGATGTGCGGAAAGGTGAAGGTGATGATCTGTCCGGCATAGGACGGATCGGTGAGGATTTCCTCATAGCCGGTCATTGCGGTGTTGAAGCAGACTTCGCCGACCGCCTGGCCGGTGGCGCCGAAGCCGATGCCTTCCAGCACGGTGCCGTCAGCCATGACCAGCAAGGCCGTGGCTTTCGGCTCATCCCAGTGGGTGGAACTCTGCGGTTGTATCGGCATCGGCAAGGGCCTAAATCATTGCTCCGCCCGCCGACCCGTGCGGGCGTTTTGTGTGAGAGGCCATAGCCGTGTTGCGCGACGATATCAACAACGCGATGAAACAGGCGATGAAGGCCGGCGAGGCACGGCGTGTCTCTACGCTCCGCCTCGTCAATGCCGCGATTCTCCAGCGTGAGACAAGCGGCGCGGAACGGCTGAAGCTCAGCGACCCTGAGATCCTCGACGTCATGGGCAAGATGATCAAGCAGCGCCAGGAATCGCTCGAGATTTATGAGAAGGCCGGCCGCGCCGATCTTGCTGCGCAGGAGCGTGAAGAGATTGTGATCATTTCCGCCTATCTGCCAAAACAGATGTCGGACATGGAAGCGGGCGAGGCGATCTCGTCGCTGATCAGGGAACTGGAAGCGGCGACGCTCAAGGACATGGGCCGCACCATGACGGCGCTGAAAGAGCGCTTTGCCGGCAAGATGGATTTTTCCAAAGCCAGCGCCATGGTGAAGAAGCTGCTCGCCGGCTAAAGATCTCGCGCGGGGGGAAGGAAGCGCGCTTTGCGGCCGATATCGCTTGCGCATCTGACAGTGCTTGATGCCGATCCGCTTGCGCTGATCGATGCCGCGGCGGCCAATGGCTTTGATGCCGTGGGCCTGCGCATCGTGCCCGCCTTCGCCGCGAGCGAGATCACCGATGTGGTCGGCGATGCCGGCCTGCAACGCCGGATCAGACGGCGGCTGGCCGAAACCGGCCTGAAAATTCTCGACGTCGAAGCGATCTGGCTCAAGCCGGAAACGCGGATCGAAGCGCTCAAGCCCGCGCTCGGCACCGGCGCCGAGCTTGGCGCCAAATATGTGTTGACCATTGCGCTCGACGACGACGGAGCGCGGCTTTCGGACAATTTCGGCAAGCTGTGCGCGGCCGGCTATGCCTGCGGGCTCCGCACCATGCTGGAATTCATTCCGTATTCGGTGCTCGGCACGTTGCGGGAAGCGCACGCATTCCTCACCGAGGCCGCGCCGCAGGATGCCGGCCTGCTGGTGGATGCGCTGCATTTGAGCCGCTCCGGCGGTCATCCGTCCGACATCGCAGCCTACGATCCGGCGCTGTTCTCCTACATTCATCTCTGCGACGCACCGCAGGCAAAGCCCGCGCCTGAGAAAAACCGCGACGAAGCGCGCGGCAACCGTCTCTATCCCGGAGATGGCGAATTGTGGCTGGATGCTTTTGTCGCGGCGTTTCCGTCCGATACGCCGATCGCGGTCGAAGCGCCGAACGCAGCAACCAGAAACCTGCCGATTATGGAGCGTGCCCGTCTGGCCGGAGAAGCCACGCGCCGGCTGCTTCGTACCTAGATCATGATCCGATCAAGGCGAATCGGATCATGATCTAGATATTTTATTGGAGCATAATCTTTTCGGAAAACCGGTATCCACCCACGGATCAAGTCCGAGGGCAGGCTTTTCGGGATCATGCTCTAAAGGAAACCATCATGCCGGACTGTCTCATTCGCGGCCTGCGCAGTGCCGATCTGGCCGCCACCAACCTGGAAGAGGCATCGCGCTTCTATGAAACGGTGTGGAGCCTCACTCCGGTCGCGCAAAATCATGACGCACATTATTTCCGCGGCACCGCCGGTTATCACCACATCCTCGGGCTGCACCGTGGCGCGCAGCCGGCGGTGGTTCGCCTGACCTTCGACCTCGCGAACCGCGCCGATGTCGAGGCGCTGCATAAAGCGGTGACGGCTGCGGGATGCGCGGCGACCGCGCCGGCAGTGCTGAAGTCCGCCGGCGGCGGTTATGGCTTCGGCTGCAAGGATCCCGACGGCCGCAACCTCGGTTTCGTTTGCGAGATGAAAGACCACGCGGATCGCGCCGACAAGGCGGATAAGCCGCGCAAGATCGTGCATGCCAATCTCAACACGAACGACCACGACGCAACAATCGCGTTTTTCACCAGGGTACTCGGCTTCAGGATCAACGACGAGAATGCGCCGCTCACCTTCCTGCATTGTTCGAACAGCGATCACTGCTCGATCGTGATGTGCAAAATGGGTCTGCCCACTCTCAACCACATCGCGTTCGACGTGCCGGACATCAACTCGGTGATGCGCGGCATGGGGCGAATGAAGGACAACGGCTATCCGATCGAATGGGGTCCGGGCCGCCACGGGCCGGGGAATAATGTGTTCGCCTATTTCTGCGGGCCCGACGAAGTGCCGCTGGAATACGCCGCCGAGGTGCTCCAGGTCGACGACAGCTACCAGACCCACAATTCGAATTACTGGAAATACACCGCCGGTCGGTCCGAACTTTGGGGCCTCACCGCGCCGCGCTCCGCCCGCTATTACCGGGTGCAGCGGTTGTTCGGTTACACGGCGGATGGGTGGCGGATGAACTGACCGGTTCGACCGGCGGCGGCTCCGTCAATCAAGGAGAGAGATTGTCGCGCGGCGTTCGGCCCGTATAGGCATATGCGGCTTTATCGCGGCTGCTCCGGTTCCGAGGGCGCCGCGAGATAGCGGCCGCGGAGAAAGATCAGCGGCGCGCGGCTGCTGCTGGCAAAATCAACCATCCGGCCGATGCAGATCATCACGCCGAAGCGCTCGATCGCCTCCTCCAGCACGCAATCGATGACGCCGGCGGCATCATGCAGAACGGGCGCACCGGATGTGAGCTTGCCCCATGAGGTGGTGCCGAACCGCTCGGCGCCCTTCAGTGCCGACTTGCCGCCAAAGATGTCGGCCAGCGCCTGCTGGTCGTGGGCAAGGTAATTGATGGCGTAGTGACGGCTCTCCAGCACCTGCTGTAACGCGCTTGTTTTCTTGTCGATCGATACCAGCATCAGCGGCGGGTCCGCACAAACATGGGCGGTGGAGAGACCGAGGAAGCCGGCGGGGCCGCCGGCTCCCGTCGCTGTCACGATAGAGACTCCCATGGCCCGCTGGCCGACCGCGTTCCAGAATGTCTTGGCATTGATGTCTTGCATGTGCGCTACTCGATGACGGATGCAGTGTTCAGGCGGCGCCGCACCGCGCGGGTGAATTCGACGAAGGCCGGCAGTTCCGTGATCGCCTCCGTACGCGGCCACGGCAGATCGTCGGCGATCTCGCCGACGATACGGCACCGCGTCATTATGGCGTGGGTGAAACCTGAGGCAACCGGTTCTGCCGCATGCGCCATCGGCGGCGGATGCGGTCCGCTCGCGCCCGTCGCTGGCTGTGGATAACCGGGACTAATCGGCCCCGGCGTCGCTCTCGCGGCTGCCGCCCTATATTGAGAGCACTCCTGCGCTACCCTTGCAGGTCCAGGCGAATCACCATGCGCTTCACGCCGCAATTCCTTGATGAGCTGCGGGCGCGGCTTCCGGTTTCGGAAGTCGTCGGCCGGCGCGTCAAATTGCGCAAAGCCGGGCGCGAGTGGAAAGGGCTTTCGCCGTTCAACAAGGAAAAGACGCCGTCGTTTTTCGTCAATGACTCGAAGGCGATGTGGTTCGACTTCTCCTCGGGCAAGAACGGCAACATTTTCGACTTTCTGATGCTCACCGAAGGGGTGAGCTTTCCCGAAGCGGTGGAGCGGCTCGCGGGCGAGGCAGGGGTGCCGCTGCCGGCTTATTCGCCGGAAGCCGAAGCGCGCGAGGAGCGGCGCAAGACGCTGCACGATATCTGCGAGCTTGCCGCGAAATTTTTCGAGGCGACGCTGGCGTCACGCAACGGCGCGCGCGGCCGCGGCTATCTCGCCGACCGCGGGCTGTCGTCGGCGACGCAGCTTAAATTCCAGCTCGGCTACGCCGCCGCCGATCAGTATGCGCTGAAGGAACATCTGGGCGCTGCAAAAATCCCGGTCGAGGACATGATCGAGGCCGGGCTTCTGGTCTCAGGCGAAGATATCGCGGTGCCGTACGATCGGTTCCGCGATCGCGATCATGTTTCCGATTTCCGACTGGCGCGGCCGGGTGATCGCGTTCGGCGGCCGCGCGCTGGAGAAAGAGGTCGCGGCGAAATACCTGAACTCGCCGGAGACGCCGCTCTTTCACAAGGGCGCGACGCTTTACAACATCGCAGCCGCCCGCAAGGCGTCGCATGACGGCGCGCAGGTGATCGCGGTGGAAGGCTATGTCGACGTCATCGCCATGGTCACCGCCGGTTATGAAGCGACGGTGGCGCCGCTCGGCACCGCGCTCACCGCCGATCAGCTCGGCCTGATGTGGAAAATGAACGACGAGCCGATCCTTTGTTTCGACGGCGATGGCGCCGGCCGCCGCGCCGCCTATCGTGCAATCGATATCGCGCTGCCGCTGATCAAGCCCGGCAAGAGCCTGAAATTCGCGGGCCTTCCCGACGGCCAGGATCCCGACGATTTGGCCCGCTCCGGCGGCCGCGACGCGATTGCCGACGTGCTCGGCTCAGCGCAGCCACTCGCGCAGATGCTGTGGCAAAGAGAGAGCGAACAGGGCGGTTCGATACGCCGGAGCGCCGCGCCGCGCTCGAAGCGCGCATCAACGAAGTGACGCAAACAATCGCCGATGAAACCGTGCGCCGCTATTACCGGCAGGATTTCACCGCGCGGCTGCGCACTCACTTCGCCCCGGTCAATATTGCAACGCGCCGGCCTGCGCGGCGCGATCAGCGCTACGACAATCGGCCGGGCAACTCGGCGACAAACGCGGCAGATTCACCGGTGCGCCGGCGCGTCCGCCCGGCGCGCGCGCTTCGTTCGCGCGCGACGAGAATAGCAATAATTATGTCGCCGTCGAGCCCGCAGCTTGCCGCAAGCTCGCTGCATCGCGGCCCGCGCGCCGCCATTCCCCGCAGCGAGGCGCTGATGTTGCAGGCCGCGGTCAATCATCCGTGGCTGCTGCACGACCACATGGAGGAACTGGCGGAAGCCGAGTTCCGCAATCCCGACACTCAGCGGTTGAAAGGCGCGCTGATTGACGTATTCGCCCACCATGCGGCCGGCGATTTCGCCCACGACGGCGGCCACTCGACCGAAGGCGACCACGCGGCGCTGGTCGCGGAGCTTGAGCGCTCAGGTTTTGGCGAGACGCTCCGCCGGATCGAGCGCTCGATCACCACGCTGTCGGTCTGGGGCGCGCGGCCGGAAGCCGCGCCCGACGATGTTTTACTGACATGGCGGCAGCTTGTTGCCTTGCATCGGCAATGGCATTCACTATCTCGGGAGCTTAAGGACGCGGAATTGGCGCTCGGAGCGGATAATTCCGAGGCGAATTACTCCCGGCTCCTCGATGTCAAAGCGCGGCTCTCCTCGCTGGACGGTACCGAGGCCCTGGTCGAGGGTTTCGGGGCGCAATCCGGCAGGCCGACCCGCTCATTCTAGGGGTTGCCTGGAACGCATAGCCGCGTCACATATTCCTCCCTTTTGGGGAGGGTCTGTCGCCCCGCTTTGGGGTGATTTGGCGGTCCAGCGGCGGGGAATACGAGGTCTGCCCCCGTTGTTGTGGTTAGTGGCTGCTTAACGCGGTTCTGCGATGGTTTAGACCTCGAATCGCGGGTAGTGCTGCAGGGGCACTGCCCGTTTGCCTGTTCCCGTCCGGGGAACCGGCCAAATCATGGGTCGCCACCCCCGGGTGTGGAGACTCACACCATAGGGTAGGGGGACGCGTTAGTCCCCAAACCCCGCCGTGGCTGGCACGCCACAGGGTCGGGGAAAGGCGTTGGAGGCTTATGCACATGGCAACGAAGAGCGCGGCGACCAAAACCATCGTGAAGACGGCCAAGGCCGCGCCGGTGAAGGATGCCCCCGAGACGGCCGAAAAGGATGGCGCCGAGACCCCGGATAAGCCGCTGCTCGATCTCTCCGACGCCGCCGTCAAGAAGATGATCAAGGCCGCGAAGAAGCGCGGCTATGTCACCTACGAACAGCTCAACGCCGTGATGCCTTCCGAGGAAGTGACCTCCGAGAAGATCGAAGACATCCTGGCGATGATGAACGAGATGGGCATCAACGTCGTCGAGACCGAGGAAGCCGACGCCGACGAGGACGAGAAGGAAGAGGAAGAAGAGGAAACCGAGGGCGGCGAACTGGTCGAGGCGGCGCCGAAGGCGCTGGCCAAGTCCGAAGCCAAGGAGCCGGCCGAGCGCACCGACGATCCGGTCCGCATGTATCTGCGCGAAATGGGCTCGGTGGAGCTGTTGTCGCGCGAAGGCGAAATCGCCATTGCCAAGCGCATCGAGGCCGGCCGCGAGGCGATGATCGCAGGGCTGTGCGAAAGCCCGCTGACCTTCCAGGCCGTCATCATCTGGCGCGACGAACTCAACGAAGGAAAAGTCTTTCTCCGCGACATCATCGATCTTGAAGCGACCTATGCCGGTCCCGACGCCAAGATCGTGACGCCGCAGATCGGCCCGGACGGCCAGCCCATTCCGGGCAGCGTCGCGCCCGGTCCCGGCGCCCCCGGCTATGTGCCGCCGCAGGCTGTTGCGCCGCCGTCGGCGCCGGCTTCCGCGACGCCGTTCAAGAACGGCAACGGCGCCAGGTGAAGAAGGCGAAGAAGCCGCCATTGCGGACGCCGACATCGACGAGGACGACATGGAGAATTCCATGTCGCTCGCCGCCATCGAGGCCGAGCTCAAGCCGAAAGTGCTCGAGACCTTCGACAACATCGCCGACGCCTTCAAGCGGCTGCGCCGCCTGCAGGAGCTCGATATCGAGGGCAAGCTGCACAACGAGACGCTGTCGCCCGCGCAGGAACGCAAGGCGAGAAAGCTCAAGGAAGACATCATCCAGGAAGTGAAGTCGCTCCGCCTCAATCAGAACCGCATCGAAGCGCTGGTCGAGCATCTCTACGGCATCAACAAGCAGCTGGTCGGCCACGAAGGCCGGCTGATGCGTCTGGCCGAAAGCCACGGCGTCGCCCGCGACCACTTCCTCAAGCAGTATCAGGGCACCGAGCTCGATCCACGCTGGCTCAACCGCATCTCCAAGCTCAGCGAAAAGGGCTGGAAGAATTTCGTCGCCCGCGACAAGGACCGCATCCGCGACCTGCGCACCAACATCCACACGCTGGCGAGCGAGACCGGTCTCGAGATCGGCGAGTTCCGCAAGATCGTGCACATGGTGCAGAAGGGCGAGCGCGAAGCGCGCCAGGCGAAGAAGGAAATGGTCGAGGCAAACCTTCGCCTCGTCATCTCGATCGCCAAGAAATACACCAACCGCGGCCTGCAATTCCTCGACCTGATCCAGGAAGGCAACATCGGCCTGATGAAGGCGGTCGACAAGTTCGAATACCGCCGCGGCTACAAGTTCTCGACCTATGCGACGTGGTGGATCCGCCAGGCCATCACCCGCTCGATCGCCGATCAGGCGCGCACCATCCGCATCCCGGTGCACATGATCGAGACCATCAACAAGATCGTGCGCACCTCGCGCCAGATGCTCAACGAGATCGGCCGCGAGCCGACACCGGAGGAGCTGGCCGAAAAGCTCGGCATGCCGCTCGAGAAGGTGCGCAAGGTTCTCAAGATCGCCAAGGAGCCGCTCTCGCTCGAAACGCCGATCGGCGACGAGGAAGATTCGCACCTCGGCGATTTCATCGAGGACAAGAACGCGATCCTGCCGATCGACGCCGCGATCCAGTCGAACCTGCGCGAGACCACGACGCGGGTGCTGGCCTCGCTCACGCCGCGCGAAGAACGCGTGCTGCGCATGCGCTTCGGCATCGGCATGAACACCGATCACACGCTCGAAGAAGTCGGCCAGCAGTTCTCGGTGACCCGAGAGCGCATCCGGCAGATCGAGGCGAAGGCGCTGCGGAAGTTGAAGCATCCGTCGCGGTCGCGGAAACTGCGCAGCTTCCTCGATAATTAATTCTCGGCGTCATGCCCGGGCTTGACCCGGGCATCCATCTTCGAGAAATGAGATCAACCCCGGCTCCGGCCGGGGTTTTTTTGTTAGTGCCGCCGCCCCTTCTATCGTCATTGCCGGACTTGATGTTTAGCCCGGAGACATCCCCGACGGGTGTTCGAGGACATGACCGACACATCATGATGCATGGACTCGGCTTTCAGGGAGGCCATCCATGCGGCGCTGCCGCTAACGCCTGCCCAACCGTTTTTATGACCCGCACCTCAGCATGGACCACCGGGTCAAGCCCGGTGGTGACGAGTAGGGTGAGCGTCATGGCCGGACAAAAGGCGCGCAGCGCCATCTTGATGTAACAAGTTCCGGCCATCCACGTCTTTGGTCGTGCGCCATGATCGTGATATATTAGCTTCCTAAGGCGCCGCGACATGAACATCAAACTACGCACCATCGAAGTGGACGACGCGACCGCAACGGCGCTTGAGACGCGCGCCGCCGAAGTCGGTTTGTCGGTGCCGGAGCTGCTGGCGGAAATGGTCGCGGTCAAAGATGCGGCGAATTTATCGCGCGACGAAGTGGATGACCTGGACCGGCAGTGGGCCGCAATTAAAGCCGGCGCGCCGACTGTGGCGCATGACGATGTTGTGCGCTGGCTCGATACCTGGGGTACTTCCGGCTTCCGGCCCTGGAACGATCCACGTCTTTCTTGAAAATCAAACTAAACTCCGGCTTCGGTCGGGTTTTTTGTTAGCGCTCCCCTCTCAATCGTCATTGCCGGGCTTGACCCGGCAATCCATGCGGCCGCCGCCGCTTGCGCCTACCCAACCGTTTTTATGGCCGCTCCTCAGCATGGACCACCGGGTCAAGCCCGGTGGTGACGAGGTGAGGGAGCGTCAAGGCTCCGGCTCTCGCCACCGGCCGCTGCGCAGGCGCCAGAGAGCCCACCCGGCAATCCATCCGAGCAGGATCGGCACGCCGGTGTTGACCGCAAGAAACACCAGGTCGATCGGCCACATGTCGCTGTCGTTGCGCAGCGGCGGCGTCGCCACCCACAGCACGACGACGGCCGCCATGACGCCGGCCCAGATCGCCACGCCTGTCAACGCGGCGCGGCCGGTCGGCAGGAGCGTCATGCCAAGCGTCATGGCGAACAGCACCGCGCCGGCGACAAGCTCGCTCCGCGGCGAAGAGGTGAAGAACGGCGGCGCCACGCCCGGCGCATAGCCGCGCCACGGGTGGGGCGCATAAAGACTGTCCCAGCTCAGGACGAAATACAGATGCAGGAAGAGGAAAATGACGGCAGCCGCGAGCAAATAGGCAAACTGCGTGCGGGTCCACATGACGTATGACCTCTTCGGCGCTGCCATCCACGCGCGGTCTTGCCGGTTCGTCGCGCGGATTTTCCCGTGGGTTCATCGGACAGGCCGCGACGACAGATCATGTCGGGGCGCGAAACCTCGCGCAACCTTAGGCGACCTCGACGCCTTTACGAGGAAGATCATCGAGGAAGTGAAAGAAGGCAAGCAGCAGCGCCGGGCGGCGTAGCTGCTCATCCGCCCCCGCGTAGCGGGGGGCGTATAGTGATATCCGGGAAAGTAGGCTAGTTTGGGGAAGGGCCCCAGCTGCCGGCGGATAGGCGGTCTGCGGCAACCGTTCTTTAGAGAAAATACGCCGAGTAGAAGGCCTCTTAGAGACCCGCGTCTGTTGAAATCAGTCCTCAATACCAAGGGCGTTCCTAAACGATCGGACGTTCATTCCTCTACTACTGGTGCTATCCGTTATGCCCTCTATAGCGGTCTTTAAGAGGAATTTGCTTTTCCCAATATTGAGCAGGTCTGGATTTTTTATTCGGCATGTTTGTTGAATGTAATCTTCGAGCCAGAATAGCTCCTTCTCATCAATATGGATCGAAAATCCTCTTTGCGTTTCCTTTTCTCTCGCCAATAAATGCAAACAGAGCACGCCTCGCTGCTTGAGAAAATGGGTAAGTATCATGACCCTGTTTCTGTCGTTGAATACCTCCGTCCTAAAATCTCGCGCTGTCATTCCGACATATTGAGGGCTGTAGTTGTCGGCATTTCTGAGTGAAAATAGATAGATACCCTTTGCCATCGACAATCCGTAGTACTCTTTGTCGACGCAATCATCCCAGTACAAACCTTGATGGTCCTTATCGACTATCTTTTCTTTGTTTTGGATTTTGAATGGACCGTATATCCGAAAGCAGTCACTCATCGGCGTACCTCCCGCTTGCCTGAAGGCTAACTGCTATTCCGCACGTCGAATAGGTGGCATTAGTCGGTCGGGCCTGTACCCCCATTATCATCATTTTAGGCACTCGGTCTCCGATACTGAGTCAGGCGTTTTGATCGGACCGGGAGGTGAATGGATGGAGAGGCGGAAGTTTATCTAAGTCCCTGTGGAGTTCGAGACGCAGCCGGGATTTGCTTAGGCGACCTCTGGTTGCTGTCCACTAAAGTGTCGCCGCGCGGAGCGCCGGCTTTTGCATTTGCGCGGTGGAGGGGGCGCTAGCGGCAACGCTTCCTCAGCGCCTCAGAAACGGCGGACAAAGTCCGCCGTTTTGCTTGCGACCGCTCACCCCTGACAATACCATCCTCGAACGCTAGGGCGAGGGGCCAGAGCCACATGGCAGTCCGACTTATCGTGGCCGTTACAGATGGCGACTGGTTCAATCAGCTCCGCCAAACGCCCAATTTGCCCGAAGTGAATTTCTGGTCGCCTTCGGATTCGGGCTTTAAAGCCCTACAGCCGGGAGAATTGTTTCTATTCAAGCTGCACACACCCAATCACTTCATTGTCGGCGGGGGTGTATTTGCGCACGCCAATTCAATGCCGTGTTCGCTCGCATGGGAGGCGTTCGGAACAGCAACGGCGCTGATTCGCTCGCCGAAATGCGAACACGAATTGCAAAATATCGACGCGTGAAACCTGATGAACGGGACGATTTCATAGTTGGGTGTCGAGTTCTGACTAAGCCATTCTTCCTGCACGATAACCAATGGATCAAGGTGCCAGAAGACTTTTCAAGGAATATTGTGAAATTCAAAGGCTACGAAACCGATCAATCTGAAAGTCGTCGACTTTGGGATCGGTAGCAGCGTGCACTTGGTGATCCCAACGAAATTCGTCCGCCGGGATCGGTGAAGCTCCAGAGCAAGCAAGGTACGGGGAGCCGGTGTTAGTGCGTCCCCGATTGGCCAGGGGGCGTTTCAAGAAATCTCGTAACCGATAATTATCGCCGACGCTGCGCCGTGTCGGGCGAGAGAACGCTACCAGCTCTTGACGCCGCCCGTATTCGACCGTTTGCGGATCGCGGGTCGCACGAAGCCTCAAACGGTATTTTGTTCCGTCGCGACATCCATAGTCTTTTCGATCTCGGATATGTCACCATCACTCCGGATGAAAGTTCGAGGTAAGTAAAAAAATTCGAGAAGAAACACGAAAACGGTCGCCACTATTACGCGCTAAATGGCGCGACCATTGCGATTCCCGAAAGCTTAGATCGCCGCCCAGATGTGACCGCTCTGTCTTGGCATAATCAGCATTGTTTCAAGGGATAACGTTCGATATCCGGCGAAGCGTACCAGTGCGATTAATCTTGGATAGCACGCGTACTTGACTTTTGTTCTTGTTTTGTCCTACGCTTAAACTCGGCCTTAACCACACCGGGGTCAGTGCTTTTGTAACCGGAGGCGTGCGATGGCCATTGCTTCGAAGATTGAGTGGACTGATTTAACATTCAATCCGTGGGTTGGCTGCACGAAGATCGATGCCACGGCAGTCCGTCGGCTTGTGATTTTTGCTACGCCGAAAAGTGGGCGAAGCGTAGCGGCCAGGTGAAGTGGGGTAACAACGCAAGGCGCCGCACAACAGAGGCATATTGGCGTGCGCCGTTATCCTGGAATTGCTCTGCTCGGAACTTTCAACAAAGATTCGGCCGTGACAAGAGTGTTTTGTGCGTCTCTAGCCGACGTCTTTGATAATCAGGCGGAGCCGGGGTGGCGATCAGACCTCTTCGAGCTCATCAAAGAATGCGACCAATTGGATTGGCGCTTACTGACAAAGCGTCCACAGAACATCAAGAGAATGCTGCCAGCGGATTGGGCCGACGGTTACGGCAATGTGTGGTTGGGGACAACTGCGGAAGATGCGGGAGCTTATAAGCAACGTGTCGGACATTTGCTAAAGTTGCCGGCTGTTGTTCGATTTTGTAAGCTACGAGCCGGCCGGCCCACTCGATCAGATTTCGATTGAGGGGCGTGCTCTGATTAATAACGACAACAGGCGAAGTGCTGGTTTCGACCTCGCCCGGTCCACAAAATCCGCGCGGGCCCGTCAATCTTTACCCCGGAATGTCGTAAGAAAGATGTCGCTCCGTTTCTGAAGCAGTGGGGTGCTTACACCAACAATCCGCGCGTTGTTGAGGATGGTCGGTCAGTGCTGGAAGCAATGAGCTTTGATCCACCCGATAATGGAAAGGGAGGCGGGAAGCTCGACGGAGAATTTTATCGGGAATTTCCAATAGCGCGCGTATCGACGCGTGCGTCGGCTAAAAAGATGAGCAGCAATGCCGGTGAGCGGCGATCACTATTGGCAGGATGACAACGGCCTGTGGGTCGAGAACGTCGGCCAATGGGCGAAGAAAAGCTCGAAATCGTTACCGATTACGTCCAGATTTCTAGCGCGACCCGACGCAAATACACTCATTGTGCCTTTATCGATGTATTCAGCGGACCGGGACAGTCGCGTATCAGAGAAACGCTGGAGCTTATCGATGGCAGCCCGATAGCTGCCTGTAAGCAGTCATTAAAAAGTCAGCCATTTAGCGCCTTTCATATATCGGATGCTGATAGTGATTTGTCAGCCTCGGCGGCGACTCGCCTACGAAATTTGGGATGTAATGTTCAAGTGACTGAAGGACCAGCGAGTGTGGCGCTGCCCAATATCGTGAGTTGGCTCAATCCGTCAGGCCTACATCTCGCACTTCTTGATCCACATAATCTGGGAACGTTGTCATTCGATCTTTTTGAGGCTTTGTCTAAGCTACAACGTATCGATGTAATTGTTCACGTGAGCCTATCTGATCTGCAGCGAAATGCAGATCGCTATACGTCGTCTGTCTGATGAGGATTTGATAATTTTGCACACTGGATTCCAATGAATCAAGACCGACATGAACGCAAACATCGCTCAGGGCTGCCATCCTAGATTACTGGACAGAAAAACTTGTCAGTCTTGGATTGCCGCGAGCCAAACATTGTGAGCTCATTAAGGGTCCAAAAGGCCAGCGGTTGTATTGGTTGATGTTTCTTGCCCGACATCCGCTTCCGCACTCTTTTTGGGAGAGGATCACGTTGCGCGCACAGTCTCCGGAGTTTGATTTTTAGCGACGGCATGTTCCACTCCAAGAGCTTCGAGGACGTGATGCGCGCACGCGCGTTATTCCCGTGCGCCTCAGCAA
>CAVULJ010000015.1:0-439132 GCA_963742215.1 uncultured Alphaproteobacteria bacterium
CCAGCGTCGCCGTCTACCAGTACATTCTCGACGGTCGCGCCATTCCTCAGGCGGTCTCGGCCTTGCGCCTCAACTGGCCCGACACGGCCGCGGACTACTCGGGCCGGGTGAAAATCGAGAGCAGCGACGATCTGGGAGCCTGGCAGACCCTCGTGACCGCGGCGCCCACCGCCAATTTGCACGCGAACGGCCAGGCGCTGATCGAAAATCGTGTGACGTTCGCCCCAGCGCGCGCGAAATACTGGCGCCTCTCCTGGGTGGGCCCGGCGCCGCCGTTCGAGTTGACGTCGGTCCTGGCGGAGCGCGCCGATGCGCCTGTGGAGTCGCCGCGCGACAGCCTCGAAGTGGCCGGCACGACCCGTTCTTCCGAGCCCGACGCCGCGCTGTTCGATCTCGACGCCCACCTGCCCGTGACGCGGGTCAATGTGATGCTCCCCGATACCAATACGATCGACACCATCGAACTAGCCTCGCGCCGCGCGGCGACCGAGCCCTGGCGCATCGTCGCGCAGGGCGGGTTCTATCGGCTCAAGGCCCCGGACGGAGAGCGGCAGAATGCGCCCGTGTCCTTGGGCGTGGATCGCGACCGCTACTGGCGGGCCCGGATCGTCCGCGGCGGCCTGCCGCAGGCTCCTCTGCGATTGCGCGTCGAGTGGGAGCCCAACGAGATCACCTTTCTCGCCCGCGGACCGGGGCCGTTCCTGCTCGTGTACGGCAATTCGAGTGCCGGCGGCGCCGAATCCGATTTGAGCCCGGTACCCGCGGGCGTCGAGATTGAGTCCGCCACGCTGGGCGCTCAAGTGGTATTAGGCGGTGCGGAGCGGCTGCAGCAATCCAGGCTGGCGTTGACGCAGCGCTCTTCGCTGTGGGGCGTGCTGCTGGCCGCCGTCGGCCTGCTGTGCTGGATGACCTATCGGCTGGCGCGGGGCAGATCTCCGGGTTAGCGCCGTCCAGAGGACCCGACACATGCCGGCAACGGGGTTCTCCCGGGTGTCGCGGAATTCGGCACACCAAAACCGTGCGCGGATCGACGTCAACTATTCGCCCGGCATGCCGATAAGAGTGGCGCCCGGTGAGGCAAACGCCTAGTGACCTTATGTAACCCTGGAGTCCACTTGTCCGATCTAGTGCATTGTATCTACGCCAGCGCGGCAGCGCGTCCTTTCGACACAGTGGAGCTGACGGCTTTGCTGCAGGCGGCGCGCAAGCACAATGAGGAGGCCGGGCTCACCGGGATGCTGCTTTACACCGAGGGCAGCTTTTTTCAGGTGCTGGAAGGAGCTCCCGACGCGGTGGAGCGGCTCTACGCCAGGATCGAACTGGACCGGCGCCACGAGCAAGTGACCAGAATCGTAGCCGAAGCGATTCCGAGCCGATCGTTTGAACAATGGACAATGGGATTCTCGAACGTCTCCCGCAAGGAACTCGCGCTGATCTCCGGCGCCAACGATTTCTTTGGCGGCGCGAATTGTTTCCTCGACCTTGATGCCGGGCGTGCCAAGAAATTACTCTCCGCCTTTCGTGAAGGACGATGGCGCAAAACTCTGGCTGGAGCGCGTACCGCGGCCGTATGAGCAATGCCTTGCCAGTACCGGCGATGGGCGCTGGCCGAACGCAATCCAGTGCCTCAGCCAGCCTGGTCCCTGCCTTTTCGTACGCGTTCCAACCCATCGTGGATATCGTCGCCCGGGAAGTGATTTCATACGAAGCGCTGATCCGCGGTCCCGCCAACGAACCGGCATCCCTTGTCCTGGAACAGGTGCCGGGCGAACTCAAACATCAGTTCGATCAGGACAGCCGGAGCCACGCGATCACTCTTGCCGCACGGCTTGGATTGAAGCGCAACCTCAATCTCAATTTTCTGCCAAGGAGCCTCGAACTTTGCGCGGACGCCATCGGCAGCACCTGCAAGGCGGCCTCCGATAATTTCCTGCCGCTCGAACGAATCGTCCTGGAGGTCACCGAGGGCGAGGTCATCCACGACCATGCGCATTTTGCGGCGCTGCTCGACGAGTATCGGGGAATGGGCATAAGGCTTGCGATCGATGATTTCGGCGCGGGCTACTCGGGCTTGAATCTTCTTGCCGAATTCCAGCCGGATTACGTGAAGATAGACATGAATCTCGTGCGGGGCATCGAAAAACACGGACCGCGTCAAGCCATCGTCCGCGGCATCCGGCAGGTATGCATGGACTTGGGGATCGACGTCATTGCCGAAGGTGTTGAGACGCTGCAGGAGTTCCGCTGGTTCGAGGACCATGATATTCGGCTCTTCCAGGGTCATCTCTTCGCCAAACCTGCGTTTGAAAAATTTTCGCCCGCCTCTTACCCGGAGAGTGCCGTCAAGCAATCATAAATAAATGCGTCGTCGTCGCTCAGCGTCTCGTAACCGAATATCCTCGAATTCGATTCGAAGCGCGAGACCCGCTCAAACCGTGAAGACCGTCGATCCAGTCGTCTTGCGCGCCTCGAGGTCAGCGTGCGCCGCCGCGGCATCCTTGAGCGCATAGGTTTGATTGACCGCAATCTTCACGACCCCGGATTCCACGACGTCGAACAGTTCCTTGGCCATCACGGCCAGATTCTCGCGTTCTGCTCCATAGGTGTTGAGCGTCGGCCGAGTCACGTAGAGCGACCCCTTTGCCGCGAGCACGCCGAGATTCAGCGGCTCCACCGCGCCCGATGATTGCCCGAACAAGGCGACCAGCCCAAGGGGCGCACAGCAGTCGAGCGACTTCAGGAAGGTATCCTTGCCGACGGAATCATATACGACCGGCACTTTCCTTCCGCCCGTGAGTTCTTCCACCCGCTTCACGAAATCCTCGCGCGTGTAGACGATCACATGATCGCAGCCGTTGGCCTCGGCCAATTTGGCCTTGTCGTCGCTGCCGACGGTGCCAATGACCATTGCGCCCAGATGTTTCGCCCATTGCGTGAGAATCGTGCCGATGCCGCCGGCGGCCGCATGCAGCAATATCGTGTCGCCCTTCTTGAGGCGATAGGTCTGACGGATCAGGTACTGCACGGTCAGCCCCTTGAGCATCATCGCCGCGGCCGTTCTGTCATCGATGCCTTTCGGCAGCTTGAACAGGCGGTCGGCAGGAATGAGCCGTGCCTCCGCATACGCACCCACCGGTGCGGTGCCATAGGCAACGCGGTCTCCCGGCTTCAGCTCGGTGACGCCGGGGCCGACTTCCTCAACGACTCCGGCCCCTTCGCCACCCAAGCCGCTCGGCAACGGCAGCGGATACAGACCCATGCGGTGGTAGACGTCGATGAAATTGAGGCCGACCGCAGTTTGGCGGATGCGGACCTCACCCGGACCGGGTTTGGCAAGTTCGATCTCTTCCCAAACCATGACTCCGGGTCCGCCCGATTTATAGAATCGAATTGCATGCGGCATTGCACACCTCTAGAAGCATTTGCTCAAAAACGACTCCGCTGCATCGGAGATACCGGCGATTTTGTTGGTTGCCTGCCGGTAGAATTTGAAATTAAGCTCAGTCCCCGGCTGGCCATCCTTCCAGTCGGTCAGATGCTTGAGCTCGCGGCGCCCCATCGGCCGCTTTGCGAGCGCCGTGCGCTTGATGGTCACGCTCACCCGCGGCGTTTGGCGCGCTATGCCGCGCCGCCTTGGCACGGCTTCGACGTGGGTGACCATTCCACGCGCGATGAGACCTTGGCCACCCTCGTTCTCACTCGCGAATATGAACACCGAGTCACCCTCCGCGATCCGTTTGCCGCCATACATCGTCTTCTGGGCGGTGAACGTGAAGGTCCTCGCCCGTGGATCGCGAACCTCCGCTTTGATCGCGTACATCATGATTATTCCAAAGGGTGGGAACCTTGTTCGTTCAAGCGGCGAGGGCTCAATCGTCGAGTCCCAGCCCTTTCAAAATCCTCGGCGCGTGCTTCACGACGCGCGTCGCGCGAGTCGCGGATTGTTTCGCCCCCGCAAAATAAAGCAAATATCCTTTCTGTCTTCCGCGCGTGAGCGCATGGAAGGCCTCGGCGAGTGCAGGGTCATCGTCAAGACGCCGCTGAAACTCTTCCGGCACCTCGAATTGCGATACGTCCTTCATTTCCACCTTGGCGCCGGACTTCTCGACCTCTATGGCCCCGCTTATATAGGCCTTGATCGCCGCCTTCTGCCGGTTGATCTCCGCGAGCGACGCAAATCGGAGTTGCCTGGCGGCCTGCACATTTCGGGTTTGTTGAACGAGGATGCGCTTCGGATCTTTCAGCAGCGCACCTTTCATGAAAAGCAAAGCGCAATAATCCTTGAAGCCATGGATCAAGACCACGTTGCGGCCATTGAAGTCGTAGCACGCCTGGCCCCACTTCAAATCTTCATTCAGGCCCGATGCAAGACAGAACCTGCGGAGTGCGGCGAATTCCTCGGCCCAGCGTTTCTCGTTGCCATGAACCTTACTGACGCGTGGATTCATATCCTCGAATGGTCGACCCGCGGTAATGGAACGTCAATAGGCGGATGCGCAGACCGGCTGCGGCAGCCCTTGGCCGACTCGTTCCGGGGCCGACTCGTTCCGGGGCCGACTCGTTCCGGTCATTTCAGGGGGTGTAAGATGCGGGATCCTTATGAAGGCGGCTGTTATTAGGCGATACGGTTCACCCGACGTGGTCAAGGTACTCGATGTGCCGAAGCCGACGCCGGGATCACACGAGGTCTTGATTCGGGTCCATGCGGCGAGCGTCAACCGGACGGATTGCGGTGAACTCCGCGCCCGCCCCTTCTTCATGCGGCTCTTCTACGGGCTTTTTCGACCGAAACGGGCGATCTTCGGCTTGGATTTCGCCGGGGAGGTCGAGGCGGTCGGCGCCGACGTCCTGGCGTTTGGGCCCGGAGACCGCGTATTCGGCATGTGCCCTTCCAGGGGCAACGGCGCCCAAGCTGAGTATGCCGCCGTCCCTGACCGGGCCGTCGCCCCACTGCCAGCGGGTGTGCGATTCGACGAGGCCGTCCTGTGCGAAGGCGCCTTCTACGCGAATGCGGTTCTGAAACGAATCCATCTCAAACGAGGCGATAACATTTTGATCTACGGCGCCTCCGGCGCCATCGGCACCGCCATGGTGCAGCTTGCGAAGGCCTCCGGCGCAGCAGTGACAGCGGTTGTCGCCACTCGGTATCTCGATCTCGTAAAGTCCCTCGGTGCCGATCGCACCGTCGACTATTCGTCCGAGAATTTCACGAATATCGGCGAGACCTTCGATTTCGTGGCGGATGCCGTGGGAAAAGTTACGTTTTTCCAATGCCGCAGGCTGCTGAAGCCGCACGGAACCTTTGCGGCGACGGACGTCGGGCCTTGGGGACAGAACCTGGTGCTCGCGACGTGGTCGTGGATCATGCGGAACAATCGCGTCGTCATTCCGGCGCCGCGACGCCTCAACGGGTTTGTCGGCTACCTGAAAGGTCTCATGGAGGCGGGCCAATTCAGAGCGGTGGTCGATCGCAAATACTCTCTCGACGCCATTGCGGACGCCTACCGTTATGTGGAGACAGGCCAAAAGGTCGGCATCGTCGTGGTTGACGTCGCGGGCGCGTCGGTACCTCGCCCCTCGAGCACGCTTGATCAGACGGCCGCCCCCGGCCGCTGACCGTCGTTACGTGCCGCTGACGCTGGATTCGGCACCGTCGGTGTCCTTGAACCTTGCAATGCGCTGCCCGTGCAGGTCCGTGGGGGGCGAGGTGAACTTCACGCCCTGGCGCGACTTCTGCGCGTAAAAGGAGTCGATGTCGGCCGCGCGAAATCCCAGCTCGCAGCTGCCGGCCGAACGCTCCGCTGAAGCCGCGTGCAGCGCAAGGGTCGTCGAACCCGTCTCGAACTCGCTCCACTCGGCGGATTGGAAGCGGAGCTTTAGGCCAAGCTGTTCCTGATAGAAGCGCACCGCGGCCGACATGTCGCCGACGTATTTGATGACGTAACTCAGTTGCGTGGTCATAGTGACTCTCCTATGGTTGATGCTACGTAAGCGACTTGCCCTGTCACCGCTCTCGGGAATATACCATCGGAGGGAAATCCCTCGGAATGCGCCTACACCAAAGGTTGCCATTGGGTGATAGGAGCAGCGGCCCAACTTGGTTCAAGTGCTGTCAACGCGGGATTCTTGTTCCTTGCAGCAATCGCAGCAGCTTTCTTCATCCTGGGTCCTTTCATGTCGGAAACACGAGAAAAGAGCTTTCTCAACGAGCACCCATGCGCACCATCCTCCTATTGATGCTGTCGAACGTCTTCATGACTTTTGCCTGGTACGGTCATCTCAAGTACGGGCACGACTGGCCGCTGTGGAAGGCAATCCTCGTGTCCTGGGCCATCGCGCTGCTCGAGTATTGCCTGGCAGTGCCCGCCAATCGGCTAGGTTTTCTCGAGTTCTCGGGGTTTCAACTCAAGATGATCCAAGAGGTGATCACGATCCTGGTCTTCATCCTGTTCGCGATTTTCTTTCTCAAGGAAAAGCTCGCTTGGAACTACTTGGCCGCGTTTGCCTTCCTCGGTGTCGCTGCATTCTTCGCATTTGCGTTCAAGGCACCTGGCTCCGCTATATGACTGGCTGGCCCCCAACCAGGATGCAAGCTACGGCTCGAAGTTCCACTCTTTCCGTGGCAGCGCCCGCACGAGCTGTCGGATCGGCAGCTCCGGCAGCGTTCCCAAATGTCGAAACGCCTTCCCGCCCAAGATAAAATCATTGCCGAATGCCGGCGCAAAGCGCCCATAGAGCCGCGAGCCCGAACCACTCTCCACAGCCCCGCCTTTGACGAAGGCACCCCCCTGGGCGTGAATGACTGCGGTTGCTTTCGCAATCAGCTTTACCGCAAGTCCCTTGCGCCGGTGTCCCGGCTCCACGTACAGGTCGAGAACGTGGCCTCCGATCATGCAATGATGCAAGTCATACGCCGTTTCCCATGCCAGGAAACCGACGCTGTGATCCGCGAGCGTCGCGATGAGCATCTTGAAACGCCCACCGAATCCGTCCCGAATCAGCCCGCTGACGCCACCAGGCCAGGCCATGTCGTACGTCTCCCGCATGTACGCCTGCAGCAAGTCGGCGACCGCACGAACATCGCTGGGTTTGAGTTCTCTTACGATGTATCCGTTCACGAGGGATGTCGATTTGCGCTTGTTACCCGCTCGTTGGCCCAAATGGCAGCAGCATGGGCACGCGCCGGCGGTAGCTGCCGTAGGCGTCCTCGCCCAACTCCTGGGTCAGCCAGCGTTCTTCCAACCGCGCTTTCAACCAGATGCCGATCAGCAGAATTACGAAGCCCGCGACTCCGAGTATCGTGCCCTTGGCCACGGCGGTGGCCAACAGTGACAAGAGCAGGCCGGTGTAAATGGGATGGCGCACCCAGGCATAGGGGCCCGACTCCACGACCTTGTGATCGGCCTTGCGCGTTATGCGCCCCGACCACATACGACCCAGGTGCAGGCGAGCCCACCAGGCTATCGCCACGCCGGCCCCGACCAGCGCGGCACACAACCAACCACCCGCCCAGCCCACATGCCACAGGCGCAGCGGGCCTTCGTAACCGTGGGCCGGCACGAACATGATAAGCGCGCCAATACCCATCAATGCCCGATAGCCAATCTCCGGCCCCACCGAGGGACGGCCTTCGGTGCGATTGGTCCACCCGGCAGCCAAAACCCAGGAGATCATCCAACCGACCCATATGAAGCTGATGGCCATCCCAGGGTGCATGCCCCTTCCTTGATCGCTGTGATTCTCGCTACCCAGCAAACAGAGCCGATGAAAAGTACCTCTCGCCGGTATCGCAAATCATGGCGAGGATCAGCTGATCCTGCAACTCTGGGCGTGCGGCAATACGAAGTGCTGCGCAGCGGATACCAATGGATTATTCTCAAGCCGTCATGACGCTTGGGAAACGCACATGCGCGGAAATAAGGCTGCATTGATGGGAGCCACCGCGCGACCCGTAATCGGTCGCGCGCTTCTTTTCCTCGTTGTACTGTCGCTGCCGTGCCTCGTTCCGGCCGGCGCGGTGGCTGGCTGCACCGTGGTCGATCTGATGCCCGCGTTTTGGCAGGCTTTGGCGGGAAACAATCCGGCCGTGCAAATGCGGGCGACGGTAATCGACCCTCACCCGGACCTCTACAATGACCAATATGTTCGCTTGCCGGCCGCCGCGGATTGGGCGGGCAAGCTGTCTCGTGAAAGGACCTATGACGAGACCCACCGACAGGAAATCACCGCCGCCGAGCAATACCTTGCTGCGAAGGTGCCCGGCTACATGCGGGAATTCCGACGGACGTTCCCGGACTACCGCTGTGATTACACCTTCTATATTGCACCCAGCTTCGGCAACATGGATGGATCTGCCGCCACAGTGAAGGGCCAATACCGCATCATCTTTGCGCCGGACGTGATTCCCCGCTACCACAAGGTGCAAGAACTAAAAGTCTTGATCGATCACGAGACTTTTCATATCTACCACCACCAGGCGACGGGTGTGTTTGGAGCGGGTGAGGAGCCTATTCCGACCATAGAGGCAGCACTCTGGAGCGAAGGGCTGGCGACCTTCGTGAGCTGGCGCATGAACCCCGGCGCGAGCCTCGACACTGCGCTGTTGCAACCGGGCATTCCCGAGGGTGTGCGGCCACGGATGTCTGATATAGCCATGGAGATTCTCGGGCGACTCGAGGAGAGGAATGAGTCAACCTATGCCCGCTACTTCGAGGCCGGCAAGCAGCCCGAAGGTTATCCGCCCCGCGCCGGGTACTACGTCGGCGTTCTGATCGCTCAGGATTTGTCCAAGCGCAATACGCTGCGCCAACTGGCGCGCCTGAAAGGGCCGGTGCTGCACGATGCCATTGTCGCGAAGTTACGGCAGCTCGCGGGGCCACCCCGCGCCGCGAGTGCCGTGCCAAAAGCTCCGTGAACGGAATCCCGGGCTGCTACCCAAGCGCCTCCAGAGCCGCTGCGCGCGCATGAATCGAGGTCGTGTCAAAGAGCGGAACACAGGCGTCTTGCGGACCGACGAGAAGGGAAATCTCGGTACACCCTAGAATGACCGCCTGTGCGCCTCGCGAGGCGAGATTCCGGATTGCCTTTGCGTACCTATCGCGAGACTCCTCCCTGATGATCCCATGGCACAGTTCCTCGTAAATCGCATGGTGAATTGCTGCGCGATCATCCGGTGCAGGAATCACGACCTGGAGACCATACCGTGCGGCCAATCGGTCGCGGTAGAAGCCCTGCTCCATCGTGAATCGAGTGCCCATCAGACCGACCGTCGCGTACCCGGCCTGCTGAACTGCTCCAGCGGTCGGATCAACAATGTGCAGCAAGGGGATGGAGACCGCGGCTTCTATTTGAGCGGCCACTTTGTGCATGGTGTTCGTGCACAACACCAGGAATTCCGCGCCGGCCGCTTGAAGCGCCCGAGCGGCCTCGCTCAGTATCGCTCCGGCAGCATCCCAATCACCGACCTGCTGCAGTCCCTCGATCTCGTGAAAGTCAACGCTGAACAGGATGATCTTGCCGGAATGCAACCCGCCCAGGCGTTCCTTGATTGATTCGTTGATCTGGCGGTAGTACAGAACGGTCGATTCCCAACTCATGCCGCCGATCAGCCCAATCGTCTTCATGGAGCCTCCAGACCGTTCGCGGATCAATTGCCGGTGCATCCGGTGCGTGCGTTGTACGGTCTTGCCAGCGATTAAAACACGCCGCTGATCGACAAGACACTGTTCTCGCCCTCATCCACCACGTAAAGCGTGCTTCCGACATAGGCCAATCCGGCCGGCAGGTTCAGCGTGGCGGGCAACGGTCCTAGCGTGACTCCAACTTCACCGGCGATGCCGGCCAATGTCGTCACGACCCCTGTGGCGGAGATCTCGCGAATGGTGGAGTTTCCGCTGTCGGACACGAAGATCTCGCCGCCGGGCCCAATCGCAATGTCAGTGGGGCCGTTGAACAGCGCCGCAGCCCCGGTACCGTCGCTCGACCCGAGGCTTTGAGAACCCGCGAGCGTCGTCACTGCGCCGCTCGAAGTTACTGCGCGAATGGCATTTCCGTCGGTGACGTAAATAACGCCGTTCGAATCGATCGCAATATCCAAGGGACTCGTGAAGCTAGCGTTTGCGCCGGTTCCATCGGCGCTGCCGTGGGCCCCGGGGTGTCCCGCGAGCGTCGTCACGACACCCGCCGGCGTAATCATGCGGATGGTCGCATTCCCCGTGTCGGCGACAAATATGTTGCCCAATGAGTCGACCGCCAGGCCGTGTGGTTGATTGAACCCGGCCGCCGCGCCCGTGCCATCCGCGAACCCGGCATACTGTGAGCCCGCGATGACAGACGCAGTACCGTCCGACGCGATACGCTGAATCGAATTATTGGGAATTCTCGTGAAATAGAAATTCCCGTTGCCGTCGGGGGCTAAACCGGTGACGCCGCCTTCCGAGAAAGGCGTGCTGACCTGTCCTGTGGTCGTTACCTCGCGAATTCCATTCGAGTCTCCCACATAAAGATTGCCGGCGGCATCGGCAACGAGCATTCCAGGATTGTTGAAGCGGGCGGTCGATGCGGCGCCGTCGGCGCTTCCCGCTTGGGTGGGCGTCCCGGCGATGGTCGTGACGACTCCTGCGGGAGTGGCCTGCCGAATCGTGTTGGCACCCATATCGGCAATTAGGATATTCCCGGCGCCGTTGAGCGACATATACGTCGGAAGGTAAAATTGCGCGGCCGCGCCTGTACCATCCGCATATCCGGCCACCCCTGATTGACCGGCTAGAGTGCTCACCAAGCCGGTCGCCGAAATCGCCTCGAGTGTCGCGGCGAACTCGTCGGCTACATACGTGGTGCCGGCAGCGCTTGACGAGGGGGCAGCCATGACAATTCCGACCGGATTTTCGAACCCTGTCGCAATCGTAGTGGTCGTATCAGCGGTCAAATTGATTTCAACTGCGATCTTGGCCCTTACCTCGGTCGCGAACACAATCCCCGGCTGGCTCACATCCAACCCGGTCAACTGGCTCGAGCCCGTATAAACCGTCGTAACCACGCCTGCCGGTGTGATGTTTCTGATACTCAGGTTGTCGGTTAGGTACAGCGAGCCGGCGCTGGCCCACCTGATGTTGGCCGGGTTCTCGAACTGTGCGGATGGCCCGGTACCGTCGGCAGTTCCGTAGACGAGCGGCGTGCCGGCGAGCGTGGTCACCACCCCGGACGGTGAAATCTTCCGGATGGTGTTGACGCCGTCGTCGACGACGTAGACGTTGCCGCTCGGATCGACGGCGACACTGGCGGGATTGTTGAAGCGGGCGGCCGATCCGGTGCCGTCGGCGGTGCCCATTTGCCGAGCCCTGCCTGCCAACGTAGTGACATTGCCCGAGACATCTATCTTCCTGACCAACGCATTGTAGTCGTCCGCGACGTAGAGATTGCCCGCAGCGTCCGCCACTACGTCGCCCGGGTAATAAAAACGGGCCGTAGTGCGATTGCCGTCGTTGCTGCCGGAACCTCCGAGGGCGCCGGCGACGAGACCGAGGGTCGGTACCACGCAGGTAACGGCGATTCCCGTGTAGCTGCTTGTAGCAACCGTCCCGCTGGAGCCGGTCAGGCCGCACTTTTCACCCGAAGGCAGCGCCGATATCGCAGCGGCATAACTTGCGCCGGGTTTGAGGGGGGTGGGAAAGGTGAAGGAGCCGTCGGCCGAGATGATCAACGCATCGGCCCCATTGTCGGTGATCGTGAGGCTCGTGTTCGACGAAAGCCCTGAAACGTGACCGCCTACGGAGAAAGGACCAACGCAAACGACCGCGATTGAATTCACCGCCGCGCTGGAGACCGTGCCGCTGCCTTTGGTGACCGTACACGCTTGCAGTGCCGGAGCTGCGGATACAACCGCTGCGTAACGGGCTCCCGCGACCAACGGCGTTTTGAATGTGAACGCTCCGTTGGTCGAGACGGTCAGCGCGTCATTTCCGCCATTCGTGATCGTCAACGACGAACCTGCCGCCAGTCCGGACACCGTACCGCCAACCGTGTAGGCGGGGGTTCCATCGCTGCCCCCGCAAGCGGTGAGGTCCGCCAATACCATGACGATGAACGCGGCACGCAATCGATCAATCGAATTCGACATGAAACATCCCTGTATATCTTCTGCTCGGAGATTTAGCACATCCTGGCGGCCGTTACCAGCGACGCTGTCCATCGGTCGACACGGCCGTGCGGTCGGCTGCAAAATGTGCGCCGTGAAACTCAACGACGTACGCCGCATTGCGAAGTCATTACCGGGGGTGACGGAAGAGCCTCACTTCGCGTCCGCGTCGTTTCGCGTCAATGGCAAGATCTTTGCCACAGTTCCGCCGGACGGAGCGTACTTGCACGTTTTCGTTGCGGAAGAAGACCGTGAGCCGGCCCTCGTTTTGGCACCTGGCGTCATCGAGAAGTTATGGTGGGGCGGTAAGGTGCGCGGGCTGCGCGTCGCGCTGCCCCGAGCCAAAGTGTCCCTGGTTGCCGAACTGCTGAAGAAAGCATGGTCGCGCAGGGCGGTTGCCTCTTCATGAATCGGGCGGCGCAACCGGCTCATTCCGAGCGCCGCCCTTCGAGCGTCTTTCCCGTTCAGAACACGCCGATCACCCGGCCGTCCGCATCGACGTCGATCTTTTCGGAGGACGGCACTTTCGGCAGGCCCGGCATGGTCATGATGTCGCCGCATACCACCACGATGAACTCGGCGCCTGCCGCGAGCCGCACTTCACGCACGTTGACCACGTGGCCACTCGGCGCCGCGCGCTTGCCGGGATCGGTCGAGAAGGAGTACTGCGTCTTCGCGATGCACACCGGGTAGTGGCCATAGCCGTCTTCCTGCAGCTTGTCGAGCTGTTTCCTGACCGCGGCGTCGGCGGAGATGTCGGAGGCGCCGTAGATCTTGGTGGCGATGCTCTTGACCTTCTCCCACAGCGTCTGTTGATCGTCGTAGACGAATTTGAAGCCCGACGCCGTCTTGGACCCCTGCTCGATCAGCTCGACGACCTTGCGGGCGACATCCGCCGCGCCGGCGCCGCCTTCCGCCCAATGGCGCGCGAGCACCAGCGGCACGTTCAGGGCCTTCATCTTGCGTACCAGCAGCTCGTGCTCCGCGGCGGTGTCGGCGGTGAAGTGATTCACCGACACGACGCAGGGCAGACCATATTGCTGCGTGACGTTGTTGACGTGGCGCTCGAGGTTGGCAATGCCCTTCTCCAGCGCATCCAGATTCTCCTCGTTGATCTGCTTCAGATCGACGCCGCCGTGGTACTTGAGCGCGCGGATGGTGGCGACGATCACGACGATCGACGGACGCAGCCCGGATTTGCGGCACTTGATGTCCACGAACTTCTCGGCGCCGAGGTCCGCACCGAAGCCCGCTTCCGTGACCACATAGTCGGCGAGCTTGAGGGCGGTCTGCGTCGCGAGCACGGAATTGCAGCCATGCGCGATGTTCGCGAACGGTCCGCCGTGAATGAACGCCGGATTGTTCTCGAGCGTCTGCACGAGATTCGGCTTCAACGCCTCCTTGAGCAGCACGGTCATCGCGCCATGCGCATTCAGATCGCGGGCGCGCACCGGCGTGAGGTCGCGCCGGTAGCCCACCACGATATTGCCGAGGCGGGTCTTCAGATCCGCGAGGCTGGTCGCGAGGCAGAAGATCGCCATGACCTCGGAAGCGACCACGATGTCGAAGCCGTCCTGCCGCGGGTAACCGTTGCCGGGTCCGCCGAGCCCGACCGTGATGCTGCGCAAGGCGCGGTCGTTCATGTCGACCACGCGCTTCCAGCTGATGCGCCGGACGTCCAGTCCCTGCTCGTTGCCGTGATAGATGTGGTTGTCGATGAGCGCCGCGAGCAGATTGTTCGCGAGCGCGATGGCGCTGAAGTCGCCGGTGAAGTGCAGGTTGATGTCCTCCATCGGAACGACCTGGGCGTAGCCGCCGCCCGCCGCTCCGCCCTTCATGCCGAAGACGGGACCCAAGCTCGGCTCGCGCAGGCATATGACGGCCTTCTTGCCGATCTTGTTGAGCGCATCCCCCAGACCGACGGTGGTCGTGGTCTTGCCCTCGCCGGCGGGCGTCGGGCTGAGTGCAGTGACCAGGATGAGCTTTCCGTCGGGCTTGCCTTTCAGGCTCTCGATGTAGTCCATCGAAATCTTGGCCTTGTAATGACCGTAGTTTTCGATGCTGGCGGCCGGAATTCCCAGGCGCGCGGCTACTTCGACAATGGGCTTCATGGTCGCTTTTTGGGCGATCTCGATATCAGATGGCACTGTGCATTCCCCTTGGCTCAAGTGACGGTAAAGTTCTGGGTGCCCGGTAGCGGCGCCGGTCGCCAACGATACGCGACCCGGTGCGAAACTTCACCGACCGGGCGGCTTCCCCGGATGAGCATAACCGCCCGGCGGATTGCCGGAAGTTTCGAACCCGACCTCTAACGTTGCGAATCCGACACGTAGCTGACTTCATGCGGTCATCGGGCCAAACCATGATGGCGCCCGGATCGGACACCGGAGAAACCACATGGCGATGTCGCCGTCCAGGGCAATGAACCGCTGCGCGTGAGGAGTACCGGCATAAACGCAATCCACGATCGGCCGGTCGCGGCACGCGCTGCCGCCACCATCCAGTTGTATAGCCGCCTTTGGCTGGAACTCGAGTCATTGTGCGGATCGTTGAACGAGCCCCAGGGCCGGGGCGCCGGGGATGCGATCGCCCTCCGCCTCGAGATGATCCGGCTGGAACTCGTACTGCTGCTCGACGCCTGCGACTCGGCCCGCTGGAGATCGATGCTCCGGCCGGAGCATCTGGCGGCGCTGCGAGGTGATCTCCATGTCGTCCTCGAGTCGCTCGCCGCGGCGGATTCGCCCGGATTCGACGCGATTTTGGCGGCCCAGAATCGGCTGTTCGACGCCGTCGTGGATCACTACGCCGGGGTATTCGAGGGCCCCGCACGCACCCAAGGGGAGCGCGCGACTGAGGGCGCTTGGATGGCTCCCTATACACATGACGCGGGTTGCGGACCGGACGCGCAACTCCGGCTGAGGATCGAGCCCCCGAAGCGCCGCGACGGACCGGTGGACCGCGACGTGATAGAACAAATCGTGGCGTAATCGCGCCGGGGGGCGATCGAGGCCGCTTATCTCACCGTTCCGCCCGCGGCCTTCGTGTCGAAGCGCTCCCGCACCCCCAGAGCGGCCTGGATCCGGCGCATCGGCTCCCCGATCAATTCGTAGAGGGCAAGGTGGGAGCGCAGCAGCGGCTCGGGCTGCGGCAGCCAGCGAAAGATGCCGTCTTCACGTTGCGCCAATACGCCGGCCGGCGCGGGAACGACGTCGAAGCCGGCGTCTCGATACTCCTGCACCGCGCGATAGAGATGGGTGCTGCTGGTGATCAGGATGATGCGCTTGATCCCGGTGGTCCTCAGCAGGGCCGCCGAGAATCGCGCGTTCTCGTAGGTGTCGCGCGATTCGCCCTCGACCCAGCGCGTCGGCACGCCGAAGTCGCGCGCCAGCGTCGCACGCATGGCGGCGGTCTCGTTGGGCGTGCCCGACACCAGGACGGGCAGTTCCGTGGTGCGCGCCACGTAAGCGCCGTAGCTCAGGCGTTCCAGCAACTGATAATCCGCCTCCGGACCCTGAAACTCCGGCGCGAATAGCCGTTGCCCGCCGCCGGCCAGAATGACGATGGCCTGCGCCCCGGTGGGTTTCGACAAGTCAAGCGGCGGACAGCGTTCGGCCAGACGCGAGACCGCGTCCGAGACGACCGGCAGGGAGAGCAGCCACAGCGACGCGAGCCCCAGGGCCAGCAGGAATCCGCCCAGCCGCGGGCGCGGCCTGAGGAGCGATGCGCCCGCGATCGCGAGGATCAGCGGACCTGCCGGCGGCAGGATCAGGGTACGCAGCGTTGCCTTGATGAGGAAATACATGAAACGACCCTTCCCGAACTCGAGCCCGCGAGCCGCCCGTCCCGAATTCAACATAATACCGAATCACTCCGGCACGCGCGAGCCGGTGGATCCGCCACGCGCGAGCCGTGGATTGAACATAAGCGGGTACGGCGCGACGAATTCCGCGGCAAGCAGCGGCGTCTGCCGTCCGTTCTTAACTTGCAGAGCAGCAGGCTCTATGTTCAATTACAAACACAGGAAGCGTGAACTGTTCGCATCTCCCGCGTTCACGACTGTGCATACGCGGAGTGATGGAGTCCGCGGTGGGACTTGGAGTGCACGCTATTTAATTCGTCTAAAACAACTTTGAGGGGATAACTCGTGCTGTACAAATCGAAGACTCGATTCATCTTGAGCGGCCTGTTGGCGGCCGCGGCTGCCTGCACGGCGACCCTGGCCACGGCGGTAGCCGCGGCGCCGTCGAACGTCGCCGCCTGGGTGAAGTCCGCACCCATGGTCGGCACTGCTCCCGGCAGCAGATCCGTCGTGATCGCCGTGCACATGGCGCTGTCGAATACCGCGGAGTTGAGATCGCTGGCAACAGCGGTTTCCACTCCGAACAGCGCGGAATATGGGCATTACCTGACGAGCGAAGGACTCGCGAGCCGGTATGCCCCGGCGAGCGCCGACGTCGCCGCCGTCAAGGCTTTGCTAGAAGGGGCCGGCATGTCGCACGTACAGGTTGGCGCGCTAGGCGCCTACGTGAGCGCTTCCGCGACGGTCGATCAAATCCGCCGCACCTTCCACGTGACCCAGAACCTGTACTCCTTCGGCGGCAAGACCCTGCGCGCCAACAGGGAGGAGCCCACGCTGCCGGCCTCCCTGACCGGAAAGGTCCTCTTTGTCGAAGGTCTGGATGATTCGGCCCTGCTCCGGCATCCCTACCATCGCTCGGCGGTCATGAAGGATTTGGTTTCGCCCGCGGCCGCGGCGAATGCCTCCGCGAACAGCGTGACCCCGCCGCCGGTCGCGTCCGGCAACCCATCGCCATACTGCAACCAGCAATACGGCGCCGGCACTCTTGTCGCCACGTTGAGCACCGCCGCGGACGTGTACGGCGGCGAAATTCCCTGGTTGGGCTGCGGCTACACGCCGAACCAGATTCAGGAAGCCTACGGCCTGAACAAGGTGTCGAAGTACGACGGAACCGGCATTCGCGTGGCCATTCTCGACGCCTATGCCTCGCCGACGCTGTTCGCCGACGCCAATCGATATGCGGCGAATCACGATCTGCCCGCATTGGTTCGCGGCGTGAATTTTCACGAAATCATTCCCGTCGGAATCTACCAGGTCAATCCCAATGACCCCTGCGGTCCCTACGGCTGGTGGTTGGAACAGTCGCTCGACGTGGCGGCCGTGCACGGCGCCGCGCCGGGGGCCACGATCATCTTCATCGGCTCGGCCGACTGCAGCACGTCGCTCGACATCGCACTTCAGGATGCGGTCTACAACCACAGGGCCGACGTGCTCACCAATAGCTACGGCTACAACGGCGAGTCGATTGCACCAGGACAACAGGCTGCGGACGAGCAGGCTTTGATGGCGGGCGCGGCCCAGGGCATGACGGTTCTCTTCAGCTCGGGCGACGACGGCGATTTGTCCCAGGTCAACGGCGTTGCATCGGGCTCATGGCCCGCCACCAGTGCCTGGGTGACCGGCGTCGGCGGCACGTCGCTCTTCTACAAAGGGGCGGGCACCAAGACCGAGTACGGCTGGGGCAACTATCGCGACTACCTCAATGACGTCACGGTCAAGAGCGCGAAGAACGTCCAGACGAGCGGGCTCGAGACGACGACGGCCTACGGCTACACATTCGATGCCTTCGCCTTCTATTCCGGCGCCGGCGGCGGCGTCAGCGTTCTCGAGATGCAGCCTTCCTACCAGGCATCCACCGTCCCCGCGGTGCTCTCCGATACGCTGAATTTGGCCAACGGCAACTCCGAGCCGTTCCCGACGCCGCACCGCGTGAGCCCCGACGTCGCCATGGATGCGGATCCCTACACGGGGTATCTGTTCGGCGAGACCTTCACCATCGCCGGCAACCCGATCAACGATCACGGCTGCACGCCGATTTCCTCGACCGAGGAATACTGCGAGACCGACATCGGAGGCACCAGCCTCGCCTCTCCGCTCATGGCCGGCGTCATGGCGGTGCTCAACCAGAGCCGCGTCGCGGCGAACCAGCCGAAGGTCGGATTCGCCAACCCGTTGCTGTACAGCCTCGGCAGCGGCGGCAACGGCTCGGGACTCGACACCGCGCCGATCAACCAGATCGTCGCTCCCACGGCTCCCGTGTCGGTGCTGCGAGGTTACGCGGCGGATCTGAACGTGGCGAGAGTCGTCACCATCAACTCCGTGCCGTTCCTCATCTCCACCACGACGCCGTTTGTGCTCGAGGTGTGCGGGATCACGGTGTGCGAGGGCGTGGACGATGTGTTCAACTACACGTCGTTGGCGTCGTACGACAATACGCCGGCGGGCTACAACGACGTGACGGGCTTGGGCGTGCCGTACGTGCCGATGCTCATCGGCGCCAGGTAACTTCGACTCCGCTTGGCCTTCGAAGGCGTCCCGTGCTTGCGCACGGGACGCCTTTTTTATGCGAGATCGAACCGCAGCGGCGGCGCGCCCCGACCGGAATCACCGAAATCCCGGCGACGGCGCTAGAATGCGCGGGTGACGCGCGGCACCCAGAAGACCATGGAGGCGAATCGTGTGCGTGCGCCCGATCCCGCGCCGGCGACATCCGAGTTCGCGCCGGAACCGGCCGCGCGGTCGGAAGAGTCCTTCCTCATCAACTTGGCGGCGCTGGCGGCAGGCATCGCCAGCGTGGGGTGGCTTGCCGGGGACAATCGGTGGGAGCGCCTCGCCGGGGTGGTCGAATACCCCGCCATCGTTCCCTGTGCGGTGGTGTTCGCCGTCGTCGCGGCGGGGCAAATGCGGCGCCGACGGCGCGAGTTGACCGAGTTTGCGCTCCGCCCCCTGCGCCCGCTCGAATGGCGGCGGCCGATGCTGCGGCTGCTGGCCTTGGCGGCAACCCTCGGGATATTCGGCGCCGCGTACGCGATTTTTCCGGAGTATCACGGAAACTTCTACGCCCCGTTCTGGAAGTTCCTCCGGACCATTGCGTATGCGGTCCCGCTGATCCCCGTGTATCTCATCTGGAGCGACACGCGCCTGCGCGACCCGCGGGACGAACTGCTGGAGCTCGGATTGTTCCTCACCGGCCATGCCCGCGAAGTGGATTACGCGCTCATCCGCCGCCACTTCATGGGCTGGGCCGTCAAGGGCTTCTTCACGCCGCTGATGACGGTGTACCTGAGCCAGGAGGTGCAGTACCTGTGCACCGCATTTCGCGGCGTGACCGGGGAATCCTGGCAGAACTACGACCTATGGTTTCACCTCTCCTACGGCATCGATCTCTTGTTCTGCGTCGTCGGGTACACCGCCACGCTGCGACTGTTCGACTCGCACATCCGCAGCGTCGAGCCGACGGCCCTCGGCTGGATCGCGGCGCTCATCTGTTATCAGCCGTTCTACTCGATCGTCGGCGGCATGTACCTCAAGTATGAATCGGACTACCACTGGGACCGGTGGCTGAGCGACTGGCCGCACGTCCAGGACGCGTGGGGCGTGGCGATCATCCTGTGCGTGTTCACGTATGCACTGTCCACGGTTGCGTTCGGCCTGCGTTTTTCGAACCTCACCCACCGCGGCATCATCACCACCGGACCCTATCGCTTCAGCAAGCATCCGGCCTATTTGGCGAAGAACCTGAGCTGGTGGCTCATTGCCGTTCCGTTCATTCCAAGCCCTTCGGTCGCCGCAGCCCTGCAGCATTGCGCACTGCTCCTGCTGTTGAACGGGGTTTATCTGCTGCGGGCCCGGACCGAGGAGCGCCACCTGAGCCGCGATCCGCGGTATGTCGCGTATGCACTCTGGATGAACGAGCATGGGGCGCTCAAGGGGCTGGGACGCTGGCTCCCCGTACTCAAGTACCGCGCCCCGCCGGATTGAGCGCGGATCTGCAACGAAGAGCGCACTCGGCTGCGGCTGCTGATATATTCGAATTTTTGCGATTGCGGCGCGGGATCACCGCTCCGGAAACTGACATCCCTCAAGATCAACGGACCCATGCTCAACTATACTTCGAAAGTGACCGGCCACCCTCCACGATTGCCGAGCGGTGCGGCTGCGACGAAGCCGTCAGCGCCGACAATCACGCAAATGCGCAGCGTGCTGACGCCGTTCTGCGCCAAACGTGACTCATATGCGCTGCTGCTGCTCGCGTTCGACCTGTGCGTGTTCGCGGCGGGACAATGGCTCGCGGTGGCGGCATCCCACGCGGCGCTGCGCGGGCTCGGAGTGATCGTCACCTGGGCGGCCATCGTGCGCCTGTTCATCATCGGCCACGACGCCTGCCACCAGGCATTCACCAGCAACGCGTCGCTGAATCACGCGGTCGGGCGGATCGCGTTCCTGGCCAACCTGACGCCCTACTCGCTGTGGCGGGTGGGCCACAACGTGGTGCATCACGGCTACAACAACCTGCGAGGCCGGGATTTCGTCTGGGAGCCGAAGGATCCCGCCGAGTACCTCGCGCTGCCGCCGTGGCGCCGGGCCGTCGAACGGATCTACCGCGGCGCCTCCGGACCGGCACTGTATTACTTCGTCGAGATCTGGTGGAAAAAGCTGTTCTTTCCCAATCGGCGGAACATGCCGACATCGCGGACGGAGTTCATCGTGGACTCGGCGCTGGTCGCGGCGTTCGCAGCTCTGTGGATCGGGACCATCTGCGCGTACGCCCTCGCGCATTCGGCGCCGGTGTGGCCCGCCGTGCTGACGGCGTTCCTGCTGCCCTTCCTGCTGTGGAACTGGACGATGGGCCTGGTGGTCTACCTGCATCACACCCACCCGAAAGTGCGCTGGTATGCGGACAAGCGGGAATGGCTGCGCGACGCGACGCAGGTGTCCGGCACGATTCACATGATCTTTCCCCGGCTGTTGGGCACGGCGATGCACCACATCATGGAACACCCCGCGCATCACCTCATCTCGACCATTCCCTTGTATCACCTGAAGGCCGCCCAGCAGCGGCTGCGCGACATGGGCGCGGTATTCATCTCCACGCGTCTGAGCGTGCGCCATTACCTCGAGTGCATCCGCGCCTGCCAGTTGTACGACTATGAGCGCAACTGCTGGTGCACTTTTCCGGATTGACCGTGCCGTGACGGCCGGTGTATTCACGTACGCCGCTAGCGGAATTCCCGGATGGGCCTGGCGCCTCGCGCGCCCATAAGCTGCACCCGGGGAGTCCGCGAGTGAACTTCCCATCTCTGCCATGCCGGCAGTGGAAGGATCCGAGTGGCGAAGGCGACGACCGGAGAGTGCGAATCCTGCGGACTGTGGCGGATCTGCTTTCCCGGCCGTATGGCGGCGTCGGGCGGCCGGCCGGCGCGGCGCCTGCGGATCCGCAAGCTCAAATTCGCCCGCGGCAAGGCGCTGTACCGCGCCGGGGACGAGGTCGAATCGTTCTACATGATCCGCAGCGGATGCATCAAGGAAATCGACGAGTCGGCCGGACGCCGGGGTTCCGTGATCAATTTCGCGCTGCCGGGAGAGATGTTGAGCCTGCAAAGCCTCGGCAAGGCGCGCAGCACCACGACGAGCATCGCCGTGGTGCCCTCCTTCGTCTGCTCCGTTCCCTGGGCGGCCTTCAACCGGCTGTGTGCCGAATCGCCGCGGGTGGCGGGCGAGTTCATCCGGCTGGTCGCCAAGGCCTGCGCTCCCGCGCGCGACCTGCTGACTCTGATCCGCGACCGCGAAGCCGTCGAGCGCGTCGCGGGATTCCTGCTGAACCTCTCGAACCGGCTGCAGAGCCGCGGCGTTCGCGGCCGGGAATTCAAGCTGTGCATGAACCGCGACGACATCGCGGGGTATCTCGGCCTGCGCAGCGAGACCGTCAGCCGTTGCTTCACGGAGTTGGGACGCCGGGGTTTGATCGCCGTGCACGCCAAGCGCGTGCAGCTCCTGCAGCCGGCGGAACTGCGGCGGGTGTGCCTCGGTGAGTGACGGGGAGAGCGTCGACGTCGTAGTGATCGGCGCCGGCCCGGCCGGCCTGTGCTGCGCCAAGGGCCTGGCGAAATCGGGATTTCGTGTCGCCGTGGTGGAGCGGCAGCCGCAGGCGGCGCTCGCCGAGCCGGCCTTCGACGGCCGCGAAATCGCCCTGACGCATCGATCTCTGCAGATATTGCGGGGCTTGAGCGTCTGGCCGCGGATCCCCGCGGGCGACATCTCGCCGATCAAGCGCGCGGACGTATCGACGGGGACGTCGCCCAGGCGGCTGCGATTCGACCATCTCGACACGCCGTGCGCCGCCCTCGGCTATCTGGTCCCCAATCACGCCATCCGCCGGGCCGCCTACGAGGCGGTGGCGGAGGAACCCGCCATCAGCCTATTCGCGGGGCAGGACGTGGCCTCGGTGCGCACGGATCACGATTCGGTAACCGTCCGGTCGAGCGGCGGCCGGGCATGGCGGGCGCCGCTGCTGGTCGCGGCGGACAGCCGCTTCTCCGACACGCGACGCGGCGCCGGCATTGCGGCGGACATGGTGGACTTCGGCAAGTGCATGCTGGTGTGCCGCATGCAGCACGACCAGACACACGACGAGACGGCGCGCGAATGCTTCTTCGAGCACTGCACCGTCGCCTCGCTTCCCTTGAACGGCAACGAGTCCTCGCTGGTCGTCACGGTCAGCGCCGCCGAAGCGCGCCGCCTGCAGGAGCTGGCGGCCGCGGACTTCTCGGCGGACATCGAGGCGAAGTTCCAGGCGCGCCTGGGGAGCATGCGCCTGTCGAGCACGCGGCATGTATATCCGCTGGTGGCCACCTTTGCGCGGCGCTTCGTCGGGCCGCGCTTCGCGTTGGTCGGCGATGCCGCGGTCGGCATGCACCCCGTCACCGCGCATGGATTCAATCTCGGATTGCGCAGCCAGGACACCCTGACGGAGAGCTTGCGGCGCGCCGCCGCCCGCGGCGGCGACATCGGCTCGGCGGAAGGGTTGCTGCGCTACGAGAGCCTGCACCGGCGCCACGCCCGGCCGCTGTACCTCGCCACCAACGCCATCGTCCGCCTCTACACCGACCCGCGGCCGCTGGCCGCGCTGGTGCGCCGCGCGGCACTCGAAGTCGCGGACCGGTTCGCGCCCTTCAAACATGCCGCCCTTGCCGCGCTGACCGAGGCCAACCGCCTCGGAAACTGACGTATCGCAGATCATGAAGGCCAATTCCCTGCTATTTAGCCTCTGACTTCGATTTCTATCACCGATGTGGAGTGTTTACGTGCACGAGTTCATGAAAAAAGTCGAGACCCTGCGCTGGGACGATCATCGTTATTACCACCAGAGCCGGATCAACCAGACCCTGCACCTGATCAGCGCGATCAGCTTCCTGGTCGCCTACGCGCTCGTGTTCACCCGGCCGGCAGCCGCCGGCATCATCGGCTGGCTGGTGGGGATGGTGACCCGCCAGTCGGGCCACATCTTTTTCGAGCCCCGCGGCTACGATCACGTCAATGGCGCGACCGACGAATACAAGGAATCCATCAAGGCCGGCTACAACATGCGGCGCAAGGCCATCCTGATCGGCGTCTGGCTGGCGGTGCCGGCGCTGTTCGCCGTCACCCCCAGTCTGTTCGGCTTGATCGTCCCCGGCACGGGATTCGAGGGCTTCGCGCATGACGTCGGTATCGTCTGGCTGGCGCTCGGCGCAGCCGGGGTGATGCTGCGCACCGTGCAGCTGTGCTTTCTGCGGGGTCCGGCGTGGGGCCTCGCCTGGGCCTTCAAGATCCTGACCGACCCGTTCCACAACGTCGCGATTTACTGGAGATCGCCGCTCGCGCTGATGCGGGGCGAATTGCTCGATCGGATCGTCCACGAGCCCCACTAGGGGCGGCCGGAGCGTCCGGCGCCCGCCCCCCTGCGGCGCGATTCAGCCCCTCGGCCGGCGCGGCGGTTTTTTTCGGCCGCGGCGCACCGGTTGATTCCGGACCCGGCGCTCCGCGATCTGCCGGGCGCTGGCCGGATACCCGAGATCGTTGGGGGTATAGGCCGTCTGGCGGCGGGTGGCGAGATCCACCGTGACGCTGTCGTCGGGCGTCTTCGCGCCGACGCCGTCGCTGGCGGGGTGGTATTCGATCCGCAGCTGCTTGGGATCGACGATCAAGCGCAGGTAGCCGTAGTTCGTGTCGTCGTAGTTTTCGAACGTGACCGCGTCGTCGTTCGCGGTCTTGGCCTGCAGCACCTGCGGCGTGCGCAGCGCGATCCCCTTCGGGCCCATGACCTTCTGGACGTTGTGACCGCCGTTGCCGCAGATCACGTACGGAATGTCGGTGCCGTCGGCGCGATGGCGGGTGAAGCGCTGATAGGAGTGCACGTGCCCCGCCAGCACCGCGTGCGGCCACACGCCCGCGCTGCGGCAGGCCGCATCCATCTGCAGCCGCATCTCCGTGCTGGAGGAATGCTGCGCTCCGACGGCGTACGGCGGATGGTGATGGGCGAACAGCAGAGCTCCCGTGTAGTTCTCCTGCTTGACCCGCTGCAGCGCCGCCGCGAGATAGGTGAGCTGCGAGGTGCCGATGCGCGGATCGGCAATGACGCCGGGGTCCTCGAGCGTGTTGCTGTAGAGGCAGAGGATCCGGACGAAGGGGGCCTCGAAGGTGAAGAACACGCCGGGCTGAATTTGCGCGGTCCGCGACAGGCCGCCCGCCTCGGGCGTCACCGTGAAGCCGGCTGAAGGGTCCGCGCAGAAATTCCTCAGGTAGGCGTTGAGGCTCACCGCGTGGGCGAGCGGAGAGATCATGCCGTCGTGATTTCCCGCCACGGCGAGCACCGGAGCCTGATAATTGCGGTACGGCTCGTAGAACTGATCGTAGTAGTACTCGGTCTCGCCGAAGTTGTAGACGATGTCGCCGAGCAGCAGGGCGAATTGCGGCATCTCGGGGGCCTTCGACTCCTCGAAGTCCCCGACCATCTTGTCGGTCACCTCATTCTGGGTGGTGGGTCCCCGCGTGCTGCCGCAGTCCCCGGTGGAGTGAAATACGATCTGCCGGTTCTTGACGATGGCCTGGATCGCCGCCTGGTTCCCGTTGAACACCTCGGCCAGCGTGAGCCGCGGCTCGGCGCCGCCGCGGGGCGCCGGAAACGGCAGCGGATCGAGCTTGTGCTCCTTGTTGAGCTCATCGATGATCTGGTAGGCGTCGCTGTCCGAGGGATGCCGGATGCGGAACGTGGTCGGATCCGCCGTGGCTTCGGGCTGACCGAACACCGGGTTTCGCAGCGATCGCGGGGGTGCAGCGGGAGAGTTGGCGGGGTTCCTGGGGGTTCCCATGGGAGCGCTACCTCGTGGCCGAAATGGCTCCAAGATAGCCGCTGCATCGGCGTTTTGTATTAATGTTTCGTATCACTCGAGGAGAGACCATGGCGATCACCCGCGAACCGCCGCCGAACCAGTACAACGGGCTGACGGACGTGGCCGAGGGGCTGCCGGCGCAGGCCTACTTCGATCCCCGGCGCTACGACCAGGAGCTGCGGCGGATCTGGCAGCGGAACTGGATCTACGTCAGCCGGTCCACGGACGTGGCCAGGCCGCGGTCCTTTCGCAGCTTCGAACTCGGCGATCAGCGGGTGCTGCTGGTCCGGGACGACGACGGGGTGCTGCAGGGCTTCTACAACACCTGCCGGCACCGGGGCGCGGCCCTGTGCCGCGAAAGCGCAGGGGTGCTCCGGTCCGGCGCCCTCATCTGCCCCTACCATGCCTGGACGTACAGCCTGCAGGGGGACTTGCTGCGCACGTCGTCCAAGCGTCATGGCGAGGGGTTCGACGCCGTGGACTACTCTCTCTACAAGATCCGGGTGCGCGAGGCACGGGGTTTCGTGTTCGTGGCCCTGGAGGATCCGCCCTCCTTCGACCGGAATTTCGATCCGCCACTCGACCGGCTCGATGCCTGGCCGCTCGAGGATCTGGCCGTGGGTCACGTGCTCACCAAGACCATCCAGTGCAACTGGAAGATCTTTTGGGAGAATTTCAACGAATGCCTGCACTGTCCGGGAGTTCACCCGAGCCTGTGCCAGCTGGTGCCCCTGTACGGCCGCGGAATCATCCGGGAAGGCGACGACCCCAACTGGGCGCAAACCGCCGCCGATCCCGATCCGAAGTACAAGGGGGGCCTGCGCGCCGGCGCCCGCACCTGGTCGTCGGACGGCGGGCTCGCCGGCCTGCCGTTCGAGGGATTATCCGCCGAGCAGCGCCGGCGCGGCGCCACCTATGTCACGTGCGTGCCGTCGGTCTTCATCGTCGGCCATCTTGACTATGTGCGCGTGGTGCGGGTGCGCCCGACGGGACCGGAACAGACCGAGCTGCGGGTCGAATATTTGTTCTCGGCCGACACGCTGGCGGACCCCGGCTTCGACATGCGCCGCATCGTGGACTTCACCGACACCGTCATGTCGGAGGATGCCGGCGTATGCGAGCTCAATCAGCGCGGACTCCACGCCGCGCCGCATGCGGCGGGTGTGGTCATGCCCGAGGAATACCTCGTCCAGAGATTCCATGAATGGGTCGATCTTGAATTGTCGCGCACCTGACAGGCCCGCCGGCCCGAGGGTGCGGCGCCTCGCGGTCCCGGCCCTCCTCCTGGCGCTCGGCGGCTGCGGCGGTGCCGCTCCGGCCGGACCTCCGGCGGGCGCGCCGACGCTCAACGTCTACAACTGGGCGGACTACATCGGCCACGACACGATCGCGGAATTCGAGGCGCGAACCCACGTCAAAGTGGTGTACGCGACCTACGACTCGAACCAGGAACTGGAGGCCAAGCTCCTGGCCGGCCACACCGGCTACGACATCGTCAGCACCACGACGGGCTATTACGGGCGCCAGATCAAGGCGGGGGCCTACCTGCCCCTCGACAAGACCCAGCTGCCGAACTGGAAGAACCTGGATCCGGCGGTGCTGGCGGTGCAGGCCAAGGTCGACCCCGGCAACCGCTATGCCGTCCCATACCTGCACGCCATGAACGGCATCGCCTACAACGTGGACCAGGTGAAGGCGCGCGTGCCGAATGCGCCCACCGACAGCCTGGCGCTGATCTTCGACCCCGCGGTCATGGCAAAGCTCGCCGAATGCGGCGTCACCTTCCTCGACTCACCCGAGGATGTCATTCAAATGGCCCTCGCGTACCTCGGCCTCGACCCGAATTCCCAGACGCCGCAGGACCTCGAGGCCGCGGAAAAGCTCGTCATGGCGGTGCGGCCCTACATCCGGAATTTCGATTCGATCGATTATTGGCATCAGCTCGCCTCCAACGAATCGTGCGTGGCCATCGCCTGGTCCAGCGACTATCTGGTCGCGAAGCAGCGGGCGCTGGAGGACGGCACCGGCGCACATCTCGCCTTCATCCTTCCCAAAGAGGGGTCCAACATCACGTACAACGCACTGCTGATTCCGGCGAACGCGCCCCACCCGCAAGCCGCGCACGAATTCCTGAATTTCATCCTGGATCCCAAGGTCATCGCCGAGATCACCAACGACCTGCGCTACGGCAGCGACAACCTGGCGGCGCGGCCGTTCGTCCGCCCGGAGATCCAGAACGATCCGGTGGTCAATCCGCCGCCCGAGATCCGCGCGCGGCTGTACCTGCCGGCGGAGCCGAGCGCCGCTTACGACCGGCTGCGCACCCGCGCGTGGACCCGCATCAAGACCGGCCAGTAAGCGCCCCCTCGCTTAGAAGTTGTTCTTGTACTGCAGGATCACCGTGAACGGCTGCAGCGTCGCCACCTGCGGCATCACCACGCCGGCCGCGCTGAACTGGGCGTAGCCGATGTAGCCGATGTCGCCAAGGTTCGGCTTCGCGTTCCCGACATTGTGCAGGTTGAGCGACAGCTCCTGCTTCTCGTGCTGCACGCCGAAGCGCAGGTTGACCAGCGAGTACGGCGGGCGCTCGCCGACCAAGCCGCTGCCGCCGTTGAGCAGCGAAATGCTGTTCCCGGTGTAGCTGTAGTCGGCGGCGGCGAAGCCGTCCAGGCTCGTGGTGAGCGGCCGCGTATAGATGCCTCCCATCGAGGCGGTCCACGACGGCGTCTCCAGGATCGGCGACCCGGGAAGCACGCCCACGTAGCTCAGCGCGCCCGGATCGTTGATGTCGGTATGCTCGTAGCCGACGCCGAAGCGGACCTGCAGCGAGGAGGTGAGCTTGCCGTTGATCTCGAATTCCGCGCCGTTGATCTTGGCTTCACCGCCGTTCAACTGCAGATAGAACCCGCACGGCAGGGCAGCCTGCTGCTGCAGGTTCTTCCAATCGATGTGGAAGGCTGCGGCCGAGATCAGGATCGCAGGATTCGGCAGCTGGACCTTGGTCCCCGCCTCGTAGCTCCACAGGGTGTCCGACTTGACGTGCAGGATGTCGTCCAGCGGCAGACCCGCCAGCTGGCAGGCGGGCAGGTTCGCCTGCGCGCCGCCGGCGCGGAAGCCTTTCGAGGCGGAGGCATAGACCATGGCCGCCTCGTTGGCCTGATACGAGAGCGCGAACTTCGGATCGGTCCCCGTCTCCTTGTTCTCCTGCGGGTTGCTCAGCGTCGGCACGTAGTTCAAGTAGCCGAAGGCCGTGTAGTCGGTGGTCTGCTTGAGCGAGTACTCGCGCAGGCCCAACGTGGCGGTGAAGCGATCCAGGAACTTGTAATACAGCTCGCCGAACAGCGACGTGTCCTGCTGCGTGCCCGGGTTTTCCTGCGTCCAGATGATGTCGTTGGCCGCCGTTCCCGCAATGGTGTTGCCCACGGTAACGTTCGTGAGACCGTTGGCATAGGTGTACGGAATCCCGAACAGCGAGCGGGTGTTCGAGTAGAACACGCCGGCGGTCCCGCTCAGGTTGTGCCAGGGATCGAAGGACACGCGCAGCTCCTCCGTGACCTGATTGTGGTAGTGCTCCCCATCCCACAGATACGGCTGTCCCGGGAGGGGCGGCGTCGACACGCCGTAGTAGGGGCCCGCGAGGATCTGCTGGGTGCCGTAGGTCGAGTCCTCGAGGTCGTGGTTGTGCCGGTAGAAGTAGCTCGTGGACGACACCACGTTGTAGCCGTCGCCGTGGTAGTTCAATTCCAGCGAGGGCATGACCCACCGGTCCATCGCGTCCGGCTGCACGTCGAACGCGCGATTGATGACGTAGTCCGGCTCGAAGCCGGGGAGCGGAGCGAACGTGGACGGGAATCCATGGTAGTCGGTGTCCTGGTACATCACCCGCAGGCGCGCCTCGAAGCTGTCGCTCACCTTCAACAGCGCGGCGACCGAACCGCCGTAGGTCATCTGCGCGCCCTGGTTGCCGACGCTGGTGCGCGGCACGTTCAGATAGGGATCGTAGGTCCCGGGGCTGGAGGAATCCGTCGGAAAGGTGCGCGTCAAATAGCCCGCGTCGTGGTTGGCGAACAGCACTACGCGCACCGCCAGTTGATCCGGACTCAGCACGATGTTGCCGATGACGCCGGTACCGCCGTCGACGCTGCCGCCTCCCGAGGTCGCGCCGGCCTGGAACATGTAGCCGATGTCGTCCTGGGTGAGATTGGGCTTCTTGGTGATGAGGCGGACGTTGCCGCCGAGAGAGCTCTCGCCGAACAGCGTGCCCTGCGGCCCCTTCAGCACCTCGATGTTGTCGATGTCGAGCACCCGCGGATCCACCGAGCCCGGCACCGGCGTGTCGTCGATGTAGAAGCCGGTCGCACCGGCCGTGCCGAACAGGTTCTGGCCGGTGATGCCGCGGATGGCGACGGTGCGCGCGTCGGAAATGCCGGTCGGTCCGCCGCCGTAGGCGAAGGAGATATTCGGCGTCTTGGTCGCATAGTCGTCGAACGACTGGATGTTGTATTGCTCCAGGTTCTGGGACGTGAACGCGGTGATGCTGATGGGCACCTGGGCCAGCGACTCGTCGCGCTTTCGCGCCGTGACCGTGATGGTCTCGAGGGTCTCGGTGTCGGCTGCCGAAGCCCCGGCGGCATCGGCGGCTCGGGCGGCCGAGCCGCCCAGCGCCGCAGTCAACGCCGCGAGACCAAGGGGCAGGATGAAACTTCGTCGACGCATTCGGTGATCTCCCGAGGTTTTAATATAACCGTTATAATAATTAGAGGCCGCTCCTCGCGCTTTTTAGCACATCGTTCCGCAGAACACCATTGCCCGGACCCCGGGGAGTCCGGGCATTCCCCAATGCAGCGCGCCGTCGAGCGCGGCACGTCAAAGCCGCCGTTGGCGGCGCGGCGCAGGGCTCCGGCCGCCGGGCGCTCCCGCAACCGCCTGATTCACAATAGGTTGGCGCCTCGCGGCATCGCCAGGTGCGCCGCGGCGGCGTATCGTAAGCTCCCCGAAGCGCCCCGACCCGCGGGCCCCTCTCAAGGAGAACGCCATGACCCAGACGCCCAAGGCTCAAGAACTGCCGAAGGAACTTCCCAAGTGGATCGCGGACCACCTCGCGAGGTATCTCGCCACCGACGGCGAGGACGGCTACCTGTGGGACGCCACGCTCGGCGGCGGTACGGGCCTGTGCCCCATCCTGTTGCTCACGACGACGGGGCGCAAATCGGGACGGGAGCTCACGCTGCCATTGATCTTCGGGAGGTCCGGTTCGGACTACGTGGTGGTCGCTTCCAAGGGCGGCGCGCCCATGCACCCGGCCTGGTACCTGAACCTGCAGGCCCACCCGGAGGTGCGCCTGCAGGTGAAGGCCGAGAAATTCCAGGCGCGGGCGCACACGGCCGACGCCGCGGAGCGGGCCCGCTTGTGGCCGATGATGGTGGGCATCTACGGTCCGTACGCGAAGTATCAGACCCTGACCGACCGGCAGATTCCGGTGGTGGTGCTCCGGCCGGCCTGAGCGGCGGGGTCAGAACCCGGCCGCGGCGGGAATGATCTCGCGGCCGAACAGGGTGAGCGGCGTGATGTCGTGAACGTTCGGCATGTTGAATATCGCCTGCTGTACGCCGGCGGCGGCCAGGGCCTTGCAGTGCGAGATCACGCCGCTCACTGTCATCGCGCCGGGGCGCAGGTCCACCGTTCCCAGACTGGTCTTCTCGATGGCGCCGTAGTCGCGTCCCAGCGCCTCGCAATGCTGCTCGAGAATCGCGAGCTTGGCAGCCACCGCCTCGGGGGTTCCGAACAGGTTGCAGGCGTCCGCATACTGCGCCACCAGGCGCAGGGTCTTCTTCTCGCCGCCTCCTGCGACGAGGATCGGCGGGTGGGGCCGCGACAGCGGCTGCGGGACGCACAGCGTTTCCTCGAGGTGGTTGTGCTTGCCGTGGAAGGGTCCGTTGTTGGGCGACCACATCTGCAGGGCGATCTGCAGCGTCTCCTCCAGCTGTTCGAAGCGCACCCCGAGCGGCGGAAACGGGGTGCCCAATCCCCGCGCCTCCGTCTCGTTCCAAGCGGCGCCGATGCAGAAGTACGCGCGCCCCCCGGAGAGCACGTCGAGCGTGGTCACGGTCTTCACCAGCACGCCGGGATAGCGGTAGATCACACCGGTCGCCAGGGTGCCGAGCTTCACCCGGTGGGTGAGGGCCGCGAGGTATCCGAGGGTGGTGTAGCCCTCCAGCATGTCGTGCTCATGCGGGCCGATCATGCTGATCTGAAAGAAGTGATCCATCACCCAAAGGCTGTGGAATCCGCCTTCATCGGCCGCGCGCGCGATGTGCGCGAGCGTCGACGGGATCTGGGCCGGCCCTCCCGGCCACGTGAAGTTGGGAACCTGCAGTCCGATTTTCATTGAGCATGCTCCTTGAGTAACCCGCGCTGCGCGTCGCGCAGCCAATCGTCGCGATCGTCCGAAGCCGGCAGCGCCAGCGCGAGATCACGCGCACGCGCGAAGGACTCGGCAGCGCGCGCATCCCCGATCTTCGCGAGGGCCTCGCCCAGCGCCAGGGCATTCGGCGGAAACTGCGGCCGCAGCGACACGGCGCGCCGCGCGGCCGTGACGGCCGCTTCCGGATCGCCGGGACCCACCGGCCATCCCGGCGAGCGGGCCAGGACCAGCGCCCGCACCCGGGCGGGACCCGCGTCATCGTACTCGGCATCGGCGGTATCGGCGGCGGACAGGGCGTCGAGCATGCGCTTCAATAGCTCGCCGGCCTGTAACGGGTGGGCCCGGGCCGCCAACCCCAGCGCGAGGGCCTGGGAGTAGAGACAGGCGGCGGCCTGCGGCGCTCGGGCAAGGCACGCATCGGCATCGCGGCCTGCGGCGTCGGCCAGGCTCGCGCGGATCTTCGAGTCGCTCTCGCGATCGGCGCGGCGCGCGTCCGCCGCCACCGCGGCGGCGAGATCCGCCACCGATGGCGCGGGAGCGGGCGCTTGCGTGGCGGCCGCGGGCGTGGATGGCGGCATGGGCGGCCGCAGCGGCGCCTGGCAGGCCGCCAGAAGCAGCGCGCCGACAGCCACGCCCAGCCAGCGCTTCACGGCCGGTCGGTGCGGCTAGGTTGCGGCGCCACGAAGCCCTTCAGATGGAGCGATGCCAGCGTATCCGTATCGCCGGGAACGGCACTCATCTTGAGCAGCGCCGCCTGCAGCGCCCTGGCGCGCGGCGCAGGCACGCGCGAGTCGACCACGGCCAGCAGCGCCACCGGCAATGGCGGCGACTGCACCAGCGTCTTGAGGGGGGGCGCGAACGGCAGGGTCGGCAGCGCGGCCGCCTGGGTCTGGTCGAGCAGGGCGACGACCTTGTCACCGGCCGCCACCCGGCGCAACGCGCTCAGGATCTGGCCGGTGGTCTCGATCTTGAGGTCCGCGGGCAGGGCCCAAGCGGCGAGCGCCGAGTGCCGCACGAACTCGGGCGCATATCCGGCGACGCTCAACAGGGTGTAGCCGGACAGCGCCTCGGGACCCGTGGGTCCGCCCACCTTGCCCACCAGCGTCCATCGCTCCTGCGTCCCCACGTCCGTCACGTCGGCCTGCGCCAGCGGCGTCAAATGCAGCTCTGCCCCATGTTGCACGTAGAAGGCGAATGGAATGAAGGCCAGCACCGAATCAGCGCTCTTGAGCTTCTGCAGGCCGCCCTCCTCGGTGGGATCGTAGATGGCTGCGAGAGTGGCGGCATTCCATCCAGCGGAGGTCACCGCCGCCTTGGCGAACTGGTCCACGAAGGGCTGGGCGTCGCCGGCTCCGCCAGGGTAGCCCGGGGCGCAGAACACCAGGGTCGCAGCCGCCGCCATCCAGAGTGCGCTCATGGCCATAGGCTATCATTACGCCGCTCTGAGAGACCACCCGATCGATCCTAAGGGCGCCTTGCCATGATCATGCTCGTCTCGCCCGCCCTGGTGGCGATATTTCTCGGCGTTCTTCGAGCGCGGGTGGCTCTGGCCGGCGATGTTCGCGATCCTCGCCGCGGCCGGCGTCTACGGCGCGCTGCACATACCCACCGATTCGGCCATCGATCGCCTGGTCGTGGCCGGCGATCCCATCGCCCAGGCCACGACCGAGTTCGAGCGGGTGTTCCCGGAGGGCGAACAAGCGCTCATCGTGCTCGAAGCGCCGGACCCTTTGAGCCCGCCGGCGCTCGAAGGTGCGGACCGGCTCGAGCGCTCGCTCGACCGAATTCCGCAGGTCCAGGCGCACAGCCTGCTCACGCTGTATTTTCGCGCGGGCGTCGCCCGCGACGATCAGCGCCGGCGACGCGGACCGGCTGCGCGCCTTCGCCACGGGCACGTCGCTGTTTCGCCGCGCGGGTCTGCTGGGCGATCACTTCCTGGGTATCGGGCTGGAGCTCGAGGTCAAGTCCCCGGAGGCGCGCGACCGTGCATTGGCGGCCATCGATGCGCTGGTGCTGCCGCTCGAGCACGCCGGCGGCACCCTTCACGGCCATCCGGCGCGTCGGCACGCCCTGGCTCGATGCCTGGCTCGAGCGCCAGACCGGCGAGTCCACGAAGAAGTTCATGCCGCTCTTCGGGATTTTTCTCATGACCTTGGTGTTCCTGGTGTATCGCTCGTGGCGCGCCCTGGCCGCCATCGTCCTGACCCTGGGCGCCGTGGTCGCCATGGCGGTTGGACTGGGCGACGTTTTCGGCTGGTCGAACAGCGTGGTCTCGACGCTGGTCCCGCTCACGGTGATGGTGACCACCACCGCGACCCTGGTCTACATCCATTCGCGGTACATGGAGCCGGACGAGGGGACCGATCGCTCGCCGAGCACCACGCGCGTGCACTGGCCAACAAATTCCTGCCCTGCACCGCGTCGATGTTCGCCACCGCGGTCGGATTCGCGGCGTTCGCGGTCTCCGACATTCGTCCCGTGCGCGAGATGGGTCTGTGGACCGCCTGCGGATTGATCGTCGCGTGGGTGCGGCTGCTTCACGCTATTTCCGGCGCTGCAATCGCTGCTGCGCTCCCCGAAGCGCTCCGCGGCGTGCGAGCACGGCGGCGGTTCGGCGCCTTCGTCGACGTGCTGGTGCCCGCGACCCGCCGCTACCGCTGGCCTCTGGTGGCCGGCGCGCTCGCGTCATGATGTGCGGCGCGGCGGCGCTGTTCGGCATTCCTGGCAGGCTCCCCGCGCTGAAGCTCGAGACCGACGCGCTCACCTACGTCGATCCGCGCGTGCGGGTGGCGCAGGACACGCGGCGCTTCGAGGAGTCCAACGGGCTCGACGTCATCGACCTGTGGCTGCAAACCCCGCCCGGCCACGCGCTGGATCCTGATTTCCTGCGCGCCGTGGAATCATTGACGCGCACGCTCGAGCAGCACGCCGGCGTCGACGCCGTGGACGGCCCCACCTCGGTGCTGCGCTGGGCCAAGTACATCGAGTCCGGGATCGGACCAACTATCCCTCTCCCCGGCCGACTGGCCCAAGCTGGCGGCGGATCTGGAGAACATCCTCCTAACGCAGCCCGGTGCGCGCAATTTCGTCGACGTCACGGATCTCAACAGCGTGCGCATCAGCATCCGCGGACGCGGCGACGCCTTCGGGCCGGCGGGGGCCATGCGGGCTTACGTCGAATCCACCTGGGCTAAAGCCCGAGCCCGGGATCCGGCCTTCCACGACGTGCGCGGCCAGCTCGCGGGCAAGGGGGTCCTCGCCGGAGAAATCACCGAGCGCCTGCTGCCCACGCTGACGCAGAGCTTCCTGCTCACCGCCACGGTGATCTTCCTTGCATTTCTCGTGGTGTTTCGCAGCCCCTCGGCGCGGCTCATGACCATGATTCCCTCGTTTTTCGCGATTCTCTCCGTGTTCATCGTCATGCGCGTTGCGGGCATCCCGCTCAACATCGCCACCATCCTCATCGGCTCGACGGTGCTCGGGGCCACCGAGAACGATCAGGTGCATTTTTTCTATCACCTGCAGGAAGGCCGGCAGAACGGCTCGGCCGCCTCGCTGCGCTATGCCATGCTGACCGCGGGGCGCCCGATACTCTTTGCGACGCTCATCAATGCAAGCGGCTTCCTCGCGCTCGCGCTGTCCGACCTGCCGCCCATGCGCCAGTTCGGCATCGTGTCCGCTTCGGCGTTCGTGCTCGCGCTGGTCGCCGATTTCACGGCGCTGCCGGCGGCGCTGTGGATTCTCAGCCGTCGCGAACCCGCGACATCTTGAGGCCCTTGCGGCGCTGCGGACGCCGTTCGATCAGCGGACAGCGATTGCAAGAAGGCTGCGATCCGCGCCAATACTCGTATAGTAGCGGTCCAAGATCGTCATTCGCGCTCGACGCAACTTGGGCGCCAGCGGCACTCACCTTCCCTCGGAGAACCGTCATGGCCAGTCAATATGAATACCGGGCGATCAAGACCGCCCTCGAATCGGAAATCGCCGCCCTGGAAGAGGCGTGCAATGAACTGGGCCCCGACTCGCATTTGCGCGCGCTCTGCGACGTGGCGGCGGGGCGGGTGCGGGATCTGCTGCTCGGCATCGAACCCCGCGGGATTCAGGGCGCCGCCCCTGCCGCCGTGACCCCGACTCTGCATCGCACACCCATCGACCGACCGCATCTCACCTCGTAACAGGCCCCGCCGCCGCTGCGGCTCCCCCCCGCCCCATTGACGAATCGGGCGAGGCGAAGGAGAGTAGCGCTCATAATGATTCCAACCGCGCCGGGCGGATCACGGGCCAGCCTGGCGCGGCGGCTGATCTCGCTCACGGACCTGACCAGCTTGAACGAGTCGGACGACGACTCCTCGACCCGCGCCCTCGCGGCGCTCGGCCTGTCGGCTCCGGTCAAGCCTGCCGCCGTATGTCTGTGGGCGCGCTGCATCCCCGCCGCCAAGAGCATTCTGCGCGATACCGGCATCCCTATGTGCGCCGTGGCGAATTTTCCGGGGGGCGCCGCGGGGGCGGCCGCCGCCGCGGCGGAGATTTCCGCCGCCGTCGAGGCCGGCGCCGCCGAAGTGGACGTCGTGTTTCCCTACCGGGCGCTGCTCGACGGAGACTCGCGCGCGGGCCTCGACCTGGTGCGCGCGTGCCGGGAGGCCTGCGACGGCCGGGCGCTGTTGAAGGTAATCCTGGAAACCGGTCAGCTGTCGAGTGAGGACGCCATTCGCCGGGCGGCGCAGATCGCCGTCGACGGCGGCGCGCAGTTCCTCAAGACCTCGACCGGCAAGACCCGGCCGGGCGCGACGCCCGAAGCCGCGGCGGTGATGATGCAGGTGATCGCCGCGGCCGCGCTGCGCGGCAACGCCGTGGGGTTCAAGGCGTCCGGCGGCATCCGCTCGATCGGTGATGCGGAAGGTTATCTTGAGCTCTTCGACCGACGATTCGGAGCGGGCAGCGCCACGGCCGCCAATTTCCGGATCGGCGCCTCCGCGCTCTTCAAGGAGTTGGTGGCCGCCGCGGCCGAATGAACGGAACTCGATCGCACCCGGGAGGAATCACATGCCGAACGTTCCCCGCATCGCCGTCGTCGGCAGCGCCAACACCGACCTGACGACGTTCACCGACGTGTTCCCGCGTCCGGGCGAGACCGTGTTCGGCAAGAACTTCGATCTCGGCTTCGGCGGCAAGGGCGCGAACCAGGCCGTCGCGGCCCGGCTCTGCGGCGCCGACGTGCTCATGGTGGCCAAAGTCGGCCGCGATCTCTTCGGGCCGGCGACCGTCGAGAATTTTCGCCGCTTCGGCATCGACACGACGCATGTGCGCATCGTCGACGATGCGCCCACCGGCGTGGCGCCGATCTTCATCGAACCGCAGGGGCAGAACCGCATCATCGTGGTCAAGGGCGCCAACGACCGGCTGAGCCCGGCCGACGTCGACGCGGCCGCGGCGGACTTGCGCCGCATGGACGCCATCATCCTGCAGTTCGAGATCCCGCTGGAGACGGTGTATTACACCCTGCGCTTCGCCAGGACCCACGGCATCCGCTGCATCGTCAACCCGGCACCGGCCCTGCCCGCCCGCCTCGAGGAGCTGACCGCGGCGGACTACCTCATCCCGAACGAGACGGAAGCCCAGCAGATCACGGGGCTTCCCGTGCACTCGGATGCCGAAGCGGGCGAATGCGCCGCCGCCCTCCTGGCTCAGGGGTTCGGGCGGGTGGTGATCACCTTGGGCGAGCGCGGCAGCCTCCTGGCCGGCGCGAGCGGCTATACGCGCGTGGAGCCGTTCCCGGTTCCGGCCATCGATACTTCGGGCGCGGGCGATGCCTTCATCGGCAGCTTCGCCGTGTTTCTCGCCGAGGGCGCGCCAGAGCACACCGCCGTGCGGCGCGCGAACCTCTATGCCGCGCTTTCGACCACGCGGGTCGGCACGCAGAAATCGTTCCCGGGCCGCGCCGATTTCGAGACCGAATGGGCGCGCCGCAGCGCCGTACCGCAATAAAAACCCAAGGCCAATCCATGTACGTCGTCCACAGCTATCCGCTCGCCGTCGCCTTTTGCGTGATCACCATGCTGTGCTGGGGGTCGTGGGCCACGACCCGGAAGCTGGCACGGCCGGATTGGCGGTTCGAGCTCTTCTACTGGGACTACACGCTGGGTGTGCTGCTCTTGACGCTGCTGCTCGGGCTCACGCTCGGAAGTGCAGGCACCGAAGGGCGCGCCTTCCTGCCCGACCTGTCGCAGGCCTCGGGCGCCGCGCTCCTGTCGGCCCTGGTGGGCGGGGCGATCTTTAATCTCGCGAACCTCCTCTTGGTGGCGGCCATCGAGATTGCGGGCATGGCGGTCGCCTTTCCCGTCGGGATCGGCCTCGCGCTGCTGATCGGCGTGGTCGTGAATTACCTCGCGGCGCCAGTGGGCGATGCCGCATTGCTGGGCGGGGGAGTCGTCCTGGTCACCGTGGCGATCGTCCTCGATGCCGTCGCCTACCGCCGCCTGCCGGGCGGCCCCGATGCCGGCACCCGGGGCAACTCACGGGGGCTGTTTCTCTCTTTGGCGTGCGGCGTCTTCATGGGCCTATTTTACCGCTTCGTAGCCGCCGCCATGTATGCGGATCCGACCCACGCCGAAGCCGGCAAGCTGGGTCCGTACGCGGCCGTGTTCGTGTTCGCCGTGGGAATCTTTCTCAGCAGCTTCATTTGGAATACCTTGGCCATGAGGAAGCCGCTGACCGGACCGCCCGTCGGCTTTCGCGACTACTTCTCGGGCGGCCTCGGCACGCATTTGACCGGCGTGCTGGGCGGCGTGATCTGGGGGGTGGGCATGTCGTTCAATTTGATCGCCTCGGGGCGCGCCGGCTTCGCCATTTCCTATGGACTCGGCCAGGGCGCCACGATGGTGGCCGCCTGCTGGGGCGTATTCATCTGGAAGGAATTTCGCACGGCCCCGGCCGGCACGTCGAGGCTGCTGGCGGCGATGTTCGCCAGTTTCCTGGGCGGTCTCGCGCTCATCGTGCTCGCGCGCACACCTTAGGAGAATCCCATGTCGAATCCGCCCGATCCCGCGCAATACCTGGCGAAGCTCGTCGCCGCCAGCCAGGAGTTGATGCAGAAAATCGCGGCCGGCGTGCCCGGGGCGCCGCCGCCGGCCGGCCCCGATCCCACGGCCTGGTTCACGGCGGCGATGAACAACGTGGCGGAGATGCAAACCGGCTACCTGCAACAAATGACCCGGCTGTGGACCACGATGCTCGCCCCGGGCGGATCGGCAGCCCCGGCGGGCGCAGCGGGGACGGAAACCCCCAAGGCGGACGACAAGCGGTTCGCCGGCGAAGCCTGGCGCAGCATGCCGGGCTTCGACTTGATCAAGAACACCTACCTGGCCTATGCGGGGGCGATGCGCGACTGCGTCGAAGCGGCGCCGGTGGACGAGAAGACCAAGGGCCAGATGCGTTTTGCCGTGCGGCAATTCAACGATGCCTTGAGTCCCGCCAATTTCTTCGCCACCAATCCGGAGGCGATGCAACTCGCGATGGAGACCGGCGGCAAGAGCGTCGCCGAAGGCATGGTCAAGTTCTTCGAGGATTTGGCCAAGGGCCGCGTGTCGATGACCGACGAGACCGCCTTCCAGGTGGGCAAAAACCTCGCCGTCACGCCCGGGGCGGTGATCTTCGAGAACGACCTGATCCAAGTGATCCAATATGAGCCGCGCACGGCGCAGGTGGGCGCGCGGCCGCTGCTGATCATTCCGCCCGCCATCAACAAGTTCTACATCCTCGATCTGCAGCCGAAGAACTCTCTGGTGGCCTATGCCGTGGAGCAAGGCCATACCGTGTTCCTCGTCTCGTGGCGCAACATCAGCCCGGCGCTCGGGTCGCTGACCTGGGACGACTACGTGGACCGGGGCGTCGTGCAGGCGATCGATGTGGCCCTCGAGGTGACCGGCGCGGATCGGGTCAATGCGCTGGGGTTCTGCGTCGGCGGCACGCTGCTCGCCTGCGCCGCGGCCGTCTTGAACGCGCGGAAACAGGACAAGCTGGCGAGCCTGACGCTGCTCACCGCGCTGCTCGATTTTTCCGATACCGGCGAAATCGGACTGCTGGTCTCGGAGCAGAGCGTCGCACTGCGCGAGGCGGCCATCGGCCACGGCGGCGTGGTGGACGGCAAGGAGCTCGCCTTCGTCTTCTCCTCGCTGCGCGCCAACGATCTCATCTGGCCCTACGTCGTCAGCCGGTACCTCAAAGGCCAGGAAGCGCCGGCCTTCGATTTGCTGTATTGGAACTCCGACGGCACCAACCTGCCGGGACCGATGTTCTGCTGGTATCTGCGCCACACGTATCTCGAGAACGAGCTCAAGGAACCGGGCAAGACGCGCCAATGCGGCGTGTCCGTGGACCTGTCCCGGGTGAAGACGCCGGCCTACCTCTATGCCTCGCGCGAGGATCACATCGTGCCGTGGAAGACGGCCTACGCCTCGACGCGGATCCTGGGCGGCGAGACCACCTTCGTGCTGGGCGCAAGCGGCCACATCGCCGGCGTGATCAACCCGGCCTCGGGCAACAAGCGCAACTATTGGGCCGCGGGCGCCGACGCCGCCCCGCGCGCTCAGGCCAGCCCGGGCATTCCCCATCCCGCCGACGCCGAGACCTGGTTATCGGGCGCGAACAGCGTGCCCGGCAGCTGGTGGCCGCATTGGGCGAAGTGGCTCAAGCGGTGGGCCGGGGACGACGTGGCGGCGCGCGGATCGCTGGGCGGCGGCAAATACCGCATCATCGAGCCCGCACCCGGGCGCTACGTGACCGAACAGCAGGCCGCGAGTCCCGCCGTCAAGTGAGCGATTCGGTGACCGCAAACCCGCGCTCACCCATTTTTCGGGGAGTCGGTCGATGCTATATGCTGCCGTCGTTCTATTTACGTACGTCGCGCTCAGCGGGCTCGTGATGGCAGTCGGCATTTTTAGAGGTGCGAAGCCTTGGGGGCCTCTTGCGATGGGCCACGGCATACTCGCGGTAACGGCCCTCGTGCTGGCGATGTTGGAAGCGATCGCGACCGGCGCCGCTGCGGTTAAGTACGGTGTCGCGATTCTGGTTCTGGCCGCTCTGGGAGGCCTCATCCTGCTCAGCTATGATCTGCGTGGCAAGCCGCATCCGTGGGTGGTCGTGCTGCTGCATGCGCTGCCCGCCATCGGTGGAGTCGGTTTTCTCGTCTTCGCTCTGTTGCAGTGAGGCGCTCTCAGTCGCCGCAGTGGCAGAGCGCGCTCTCGAAGGCCGCCGAGTTCAACATGTGCAGACTCGCGGCGTCCAATGCACCGTTGAGCGTCTCCTGATAGTTCAGCACACTTCCGGAATAGCCGTAATTGCCCGCCTTGCCGTCCACCGACTCCTGCCAACAGGTCTTACCGGAGGCCGATTGCAGCGAAGCGGCAAACACGATTCGCGCTTCATAGCCAGAGCGATGCCAGATGTTTTCCGATGTCCGCAGCGCGTCCAAATCGAGGTTGAGCACGGCTGCGCCCGACCCCGGCGACTCGCCGTGTTGCGCCACGACGCCGCTCTGCGCCATGAAGTGCTCCACCCCGTCGCGCGCCCAAGCGGCCGGGTCGCCGCCCGCGGAGACGTCCGCGCGCAGCGGCTTGCTCTCATGGACGCGCGCGCCGAGAAGTTTCTCGGTGCGCTTGTCGTCGACGTGAATGCGAATGGCTGCCTTGCAGCTCGGCGCCGCGAGAACCGCTTCGGGGTTTGGCGTGGGCGTGTACACGAGCGGTATGGTCAGCGGCTCGACCGATGAGACGGCGCAGGCCGAAGCGCACAGCACGATCAATCCCGACGCGATCACTCGTAGCATGAAATGGCATCCTTTCCGGTATCCCACTGCATTGTAGCGGACTCAGCGCCGGCCAATTGGAGATTCAAAGACTGCTAGTGCATGAACGGCCGGCGCTCGATGTCCATGGCTTCCTGATTGCGCCCCTGGCCGCGCAGTGCGTCGGCCAGCACTCGGCCGGCCTGGGCCTGAGCCGCCCGATCGCCGCTCGCGAGCGCGAGCGCCTTGCGCGCGCAGCCTTCCGCCTGATGCGCGTCGTTGTCGGCGAGCCGCAGCCGGCCCAGCTCGATCCACACCAGCGGGTTGTTGGGCTCGATGCGCAGGGCGCGATCCAGCGTGGATGAGGCGCCATCCAGATCGCCGTGAGACATCAAGAGGTGGGCTTGATTCACCAGGGACCGGGTCGCCGGCGAAAGCTGATTCTCGCGGGGCGGCGGCGGGGCCTGCGGCGGCGCCGGGGCCGGGGCCTGCGGCGGCGGCAAGGTGGGTGCTACGGACGGGGCTGGGGCCGGGCCTGCGGAGGGCGGCGCCGGGACGGACACCGGCGGCGCCTCCGGACGGGGCGTCAGCAAGGAGCAGCCTCCGAGCAACGCCGCCGCGGCCGCGGCGCCGAGCACCGCCCTCAATGCGTGATATTTTTCAGCCATGTCTTGATCTTGTCACCCACCGTGCCGCTTGGCGAGTTCTGGGCGGGCGGCGCGCCCGCAGCCGCGGGGCCCCGCGCGGCAGCGCAATCGGGTTTGGCCGGAATGACGGTCCCCCTCGGCACCGAGATCAGCACGGCGTCGGACCCGCAGCCCGGCGACGTCGCCAGGCCATCGTAATATCCGACCCAGCGATCTTCGACCGATTCGGGTGGAACCGGTTCGAACGAGGCCGATTTGAGCTTCGCCATGGTATCGGCCCACACCGGCATCGCACCGGCCGCACCGGTGAGTCCGGTCGGACGGTTGTCGTCGTATCCCACCCAGGCGACGGCCGCATAGGTGCCGGTGAATCCCGCAAACCAGCTGTCGCGGGTATCCGAGGACGTGCCGGTCTTGCCCGCCACCACCGTGCCGCGCGGCAGGTGGGCCACCGCCTCGCGCGCGGTACCCCGCGTGGTCACCAGCGTCAGCATCCGGTCGAGCTGATAGACCGCGGACGCCGGCGCGACCTCCTCCACCTGCACCTTGAAACGCCGGAGCGGCCGGCCTTTTTCATCGACGACCGCGTGCACGGCGCGCAATCGCGCGCGAAAGCCCCCGTTCGCGAGCGAGGCGTAAACCTCCATGACCTCGAGCGGCGTCATCTCCACGGCTCCGAGCAGGAGCGAGGGATTGAGTGCGGGCGGCGTTTCGAGACCCAGCGATTTCAGGGTCTCGACCACCTTCGGCAACCCGAGGTCGAGCCCGAGACGGACCGTGGCCACATTCATCGACTCGGCCAGCGCCCGCGCCAGCGGCACCCGCCCGTAGAACTCGTGCTCGAAGTTCTGCGGCGCCCAGACGCTTCCGTCGGCGAGCTTGAGCTCGAGCGGCGCATCCTCGATCACGGTCGCCGCGTCGTAGCGGCCGGTCTCGAGCGCGGTCAGGTAGACCGCGGGCTTCACCAGCGAACCGATCGGCCGGCGCGCATCGAGCGCGCGGTTGAAGCCGTCGTTGCCGACGTCGCGGCCGCCCACCACGGCGACCACGTCGCCGCTGTTCGGCTCGGCCACGATCACCGCCCCTTCCAAGCGGTCGCCGCGCGACGGCCGCGAGGCGTCGAGGCGCTTCAGATTCGCGGTCAGCGCGCGCTCCGCGGCCGCTTGTGCCCGCGGATCGAGGCTCGTGTACACGGAGAGTCCGGCGGCCGCGAGATCGGCCTCCGCATAGTCGCGTTTCAGATGGCGCCGGACCAGGTCGAGATAGGCGGGCACGTAGCTGCCGCCCGGCGCCTTGAGCACCACAGGCTCCGCCTCGGCCCGCTTGGCGGCGGGCTCGCCGATCAGCCGCGCGGCGAGCATTTCCTGGAGCACGATATTGCGCCGTATGCGGGCGCGGTCCGGGTGCCGGCGCGGGTCGTAATAGGAGGGCCCCTTGACCAGCCCGATCAGCATTGCGAGCTCGCCCACGTCGAGTTCATCCAGGGGTTTCGCGAAGTAGTATTCGCTGGCGAGCCCGAAACCGTGGATCGCGCGCGACCCGTCCTGGCCCAGGAACACCTCGTTGAGATAGGCGACGAGGATTTCCTCCTTCGAGAAATGCGCTTCGAGGCGCAGCGCCATGACAGCTTCGGTGACCTTGCGGCCGAGCGTCTGCTCCTCCGACAGAAAGTAATTCTTGATCAGCTGCTGCGTCAGGGTGCTGCCGCCCTGCACCACATGACCGGCCCGCAGATTGGCCCACATGGCGCGCGCGATGCCGTGCAGATCGACGCCGTGATGCTCGTCGAACCGCCGGTCCTCGATGAGCTTGATTCCGGCGCGCAGCAAGGGCGGCACGTCGTCGGGCGACAGGACCAGCCGGTCCTCGCCGTGAATCGGAAACACGCTGCCGATCACCGGCGGATCGAGGCGGAACACCGGCAGGTCCGTGCCGGCAGTCTTGAGGGCGGTGATCGAGGTCGTATCCGCGCTGACCGAGAGCGTGAGCGGCTCGCGCGATTCGTCGCTGAAACGCACGCGGCGCGCCTGCAGGTCGAAGGAGTTGCCGCGCCGCCGGTAGATGCCCGGACCTGCCGCGGGGTCCCCGGAGCGGTAGTGCAGACGCCGCAGTTCCTCCTCGAGATCGCCGGCCGAGACCGGAGCGCCCACGTAGAGCTCGAGCGGCGCCGCAAAGACACGGCGCCGGCACCGACCAGTGCCGGCCCTGAAACTCGCGGGTGACCACACGGTCCAGGTGCACCACCCAGACGGCGAGCGCTGCCGCGAAAATCGCGGCCACGAGGGCGAGCGCGACACTGAAGCGAATCCAGGTGGCGCGCGCCACGCCGAACCATTTCGATCGGGATCGTGCCACGCCGCGCGTCACGCCTTGTCGAGCAGCGAGTACAGATCGATCTGCCGGCTATCGCCGATGACGCGCTCGAATTCGAGTCCCAGGGCCTCGAGCACGGGCTCGGCCACGGGTTTCACCTGTTTCTGCACGTAGTGCTCGCGGTCGATCGGGTGCTGCAGATTGTCCATCGGTTCGGGTCCGGCGCTGGTCATGACATAGCTTACCAATCGACCCGCCGGCTGCGTGGACTTGCGGGCGGCCGCGACGTGCGGGGGTGTCGTGGCGGTGTACTCTCCGGCATCCTTGCGCAGGTTCTTGCGATACACCAGCGCCTCGTCGAGCTCGCCGCTCCTGACCTGCCGCACGACCTCGGCGAGATATGCATCGACCGCCTGGTCGGTGAACAGGCGGCGATACAGTTCGCGCTGGACCTGTTTGGCGAGCGGGGTCCAGTCGCGGCGCACGACCTCCATGCCGACGAACTCCACGCGATCGACCGCCCCCTGGCGCAGGCCGGCGTAGCGCTTGCTGGCCCCGCGCATGCTGTGGCGGGCGTGGGGCAGGAACAACTTCAGATACAGCTTCTCGAACTTGAGCTCCAAACGGCTCGGCACCTTCCAGCGTTCGGCGACGTGGCGCGACAGCTCCCCGTTCAAGGCGGCTGCGAGCGCAAGGCCTCGTTCGCGCGTCTCCTCCGGATCCCCGCCGTGCGAAGCGACGAACAGGCTGTCGGTGTCGCCGTAAAGCACCGTGAAACCCGCCGTCTCGAACCAGCCCTTCGACCACAGCAGGATCTCGCGACCCATCCCGGTGATGGAGTTGGCGAGTGCCGGGTTGAAAAAGCGGCAGGCCGGCGTGCCGAGCACTCCGTAGAAGGAGTTCATCAGGATCTTGATGGCATTCGCGGCCACATCGTCGCCGCTGTGCTTCGCCGCTTCGCGCCGCGGAAACAGCGCATCGAGCATGCGCGGCAGAATCGCCGGCTCGCGCCGAAAGGCGCCGCCCGGCGTGCGGATCACGTCGGCGTCCACGGGAGGGTCCGCCACGTACGACAGAGGATCGATGTTGAAGGTGCGGATGATGCTTGGGTACAGGCTCTTGAAGTCGAACACCCAGACGTCGCGATGCAGGCCCGCGACCGGTTCGAGCACGTGGCCGCCCTGCTGGGCTTCGTACACGCTCGAGTCGGCGGAACGCACCGTGGGTGCGACGATGCGCAGCTTCTCGAGTTCCGTGAGGTAGAGAAAGTCGAAGGAGGCGATGCTGGCCGCCACCCGATCGGGCGTCATGCCGGCGAGTCCGCTGCGCGCGAACGCGAGGCGCACCAGATTGAGCTTGCGCACGATCTCGAAGGCAAGCCGCGCATCGGTGCGCGCATACAGGGCGAATGCGGCGAGGTCATGGCGGTAGTTGTGGGCGATTTCGGCGATGCGATCGCGCACGTCGCCGGCGAGGGCCTTGCCTTCGCCGAGAATCTCGCGCGCCACCGCATCGAGCGAGTAATCATCCATGCGGATGAACGCGCCGCGCAGCAGATCGATTCCATCGAGCACCAGACGGCCCGGAATGCTCGCCTGGCCGCTTCCGAAATAGCCTTCGGCCTTGCGGATGCGAAGCGCGCCCGAATCCCGGCCGAGCGCCAACGGATGGTCGACGCGCAGGGCGATGCGCTGCAGGACCGACAGGTCGAAATCGACGATGTTCCAGCCCGTCAGCACGTCGGGATCGAAGCGCCGGACGCGCTCGCAGAAGGCCTCCAATGCCGCGCACTCGTCGGGGCACCGTGCCGCGTGCGGCGGCATCGGGCGGTCGCTGCCGTCCACGATGAGCACCTCGTCGATCCCGGGGGCATACAGTGAAATCGCCAGCAGCCGCTCGTTCTTGCCGTGGGTTTCGATGTCGAAGGACAGCACGCGCGGCTCGATCTTAACGTCCGCCGGCCGCAGCGACGGGTTGTCGAACACCCGGTGACGCCCGTCCCCGCGCACGCCCTCGCCCTCGATTTCGCAGCCGCCCTTGATGCCGCGTTCGATCAGATAGCGCACCGCGAAGCGCACGTCCGCCTCGAAGGTCGTCGATGCCCGCCGCCTGCAGGCGGTCCCTGACGCCGGGAACTTCGGGCGGACGTCGCACTTCGATGCGAGCAAACCGGCGCGCCGTCGAAGGTGCGCTGGTCAGCGGCTCGGCGGTTCCGGGGCGCCCAAGCGCGCGCGCTCGGTCGGCGTCCGAGCGCGCGGATGAAGAAATGCGGCCGCTGCCGATCATCGCGCACCAGAAACGTGCCGCCCGACTCCAATCGCCCGATACAAATGAATGACGGGCACGCGCTGCCCGTCGGCCCCCGGGACACGACGCGATAGCTCGCCTGCAGGATGAATCCACGGACTGGGGTCACGGCGCTATTCTGCACGGGTTTCGGCGCGGCCGGGGCCCGCACGGCGCCCGGCGATCTTCGAGTGCAGGCCGGCGACAATATGCCATAAACTCGGGTTCGACCAAAAAGCCCGAGGTCTTCCATGCTCCTAGCGCTGTCCAGCTGGCCCGAAATCGACGCCTGGTTGAAGCGATCCACGACGGTGGTCGTGCCGATCGGCTCCAACGAGCAGCATGGGCCCACGGGCCTGCTCGGGACGGACTGGCTGTGTCCGGAAATCATCGCCCACGAGGCGCACCGGCGCGGGGACATTTTGGTGGCCCCGACGTTCAACATCGGGATGGCGCAGCATCATCTGGGCTTCCCGGGCACGATCTCGCTTCGTCCCTCGACGTTCCAGGCGGCCATCTTGGATTGGGTGGACTCCTTGAGCCGCCATGGCTTCGAGCGCCTGTACTTCTTCAACGGACACGGCGGCAACATTGCCTCGATCGAAGCGGCCTTCTCGGAAGCCTATGCGCGCTATTCCTTCGCCGGCAAGGCGTGTCCCTTCATGCTGAAACTGCGCTGCTGGTGGCAATTGCCCGGCCTCAGCCGCCTGGCCGACGAGATGTTCCCGGTCGGTCATGGATCGCACGCCACGCCGTCGGAAATCGCCATCACGCAGAGCGCCTATCCCGACCATATCAAGCAGGCGGCGTGCGAGCCGCGGATCGCTCCCACCGGGCCCATCCGCGAGGCGCAGGATTACCGCGCCCGGTTTCCCGACGGCCGGATCGGCTCCGATCCCTTGCTGGCATCGCCCGACAAGGGCGCCCGCCTGATCGACCGTGCGGCGGCGGCCCTGCTGCAGGAGGTCGCCGAGTTCGCGCGGGAATCCTTTGTGGTCGCCCGGCCGGGGTAAGATCGAGGGCTGCAACCCCGGGAAGGGAATCATCGGGAGGCGTCGTGGCGTCCATCTTGGGTCAGATCAAGCACCTCGTCGTGGTGATGCTGGAGAATCGCTCCCTCGACAACCTGTGCGGCTGGCTGTATTCCTCGCAGGCCCCCAACCTGTTCCTTCCCGGGGACTCGCCCGCGGCCTTCGACGGCCTCACGACCGCCATGTTCAACCCGTCCAACGCCGATTACTTCGCTGGGAAACCGGCGGTTCCAGTGTTCGCGGCGCAGGGGGCAAGCAGCGCGACTGCGCCCGATCCCGATCCGCAAGAGACGTTCGACGACGTCACGCGGCAGATATACGGTCCCGACGGGTGGAGCAGCGCGCCGCCGCATCCGATGCAGGGCTTCGTGCTCGATTACGCCACCGTGAGCGGCGTCGGCGATCCGGGCCGGATCATGCAGGCCCACCTGCCCTCCCAGGTCCCGGTCCTGTCGCAGCTCGCACTGGGGTTTGCCATTTCGGATGCCTGGTTCGCCCCGGTTCCCTCCCAGACCTGGCCGAACCGCGCCTTCGCGCATACCGGCACGTCGAACGGCCGCGTCAACAACGGCGAGCCGCCGGATCCCCTGCAGTGGGACGTTCCGACGATCTTCAACGTCCTGTCGAGCCAGAACGTGGAGTGGGCCGTCTACAGCGACACCCTCATCACGCCGTCGCTCACGCGCACCATGTTTCCGGCCCTGTGGGGCGAGGAGGCTGGCGATCATTTTCACGGGTTCGGGGCGTTCGAACAGGATTGCGCCGGCGGCACGCTGCCCCATTACTCATTCCTCGAGCCGAGCTTCCTGGTGGAGCCCAATGACGCCCACCCGCCGCACGACGTGGGGGCGGCCGAACAGCTGTTGCTGCGAATCTGGAACGCCGTCAGCACGTCGCCCGCTTGGAACGAAACGCTGTTGATCATCACGTTCGACGAACACGGCGGCTGCCATGACCACGTGCTGCCGCCGGGCGCCGTCCCTCCGGACGCGGCCGGCACGCCCGGCGATGAGGGCTTCGGATTCGACCGCTTCGGCGTGCGGGTGCCGACGATTCTGGTGTCGCCCTACATTCAGGCCGGCACGGTGTTCCGATCGCCGACCTCAGTGGCGTTCGATCACACCTCCATCCTCGCGACGTTGCGCGATTGGCTGGGCATTCCCAATGCCGCGATGTTGCCGAGCCGGAGAATCGCCGCCGCGCCCACTTTCCATGAGGTGCTGACCCTGCAAGTCCCGCGCCCCGATCGGCCCGCCCTGTCCGCAGTCAACGCCGCGCCCGCATCGCTCCCCGCCGCGGCGCCTCCCAACGATCTGCAACGCAGCCTCGTCGCCGGCACCGCCCGCCGGCTGAATATGGACGGCAAGCGAACGCTGGACGGCATCAAGACCCGGCAGCAGGCGATCGACTTCTTCGCACAGCACCCCGAGATGAGCCAGCGCTAGCGCCCCTTCATGAATCTTTACATGGCCGACAAACGCCGCTGACAGACGGCGTGCAACCTGGGCAGCGTGTTCCCCCCTCAATGCAAGGACCCTCCCATGAGCACCCCTGACCCATCGACCCCGGCGGCGCCTGCGCGCTGCCGCTCCCGCTTCAATCCTCGGATCTTGATCGCGTTCATCGCGGGCATCGCGCTCGCCGGCGGCGTCGCCGCCTTCGCGCACGGCGGCTCCGCGTGCGGCTGGCACCACGGAGGCCTGATGAGCGGCAACCCGAGCCCTGCCGAGGTCTCGGCCCACGTCGACCACATGCTGAAGCATCTTTATGCCGAGATCGACGCCACCGACGCGCAGAAGGCGCAGATCGGCCCGATGGTGCAGCAAGCCGTGACCGACCTGCTGCCCCTGCATGCGCAATTGCAGGCGGCGCACGCGCAGGCCCTGCAGGGCCTGACCCAGCCGACCGTCGATCGCGCCGCCCTGGAAACGGCTCGTCAGACCCATCTGCAGCTCGCCGACCAGGCCTCCAAACGCTTCGTGCAGCTCGTCGCCGATGTGGGCGACGTGCTCACGCCGCAGCAGCGCGCCGCGCTCGCCGATCACCTGAAGCAGCTGCACGGCCTCGGCGCCTCGAGACCGCTGGCCAAAGCGATGCGCCGCCCGTAGAGTCGCCGTGGATGGTGGAGCGCATCCTGTTGGTCGAAGACGACGCCCGCCTGGCCGAGATGCTGTCGGAGTATCTCGGTCAGGCGGGCTACGGCGTGACCGTCGCCGCGCTCGGCGCCGCCGCGCTGGCGTCCCTGTCGCAGGAGCGCTTCGGCGCGGTCGTGCTCGACCTGACGCTGCCCGACATGGACGGGCTGGAGGTGTGCCGCCGGCTGCGCGCCCGGTCCGACACGCCGGTGCTGATGCTGACCGCGCGCGGCGATGCCATCGACCGCATCGTCGGCCTCGAGATCGGCGCGGATGACTATCTGCCCAAGCCCTTCGAGCCGCGCGAATTGCTGGCGCGCCTGCGCGCCATCCTGCGGCGCGGACGCGACCGTGCGGCGAGCCGGCGAGGGTCGCCGCCTGCTGCATTTCGGCCGCCTGGAAATCGACACGGCGGCGCGGGCCGTGCGCCTCGACGGCGCGCCCTGCGAGCTGACCGGCTATCAGTTCGACTTGCTGACCGCGTTCGCCAGGCACGCCGGCCGCGTGCTGTCGCGCGAGCCCTCATGGACCAGGTGAAGGGCGCGGAGCTCGAGGCCTTCGACCGCTCGATCGACGTGCACGTGTCGCGCATCCGGGCCGCCATCGAGGACGACCCGAAGAAGCCGCGGCGCGTCATCACCGTGCGCGGCCGCCGGCTACGTGTTCGCCAAGGCGCAGGACTGATGCTGCGCCTGTACCTGCGCTTCTATCTCGCGCTGCTCGCGAGCCTCATGCTGTTCGGCCTGGCGACCGCGGCTCTGTGGCATTTCTCCGGCGGCCCCATGGACAAGGTCGGCGTCACCCTGGGCCGGCTGGTGCAGAACGTCCTGCCGCCGGCGCAGGCGCCGCCCGCCGAGCAGCAGGAGGCGCTGCGCCGGCTGGCGGCGGGGTTGAACGGCGACGTGACCCTGTTCGGCGGCGGACGGCGCGGTGGCCGCCGTCGGGCCGCCCGCTGCCGCCGCCCTCCCCGCGCAGCCGCCGCGTGCAATGTTCTTCTCCACTGGAAGGCGGTCACCGGTGTCCGCCATCCACCTGGCCGACGGCCGCGGGCTCGTCGCCAGCGTCCCGCTCGGCTTCACCAGTCCGCGCCGCGCGTTCCACCTCATGCTGATCCTGCTGGCCGCGGTGATCGGCGTGGCGGCCTTTCCCATCGTGCGGCAGCTCAGTCGCGCCGTCTGGAGAGGCTGCAGCGCGGGCGTCGAATTGCTCGGCGAGGGCGATCTCTCGGCGCGGGTCGCGGTGGAAGGGCACGATGAGGTCGCGCGGCTGGCGGCGAGCTTCAACCGGGCTGCCGGCCGGATCGAGCAGCTGGTGCGGGCGCACCAGTCGCTGCTGGCGAACGCCTCGCACGAACTGCGCACGCCGCTGGCGCGCATCCGGCTGGCCATCGAGTTGCTCGAAGAGCTGCGTGCCGATCCGAAGGCCAAGGCGGGCCTCGAGGCAGGATATCGCCGAGCTGGACGGCTGGTCGAAGAGATTCTGCTGGCCAGCCGGCTCGAGGCGGTCAAAGCACGGGAAGTGAACGAGGAGATCGACCTGCTGGCGCTGGCGGCGGAGGAATGCGCACGCTACGACGACGTAAACCTCGAGGGCACCCCGATCGCGATCCACGGCGATCCCCGGCTGCTGCGCCGGCTGCTGCGCAATCTCCTGGAAAATGCCAAACGCCATGGAGTGCCGCCCACGCAGGTTCGCGTTGCGCGCCGCGATGCCGCCGCCGTCGTGACCGTGTGGGACGCCGGCCCCGGGCCCGAGGCCGCGGAGCGCGAGCAGCTGTTCACGCCTTTCTACCGCGGCCCCGGCCGCCGCAGCGACATGGGCGCCGGACTCGGCCTCGCGCTGGCACGCCAGATCGCGCGCCGCCACGGGGGCGATGCCCTCTGTACGACGGCCGAGGATGGCCGCGGCGCCTTCGTGGTCACGCTGGCCGCTTGAGCCGGCCGCGGCGCCCGGGCACATTGCGATTCCAGCGTTGGTCGCGCGATTGCATTGGATCGCGCTCCTCTCAGTGGCGCTCCTGTTTTAGCAATTTTTTCAGCACTCCCACTGGCCGAGCCCCTGGTTCAAACTTTGGTAACGCTGTCGCACCGGCGTAGTTCGCATTGAAGCCCGCAAGCGCCGCCTCAAGTCCGATTCCGCGACTTCCCTCCAGATACACCGCAGGTCGCGCGATCTCGCTGAGTTGGTCCAGCCTTCCAATGCGTTCTCTGCCACCCGTTTGTCCTTGAATCGATGCAGGCGTGCCGGCGAGAGGCTCATCCGCGATGACATAGCTGATCCCGGCGCCCTCCGCCGTGTTCGCCGTGAGGCTGAAGGAGAAGGTGAGATCAACCGCACCCTTAACCTTGCCCAGCGAGATCGGGTCGTCCGTAAAGTAGGTCTCTGCAGCGCTCAAGCTCGTGAACGTATCCGTCACGAGCGTCTTCTTGCCTTCCGATACCGTGAAGGTGAGGCTCGAGAATCCGCCGGCGGACGCATCCATGCCGAGCAACCCCAATTCGAATGAATTAGTGCCTGTCAGGACGTAGTCGTGCGAGGTGCTCGCCGTGTAGGTGATGGATCCCGTACCGCTCCCCGGATCATTGGCGCCCAGAATGCCCGCGCCGAAGATCGTGTACCCACCGAGGGCCGTCTGAACCACCGGTGTCGAGCTGTTGACCAGCTGACTTTGCACGCTCGCCGTCGGCGACCCCATAGCGCCGGCATACGCCTGAACGTTGCTGGACGGCATGCTAAACCAGGTTCCCGCGACATTGGCCATCGTTTGGGTCGATACACCCAAGAGATTACTGGGTGCCGATGCGCTCGCCATGACTTGTTGTCCCATCACCGTCGGATCCAGTGCCGTGCTTTGGGCCTGGGCCGTTCCCGAGGAACCCACTGAATTGGCTGCTGCTCTTCCCGTTATGCCGCCAATGGCTGTGGTGCTAGCCGTAGCGTTCGCCGCATTGCCGAGGCCCGTGGTGCCATTATAGGAGTTCGCCGTCGCGCTGGCCGTGATCTCGTTATTGCTCGACTGCGTGCCTGTTGCGGTGGCCGTCGCCGTCGATGGGCCCGGCGTCGGGCCTGAACCCCCCGTTGCGCTCGCATACGAAAGGGCATTGTACGGGGATGCGAACATTCGATAGCGCCGTCGCGCTTCCGCCGACGCTGCTTGACGTAGCACCACTGACCGTGCCGCCCGTGGCCGTCGCATCACCCGTCACGCTTGGCGAGTTACTGGCAGTCGATGCCAGGTACAAGGTGGCCGCTGCCGTACCGGCCGCTCCCAACGTACCGCTGGTGGCGTTGCCCCCGTTGCCCCCCGTGGCACCGAGCGAGACCGTCAGCGCACTCGCCGCCGTGTCGGTGTAGGGCGCACTGCCGCTGCCGAGCGTCGAACTCGCATTGCCGCCCGCTCCCGCAGCCCCCGTGTCGCTCGATCCCCCCGTGCCCCCCGCCGCACTTTGCGTCAATGACAACGCTCCGCTCGTGCTGCCCGACACGGCGTTCTTCACGCTCTCGCTCGCTCCCGCACCGCCCGCCGCGCCTGAGGTGCCCCCACCCCCGTTGCCGCCCGTCAGATACAAAAGCACATTGACCGTCCCGCTGCCCGAGCTGCCGTTCGCCGTGCCGGTGGCCACACCACCCGCTCCGCCGCTGTTGCCGCTCCCCACGCCCGCCCCGCCGCTTCCACCGAACGTGCCTTCCTCACCGTAATAGTCTCTGACCGTCACCGCATTCGCTCCGCTCGCCGTGCCCACCGAGATCGAACTCGCCGACCCACCCGCACCGCCCGAGCCAATGCCGTAGTAAACATCAATCAAACCGCCAGCTCCGCCCTCAGCGGCATTCGACAGATAGACGCCCCCCGGGCTCGTCCCCGTCAGGCTCGTCTTCGCGGCATTGCCGGCCTGCCCGTTACCGTCCCCATAATTGCCGCCTCCAGCACCTCCCAAGGAGATCCCCGTCAGCTCAAGCGCCCCCTGGCTCGACACCACCGCACTCACCACACCCGTGCCGGCGATGCCGCCCACTCCGCCCGCTACGCCGCTGCTGCCCGTCTCACCCCCGCCGCCCCCAGAGGCATATAAATTCACGCTCAACGAACTCGCCGTTGTGTTCGTATACGGCGTGGCGCTGCTGCCCAACGTCACGCTGCCGTTACCTCCCGCTCCTCCCGCACCGGTCTGCGAGGCGCCACCGCCACCGCCATAAGCACTGGCATTCAGCGTCAACGCACCAGTCGTGGTGCTGCTACCCAACGTCGCGCTCGCATTGCCGCCCGCTCCGCCAGCATCGGCACCATACGCGTCACCCCCGAAGCCGCCAAAAGCATTCGCCGTCAGTGTCAAGCCGCCGTTCGTGCCGCTGCTCGACAGCGTGGAGCTGGCCGCACCGCCCAAACCTCCCACTCCCGTGTCGCTCGATCCCCCATTGCCCCCCGCCGCGATCTGCGACAGCGTCAATGCGCCTGTCGTGCTGCCCGACACCACATTGCTGAGGCTCTCGTTCGCGCCCGCGCCGCCCGCAGCGCCTGAGGTACCCCCACCCCCACTGCCTCCCGTCAGGGACATGCTCACATGAACCGTCCCGCTGCCCGAGGTAGCGCTCGCCGTGCCAGTAGCCAAGCCACCGTCTCCGCCGTTGTTGGTGGCGCCTGCGCCGCTACCCCCGGCACCGCCAGTCGCACTACCCGTCACCGTCGCTGCATTGGCTCCGCTCGCCGCGCCGGTTAATTTAGTGCTCGCCGTCCCTCCGACACCGCCCGTTCCCGCCGCACTGTCACCGCCGCTGGCACCGCCCACGGCCCCCCCGGCCAGATCCAGGGAACCCATGGTCGCACTGACCACGCCGCTCACCGACGCCGTTCCCGGATTGCCGAACGTACCGCTGGTGGCGTTGCCCCCGTTGCCCCCCGTGGCACCGAGCGAGACCGTCAGCGCACTCGCCGCCGTGTCGGTGTAGGGCGCACTGCCGCTGCCGAGCGTCGAACTCGCATTGCCGCCCGCTCCCGCAGCCCCCGTGTCGCTCGATCCCCCCGTGCCCCCCGCCGCACTTTGCGTCAATGACAACGCTCCGCTCGTGCTGCCCGACACGGCGTTCTTCACGCTCTCGCTCGCTCCCGCACCGCCCGCCGCGCCTGAGGTGCCCCCACCCCCGTTGCCGCCCGTCAGATACAAAAGCACATTGACCGTCCCGCTGCCCGAGCTGCCGTTCGCCGTGCCGGTGGCCACACCACCCGCTCCGCCGCTGTTGCCGCTCCCCACGCCCGCCCCGCCGCTTCCACCGAACGTGCCTTCCTCACCGTAATAGTCTCTGACCGTCACCGCATTCGCTCCGCTCGCCGTGCCCACCGAGATCGAACTCGCCGACCCACCCGCACCGCCCGAGCCAATGCCGTAGTAAACATCAATCAAACCGCCAGCTCCGCCCTCAGCGGCATTCGACAGATAGACGCCCCCCGGGCTCGTCCCCGTCAGGCTCGTCTTCGCGGCATTGCCGGCCTGCCCGTTACCGTCCCCATAATTGCCGCCTCCAGCACCTCCCAAGGAGATCCCCGTCAGCTCAAGCGCCCCCTGGCTCGACACCACCGCACTCACCACACCCGTGCCGGCGATGCCGCCCACTCCGCCCGCTACGCCGCTGCTGCCCGTCTCACCCCCGCCGCCCCCAGAGGCATATAAATTCACGCTCAACGAACTCGCCGTTGTGTTCGTATACGGCGTGGCGCTGCTGCCCAACGTCACGCTGCCGTTACCTCCCGCTCCTCCCGCACCGGTCTGCGAGGCGCCACCGCCACCGCCATAAGCACTGGCATTCAGCGTCAATGCCCCGCTCGTCGTTCCGGAGACGGCATTGGTGGCGGATTCGCTCGCTCCCGCGCCGCCGTTGGCGCCCGAATATCCCGTTCCACCAGCGCCGCCCTGCAGAGTCAAACTGACGTTCACGGTTCCGCTGCCCGAACTCGCCGTCGCCGATCCAGTGGCGGTCCCACCCGCCCTACCCGTAACGCCGGCGCCATACGCAGCCCCAGCATTTCCTCCGGTGGCGTCACTATCGGCCGTCGCGTCATTCGCGCCCGTTGCAGTCGCTGAGGACGTCGCCTGCGCGGCACCGGCCGCCCCTCCGTTCGCTCCTCCCCCCGCCGTTCCGGGTTCACCCGCAGGGCCACCATCTCCGCCCGTGGCTGTTGCGGTTGCCGTCGCTGCGCCTGAAGCGGGTGTGGTGGGACTGGCCGTGGCCGTGGCGGCGCCGCCGGCACCGCCAGCACCGCCGAGGCCGTCCTTGCCATACCCCGCACCGCCGTCTCCTCCGTCGCCACCCGTGGCCGTGGCCGAATTATCGTTGTCGGTCGGTGTGGACGAGTTCGACGCAGTGGCTGTCTGTCCAGTGCCGCCCGCTTTTCCATCCGGCGACGTAGCTGTGCCGGCCGCTCCGCTCTTGCCATCCTTGCCGGTGACGGTAACCGTCCCCGCATCGACATGGCTTGCCGACAAGACCAGGACCAATGGCGAACAGCGCAGGATCGCGGCAATAATTTGTCTCAAGGTCGTATTCTCGGCTACGCCGGAGCATCGATTCGTCAGGTTCTGGCTCATGTCGGGTCCCCTTCCAGGAGTTTATTTCTTGGTCATTCGTTCTGCTGCATCCACCAAGCGGGGTCCCTCTTTGCCGGCCAACCCCGCAATTGCACAAACCTTACTGCACCGTATAAGTCACCGATTTTGCGGTTGTATTACCGGCGTTGTCGATTGCAGTTACGCTGAACGTCTGCGGCCCAGCGACCGCGGTAGGGATATCGGCACCATCGGCGATGTTCCCGGTGCACGTTGCGACGCCCGAAATATCATCCGCGCAGGTATAGGAAGCAGGCACTTTTTGATTGAGCTTGTAAGTCGCGCCGCTGGCCGGTTTTGCAATCTTGACGGCCGGTGCGCCCGTGTCCCTCATGATGGTCACGGTGTTGCTCGTGGTTCCGTATTGGTTCGTGGCGGAGCAGGTGTAAGGAGTTCCGGTGGTATTCGGCACGGCGACCTTGTCGCACCCGCTCGTCGTCGGCTTTGGGAATCCCGTGACATGCCATGAAAGCGTCGTTGCGCTCACGTACCAGCCGTTCGCGCCCAGCGTCCCCGTTATCAACGGAGTAACGGCCGGCGCTACCGGCGTTAGTAAATACGCCTGATAATTGCCGGTCTTCGAGTCGTAGCCGTTCGCGACAATCTCCCCGCCGTCGTTGATTCCAGTCGCGTCTTCGAGCGTTACCGACGACGCCAGCGGTCCCGTCAGCAACGAGTTCAGGTTCTGCATCACTCCGTTGCTATACAGGAAAGCACCGGGGCCCTCGTCAACGGTTGCGTATCCGACCACTTGTCCGGAGCTATTGACGGCGGCCGCCTGATAGACGGTCCCACCCGCGAAGCTGCCGAGATCCGTCATGCAGCCGGGAGCCCCGTTAAGAACGCAGTTAGCGCTGCCTGTCGCGGTCCACATGAACGCGTGTGTGGCATTGGAGGCATTAATGGACCAGCCGACGATGAGGCCGGATGCGTTGATCGCGGTAGCTGAGCTTTCGGGTCCACCCAGCGTGCCGAGATTCATCATTCCTCCAGCCGCCGTCCAATAAAAAGCGTTTTGGTATCCCGGCTGACCGGCGACGGTCGAAAACTGTGCATCGCCTACAACCACGCCAGAGTCGTTGATCCCTAAAGCTTCACTGTCATTGCCGCCAAGAGTGCCGAGATCCGTAACTGAACCGCCCGAAAATAGCGCGGCATGGGTGTCGGTCGAGATTGAGCCGCAGGCTGTGCCAAGGGATATTCCAACAGCGGTGCCCGAAGAGTTAACCGCGCTCGCGATACTGTATGCGGGAATTGGGGTAAGCCCTACGGTCGTATAGACACAAAGGCTTCCCAAATCGGAGAGCGAGCCGTTCTTCGGCATAAACAGAACAGCATTATTACCACCCAGGCTGTCTTCAGACCAGCCGACAATGTCCGTGCCGGACTGGTTAATGGCGTTCGCCTCTGCAAAGCTGCACGACAGAAGGGGACCGGTACAGCTCTCGGGCTGCAGGGACTGCGTGACGCCATTGTAGAGGAACGCTACCTGGGATCCGCTGGCATATCCGTAGCCGATGACATCGCCCGCATTATTGATCCCTGTCCCTCGGCTGACCTGGTTTGCAACGACGCTACCCAAATTGCCGACCGGCTTCAGCGTGTATTGCTGAGCTTGCACCGGCATTACGCATTGGATCGCCAGGCACAGGAACGAGAGCACCAGTGGCCCAACGCTTATGACAGGCGCTCCGTTCCGTACATCCGCCGCTTCTATCGTGACATCCCAATTGGAGCGGTGTGTAGTATTTGAAATCATTTTGGTCTCCCTGGACTTTTGATCGTCGCTTGTAATCACGCTCGCGCCATTGGCACGCTTCCTATCCGCTTAACGACCTCTCAGTGCTCTTTGGTGAAATTATGTTCTCGCGCGCTGAAGCCCTACTCGGGCTCGCGCAACGGTGCGCCGCGGGTTATCGACCAGCGGATCGCTAGGTTTCTCCTGACGAGACGTCCCTGCAGCGAAGTGAGGTATATGCATCCGCCACCCGGCGCATCAGGCCATCGCGCGCAAGGAGCCTCGCGATCGTCGCGCGGCGATAGCGCCAGCGGCTCCACGCAGCGTCCGGCCAATCCTCCCGACGGGCTCCCTCAGCAGCCGCCGCGTAGAAGCCAAATGCCTGCAGCAGCAGCCCGTTCACCCTGGCGGGGTCTGCGTCGGCAATCGCCTGGGTCTCAAAGCGTTCGGCGAAGCGGGCCAGAGCATGTGGTTCGCAAATGTCTGCTCCCTTCCGATACCACATCCAGGCCTTGGCGGTATCTGGATGCCGATAAGGTTCGGCGGCCGAGCCGGTGCTCGTGCCCAATGGGGTCGCGCCGCTCTCATAGAAACGGCCCAGTTCGTAGGCCGCCATCGGCACGTCATCGTTCCATGCCCGCTCATAGAGCGAGACGGCGCGAGCCAGATCATCGATGCCGGCGGGCGCCTCTTGCAGCAGATTGGCGAGGTCGATGTAGGCCGCTCGATAGCCTCGCGATGTGGCAAGCTCCAACTCCCGCCTTGCCGCCCCCGCGTCGATTGTCAAAATGGCCCGCGCCATCTGATAGTCCATGCGCGCGGAATGTCGCGGTAGCTTGATATCCTGGGCGCAGGCGGATTTTGCAATGTCCGCCGTGATTCCCGCCTTTGTGACACCGGCCGCGGCCCGATCCGGATCGTAGAACGCGCCGGCGGAAAGATCGCATTGGGTGGCGCCAGCCGGCCACGTCCTCACATCAGCGAGCACCGGCAAGCCAAGAGTTGCGCGGTCGACCGCAGGCAGCGGATCAATTTCTGCCGCCGTCGCCCATATGATTTGCGTGGGAACATCAGCCGGTATCCACGCATCCCAGATTCGCGCGGTCTTGTCGGGGGATCCGGTCACGATGCGCCGGCCGTCGGGGGAGTAGGCGGCGAAGTAGACCGCCCCATCGTGTCCGGAGAGTACCGCTAGCTGTTCGCCCGTATGCGCGTCCCAAATCCGCGCGGTCTTGTCGCGTGAGGCGGTGACAATGTGGTTGCCGTCGGGCGAGAAGCTGGCCGAATATACATCCCCTTCGTGACCCGAAAGCACCGAAATTTGAATGGCCGTGCGCGCGTCCCAGATACGTGCGGTGCCATCCAGGGACGCTGTGACAATTCGGCCGCCATCCGGCGAATACGCGGCGGAATAGACCGCGCTTTCATGACCGGAGAGTATGGCCAGCTGTTCGCCACTTCGTGCGTCCCAGATACGTGCGGTTTTATCTTCCGACCCGGTCGCGATTCGGGTGCCATCGGGTGAATATGCCGCCTTTACGACGTCGCCGTTATGGCCCGAAAGGACCACCAGCGGCTTGCCGGTTCGCGCGTCCCATATTCGTGCGGTCTTGTCGTGCGAGGCGGTGAGAATGCGGCTCCCATCTGGCGAGAAGGCCGCGGAATTGACATCCCCTCCATGGCCCGAGAGAAGTGCGACCTGAACCCCCGTCCGCCCATCCCAAATTCGCGCGGTCTTATCGTGCGAGGCCGTGACGATACGAGCGCCGTCGAACGAATACACCGCTCTGTAAACATCGCCCTCATGACCCTTGAGCACCGCGATCTGTTGCCCGCTCTCCGCGTCCCATATTCGAGCGGTCTTGTCAAAGGATGCCGTGACGATGCGCTGTCCATCCGGGGAATAGTCCACCGAATCGACCGAGCTCTCGTGGCCTGTAAGAATCATGGACCCTGGACCATGCGCATCCCATATTCGTGCCGTCTTATCCAGGGAGGCGGTGACGACCCGGCTTCCGTCCGGGGAGTAGGTTGCCGAATAGATTGTGCCGCCGTGGCCGGAAAACACTTCGACCTGCCTGCCGGTGTGTACATCCCATATTCTTGCGGTTTTATCGTATGACGCGGTAACGATGTGATTGCCGTCCGGCGAATAGACGGCCGAATAAATGGTCGCGTCATGGCCCAAGAGAGAGGCAAGTTCCGCCCCTGTGCGAACGTCCCAAATACGCGCAGTCTTATCGTGGGAAGCGGTCACTACGCGCGCACCATCAGGCGAGTAAGCGGCCGTATCAACCGAATCATCATGGCCACGCAACACGATTATTTGCGCACCGCTTCGCACGTCCCAGATACGAGCGGTCTTGTCCCGCGACGCTGTCAGGATATGCGTGCCGTCGGGCGAAAAAACGGCCGAGTAGATGGCGCCCTCATGCCCGGACATCACAGCAAGCTGCACGCCGGTACGCGCGTCCCAGACTTGTGCGGTCTTGTCTCCCGATGCCGTGACGATGCGACTACCATCCGGAGAATATGCAACTGATGAATATGAACGGTCGTAACCGGAGAGCGCCGCAAGCTGTACGCCGGTACGCGCGTCCCAGATTCGCGCGGTCTTATCCAGAGATGCCGTAACGATGCGGGTGCCGTCGGGCGAAAAGGCCGCCGCGGTCACGTCGCCAATGTGGCCCGAGAGGATCGCAAGCTCATTGCCGGTGCGCGCATCCCACACTCGCGCAGTCCTATCATTGGACGCGGTAACGATTCGAGTGCCGTCAGGCGAGTACACGGCGGCAACCACTGCCGCATCGTGACCCAAAAGTGCCGCGAGTTGGAAATCGGCTGCGCGGACCTCCTGAAATGCGCTGATCGCTTCGGGTGTACGGTCCCCCTTGAAACGCGGATTCGTGAGTACATCGAGAATAATCCGTTGCGCGCCCGCTACGTCGTGCTCTTTGAGCCGTTGCACAGCCGCCGCCACGAGCAACCGCGACTGGGCGCTCAGTGCCTCGGCTGTCTGCCTTTGCGCCTCCCTCTCTTTTCGCGTCGCCACCCATCCCGCCGTAGAGGCGACGACCGCCAATAGCGCAATAATGCCGACGGCGGCCTGCCGTAAACGCGCCGTTCTTCGCATTCGGCGATGTGAGCATTCGATGAACGCCCGCGCCGGTGGGGTAAGCGTTATTCCCGACGTTTCAAGCGTTCTGAATGCCGCCAGCTTTTCGGCTCCGGCCAACCAGCTGTCGGTTTCCCCGTTGTCCATCCACAACCGCGCCTCGCGCTGGGCGATTTCGCGTGATTGTAGCAACCCGGCTTCCTGTGCGAGCCACTCCACGAGCGTCGGCCATGTGCGCAACAAACTGTCGTGCGCAAGCGTCGCGACTGGTTGCCCGTCGAGCTGATCCGTCACGCACAATCGGCACTCCACCAGGCCGGCTAGCAGCTGCTTCTGCGCCGCATCCCCGGAGATCTCTTTCATGAGCGCGTAGCGACGCGATGGACGGCCGGTTTCATCGACGCTGACGAGGTTGCGGAAAAGCCGTGGCATCGCACCCCTTAAATCATTGGGTACGGTCTGCAAACGAGCGGCGGCCGTGCTGGCGACGCTTCCCGATAGGCCGCCCAACCGTTCATAGGCGTCGACCGTCAGCATCGTTCCCGAACGCCTCTGATAGAGTTCGTGCAGAGTGAACTGTAACAAGGGCAGCGCGTTTTCGCGGTCATCATAGGCGTCTTCGCGCAGCGCCTGATCGAGCCTTTTGCCCGAGGGCGCCTGGCCGAATGTAACACCTGCCACCCTCGCGGGTCGGCTGATCACGTCGTCGAGCGCGGTGGCGCTCATGGTTTCCAGGTAATACTGGCCTTCATTGGTGCCGAATACCTGGCGCAAGGCGGGGTATCGCTTCAGCTCCGCGAGTGCGTCCGAGCGCACGCATGCCAGCGTCCATACGCCTTGTGCCTGCAGAGCCAGGAGAAACCGCCCGATGGCGTCGATTTTTGAGCCATCAAGGCCCGCTAAGAATATTTCCTCGAATTGATCCAACAACCACACGAAGCGCTGACCGGGAGGCCAGTGCGCGCTGAGATGTCGGGCGAGATCGAAGAGGGAATCGATCCTTTCGTCCATATGCGCGGACAGTTCCGGGAGAGCCTTCCAGCAGCCTTGGACTGATCGGACAATGCTCGCTTCATTCGCCCCGGTCGGGAGGAGTCCAATGCGCCAGATCGCCTTCGATGCCGTGTCGTGGATCGGACGACGGCCCAACACCTCTTGGACGTCCTCCGGCTGCGCGGCGGGATTGATCAGGGCCGCCAGCACCCCGGCGCGCAAGAATGAACTCTTACCACTGCCGCTCGCTCCCTCCACCAGCAGGCCGGGCGCTCCGCTCGACTCGCGGCGCAGTAGCTGTCCAATGACTTCGAGGATTTCCCTGTCGCGTCCGAAGAAAATCGCACGGTGTGCATAGTCAAAATGTTCCAAGCCCCGGAACGGATTGCCCAGGTACACCTTCTCGAGCGTGATGCCCAATGTTGCCAGCGCCTCCTCGAGGCTGGCCACCGGGCGCAACTGCACGTGTGGTGGAATCTCAGCCGTCGCCCGCCAGTCCGCTACACTGCGCTCGTCCGCCGCCGGATAGAAAATGACCGCTGCCGGCTCCCTGGCCAGTGCGCGCACGGCGGCGGCCACCTTTTCGGCTGTGTGTTTGACGGCTTGCACCGCCGCAGCACCGTCAGGGCACAGCGCGGCGCTTTCGGCGTCGAGCACGCCGGTTGCTGCAATCGATGGATAGGGTCCGCTCGGCTTCTTCCACTTGGCGGCGATGAGCGCCAACGCGAACAGCAGGTCGCTGCTGCGGCCCATGACGTTGACATGAGCGCCTCGCAACTCGTATTCGACCCACAGCTGCGAGCGTACTATGCCTTCGCCCGCCAAGATCCTATGTGCCAGGCTGGCCGTGACTTTGGCCGACTCGAACAGCAGGTCGTTCCTCACGGGGCGGAAGTGAACAGAGACACCTTCCCCGCCAGGAAACTCCCGGAGTTGCCTAATAGTCAACTCGGATGTCGTCACCACCCCTTCCGCATCGACCAGCAGCAAGAGATGGATCACGTTCGCTTACTCGTGAGTCCCCGAGCCCGGCTCCTCGAGCTTCACCCTGCCCATCGCGAAATCGGAAAGCGTGACTTCGATACCCGCCGGCAGCGTGCCGATGGCCTTGCCATCAATGTCGAACTGCCCCAATTCGAATCGCTCGGTACCGTTCCAGAGATACGCTGTTTGGCCCTGTACTCGATCAATAGCGTCCGATGGACATTGTACGAGGACGCAGATGGACGGCCCCTGGGCTGCGCCGCCGTCGTCGTACGCCAGCGTCACGCGAAAGCCTTTGGCAGTGGTCAGTTCGGGCAATCGGGAGCCGTCGTCGAGGGTAGCGGCGGCTAGAAGGTGCAGCACCTCCAGCCGTGGATCGTCGGTCCCCAGCGCGCGCAGCATTTCATCGCGAGCCGCGCGCGCCGCCGCGACGAGCTTCTCTGGAGGTACGGGGCTAACCGCGCGCGTGTTTGCGCTGGAAGCAATCCATCGAGTAAAAGCCTCGAAGCTTGCCGGTGATTCAGTTTTTGTCATGGGAAGTCCCTCCTGCGCTCGCAAACTGCACTGCTGAGCGCTCGGAATGTCCCGAAAAGCGCTCAAAGGCTTCTTGCACTAGTTCAATGATGTACTTCACTTGATTTCTGGAGAGTCCCAACTGCTCGGCTGTTTGCTCCTGCGTATGCCCCTCTCCCATCATGGACAGCACCGACATGGTTCGGGCAAACTTATCGGCGAGCGACTGCATTCTCCGTTGCTCCGCCACGGCACGGCCAACCTTCTGGGCCGCGTGAAAAGCATCTATGGCGTCGTCGACCGGTCTTTTTAGAAATGCGTAGAATTTCTCAAATAGGTCCTCGTATTCATACTGCGGTGCGGGGTCGACCGAGAGTTCCCTCGGTTCCGCCGCGCCATCCATCGGTGAAACATCGATGAATCGCTCCTGGTCGACGTCCACCGCGGAATCAAACGTCAACTCCTCGATAGGGTGTCTCGGCTCGAGATCGCTTTGGTCGGGCTTCTCAGTCTGCTTCGTAGTGAACGCAACCCCGCTGCGCTTCCTTGTACCTCGCCGCTTGCACTCATCCAGATAGATGGTCATTGCCATATCGAACAGATACCCGTTGGTTGGAACCCTGAGGCGGGGAAGCGTGCGCACGATCGTACAAGTGCCTTGCACAAATCGCGTCGCTCCGGGATGGGTTTGTTCGGTGACTACCACAGACGCAACTCTTCCCAATAATTCTTCATCCAGAGGCGCTTCGGGACCGCCGGGCGCTATCGAATGCGGCTCCTTATCATCGAAACCCCATCGCAACTCCATGCTAGCGAAACGTAGCAGCTGGCATCCTTGGCGTTGAAGGGGTGGGATTTGCTCGGTTATGCGATGAATCGAGGCCTTCCAGGTCGTTTCGCCAGAGCCATCGGTCGGCAGGCGAAAACTCATGGCTGCAGCACGGAACGATTCGACATGATCGATCCAGACGTTGACCTGCCGCTCGTGAAGCGCACCTAAATGGAGCGGTCGGATTTCCGTCGCCGACTTGCGCACCACTTCGGACGCCTCGCGCCGGCCGCGACCAACCTTGTCGAAGAAACGCAGTAAGGCATCCTGCGCCAACTCCTCCAGCTGGGAGACATCCCAGCGCGTAATGCGAGCCAGGTGTCTTATGATGGACGGAAACGCAACCGAGAAATACGCGTTAAAGGCGATTTCGAATCGCTCGTTATCGACCTCACAGAGCCAAGCGTATAGCCGATAATCGAGGCTAGTCGCCTTTTTTGTAGTCATTGTTGCCGGTCCAACGGTGCAGTTACAAACCGTGCGCATGCATGATCTCCCAGAAGACACGTCGTTAACAATCTCCTTGTGTGCGAACGATCCGGCGCTATGGACGATCGTGGAAAGATCGCCGCCTGCTTTAGATCGAGGGTCGACCCAACGCGCGGGCCTTCCGAGTTGTCTCCATGGCCCGCGGCAAACGGCAAGAGCTGCGTGGCGATGTAATTCCGTGCGCCGACGCCAAACGGTCCCGCCGAAGAGGGCGGCTTGGGAAGTTTTCATGTGGAGCTCATATGTCATCCGTTCGTCTACCCGTGGGCATCGCACGTGGCCTGCATTCGCTTCCCCGAGTCAGCCCTATTATGTAACCCCCCACGTCGATGAATTGCAGAACGACAAGCGCGGTCTATTTGGTGAAAAGCCACGATGTAACCAGTTGATGCACGAAACCGCACCCGTCGGCGGCTCGTCGAGTCGCTGCTCATTTATCCCACGTCATTCGGTTCCGCAAGGCCCCGATTTTGATCGGACGGTGAGATCCCCCGAGCCGTAATTTCCCGCACCGGCAGATGCCGAAGATCCAGCGCGCCGGCCGCGGATTCTGTACCCGGTAGTACTCTCGCGGCGCCCGCGAATAAAGTTTCACCAAACAGCGACTCGATGTCGTTATCCAGGAAAGCGCGAGGTGAGACCGATGTGTCCGTCCACCGGGGGCATCGGAGTAAAGGCAACCCAGGAGGATGACATCAATGCGCACATGTTCCGTTCAGCCACTAACTATGACGTCGTTCATTGGCGGACCTGGCGCCCGCTTACGAGTATTGCGCTTACTCTCCAAGACGGCGGCCGAGATCTGCTCCACATTCACCAATGCCTCGGACATAGAAGAGATCTACGCCTTTCGCTATGGAATCTACATTCAAGAGCTGCAGAAAGACCTGCCGTGGGCGGATCACGAGCGAAGACTCCTCCCCGATCCTTATGACTGTGGGGCAACCCATATCGCCGTGCGCCGCCGGGGTGATCGTGTCGTGGGCTGTGTGCGACTCCATTTCGGTCGTGACATCCCGTCGGATTTCTTAGAGGCAATGCAAGTCACAGACTTTGTGCGGCGCGATAGCCAACGTTGCTGCTATGCCTCGAAATTCATGGTCGAGCGGGAATTGCGCGGCCACGGCGTAGCCCTCCTGATGATCAGGGCAATGATTGATTTCGGCATTTCGGCCGGCGTCGAGTACGCCCTATTTCACTGCAACCCGAAACTTGTCCGATTGTATGAAAAACTCGGGTTTCGCCTGTTTGGGAAGTCATTTGAGATGGCGCATGTCGGGATGCAAATACCGATGATCTTTATCCTCGGTGACGCTAATCATTGCGAAAAGGTCGGTTCGCCACTGGCCAATTTAGCCGCTCGCGTTCACATGAGCGAGGATCGACTAGCGTTCCTGCGGAAGACCTTTGTAGGTTCCTAGCGTAGAGGTGCCACTGGAGTTGTCACATGACCAATCTTGCCGTTTTGAGAGCACTGATTTCTGGAGCCCAGGAGTCCTTTGCGAATTCGCTAGAACGCATGCTTGCAGCCGGCGGCGCGACCCTAGAGATCTACAGAAGATACCTATCAATGGAATTCCATTTGACGAAGGGGGTACAACGCTACTTCATCACCGCGGCGGCGCACGAGGATTTCGTCAGATGCAAGAAACTTCGGCAGTTCTTGCTGGACTTTGCCAACGAAGAAGAAAGCCATTACTTGGTGGCGGCTAACGATTTAGATAAGTGCGGGCTAAAGCTAACAGCTGAGCCATTTGACGTGACGGCAATGACCTTGGCTTTGCTGCGCAGGCGCGCCGCGGCGGCGAGATCGCGCAACCCTGCCAACACATCGGGGACGACGAGGAGCGGTGCATCGCCCGGGAAATCGTTGCGCCGGTCCGCGGCGATCACCGCGACGCAGGCTCCTGCACCGAGCGCCGCACTGACAAACTGATGACCGTCGCGGTTATCGCCCGCAATGGCGAAGAAGGCTTCGCCCCGACCGACGGTGCGAGTGTCGATGGAAATCCCGGAAATGGATTGCGGCAGAACACCGTGACGCTGGGCACCCATCGCGCTTGCCATTGCTTCGATGGTCCACAGCGGCGTCATGCGGCAATCTCCTTGAGAGCCGTAGCGACCGCTTCATGATCGCTGAACGGCACTACCCGGTCGCCGATGATTTGGCCGGTTTCATGACCCTTCCCGGCGATGAGCAGCACGTCGCCGCTGTGCAGTCCTGTGATGGCCGTGCGGATTGCTTCGCGGCGATCACCGATTTCAGAAGCACCGTGTGCTTCGGCAAGAATCGCGGCGCGAATGGTGGCGGCGTCTTCGCTGCGCGGATTGTCGTCGGTCACGATGATCCGGTCGGCATTTTCCGCGGCAACCGCGCCCATCAGCGGCCGTTTGCCCCGATCGCGATCGCCGCCGGCGCCGAATACCACCACGAGCTTGCCGGATACATAAGGCCGCAGCGCGTCGAGCGCCTTGGCAAGCGCATCGGGCTTGTGTGCGTAATCGACAAAAATCGGAGCACCATGGCTCGAGCCGACAAGCTCGAGGCGGCCCTTCGCGCCTTTCAGATTTTCAAGAGCGGCGAACACTTCGTCCGCCTTGCCGCCGGTCGCGATGACAAGCCCGGCAGCGACCAGCGCATTCTCGATCTGGAACTCGCCGACCAGCGGAAGGTGCACTTGAAATTCCTTGCCGCCATGTGCGAGCCGCAGCTTCTGGGTAAAGCCATCAATCTTTGCTTCGACAAGACGAACGCCGGTCGCCTTGCGCCCGACGCTCGTGATGGTGAGGCCACGCACTCTGGCTACGGCAAATACCGCGTCGGCATAAGGATGATCGACATCGACGACAGCTGCTCCACCCGGCATCAGCAAGTTGTCGAACAGCCGCAGCTTGGCAGCGAGATAGGCTTCAAAGCTCGGGTGGTAGTCGAGATGATCGCGCGTGATGTTGGTGAACCCGCCAGCCGCGATATGCAGGCCGTCAAGCCGGTATTGGTCGAGACCGTGCGACGATGCCTCGATCGCAAGATGGGTCACGCCCTCACCCGCGAGCGTATCGATAGACCGGTGCAGCGCCACCGGATCGGGCGTGGTCAGCGAACCGTAGGTTTCGCCTTTTGGCGACACGATACCGACGGTGCCGATACTTGCCGCGGAAAACCCGAGCGCTGTCCAGATCTGCCGGGTGAAGGCTGCGACCGAGGTCTTGCCGCTGGTCCCGGTCACGGCGGCAATCGTGCGGGGCTGGCGCGGGTACAATTTCGCAGCGGCCAGAGCCAAGGCACGGCGGGCATTGGCAACGCGAGCAAACGCCGCACGCCCGGGCAGCGGTGCAACCGGCAACTTCTCAGCTGCAACTGCAACAGCTCCCGCTGCGATCGCCGCCGCCACAAAACCGAGACCATCGGTTTTGCTACCGGCGATGGCGACAAACAAGTCGCCGGCTTTGACGTTGCGGCTGTCCGATGTCACGCCGCCGATGTCGATTTCGGCGTCGCGCGGCTCGAGTTCCGTATCGGGTGGTAAAATCTCGCGAAGCTTCATCTCAAGCTTCATCTTAAGATTCTGGGCGACTTGGCCGGCACGCCACCGCCTTACCTGCTTTCCTTAAGCGAGGCCAGTATCTGCTGATCGGCCGGTGCCAGGTCGAGGCGCGGCTGGATGCCGAGAAGCGGCGCAATCCGCGCGACTACCGCGCCACCGGTCGGCACCGCGTTCCAGCCCGAGGTTTTGAAGCCGTGCGATTCCGGCGTCGGATGCGGTTCATCCAGCATGATGAGGAGGAGATAGCGCGGCTGATCCGCCGGCATCACCGCCATGAAATCGGTCAGCACCTTGGTATTCGAGTAACGTCCGAACACCACTTTGTCGGCGGTGCCGGTTTTACCGCCGATATAATAGCCCGGCACGTCGGCCTTCGACGCGGTGCCCTTCTCGACATTGAGCCGCATCAGGTAGCGCATCATCAAACTGGTTTCCGGCTTGATGACCCGCTTGCCGAGCGCCTGCGCCTCGGCCTCGGTGCGTTTGAGGAAAGTCGGCGGGAGCAGGATGCCGCCGTTCAACAGTGCAGCGACGCCCATGACTGCTTGCAGCGGCGCCACCGAAAGACCGTGACCGAACGCGATAGTTATGGTGTTCAACTCGCCCCAGCGTTTCGGCACGATCGGCTCGGCGCTTTCCGGCAATTCGGTGCGCAGCCGATCGAGCTGGCCCAATTTTTTCAGGAACGCCTTGTGCGCATCGATGCCCATCGACATCGCGATATGCGCGGCGCCGATATTCGACGAGTAGGTGAAGATTTCCGGCACCGACAACGCGCGCTGCTGCGGTTCGAAGTCGTGAATGTCGAACTTGCCGTAGTGCATCGGATTGTGCGCATCGAATGTCGACTTCAGCGTGACCTTGCCGGAGTCGAGCGCCATGGCGACAGTGAATGCCTTGAACGTCGATCCCATCTCATAGACGCCGGTGGTGAGCCGGTTGATCCGGGTCGGGTCGAGCGCCTCGCGGGGATTGTTCGGATCGAAATCCGGCTCAGACACCATCGAAACGATTTCGCCAGTACGCACATCGAGCACCACACCGGCCGCCGCGATCGCGCTGTACTTTGCGCGCGCCTTGACCAACTCGTCGCGCAGCGCGTGCTGTACACGCAAATCGACGGCGAGTTGCACGGGCGTCTGCAACCGGTCGGTCGCCAGGCCAGCCATGTGAAGCGCCTGGAGCCCCTGCCCGTCGAGCCACTTCTCGATGCCAGCGATGCCCTGGTTGTCGATATTGACGTGACCTAAGCACGTGCGAAACTTCGGCGCCGTTCGGATAGTCGCGCTTGTTCTCGTTCAGGAAGCCGATACCCGGTAGACCCTGGCGATAAATCTCGGCCTGCTGTTCCGGTGTGATATCGCGCTTGAGCCAGACAAAACCGCGTTTCGACGACAGCCGTTCGCGCAGTTCGGTAGCGTCGAGATCGGGCAAATCCGCAGTCAGTAATTCGACCGCCTCGTCGACGTCGATCAGTCGCCGCGGTTCAGCGTAAAGCGATGGTACGGGTACGTCTGTTGCCAAGACTTCGCCGTTACGGTCGAGGATGTCGGGTCGCGCCGTAGCGATGGCGTCACCGGAAACGATACGATGGGCGGCGCGGCTGTCGGAAACCACCGCAAACATCACGAGCCGCACGGCGATGATCGAATAGACCGCAGCGAACGCGATGATTGCGAGACCAATTCTCGCGCGCGCCTTGGCGCTCCGATTGGCGTCGCGGCCATAAAGCAGGCGGCTGAGCAAGCGCCGCCGCCACGGTTCGGCCGAAACAAGCGGGATCGGGTCCGCGATGGCGGTCATCGATTTTCGTCCTCATCCGCCGGCGAAAGAGCTTCGTCTTCGCCGCGGCCGTCGGTGGCCGTCATGTCAGGACTGGGCAAGGTTCCTGAATCCGGCGCGGGGTTATCGGCAGCGGGTATGGCCGCTTCGGGCGTCGGCGCGCGAATGCTCCCGGTCGTAGCGTCGCTGCCGGTCGTGGCATCAGACGGCGGATCGAGGTTGCCGATCATACCGCCGATCGGATCGTCGTTAGCCACATGCGCATCGTCTGCCGGACGCTCGGGCAGGCGATCAAGAGTATCGAACTGAGTCGGCGCGATCGGCTTCAACGCCGTGAAATGTTTGGCCAGCGCCTCGATCCGGCCGGGGTTGTCGAGTGTCCCCCACTCGGCGCGCAATGCCGCAATGCGATCGCGTTCCTTGCGGACTTCGCTGCGCAGTTTGGCGAGATGCTCGGCCTGGACCGTCGATTCGAATTTGATGCGATAGACGTAAGCCGCAGCGAGAACCAACGCACCGATCACCACGATATTGATGAAGCGCAAAATCATGGCCGGCCTCGCACGACTTCGGAGAGCATCGGCAGCCGCGGCATCAAATCTTCCGCATCTGCGTCGCGAGGCGCGGCATCGGTACGTTCGGCTGCACGTAATTTGGCCGAGCGGGCACGCGGATTGGTGGCGATTTCGCCCTCGTCCGGCGTTTCCGGACGCCGTGTGAGGACGTGGAAGGTGGCCGCCACCGCCGCGACTTCCGGGCGATGGCGCGAGCCTGCCGGCGCACGGCTGCGCTCGGTGAGGAACGTCTTGACGATGCGGTCCTCCAGCGAGTGGAAAGCGATGACGACGATACGCCCGTTGGGCTTGAGCACGCGCTCGGCGGCGGCAAGACCGCGGGCCAGTTCGCCGAGCTCGTCGTTGACGAAAATGCGCAGCGCCTGAAACGTGCGCGTCGCGGGATGGATTGCGCTGTCACGCGAATGCACGACGCGGGCGACGATCTCGGCCAAACGGCGCGTCGTGCTGATGGCTGCCTCGCCGCGCACCTTGACGATGGCGCGCGCAATGGCTCGGGAGTGCCGTTCCTCGCCCAAGGTGAAGATGATGGTGGCGAGATCGCGTTCGCCGGCGTGCGCAATCACGTCCGCTGCGCTCGGGCCATTGCGCCCCATGCGCATGTCGAGCGGACCGTCGAGCCGAAAGGAAAAGCCGCGCGCCGCCTCATCGAGCTGCATCGACGACACGCCAAGATCGAACACGACACCGTCGGCCACACCATCACCGACGATAGCGTCAAGGTTCGAGAAGCAATCTTCGACCAGATCGAGACGGCCTTGCGCTTCCTGGACGAGCGTGGCGCCTTCCGCGATCGCGCTCTGGTCGCGGTCGATGCCGACAACGCGCGTGCCGGGTGTCGCCAGGATGGCGCGGGTATAACCGCCGGCGCCGAATGTCGCGTCAACATAAAGACCGCCATCGCGTGGGGCGAGCCAACCGACGGCGCGGCGGCCGAGCACAGGAACATGACGGGCCGATCCGCCGGCGGCTGGTTTGCCGCTGCCTGTCACGCTTCCCATGCTCCAGACCGGCATTGGAGTGCCACCCAGAAAGTGCCCCGACGGCGGGTTGCTCCGCATAGCGCGATGGCCGTCACGCATGCTGCGCCAAAGCGGCCGGAAGCTCCAAGTCGATTTCCGCCGCGGCGGAGGCAGAGTTTTGTCCATGAAAAACAGTATGTTGCGTCACTGAAACGGCTTTCATGGAACGACTTGAACGTCGGCGACTCTGCCCGTGCGAACCGGCGATAAAGCTCAACGTCGATTAATGAGAGGTAAGCTTAAATAAAGGTTGAAAGTGCTCCGGCCGTGACGTGGTGCGACCTCACGGCAACAGCCCGGCGTTTTTAACCGCTTAACGGCAAATCGCCTTGTCGCTGTCGGGCTATCCCCTAAAGTGCAAAAGATGTCGCGTAGTGCTTTTCCGTCCGACTCGTGCGTCGTTGCCGACCTCATGCCGTCGCCGAATTTCGGCGAGCGCAAGGACGGGCGCCGGCCGGATATGATTTTGCTGCACTACACCGGCATGCCGGACGCGAATGCGGCGCTTCATCATTTATGTTCGACGTCGAGCCAGGTATCCGCGCACTACTTTGTGTTCGAGGATGGCCGGGTGGTGCAGATGGTGCCGGAAAGCAAGCGCGCCTGGCATGCCGGCGCTTCAAGCTGGGCCGGCGAAACCGATATCAATTCCTGTTCGATTGGCATCGAAATCGCCAATCCAGGCCACGATTACATCTATCGCGATTTTCCCAAGCGGCAGATCGCGGCGGTGACGGCGCTGTGCCGCGGCATTCTGACACGAAACTCGGTGCCGCCGGCGCGCGTGCTGGCTCATTCGGATGTCGCACCGGCCCGCAAGCAGGATCCCGGCGAGAAATTTCCTTGGCGCACGCTATTCGATTCCGGGGTCGGCAACTGGGTCAAGCCCGCCCCAATCACCGACGGCCCGTTACTCGCACTTGGCGACCGCAGCGATACGGTGATGTCGCTACAGCAGTCGCTTGCGGATTATGGCTACGGTCTGGCGATCAACGGCAACTACGACTCGGCCACCCACGAAGTGGTGACCGCGTTCCAGCGCCACTTCCGGCCGGAGCGTGTCGACGGCGTTTGCGATATTTCGACCCTCCGTACGCTGCAAGGCCTGCTCGCTCATCGCAGCCGGCCGCGAACCATGGCGGCGCGCGTCATTAACTTTGATCCGCTTGTCGTGGCATCGCAAAGACTGGCCTCTTGACGGCGGCAGCCCGTACCTCCATCCGTGTTCGTGTCAGTCGGTCGGACGGCCGCTCCGGCGAAACCGAAAGGTTGCCGGGGAGGAAAGTCCGGGCTCCGTGGACAAACGGTGCCGGATAACATCCGGCGGGCGCGAGCCCAGGGAAAGTGCCACAGAGAACAAACCGCCGCGGCGCGTTGCGTAATTGCCGCGGTAAGGGTGAAACGGTGCGGTAAGAGCGCACCGCGTGGGCGGCAACGCCGACGGCACGGCAAACCCCACCGGGAGCAAGACCGAATAGGAACGGTGCGAAGCGCAAGCTTCGGGATCTGTGTCCAGATCTTGCCGTTCGGGTAGGTTGCTGGAGGCGGCGGGTAACCGTCGTCCCAGAGGAATGGCCGTCACGTATGCGGGCTTGCCCGCATGCCATCCAGAACCCGGCTTACAGACCGGCTGCAAACTAAGGGCGTCCGGCGGAAATCCCGTCGGACGCCCGCCAAACTTCCCGTCGTACTCTGGCACGGCATTTGAATGCGACCGAGGCAGGAGCAATCTTGCCCTGCTCAGCACTTTAAATAGAAGTAATTCCCATAAAAATGCTACTTTACGATAGATATATTCCAAACTAGTGGTATAAATTGCCGTTAGAAGAAGAAAATTCTATTTGCCAAGGCTATGACGACAAGGACCGACGCATGAGCCGTATTCCAACCGAAACGCTTTCCGCACGTATTGGTGTGCTGGCGCGGCTGCCGGTATTTTTCGCGCTGGAGAACAAGCGTGTCTCGTCGCCGGGGGAACCCAGGCCGCGGCGTGGAAGGCTGAATTGCTTTCCGCGACCGGCGCCGCGCGTCGAGGTGTTCGCGGCATCGTTCGGCGAAGAAATGCTGGCGCTCGCGGAGAGCCCGCCGCGCGGTCCGATCGCGCTCCATGAACGGACTTGGGTGGATGATGATTTCGCCGGACCGCAATCGCCGTTGCCGACTGCGCCGACGACGATGAAGCACAGAAATTTTCCGCAGCGGCACGGGCGTCAGGTGTGCCGGTCAATGTCATCGACCGCCCTGCGTTTTGCGATTTTTCCTTTGGCGCCATCGTCAACCGCTCTCCGCTGGTGATCGGCATTTCGACCGATGGCGCATCACCGGTGTTCGGCCAGGTGATCCGCGCCAAGATCGAAGCGCTGATCCCGAGAGGCTTTGCCCGCTGGGCCGACGCCGCGCGAAACTGGCGGCCGCGGATTCAGGCACTCGCCCTTTCCTTCCGCAGCCGGCGCGCATTCTGGGAGAAATTTACCGCGCTGCGCCGTAGCCGCGCCGAATGCTGCGCCGACCGATGACGATCTCGACGCGCTGCTCAAACCAAACGCAACGCCGGATGCCGGCTCGGTCGTCCTGGTCGGCGCCGGCCCCGGCGATCCGGAATTGCTGACGCTGCGCGCCGTTCGCGCGCTGCAATCGGCGCGACGTGATCCTGTTCGACGACCTGGTATCGCCCGACGTACTGGATTTCGCGCGCCGCGAGGCAAAGAAGATGCTGGTCGGCAAGACCGGCTATCGCGCCTCGTGCAAGCAGGACGACATAAACATCCTGATGATCTCGCTCGCAAAGGCCGGCCGCCGCGTGGTGCGCTTAAAGGGCGGCGACCCGATGATCTTCGGCCGTGCCGACGAAGAAATCACCGCTTGCCGCAATGCCGGTATTTCGGTCGAAGTCGTGCCCGGGATCACTACCGCGCAGGGCGCGGCCAGCCGGCTGCTGGTGTCGCTGACGCGTCGCGGCAAAGCGCGCCGGGTGCAATACATCACGGGCCATGCGCCGCGACGGCGGATGGAGCTTCCCGCCGATATCGACTGGACCAGCATCGCCGATCCGGCGGTGACGACGGTCGTCTATATGCCGGTCAGGACGCTGCCGCAGCTTGTTGCGACCGCGCGCAAGGCGGGTCTCGATCCTTCAACGCCTGCGGTTGCGGTCGAACGCGCCACGCGTTCCGATGAACGCATTATCGCGGCCACTATTGCCGATCTGCCCGCGCGGCTCGCTGAGGAACCGCCGTCGGGCCCGGTCGTCGTCATGATCGGTCGCGCGTTTTCGGAATATGTCGAAGCAGCAGCCGATAGCGAAGCCGAAGCCCGTCAAGTCCGCTCCTGACGCGCGGCGACAATATCTCTCACCGCTTCGTGGCTCTCGCCGTTATCGCGCGCCAGCCCTTCGAGTACGCCCGATACATCCTGCGCCGGGCGGTTCTGACTCATCTTCCATTTGCCCTCGAGCCGCGTGATCCGCAGCTTGAATCCGATGATCGCCTTGAGCATCTGCTCGACGAACCGTTCCGGCGCATCGTTGACCGCCCACGGCGCATCGCGTCGCTGCTCATGGGTGTCGGTCATTTTTCCGACGTGCGCGCGTAGTTCATCCGGATCGTCGAAAAAACTCAGCGTGCCGTAGGCGTGGATCGCAAGATAATTCCAGGTCGGCACCACTTTGCCGCTCTGCTGCTTCGTCGGATACCACGACGGCGTGATGTAGGTATTCGGCCCGAGGAAGATTGCCAGTGCTTCCATGCCCGGCTTTACCCTCTGCCATTGCGGATTGGCGCGGGCGAGATGCCCGAGCAAGGTGCCGAGCGGCGCAGGTTCCGGCTCGATCAATAGCGGCAAATGGCTCGCCTCCAGTTCCTGCTCGCTCGAGGTCACGAGCGTGCCGAAGCCATACTTGCGTATGGCGTCGTGCATCGTCGAAACGCGCTCTTCCTTGAAGTGCACCGGGACGTACATCACTGCCTCCGGCCGGTTTTCGCGCGCTTTGTCCGCAGCGCGCCGGCTATGATACGATCGCCGCCTTAGCACAGAGGTTCCAGCCCGTCATGCTCGACAAAGCCGACGATGCGCGCATGCGCGCGACACGCACCGGTCCACGTCTCGATTTTCAGGAACACCTCGCCGATCTGGAAGCGGCAGGACTGGTCGAGCGGATCGATACGCCAATCAACAAGGATACCGAGCTGCACCCGCTGGTGCGCTGGCAATTTGTTGGCGGTGTGCCTGAAGACAAGCGCAAGGCTTTCATTTTCACCAACGTCACCGATGCAAAGGGCCGCAAATACGACATTCCGGTCGTGGTCGGCGCGCTGTCGGCGTCGCCGGAAATCTACGCCTTCGGCATGGGCCGCAAGGTCGAGGAAATCGGCGATGCCTGGATGCAGGCGATCAATCACCCGATCGCGCCGGTCCGCGTCACCTCCGCGCCGTGCCAGGAAGTCGTCATCACCGGCGAAGGCCTGAAAGCGCCGGGCGGACTTAATGCGCTGCCGGTGCCGGTCTCGACGCCGGGCTTCGACTCCGCACCTTATCTGACGGCAACACTGTGCGTGACGCGCGATCCGGAAACCGGCGTGCAGAACATGGGCACTTATCGCGCCGGGCTGAAAGCGGCAGACCGGCTCGCCGTGCGCATGGTGGCACGCGAGGCGACCGGCGCCGGCGGTTTTCTGCACTGGCAGAAATACCGTGCACGCAAGGAAAAGATGCCGATCGCCATCGTGGTCGGCGCCGCGCCTATTGTCGTTTTTACCGGGCCGCAAAAACTCGCCATCGATCTCGACGAGATGGGCGTTGCCGGCGGCTTGGCCGGCGAGCCGATCCGCATGGTCAAGTGCAAGACCATCGACCTCGACGTGCCGGCCGACTCCGAGATTGTCATTGAGGGCTTGATCGACTGCGAGAAGCTCGAGCCGGAAGCGCCGTTCGCGCGAGAGCAACGGCTATGTCGCGCTCGAAGCCTTCAACATGCCGATGGACGTCACCGCTATCACGCGCAAGCAGAAGCCGGTGTTCTGCTCGATCATCAGCCAGGTGACGCCGAGCGAATCCAGCGTCATCAAGAAAGTCGCCTACGAGCCGCTGTTCCTCGCGCACCTGCGCGATCGTCTGGCGATCAAAGGCGTCACGCGCGTCGCCATGCACGAGCGGCTGACCAATTTGCGGCCGGTCATTTTTATCCAGGTGACGGCGGGCACGCCGCGCACCGAGGTTTGGCGCGCGCTGCACGGCGCTTCTTCGCTGATGTCGAACTGCGGCAAGATCGTCGTTGCGGTCAGCGACGATATCGATCCGACCAGCGTCGATGCGGTGCTATGGTCGCTCGCCTATCGCTCAAATCCGATCCAGGACGTCCAGATCGTGCCCTATCGCGGCGGCGTGCAGGGCGCGCAATACGGACCGCGGGAATCCGACTCCAGCATGCTGGTCGATGCGACGCGCAAACGCCCGATGGCGCCGTTGGCGTTGCCGACCCGCGAGCACATGGAGCATGCGCGCGAATTGTGGGAGCGGCTCGGTCTGCATCCGCTCACCGTGACGTCGCCGTGGCACGGCTATCATCTCGGCGACTGGACCGACACCTGGGAGAAGTTCGCCAAGCGCGCTGCCGTCGGCGATTGGGAACTGTCCGGTCAGGAAACGCTCAAGCGGCAACGCGGCGGCGACATCATGCCGGAAACCTCGGTGCGCGCTGTCGAGAAGGACAATTCGCCCTCGCGCGACAAAAGCGAATAGACGGACGGAATCTGACCATGGCACGGGTGCCTTATCTCGATGCTTCGGACCTTGCGCCGGACGATCAGGATCTGCTTAAGCGTCCGATCAACCTGTTCCGCGCGCTGGTACATAGCCCTGGCGCGGCGCGCGGCTGGAGCACGATCGGCCATTATATTCGTCACGGCAGCAAGCTCGACCCGCGGCTCCGCGAAATGGCGATCCTTCAGGTCGGCTATCTGGCGCGAGCGCCCTATGAGTGGTCGCATCACATCAAGATCGGGCATGATTTCGGCGTCAGTGATGACGATATCCGCGCCATCATTGCCGAAACCGAGGGGCACACGACGACCCTCGATCCGTTCGACAAGACTGTCCTGAAAGCCGCGCGTGAAATGGCGTCCGAACTGGCAATTACCGACGCCACCTTCGCGGCGTTGCAGGAGAAGCTCGATACCGAGCTCCTCACCGATCTGGTCCTGACCATTGCCTTTTATTGCGCCGTGGTGCGGGTCTAGCGACGATGCAGATCGACGTCGAAGACGATTATCTGCCGTATCTCAAGCAGTTCCCGCTGCCGAAGAATTAACCGCCGATCCAAGCAGCGCGGCCGGGGCCCGAAATTGACTGGTTGCGGAACCCCGCCCGCCCCGCCTATCTAACGTGCCATGAGCACGACCACGACATCATCCGCATCCGCCCCACTCGGGAACGGCCGCGCACGGCCTGATCGACGCCCGTCTGACCAAGATCGAAGACGTCGCCCGCGATACCAAGATCTTCACTTTTCAGCGCGTCGATGGCGGAAAGCTGCCCGGCCTACAAGCCCGGCGCGCACATCGACCTGCATCTGCCAAACGGCATGCTGCGGCAGTTTTCGCTTACGGTGCCGGCATCCGATCCGGACAGCTACACGGTTGGCGTCAAGCGCGACGAAAACAGCCGCGGCGGCTCGCGCTACATCATCGAGCAGATGAAAGTCGGCGATCAGATCAAGATCAGCGCGCCGCGCAACAATTTCCCGCTGGTCGAAAATGCCGACCACGTCGTGCTGATCGCCGGCGGCATCGGCATCACGCCGATCTGGTGCATGGCGCAGGAACTCGAAGCCCAGGGCCGGTCGTGGAAGATCCACTACGCCTGCCGGTCGCAGGCCGATATGGCTTTCTTGAGCGACCTGAAAAAGCTCGATCCGGAGCGGGTGCATCTGCATTTCGACGACGAGGCCGGCGGCAAGGTTCTGGACCTTGCGGCGGCTATCGCCGAGGCGCCGGCCAACGCGCACTTCTACTGCTGCGGCCCCAACCCGATGCTCAAAGCATTCGAGGCCGCCGCGGCAAGCCGGCCACACGCCAATGTTCACATCGAATATTTCACCGCAAAGGAAGAGGCCTCCGCAAATGAGCTGGGCGGCTTCTGGGTCGAACTCGCCCGGTCTGGCGAGGAATATTTCATTCCGCCGGGCAAGAAAGTTCTTGAGGTGCTGTTCGATGCCGGTGTCGACGTCGATTACTCGTGCGAACTCGGCATCTGCGGCGCCTGCGAGACCAAGGTGATCTCCGGCACCCCGATCCACCACGATTCGGTGCTGAGCGAGGAAGAGCAGGCCAGCAACGAAAAGGTCATGATCTGCTGCTGCGGCTGCGCCACCGAGCGGCTGGTGCTCGACATGTAGTTAGTTTTCCTCGTCATTGCCGGGCATAGACCCGGCAATCCATGCTGCGTTAAAGTGACTGGAACGTTGCGGATGGATTTTCGGCAGCCGCAACTCAGATGGATCACCGGGTCAAGCCCGGTGATGACAATAAAATGGACGCACCCGTCATTCCCGCCCCGTCAAAGCCAACGCCGCCAAGGATCGCCAGGACCTTCGCTCGTGGATCGCGCTGCTGCGCGAGCACGATGAGCTTCAGGACATCGCGGGCGCCGAACTCGAAAAAGAAATCGGCGGCATCGTCGACATCTATCAGCGCCGGATCGGCAACAAGTCCGTTCTGTTCGACGACATTCCCGGCCATCCGCGCGGTCATCGCATCCTCGCCAACCTTCTCACCTCGATCCGCCGCATCAACATCACGCTCGGCCTTGCCGGCTGACGCTACGCCGATCGAGCTGGTGCATTACTGGCGGCGCTACATGAAAGAGGCGAAGGTCATCCCGCCGGAGACGGTGAAGACCGGGCCGCTTCTCGAGAACGTCTACACCGGCAAGGACATCGACATTTTCAAGATCCCGGTGCCGCGCTGGCACGAGCACGACGGCGGCTATTATATCGGCACCGGCGACATGGTGATCATGCGCGATCCGGATTCCGGCTGGATCAATTACGGCGCCTATCGCGTGCAGGCGCAGGAGCCCGGCGTCGCCACCGTGATGTTCTCCAAGGGCAAGCACGGCGACATGATCAAGCGGCGCTATCACGAGCGCGGCGAGCCCTGCCCGATCGCGGTGGTCTGCGGCATGCATCCGGCGCTGTTCATGATCGCCGGCCTGGAAATTCCCTACGGCAAGAACGAATACGACGCCGCCGGCGGCTTGATCGGCGAGCCGGTCGAAGTCATCACCGGCCCGCGCACCGGCCTGCCGATCCCGGCGCATGCGGAGATCGCGTTCGAGGGCTTCATTTACCCAGATGATGTGCTGGACGAAGGCCCGCTCGGCGAATGGACCGGCTACTACGCCGGCGGCCTCAAGAAAGAACCGGCGATCCGGATCGAAACTTTCATGCACCGTGACGATCCGATCCTGCTCGGCGCGATCCCGGGCATTCCGCCGGACGATGACTCGTTCTATCGCGGTACCTACCGTTCTGGCGCGGTGTGGAATCAGCTCGAAGCCGCCGGCGTGCCGGAAGTGAAAGGCGTCTGGGCCCACGCCGCGGGCGGCAGCCGGCTATGGTTGACCGTCGCGATCAAGCAGCAATATGCCGGCCACGCCAAGCAAGCCGGCCTGATCGCCTCGCAATGCCACGCCGGCGCTTATGCTAACCGTTTTGTCGTCGTGGTCGATGACGACATCGATCCCGCTGACATGGACAAGGTGATCTGGGCGATGTGCACGCGGTTCGATCCGCGCGAAGGCATGGAGACCTTGCGCGGTTGCTGGTCGACCGCGCTCGATCCGATGGCCTATGCCAGCGACGATCCGCGCAATGCGCGCGTCGTGATCGACGCTTGCAAGCCGTTCAAGCGGCGCGATACCTTCCCGATCGTGGTGCGCGTCAGCCAGGAAGTCGAGGAACACGTGCGCGGAAAGTTCTCCAGCGTGCTGCCGAAACCATGATCAAACAAAAACAGTCCACACGAAAAGTTCGACATCACGCTCAACATCAACGGCCAGGATTATCCGATCCGGGTCGAAGCGCGGAAAACGTTGGTCGACGCGATCCGCGATGATTGTGGCCAGACCGGCACCCATATTGGCTGCGAGCACGGCGTTTGCGGCACCTGCACCGTCATCGTCGATGACGACGCGGTGCGCTCCTGCCTGATGTTCGCTGTGCAGGCGCAAGGCAAGAAAATCCGCACCGTGGAAGGCCTTGCCGATGGCGACAAGCTCTCCGTGCTGCAACAGGCATTCATCGACAACCACGGCCTGCAATGCGGTTACTGCACGCCAGGCTTCCTGATGCTCATCACCAACGCGCTGGAAAAGAATCCGGATATCGACGACGAGGAGATGCTCGACGTGCTAGCCTCGAACCTCTGCCGCTGCACCGGCTACCAGAACATCATCAAGGCGGCGAAGGCAGCGCGTGACGAGATGCGCGGCGAGAAAGTTACGGCTTAAGCGCCGCCAGCGCGGCCTTCGCCACTTCCACATCCTGCTCGATCTTGGCACCGCCGGCGGCGACCGCGCCGATTACCTCGCCGTTGACCTCGATCGGAAAGCCGCCCGGCACGTTGGTGAAGTCACCCATCCGCACCGCCATCGACAGCGCGTTTTCTTCCGGCGCGTAGCCGGTCGGCATCCTCTGCGACGCCGAGGTGATCGCCTTGCGCTGGGTGGTGATGATGGAGAAATGCCGCGCACCATCCATCATCAGAAACGCAATCATCCGGCAGCTTTGATCGACCACGGCGAGCGAGACCTTGCAGCCGAGTTCGTTTGCCTTCTTCACGCCGGCGGCGATCATCTTCTGGCTCGCTTCGTGGGTCAGGCGATGGGTCGGGACGACATCCGGCATAGGTCTTCCTCCGTGCCGGAGTTGAGCAACTTCACACCAAGTCGGCAATGCTGATAGTTTCCCGGCCGCATCAAGGGTGGGCCTGCATAAAATGGCAAATTCAGTGAACTGGGATCGCGAAGCCGATGTGGTCGTGATCGGCTCGGGCGCGACCGGACTTCCCGCCGCCGTGGTGGCGCGCGAAGCCGGCGCGTCGGTCATCGTCGTCGAGGCCGAGAACCACGTCGGCGGCCACGCCATCACCTCGGGCGGCAACCTGCCGCTCGGCGGCGGCACCAGCTACCAGAAGAAATACGGCATCGAGGATTCGCCGGACCTGTTTTTCCGCGACCTCACCGACTGGACGGTGGTGGAGTCGAACGGCTTCCCGCCGTACCGCTACAACGACCGCGAGATCATCCGCGCCTTTGCCGACAACAGCGTGCCGGCGTTCGAATTCCTGCTGGCGCACGGCGTCAAGGTGATCGACCGCATGCCGAACAATATCGGTCATGAGATCGGCGTCTCCGTGCTGCGCACCATGCAGATCGACGTTTGCGACTGGCCGATGGTGCATACCGGCGGGCCGGCCGATCCGACCGATCCGGAAATCCGTGCCGGCGCCGGCCTCATTCGTCCGCTCGAAGCCGCCGCGAGAAAAGCCGGCGTGGACATCCTGCTCGATCACCGCATGACCGCGATCCACCGCGAAACGCCGCGCGACGGCAGAGTGACCGGAGTCGCCGTCGCTCATAACGGCAAGACGCTCAACATCCGCGCGCGCAAGGCTGTGATCGTCGCGACCGGCGGCTCGACCGGCAACGTCAACTTCCGCCGCATGTTCGATCCGCGCCTTACTGAGGAATATTGCGGCCTGGCCGGCGCGCCGTGGTCCGATCAGGATGCAAGCGGCGAGATCGCCGCCATGGGCGTCGGCGCCGCGCTGTGGGGCCTGTTCAATTTCACCGGTGAGTTCGGCTCCGGCATCACCAAGCCGGGTGCGATCGGCTGCCAGTACGGCTATGTCAACGTGCGCTGGCGGCCGGGCAGCGAGGTGTTCGACAAGGCGCGGGCGATCGGCTTGCCGGTGAAGGACTGGCAGGACGTCATCCTGGTCAACATGCTGGGCCAGCGGTTTTACGACGAAACAGTGGGACACTTTGGCTACAACACCCACGGCAGCGTCGAAGCCTATATGCAGGGCAGCTACCTCAACGCCAAGAACCAAAAATACAATCCGAGCAATTTCATCAACGCAGCCCTGGCCGGTATCGGCGATGGCTGCAATGGCGGCGGCCCGATCTGGGCGATTTTCGATGCCGAGGCGGTGGCCCGCGAAGGATGGGAACCGAAGCCGCCCCATGTCGATTTCGATGCCGGCCTTTTCTTCGAGGCCGAAAGCATCGAGACGCTCGCCGCCAAGATCAAAATGAAATACCAGCGCGTCCCGATGCCGCCGCAGACTCTTGCGGCGACGGTGGCGCGCTACAATTCGTTCGTCGATGCCGGAAAGGATGCCGATTTCGGCAAGCCGAAGCCACTCTACAAAATCGCGAAGCCGCCATTCTACGCGGCGTGGGCAACGCCGGTGATTCACGATACCCGCGCCGGCCTTCGCATCAACGCGCGCTGCCAGGTGATCGACATGAACGGAGAGGTCATTCCCGGCCTTTACTGCGGCGGCGAATCCGCCGGTGGCTTTTCCATGCACGGTCTGCCGCGCGCGGTGTGCCAGGGCTTTATCGCGGGACGAAACGCTGTCACGGAGAACAGCAACGCCTGAAACTCCGCAGATGGCGCGTATGGCTGCGTAATTTCAGTAAGGAGCACTGCAATGCGAATGCCGCGAAGACAGGTATTGCAGGTCGTAGCCGGCGCGGCTGCATTTCCGATCGCTTCCCGCACCGCGAGAGCGGAAGATCAGACAACGCCTTCATCGGCCTCGACCCGCCCGCTAGCGGACCGGCTGGCCGCCTATGCCGCTAACCTGCGCTATGAGGATCTCGACGAGGCGACAATCGAGAGCGTCAAGGTCCATCTCATCGATGCGATCGGTTGCGGCCTCGCCGCATTCCATGATGAGCCCGTCCGCATCTGCCGTGACGTCGCGTTGGCGGACGGCGGACGCGGCGGAGCGACCGTCATCGGCACCACGCGGCAGACCTCACCGGATCTCGCAGCTTTCGCCAATGGCGCCGCGTTTCGTTATCTCGACCTGAACGACGCCTATGTCGGCCGCATCACGGGGCATCCGAGCGATGACATTGCGGCCTGTCTTGCGGTAGCCGAAGCGGAGCATGCGAGTGCCGCGGAATTGATCACAGCGATCGTGCTCGCCTACGAAATCAATTGTCGGCTGATCGATGCTTTCGACGTGAGCATGAGCGCGCGCGGCTGGGACGTGCCGATGCTGAGCCTGCCGGCCGTCGCGCTTGCCACCGGCAAGCTGATGAAACTTCCTTCCAATAAGCTCTCACAGGCAGTCAGCCTGGCCCTTAATGACCACATTTCGATGGGTCAGACCCGCGCACAGGGATTGTCCGACTGGAAAGGGATCGCGGACGCCGAGGCGTCCCGCAATGCGATCTTCGGCGCCACGCTGGCGCGTGCCGGTCTCACCGGCCCGGCGCCAATCTTCGAAGGACGATGGGGGTTTTTCAATCTCGTGACCGGCCCGGCCGAGGTAGATACCAGGCGGTTCGGCGGACGTGGCGTCCCGTTCCTCATTCACCAATGCGGCTTGAAAAGCTACGCGGCCCATATCACCGCGCAGACCACGGTCCCGGCCGCGGTGGTGCTTGCCAAGGACATCGGCAATCTCGATCGCATCGTCGCGATCGAAATCGGCACTACTCGCCGCGGCAAACAAATCGCAGGTAGTGATGCCGACAAATGGGCGCCGGAGACGAAAGAGACTGCCGATCACAGTTTACCGTATATCGCGGCGCGGGCGATGCTCGACGGCGATATCGGAAACGACAGCTACACACCGGACAAGCTTCACGATCCTCGCGTGCTGGCGCTCATGCACAAAATCACAGTGAACGAAGATCCGGATTTCGCGACGCTCACCGTCAACGTGCCGCCGACTCGCCTCACGGCCACGCTCGACAACGGACAGAAGGTTGTGCGTCTGGTCGACAGCATGCCAGGCTTTCCAGGGCACCCGGTGAGCAGAGCCGACGTGGAGCGGAAATTCCGCAGCAACATCGGCGGACCTTGGCCGCGACTGCAGACGGACGCAATCTTACAATCGTTGTGGGCGCTCGATCAAACCCTCGACCTGTCTGCCTTGCTTAATAAGCTGGCATTGCCGGCATGATCACGGCGCGTAAGCCCAAGCCTCCATCATCACGGTAGCACCCGGCACCGGCAGCGGCCCGGGGACTTCTACCGCGGAGAACGGCAGCGGACATCCGCTAAGGCGGCGCTCCCACACTTTGTAGACCGAATAAAAATCGCCGATGTCGGTGAAAAACAAGAGCACCCGCACGACATTGGCCAGCGAGGTGCCGGCGGCCTCGCAGAGTTGCGCGATGTTGTCGATGATCGCCTCGGACTGAGCTTGCGGCGACGATGAAAAATACGGTTGCCGCGGATCGACGGCTGCTGATGGCAACAGTCCATCACGATCAGCCGCCATCAACGCTGGCATGAACAGCAGATCGCCGGCTTTCACCGCCTGCGGCTGGAGACGGAATGCAGTGGCAACGCCGGCATCGATGTGCCGCTTCGCCGCGGCGCTGCCGGGCTTTGCGGCGATCACGTTGATCTCGATCTTGCCGTCATAAGGCGCGAGCCCGTGATCAATGCAGGGAATGATCGATACGGTCGGACCTTTCTCTCCGAAATGCCGCGTCCAAGTCTCGTTGAAGGCCGAATAATCTTCGCGATCGGTGAGGTAGACTTGGGCGTGCACCACATCGTCCAGCGTTGCGCCGGCCAGCGCCAGTGACGCCGTCATTCGCTTGGTGATGATGAATTCGGTTTCGAGCTTGATCGGCTGGCCGCCCCATTGCGCGCCCTCCGACATCAGCGCTGCCGCGGCGATGCCGTTACGTCTTGGCTCGTCGCCGATTGCGAGCGAGGTGATGCCCGGAAGAAAGATGAAGTCGCCGACCGTGAGTGCAGGCGAATAACCGGATGTTGGCCGGCCTTGCAGTTGCTCATGCTTGAGGTGGGCTACCTCCGACCCTGCCTCGGGGATCGCTGCCATGAACTGGATATTCATGTCGGCGCCCGGCAGCAGCAACCGCTGCTGCGCGATCGAGGTCGACGGCGGGATGCGTCCGGAAAGAAACTGTCGCCGGACATGCTGATACGGGGGCACCGCTCTCACCGTTGTGTAGTACTGATCGGTGCGGACAAGATTTCGCCGATCGGTGCCGGCAGCGTGCAACACCGCGTCCAGATTCTCAAAAATTCGCAGCGCTTCCTTCTCGCGCTTGGGCAAGCCCGCGTGCGGCGCCCGCTCGGCCAACACGTCCGGCGCGATGCCGTTGACGAAATCCTGGGCCATCACGCCGGTGGCAAAGACCCAGCACCCGGCCTTTACGCCCTGCGCGAACCTGACCTTGCCCGAGCCAAGCTCGACCGGCAGCAATGGCTCCACGGCAGCGCTCTTGGTCATCGGGCTTCTCCTGTGATGCTATGATGGTGCGGCGTCCGGCGGGGCCTGGATTTTGGCATTGCGGGGCGAGGCTGGGAAGACGCGTGGCGACGCCACGCTCAGGGGCATTCAATGATCAATCTGCTTCGACTCGGTCTTTCATTACTCGCTGCGCTTATGACCGCCGGGCTCTTTTCGGCGAATGCGCAGGCGCAGGATTACCCGGCCCGGCCCATCACCATGATCGTGCCGTTCGCCGTTGGCGGCTTGACCGACGTGCCGGCGCGCGTTCTCGCCGCGATGCTGCAGGACCGGACCGGTCAGACCATCGTAGTTGAAAACAAACCGGGCGGTTCAGGCACGCTCGGCGGCGCCTTGGCGGTGCGGGCCGCTCCCGACGGTTACACGCTGTTCGCCAACTCGATCGCGGACACCCAGAACCTCTATTTCCTTCCGGTCCCATATAACGCGATCGACGATTTCGCCATGATCGGCATGGTGGTCGAAGGACCACCGCTAGTGCTGATCGTCGATGCATCGCTGCCGTACAAGTCGCTCGCCGATCTTATCGCCGATGCCAAGGCCAATCCGAACAAGATCAGCTTCGGCACTTCAGGGCCGGCGACCTCGCCAGCCATGGCACTGGCGCAGCTCAACGACCTCGCCAAGACCGCAATCGCCGGCGTGCCGTTCAACGGCTCCGGCGAAGCCGCGCGCAACGTTTCGCCGAGTGGCGTGCAAGGCTCCTTCTCATTTTATGCCCAAGCCAAGCCGCTTGCCGATGGCGGCAAGGTGCGCGCACTTGCCATCGCAAGCCCGGAGCGCATCGCGACCTGGCCCGAAGTCCCCACTATGGCCGAACTCGGCTTTCCTAATTTCGATTATCGCGGCTTTGTCGGCCTCGCCGCGCCGGCCAAGACGCCGGCGCCAATTATCGCCTATCTCAACAAGACGCTGAACGACATCGTGCAATCGCAGGAATTTCGCAGCCGCATGGCGGCGCTCGGCATGACGGTGCCGGCCGAGAACACGCCGGAAGGCCTCGCCGACTACATGCGGCGCGAAACCAAGCGCCAAGCTGAATTGGCTGCGCTCACTGGCATCAAGATGGCGACACCGCCGCCGCATTGACATCTCACGACGAGTGCAGCGATGCCCGCACCGGAGCGACGTCCACTCCGATCATGTTGCGCGCGACTGCCTCCGCGACACGAATGCCGTCGACGCTCGCGGACAATATGCCGCCGGCATAACCGGCGCCCTCGCCTGCGGGATAAAGACCTTTTGTGTTGAGGCTTTGAAACGTATCGTCGCGGCGAATCCGGATCGGCGATGACGTGCGGGTCTCGACGCCGGTCATCACCGCATCGTCCGAAGCAAATCCTTTGATCTGACGGTCGAAAGCCGGCAACGCTTCGCGGATCGCGGCGACAGCGTAGTCAGGCAGGCATCTTGCGAGATCGGTGGGATTCACGCCCGGCCGGTAGGACGGGATCACCTCGCCGAGCACAGTCGATGGCCGCCCGGCGAGAAAATCCCCGACACGCTGCGCCGGCGCGGCGTAAGTTTTGCCCCCGGCTTCGAATGCGCACTCTTCCCAATGGCGCTGAAAGGCAATGCCGGCCAGGGGATGTCCCGGATAATCGGCGGGTGTGATGCCGACGACAATGCCGGCATTGGCATTTCGCTCATTGCGCGAATACTGGCTCATGCCGTTGGTGACGACACGTCCGGGCTCCGATGTAGCCGCAACGACGGTGCCGCCCGGACACATACAGAAGCTGTAAACCGAACGACCGTTTGTGGTGTGATGAGTGAGTTTGTAGTCGGCAGCTCCGAGCACCGGATTCCCGGCCGAGCTGCCGTAGCGGCAGCGGTCGACCAGCGACTGCGGATGCTCGATCCGCACGCCAATAGAGAAGGGCTTCGCTTCGATCGTAACGCCACGGTCGAACAGCATCGAAAATGTATCACGCGAACTGTGGCCGATCGCCAGCACGACATGATCCGCAGCGATTTGCGTGCCGTCCTCCAGCACAACGCCGCGGACGTGCCGCGTTCCGTCCGGCCGCTGCTCGACTTCGAGATCGGTGACCTTACTGCAAAAACGGTATTCACCGCCCAGCGCCTCGATGCTCTCTCGCATATTCTCGACCACCGTCACCAGTCGGAACGTGCCGACGTGAGGCTTGGCAATAAACTCAATCTCGGATGGCGCGCCTGCTTTGACGAACTCCACCAGGACTTTTCGTCCGTAATGACGCGGATCCTTGATCTGGCTGTAGAGCTTACCATCGGAGAACAGACCCGCGCCGCCCTCGCCGAACTGAACATTCAATTCCGGGTTCAACACCGATCTGCGCCACAGGCCCCACGTATCTTTGGTACGCTCGCGAACGACCTTGCCCCGTTCCAAAATGATGGGACGAAAACCCATCTGCGCCAGGATCAAGCCGGCAAACAGGCCGCACGGCCCGGTGCCGATAACGATCGGCCGCGGCCGCGGCGGCTCGGACGCATGCGCCACGAACCGGTAGCTCATGTCGGGCGCGAGCGAGAGATGAACGTCCTTCTTCCCGCGCGCCAGCACGGCGGCTTCGTTTTTGACGTCGATATCGAGCGTATAGGTCAGCGCAATCGCCGACTTCTTGCGGGCATCGATCGCGCGGCGGAAAACCGAATAGCTGCGCAGATCGTCGGGCTTGATCCGCAACCGTTCGAGAATGGCGCCGGCGATATCGCCATCGCCATGACCGATGGGCAGCTTGAGTTCAGTTAGACGCAGCATGATCTCGTTCTGGGCCCGATAATTTTATCACGGCTTTGAGGGGCAATATGCCAGCTTGCGCGCCAGCGTGCCGAGTTCGCAGCCTTCACAATAGCGCTGATCCTTAAAGTCGATCCAGTTATGCGCGTAGATGCGATCGGGCGGAATGCCATAGCGCTCCTGAAGGAAACGCACCAGCAGCAACCACGCTCGCTTCTGTTCGTCTGTAACCGGCTTGGCGACGTCGGGATAATTGCCGATGAATTCGACGCCGATTGTATTGCCCTTGATGACCGAATGATAAGTTTTGGAATTATCGACGTACTTGTTGTCGTTGCGGTCGGCACCATCGGTGTGAGTGGGGACGAGGTTCTCGGCGACAGACCAATAGACCGTGCCGTCGGTTTCGACCCACAGTGTCACGCCCCGTTTGGTCGGATTGGCAAACTGATCGTTGGCTTCGCGTCGCGCTGTTCCAGACGGCCCTTCCGACTGATGGGCAATGATGTTCTTCCAGGCATTGGCGTGCGCGACGTCGCCAAGCGGATTGAGATAGACGAGATTGAGGCCTCCGATCTGCGGGCGGCCCGGCCATTTCGCGACCTCGGCAAAGGCCGGCTGCGGCAACTCGCCTTTGTCGATTCGAATTTGCCGCGCGATTGCGCCGTCTGCCTTATGCAGGTCATCGGCACTGACGGCGCCGAGGCCGTCGGGACGTCCCGTAAGCTCTCGCGCGGCGTTTTCCCTTACCCGCTTGTAGTCATCCGTCGCAGCCTGGCCGGCTGCACTGAGCCGCGCCGCAAGCTCGACACGCGGCACGTCCGATGGCTCGTGCTTCGGGATGGATTTATCGGGCAACGCCGACGCTGGAACACCAGACGGAGAACAGGAAATATCATCAGCAAACGCCGAAGCAATGTGCAGCGCCGGCGCGCTTGCCAAAATAGCGGCAATCAGAAAAATGCGCGCCGCAAGCCGCATTATTGGCGGGCAAGCGGCTTGGACATTAGTTGCCAAGCTAGACCGTGGTCTGCGCCATGCCGGGCTTCGCGGGCGTCAACGCTTCCTTGGCGCCGTCCTTGAACGCCACGTCCGGTGGAAGCACGATGGAGCAGGAGCGGATTTTCTGGTGCGCGACATCGACGCCGGGCGGGGTCACGCCCTTGTCGGCCAGCGCCTTCGCCGCGCGCAGCAGGCGATGCCGCGCCATGATGATGCCGTTGTCGGTCGAGACCAGATTTTCCTTGGTGCGATCGCAGACTGGCCCCATGCTTTCCTGCAACGACGCATCCTGCATGGCGAAGCCGGCGACGCCGCTGAACGACTTGCCGGCTTTCTGCGCCGCGCGATCGATCAGATAATCGTTGTCCTTGTTGGCAAGCGGGCGGAACGAGGCATCGACCTTGCAATGCACGCCGGCGCCGTCCTTCATGGCGTCGACTTCGGTCTTGGTCAGTGCCCGCACCGGGTGGAAATCATACGACCACGCCCAGCAACTCTCGTCATCGATCGGCACCCAGAAATGGCCGTGGATCGGATGGTCGCCGCGCGGCGGGATCATAGTGAAGCACGGCATCACCCAAGGCGTGACGCGCCAGTAATAATTGCCATTTTCCGCATTGCGTCGCGCACCGATGAACAGTCCGCCCGGCTGCTCGACCACTTCGAAGTGCGGCTGCATGTCTGAAAGATTGTACTGGTTGCCCTTGGCGCCTCTGAATAGCGGATCGGAGCCAAGGTCGCCGCGATGCAGGAACGAGACGTGGCTGGAGTCGATGCCCCCTTCCATCGCCTGCAGCCAGTTGCACTCCTGCCACCGCTTGGAGACGAAGGTCTGCTCCGGCCGCACCATAGCGAATTCCCATTCCGGCAGCGGCGGCTGTTTGTCGGGGGGGCCCATATAGGCCCACAGCACCTCACCCCGCTTCACCAGCGGGTACGCTGTCAGTTTGATTTTCTTGCAGAAGCCGCTCTCGACCGGCTCGGACGGCACCTCGACGCATTGGCCGGTCGTGTCGTATTTCCAGCCGTGATACGGGCAGCGCAGGCCGCCTTCCTCGTTACGGCCGAACCACAGCGACACCCCACGGTGGGCGCAGAATTCGTCGATCAGCCCATACTTGCCATTGGAATCCCGGAACGCCACGAGCCGCTCTGACATGATCTTGACGCGAACCGGCGGGCAATCGCTCTCCGGCAATTCCTCGGCAAGCAGAACCGGCAGCCAGTAGGAGCGAAAAAGCTGCCCCATCGGCGTGCCCGGTGCGGTCCGGGTCAAAAGTTCGTTCTGTTCTTTTCTGAGCATCGGATCTGTCCGTTGTCGGGATTATCCTGAGAGTAAGGATTCGACCGCAAACCGGCAAGCTGCGGCGCGCCTTCCGGAACCCCCGCTGTCACACGGCGGCTACGCAAAATAGCGCGTGTAAAGCGGCCGTCCCGTTGCCCTGTAGCAGCAATTACGCTAAGTCCGCCGCACCGGGGTTAAGAGGTTGGAGCGATCGAAATGGCCGATCACGGTGAGGTCGAATACGCCACGGCAGATGGCAACGATTATCCTGCCCACGAACAGACCTATGAGAATTTCATCACGCTGGTGAAGGTGATCATGACGATCGTCGTGATCATCGTGATCGGACTTGCATATTTCCTAGGTTGAGCCAATGACGCTAATTTCACGGCATAACTCCGTTGACTACCGGCGGCGACAGCCGTGGAGGCCTCATGAAGATTGCGGTTGCTGCCGAAACTGACGCGGGTGAACCTCGCGTCGCTGCTGTCCCCGAAACGGTCAAAAAACTGGTCGCGCTCGGCGCCGAAGTGGCAGTTATGCCCGGCGCCGGGGTGAAGGCCGGCGTGCCCGACACCGAATACACCGCTGCGGGTGCTACCGTAACGTCCGATGCGCTGAATAACGCTGACATCGTCCTTCTGGTGCGCCGCCCGCAAGCCAGCGAACTGCCGCGGTTGAAGAAGGGCGCACTCGTCATTGCCATCATGGATCCGTATGGCAACGACGCTGCCATCAAGCAGATGGCCGATGCCGGCCTTACCGCGTTTGCGATGGAGCTGATGCCGCGCATCACCCGCGCGCAGTCGATGGACGTGCTCTCAAGCCAGGCCAATCTCGCCGGCTATCGCGCTGTAATCGACGCAGCGGAAAAGTACGGCCGGGCGCTGCCGATGATGATGACCGCGGCCGGCACCGTGCCCGCCGCAAAAGTATTCATCATGGGTGTCGGCGTAGCCGGCTTGCAGGCTATCGCCACCGCCCGCCGGCTTGGCGCGATCGTGACCGCGACCGACGTTCGCCCGGCAACCAAAGAGCAGGTCGAGAGCCTCGGCGCGAAGTTCTTGGCTGTCGAGGACGAAGAATTCAAGAACGCCCAGACCGCCGGCGGCTACGCCAAGGAAATGTCGAAAGAGTATCAGGCGAAGCAGGCTGCGCTGGTTACCGAGCATATCAAGAAGCAGGACATCGTCATCACCACCGCTCTTATTCCGGGACGCCCCGCGCCACGGCTTATTTCCAAGGAGATGGTGGACTCGATGCGGCCGGGCTCGATCATCGTCGATCTTGCGGTCGAGCGCGGCGGCAATGTCGAAGGCGCCAAGCCTGGTGAGGTAGTGCAGGCGGGCCCCGCCAAGATCGTCGGCTATCTCAATATGCCGGGACGTCTCGCGGCATCGGCCTCGGCGCTCTACGCCAAGAACCTGCTGACTTTCCTCGAAACCATGATCGACAAGAAAGAAAAGAAGCTTGCGATCAACTGGGATGACGAGATCATCAAAGGCACCATGCTGACCCGCGACGGCGCCGTGGTGCATCCCAATTTCATGCCGAAAAACTGACGGAGAACGAAATGGAAGTCGTAGCAAACGCCGTCGATCCATTCGTATTCCGGCTGTCGATTTTCGTGCTCGCGGTGTTCGTCGGCTACTACGTGGTCTGGTCGGTAACACCGGCGCTTCACACCCCGCTGATGTCGGTGACCAATGCGATCTCGTCGGTGATCGTGGTCGGCGCACTGCTCGCGGTCGGGGTCGCGCTGACCGCCAACGACAATGGTCCGTTATGGGCCCGGGCGCTCGGTTTCGTGGCGCTGATCTTTGCATCGATCAACATCTTCGGCGGTTTCCTGGTCACCCAGCGCATGCTGGCGATGTACCAGAGAAAGAAAAAGTGAGAGCGCTATGAGCCCCAATCTCGTCGCGCTGCTTTATCTCGTCGCCGGCGTCCTGTTCATCCTGGCGCTGCGCGGACTGTCGAGCCCCGAGACCAGTCGGCGCGGCAACCAGTTCGGCATGATCGGCATGGTAATCGCCGTGCTGACTACGCTCAGCGCGCAGCCGCCGGCAAGTGCGATGGCCTGGGCGCTTGTGGTGGGCGGTATTGCGATTGGCGGCAGCATCGGCGCGGTGATCGCGCGGCGCGTGCCGATGACCTCGATGCCAGAACTGGTCGCGGCTTTTCACTCGCTGGTCGGCATGGCGGCGGTGCTGGTGGCAGCCGGTGCGTTCTATGCGCCGTCAGCGTTCGGCATCGGCGAGCACGGAAGCATTCACCAGCAAAGCCTGATCGAAATGTCGCTTGGCGTCGCCATCGGCGCCATTACCTTTACCGGCTCGGTGATCGCCTTCGCCAAGCTTTCCGGGCGCATGAGCGGTGCGTCGATCATGCTGCCGGCGCGCCACGTCATCAACATCGTGCTGGCAGCGGCGCTGATCTTCTTCATCGTCAGCTTCTACCTGCATCAGAGCACAATCGAATTCTGGTCCATTGTCGTGCTGTCGCTGCTGCTCGGCGTACTGATCATCATTCCGATCGGCGGCGCCGACATGCCGGTCGTGATCTCGATGCTCAACTCGTATTCCGGCTGGGCGGCAGCGGGCATCGGCTTCACACTCGGCAACGCCGCGCTCATCATCACCGGTGCGCTGGTCGGCTCATCCGGCGCGATTCTGTCCTACATCATGTGCGCAGGCATGAACCGCAGCTTCATCTCGGTCATCCTGGGCGGCTTTGGCGGCGAGGTGGCTGGACCTTCCGGCACCCACGAGCAGCGCCCGGTGAAGCAGGGCTCCGCCGAAGACGCGGCGTTCATTCTCAAAAATTCGTCGAAGGTTATCATCGTGCCGGGTTACGGCATGGCGGTGGCGCAGGCGCAGCACGCGCTGCGTGAAATGGCCGAGAAGCTCAAGAAGGAAGGCGTCGAGGTCAAATACGCCATCCATCCAGTCGCCGGCCGTATGCCGGGACACATGAACGTGCTGCTCGCCGAAGCCAATGTGCCTTACGACGAGGTGTTCGAGCTTGAGGACATCAATTCGGAATTTGCGCAGGCCGATGTGGCCTATGTGATCGGCGCCAATGACGTCACCAATCCGGCAGCCGAAGAAGACAAGACCTCACCGATCTATGGCATGCCGGTGTTGCAGGTCTGGAAAGCCGGCACCGTGATGTTCAACAAACGCTCGCTCGCCTCGGGCTATGCCGGCATCGACAATCCGTTATTCTACCGCGACAACACCATGATGCTGCTCGGCGACGCCAAGAAGATGACCGAGGAAATCGGCAAGTCGGTGTGAAGCCGATTGCTTCGCGGAGCAAAAGTAAAAAAAGCCGGACCTTTCGGGCTGGCTTTCGCATTTTGCGGTTGGCAGCGTGTTCAGAATTTAATGAGTAGCGCCGAAAGCAATGCCGGCTCGAACTTGGCCGATAGCCTGATCGACAAGAGCAATCGCCGCTTCCCGGTGCCCACCCTTGTTCGGTTCAGCGGCCTGCAATTCTGCCCGGGCATTCTGAAGCAACCCAAGCGCGGCATCCATGTGGGGTTACGCCCCAAGCGCGTAGCCAATACCCAGGCAAGATGCCATGGCAAACCCAATAAGCAATTTGGAACCCGTGTTAGTTCGCAACATGAAGTCCTCCAGCATAGTGTGGTAAGTGCGTAACGCTCTATTGTTCGCAGTACCCACGACACCGGATCATGTCGGATAAGCCGCCAAATACCGATAATCCAATCCGCGCCCGCCGCTGGACACCGCCGCCGCGCCGCCAAGGCGGACCACCGCAGCGGTTCCGCTCTTACCGCTTCATGTTCCGGCTGATCGGCATCCCCGCGGTCGCAGTTGTCGGCGTGTTCATTTATCGGGGACTGAGTGACCGCTTCGAGCTACCAGCCTGCGATTCCGATCGCGCCAAGCACACACTGTCCGACGTACTCAAGCAGCTCAAACTCGAGCCGACCAAATACGAGCCGCTCAAGACCATTTCGAGCACCAAATATGAGACGATTTGCAAAGCCGTATTGCCGTTGCCCGAAGGCGGCTTTGTCAGCGTCGATTATCAGTTCTATTGGCAGGGTGATAACGCCAACATGCGATACACGGTGGGCAAGACGGCCACTGACGATTCCGACGTCACGCCACCGACACCACCGACGCGGTAAGAGACTGGATTATTTGGCGACGCGGTAGGCGGCCAGAAAAACCGTGACCGCAATGCGAACGCTACGCTCGACCTGCTCGTCGCCCGGCGCCGGAGCGAAATTGAACACGATTGGCTTGAACAGCATCGCGTGGGTTGATTCCATAAATTGCGCTGCGGCGATTTCACTGTCCTCGACCTTCAGCACACCCGCTTTAACCTGCGCATCGATATACGCCGCAAGATGCGCGATGCCCGCGGCCGGCCCCGATTCATAGAAGCGCTTGCCGATCTCCGGCATGCGATCGGCAATCGCGATCACGGTCCGCACCGCCGAGGCTTTTTCGGGCCTGCACAGGAATTTCACATAAGCAATGCCGAGCCGGGTCAGCACGGCTTCAACGTCGCGATCGCTCGGATCGAGATCGAAAATGCCCTCAGCCTGTGCGTCGCACTCTTCCTCGACGATCGCCTCGAACAGCTCTTCCTTGTTGTTGAAGTAGACGTAGAGCGTGCCCTTGGAGACGCCCGCGGCGCGGGCGATGTCGTTCATACTGGCGGCATCAAACCCCTGGGCCAGAAACACATTGTGGGCGCCGTTGATGATCTGGCGCCGCTTGGCGCTGTCTTCGTCGCTAGCCGCCGTCATGGGCCGGTGCAGGGTGGCCTGGTCGTTCATCCCTTAGCCTCTTTGTAGGCCTTTGGCGCTTTAACATTTTTCCGGGCGCCCAACCGAAGGAAATTATTCGCCAAACCCTACGCTAGGCAATATAGTTTGACCGAACCGTTCGGTCAATATTGACATAGCCGCAATCCCCTCATATTGATGACCGAACCGTTCGGTCAATAGACCGACCACCACTTTTCATGCGGAGTACGGCATGTTTCGCAAACAGGAATGGGATAGCGACAGCGACCTGAAGGTCATCCCGGTCAGCCGAGCCGGGGAAGCTCGGTCAATCCCCTCGATCCAGCCAGTCCAGCCGGTAGCCGAAGCCACCTCACCTACCGAATCGAAGTCAGCCGGAGTGGCGCGTGCGCGCAAGGCCCGGTGCAGCGCTTCAGCCGCCGCACGCTGGGCCTCGGTGCCGTAGGTGCCGTCGCCGTGGTTGCAGCGGCATGGTTCGGCATCGAATGGCTGACGGTCGGCCGTTACATGGTCTCGACCGACGACGCCTACGTGCAGGCCTACAACACGACGCTTGCGGCCAAGGTGCCGGGCTATCTCTCCAACGTCGCCGTCACCGACAATACCCGCGTCCATGCCGGCGACGTCATCGCCACCATCGACGACGGCGACTACCGCCTTGCGGTCGAATTCGGCGCGCAACAAGGTCGCGACCCAGGAAGCGACCATTGCCCGCATCGGCCATCAGATCGACGCCCAGAAGGCCGCAGTCGTACAGACGCAGGCCCAACTGGTTTCCGCGCAAGCGATGGCGACCCGCACGCAACTCGAACTTGAGCGCCAGACCAAGCTTGCGGTGCAGGATTTCGCCAGCCACCAAACTCTTGAGCAGGCTCAAGCTGCCCGTGACCAGGCCGTAGCCGGCGTGCAAGCCGGGCAGGCCGCGATCGACTCCGCGGCCGCAAACGTCGAAGTCCTCGAGGGCCAGCAGCAAGAAGCAGCCGGAACGCTCGACGAACTGAAGACCGACCTGGCCAAGGCCGAACGCGATCTGTCGTTCACCGTCATTCGCGCGCCGATCGACGGTGTGATCGGCAACCGCGCGGTGCAGACCGGCGATTACATGCAATCCGGCCAGCGGCTCGCGAGCGTGGTTCCGCTCGACGACGTCTATGTCGACGCCAACTTCAAGGAGACTTCAGCTGGCGCGGCTACACCCCGGCCAGCCGGTGCTGATCTCGGTCGACGCGCTGCCCGAGGACGACATCCACGGCACGATCGACAGCCTCTCGCCGGCTTCCGGCTCGGTGTTCTCGCTGCTGCCGCCGGATAACGCCACCGGCAACTTCACCAAGATCGTGCAGCGGCTGCCCGTGCGCATCCAAGTGCCCGCCGACGTGGCCAGCAAAGGCCTGCTACGCCCCGGCATGTCGGTCGTCGTGCACGTCAATACCAAGGCGACTGCGGTTGCCGACGCCGGCACGCAAAACTAGGCGACCCGCTAATCGAAACGCCGGGGTCCTGTCATGGCTACCGCAGCAACCACCATCGGGACTTCAGCATCCATGGCTGCGTCGGCCGATGCCGACCGCATCGATCCGGCCCGGCTGCTTGCTTTCATGGCGATGTGCTTCGGGATGTTCATGGCGTTTCTCGACATCCAGGTGGTGTCGGCGTCGCTTGCGCAGATCCAGGCCGGGCTTGCCGCCTCCAGCGACGAGATCACCTGGGTGCAGACCTCCTATTTGATGGCTGAAGTGGTCGCGATTCCGCTGTCAGGCTTTCTGTCGCGCGCGCTCGGCACCCGGGTCATGTTCGCCAGCGCCGCCGCCGGCTTCACCGTCGCTAGCCTGATGTGCGGGCTGTCGTCGTCGATGAACGAGATGATCGTCTGGCGGGCGCTGCAGGGTTTTATCGGCGGCGGCATGGTGCCGACAGTGTTTGCCTCCGCCTACACCATCTTCCCGCGCTCGCGCATGCCGGTGGTCGTGCCGCTGATCGGACTGATCGCGACGCTTGCCCCAACAGTCGGCCCCACGGTCGGCGGCTACCTGACCGATGCGCTGTCGTGGCATTGGCTGTTCTTCATCAATATCGTGCCGGGCATCCTGGTGACCATCGCCGCGCTGGCCCTGATCGACTTCGACAAGCCCAACTACGCACTGTTCAAGTCATTTGATTGGACCGGGCTGATATCGATGGCCTTGTTCCTCGGCGCACTCGAATACGTGCTGGAGGACGGACCGCGCTACGACTGGTTTGATGATTCCACGATTACGCTTGTCGCAGTCGTTTCGGCGCTCTCAGCGGTTATTTTTCTGGCTCGCGTGCTGACGGCAAAGAACCCGATCGTCGATCTGCACGCCTTTCTCAATCGGAATTTTGCGCTGGGAAGCATCTTCTCCTTCGTGCTCGGCATCGGGCTCTATGGCCTGACCTATCTTTATCCGGTCTATCTCGGCGAAATTCGCGGTTATGACTCGCTGATGATCGGCGAAACCATGTTCGTTTCCGGCGCCGTGATGTTCGCGTCGGCGCCGCTGGTCGGGAAGCTCATGACCAAAATGGACCCGCGGCTGATGCTGGCGGCCGGATTCGTGATCTTTGCGGCGAGCAATTGGGAAGCGAGCTACATCACGACGGACTGGGATTTCTGGGAATTGATGGTGCCGCAGCTTCTGCGTGGCTTCGGCATGATGCTGGCGATCGTGCCGATCACCAATGTAGCGCTCGGCACCCTGTCGCCTGACCGGCTGAAGAACGCATCCGGCCTGTTCAACCTCACGCGCAATCTCGGCGGCGCAGTCGGGCTAGCGGCGCTCAACACGCTGCTCAATAACCGGACCGACCTTCACCTCGCACGGCTGCACGAATCCATTACCTGGTCCCGGCTGCCCGCGATCGAGGCGCTTAACGGCCTCCAAAGCCGCATGCCCGGCTCCGACGCCCAGAGCATGGCGCTCAAGCAACTGTTTATGCTCGTGCACCAGCAGGGCGTCGTCATGGCGTTCGCCGACGTGTTCCTGCTGCTTTGCCTGCTCTACATGGCCTTTGCCGGAATGATCGTGTTGATGCGCAAGCCCGATCCGGTCGCAGCCGGCGCGGGAGGGCATTAGTTTCCCTGCCCGGCGGGGCCTGCTTCCCGACCCGGCTGTGTGACGCGGAACACATCTTTCAGCATTCCGCGCACCCACCTTGGTCAGCATTGAACCTCCGGCTTTGCCCGCAAGACGGATTGAAAGCCGAACCCAGGAGGATCCAATGCTGGCGGAACTCTTCATGCTGAAGCTGGAAGCAATGGCAAGGGCTTCGAGCAACCAAAGCGGGACAAGCAGCAACAGTCAGTTTGTCCCCATCAAGCTACCAGCACCCTCCGCGAAGGATCCGCGGTCGCCCTCGACCAAGAGCGCCTGAGCCTTTACCCCGGCTTACCGTAGCCCCCCGCGGTCGGCGTCTGGACGATAATCGCCTCCCCGGCCTCGACCACCGTCGCGTCGGCGCCTTTCAAGCGCTCCATCGAATCGTCCTTGCGGCGTACCCAGTTCTCGCCGATCTGGCCGTCCTCGCCGCCGGCCATGCCGAACGGCGGAATGCGGCGGTGGCCTGAGAGGATGGTGTATTCCATCTTCTCCAGGAACCGTATGACGCGGCGGATGCCATCGCCGGCGCTCCACTTGCCCCTGCCGCCAGAGCCTTTGCGGATGTGGAAATCCTCCAGCACGACGGGATAGCGGAATTCCAGCACCTCGGGGTCGGTGAGCCGCGTATTGGTCATGTGGGTGTGCACGGCGTCAGTGCCGGGAAAGCCCGGACCAGCCGGCGAGCCGGAACAGATCGTCTCGTAATACTGATACTTGTCGTTGCCGAAATTGACATTGTTCATGGTGCCCTGTGCGCCCGCCATGGCGCCGAGCGCACCGAACAAGGTGTCGGTGACCATCTGCGAGACCTCGACATTACCGGCGACCACCGCCGCCGGATAACGCGGCGACAGCATCGATTTGTCCGGAATGACGATATGGATCGGCCGCAGGCAGCCGGCATTCATCGGGATATCGTCATCGACCATGACGCGGAAGACGTAGAGCACCGCGGCGCGTGTCACCGGCTCGGGCGCGTTGAAATTGCTGCCCTGCTGCGGCGAGGTGCCGGCGAAATCGACAGTGGCTTCGCGCTTCTTCTTGTCGACCGTGATCTTGACTGCGACCACGTTGCCCTGGTCGGCCTCGTAGGTGAACGAGCTGTCGTGCAGGCGGCCGATGACGCGACGCACGCTTTCATCGGCGTTGTCCTGCACGTGTTTCATGTAGGCGTGAACGACCTTAAGGCTGAAGTGCGCAACCATCTTGCGCATTTCCTGCGCGCCTTTTTCGCAGGCCGCGATCTGCGCTTTAAGGTCATTGACGTTTTGCAGCGGATTGCGCGCCGGATATTTCGCCTTGGTGAGCAGCTCATACAATTCGCGCTCGCGGAATTTGCCGCGATCAACCAGCTTGAAGTTGTCGATATAGATGCCTTCCTCGTCGATCGTGGTCGCAGCCGGCGACATCGAGCCGGGTGCGATACCCCCGATATCGGCGTGATGGCCGCGTGACGCCACCCAGAACAGGATTTTCTTGCGGGCGCCGTCAAATACCGGCGTGCAGACGGTGAGGTCGGGAATATGGGTGCCGCCGTTGTAAGGTGCGTTGATCAGGTAGGAATCACCCGGTTTTATGTTGCCCTCGTTCTCGCGGATGATGGTCTCAACGGCGCGATCCATCGAACCGAGATGCACCGGCATGTGCGGCGCGTTGGCGACCAATGACCCGGTCGGATCGAACACCGCGCAGGAGAAATCGAGCCGCTCCTTGATGTTGACCGAGTAAGCGGTGTTTTGCAGCGCCACGCCCATTTGTTCGGCGATCGACATGAACAAGTTGTTGAACACTTCGAGCATCACCGGATCGGCATGGGTGCCGATAGCGCGGGCGCGCGTGAGCTTTTGCACGCGGCGTAGCACCAGATGATCCTTGGCAGTCAACTCGGCCTGCCAGCCGTGTTCGACAACCACGGTCTGGTGCGGCTCGACGACGATGGCCGGGCCCTTGATCTTGTGGCCGGGAGAAAGCGTGTCGCGAGTGTAAACCAACGCGCGATGCCACTTGCCGCTGGAGAAGAACCGCGTGCGCCGGGCCGGTTTCGGCAGTTTACCGCGCGCAACCTTGCGTGCCTTTTCGTTGAATTTGGCACCGCCACCGACGGTCTCCACTGAAACTGCCTCGATCACCAGTTCCTTGCTGCGATCGATGAAACTGAACTGGGCTTTGTGGGCACGCTCGAACGCGGCCTTCATCGAAGCGAGCGAAGCGAGCTTGCCATTTTTGCCCGCATCGACGATTAGCGGCGTATCGGTGCCGGCGTAACGGACATGAGCACGTACGTGCAGCGTAATCTTGTTGGCCGGAACGCCTTGGCCTCTGACTTCAGCAATGGCACCCTTGCCGAGCCGGCGCCCTAGGCTGTCCAGCGTTTTGCGCGATTTGTCGCCGAATGGCTCCTCGATCGCCTGCTGCCGCACGCTGCGGATGTCGGCGAGCCCCATACCGTAGGCCGAAAGCAGTGATGACAACGGATGGATCAGCACGCTGGTCATGCCGAGCGCGTCAGCCACCAGGCAGGCGTGCTGGCCGCCGGCGCCGCCGAAGCAATTGAGCGCATAGCGCGTCACATCGTAGCCGCGCTGCACCGAAATCTTCTTGATCGCGTTCGCCATGTTCTCGACCGCGATCTTGATAAAACCGTCGGCAACTTCCTCGCCGGTTTTGCCGTCGCCGATCTCCTTCGCCATCGCAGCGAAGGCGGAGCGTACCGCGTCGGCATCGAGCGCCTGATCCTGCTGCGGTCCGAAAATCCTCGGAAAGAAGTCGGGGATCAGCTTGCCTACCATCACATTGGCGTCGGTGACCGCAAGCGGACCGCCGCGGCGATAGCATTTCGGGCCGGGATTGGCGCCCGCCGAGTCCGGGCCGACGCGAAACCGGGCGCCATCATAATGCAGGATCGAACCTCCGCCGGCCGCAACGGTGTGAATGAGCATCATCGGCGCGCGCATGCGCACGCCGGCAACCTCGGTCTCGAAGGCGCGCTCGTATTCACCGGCGTAATGCGACACGTCGGTCGAGGTGCCACCCATGTCGAAGCCGATGAGATTTTTAAACCCCGCGGAACGGCCGGTCTCGGCCATGCCAACGACGCCGCCCGCCGGGCCCGACAGGATCGCATCCTTGCCGCGAAACAGATCCGCCGCCGTGAGCCCGCCCGATGACATCATGAACATCAGGCGGGTTGCCTCCGTCGGCGCCGCTTTCTCGCGATTCAAGTCGCCCGCAACCTGGCTCATATAGCGGCGGAGAATCGGCGAGAGATAGGAATCGACGACTGTGGTGTCGCCACGCCCGACCAGTTTGATCAGCGGCGATACTTCATGGCTGGCCGAAACCTGATCAAACCCAAGTTCGCGGGCCAGTGCCGCGACCTTTTGTTCGTGATCGCTGTAACGATAGGCGTGCATCAGCACGACCGCGACAGCGTTGATGCCGTCCTTTTTGGCCTGCGCAAGCTCGGCATGGACCGCCTCGAGATCGAGCGCGCGCTCGATAGTACCATCAGCGAGAACACGTTCGTCGACCTCGACGACCCGCTCGTACAGCATGTCGGGCTTGATGATGTGCTTGGCAAAAATTTTCGGCCGCGCCTGATAGCCGATGCGCAATGCGTCCCGGAAACCTTTGGTGATCAGCAACAGCGTCCGGTCGCCCTTACGCTCCAGCAGCGCATTGGTGGCGACCGTGGTGCCCATTTTGACCGCAGCGATGCGCTCGCTCGGGATCGGTTCGCCGGCTTTAAGCCCGAGCAAATGGCGGATACCGTGCACCGCGGCGTCACGATAGGCTTCGGGGTTCTCCGAAAGCAGCTTGTGAGTGACGAGCCGGCCGTCCGGCCGCCTGCCGATTACGTCGGTAAAAGTGCCGCCGCGATCGATCCAAAACTCCCAACCCTGCGATGCACTCGCCACGCGTTGCCCTTTCACGTCTTATCACCGCGGCAGCAGTTACAGGTTCTGCGGCCTAGTCGTCCAATCGCATTTTTCGATGGCAGGCGATAAGCGGGATTTATCACGTCCAATTTCCAGCACGCTACCCGGTCTTGGGGTTCTTTCGCGCGACGCCGAGTGCGATTTCCGCGACTTTCTGTGCCGCCGGACTGTCCGGCGCAGCCGGCCAGCTTACGACAAAGTCGAGCAGCGGAAGCTCAACTCTGGTCCGCAGCCGCTGCAATTTTCCAGCCGGTGCAAGGTTCTTCAGGATCGCCGGCGGAATGACGGCGATGCCGATACCGTCAAGCGCCATGCGCACCACCGTCGCCAGCGACGCGCTGGCGTGGATCGTCGGCCGCAGGCCTTTGCGTGCGAACAGCTCCCGCAGGGCAATGTAAGGCTGGGTGTTACGCGAGAATGTAATGATCGGCCATTTGGCGATGTCCTCCAGCTCGACGGACGACCGGGGTAGCTTGATCTTGCTACTGGCGAGGAAAGCTACCGACAAGGTGCACAACGGACGGCTATGCACTTCCGGATTGTTGGCCGGGCCGAGCAGGAATGCCAGATTGAGATCCTTGCTCAACAAGCGATCGTACAAATTGGGCGAGCTATCGACCTCTATCTCAAGCTCTAGATTGCGATAGGCCGCGTTGACCCGCTCGATCAGCGCTGGAAGCCACGTGTGCACGATGCTTTCGGAAACACCGAGACGCACGATACCGCGCACCGCAGCAGGATCTCCGATCGACTCGATCATATCGGCGCGCATGCGAAGCAACCGCTCGGCATGGACAAGAAGTTCCTGGCCTTTCGGCGTCGGCGCTACCTGACGACGATCGCGCTCGAGCAGGCGGGCGCCGAGAAAGCCTTCAAGCTGCGCGATCCGCATCGAAATCGCCGGCTGCGTGGTGTTCAACCGTTCCGCCGCGCGGCGAAAGCTGCGTAGATTCGCCACCCAGACGAAGGTTTCGAGCGCTTTGAAATCGATCATCGGAAAGACCGGACAAGCCCTGATAAAACCAGCTTATCGAAGTCTATCGAAAAACACGATTGGACAAGATGGTCGCAGGATGGTCGGCTGGGGAGTGGAATGGTCTCGCAGGCAGAACCGCGAGCCAGGGGAGGAAAGTGGAAATGGCAATGCAAGCGACCGTGACGTCAGGCGAGCACCACCCGACCGCGTGGTATTCGCAGATGAACTCGAAAGAAAAGGCGGCATTCTGGGCAGGCATCGGCGGCTGGATTCTCGATGCCATGGATGTTCAAATCCTGAGTTTCGTATTTCCAGCCATCATTGCGGCTTTTGCCATCAGCAATGCCGATGCCGGCCTTATCGGAACCGCGACGCTGTTTTCCTCGGCTTTCGGCGGTTGGCTCGCCGGCATCCTCGCGGATCGCATCGGCCGCGTCCGCACCTTGCAACTGACGATCTTGTGGTTCGCGGTCTTCACCGGGTTGTGCGGACTTGCCCAGAATTACGGGCAGCTTCTGACCTTTCGCGCCCTGATGGGTTTTGGCTTTGGCGGCGAATGGGCCGCGGCGGCGATCCTGATCGGCGAAATCATTCGTCCCGAGAACCGCGGCAAGGCTGTCGGCACCATGCAGAGCGGCTGGGCCGTCGGCTGGGGCCTTGCTGCAATTCTGGCGACGCTGTTCTTCAGCATCATGCCGACGGAATACGCCTGGCGCGCGTTGTTCTGGGTCGGGGTGACACCCGCGATCCTCGTGCTCTTTATCCGCCGTCTCGTCGATGAGCCGGCAGTTTATGCTGAGACGGTCAAAAAACTCGACAACCAGGGCGCCACGAGCAATTTCCTGGAAATCTTTTCACCTGAGATCATCAAAACCACCATTCTTTCCTGTCTGCTGAGCATGGGGGCCCAAGGTGGCTACTATGCAATCACGACGTGGCTTCCGACCTTCCTGCGAACCGAACGCAAGCTTACGGTGCTGGGCTCGGGCGGTTATCTCGCGGTCATCATCATAGGATCGTTTTGCGGCTACCTTGCCGGCGCCTGGCTGGCCGACCGCATTGGCAGGCGCGCCAATTTCATCTTGTTCGCGGCTTGCTCGATCGCAGCGGTTATCCTCTACACGCAGATCCCGATCGACAACACGACGATGATGTTCCTAGGCTTCCCGCTCGGCTTCTCCGCATCGGGGGTCTATTCCGGCATGGGGCCATTCCTGACGGAACTATTTCCGACCCGCATGCGCGGTTCAGGCCAAGGCTTCACCTACAACTTCGGACGCGGCGTCGCCGCGATAAACCCATTTCTCGTCGGCATGCTCAGCGCGAAACTGACCCTTGGACAGTCCATCGGCGTGTTTGCGGTGGCCGCATACGGATTATTGATCATCGCGGCCCTGCTGTTGCCAGAAACCAAAGGACGCGTACTGACGGCCGGCTAATTCTATGGCAAACTTGTTTTCAGCGGGCGCTCGTCGATGACCCGCTGAGGACGCACCGATGCACAAGACCGCGATCGCGCAAACAACCCTCGATCGCATGGCGATGCGAATGGGCAAGCTGCACCCATTCGACACCATCGATCCGCGCAAGACTGCGCTGGTGGTGATCGACATGCAGAATTATTTCGTCAAGCCGGGGCACCAGAGCGAGGTACCGCTGGCGCGCGAGATTGTGCCGAACATCAACCGGCTCGCCGCCGAGCTGCGCCGCCGTGGCGGTCACGTCGTTTGGGTACGCAACACCACGCACGACACGCGGGAAAGCTGGTCCAATAATCACCGCTATCTGCAAAAACCGGAGCGGGTCGAGCGGCGCCTCAAGGCCATGGATGTCGGCGAAGACGGTTACGAATTCTGGCACGGCAACGACATGCGACCGGAGGATGCCAAGATCGACAAGAAGCGTTTCAGCGCCTTCATTCAGGGCTCGTCCGATATCGAGCGGCATTTGCGCGACCGCGATATCGACGCGCTGCTGATCACCGGAACCGCCACCAACGTGTGCTGCGAAAGCACGGCGCGCGACGCCATGATGCTCAATTTCAAGGTCATCATGGTGTCGGACGGTCTCGCCACCCACACTGACGACGAGCACAACGCCACGCTGTCGAATTTTTATGGCCAGTTCGGCGACGTGCAGACGGTCGACGAAGCGGTGCAATCGCTGGAGCGCGGCGACAAAAAGAAAGCGGCCGCTTAGTTTCGACCGGTCGCAGCTACATGTGGCTGTCTTTGACGTACTTCCTCAAATTGTGCGTGCCGACATCGGCTGCATAGACAGTTCCCGCATCGTCAGCCGCGATACCCGATGCCGACGTTCCTCGTATGACCGTGTCCAGGTCTGACGGATCGGGAATAAAGGCTTTGAGCGAGCCGTCCTTCGCGCTTCCGATCATAATGCCGCGCAGTTCTCCCTTTTTGGCACCGGGGTCGGCAAACGAGACGCCCGCATAGATGGTGTCGTCTTTGCCGACGAACACCGAGCTCGGCTCACCGAACTGTGTCCAGGCGGCGATGAAATTCCCGTCCTGGTCAAAAACCTGGATTCGCTTGTTTTTGCGGTCGGCGACGTAGACGTGCTCCTGTGAACCGCCAATGAAGATGTCGTGGGGTTCGTTGAAGTTGCCCGGCTCTGATCCCAAGCGGCCCCAGCTTTTGATGAATTGGCCGTCCTTTGTGAACTTCATGATGCGGGCATTGTTGTGCGCGTTAGGCGCATGACCGTCGGAAACAAAGATGTCGCCGTTTGGCGCAATGGCGACTCCGGTAGGACGATCGAACGTGTCAGGACCATTGCCGGCGACGCCTTCCTTGCCGAGCGTCATTAAGATTTTGCCCTCCGGACTAAGTTTGAGGATCTCCTGGCCCATAACCACGCCGTCGGCATTTTTGGCCGACATGCCGAGCACTATCGCCTTGTCGTTTACGTCGCTGGCCCACAGATTTCCGTCAGAATCGATCGTGAAGCCGTGCGGATAGGCGAACAGCCCGACACCGAAACTCTTCAGCAGCTTGCCTGAAGGGTCAAATTCCAGGATCGGTGGATTGGCTTCACCGCGATTGACGCAGACGGCGCTTCCCGGCGGCACCACGTTGAAGCACCGGTGAAAGACCCAGACATTTCCGGGCCGGTCGATGTTAACCCTGATCACCTCGCCCCAGTGGCCGCCGTTCATGGTGGCAGGAAGCGTCGGCCAGCCTTCGACAAGATGATAGGGATTAGGGAGATCAGTGGGCTTCGGATATTGGGCTTGTTGGGCTTGCGCCGAGGCGCCCAATGTCGCGATCGTAGACAGCACGAAAGCGAACTTCAAAGCTTTGCCATACGGCATACCGCCTCCCTAAGAAGTCTGATTTTTCTTTAGACTAAGCCGTATTCGCCGCAGTCTCGCAAGCGCTCAACTGCGCTGCAACAAGGGGCGAAGATCACGAATATCCTGCACCTGTTCCAACGCATAAATCTGCTCGACCAATTTTGTGCAGGTTGCTGAGCCCAGCACCGGCGCGATCAGATCACGCGCTTTGGTGACGATTTCATCGTGGCTCATGGGATCTTCGGGAGTACCCCGCACGGTGTCGTTGCGCTCGCGCAGTAGCGTTCCGTCGTTGAGCGTGATCTCGACCACTGCCACGCGCTTCGGCAGCAGGCGTTCTAATTCCTCCTCGGCAACCACTTGCACTTTGCCGCGTATTCGCAAAACGGCCGGATCCTGCATGCGCGGCAAGTCATGCGCGGCCTTAAACGAGACAGTGCCGTCGAGCAGCATCACGGCAACGAGGTATTGCAGACAGAGATCAGGACTCTGGGTGTTGTCAACTTTTGGCGCCGCACTCGTTGAGAGCCGGACGACGACCCGTTCCACCTGATTGGCATCGAACGGATGTTGCTGCCGCAGACCGACGATAGCATCGAGCGGGGACTGGACCGGGCCGCCGGTCGACCATTTCTTGATGATCGTCTCGGACACCTCGTAGTGTTCGCCAAGCCCCTCGATCAGAGCTGCCGGGTCGGCCTTCGGCGCATAGGACGCGAAGAAATTGTCGCGGCCGGAGAAGACATCGCCCACCCCCGTGAAGCCTGACTGCATCAGCAGTGCCGCTGTAACTCCGTTACGCGCGCCCATGGAGCCGAACACAAACGCCTTTTCCATATGCGCTGTGTCGCGCTGCCATATCGCATAGCCCGCGCCGGCTTGCTGCGCGGCATAGTCGAGCAGCCAACGCATTTGTTGCGAGTTCAGATTTGCCACACAGCCAGCCGCGGCAGCAGCACCGAAGGTCCCCACCACATTGTGAGTATCGTTCAGCACGGTTTCGCCGAGAATGGTCTTCATGGCGCGCATGCCGACGTCGTAGCCGAGCGTGACAGCGTGCAGGAAATGCGTTCCGTCGATACCTGCTCGCTCGCCCATTGCGAGTGCTGCGGGCACGATAGCGCAGCCCGGATGAGCGCCGCCGGCGCTGTAGTTGTCGTCGGTTTCATCGGCCTGCGCCAGCGCGCCGTTGGCGATCGCTGCTTCGATCGGCCCGCAAAGAATATCTGACGCGACAACGGTCGCGCTCTTCTCGCCGCTCACAGCACGCGCAAACTGCAAGGCGTGGCGCCCGGGCGGCAACTCCGAGCCTGAAATCATCGCGGCCAGTGTATCGAGGATATGACTCTTGGTTTGTTCCGAGACGGCTGGCGGCAATGCGTGCTCGCCGGCTCCACTCATGTAACTGGAGAGCTTGGCCATGACCGGGCCGGCGTCGTCGCCAGCGGCCGACGCGCCGCCCGGGATCGCGGATGCAACGACAAGACCGGCTCCGCCGCGCAGCAGGTCGCGCCGTGTCAACGTTGCATCGCAGTTTGCCACGAGGGGCCTTTCTTCTCGGTCGCGCAATTCGATCGACTGCGCATAGACTGAAGACTAGTTCAGGATGACGCGAGCGTCTTCACGTCTTCCGGCGTTGGAACGAATTTTTCCATCTTCGGCGGCGCGCCGTGCTTGCTCATGTCTTGGAAGCTGCGAATGCGCGGGTCCTGACCCTCATATTCGATCGGGTCGCGGCCTTCCTTCACGCTCTTCGACACGGCCAGCAAATCGTCGCCGCCGGTACGTGCGATCTCATCGCAGGAGCGTTTCCGCTCCGAACACAGTCAAACCACGAGCGACAGCCCGGAGAACAACAGGATACCGAGGATAGTCCGCCGAAATATCGCGTCGTTGGCGCGGCGGAATAACAGAATACCCATGACGGTTCCCGCCACGAGCGCCGGCACGCTTACGGCCATATCGACCGCGAGTGCGGGCGACAGGCTATGGCGCGACAGCATAAGCGCCAGAGCGAATAACTGCATGACCAAGATGAACGGCTGTACGAGACCGCGCTGCTGATTCTTGGGCATGCCATGAAGATCGCACCACATTGTGGGAAGAGCCCCCGGCATCGCGGTCAATCCGCCGACCAGTCCTCCGCCAAATCCAACCAGCGCGTTTCTGACATTGCTGGGGCGTTTCACGCACATCAGCGCGGGACGAAACAGCATGTATGCCGCATACGCGGCGACCAGCACGCCGAATCCCATTCGGAAGATCGTAATATTCGCATTTTGCAGCAGATACACAGCGGGCGGGATGCCGAGGACCCCGCCAAGAATCAGGACAAGGCTGCCCTTCCATTGCATGTGGTGGCGCAGCGCCCAAAGCGTAATGCTCTGGACGGCGATGCTGCAGGCCATCATCAGCGGGACTGCCTCGGTCGGTGGCAGCGTGTGCAGCAGAACCGCTCCGGCAGCGGCAGAAAACGCGAAACCAGCCACACTTGAAACCAACGCGCCGGAGAACACAGCAACACTGAGCAGGCAGTATGAAGCCACGTCGGTCACGGTTTTCTCCACCGATGCCGGACGTCACCTGCCCAAAACGATTCTGCTTATGCCGTCATCCATTCACCGGCGCAATGAATTGTCGGTGACAGTCGAATGTCATGCGCGCAATTTTTCGAGGTAACCGCGCGCCGCCGCTTTGTTGTACGCAGCGGGCAAACTCCGTGCCACCGTCATCATTGCTCAGCAAACGGGCACGACGGTAGTCGCCAATCCCAAATCCGCGTTAAACGCAGGCATTTACAGCATTGCTGCTGAATTTTCAGCAGACCGACCCAAAAGAGTGCAGTATCGAAAACGAAACAGTAATGTAAGTTTTATGGGCAGCCTGATTTTGATTGCAGCAGCCACATGTGCACCGCGCTGTTACGCGTCATTCCGGATTACCGTTCAACAGTGATCGATCACCCGCCGTTGCGGTTTGAGATCCGCGTCAGCGGACTCTCTCGGTCTTCAAATCTTCCGGCGTCGGAACGAATTTTTCCATCTTCGGCGGCGCGCCATGCTTGCGCATATCTTCCAGCCAGATGCGATGGATGCGCGGGTCCTGATCCTCGTATTCGATCTGGTCGCCGCCGTCCTTCACGCTCTTCGAGACCGCCGGCAAATCGTCCGCCACCGGCGCCGAGCAATGAAATGCGCATTGGCCTGCGTGGTCGGATAGCGCAAGCCGCCGACCGCCGTGGCGAGATAGCGCGCCGGCTCCGGCTGGTATTGAAATGCTGGTGGAACTGCCGGTCCGCCGGCACAGCACCATGCCGTGCTTCCAGTCGATGCGGCGGAAGTCCTTGTCGTGCTCGTACCAGAGCAGCGAGTAGCCCTGTCCCGTCACGCACATGACGTGAAGCTCGGGCCGTGCCGGTGCGCCTTTCTTGTAGGTGCCGACCGGCATCTCGGAAATGTGCGCGTGCATGGTGCCGTCGGCGAGCACAAACATGATGTTGGTGCCGCCGGCGCCGCGGTCGCCCCAGCTTTTCAGCTCGATCGCGGCGAGATCGGGGACGAAATTCGTCTCCCACATATGATTGCCGGGCCGAACAGTGATGAGGTCGCCGTCGCCGGAGAAATATTCCTTCTTGCCGGTGCGCTCCGCGAACTCGAATTCGGTATCGAAGACGAAGCGTCTCGTTATGGAACACGTTCATCATCATCGGCAGGTTGGTGGTGGTGACGAGCAGCGCGCGCTCGGTGCCGCTGCCGTTGAAGTGCCGGTGCTTGGCGTTGAGCGGGATGGCGAACAGGCTGTGCTCACCCCATTCGAAGCTGCGCCTGCTTCCGTCGGCGAGCTCGAGCTGCGTGCTGCCGCTGCCTTCGAGCACGTAGACGACTTCTTCGTAGAGGTGGCGCTGCGGCGTCGTCGATTTGCCCGGCGCAATATCGAGCAGGAACATGTTGGCAGAAGTCGCCGCGCCCTTTCAGATGCACCGCGGCGCCTTTGACGCCGTAGCGCGGCCACGGCGCGGTCGGGACGTCGAACAGGTAGACGCCGTAGTCCTCAGTGACCGGGATGCCTTCGGTGGCGAGCCAGTCGAGGTAGGGATCGATGCCGTAGCGCGGCTTCTCGACGGTTTCGCGAATATTCATGGGTTTCCTCCGACGGTCCTGCTGGCGGCCAGTTTTGACCCGAGGTTACACGGATTATTCCGGTTCGCTAAGATGGTGATGCCGGGAATCGAACTTCAGCGGTCTTCATTGGTTTCAAATGCCTCGAGCCCGAACCGCAGCGCTGCAAAGGGATTCCGATGACGGAAAGCGCCAATAAGACTGTTCACCCTGCCATTGCAACTTACCGGAGGGGCGTCTTCCGCTCTTCTCGCACGCGCTTTTCGGGATTGGGCGACGCATCTTGCCGCTTCACCAAGCAAGCAGATGGAGCTTGTCGCCAAGGGTGCCGGGAACTCAGTGCGCCTGGCTAATTACGCATGGCGCTCTGCAGCGGAAGGCGAAAGTACGGAGCGCAACGGCGCCGAACCATCAGCGAAGGACCCGCGCTTTGCCGCGGAGACGTGGCAAAAATGGCCCTTCAATTTCGCGGCTCAAGCATTCCTGCTGAACCAGCAGTGGTGGCACGCCGCCACGACCGGGGTTAACGGCGTTTCCCGCAGGCACCAGGACACCGTCGAGTTCACGACGCGGCAGTTGCTCGACATGATCGCGCCGTCGAACCTTGTCCTTACGAACCCGGAATTATTCTGGCGCACGATCCAGAGCCGCGGCCTCAATCTGGTGCATGGCTTTGGAAATCTCGCCGAAGACTGGCAACGTACCGCTCGAGGGCGAAAAACCCGCCGGGGTCGAAAATTTTGCGGTAGGCCGAAACGTGGCGGTGACGCCGGGAAACGTCGTCCACCGCAATCGAGCTCATGGAGCTGATTCAATATCGGCCGTCCGCTTCCGCCGTGCGGCGCGAACCGGTTCTGTTCGTGCCGCCATGGATCAAGAAATATTACATCCTCGATCTGTCGCCGCAGAATTCGCTGGTGAAATACCTGACCGATCAGGGCTTCACCGTTTTCATGATCTCCTGGAAAAATCCCGGGCCGGAGGATCGCGATCTGGGTCTCGAAGCACTATCGCACGCTTGGCATCATCGAGGCGCTTGCAGCGATAAGTGCGATCGCGCCGTTTCAGAGGGTACATGCAGCCGGCTACTGCCTCGGCGGCACGCTGTTATCGATTGCCGCTGCGGCCATGGCCCGCGATGGCGAGGACCGGCTCGCCACTCTCACGCTGCTTGCAACGCAGACCGACTTTACCGACACGGGCGAAGCGACGCTGTTCCTCGACGAGGGCGAAGTCGCCTCGATCGAGGACGTTATGCGCGCCCAGGGTTTTCTCGATGAACGCTGCTCGGCAACGGCTGCGTTCCAGATGCTGTGGTCCAAAGACTTGGCATGGTCCCGTATCATCGGCGAATATCTGCTCGACAAGCGGGCGCCGGTAACCGATCTGACGGCATGGAATGCCGACGCGCCGCGGGTGCCTTACCGCCTGCATTCCGAATGTTTGCGCGAGCTCTTCCTCGGTAACGATTTGGCGGAAGGCCGCCTCACCGCGGGAAACGGGCCCGTTATGCTTTCCGACATCAGGCTGCCGATCTTCGCGATGGGAGCCGAGCACGATCACATTGTGCCGTGGCAATCCACGTACCGGATCAACAGCCAGGTTGAAGGCCAGGTGACCTTTGTGCTGACGAGCGGCGGACACGGCACCAGTATCGTGGCGGCGCCCGATTGCGCCGATTGCGGCTTCCGCATCGGCCACGTCAATCAAGCCGATCCTAGTCCCCTGCGGTTCTCGGCCGAATCCCAACAAAAACAAGGTTCGTGGTGGCCGGAATGGGCCGCATGGCTCAGCAACTATTCCGGTCCGGCGGACATCTGGCAGGCGATGGGTGCGCCGCAGTCCGGCTATCCAGCGGGCGATCCTGCTCCAGGGATTTACGCTCTACAGCAATGAGAAGGCTCCGGGCGGTTTTAGCGACAGGCGCCGTCAAGCAAACAGCAGCGATTTGATCACTACCGGCACCACGCCGGGCGGCGCGATTAGCTCGCCGACGTCGACAAAATCGAGCTCCTGCAACTCCATGCCGTCGATCGAAACGATCTTGCCGGGCCAATGTAATTCGCGATGCAACAGGCGCCCGAACGTCTTGCCGATATCGCCATCGATCATCAGGAACAGAAGCTTGATGCGGTCGCGAAACGGCAACAGCGCGCGCACCACACCCTCTCCGGCTGATTTCAGCCGCGAATGCTCCGGATCGCCCCGCCAGTCGAAAGCGATGGCGATCCGCTCATGGGTATCCAGGTCGATCTCGTCGAGTCCGGCCCGGATCGCATTGGCAAGTTTGTCCGGATCGATGTCGCCCGCGGTGTGCAGGCCGACCCGTACCACCGGCACGTTATGCACCGGCAACACATAAGGATCGGGCAGGTAAATCGTCTTGCCGCTGACCTGCACGGTGAACTGCGACGCACCGATTACGGTCGCGCGGATGCGCTGGCCCGGATCGATCAGCGGCAGACCGCTGCGCCTGCTTAATTCGCCGGCAAGCGCTCCGGCCAGAGGTTTTGCGATGTCGCCGAACTCTTCCGTCTCGTGGCTGAAAATATATTCGGCGACGCCGCCCGAAAACGTCAGCGCGGTTGGAGCCGCGGTACCCGGCAACGGCTCGGTGAGCAGCAGCGCTTGTCCGAGCGGATCAAGCGGCGCGCCAGTGATCACATCCGCGGCCACCGCGGCGAGGCGCTCGACGATGCGGCGGCGAACGGCCTCGTCGGCAAGAATTTGCGGCGAGATATTCAAGCCAAGATCGTCCGCAATGAGCTGCGCCGATTGATCGATCCGGCTCCACGCACCTTCGCCGTCCTTCGCGACCAACCGCCCGCCGACAGCAAAAGCGCACAGGCCAAGAATCTCGCCGCGATCGATCAGGGCGAGCTTGGTGGTACCACCCCCGATATCGACATGCAGCAGACAGGTATCGCGCGCTTTCGACAGCGCTACCGCGCCGGAGCCGTGCGCGGCGAGCCGCGCCTCGAGCTTGTGGCCGGCGGTGGCGCAGACGAATTTGCCGGCCTGCTCGGCGAACAATTCATCTATGGCGCGAGCATTTTTACGCTTGATTGCCTCGCCGGTGAGGATCACGGCGCCGGAATCGATCTCGGATTGCGCAAAACCGGCATCGCCGTAGCAGCGCGCGATGAAGTCACCGAGTGCCTGCGCGTCGATGGTGCCGTCGGGCAGAAATGGGGTCAGCAGGATCGGCGAGCGCCACACGACCTCGCGGCCGATCACGACAAACCGGCTCGACAGGCCCTGCATCTGGCGCTGCAACATGACTTTGGCGAACAACAGGTGTGAGGTTGAGCTGCCGACGTCTATGCCAACGGTCTTGAACGCGACGTTGTCCTGATCCCAGATCGTGCGGGCGAGCGCGGCGCGCTCGGCCGGCGTCTCGATATGCTCGTGATTGAAATCGGACTCGTGCATGTGGCACACACAATGCCCGGCGCTTGGCTCCCGATCAATCAGCGACCGCGCAGGCCGGTATGGCTCCTCTCCCGCTTACCTACGCAAGCTGCCGATACGACCGGATTGAGCCGTTGCGCAGCGGTGAGGTACGCGCGGAGGGCATCGACCTCAACGTCATGGTGTTCCCATCCGGCCGGCAGATTTTCGACCGCATGGTCGGTGGCCAGGAATTCGATGCGTCGGAGCTTTCGGCATCCGAATTCGTCGCACATGCAGGCCGCGGCGATAGCCCCTTCGTCGCCATCCCGGTTTTTCCGTCGCGGGTGTTTCGCCACGGCTATATCTTCATCAACAGGCGCAGCGGCATTCGTACGCCGAAAGACCTCGAAGGCCGCAGGGTGGGCCTGCCGCTTTACACCCAGACCGCATCAATCTGGTTGCGCGGCCATCTGATGCATCAGTTCAGCGTCGACATTTCCAATATCCGCTGGGTGCAGGGCGCGGTCGAGACCGGCGGCATGCACGGCAACCCGCACACCCTGCCGCTGCTTCGCCCGGCCGCGATCGAGCAAAACACGACCGGCCGGCCGCTCGGCGACCTGTTGGCGCGCGGCGAGATCGACGCCTATCTCGGCTCGCGCAAACCGCCGAGCTTCGGCAACGATCCCGACGTGGTGCGGTTGTTGCCGGACCATCATGCGCGCGAGCGGGAGCTCTACCAGCGCGACGGGATTTTCCCGATCATGCACCTGGTCGCGATCCGCCGCGCGGTTTACGAGAAGAATCCCTGGATCGCATCGAGCCTCTATGCCGCATTCGTCGAAGCCAAGCGGATTGCACGAGCGCGGCTGCGCTATGCCGGCTCGCTCGCCGCGATGCTGCCATGGCTGCAAGACGAGCTAGAGGAAATCGACGACGTGTTTGGTGGCGACCCGTTTGTCTACGGCATCGAACCGAACCGTCCGACGCTCGAAGCGCTGGTGCAATATATGCACGAGCAGAATTTCATCGCCGAGCCGATGCCGATCGAAAGCCTGTTCGTGCCGTTGCCGGGAGCGGTGGGCGGGTGATCTCCTTCTCCCCGCGCGCGGGAAGAAGCCATTATTTTTTATCCTGCTCCAGAATTCCCGCGACCATCGCGATCTCGTTGCGCGCATATTTCGGTAGCCCGCCGCTGATCGAATCGCCGGAATTGAACGACGACTGACCGACCAGCACTTGCGCCGGCACCATGTTGTGCAGGATCGGCACGTTCTCGTATTCGCGCTTCTTGTCGAGCAGGTCGGCGCCAATCCCGATCGCCATGAAGGCCGTGACCACGGTCTTGTTCGGATCGGTCGGGTGGTTTTGGAACACGGCAAAGAACTTGCCGAAACGCATCAATTCGTTGACATGGAAAATATTCTGCTCAAGCACGCCGGTTATCGGCGTATTGAGCGCGGTCAACTGCTGCACGCCGGTCTGATCGACGTCATCAGGCGTCAGCGCCGACAGCTCGCTTTCGAAGTCGATATGATCGAAGACTTTCCTGGCGCTGTCCCGGATTTTGTTCACCAGCAGGATGCCGATCGGGATTTTGCCTTCCATCTTGTAGATCGACATAGTGCAGATCGACGTGGTGCGGCCGGTGCACCATTTGCGATCCGGATTGTCGTTGCCGTCGTCGCCGTCGCTGCGAAGCTGCACCACCTGATCGGCGGTGATCTGGGTGTGCTTGATCGCCGGATCGATCTTCTGCAGGAAAGGTAGCGTCACATAGCGGCTGAGATCGATGCTGCCGGGCGCACGGTCGAGAACGAAGCGAGCCTGCGCAACGTACATATAAATCTTGCCGCTTGAGGCCTCGGCATCGCTTGCCCCGGCACGCGGGCCCGGCTCGGTATAGCTGGGGAACAACGAAAGAAATTTCTTCTGATTGGGATGCTTGCTCGCCCAATCGTCGAACCGCACCAGATAAGCGTCGCTTTCGGCGACAGCTCCACCGGCGTGATCGTTGAATGCAATCGTGTTTGGCTTGAGTTGCGCAACGTCGAGCGCCGTCGCCGACGGCACATCTTCGATGTGGAAATTCTGCGCGCTGGCTGCGGAAGCAGAGCCGAGCAATCCCAAAAGCACAATCGCGTGCCGCGTCAGCATCGTGAAATTCTTTCGCAAATATCGTTCAGCAGGAATCAGTTATAGCGCCGGCCCCAGATTGTATTCGGATTCCGGACAGTCGGCGCGGGAGCGGGCTGACTGAATAACGGGAAGCCGAACAACCCGCGCTGTGGCTGTTGCGGCGGCGGTGCGGACTGCCAGCCCTGGTTGGGGAAATAGGCCCGCCCGCCTTGCTCATAACCGTACGGGTTATTGCCATAAGGGTTGTTCGGATCGCCCTGCTGCTGGTCCTGATGCATGGCATAAACGTCAGCCTGTGAAACCAGCTGGTATTGCGTGTCGGCGACCTGACCGTCAGGACCGCGCCGGAAATGCTCGATGAAGGCGCCGCCGCTGTGCTGCACCGGGGGCGGCTGAGTGCCGCCGAACAGGCCGGCGAAGCCGCCGTTGTCCTGTTGAGGTGGAGGGGTGGGCCGATTGAGCAGATCGCCGGACGCGTAATCGATCGGCATATCGACCAGCATCCGCTGTGCATCGGGCGAAGGCCCGCTGAGCGGGGCCTTGGGCGCAATGTGATCGGCCCAGATCGTCTCGATGATCGGTTTGAAGATCGGCAGCGACACGCGGGCGCCGGTGGCGTTGGAGCCAAGCGAGCGGCGTTTGCCGTCGCCATTGTCGTAACCGACCCAGACCGCGACCGTAACGTCGTTGGTGAAGCCGACGAACCAGCCGTCCACCGCGTCCTCGGTGGTGCCGGTCTTGCCGGCCATATAAGGCGACAGTCCACCGATCGCGCGCGCGGTGCCGCGGGCCACCACGCCCTGCAAGGATGGTCTTGAGCTGATAGAAGCTCGCGCTGTCGGCGGCGCTGATCGGCGAGAACAGCGGCACCTTGGGATACTGGTAGATGACCTTGCCGTTCTGCTCGATCGAATCGATCGCATGAGGTTGCGGCCGCACGCCTTCGTTGGCCACGGCCGCATAGAACGCCGCGAGATCGATCATCCGCACCGGCTGCGCGCCGAGCACGAACGGATAGTAACGGACGCAGTCGCTATAAATCTTTGCTGCCTTCGCGGTGGCGCAGACCTCATCGAGGCTCTGCGCCGGATCGGAATCGATGCCGCCGTCGAGCAGATGTGCGGTGACGATGTTCACCGAATTCTCCAGGCCGCGCCGCAGGGTCAATGCGCCGCCTGATCCGTAATCGGCATTGCGCGGCGACCAGTAATCCTCGGGACGATCGCCGCCACTATTGTAATTGCTGATCATGAGGTCGTGGCTGATCGAGCTGCTGCCGATCGGCGGCAGCGTCAGCGGCTCGTCTCGGCACCAGCGTGTTCGGCTGCAAACCCTTCTGCAGCGCCGTGAGATAAGTGATCGGCTTGATCGCCGAACCCGGCTGCCGTTGCGTCTGCCAGGTCCGATTGAGCTGGCTCAGCGGATAGGAGAAACCGCCGGCCATGGCGAGGATACGGCCGGTCTTGTTCTCCAGCACCAGTGCAGCGCCCTGCACCGTCGGCCGCACCCGAAGCTGCGCCTGCCCGACATTTACGGGCGCTTTTTGCTTGATCGGCTTTCCGGTTCGCGGATCGACTGCGGGCGGCAGAGGCGCGGCGTAAGCGGGGCCGGTCACATTGACATAGACCACGTCATAAAGACCGAGCCCGCGCCGGGCGTCAAAGTTCACACCGGTCAGCGGCATGATCCGGCCATCGGGCAGACCGACGCGGAGCGTGTTGTCGCCTTTTTTGCTGTCGCCCTTTTGCACGATCACGGCCGGCGTCCAGTGCACGTCGTAGAGCGGTAGTCGCAAGTCTTGCAGCGCCTGCTGCCAGGCCGGCATGCCCCGACGAGGCACCGACCTTCTTGATCGCATCGGCGAGATTGGCTTCTGGGCCACGGAACACTGTGCGGCCGGAGGAAATTTCGAATTCCGCCAGGCCTTCTTGCAGCGCGGCTTCGGTCGCGCGCTGCAATTGCGCATTGACGCTCGAATGCACCGTGTAGGAGTGCGCGGTCAGGCTATCGACGCCATCAGTCTTGGCTTCACGGCCGAGAAAATCGACCAGGCCGAAACCGGAGTCACGGTGCTGCATCTTGAATGCGGCGAGCTTAGGCAGCGCCGCGGCGTCCTGCTGCTTCTGCCCGGCATTAATGACGCCATCTTCCTGCATGCGGCCCAGCACATAAGCGAGCCGATCCTTGGCCCGATCCGGATGGCGATCAGGATTGTAGAAGCTCGGCCCTCTGAGCATTCCGGCAAGCATGGCGCCTTCGGGTAGCGTCAGGTCTTTCGCCGATTTGCCGAAATAGCTGCGCGCCGCCATCTCGATGCCCCACGAGGCGCGGCCGAGATAGGCGGAGTTCAAATAGAGCTCGAGGATTTCGTTTTTGCTGAGCGTGTGTTCGAGCCGCGAGGCCACGATCATTTCGCGGATCTTGCGCTCATAGCTGACGTCATCGCCGACGAGGAGGTTCTTCACCACCTGCTGGGTGATGGTCGAGCCGCCTTGCGGCCGTCCCGGCTGCGCGAGGTTGCCAATGAACGCGCGGATGATGCCGTGTTCATCGACGCCGTGATGCTCGTAGAAGCGCCGATCTTCAGCCGCGATGAACGCCTTCTGCACGTGATCGGGGATATCCGACAGCGGTACCCAGACGCGACGGTTACCGGGCTGGAACACATCGGCGAAGTGATCGCCGGATCCATCGGTCACCTGGCTCAGGCCGGGCAATTGCTTGCCCTTGAGCTGCGCCGGATCGGGCAGATCGGCCACCGCCTTGTCATAAAACGTGATGACGTCGCCCAGATCGACTACCGGCGTGTCGATCTTCTCGTTCTTGCAGAACTGATGATAGGCGGTATTCAGATCGCCAAAATTCAATCCGTGCAGCGCCTTGATATCGGTACCCAAGGCTGCCTTCGGATCGTCCATCGCGGTCGAGATCAGATCGTCGAGATTGATCGACTCGATGTCGAAGGCTTGCTTCATGTGGGCGCAGCCGTCGCGCAATAGTTGCACCACCTCGTCCTGGTCCTTGACCGGATCGAACTGTGTTTTCACCGAATCCGGGTGGGTCGTGACCTGGCTGAGCGTAAGCGCGGTCGCGAAAATCTTGACGAGGATACTGTCCATGGTGGACGGCGGGACAACCCGGTTTGGGGGACGCAACCTTACGTTAATCGCGATTATAGCGATCTGATCCTTACAAAAAGACTTTTTTGCGGGGCGGCCGAGGGACTTTCACGGATACTTTGCGAGATGGCGAGAATCGGATGATCTTGTGACGGTAAGCCACTTAACCGCCGCAACGAGGGCCATCGCCATGCTTTGCGAAACCTGCCGATGGACCGAACGGCCGGGCTTTATTCCGAAGGCCTCCCGTGTCAGCCGCGCGACAGGACCGCGACGAGCCGGATTTCATCCCCTGCCCTGATTGCGGCGGCCAGGCTGTTGCGCATTGCTGCGAGGGCCTGTGCGAGCAGCCGGAGCCCGAGGGGCCGGAACCGGGCGGATGAGTTCACTTCTTAGCCGGCAATAAGCCATCAAAGTGGCCGCGCCGCTGCAACCAGAGCAAGAGAAGCAGCGCCGGCAGGCCGGCTAGCGAGCAGATCGCAAAAAACCATGCCCAGCCGGCTGAAGCGGCAATGAAGCCCGCCCCCGACGACAGATAGGTTCGACCGATTGCCGCCAGCGCCGTGAGCAGCGCGTATTGGGTCGCGGTGTGCAATGGATTACGGCACAGCGCCGAGAGGTAAGCGACGAAGATCACCGTGCCGATGGCGCTGGTGAAATTTTCCGCAATGATCGCAAAGGTCAGCCACGCCGCGTTGAGCCCGACGATCGCCTGCCAGGAAAACGCGAGATTGGCGAAGGCCTGAAGCAGGCCGCCGATCAAGAGACTGGCCGGCAGCGAATAGGCGCGCGCCACAAACCCACCGGCGAAACCGCCGATCAGGGTCGCGGCCAGACCGACACCCTTGATGATCGCCGCATATTCGTTGCGCGAAAAGCCGAGGTCGATCACGAACGGCGCAGTCATGGCGCCGGACAGGGCATCGGTGAATTTGTAGAGCACGACGAAAGCGAGCGCGACAAATGCCAGATCGCGCGACAAAAATTCCGAGAACGCACCGACCGCGGCTTCGATGACGCGCGAAAGACTGTTTTCGCGCGCGTGCACGGCATCCGCCTGGGCTGATTTTTCAGGCTCTGCCGCAATGAGCGTCGTCGCGACGCCGATCAGAACCAGAGCCGCCATCACCGTGTAGCCCGCGCGCCAGGCGCCATAATGATCGAGGCCCGACGCTCTGAAAACCACTGACGATGAACAGGGCACCGGCGGTCGAGGCCAGCATGCCGATGCGATAGGCGGCGACATAGGAAGCCATGCCGGCCGCCTGCTCGCTCTCGTCCAGGCTCTCGACCCGGAACGCGTCGACAACGATGTCCTGCGTCGCCGAGGCGGTCGCGACCAGCAGCGCGCCGAACGCGACAAGCGGCGGCGAAACAGCCGGATTGCAAGCGCCGAGAAGCACGATCGCGGCGATCAGCAGCAGTTGCGAAAGCAGAAGCCAGCCGCGGCGGCGGCCGAAACGGCGCGACAGAAACGGCACGTCGAGCGCATCGATGATCGGCGCCCAGAGGAATTTGATGGTGTAGGGCGTGCCGACCAGCGCGAACAGCCCGATAGTGCCGAGATTGACGCCGGACTCGGTCATCCAGATCAGCAATGTCGAACCGGACAAAGCGAGCGGCAAGCCGGACGAAAAGCCGAGGAACAATACGATAAGGACGCGACGCTTGAGATAAACGGCCAGCGCGTCCGCCATCCTCCCGCGCGCCGCGGGAGAGGAGCTTTCGCTCACTCCCCGGCCTCCAGCCGGCGGATCGGTGCGGCGATCACGTTCGATTCAGCCGTGTCGTTGGCGGCGACATCGACTTGCTGAATCCTTTCGCCGCGATTTTCGATCTTCTCGACGGAGACGATGGATTGCCGGATGTCTTCGCTGGCCTGATTGAAATGCGCCTGAAGCTTGCGGACACGATCGCCAAGCAATCCCACGTCCTTCACAAGACGTCCCACTTCATCCTGGATTTTATCGGCCGCCTCCCGCATGCGCGCGTCTTTCTGATTTTGCTGAACCAGCGCAATCGCCAGCATGAGCAGCGACGGCGACATCAGGACGACGTGGGCGCGGTACGCCTTCTGGACGAGATCATCGAAACTGTCGCTGACTTCGGCGTAAACCGCCTCCGACGGCACGAACATCAACGCGAAGTCCTGGGTTTCGCCGGGGATCAGATACTTCTCGTTGATATCGGCCACGTGCTTGCCGATATCCACCCGCACCCGCTGGCCGGCGAGCTTGCGCTCCTCGTCGCTCTTGGCCTCCCTGTAGGCAGTGACGCTTTCAAGCGGAAACTTGGCGTCAATAACCAGCGCGCGATTGTCGGGCATGAACACGCAGCAGTCCGGCCGGGTGCGGTTCGACAGCGTATGCTGAAATGCGTAGGCGCCCTTTGGCAGGCAATCCTGAACAATCGATTCCATCCGCCATTGTCCGAACGCACCGCGCTCCTGCTTGTTGGAAAGCACGCTTTGCAGCGAGGTAACCTGGCTTGCCAGCGTGGTGATGTTCTTCTGCGCGCTGTCGATCACGCCAAGCCGCTCGTGCAGCTTCTGCAAATGCTCCGAGGTGTGCTGCGTAGTCTTTTGCAACGACTCGCCGAGCCGGTGCGAGACGTTATCGAGCCGCTCGTTGACCGCGTTCTGCAATTGCGATTGCCGGTCGCCGAGCATGCGGATCATGGCTTCGAGCCGCTGCGCGGCGGCGCCTTGCGCCTGCGCGAGTTCCGCCAAAACGTCAGGCTGCGGCTCTGCCGAAGCGCGGCTGCGTATCAGCACCACCGCCATGACTGCCACGGCGGCCAGCGCCACGATCGACGGCGGCAATCGCAAGGATCGGCATCATCTCGGTCATTCGGCCACTCTAGACGATTCGGATTAAGTAAGAACGAAGAGAGAACGCGTATATCCGGTCAGACCAGCCGAAGCAACGGTAAGGGCCTGAGAAAGGCCAGATTGACCCCGCTTTCCGCAGGTCTTACATCGCCGGCCATGGCGATCCACGAAATCATCAAAATTCCCGACAAGCGGCTGCGGCAGGCGTCCGAACCGGTCAAGAAGATCGACGCCGGCATCCGCAAGCTGGTCGATGACATGTTCGAGACCATGTACAAGGCGCCGGGCATCGGGCTTGCCGCGATCCAGATCGGCGTGCCGAAGCGCGTCGTCACCATGGATCTCGTCGAAGAAAGAGGACGACCACCAGCCGCAGGTGTTCATCAATCCCGAATTGATCTGGACGTCCGACAAAAAGTCGACGCGCGAAGAAGGCTGCCTGTCGATTCCGGATTATTACGAAGAGGTCGAGCGGCCGGCCGAAGTGAAGGTCAAATATCTCGACCTCGACGGCAAGCCGCAGGAGATCGAAGCCTCAGGACTGCTCGCGACCTGCCTGCAGCACGAGATCGATCACACCAACGGCGTGCTGTTCATCGATTACCTGTCGAAGCTCAAGCGCGACCGCATCACCAAGAAGTTCACCAAGGCAGCGAAGAAGGAGGAGGCGTGATTGGCGCTCCGCCTCGTCTTCATGGGCACGCCGGATTTCGCCGTGCCGACGCTGGTGGAGCTTGTCGGCGGCGGCCATGACATCGCGGCGGTCTATACCCGCGCGCCGCAACCGGCCGGTCGCCGCGGACTGGAAACAACGCCGAGCCCGATCGCGCGCGAAGCAGAGCGGCTTAAGCTTCCGGTTCTCACACCCAAGACCTGAAAGACGAAGGCGCGGCAGAGGCGATGCGCGCTCATGGCGCCGACGCCGCGGTTGTCGTCGCTTACGGCTTGATCCTGCCGAAAGCGATCCTCGACAGCTTCCCGCTCGGCTGCTTCAACCTGCACGCCTCACTGCTGCCGCGCTGGCGCGGCGCGGCGCCGATCCATCGCGCCATCATGGCCGGCGACAAGGAGACCGGCGTGATGGTGATGAAGATGGAAGAAGGTCTCGACACCGGGCCGGTGGCGATGGCCGAGCGCTTGCCGATTGCGCCTGATGCGACGACCGGCGAACTTCACGACAAGCTCGCCCGGCTCGGCGCCGACCTGATGCTGCGCGCGCTCGGCGCGCTGGAGCGCGGCGGCCTGCAGCTGACGCCGCAATCCGAAGCCGGCGTGACCTATGCCCGCAAGATCGACAAGAACGAGACCCGCATCGATTGGGCAAAGCCGTGGCATCGAAGTTCACGATCACTGCCGCGGGCTGTCGCCGTTTCCCGGCGCGTGGTGTGAACTGCCCGGCGCGGGACGCGTAAAAATCCTGCACTCGACCAAAGGCGACGGCAGCGGAGAACCCGGCCGCGTGCTCGACGACAAGCTCACCGTCGCCTGCGGCAGCGGCGCGATGCGGATCGTCGAGTTGCAACGCGCCGGCGGCAAGCCGATGGCGGCAGAGGAATTCCTGCGCGGCACCCCGATCGCGCCGGCAAGCGTGCTTCCCTGATGCCGCGCTACAAACTCACCATCGAATATGACGGCGGGCCTTATGTCGGCTGGCAGATGCAGGACAACGGCGCGACCATTCAGGGCGCGCTGACCGCGGCGATCGAGGCTTTTACCGGCGAGCGCATTGCCGTGAACGGCGCGGGGCGCACCGACGCCGGTGTCCATGCGCTGGGACAAGTGGCGCATATCGATCTCGGCAAGGAGTGGGACGCCGACAACGTCCGCGATGCGATGAATTTTCATCTGCGCCCGCAGCCGATCGCGGTGCTTACAGCGGAACGCGCCGCCGATGACTTCGACGCTCGCTTCTCGGCGGTCAAGCGCCACTATCTTTATCGCATCGTCAACCGCCGCGCCGATCTTGCGCTGGAGCAGGAGCGCGCCTGGCGGGTGCCGCGCAAGCTCGATACTGAGGCGATGCATGCCGCCGCGCAACGCCTGGTCGGCAAGCACGACTTCACTACCTTCCGCTCCACCGAGTGCCAGGCGAAGTCGCCGGTGAAGACACTCGACCAGCTTGACGTCACGCGCGATGGCGACGATGTGCGGGTCACGGCTTCAGCGCGCTCGTTCCTGCAGCACCAGGTGCGCTCGATGGTCGGCTCGCTCGTTCATGTCGGCGAAGGCAAATGGAGCGACGGACGATCTGGTCAAAGCGCTCGACGCGCGCGACCGCGCCGCCTGCGGCCAGGTCGCGCCGCCCCATGCGCTTTATCTGGTGCGGGTGGATTACTGAAAGACGTTCATTCCGGGCGCGCGTATTGACGGCTCCGCTCGACCGGCGCAGCATTGCTCGGACGCAGCACCCATTTTGCATCTTGTGCGGAGCCGCTCATGAGCAAGCCGAAAACCGAAGGCCGCGTGACCGTTACGCAAGACGGTCCTTATCTCGTTACCGGAAACATCCCGCTCATGAAGGAAACCATCGCCGCGAACGCCGACGGCGATTCCGAGAGTTGGAAGGAGGGCCATCGTTTTCCGACCCGCGAGAAATATTCACTGTGCCGCTGCGGGGAGTCCAGCTCCAAGCCTTTTTGCGACGGCACCCACGCCAAGATTGGCTTCGACGGCACGGAGACGGCGAGCCGTGAGCCCTATCTCAACCAAGCCCAGACCTTCGACGGTCCGGTTCTGGCTCTGACCGATGCAGAGAGTCTTTGTGCGTTCGGACGCTTTTGCGATCCCAACGGCAAGGTTTGGAATGAAGTTGCCCGCACCGACGACCCCAAGGTGCGGGCCATGTTCATTCGGCAAGTGCATGACTGCCCGGCGGGCCGCCTCGTTGCCTGGGACAAGGCGACCGGGCAGCCGATCGAGCCAGATTTGCCGGTTTCGATTGGCTTAATTGACGATCCGACGGAAAGCTGTGCTGGCGCCGTCTGGTTACGTGGCGGGATCGCGGTGGTTGCCGCCGATGGATTTGAATACGAGCGCCGCAATCGCGTGACGCTGTGCCGGTGCGGCGCGTCGAAAAATAAACCGTTCTGCGACGGCTCACACGCGTCGATCAAATTTCAAGCGCCCTAATCAGGCGAAATACTTCTCGATGATCCGCCGGTAGATCGCGGTGAGTTTCACGAGGTCCGCCACCGGCGCGCACTCGTCGACCGCGTGCATGGTCTGACCGACCAGCCCGAATTCCAGCACCGGGCAGTAATCCTTGATGAAACGCGCGTCCGAGGTGCCGCCGGTGGTCGAGAGCCTGGGCGTACGCCCGGTCACTTCGGCAATGGCGCTCGACGCGAGATCGGTGAACGGCCCCGGCTTGGTGACGAAGACGTCGGCGTTCGATGGCTCCCACTCGATATGAAAGCGCACGCGGCCTTCCGCGGCGTCCTGCGCGCGCTGCCCAATCAGCCGCTTCAGCGATTCCTGGGTGTGCCGATCGTTGAAGCGGATGTTAAAACGCGCCCGCGCTTCGCCCGGAATCAAGTTCACCGTCTTGTTGCCGATATCGATCGAGGTGAACTCGAGATTTGACGGATCGAATTGCGCGCTGCCGTCGTCGAGCGGCGCCTGAATTGCGGTGATGAGCTTAACCAGCCCGCGCACCGGGTTGTCGGAACGATCGGGATAAGCCACGTGGCCCTGCTTTCCGATGACGACCAAAATGCCGTTGAGCGAACCGCGCCGGCCGGCCTTAATGGTGTCGCCGAGAACCTGAACGTTGCTCGGCTCGCCGAGTACGCAGTGATCGAATTTTTCGCCGCGCTCCGCCGCCCATTTCAGAAGTTTGATGGTGCCGTTGACGGCAATGCTCTCCTCGTCGCCGGTGATGAGCAGCGATATCGAGCCCCGCTTCGGTTTGCCGCCGTTCGCGGCGAGATAGTCGAGGGCTGCGGCGGCGAAGCAGGCAATGCCGCCCTTCATGTCGACCGCACCGCGGCCGTAAAGCACGTCGCCCGCAACCTCACCCGCAAATGGAGGATGGCTCCAGATCTTCTCGTCACCCGGCGGCACCACGTCGGTGTGTCCGGCAAACATCAGATTGGGCTGCGTCGTACCGATGCGCGCGTAGAGATTGTCGATCGGCGCAGCGCCCGGTTCGGTGAACACCGTGCGGTGCACGGTGAAGCCGCCCTGCTCCAGCACCCTTTGCAGATAGACGAGCGCACCGCCCTCGTCCGGCGTTACCGAACGGCAGCGCAAGAGATCGCGGGCAATGGCGATGGGATCGGCGGTCATAAAAGACAAGTTACCTGCGGCGTCAGCCGTTAGCGAGCGGGTCCGGTCCGTACTGGTTCGGTCCTTCAGTCCCCTTCCGGAAGCCGAGCTCGACCAGCAGGGCGACACCGACGACAGTCAGCGGTATCGCGACAGCCAGTGAGAGCAGGTTGGGATGCTCGTTCGTTCCTGCCAAGTCGAGCACCACCAGCAGATCGAGAAACGCGTTGGCAGCAAAGAATGCGATCAGAACCCAATCCGGCATGTCGCGGTCATGCGCGCGCTTAATTGTCACGGCAAATTGCGGATAGGTGAAGACCAGATCGACAATGGCACTGAGACGGTCGCCCTGGAGCTGGTCGGCGATCGCCTGCACGGCGAGCTGGGCGACGATCGTCAGAATTAAGGCAAACCAAAACGTCTGGCGGCCAATGCGGCCGTGAAAGCTGTTGAAGAGATAAAGCCAGTTCATCGGGAGCTTTTTGGTTGTTCTATGCCGGCCTAATCGCGCAGCAGCTCATTGATGCTGGTCTTGGAGCGGGTCTTTTCATCGACGCGCTTGACGATGACGGCGCAGTATAGGTTTGGACTGGCCACGCCGTTCTTGCCCGGCTTGCCTGGTGTCGTGCCCGGCACGACCACCGAATAGGCCGGCACTTCGCCGACGAACGTCTCGCCGGTTTCGCGATCGACGATCTTGGTTGAGGCGCCGATGAAAACACCCATCGACAACACCGCGCCTTCGCGCACAACGACGCCCTCGGCGACTTCCGAGCGCGCCCCAATGAAGCAGTTGTCCTCGACAATCACCGGCCCGGCCTGCAACGGCTCCAGCACGCCGCCGATGCCGACGCCGCCGGAGATATGGCAGTTCTTGCCGATCTGCGCACAGGAGCCCACCGTGGACCACGTATCGATCATGGTGCCTTTATCGACATAGGCGCCGAGATTGACGAACGACGGCATCAGCACCACGCCGGGTGCGATGTAGGCCGAGCGGCGCACCACGCAGCCGGGCACCGCGCGAAAACCGGCCTCGCGAAAGTTCTTGTCGCCCCAATGATCGAATTTCGACGGCACCTTGTCCCACCACGCCGCATGGCCGGGGCCGCCTGGAATTTCCACCATATCGTTCAGGCGGAACGACAGCAGCACCGCCTTCTTCAGCCATTGATTAACCTGCCACGCGCCGTTCGCAGTCTTTTCGGCGACGCGGACGGCGCCGCGATCGAGCAGATCAAGCGCCTGTTCGACGGCTTCGCGCACCGCGCCCTTGGTGGTCGGCCCAATTGTCTCGCGTTGGTCGAAAGCAGCGTCAATGGTCTTGGCAAGATCAGCTGACATGGGATCCCCTGCTGCGACGCGTTGTCGGGTCAGCGACCGCCGATGTCAAGATTTGAGGCCGCGCAGGAACCCGGCGAGATCGTCGGTGACATGATCGACATGCGGCGCCTCGCGGCCGGCCAGTTCCCAATCCTCGCGCAGCACTACGCGCGCGCCTTCCGGCACCACCAGCACCGTGGTCATGCCGAGTGCATGCGGCACTTCAAGATTGCGGGCGAGGTCCTCGAATAATGCGGCTTTCGCGGGATCGACATCGTGACGCGCGAGGAAGCGCTCATAGACTTGCGGGCGCGGCTTTGGCTCGAGCGCGGCAGCGCGAATATCGAACACGTCCTCGAAGTGATGGCCGATGCCGAGCCGGTCCAATACCGCGTCGGCATGCTCCCGCGTGCCATTGGTGAGAATAAGCTTGCGGCCGTCGAGGCTCGCGATTGCGGCGCCGAGCTCCGGATTGGGGGTCAGCGGCGAATGGTCGATCTGATGCACCATTTCCAGATACGCGTCCGGCTCCAGCCCGTGTTCGTCCATCAGGCCGCGCATGGTGGTGCCATAGCGGCGGTAATAATCCTTTTGCAGGCGGAACGCGTCGTCGCGGGAGATTTTCAGGAAATCGACGATGAAGTCGCGAATGCGTTCGTCGACCTGATGCCAGAGATTGAGATGATGCGGGTAGAGCGTGTTGTCGAGATCGAACACCCAGGTCCCGACATGATCAAAGCCGCGGACCGAACGTTGCGCCGTTTGTTGTTCGTTCATCGAATGTTTCTTTGCGGAGGGTTGGGGACGCGTTGTTGCCACAAATACCGGCGACGAGGCTGTAATCCAGGCCGAATCAGATAATAAGTCGGCGCACAGGGGCACTTGATGCGTCGGCGGTTACGGAACTCAATTCCTTTTTTACTCGCAATCGTCGCAGGCACAATGGCCGCCGCGATCGTTGCGGCTTTCGCCATGATGGCTGCCCATCCCTGAAACCGGATCGCCGTTATCCCGCCTCGCGCCAGGCCGTGGTCGGGAGCAATCCCTTCAGCGCGCCGTCGTGCAATGCGACCGGATCCCGCTCGCCTTCCATCGCGAGCTGCAACACGGAGCGCGCGAGCTCGTCGGGTTTGACGGTGGTGTTGCCGATTGATTTCAGCGTCAGCCACGCTTCATCGAACGCGGCCTCCAGCACAATCAACGTCTGAGGATCAAAGCTGTTGTTATGGAACCCGCGCATCCACCGCCCTCACCGCGGCATCTACTCGTTTGCTGAGCCAGACATTGCGGAGTGGCTGGATTTTCCGGGGGAAGTTGGCCGAGTTTGTGACGCCGCAAGCGCCGTCGAATCACTTGCGCTTGATCGTATTGGATTGTCATCGGTCCCGGCAATCTCGGTAATGAGCTTTTTCAGGACCGCGTCGGCAAAAGTGTCATAATTATCGGCCGGAATCATAAATGCGCCCGGCCCACCAATCACATTGTCAAAATAGTAATGATCGAGCACCGGCTCGATTGAAAGGATCGGCAAACCATTGATGCCGACGCCGTCGCGGACCGCTTCGTCGCGGGCTTCCGTGACCGGACGCCCGCTGTTGTTGGAACCGTCGCCGGAAATATCGATGACGCGGCGCTCACCCCTGAAGGGACTCTGCACCAGCAGCAGGCGGGAATAATCAATCGCGCCGCTAATCGAGGTACCGCCGCCGAACAGTTGCCGCGGCGCTGCTTCGATCGCCGCAGCGAACGTCTCAGCGCTAGCTTCGTCCTTGATCAGCATCCAGTCGACCACGACTACATGCAGCCGCGGCCCGGTCCATTGCATCATGGTGACGGCGATCGATTGCGTATCCAGCGAGCGGATTGAAGCAAGCACGCGCGGATTGCGGAACGCCGCCGCGTATCCGTGCTTCTGCAATTCGAAACGCCCGGCGCTCACACTACCAGATGTATCGACGGCGAGTACAAGAGTGAGGGCGGTATCGGCTTGCGCCGGCTTGTCCGGCGGGGTCTGCGCGTTCGAGGAAGCGCCCGCGGCGGCGAATGCCGCGAGCGCAAAGACTGCAACCTTAAGCTCACGCCACGCCAGGACACAGCCGCGATGCGTTGCCGCTCGAAATCGCTTCAAGATCGGCCGGAGCAAGATCAAGCTTCCTGAGGTTGTTGATCTGGTCGAGCGGGAAATACGGATAGTCGGTACCATAGGTGATCTGTGAAACCGGCACGAGCTTCATCAGCGCCGCCATCGCCGCCGGATGGGTCGCGTTGGCGGTGTCGTAATAAAGCTTGCGAAATTCGGCCTCGATGCCGTTTGGGGCAAAGCCGCCGGCTCCAGCGTCGCGCGCTTTCTGATCGTAGAACGCCTCGATACGGCCGGCGAGAAACGGAATAGTGCCGCCGGCATGCGAGAACAGCCATTTAATGTTCGGCTGCCTGGCAAAGCTGCCGCTGAGCAGGAGGCTGACGATGGTCCGCGTCGTATCATGCGGCACTTCGATCACGGCAGGGTAAGCGCCTACACTAAGCCGGCCGCAGCAGCTTGCGACCAGCGGATGCACGTACGCCACAGCCTTGCGGCGGTTGAGCTCTTCGAGGATGGGCTTGTAGGCTGGATCGCCGAGCCACTTGTCGCCGTAGTTGGTTTGCAGATTGACACCGTCGGCCTTGAGCGTATCGAAGACGTATTCGATCTCTTTGAGAGTCGTGTCGGTGTCCATCATCGACAATGGGGCAAGCAGCGCGTAGCGGCCGGGCCTGTCGCGAACCATCTCGGCGCCAAAGTCGCAGCACAACCGCGCCATGTCGTGCGCCTTGTCGGCGCCAGCGTCGAACCAGACGCCCGGCGTGGAGGCGAGCGACAGTACGGACGTGGTAATGCCATTCTTGTCCATCGCTTCGAGATCATTCTCTCTGGTCCACGTCATCTGCACGCCGAAGTGCGGAATCTTGCGTTGGTCCTCCCAATCGGCCCACGCCTTCTGATAGGTCGGCGGATAGAAGTGATGATGGGTGTCGATCAGTTTCGTCTTGGCGGCCTGTGCGGATGCTTCCTGACCCGGCAGCAGGGCGGTTGCACCAAGCGCCGCAGCTCCGGCAAGAAATTGCCGCCGCGATCCGCAGCAGCCGCATGTCGACAGTCTCATGAACTCCTCCCGCTCGTTTTATTGAGCGGGATACTACACTGTCATCGCCACATCTGGAATGCGACGATCGCACCCAGCATGATGGCCGCGCCGATACCCTGAATCGGGGTAAGCACCTCGCCGAGCAGCGGCGCGCTGAGCAGAGTCGCGAGCAGCGGCTCCAGATTCATGATCAGCGCACTGCGGAATGGACCGATGCGAATGGTCGACATATAGAGCGTCAGGATCGCGATTGCGGTGCCGATGCCGACAACAAACGCGAGGATCCATCCCTCCGCGGTCTGCGATGAGTGCCAATTCAGCGTAACGACGGCTCCAATCGCGAAAATCGCAGTCGAGGACAACAGCGAATACCAAGTGGTCAACCGCGGATCGAGTTTTTGCAACTCGATCCGGGCGACCAGCAGGAAAATGGTACGGCACAGAGCAGCGCCGACCGCGAACGACAGTCCCTCGATCGACAGCGCCTGCGGATAGGCGCCAATTGTCAGGGCAAGCCCGAGAAAGGCCACGAGAGCGGCCAGCGCGCCATGCCAGCCGAGCCGCTCGATACCGAGCGCAGCACCGCCGATCCCGGTCAACAGCGGATAGATGAAGTAAGTCAGCACCGCGATCGGTACGGTGATCAAATCGATCGCCTTGAACAGTCCATAGACGATTGCCGCAAACAGAACCCCGAGCACGAGCGCGCAATTGCGCATGCGCGGGGTCGCCGGTTCCGGCGTGGCGCCGAAACGCAGATAAAAATAGAGAATGACAACGCCGACCACACCGCGGATCAATGCCAGCGTCAGCACGTCGATGCCGGCGGCAAAGACCAGCTTTACGATGGCGTCGCAGACACCGAACGAAGCGGCGGCAACAATGCCCGGGACAAGAGCGGCAAGCCGCTCGCGCGTGCTATCGGATTCCATCTCGGGTCAGCGGTGAATGAGCGTGCCGGAGCCGAGCTCGGTAAACAGTTCGAGCAACACCGCATGCGGCACCTTGCCGTCCAGGATGACGACGCCTTCAACGCCTTTTTCGAGCGCGTAGATACAGGTCTCGACCTTCGGGATCATGCCGCCGGAAATGGTACCGTCGGCAATCAGGCGCCGCGCGTCATCGACCGAAAGCTCCTTGATCAGGGTCTTCGATTTATCGAGCACACCCGGAACGTCGGTGAGCAGCAGAAAACGCTTGGCGTGCAGTGCGCCGGCAATGGCGCCCGCAAACGTATCGGCGTTGACGTTGAACGTGCCGCCGTTGGCGGCCGCGGCGACCGGCGCCAGAACCGGAATAAGCTGGCGGCCGAGGATCTCGCTGAGCACAGTAGTATCGACCTTCTCCGGCTCGCCGACAAAGCCGAGATCGATAATTTTTTCGATGTGTGAGTCCGGATCGACCACGGTGCGCGTCAGCTTGCGCGCGACGACCATGTTGCCGTCCTTGCCGCAGAGGCCGACGGCCTTGCCGCCGGCCTCGTTGATGTGGCCGACCATTTGTTTGTTGATCAGGCCGGCCAGCACCATTTCGACGACTTCGAGCGTCGTGGCATCGGTGATGCGAAGCCCGGCGGCGTATTGCGATTGCACGCCGATCCGCTTGAGCATCGCTTCGATCTGCGGACCGCCGCCGTGCACGACCACCGGATTGATGGCGGTCTGCTCCAGCAGCACGATGTCCTTGGCGAATTCGCGCGCCAGATGTTCTTCGCCCATGGCGTGGCCGCCGTATTTAACGACCACGATTTCCTCGTCATAGCGCTGCATGTAGGGCAACGCTTCCGACAGGATGCGGGCCTGTATTTCAGGGCTGATGCGGTCCTGGCTCATTGGCTCGATATTCCCGGATATTTGGCGAACCTATCTAGCGGTGCGCGCGCATCGCGACAACTCACTCCGCCGGCACCGGCCCGATATAAGTCGACGCCGGGCGGATCATGCGGCCGGACTTTTGCTGTTCCATGGCATGCGCGAGCCAAGCGGCGCAGCGCGCAACGGCAAACACCGGCGTAAACGCCTCGCGCGGCAGCCCAATGGCATCGAGCAATAGCGCCGCGTCCATCTCGATATTGGCTTCGACCCGGCGTCCGGGCTTCCGGCGCTGAAGCGCGGCAACCGCACGGCGTTCAACGTCCATGACAAATTCAAGACGTTTCGATTGCGGATCGAGCTTGCGCAACGCCGCCCGCAGCAGATCAGCACGGGGATCGCGATGGCGGAAGATGCGGTGACCGAAACCCATGAGACGACCGCCAGCATCGAGCTTGCGCTCGATCCAGCCACCGGTATCGCCGCTTGCCTCGATCTCATCGAGCATGTCGAGCGCCAAGCCCGGCGCGCCGCCATGAAGCGGGCCGCCGAACGCGCAGTAACCGCCGAGCGCCGCGGCCGCAAGCGAAGCGCGAGACGACGCCACGACACGTGCTGCAAAGGTCGAGTTGCCAAGCCCGTTATCGATCACCGTGGAAATGTAGGAGTTGAGCGCGGCGATACGGTGCGGTTCTGCCGGCGCGTCCGCTATCATGCGCAGCAGGTCTGCGGCCGTGGTGAGGGACGGATCCGGAGCCACAGGTACTTTGCCGTCCTTGGCACGCAGCAACGCTGCGATTGCGACTGGGAGCGTCGCAAGAATTTCCGCGGGCGCGGACTCATCGGGTAGTGCGGCCAGCGCAACGCGTAGGCCTTCGCCGAGCGGATGGTTTGCCGCGCAACCGAACCAATCGCCTATCCGCGCGAACGCTTTTTGGCGCGCTGCGCCAAGCGTCCGCTGCATGGCCGTTTGGGTAAGACCTTCGCCGGCAAAGCCATCCCACATCACTGCGACCGCAGCTTCGTAACCAAGCGCAGCAAGCGTTTCTATGGTGTGACCGCGCACCCAGACTGCGCCGGTTTCGCCGTCGGCATGGCTGAGCACGGTTTCGGCGGCAACGACCCCTTCCAGTCCACTGTTCATGATTTCACCGCTGGATGGCGCCGCGTTCGATCAGAAGGCGCGCGATCGCGGCGCGCAGTTCCGGAATGCCGGCGCCGGTGTGCGATGAGGTGGCGATGATATCGGGAAACGCTGCCGGTCTTTTCCGTATTGCGGCTTTGACGGTACCTATCCGTTCGGCAAGCTCGGCTTCGTCGACCTGATCGGATTTTGTCAGCACAATCTCGTGGCTCACGGCGGCCTTGCTCAAGGTATCAAGGATCGCGTCGTCGGCGGATTTCAAACCGTGGCGTGCGTCCACCAGAACGTAGACCCGCGCCAATGTGGCGCGGCCGCGCAGATAGTCGTGAATGAGCGCAGTCCACGCCGCAATCTTGGTCTTTGCCGTGGCGGCATAGCCGTAACCCGGCATGTCGACGAGTATGAGCTCCTTGGGGCCATTGAAAAAAATCAATTGCTGGGTGCGGCCCGGGGTGTTGGAGGTCCGCGCCAACGCCTTGCGCCCGGTCAACGCGTTGATGAGGCTCGACTTGCCGACATTGGATCGTCCAGCGAACGCAATTTCAGGCGCCGCCATCGCTGGCAGCGATTGGAGCGAACTGGCCGCGGAGAGGAAGTCCCACTCGCCCGCGAACAGCCGCCGTCCGATGTCGAGCTCGGTACTGGAAAATTCGCCCTCCATGTTACCGAACCGCCCTGTGCGCCGGTGCCGGGAACAAGATGGGCATTGTCCGGCTTGGTAAAGGCGGTGCTGTGCGTGCCCCGGAGGGTTCCATGGATGACTGGTCGAGCGTGAAGCTGTGCGACGTAGTGAATCTCATTCTCGGCATGGTTCTGTTCTTCAGCCCTTGGGCGTTCGACTTGTCGGCCGGCGCACAATGGCAGACCGCGTCGGTCATCGGAATCGTCATCGCCGTACTGTCGATTGCCGCGCTCGCAGCATTCGCGGTCTGGGAGGAATGGCTTAAGGTCGCCGCCGGTCTTGCGCTTATCGTATCGCCTTGGTTGCTCGGGTTCCAGAACAGCGATGCCATGACGATCGATGTCGTCATTGGCGGTCTGGTCGCTGTCTTTGCGGCATTCGAGGTCTGGGCCCTCCATGAAAGGCCGTCGCAAGTTACCTCCAGCCCCTAAAATCGCAGCTCCTAAAATCGCCTGAGAGACCGAATCCAGAAAATGCGAAAGGGGACACATTCGGTCCCCTTTTCCTTGCTCAACGCTGATGATGCCGCCGGATCAGGCAGCGACGTCAGCGATCAGATCACGCCACTTGTTTGAGCAGGGCGCATAGGCAGGATTTTTGGCGCTGCCCTGATAGCGCACCGCAGCGGCAACAGCGGAGATACCGATCTGGCCGAAGCCATGGTCGAGCTTGCTCCATTCACCCGAAACCTGACGGTCTTCGGCCAGCATTGGAGCGGCTTTCTTGTCGGTTTTCTTGGCCAAATTGGCAGTAACGTCTTGCATTGGAACCCCATTCCCTTCGCGATGTCCGATGATGAAATCCTAGTCGGCGAGTGCGGCGGAAATGGGCGGCAAATCGTGCGCTGTCGTGACATTTCCGCAAGCCCAAAACGGCGGTGACATGACACCGGTGATGGTAAACCGTCGCTTAACTTGTGCGTCAGATACTGACCGCCGCTTCGATCGCGCCGACGGTGACATGGTTAACGGCCGATTTAGCCAATGAAGGCTGGGGACAGTGCGGCATTCCTGCAACACTCACGAGCGACTGTGATAACAAAGCCTTGTATTGGCTGGCATCGGCGGCGCGATTTCGTTATTCAATCTCTGGGCAAAATGCCGGTGGGCGCCGGTGCGGGGGTTGGTTGGGACATAGGCATACCATGACGATGCGTACGATCGGATTTTTGCTACTCGGCGGCCTGCTGCTCGGCGGCTGCATGCAAGAGACGCTTGAGCCCGCGACTCAAGCCAGCTGGAAGCCGCGGGATAAGGATTTGATGTCGAACCTGCCCTACGCGCAGGCATCAATTCCAGATGAATACCGCCGGCACGTTGTCAGCTTCGATCGCCAGGAAGCCCCCGGCTCGATCGTGGTCGATAGCGACAACAAGTTCCTCTACTACGTGATGCCGAACCATCAGGCGGTCCGCTACGGCATCGCCGTTGGCGAGGACGCGCAGGTGTGGAGCGGCATCGCCAAAGTTGGCCGCATGGAAGAGTGGCCGACGTGGACGCCGACCGCTGGCGAGCACGAACGCCTTGGGCCTCTGCCGCAATTCGTCGCTGGCGGGCCAGCCAATCCCATGGGCGCGCGCGGCATGTATCTCTTTTCCGGCAACAAAGACACGCTGTACCGCATTCACGGCACCAATCAGCCGGAATACATCGGGCAGGCGATTTCATCTGGCTGTATCCGGATGACCAACGAAGACGCCATCGACCTCTACAGCCATGTCAAGCTTGGCACCGTCGTCGTGGTGCTGAAGCCTAAGGTAGATGCGTCGACGCACGTCGCGACCGGCGACGTTCCTACGCGGCCGTTCTGATTTTACGTCGGGGGTTGCTGACGGCGCTGGCTCAAAAGCCGGCGCCGTTTGCGTTTCGAGATTAGGCGCCAAGCGTAATCTGGAGAATTTCCGGCGGTACACCGAAGCGCGCCGGAATAATGCTGGTGCCGAGACCGCCCGACACGATTAGATGACGATCGTTCTCGACAATGTGACCGTAAGCATAGCGCGCGCCATAGCGTGACGGCACAAAGGCCGGCCAGATGAACGGCACGCGGATCTGACCGCCGTGCGTGTGCCCGGACAATGTAAGCGCGACCCTCTCCGGCACGTGCGGGAAAATATCCGGCTCGTGAGCCAACAGCAGCACCGGATCGTCGGTTTTGATCCGCGACATGGTCAGCGGTAAATCGTCGACGCCCATAAAACGTCGGGGCGCGAGGCGGAACGCTTCCTGATCGCCCAAACCGGCCAGCCAGAATTGTCGGCCTTTGTCGCCAAGCAAGACAGCGTCATTTTCCAGAATTGGGATTTTCACGTCACCGAATGCTGCGCGCACGCCCCGGATATCATGCCACCAATCGTGATTACCGAGCACGGCCCAGGTGCCGAGCGGCGATTGCAACCGCGCCAGCTCCGCTGCCCATACCGCATCGGGCATTTTCTGGATCGCGAACGAATAGGACGCGATGTAATCGCCCAGCAGCAACACGATGTCGGAATGGAGTTCGTTGGCCGCGTCGACAATGCGGCGGATGTGCTCGATCTGCATGTCCGGGCCACCGGCGTGCAGATCCGCAATCACCGTCATGGAAAGCTTCCGGTCCTCCGGCCAGGCCGGCGGACGCGGCGCATAACGCGTCACTTCAAGGCCGAGCGGCTCAATCGCTCCGGCATAAGCCGCCGTCGCGGCGGAGACGCCAACCAATCCGGTGGCCCCGGTGAGCAGACGGCGGCGTGTGATGGACAGTTTCATGTGTGGTTTATACCGAGGCAGCAGTGAACGGAGCGTTCAAATCAATTCAAAATGTCCGGGCTATCGGGAACATAAGGTCATTTTTCCGATCACGGCTACGCGAGCTTGTCGCTTAACCAAGCCACCCTCACCCGCCGAGTTGGCCTTTCTTCCCAAGCGTTCAATGCACAGCTTCGCAGCCGCCCTCAATATCCGTTCTTAACGATAACGGCAGCATCCGGAAATGCCGCACCCAGCCGAGCCTTGAAGCCGGACAAATCCGGCCTTTGAAAGCACTGAGCGCAGCCTTATCGCCCTTATGCGATGTTTTCCCGCGTAACCCAATCGAGCGTCCGGTCGAGTGCGCGCGTCAACCGCTCGAACAGATCGTCGATCTCGGCAACCGTGATGATGAGCGGCGGGCAAAGCGTCAGCACATCGCCCATCACCGCGCGCACGATTACGCCCTCAGCTTCGGCAAACTGCACGACGCGCGATGCAACGCCGTGTTGCGGATCGAACGAACGCTTGGTGCGCTTGTCGGCAACAAGCTCCGCGCCGCCGATCATGCCGATACCGCGCGCTTCGCCGACCAGCGGGTGCTCACCGAGCGCCGCGAGCCTATTCTGGAAGTGCGGGCCAAGGCCGGCGGCTCGCTCGAAAATCTTGTCGCGCTGATAAATCTCAAGCGCCTTGAGCGCGACTGCCGCCGAGACCGGATGGCCGCCATAGGTAAAGCCGTGACCGAACACGCCAATCTTTCTGCTCTCCGAGAGCAGCGCCTGATATTCGTCTTCCGGAATCATCACACCGGCGATCGGGAGATAAGCGGACGAGAGGGCCTTCGCGACCGAGAGAGCATGCGGCCGGTAATTCAGCTTCTCGCACCCGAACGCGGTGCCGAGCCGCCCGAAGCCGCAAATCACTTCGTCGCTGATCATGAAGACATCATGCCTGGCGCAGACTTCCATGATCTTCTCGAAATAGGTCCTGGGCGGCACGATCACGCCGCCCGCGCCCATCACCGGCTCGGCGATAAAAGCCGCCACCGTATCGGGGCCTTCCTTGACGATGAGCGCGTCGAGTTCATCGGCAAGTCTCGTGGCGAATTGCTCTTCGCTCTCGCCCGCTTCGGCAAAACGGTAGTGATGCGGACAGGCGGTATGCAGAAATCCTGGCAGCGGCAAATCGAAGTCGCGGTGATTGGCCGGCAGACCGGTGAGCGATGCGGCGGCGATAGTGACGCCGTGATAGGCCTTTATCCGGCTGACGATCTTCTTCTTTTGCGGCCGTCCGAGCGCATTGTTGAGATACCAGATCAGCTTGATCTGGGTATCGTTCGCTTCCGACCCGGAGCCGCAAAAGAACACCTTGGAGATCGGCACCGGCGCGAGCTCTTTCAGTTTCTCCGCAAGCTCGATCGCCGGATCGTGGCTCTTGCCGGTGAACAAATGCGCGAACGAAAGCTTGCGCATTTGCGAAGCCGCAGCCTCGACCAGTTCCTCGTTGCCGTAGCCGAGCGACGTGCACCATAGGCCCGCCATCGCTTCGATGTAGGACTTTCCATCGCTGTCATAGACGTGAACGCCGTTGGCGCGCTCGATGATCAGCGGACCGGTCTCGCGGAATTTGGCGAGATTGACGTAAGGGTGCACCAGGGTTTCGACGTCGCGGGTGGCGAGATTGCTGAGCGGTGACATGACCATCCTTACGCGTTGTCCGGCGAGGACTCGTTGATGCTACTCAACGCGTGCCAAATATCCGGCGGAACAAGAGGAGCTGAATATCTGTTCAGAACTCTATTTGGAACGCTCTTTCATTTCCCGAATTGTACTCGGTGAGAACACATAAGGGAGATTTCCTAATGAGAATGCTTATTCTGTCTCTTGCTGCTCTTTCGGTGATGGCGCTGGCCGCGCCGCTTGCTGCGAATGCGGATCCAGTCGTGGTCGTCGGGCACCATCATCACTGGTGGCACCATGACCACGACAAGACCGTGATCATCAAGCACGATCACAACTAACTACAGCCCATCAATCGGGCCAAAAAGAGCCTGGCACACCCGCCGGGCTCTTTTTTAGTTCGATGAAACGGATCTGGACGGGCTCCTGGACTTATTCCGACTTGAGGTCAGCAGCTTTGATGATCGGCCACCATTTCTCAATCTGGGCCTTTGAAAATCCTAAAAGCTTCCGCTTTTCCTCGAACGAGCAGTGCCCCCTGCGGCAAGATTTGCTGCAACCGGCCGCGGGCGCGGCAGCGGCACGGTGTCGAGTGGCGCTGCGGCTTCTTCGTCTTCGGATTCCGCTGGCGCTGCATTACCTGCTTGCGGCGCTACGCTCGCTGCGGCGGACGCAGCGTCCTGAGACTTCGCCTGAGCGACAGGCGGCGGCGTGCGCACCTCCCAATGGCAGTAGCTGTAATTGTTACGCCGCTGGGCAAGATCGAGATGAATATGCTCTTCGTGCGAGCCGTCAGAGCCGGGACCGAGAATGGTCGAGAACCGCGCGCAGACGCTGGCCTTGATCGCCTCGCGCCAATCCTTGTTGACGTTGACGTCGGTGAGGGTGAGCGACTGGCCGTCGGCGAGCTTGAACAGCCGCACGTCGAGCGCATCGGCCTTGCCGTGCTCGCTCAACTGCGCGCCGCGGACGCGATTGCGGCCGCGGCATTCGTAAGAATCGAAATTGTCGAGCCCGCGCAGCGGCGAACCGAATTTCAGGACCGAAGGCGCGACGTCGTCGCGTACCCACTGCGCGATCTGTTCCGCCATCGGGCAGCGTAACGTCGCAGGCGGGCTGACCGCTACCTTGTTCTGGTCCGGCAAAATCACCGAATCCAGCAGCACCGCGTCGGTGGCGCCACATTCGCCCGGGCCAACCAGGGTCGGCAGCGGTTTGAAGGTAGCGAGTTTTGATAGTTGCAATTCGCAAGCCGATGGCAGCGCCGGCGTTGCGGTCGCCGATTTTGCGGGCGCAGCTTCCGGAAAAGCGGCGTAGGCTTCCTGCGGCGGTGATAATTCCTGGGGGATCGGAATTTGCTGCGGCTGGCGCCGCCATAACCGGGCTTGTGCCCAGCAAAACAGTGGCGACGACGGCGCTTTTGACGCGGCAAATGCTCACGCAATGGCTCTCCGCCACAACCCAAGGATCAGCTTTAAGCCAACAGCGGCTGGCAGTTCAAGCAAGTCGGGATTTGCGTAACGCCCACATGCGGCTAACCTTGGGCAGTCGGCAGCCGCGCTGCCGACCGAAAAGCGCGAAATCGGGCCGTCGCGTGTCCTATGCGATAAAATCCGGAGGGAAACGCCATGTTCGGGCTGATGCAGGATTGGCAACTACTATGCCATCGCATCATCGACCACGCCGCCACCTATCATGCCGAGCGACAAGTGATTTCGCGTTCGGTCGAGGGGCCTTTTCACACCACGACCTACGCCGATGTGCGTAAACGCGCACTGCGCGTTGCCCAACGGCTCGACAAGGACGGCATTAAGCTTGGTGACCGCGTGGCGACGCTCGCCTGGAATACCTGGCGCCATCTTGAGGCCTGGTACGGCATCATGGGTATCGGCGCGGTGTATCACACCATCAATCCGCGGCTGTTTCCCGATCAGATCGTCTGGATCGTCAATCACGGCGAGGATCGCGTGATGATGGTCGATCTCACGTTCGTGCCGCTCGTCGAAAAACTTGCCGACAGACTAAAAACGATCGAGCGCTACGTGATCCTCACAGGCGCCGCGCACATGCCGGCCACGACGCTGAAGAACGCCGTGGCTTATGAAGACTGGATCGCCGACGTCGACGGCGATTTTGCCTGGAAAGTATTCGACGAAAATACAGCGGCGGGCATGTGTTACACCTCGGGCACGACGGGCAATCCGAAGGGCGTGTTGTACTCGCACCGTTCCAACGTCCTGCACTCGATGATGGCGGCGCAGGGCGACGGCATGGGCCTTTCCTCGCGCGACGTCATCATGCCGGTGGTGCCGATGTTTCACGCCAATTGCTGGGGACTGGCGCTCACCTCGCCGATGGTCGGCGGTGTCATGGTCATGCCGGGCGCCAAGCTCGACGGCGCCTCGATTTACGAGATGCTCGACCAGTATCGTGTCTCTTTCAGTGCGGCGGTGCCGACGGTCTGGCTGATGCTGCTGCAGCATCTCGAAGCCAATAATTTGAAACTGCCGTACCTCAGGAAAGTCGTCATCGGCGGCTCCGCCTGCCCGCGCGCGATGACGCAAAAATTCCAGGACAATTACGAAGTCGAGGTCTGTCACGCCTGGGGCATGACCGAGATGAGCCCGCTCGGAACGCTGGGCTCGCTGAAACCGGAATATGCTTCGCTCACCGGCGAGGCGCGGCTCGACGTGCAGACTAAACAGGGCCATCCCCCATTCTGCGTCGACATGAAAATCGTCGACGATCACGACAAGGAATTGCCGCGCGACGGCAAGACCTTCGGCCGCCTCAAGGTGCGTGGCCCGGCGGTGGCGCGCGCCTATTTCAAGGAAGACAAGGGCGTGCTCGACGCCGAAGGTTTTTTCGACACCGGCGACGTCGCCACGCTCGACCGTCACGGCTATATGCAGATCACCGACCGTTCCAAGGACGTGATCAAGTCCGGCGGCGAATGGATTTCGTCGATCGAACTGGAAAATCTCGCTGTCGGCCATCCGAAGGTGGCAGAGGCCGCGGTGATCGGCGTGAAGCATCTCGAAATGGGACGAACGGCCCCTGCTCGTCGTCGTACTCAAGGAAGGTCAGACCGCGACGAAGGCCGAACTGCTGTCCTTCCTTGAAGGCAAAGTCGCCAAATGGTGGATGCCGGACGACGTCGCCTTCGTTGCCGAGATCCCGCATACCGCGACCGGCAAGATCCAAAAGACCGTGCTGCGCGAGCAGTTCCAAGATTTCGTGCTGCCGACCGCGCCGCTTGATCGCCTAAAACCTAACGGCGGTGGCCAACCGTAGCTTGCTAGCCGTTTTCGGCTGGTTCAGCCGGGTGCCTGCATACCACTGATATTCCAGCCCTTTTCAATAAAACCCGAGTGGCTTTCGTAACGAAAGCCCGGTTCCGGCGTTTTGCGTGTGGACAGGCCGGGGATTCACAGTGTCGCCATAAAGTATTGGCGGCTTGCTGCGCCGCACAATCAACACATTTCGTCTGTCAAACGCGCATCGACCCCGAGGTGAGTGGGTCAATTCACCAATCCCTTCAACAACGAAATAGGCAAGTAATGGCTGGATATAGCCTAAGAACACTTTCGTTTGCTGTAATTCTTGTAGCAACTTGCATCGGGCTTCCGGTGATTGCTTCAGCTCAATCGGGAATTGCTTCGGTCTATTCTGAAGGTAACAGAACGGCCAACGGCGAACGGATTTCCTCCGGCACGCTGACGGCTGCGCATCGCAACCTGCCGTTCGGCACCAAGGTGCGGGTAACCAACCAATCGAATGGCCGCTCCGTCGTGGTGCGCATCAACGATCGCGGACCGTTCGTGAAGGGCCGCATTATCGACCTCACGCCGGCCGGCGCAAACGCACTCGGCTTTTCCGGCTTGGCGCACGTTACCGTCGACGTCGTCGGCGGCTAACCGTCTCTAAAAGGGGATCTGACAACGGGGGGCTTTCGGCCTCCCGTTTTCATTAAAGCAGCGCCAACAAAAGTAGATTTCTTGTTGAAGCATGATCTTTTCGGAAAACCGGAAGTCCACCCTCGGATCAAGTCCAAGGGCGGGCTTTTCCGGATCATACTCTAAAATTCCGCGACAGCGCGGATCATCCGTTCGATATCTTCCGGACGCGACAGGCGGTGATCACCGTCTTTCACCAGCGTGAGCACGACATCGTCAGAGGCTAACCGCGACACGAGCGCCTTGGCATGCTGCCACGGCACATCTGGATCCTCGACGCCTTGCAGGATGCGAACCGGACAGCCCGTTTCGATCATGCTGCCCAGCAAAAGATGCTTGCGGCCTTCCTCGATCAATTGCCGGGTTACCAGATAGGGTTCGGCCGAATATTGCGACGGCCGCGCCCAGACTCCGGTCTCTTCCAGTTCACGCTTGATCTCCGGCGTAAAGCGCTTCCACATCAGCTCTTCAGTGAAATCGACCGCGGGCGCGATCAGCACCATACCGGCGACCGATGCGGCACCTGGCGCCTGGCGGCGCTTCAGCTCACGCGTCAGCAACAGCGCCAGCCAGCCGCCCATCGAGGAGCCGATCAGGATTTGCGGTCCGTTACAGCAGGCATCGAACACCGCAAGGCTGTCGGCGAGCCAGCGGCCGATCGTGCCGTCCGTAAAAGCGCCTTCCGATTCGCCATGCCCGGAATAGTCGAAACGGACGCAGGCGCGCTTTTCCTGCGCCGCCCAGTCGGCGAGCGCTACCGCCTTGGTGCCTTTCATGTCGGACTTGTAGCCGCCGAGCCAGAACAGCCCCGGCGACGCGCCGGATTGCGCGCGGACAGCGATACCGCGCCGCTCGGTGCCCTCACCAATGTGCAGGAATTTCAGACTGTTATCGTTCATCACGCTCGGACGCGATTGACATGCCACTCGCCTTTTCAGGTAACGGAACATAAATCACACACCTAAGCGAACGCTATGCACGCGATGTGCATTGTCGTTGACTTATGCCCGGAAACTCCCAATTCTCCGGCATTACTGAAACCACACAGGAGATACCACCCATTCGTCGCCCCAGTAGACAGCCGCAGCCCGTTGCCAAGGATGGGCCGCGCATCAACGAGGAGATCCGCGTTCGCGAGGTCCAACTCATCGATAAAGACGGCGCCAACCACGGCGTCACAGAAATCAACGCAGCAATTGCCATGGCGCAGGAGGCCGGGCTCGATCTTGTAGAGATCGCGCCGAATTCGGTCCCGCCGGTCTGCAAAATTCTCGACTTCGGCAAATACAAATATCAGGCGCAGAAGAAAGCCGCCGAGGCGCGCAAGAAGCAGAAGGTCGTCGAGATCAAGGAGATCAAGCTGCGGCCCATGATCGACGATCACGATTACGAAGTGAAAATGCGATCCTGCCAGCGCTTCTTCGAGGAAGGCGACAAGGTCAAGGTGACGCTGCGGTTCCGCGGCCGCGAAATGGCGCACCAGGATCTTGGTTACAAGCTGCTCGACCGGGTCAAAACCGATACCGCAAAGATCGCCAAAGTCGAGCAGGAACCGCGGTTCGAAGGCCGTCAGGTGGTCATGGTGCTGGCGCCGCGGTAGCGGCGTCGGATACCGCTCCAAAGCCCTTTACGCAAAGCCTTTTTTGCCGATTGCCTTAATCGGCCCGCTCTGCCATAACGCGGCCCTCTCGTCGCCCGGCCAGTCAGGGCTGCCGTGGCGGCGACGTGCCTTTTAGTTCGGCACACCCGCTCATTTTCGAGCATTTATCGGCCCGCTAAGCGCTCGCGCTTGCGGCCAAGGAGAGCAAAATGCCCAAGATCAAGACCAAGTCAGGCGCTAAAAAGCGCTTCAAGGTGACGGGGTCCGGTAAGGTCCTCTACGCGCAGTCGCGCAAGCGCCACGGCATGATCAAGCGCACCAAGAAGCAGGTCCGCCAGTTGCGCGGCACCAACGTGCTGTTCAAGACCGACGGCGACAACATCAAAAAGTATTTTCTGCCGAACGGCTGACGACACGCCGCCGCAGGCGGCAATGCGTTTCAACGTTCTGCGAATTTTCAAAGGAGATCGACCATGGCTCGCGTCAAACGCGGCGTCACTTCTCATGCCAAGCACAAGAAGATTCTCAAAGCCGCCAAGGGCTATTACGGCCGGCGCAAGAATACCATTCGCATCGCCAAGCAGGCGGTGGAGAAGGCGAACCAATATGCGTTCCGCGACCGCAAGCGGCGCAAGCGCACGTTCCGCGCGCTGTGGATCCAGCGCCTCAACGCGGCGGTGCGGCCGTTCGGGCTGAACTACAGCCGCTTCATCGCCGGCTTGAGCAAGGCCGGCATCATGGTGGATCGCAAAGTGCTGTCCGATCTCGCAATCCGCGAGCCGGCGGCGTTCGAGGCGATCGTCGCGCAGGTGAAGTCCGCGCTCGCCGCGTAACATTTCCGTCATGGCCGGGCTTCGTCCCGGCCATCCCGATCAATCGAGCAGTGTGTTGCCTTTGAACCGGGATGCGCGGATCAAGTCCGCGCATGACGCCGAGGAAGACGACAGGCAGACGGGACATGATCGATCGTGCCTACGTGCAACGGATGGCGCGTTACAATCGCTGGCAGAACGAAAATCTGTACGGCGTTGCCGACACGTTGTCCGATGACGAGCGCCGCAAGGAGCGCGGCGCGTGGTTCGGCTCGATCCACAAGACGCTGAACCACATCCTGTGGGGCGACCATAGCTGGATGAGCCGCTTCACCGAATTGCCGCCGCCGGCGGTCGGCATTCCCGAATTCGGTGAACGTCTTTACCGACTGGGCCATCCTGAAAGCCGAGCGCGACAGCGTTCGACCGGACGCATTCTCGACTGGGCCGATAACGTCGACGACGCCTGGCTCGCCGCCGACCAGACTTACTATTCAGGTGCGACCAAGCGCGAATGGACCCGGCCGCGCTGGGTGCTGGTCACCCATATGTTCAATCACCAGACCCATCATCGCGGCCAAGTGCATTCAATGCTGACGCAAGCAGGCGGACGACCGGGCGATACCGACCTGCCATTCTTGCCGGATTGAAAGTTGGCGATGACCGACACCGCGCAACTTGAGCAGACAATCCTCGCCGAGGTCGCCGCCGCAAGCGATGACGCGGCGCTTGAAACCGTGCGCGTCGCCGCGCTTGGCAAGAACGGTTCTGTCACGGCACTCCTGAAAACGCTCGGCGCGATGTCGCCGGAGGAGCGCAAAACTCAAGGCGCCGCAATCAATGGTCTGAAAGATCGCGTCAACACCGCGCTCAATGCACGCCGCGAAGCTTTCAAGGGCGCGGCGTTGGAGGCGCGGCTCAACACCGAGACCGTCGACGTCACGCTGCCGGTGCGCGAGACGCCGGCCGAGATCGGCCGGGTGCATCCGATCACCCAGGTGGTCGACGAGCTCACCGCGATCTTCGCCGACATGGGCTTCGCCGTCGCCGAAGGCCCGGACATCGAGACCGACGATTACAACTTCACCAAGCTGAATTTCCCGGAAGACCATCCGGCGCGCGAGATGCACGACACGTTCTTCTTCAATCCGAAGCCGGACGGATCGCGCCTGCTGCTTCGCACCCACACCTCGCCGGTGCAGGTGCGCACCATGCTCACGCAGAAGCCGCCGATCCGCGTCATCATTCCGGGCCGCACCTATCGCTGCGATTCGGACCAGACCCACACGCCGATGTTCCATCAGGTCGAGGGTCTGGTGATCGACAAGGGCTCCCATCTCGGCCACCTGAAATGGATCCTGCAGGAATTCTGCAAGGCGTTCTTCGAGGTCGATCAGGTCAAGATGCGGTTCCGGCCGTCATTCTTTCCGTTCACCGAGCCGTCGCTCGAAGTCGACATCCAGTGCCGCCGCGACAAGGGCGAAATCCGCTTCGGCGAAGGCGACGACTGGCTGGAGATTCTCGGCTGCGGCATGGTGCATCCGAACGTGCTGAGGAATTGCGGGCTCGATCCCGACGAGTATCAGGGCTTTGCCTGGGGCATGGGGATCGACCGCATCGCCATGCTGAAATACGGCATGCCGGACCTGCGCGCCTTCTTCGAAGCCGACGTGCGCTGGCTGTCGCATTACGGCTTCCGCCCGCTCGATCTGCCGACGCTGGCCGGGGGCTTGAGTTCGTAAGCCATGATGAAATTCACCCTCGCCTGGCTGAAGGAGCATCTCGACACCGAGCACACGCTCGGCGAGATCACCGACAAGCTGACCATGATCGGGCTCGAGGTCGAGCGCGTCGAGGACAAAGGCAAAGTGCTGGCGCCCTACGTGATCGCGCGCGTGGTCGACGCCAAACAGCATCCCAACGCCGACCGGCTGCGCGTCTGCATGGTCGACACCGGCGACGGCAAGCCAGTCCAGGTGGTGTGCGGCGCGCCGAACGCGCGCAGCGGCATGACCGGCGTGTTCGTGCCGCCGGGCGCCTACGTGCCGGGCAAGGACATCACCTTGCAAGTCGGCACCATCCGCGGCGTCGAGAGCCGCGGCATGCTGGTGTCGGAAGCGGAGCTGCAAATCTCCGACAATCACGACGGCATCATCGACTTGCCGGCAGACGCCCCGGTCGGCGAAAGCTTCGCGAAATATGCCGGGCTCGACGATCCGCTGATCGAGATCAACCTGACGCCGAACCGGCCGGACTGCACCGGCGTGCACGGCATTGCCCGCGATCTCGCCGCCGCCGACATGGGCAAGCTCAAGAGCGCACCGATCAAACCGATCAAGGGCGAATTCCCCTGCCCGGTCGCCGTCAAAATCGAAGCGCCGGAATTGTGCCCGGCTTTCGGCTTGCGGCTGGTGCGGGGCGTCAAGAACGGGCCGTCGCCGGAATGGCTGCAAAAGCGGCTGACCGCGATCGGGCTTCGCCCGATCAATGCGCTGGTCGATATCACCAACTTCATGACCTACGACCGCGGCCGGCCGCTGCACGTGTTCGACGCCGCGAAGGTGCGCGGCAATCTCACGGTGCGGCGCGGACGCGACGGCGAAGAGTTACTGGCGCTCGACGGCAAGACCTACAAGCTCGACGACTCCATTTGCGTGATCGCCGACGAGCACGGCGTCGAGTCGCTTTCCGGCATCATGGGCGGCGAGGAAACCGGCTGCTCGGAAGCGACCACCGACGTGCTGATCGAGTCGGCGCTGTGGAACGAGATCAATATCGCGCGGTCGGGCCGCAAGCTCGGCATCAATTCCGACGCGCGCTACCGCTTCGAGCGCGGCGTCGATCCGGCCTTCATGCTGCCGGGCCTCGATATGGCGACGCAATGGTGCTCGATCTCTGCGGCGGTACTCCGTCCGAGATCACCGTTGCCGGCAAAGTCGAGCCGCCGGAAAAAATCATCGACTTCCCGGTGTCGGAGCTGAAACGGCTATCCGGTCTGAGCGTGCCGCTACTGGAAATGCGCCGCGTGCTGGAGCGGCTCGGCTTTTTCGTCGCCGGACAGGGCGAACAGGTGAAGGTCGCGGTGCCGTCGTGGCGCCAGGACGTTCAGGGCAAAGCGGACATCGTTGAGGAAGTGGTCCGCATTGTCGGCGTCGATCGCGTGCTGGCAACACCATTCGATCGCGGCGAGGCGCCGCGCAAGCCGGTGCTCACGCCGATCCAGGTCCGCACCCGCAAGGCCAAGCGTGCGCTTGGGGCGCGCAATCTGGTCGAAGCGGTGACGTGGTCTTTCATCTCCAAGGCGCAGGCCGATCTGTTCGGCGGCGGCAAACCGGAACTGGCGCTCGCCAATCCGATCGCGGCCGATCTTTCGGACATGCGGCCAAGCCTCATTCCCGGACTGGTGACGGCGGCGCAGAAAAATGCCGACCGCAGTTTCCCTGACGTCGGCCTGTTCGAGGTCGGCCAGATTTTCCGCGGCGACACGCCGGCCGATCAGTTCACCGCAGCGGCCGGCGTGCGCCGCGCGCTCGACAAGCCGTCCGGTATCGGGCGGCACTGGAGCAAGCGCGACGGTGAAGTCGATGCGTTCGACGCCAAGGCCGATGCGCTCGCGGTGCTGGTCGCGGCCGGCGCGCCGCCGCAGGCGCTGCAAGTCGTACCGGGCGGGCCGGCGTGGTTTCATCCCGGCCGCTCCGGCACCATCCAGATCGGACCGCAGAACGTGCTCGGCCATTTCGGCGAATTGCATCCTCGTGCGCTGGAGGCGCTCGACGCCGATGGCCCGCTGGTGGCGTTTGAAGTGATCCTGGAGCGAATTCCGGAAGCCAAAGCCAAACCGACACGCGCCAAGCCGATGCTGGAGCTGTCACCGTTCCAGCCGGTCGAGCGCGACTTTGCATTTGTGGTCGATGGCAACGTGAAAGCCGCCGACCTGGTGCGCGCGGCGCAGACCGCCGACCGCAAACTCGTCACCGGCGTCACGGTGTTCGACGTTTACGAAGGCAAGGGCATCGATCCGGGCAAGAAGTCGATCGCCATCGCCGTCACCATCCAGCCGCGCGACAAGACCATGACCGACGCCGAGATCGAGGCGCTGGCGGCGAAGATCGTCGCCGAGGTCACCAAACGCACTGGCGGGGTGCTGAGGGCGTGAGCCCCGGAGCCTCAGTCTCGAACTAGCAGGTCGAGCGGCACCTTAAGCATATCGGCGACGAGGCGAAGAGCCGCCGCCGTTCCGTTTCGCCGGCCAGTTTCAAGATCTGAGATATAGCCCTGGCTAAGACCGGTCTTGAAGGACAAATACATCTGGGGCACGTCGCGCCATTCGCGGAGCACCCGCACCGGATTTTCGCCATCAGCAAGGCGATCAACAACCTCTTTCGGCAGCAACGGGGCGCCTGCAGCAATTGCATCGCGGGCGCAGCGCTACCAGGCGCGCGGTCCCTTTATCCTCTTCGGCCTCGGCTGCTTTGGCGACAAGAGCTTCATAATCTTTACGAGGAAGAATGGCGACTTCGCCGCGCGCTGTCTTCTGAAAGCGAACGTTCATGGCACCTTCCCTCAGTCGTAAATCTCGCGGCGGTGACCAACAGCGACAATAATAATTGAGCTATTTTCCTCGTAGAAGATCACTCGCCAATCGCCCACCCTGAGCCGTGAACCTTGGCGTCCCTTAAGCTTCTTCACGTCGCCCTTGCCACTTACGGCAAAGTCGTCCAGACGGGAACCAATGCGTTGCCGAACTTGGACCGCGAGTTTGACCCATTGCCGGGCGCTCGCGGGTGTAAACAGGATCGGCTTCATGATTGAATATCGCTATTCGCGATATTCAAGTCAAGTACTGTGGCGTTGAAAATTCGGAAAGTTTGCTGCGCACGATACGCGTAATGCCGTTCGCCGAGTCAGGATCGTGGCGGAAGCCACCAAACGCACCGGCGGAACGCTCAGGAGTAGTCCTTTAACCGTCTACTCCGCCGCGATCGCAGCGTCGGCGATGAATTGCGAGGCGTAGACTTTTCGCCGCTTCAGGTTGGCGCGATACATCGCCTCGAACTCGCCTTCGGGGAACGAGTGCGTCGATGGCCGCTTCATCAACGTCTCCGCCCAAGCTTTCAGCCGCGGAAATTTCTCGATGATGCCGAGCGGCTTGACGCGATTGAGGAAGTAATAGCGTTGCAGGAACGGCGCATAGGAAGCATCGACCAGCGAGTATTTCGCGCCGTTGAAGAACGGCCCCGCGCCCTGCTTTTCCAGCGCCTGTTCAAGCCGTTCGAACGCTGCCGGAATTTTCTCGGCTGCGGCTTTGTAAGCCGCTTCGTCCTGCGCATAGCCAGTCGCCGTCACCGAACTGGCGAACGTCGGCACGTAATCGGTCCAGGCGCGGTTGATGGCGCGCAACACCGGATCGTCGGGATGCAAGCCGCGGCGCAATCGTCTCATCGAGATACTCCGCAATCGCGTTCGACTCGAACAGCGACACCTTTTCGTCGATGCGCAGCACCGGCACTTTCTTGTGCGGCGAAATGGCGAGAAACCAGTCGGGCCGGTTGTCCGGCTCGATGTGCCGGAATTCAAACGGGATGTTCTTTTCGCGCAGCACAATCGCCGCGCGCTGCACCCACGGACAGGTTTTGAAGCTCACCAGCAGATATTTCGTCATGATGTCCTCGCCGCGGTATCGGTCTGTATCACGCCAATTCTAGCGAATTTTAGCACACCCTAGCGCTCGTCGCGCATGATGTTCGGCGTGCCGAAATATTGTCCGGGCGCCGCGGATTCTCGCGCCGGGCGCGCGACGCACGCTCTCACCTTGCGCTTCGACGCCGGCGCCGCTTCCGCTTCAGCCTGCGGCACCTGCTTGGGCAGGCGGACCGAGCTTGGCCAGCACCGCGTCGGCGGTACGTTCGCCGGAATCCCAAGCGCCGCCGACCGTGCCCCATAAGGTTTCGTGCGCGGCCTCGCCGGCAAACCAGACCGAGTCCGCAACCGGCGACATCATGATCTGCCGCGCGATCTGGCCGCCCGGCACCGCCGACGACATCGCGCCCATTGTCCACGGGATCGCTGGCCCAGCGTGTCGCGCTGGTGCGGCCGATCGATTTCTTCACGTCGCTGCCGTAGAGACCGGCGAGCCAGTCGGAGGCGAATGCGACCATCGCGGCTTCGCCTTGTGCAGCGAGATCGCGGCCGAAGCCGCCGGCGACGTCGATCAGGCACAGCGGCGTGCCGGAGACATTGGCCAGCATCGCCGCGGTATGGGTATCGGCGGATTTCTCAAACACCAGATCGTCACTTTCGAGCCCGAGTGGATTGCCGTTAAGCTCGAGCGCGATGTGGTCGTAGCTGCCGAGCGAAAGCCTGCCGAACGCATCGATATTACGGTGAGGCAGTTCCGGCGTGAACTGAATCTTGCCCGACGCGATCACATTGGTTGCCACCGTCACGATGACGGCGCGCGCATTCAGCGTACCCTTCGCGGTCTCGACCGAAACGCCGCGCCGATAATCGATCGACTTCACCGGCGTCGAGAGCTGAACCGCAAGCCCATCGGCCATTGCCGTGATCAACGCGCCAAGTCCCTGCCGGCAAAACATCGCAGCAGTGCGCTCGGCGCCTTTGGAGAGATCGAGACAGGACACCTGCGCGAGGTCCTTGCTGCAGCCATAAGGGCCGAGCATGAACTCCACCGTCCCGCGCCAGTCGCCAAGATCGGCCGGCATCACCTGCTCGCACGGGATATCGGCTTTGCGCGCCGCATCGTTGATCGCGCGCGTCGCACGCACCTCGGTGGACAGAAAATCCTCAAGCTCGCCTTCCCGGGCGAAGCGGCGGCCGATCCGGATCTTCTGGCTGCTCGGCGCCTGATAAACATTGATGCCGCTGCGCAGCGTCAGCTTGGTCAGCGGATTGAGATCGGGCGTGTAGATCCAGTGTGCGCCGCGATCGAACGGCACGCCGAAGGTTTTCGTATCCGTGACGCAGCGGCCGCCGACATGATCGGTTGCCTCCAACAACAACATAGCGCCGGCCGGCGGCGGCGACTTTTCGCGCTGCCGCGATACCGGCAGCACCGGCGCCGATGATGACGACGTCGAGCGGCGGCGCCGCAGGGCTCGTCGCGGCGATAGCCGGGCGCGCGGCAAAGGCTGTCGCTGCGGCGAGGAATGATCGTCGGCTAAGTCGCGGCATGGTTTCCGGAAGATGTTTGTGCGTTGCACATTGCCCGAAGAATAGCGCTTTCGCAAACGCTACGCTTAAGTTTCCGCAAACACCCGGTTCCATCTGTGAACTAAAACGCAACGGACTTCGCCTAAAATCCTCTTCAATAAGACGCGCAAAGACGCGGCAAAACCGCGCGATCAAATGTAGGACTTTGAATGTAGGATTTGGGAGGTCCTATGGGTCTGATGCTCGAAGGCGTCGGGCGCCTGATCGCCCGATTTTTACAGAGGCCGGTGCGCGGCTACGAGCCGTTCACGCCGAGCGATCCTGACGCTTTGCGCCAATCGCTGGAACCCGGCGACGTGCTGCTGGTCGAAGGCAACAATCACATCTCCGGCGTGATCAAATATCTCACGCAATCGACCTGGTCGCACTCGGCGCTTTATGTCGGGCCGATCGAAGGCCGCGTCACCGAAGACGGCGAGCCGCATGTGCTGATCGAAGCCAATGTCGGCGAAGGCGTGGTCTCCGCGCCGCTGTCGAAATACTTTCCGTTTCCACACCCGCATCTGCCGGCCGGTCAATCTGACAGCAGAAGACTGTACGGCGGTATGCCGGTACGCGGCTCGAGCGCGTCGGCTTTGCCTACGACATGAAAAACATCATCGACCTGATGCGTTATCTGCTGCCGCTGCCGATGCCGCAGCGCTGGCGGCGGCGCATGATCGCGCTCGGCTCCGGCGACCCGTCGCGGCTGATCTGTTCGGCGCTGGTCGCCGATGCTTTCAGCACAGTGCGCTATCCGATCCTGCCGAAGATAACGGTGGCGCGCAGCATGCAGGCACTGGAGCAGATCCTCGAAATCCGGCACTCGTCGCTTTATTGCCCGCGCGATTTCGACATCTCGCCATATTTCAACGTGGTCAAACCGACTATCCGTCAGGGCTTCAACTACAAGGCCTTGCATTGGGCGGACCAGATCCCAAGCCCCTCTGGTGCCCCAGATCGCGACGAAAACGCTGATACCGTCGCCGCCTGAACACTTGTGCCGGCCAAAAAGCGTCGTTACCTCTGCCCCGCTTCCTTGGGTAGAGGCTGGAATGCTCGACGCTGCCAGCAACGCCATTGTTCAGATGTTCTCGCCGGCGCTGCGCGCCGTGCTGTGGCGAACGATCGGGCTGTCATTATTGCTGATCGCGGTCGCCGGCATCGCCTTGCAAAGGCTGATCGCGCATTTGCTCGATCTCGGCAGCGCCTCGATCGAAACCACAATCGGTCCGCAAGCCCATGATCCGGCGCAAATCCTGGCCTGGCTGCTATCTTTTGCCGCCGGTCTCGGCCTTATTGCCGGCAGTATATTCCTGATGCCGGCGGTGACCGCGGTGGTCGGCAGCTTTTACGCCGACCGGATCGGCGATGCCGTGGAACACGAACACTATCCCGCCGACCCTCCCGGCAAAGCGATGCCGCTGCCGCTCTCGCTATGGGAAGGATTGAAAACCGCGCTGCTCGCGGTGGTAATTTATCTCTGCGCCGTGCCGCTCATTCTGTTTGCCGGCTTCGGCGCCGTGATCTTTTTTCTGGCAACCGCTTATATTCTTGGCCGCGAATATTTCGAGCTTGCCGCCATGCGCTTTCGTTCCGCCGCCTGAGGCGAAGCTGCTGCGCAAGCGAAATGCAACGACGGTATTCCTGGGCGGATTATTGATCGCTGCCTTTGTTTCAATCCCGATTGTAAATCTGGCGACGCCGCTGTTCGCCATGGCCTTGATGGTGCACGTGCACAAAAAAGTCAGCGCGACGAAATCTCGTCGCGCTGGCGTAACGTTGCTGCAAAGAATTGTAGCAACAACACCAATCCGCCGCGTCGTGCCTGTCACAAAACTAAATCGAGCGCCCGATAGCCTTTAAGCGGGGGCCGGATAACAATCGATACCAATGCAATCCAGCGAACGGCACAATCCAGAACGCAACATTTGATTGCTACCCGGCCATCGTGACGCTGCAGCGTCGCGCGGCCTTGCAGTGACGCGTTCCGGCCGTGCGTTAAGCTTTGCAGCAGAGTTGAAAATAGCGCGAAAAGGATATGGCGATGGACTCGACCGTAACATCCGGCCCGCTCAAGGCGGAGCCGGCCAAGACCGTTCAGCAATACATCGACGAACTTGCCGGTCTGGTCCGACGGCACGAGGCTGAAAACCTCGCCGATGACTGGCATGCAGTGGCGCATCTGGGGGCTGGCGGCCACCGGAAAATTCTTCGAAGGCTACGTCGTGTTCATGACCGGCGTGGCGTTGCCGCTGATTACGCGCCAATTCGACATCCCCTCGGGCGTGAACGGCATCATCAGCGCAGCGAGCCTCGCCGGCATTTTGTTCGGCTCGGTGCTGTTGGGCGGCCTGTCGGATTATTTCGGCCGCAAGCGGATGTTCATCGCCGAGATGATCATCTTTTGCGCGTTCTTGGCGCTGCTGCTGCTTTGTACGAACTATCTCTCGCTCGCGATCTGCTTGTTCGGGCTCGGACTTGCGCTCGGCTGCGACTATCCGACCGCGCACATGATTATCTCGGAGACCATCCCGAGCACCGCCCGCGGCAAGCTGGTGCTCGGCGCCTTCGCCTTTCAGGCGATCGGCGCGTTGGGCGGCACCGGCATGGGCTGCCTTGTTCTCGTGCTCGACCCCGATGTGTCGGCCTGGCGCTGGATGTACGCGACGGCACTTATCCCGGCCATTTTCGTGACCATCGCCCGCTTCTTTATTGTTGAAAGCCCCAACTGGCTTGCTCGTTCGCGGCGAGCACGAGAAGGCTGAAGTATCGGTCACCCGTTTGCTCCACCGTGACGCCTGTGTATCCGACCCAAGTGATCCTGGTGCGACCGGAAACGTCGGGCGAGCACAAGCCGCGCAGCAACGCTTCATTTTGGTCGCTGTTCAACAGTCGCAACCGCCGCGCTACCATCTTTGCCTCGGTGCCGTGGTTCATCCAGGACCTCGGCACCTACGGCATCGGCATTTTCACGCCGGTCATTCTGGCGGCCGCGATCGGCGGCGGCCCGGATCATGTCCGCAGCCTGAGCGACTTGATCGCGAACGGCATCGTCGCTCGCGAAGGGCGCGGCGATGATCACCTCTTTGCTGATCATCGGCATCCTCTTCGCTATCGCGCTGGCCGACAAATACGGCCGCATCTGGCTGCAGATCATCGGCTTTATCGGCTGCGCCGCCGGTCTTTTGCTGGCGTCGCTTTCCGTCGACTTCGAAGGCTCGACCAAGATCGCGCTGATCTTCGCCGGCTTCATGCTGTTCGACTTCATGACCAATCTCGGCCCGAACGCACAAACCTATTTGATCGCGGGCGAGGTGTTTCCGACCGAGGTGCGCGGCATGGGCGCCGGCTTCGCCGCCGCCTTCGCCAAGATCGGCGCGGTGGCCACGGCGTTCCTGTTCCCGATCCTGCTCGTCGCCATCGGCACGCGCGCGCTGCTGTACGGGTTGATCGTCACCTCGTTGCTCGGCGCGGTGGTCACCTGGATGTACCGGATCGAGACGACCGGCGTGAACCTCGACGAGATCGGCAAGGACAGCAACGACAACGAGCAAAGCGTTCCCAGCAAGAAGGTGGCGGCGTGATGAAAAGCTCTCACAACAGCCGGCGGCCGGGCTCGGCCCCGCTCGCGGCGGCACTCGTCTCTCTCGGTCTGTTTGCTCTCGCCGCGGTTCCGGCGCTCGCCGCGAATATCACGCTCGGCGAGACCGGCTCGACGTTGCTCTATCCGTTGTTCAAGCTCTGGATTCCGGATTACGCCAACGTGGCGCCTAACGTAACGCTGACCGCGGCCGGCACCGGCTCGGGCGCCGGTATTGACGCTGCGATTTCCGGCGAGGCGCGGATTGGCGCGTCGGACGCCTATATGTCCGACTAGCAGGTCCAGCAGAACCGCGGCATCCGGAATATTCCGCTGGCGATTTCGGCGCAGACCGTGAACTACAATATTCCGGGCTTGAACGGCGGGGACTTGAAGCTCAGCGGACCGGCGCTGGCCGGCATCTACACCGGAAAAATCACGCACCTGGGATGCGCCTGAGATCGCCAAATTGAATCCGGGCACACAGTTGCCGCATCAGGCGATCGTGCCCATTCGCCGCGAGGACGCGTCGGGCGACACTTTCATCTTCACCCAGTTCCTGGATTTCTCGACCCAGACCTGGGAAGACCAGATCGGCTACGGCACCAGCGTCGATTGGCCGAGCGTCGCCGGCGAGCACACCGCCAAGGGCAATGAAGGGATGGTCGACGCCATTGCGGCGACGCCTTACTCCGTCGGCTATCTCGGCATCAGCTTCAAGGAAGCAATCACGAAAGCCGGGATCGGAACGGCGCTGCTGCAAAACCAGAGCGGCAAATTCCTGCTGCCGACGCCGGCCACGATCGATGCTGCGAGCATCGTCGCTCGATCCGCGCACGCCGCCGGACGAGCGGCTGACTCTGGTGTTCGCACCGGGCGATAATTCCTATCCGCTGATCAACTACGAATATGCCGTGGTGTCGTCACGCCAGCCCGATGGCGAAACCGCGGATGCGCTGCGCCATTTCCTGCTCTGGGCAATTTCGCTCCAGGGCGGCAATGCGCCGAAATATCTCGATCGGATCGGTTTCATTCCGTTGCCGGATTTCATCCGCGCCCTGAGCGAGAAGCAGATCGCGCAAATCGGGCCGGCGACGGGAGGGTAACCGCCGCCGGCGCGGCGGTTCGCTTGCTTCAGCCCCACACCTCGTCCGCAAGCTCGACCACCATGCGCAGCTTGGCCCATTGCTCTTCTTCGGCAAGCACGTTGCCTTCTTCGGTGGAGGCGAAGCCGCATTGCGGCGACAGACAGAGCTGATCGAGCGGCGCAAACTTCGCGGCTTCGTCGATACGGCGCTTCACGTCATCTTTCTTCTCGAGCTGACCGGACTTCGTGGTGATCAAACCGAGCACCACGATCTTGTTGCCTTTCGGCAGGAAGCGCAGAGGCTCGAAACCGCCGGCACGCGACGTGTCGTATTCGAGAAAATAACCGTCGTAGTTCAACTGGCCGAGCAGCACGTCGGCAACCGGCTCGTAGCCGCCTTCCGAAATCCAGGTGGAGCGGAAATTGCCGCGGCAGATGTGCGTGGTGATGGTCATGTCGGCTGGCTTGCCGGCGATCGAATCGTTGATCAGCTTCGCATAGTCCTGCGCCAGACGATCCGCATTGAGGCCGCGATCGCGCGCCTTTTTCAGCTCGGCCTGTGAGCAAAGATAAGCCCAGGCGGTGTCGTCGATCTGCAAATAACGGCAGCCGGCATCGTAGAAGCCCTTGATTGCCTCCCGATAGGCCCGCGCCAGATCGGTGAAGATGAAATCGCGATCGGTATATTCCTTGCTCGCAATCGCATTCTGCTCGAGCCGGAAATGCATCGTCGCCGGGCTCGGGATGCACATTTTCGGCGTGACACGGCAGTGGTCTTTAAGAAACTTGAAGTGCTCGATCATCGGATGATGGGCCGAGCCGAGCCTGCCGACGATGCGCGGCGTCAGGTGCCGGGTCTGCACACCCTGAAACTGGATGCCGTGGTCGATCTCCTGGATCTCGACGCCATCGAGCATGCCGTAGAAGTCGAAGTGCCACCACGAGCGGCGGAATTCGCCGTCGGTCGCGACCTTGAGCCCGACTTCTTCCTGCTTCTTGACGATCTTCTCGATCTCGCGGTCCTCGACTTCCTTGAGCTGCGCCGCGGTGATCTCGCCTTTGTCGCGCTTGGCCCGTGCTTCCTTCAGCGACGCGGTCCGCAAAATTGAGCCGACCACGTCGGCGCGAAACGGCGGTTTGGTTCGGGGCATCGGGCAATCCTCCAAAGAATTTATTGTGCGGCACCCAAGCGGGCAGCGCGCATTTCGTCAACTGAAAAGCGAATGGCGACTGATGGGCGAAGTCCCAACCGCTCTGTCATCATCCGCGCAGGCGGATGATCCAGTATCCCCAGGCGCTGAGGACAAGCTTGCCAAGCTGCGGAGTACTGGATCCCCGCCTTCGCGGGGCATGACAGTCAATCAATCTCGATAGTCACTTTTCCGTCGACCACCTCAACCGGATAGGTCTTGATCGGCACCATGCAGGGCGGCAGGACCACTTCGCCGGTGCGGATATTAAACTGGCCGTTGTGGAAATTGCACTCGACAACGTCGTCTTCGATATAGCCTTCCGACAGCGAGCCGGGACCGTGAGTGCAGGCATCGTCGGTGACGTAAAATTCACCGCCGACGTTGAATACCGCGAGCGCCAGATCGTCGATCTCGACCTTGATCGCCGCGCCGGGCGCGACCTCGTCAGTGCTGCACAATTCGATACGTTTTCCGGTCATATTTCCCAACCTTGGCGCGCCGTTATACAAGACACTTGCGGTCCGATTCAAACATTCGCATCCCATTTCGGGTAATGAAATATCCCCGGCAACCCGCTATATACGTGCCGTACCGGAGTAGACGTGATGGACAGTGAATCGGCCCGGATGAGCTCGGCGGCGGAAGCCAAATTCCGCATCGACAGCCCGAATTCGAAGCCGCGGGCCGTCAAGGTGATCGCGCTCGACAGCCAGAGCGAGCACATCGTCAAGGATCTCGCGCAGTCGCAGTGGCAGGCCGCGACGTTTCTCACCGCATCGTCGTTTTCCGGCGCTCCGCCCAAGGGCGAGAAGTTTTCCATGGGCGGCTGGCTCGCCGATCTCGCCGGCCGGACCAAGAACCTGGTCGACGAGGTAAATTCGGCCGACCTCGTAGTCATGGTGGCAACCGCGGGCCAAAGCGCGGCGGCTGCCGCGATCATCGGCGAGGCCTGCAGCGTCAGGCACGTGATGACGACGGCGCTCATTCTCGGCGGCAACGGGTCAAGCGACGAGACCATCTCCAAGATGCTGGCGCAGCTGCGGCCCCATGTGATGATGCTGGTGATCTCCAGCGCCGACGAATACATCAAGGATATGCTGACGGCGCTGCGCGCGTGATCTTTCATTCGTCATTGCGAGCGGAGCGAAGCAATCCAGCGCTCAATGCAAGCGGCCCTGGATTGCTTCGTCGCTCCGCTCCTCGCAATGACGGGCCAACGAGAGTTGCAATACAATGAAATTTACCGGTGAACTGACGGTCAAGGCACCGCGCGACAAGGTCTACAAGGCGGTGCGCGACGCAAAATTCTTCGCGTCCTGCATTGACGGCGTGAACGATCTGAAAGAGACCGCGCCGGACACTTATTCCGCGGTATTCGAAACCAAAGTCGCCTACATGAAATTCAAGTTCAACGTCACGGTGCAGGTGACGCGCGCCGAGGAGCCGAAAGAGATCGAGGCCAAGGTCGAAGGCACGCCGCTTGGCATCGTCGGTCGGTTGAGCGCGACCTCGCTCACCACGCTGACCGAGATGGGCGATGAGACCAAGATCGCCTACAACGTCGAGACGGCGCTGACCGGCAAGCTCGGCAGCCTCGGCCAGCCGGTGCTGCGCTCCAAGGCGAAGGAAATGGAAAAGCAGTTCGCCGCACGCCTGGCTGCAGCGTTTGCATCATCATCACCGTCACCCTGAGGTGGCCGCGAAGCGGCCTCGAAGGGCGACGGCCCGGGCCGTGCATCCTTCGAGGCTCGCTTCGCTCGCACCTCAGGATAACGGGTTACTGCGTAACCCATAACGTTTTAATCTGAGCAATGCCGTCCGACCTTATCGCAATCTCCACCGACGTCCTCGTGATCGGCTCCGGCGCCGCGGGCATTTATGCCGCGATCGAGGCGTCGCGCAATGGCGCGCAGGTGCTGCTCGCCGATCGCAGCCTGATCGGGCGCGGCGGCGCGACTGTGATGGCACAGATGACGGTCGCCGTGGCGCTCGGCGAGGAAACGCCGGACGACCCGCAGTATCACTATGCCAACACCATCGCCGCCGGCCGCGGACTATGCGACGAAAAGCTCGCGCACCTGCTCTGCGACGACGCGCCGGAATGTATCCGCGAGATGGATCACTGGGGCGTCGGCTGGGCGCGCAAGGACGGCCACATCACCGCGACCACCGCACCGGGCCATGACCGCCCGCGCTGCGTCTATGTCGATTTCCTCAACACCGGACCGGCGGTGTCAAAGACGTTGCGCACCGCGATGGCGCGCAATCCGAATATCCGCAAAGCCGGCGACCTTTGCGTTGTCGATCTCATCGTCAGCGACGGCGAATGCACCGGCGCGGTCGCCTATCATCTAGGCACCGGTGCGCCGGTTCTTATCGCGGCCAAGGCGACAGTGCTGGCGACCGGCGGGCTGACGCGGCTTTATGCGCGCAACAGTGCGTCAACCAATATGGGCGGGGACGGCTACGCACTGGCGCTGCGCGCCGGCGCAACGCTGATCGACATGGAATTCGTGCAGTTCTTTCCGATCGGGCATCTCGCGCCACGGCTGGTCGGCATGGATCCGATCATGTGGGATCCGTTCCGCTACAAGCTTGGCGGCCAGCTTCTCAACGGCCGCATGGAGGAATTCACCGCGCGCTATGGCTCCGACGAGGACGGCAAATACGTGCTGACGCGCGACCTCGCGACCTATGCGATCACCAAGGAAGTCGAAGCCGGCCGCGGTTCGCCTCACGGCGGCGCCTATTTGTCGTTCCAGCACTGCACGGAAACGCGGTTGCGTGACGCGTTCGGGCCGGTGATCGACCGTCTCGCTGCAAACGGCATCGATCTCACCAAGATGCCGGTCGAGGTTGCGCCGATCGCGCACTATCACATGGGCGGCGTAAAGGCCGACGTGACCATGGCGAGCGACGTGCCCGGGCTTTTTGTCGCCGGCGAAGTCGTCGGCGGCGCGAACGGCGCCAACCGGCTCTCCGGCAACGCCGTGACCGAAGCCTTGGTGTTTGGCCGCCGAGCCGGCAGGAGCGCTGCCGAACGCTGCCGCCGCGTGCCGGTGCCAGCCCTTCGCGCGCAAGACACCAAAGCCGCGCTTGATCTCATCGATGACGAAGGCGCCGACGGTTCGCCGGCCAACACCGCGGCGGCGATTGCGGATCTGCAATCGGTCATGACCAAGGACGTCGGCCCATTCCGTACCGAGGCGACGCTGAACCGCGCCTTGTCGGGCCTCGCGGCGATCACCGCGGAACACGGCGACCATCCGGCCGGCGAACGCGGCAGCTTCGATATGCGCCGCCTCGACTGGTTCGACATGCGCAACATGCTCACGGTGGCGCACGTGGTCACGCAATGCGCGCTCAACCGCACCGAGAGCCGCGGGGCGCACCAGCGCGAGGATTTCCCGCAAATGTCGCCACAATGGCAGGTCCGTCAGCGCGCCGCGATGCACGACGGCAAGCTCGCAATCGCCACTGAACCCGCGGCTGTGCAAGCGCTGGTATCATGAACGCGCAGGGAGAAAAGGCCACGCTGAAAATCCGCCGTGGCACTGCCGGTGAGACGCCGCGCTTCGAGACCTACGACGTGCCGTTCGAGCACGGCCAATCGGTGCTCGACGGCCTGCGCTGGCTGCGTATCAACAAGGACCCATCGATCGCGGTGCGTTACTCCTGCATCAATGCCAATGCCTGCAAGGAGTGCATGATCCAGGTCGATGGCGAAACCGTCTATGCCTGCACCACGCGGCTCGAGCCGCGCGAGATGACACTCACCCCCCTGCCGAACAAGAAACTGATCCGCGATCTCGTCACCGAAATCGCGCCGCCGAGCGAGCGGTTCAAATAACCGGTATCGAACAGGGCGATACCTGCGCCTTATGCGCGTATGCATGCCTGCTCCTCCGGCGCGCCGTGCGGACTACCCCGAGAGACAATCAGGCGCGTTTACTCTAAGTATTATGGGCATAAGGTTCGTGGCCACTGGTGTGTCAAGCTGATATGGCGGCCTTGCGTCAACAGCGAACCACGTCGCGCAAGATACCGCGGCAGAATCGGGCGAAACTGATGAGTCCCACAGGTTCCCGCGATCGCAAGATCAAGTTCTCCGTCTTCATGCAGGCGGACAGCAACTATCATGTCGCCGGCTGGCGCCTTCCCGACTCCTACGACAATGCCGGCGTCACGCTCAAACGCTGGGTCGAATTCGCGCAGATCATCGAGCGCGCCAGGATGGACATGCTGTTCATCGCCGACACCATCGGGCTTCCCGGCGCGGAACGCACGGACCTGATTGGCTACAACACCCGCGGCGACAAATTCGAGCCGTTCACGCTGTTGTCCGCGCTGACCACCGTCACCAGCCATGTCGGCCTCGTCGCGACCGCGGCCACAACCTACAACGAGCCATACAATGTGGCGCGCGTGCTCGCCTCGCTGGATCATCTGAGCGGCGGCCGCGCCGGCTGGAACATGGTGACCGGCGGCAATCACGAAGACGCGTTCAATTTCAGTCATGCCGCGCACCCGCCTCATGCCGACCGTTATGCGCGCGCCGAGGAATTCGGCGACGTGGTGCTCGGATTGTGGGACAGCTTCGAGGATGACGCGTTTCCGCGCGACAAGACGACCGGCCGCTATCTCGACGCCGGCAAGATGCACATCCTCAATCACAAGGGGGAACGCTTCCAGGTCAAGGGCCCGCTCAGCGTGGCGCGGCCGATTCAGGGCCACCCGGTGATCGTGCAGGCCGGCTCGTCGGTGCCGGCGAAGGAACTGTCGGCGCGCTTTGCCGATGCGAGCTTCACCGCGCAGCCATCGCTGCAAGATGCGAAGTCGTTCTATGCCGACCTGAAAGGCCGGCTGGCGAAATTCGGTCGTTCGCCGGATTCGCTCAAAGTGATGCCGGGCGTGGTGATGTATATCGGCCGCACCGAACAGGAAGCTCGGGAAAAGTTCGACCGCCTGCAGGAGCTCATTCCACTGCCGGTGGCGATCGACCGCTTGAGCCGCATGCTCGGCGGCGTCGATCTTTCGCGCTTTGACGTCGATGCCCCGATGCCCGATCTGGTCGGCAACGAGGCGCGCATGAGCACGCCGATGAATTACGCGCGGATGGCAAAACGCGACAACCTCACGCTCCGCCAGGTCGCGATGCGCTCCGCCGCCGGCAAGGATCACTGGACGCTGATCGGCTCGCCGGTTCAGATTGTGGATCAGCTCGAGGAATGGTTCGTCAACGAAGGCGCCGACGGCTTCAACCTGCTGCCGCCCAATGTGCCGACCACGCTCAACGACTTCGCCGACCTGGTCGTGCCTGAAATGCAGCGCCGCGGGCTTTACCGCACCGAATATGAAGGCAAGACGTTGCGCGAGAACCTTGGCGTGCCCCGGCCGCAGCCGGTTTGGCAGCGCGACGCGAAGCAACGCGCCGGCTGAGGCGCGCACTAACAAGACTGCCGGTCAACCCGCTGCCGCAATGATGTTTCGTCAGCGGCTTGCGCCAATGTCGCGCCTATATTATACTTTACGTACGTACAGGATAATAAAGGCTCCCGCCAAAGAGGGCTGTCGATTTCAAATCATCCGCTGCCGCGAGGAAACGCGAAACGATGATCGAGGAGCGCGACATTCCTGTTGTGATGCGCGATGGAACGCGCCTTGTGCTGGACGTGTATCGCCCGGACGCGACGGGCAGATATCCGGTGCTCTACGCGTGCTCGCTGCACAACAAGGACATCCAGGGTCCCGATATCGCCGATGTGCTGCCGCCACAGCCGGCCCATGCGCCGCTTTGGTTCGGCCCGATCGAGGCCGGCAACACCCGGCACTTTATTGCCAACGGATATGTGCATGTCATCGCGCAGCCGCGCGGCTCGGCGAAATCCGAGGGCGTGTACGGCCACGAGGACACAGACCATTACGATCTAATCGAATGGATCGTGCGCCAGTCCTGGTGTGACGGCAATGTCGGAATGGTCGGCATTTCAGGATACGCCGGCGAGCAATGGCGCGCCGCCGCGCAGGGCCATCCGGCCCTGAAGGCGATCTTTCCCTACGACGCCTGCAGTGCTTACGGGGGAATGTTCGGTTTTCGCGATTTCGTCCCCGGCGGCGTGCTGCACACCTTTCCTTATCTGCTGGATGTCTTCAGCACCGTTCATGAGTTGCGCGACCGGCCGACCGAGCTTCCGCCCGAGCAAGACGCCCTTTGGCGTGAGGCGATGCGCACCGCGGACTTCAAGCAGTACATCAATCTCTACAACATCCTGACTCAGAAGGGGCAGCGCACTTTCCTGATGTACCATTTGCTGACAACTCCCTGGGAGGCAGACGGAGTGGTCGAGCGATCGGAAGAAACCTACAAGAAAATCAAAATTCCGTTTTATACGGGCTCAGGTGCGTATGCTTACACCTACAAGCTGCACTGGCTCGGCGCGCAGCACTATTTTCAAAATATCGAACAGCCGAAAAAACTGATCTTCACCGGGCCTGCTCACCTGGAGCGCCCGTTTCATCAGTATCACGACGAGGTCATTCGCTGGTACGACCATTGGCTCAAAGGCAAAGACACCGGCATCATGGACGAGCCGCCGGTCCGCTATTGGCTGATGGGGGCCAACGCGTGGCGTACTGCTAGCGACTGGCCACTGCCCGAAACTCAATGGACGAAGTTTTATCTGTCGCCATGGGAGGGGCTCACGAGGGACGCACCGCCCGGAGCGAATGGTGGTGCTGCCGCGCGCGAACCCGACGTATTCACCCAGATGCCGCTCACGCGAACGGTGAAGATCGAGCGGCTGCGTTACATGACCGACCCGCTGCCGCACGATGTCGATGTCGTCGGGCCGATTGCGCTGACCCTGTACGCGTCGATTGATCAGAGCGACACCAATTGGATCATCGTGCTCAAGGACGTGGGGCCTGACGTTTCGGTGCAAACCGCGCGAGAGGGCGAACGCGCCGTGCCGCAAAGCCTGCCGGAGCGGGAACTGACACGCGGCTGGCTCAAGGCCTCCTATCGTGCGGTTGATGAGAAACGGTCCAAGCCCTGGGAGCCGTTTCACAAGCTTACACGCGACGCCGTCGCTCCGGTCGTCCCCGGAGAAATCGTCGAGTACAGAATTCAAATTCTGGGCACCGCCAACCGGTTCAAGGCCGGCCACCGAATTTGTCTCGACATCACATCAATGGATGTCCCGACCGGCACCGGCGCGATGACCAACGTCGAATACATTCCCTATCACGTGTGCAGCAGCCAGACGGTGACTCACCGTGTCTATCGGGACGCGGAAAGGCCATCGCATCTGCTGTTGCCGGTCATCCCTGACGGTCACTGATCCGCACCGCTACCGCGATGCAAGGGCGCCTGCGGCAGACGAAAGCAAAAGCGAGAGGAGGACTTTATGGATACGATCAGATTTGAACAAAAAGGCACGATCGGCAGCATCATCCTCGCCAACCCTCCGTTCAATCGGCTCGATCTTCGTTTTTCGAAGGCGCTGCAAGAAGCGGTGCACCGTGCGAGCGAGAGCGATATTCGAGTCCTGGTCGTGCGCGCCGAGGGACCCAACTTCAGCTTTGGCGGCGAAGTCCGGGAATGGCCCGGTAAGGATGTGAACTGGTTTCGCACCTTTGTCGCCGAGGTGAACACTTCCTATCGCGCGATCGAAGGCCTGCGAGTTCCGACCATGGCCGTCGTACAGGGCGTAGCCTTCGGCGGCGGATTTGAACTCGCGCTGGCATGCGATTTTCTGGTTGCGGCAAAATCCACGGTCTTCCGGTGCGTCGAAGTCACGACGGCAATGCTGCCAATCGCAGGAGCGTTGCAGCGGTTGGCCGAACGCGTCGGCCGTGCCCGTGCGTCTCGTTTTGCAATGCTGGGAGACCCGATTTCCGGCACCGAGGCAGGCGCTCTCGGGATAGCGACCCACGTGGTCGATGACAACAAACTCGAGGAAGCCGCCAACGCGCTTGCTAGCCAGCTCGGCAGCGGCCCAACGCGCTCTTACGCGGCAACACGCACTCTCCTTAAAGCCTGGTCGAGCGGCGGTATCGCCGCGGCCGACCTCGTCATGCTCGACGTGTCGATGGAACTCTATAACGGCCTCGATGCACAGCGCGGCTTTGCCAGCACTGCCAAAGCTTTCGACGCCGATATCGAGCCACCGGCGATGACGTTCGAGGGCAAGTAACATCAGGTGCCGCTGGGCGACGGACCGTGCGCTGTGATAACCAGAGCGCATGGCGCGGGCAGCTACTAAAAGTCGCGGGGCAACGGGCGACGCGCGCAAAAGAACGCGGGCCGAACAAAAACGAGCACGCACGACCCGGCTGTCGATTTTAGCGGCCGCGTTATTGGAATTTGCCGATAAAGGCTTCGAGGGAGCGAGTATCCGCTCAATCGCGGAGCGAACCAAGCTTCAGCATCCCCTTATCACTTACCACTATCCCACCAAGGATGCGTTGTGGCGCGCAACGGCCGAATACGCCTTCGAGCAGATACGGGAGAAATGGGACAAGTCCGGACCTGAGCTATCCGGCGCCGCACCGATCGATCGTCTGCGAGCGGAATACCGGACGGTGTTTTACTACACTGCGGCGTTTCCGGAGTTTCACCGTTTCATGCGCCAGGAGGCCATGTACGACAACCCGCGACTGCGATGGGTGGCAGAAACCATTCTGGCGCCGTTGATTGAACGCCTGCTGCCGCAAATCCGCGCCGCGCAGAGAGACGGCGATCTCCCTGCCGTCGAACCGATCGTCTTTCACTACATGATGATCAGTCTCACCGCGATGCTGGCCGGCTTTGGCCCCGAGATGCGCGTTACGGGCCGGGTACGGCCGGAAGCCCCCGCCATTGTCGATTCCTATTGGAGCCACGTTGAAAACATGGTTTTCGGCAGGCGTGCGAATGCCTGAAATGCAGCGGCGCGGGCTTTACCGCACCGAATATGAGGGTAAGACATTGCGCGAGAACCTTGGCGTGGCCCCGCGCGCGACGCGTAGCACGTGCCGGCCAGGCCAAGAGCAACAGCACAGGTCTCAAGGACAAGCACGGAATGCCAGAAGTACGCGTTTGCAAGAAAGGCGACATCGCCGAGGGCGGTACCCGCCTGGTCAAGAGCGGCCCGGTCGAGATTGGCGTGATCTTCCACAATGGCGCCTATTACGCCTATCGCAACCAATGCCCGCATCAGGGCGGCCCGGCGTGCGAAGGCCTGAAGATGCCCCAGGTGGTGGAAAAAATCGGCGACAAAGGCATCCATCTCGGCCAGGACTTCGATGAGAGCGACATGCACATCGTCTGCCCCTGGCATGGCTGGGAGTTCCATCTCAAGGACGGCGTCCATGTCATCGACAAGCGGCAACGCCTGAAAAAATATTCCGTGGTCGAACGTGGCGACGAAATCTATGTCACAGTCTGAGCGCATCGCCGCCTTCCCGGATCTGGCGAGCGATCTCGCCGCGGCTTGCGCCGAAGCGATCGAAACACAGCGACTCGACGACATCCCGAACGACTCGCTCGGCCAGGCGTTCGGCGCAATCGTCCGGCTCTATGCCGCCAAGGCGCAGCTTGGCGAAGCGCCGCGGCCCTACGGCCGCAACTCGGGCGTGACTGTGACCGATGTTGCGATCGGCTGCACGGCGCTGCTTGAAAGCGCCGGCCTGGAAGTTTTCGAGCTCGGCGCCTGGCAAAGCATGTCCGGCATCGGCCGTCTCACGCCGCAAGGCGGCGGCAAACCGTAATTGGAAATAACGAGGTCCTCCTATGCTGAACACACCGCAAGACCTGCAAGACATGGCGAACCGCGATTTCCGCGATCTTGCCAGCGAAGAATTCGATACCCGCACGCTGCTGCGCAACGCCGTCAATCAGGCGATCGATCGCAAATATGAGGACTTCCTGATCGTCGACACCGACTCGCATCACTACGAGACCGAAGCGTTCAAGGAGATCGCCGAATACATCGACGATCCGGTGATGCGCTACGAAGCGAAATTCCAGGGCCATTCGCGCGGCGGCTTCACCGCGGAGACCGGCTCGTATCAGGAGATCGCGGGCCGCATCACCCGTTATCCGCAGCGCAAGAACGAGAAGGTGCCGAACACCAAGCACCGCGATCTGACGCTGATGGAGCGCTGGATGGACGCCATGGGCGTCGACATGGCGGTGATGTTTCCGACCCCGATGCTGAACCTGTCGAACTGCCCGCGCATCGAGGTCGAGGTGGCGATGGCGAAAGCCTATAACCGCTGGCTCTGCGACAAGATCCTGGACGCCGATCCGCGCATCAGATCGATGCTTTACCTGCCGTTCCACGATCCGGAAGCGACCTACCAGATCATCGAGGAATTCGCCGACCGCAAGGGCGTGTGCGGCTTCATGGTCACTTCGACCCATTACCGCGCGAACTACGATAACGCCTACATGAAGAGCTATCACGCGCTGCAGGAGCGCGATCTGCCGCTCGGCTTCCATGCCGCGTTCACCTGGACCGACCAGAGCCTGCAGCTCACCAACCGCTTCATCGGCGTGCATGCGCTCGGCTTCACCTGGTGCAACATGCTGCACATGACCAACTGGGTCACCAACGGCATGCCGGAGCGTTTTCCGAAGCTGAAGACGGTATGGATCGAAAGCGGGCTCGCCTGGATTCCGTTCCTGATGCAGCGGCTCGACAACGAGTTCATGATGCGCACCTCGGACTGCGCTCTGCTCAAGCGCAAGCCCAGCGAATACATGCGCGAAATGTTTTTCACCTCGCAGCCGATGGAAATGGTCGACAACCGCAAGGCGCTCGAACTGACCTTCGAGATGATCAACGCCGAGACGCAGCTGCTTTATTCGTCCGACTATCCGCACTGGGACATGGATCTGCCGTCGACGATCTACGATCTGCCGTTCCTCGACGAACAGGCCAAGCGCAACATCCTCGGCGGCAACGCCCAGAAGCTGTTCAAGCTCGATCCAGTCTATTCGCCGGTGAAGCTCGAGCGGCGCGCGCAACGGGAGCGCGCCGCAAACGGACAGGGGTCACCTGCAACGGTCGCGGCCGAATAGAAAGCAGGAAGCGGCTACCTCCCCTTCGCAATCTGAAACAAACGCAGCGCCGGCAGATTTGCCGGCGTTGACGTTTCTGAACAGCCGTTGCCGAAATAGCCAAAATCCGCCACGGCGCGGCAAAAATTCCGCCGTTGCACGGGTTTCTATTCTCCCCGGGTTCAAACACCCGTTTGAAAAGGGAGATAACGTCAATGCGTCACATGATTGGGTTGACGCTCGCTGCGAGCGTAAGCGCAGTTGCTCTGGGTGCCGTTGCAATGCCGTCGGCACACGCCGCCGACATGGGAGTGCCCGAGTACGGCTATCAACAGCCGCCACAAGGCTATTATCCGCCGCCGCAACAGAGCCAAGCTTATCCACAGCCGGCGCCGCCGGTCGGTTACGGATATGCCGTACCGCCGTTACCACCGCCGGTTGCATATTACGCCTATCCACCGGCTCCGGTCGCGGTTGGGCCTTATCCCTACTACGGGCCCTATTGGCGCGGTTATGGGCCCCGCGTCGCCTACGGTTACGGCCATGGGGGTCACTACCGGCGCTGGTGAAGACGCCGAATAACGCCGTCTTGGCAGGGCCTTGCCACAATCATGGTTAACGGCCGTTGACGGAGTTGCCGCAATTTTGTCCGATACATCCCGCATAAAAACTGCGGGATGTAACGGGACGGGACGCGTCTTAATCGCCTTCGCCGCTTCGACAGACCACGCCGGCATACGCGTGGGGGGTGTTCGTTGCGTTGGAGCGGTGCTCGTCGAGACGCGCAAGGGGAATGGCAGTCGGAACCGCGTGGCGTTTTAGTACCGCGACTTACGATCATCCGGATTTCGCACCGAGCGCACGGCCGCAGCGGTTGCTCGCGGGCGCCGCGTTGATCTGTATTGCGTTTGCCTGCTCGTGGACACTGTTCAGCAATCTGGTCGGCGCGCCAGCAGAACCGGTCGATGTGTCAGGCACCCGCGGTGACCGGATACTGGCCGACATCACCGGCACCCGCGGCGATCGTCTCCCGGCTACAGCGCCTGCCGCCACAAAGCCTGCAAGCGCATCCACAACCACAACCACACCGGCTGTAGCGCCGTCGCAGCGCCTGGCAAAGGCGAAAGCGGCGCTGACCAATTTCGCGCTGATGTTCGATCCGCGATTCAACGGCACGTCGGCTGGAACGTTTGCAGGCACCGCGCCGGCGCAACCGCCCGGCTTCAAGATCGCTTCAGCCTCGGCACAATCGAGCCAGCAAAAGGTTGCGTCGATCGCGCCGCCTGCCGACCGCACCGCCTCCATTCCGTTACAGCAATCCGTACCGGCGCAGACCCGCACGGCTGCTGTTCGCGACAGCGCGCATCATCTTATCGCTAAAGCCTCCGCCGATACGCGCACAATCTTCGAGAAGCTGTTCGGCAAGCCTGTCGCCGCACCGGTCACGCTGGCTTATGCCGACGCCGACGGCGCCACGATGACGACCGACGGCCTCTACGATCACTCCACCGCGGTTTACGATATCTCCGCGCACAAGGTTTACCTGCCCGACGGCACCGCGCTCGAAGCCCATTCCGGCCTCGGGGAGCTACTCGACGATCCGAACCATGCAGATGTGCGTATGCGCGGTGTCACCCCACCGACTCTTTATGATCTGAAGCCGCGCGAGTCGCTGTTCCATGGCGTCCAGGCGCTTCGACTTATCCCGGTTGAGGGTGAGAGCGCGACGCACGGCCGCGACGGCTTGCTAGCCCACACCTTTATGCTCGGGCCGAATGGCGATTCAAACGGCTGCGTGTCGTTCCGGGATTACGACGCGTTTCTTCAAGCTTATGAGAACCACAAGATCGACCGGCTCGCCGTGGTGACGCATCTCGACTGATCACAGGCATAAACGCTCGCGATCGCCAAAACTCACTGCGCTTCCAGCTTCGCTACAAGTTCCCGCAACGCCGGTGGTAGATCGAGCGGCACTTCGTACCGCGCCTGCAATCCGCGCCCGATTTTTCGGCGCATGATCTTAAGCAGAGTTTTCCGTGACGGCGGCGCGTATTCCGGTTCTTCGTATATTCTTTCATCATTCCACATCGCCGGTGTCCGACTGTTTTCCTCCAGTTTGCCAATGGAATAGCGCACCGTTTGTTCCTTGCGGAACCGGCCCACGACCAGCCCAGAAATCGAAAGAAATTTCTACTTTATCGCCCGGAAATGGAACCGAGCCGGGCCACGACGCGCTCGCGGATCTGCACCGGGTCGCGCACGCCGGTCTGCGCAATCTCGATGACCGCGCGCGCGACGGTCTCGGTTTTGGCGGCGGGCTGGTCGGCGAGGTTCAGGACACGCAGGCAATCTTCGTAGGCTTTGACGAGAAGCACCACGTCCTCAGGGGTAAAGGCGGATTGCTGTAACAGGCGGTAAATCGCCATAGGACGCTCCGTTCACCCAGACCCTCATCCGGCCAGGCCAAAGTCGGATGAGGGTCTGGAATTCCAGTTGGAGCATGATCTTTTCGGAAAACCGGAAGTCCACCCTCGGATCAAGTCCGAGGGCAAGCTTTTCCGGATCACGCCCTAATACAAAATGAGCGGGAGCAATCGCCTTCCCCATTGCCGCCGCCGCGGCCAGCAACGCCGTGATACCTACAAAAATACCATGAACGCGATCTGAATAAAAACAAATCGAAAATATTTCAAAAGACATGTTTGCGGGGCCGCCGATGATGCAGCGCGCAAAGAAACATATTCACATTTCAAGAGAGAATTTTTCCGCCTCTCGCGAGCGAGCAGAATAGAAGGTCTTTTGGCTACAGCGCCGGCGCGTGATTACTGCGCTGGCGCAGCCTGGGCGTAGCGTGAGTAGAACATATCCATACGGTCGTGCCACATCGCGATGAATGCCCCTGACGTCAGGTTATCGACCGTCTTCCAGACCTTCTTCACCGCTGGCAGCGTGTTGGCCCAGATCGCGCGCTTGCACCATTTCTCGCCCTTCTGGCGGCCTTCTTCGGTGGCGCACATCGACTCCCACGCGACCCGATCCGGATGCGAGACGTGTTCCGTCGCGCCCTGAATGCCTTGCTGATGGATCAAATAAAGATCGTACAGCGTCGCCTTCTTGTGCGACTGCATCTCGAACAGCGCCGCCTCGGTGACGATCTTATAGGCGCCGGCGACGGCATTATCACGCGCATCCAGAATGTCGCCAGAGCCGTATCTGCCAAACTCAAAATTGCTGAGCTGGTAAAGCCCGATGTAGGAACCGGTGCGCTGCTTCGGATCGAAATCGGATTCGATCTTGGCAACGGTCTTCAAGAAGGTGAAATCGACGCCGAGCGCATCCGACACACGCTTGATCTCCTCGACCGGCGTGCCTTCCGGAATGTCCTTCATCGAATTCAGAATGGTAACCGCGGGCTTCTCGTCCGGCGGCACTTCGGAATAGACGTAATCGGCGAGCAGGCTGAGATCCTGCTTCTGCGCCGGCTCATCGGCAAGGCGCGTGGTCGCTAGCGGCCCCAGCGAGCCGGTCTGATCCGGCACATATGCGATCTGCTGTGGTGCGACCTGCTGTGGCGCCATTGCCCGCTGCAGCACGATCTTGGGCATCGCGGCAAGCAGCTCGAAATCCCGCAACAGCACCGCGTGATCGATGCGCGGTCCGATGACCGTCGATGGTTCGACAATGCTCGTTTCGTCTGAAGGTGCGGGCGCAGGCGCTTGGTCGCGTGGAAATAACCACGGCGCGACCGCAACAGCGGTCGCCATGCAGGCCAACTGCAATACCCTCATCCCCTTTGCCCCCAACCGTGTGACCGGTATCCCCACAAGCGGATAACGAGGCGATTTGCCGCTTGCCGACGTGATCATAACGCTGCGGAATCAAGGCGATACTATGGTTTAGTCTATGTAAACATGGTTACCGCAGCGGCCGTAACGAGCCCATTGTGGACCTTTTTTGGGAGGCCGCCATAGATAAACGCCTCAAAACTCAATGGATTTTGAGATTTTGCCTGCTGTCCGGCGCCCTGGGCCTAGCGGCACCCGCTACGGCGCAGGATTGGCCGGTGCGGCCGGTAAAGGTCGTGGTCGGGTTCACGCCCGGCGGCCCGACCGACCTCGTCGGCCGTCTGGTGGCGCAAAAACTGTCCGAGCAGACCGGCAAGAATTTCTATGTCGAGAACGTTCCCGGCGCCGGCGGCAATGTCGGCGCCATGCGTGTCGCGCAATCGGCGCCCGACGGCTACACAATCCTGGTGACCGGCGGCAACATCACCAACAATCCATTTTTGTTTGCTCATGCTGGCTACGATCCGATCAAGGATTTCGATGCGGTCGCGCTGGTTGCCGCGACGCCGGTGGTGCTCGCGATTAATCCCACGGTACCGGCAAAAACGGTGAAGGAGCTGGTCGACTGGATCCGCGCCAATCCCAGCAAGGAAAGCTATGCATCGCCCGGCACTGGCACCCCGCCGCAGCTTGTCGGCGCGCTGTTTGCCCATTCGTTGAATCTCGATCTCGTGCATGTGCCGTTTTCCGGCGGCGGCACGGCGGTCGAGGCCACCGTCGGCAATCACACGCCGATCTCGTTCGGCGCGATGGCGCCCGCGGTGCCGCTGATCCAGGCCGGGCAGTTGCGCGCGCTCGCCGTGACCGGCAAGGAGCGCTCGCCGACGCTGCCGGATATTCCGACCATGGCGGAAGCGGGCTTCCCCGAAGTCGAAGGCGCGACCTGGACTGCGATCGCGGCGCCGGCCGGCACGCCGAAAGATATTGTCACGCAACTCAACAAGCTGATCGTCGCCGGCCTCTCCGACGACGGCATCAAACAAAAACTAGCCGCGATGGCCTACGTGCCGATCGGCGATACACCCGATCAGTGCGAAGCGTTCTTCAAGTCCGAAATGGACAAGTGGGGCAAGGTCATCAAGGACGCCGGCCTGAAGGCGGAGTGACCAGGTCGCGTACTCATAAATTGAGCTAATGCGCCGCTGCGAATGTCAGCTATCCGACGCCTGCAAAAGCAATATTCCTCGTTGGCCTGTATTCCTGAGAGCGCTCGAATTCATGGGCACGGCAAACAGTTCTGGAGCCTGTTAGGCCGCGTTCACATTTTCGTTTTTCGCTACCGGCTTACCAATTCTGGACGACAGTTAATCCGCCGGCCATCCGCCGTTCAGCCTCGCGGCATATCCTCAATCCTACAGCGTTCGGGATTCTCGTCGGCTCAACGCCGACCAAATAAGGAGAGTGCCATGAAATCGCTTATTCAGAAATCGTTCGTTTCGACTGGTCTTGTGTTGGCATCGCTCGCCTTGGGCGGACACGCAATGGCCGCCACGGCGCACGTCAAGGCGAGGACAACGCCACCGGCCGCGTCCTGGCAGGGTGTAGACGTTGCGGCAATTCCACCCTATCCAAATTACACGGACGCGGTGGGACCGAACCCGCAAAGGAACGCCAGGTCCAATGCCGCTGCGCGGCCTGCCTATCGGTATCCGGCCGGCGGACATTTTGGTGCCGAACCGGGCATCAACGTCGGACAATTGATCGGAGGGATGCTCGGTATGGTGCCGCCGCAATACGCCGGCATCGTGCAGAGTGCGATGAAGCAGGCGGCGTCGCACCGGTCGTACGGTACGTCGTCAGGTGGGTATGACCCGACCTTTGACTCTCCGAGCCCTTCGACGCCAATCGATAATAGCGCGAGTGACGCGGCTGCCGCCTCCGCCGCCGCTGCGTCGGAGCAGAACTTGAACGACGAAATGGCTTTGACTGCCTCCATGGCGGCCGCAGAGCAGCAAAACGACGCGGCAAACGCCGCAGCGCTGCAGACCGAGATCAATGCCGGAAATTGATCGCTTTCTGAGTGCAATCGATCAGCGGGTGCCGGTTTTTGGTCGGCGCCCGTTTTCGTCCATAAACGGTCGTCGTCGCGCTTTCACCCCCTGAAAGCGGACGCTGCACTGGCCGTTTACGAGTGCAGGTCCTAAAATCTTTGCTTCTCCATTCTACGGGGGCCATACGCGACCATCAGTCTCCGTTCCTGGAGCCAAGAACGCGGGAAGACAACACATCGAGTGCGCTATTGCTTCTTGAAGGCGGCCGCCTCCGCTTGCAGCGCCTTAGCTTGCACCGCAGCGCTCACCTTTGCATTCGCCGCAGCAACCGTTGCCGCAAGCTCCGCGGTGAAGCCCGCGCCGCCGCCATCCTGCACGACAACGAAGCGTGTCTTCGACAGCGGAATGATCGCGGTGTCGAAGCGCGCGCCGGTCGCCACCATCGGCAAGCCGCCAATGGTTTTCTTCGACGGATCGATGGCTTTCGACTCGACCGGCTTGCCTGCGGAGTCGCCTTCCGGATAACGCAGCATCCACATCTGCATCGCCGCGTCCATGAACAGCTCGGTCTGCGGGATCGGCGCCGCGTGCCCCTTCGCCTCGTCGGTGATCGTGCCTTGCGGAGAGTTGACGACGTGGACCACAACGCCGCCCGGATCGCCGACCTGCAATGTTTCGACCAGCGTGCCCCCGGGAAAGCTGGTGGTGTCATTGCTCGCCGTGGCCGTGACTTTCAGCGAGCCCGGATACCAGAACGAGAAGCCGTAATTCTTGTCGACGAACTGCTTCATGCCGTAGGTCTGCGCGGCCGAAGCGGCGGCGAGGCCAAGGGCGATGATCGCGGCGGCGATGGTGGTGCGGGTGAATAGTGTCATGGGTGCATTATAACCCAAACCACAGTGTCATGGCCGGATATAGCCGTTCGAAGAACGGCGTCGCTTCGCTCGCCTATGTTCCGGCCATCCACGTCTTGCCTGCACTTACCGCTTGAGACGTCGATGCCCGGGTCACGGACGACGACGATATTTTATTTACCGTCGTCGAGACTCACGATCACCGCCGCGTTGGCGATGGTGATGGCGTCACCGCCACTTTCGGCAGGAATTTCGAGGCCGCCTTTGACGGCTTTCACAGTCACCGTGCCGTAAGGAAGCTCCTTCGCTACCGCCGACGTGTCGACCAGGTCCGGATTTGGCACGCCGATAGTGACATCGACGAGCATGTCATGGGGCGTCTTCCCCAGCATTCGGACGAAGCCGAGACTGGAATGACGGATCGCGTCCGAGACCGCGCGTTTGGCAGCCTTGGTCGCGTCGCGGCCGTGAACATCGACGCCCATACCCATCTCGGTAACGCAGCGCACGCGTGCCATTGGTTCTTGTTTCCAGCCTATACAAAATGGAGGCTGCTTATCGCGCGGTGAGCAATCGATGCGCAAGTTGCGTTCTACAGGGAAAAACTCTTGACTTTATTCCTAAATCCTGCTAGGAATATCTGCATCTCGCTCATCGTGAGGGACGTCAACCGGTGACGCCGACTGACGGAGCGGGTGCGGTTCCTGCGGGCGGAGGCTCGTCACTTCCGCTCCCGGGCGGTCCGGGCATCGACCCTCTCGGTACTACGGCCGAGACGCGAGGTGCTTCGCTTAAGCGTGGTGACCCAGGCGAAGGTAATGCCTTCGCACTTCATCGCGTGAAGCGCGGCCTGGACTGAGTTTCTGGCGGTAGACCGCCGGGACAAGCGCCGCAGTGAAGCGCCGGAAGGCGAGCGTCCTCCGCTTGAGGACGCGCCGCACTGGCAGATGGTTTGCGCAGACTGCGTAAACTTGTCTGCGGTGGTGCGGCTGGGTGGTACGCGCCTTTCGGCGCTTCGCCTCCCTTACTTTTTTCGTTCGTGCCGTGAAGCTTCGTTCGTGAACAACAACTCGGATGCGAACTGCATCGCGGGAGCGAAAAGGCTCGCGCCCTGCTCTCGCCGCCAAGGCAAATTCACGCGGGTGCCCTGACCGAGGTTGAATTGACAAGGCCCCTGCCGGAAGCGGAAAACGGCCGCCATGACGCGCCACCGGGACATGAAATGAGCATCGAACGAAAACCGATCGCCTACGGCGACATGCGAGGCTGGCTCAGCGCGCTCGACAAAGCGGGTGAACTGCAAACGATCGGCGCCGAAGTCGACTGGAATATCGAGCTCGGCACCGTGTCGCGACTGGCGCAGGGGCCCGGCACCGGCAAAGCGCTGCTGTTCAACAAGATCCGCGATTACGGCGAGAACGCGCGTTGCCGCCAGGTCTTCACGGGCGCGCTGTCGAGCTATCGCCGCGTCGCCATGATGATGGGCATGGCGCCCGACACTCATCCGCGCGAACTGGTCAAGCTCGGCCGCACCATTCTCACCGGCGCGATCCCGCCGAAGATCGTCGCGACCGGCCCGGTGAAAGAGAATATCGTCAAGGGCGACGACATCGACCTCAACGATTTTCCGACGCCGCAATGGAACAGAGCCGACGGCGGCCGCTACATCCTCACTTACGGCGGCGTCGTTACCAAAGATCACGATACCGGCGTCATGAATGTCGGCGTCTATCGCGGCATGGTCTCCGGCAAGAACATGATCCCGATCCTGATGTGGCGCGCGCAGCACATCGGGCAGCACGCCACCACCTGGCAGCAGGCGGGAAAAAAGGAAATGCCGATTGCGGTCGCGATCGGCTGGGAGCCGTCGCTGGATTTTGTCGGCGGCGCGCCGGTGCCGAAAGGAATGTGCGAATACGATGTCGCCGGCGCGATCCGCGGCGCGCCGGTCGAGCTCGTAAAATGCGAGACCGTCGATCTTCACGTGCCGGCCAGCGCCGAGATCGTGATCGAGGGCTTTCTGAGCTTCGATCCTTCGACCTTCCTGCCGGAAGGGCCGTACGCCGAATTCACCGGCTACATCGCGGGCGACCAGTCGCCGAAGCCGGCGATCCGCGTCACCTGCATCACCCACCGCACCAATCCAATCCTGCGCGGCACCATCGAAGGCACGATGCCGGGCAGCTATTCGGAGAACAGCGTCACTTCATCGGTCATGCGCGCCGCAGCCGCGTGGAACGTGCTGGACCGCGCCGGCGTGCCGGGCGTCACCGATGTTTGGTGCCCGCCGGTGCAGGCCGGCGTGAACACGGTGGTGCAGGTCAAGCAAAGCTATCGCGGCGTGGCGAAGCAGGTGGCCAACGCGCTGTGGGGCTCGTCAGCGGCGCATGTCCGTTACAAGCACGTTACTGTGGTCGACGAGGATATCGACATTCACGATTATGCCGCGGTCGATTGGGCGATCGCGTTCCGCGTCAATGCCGGCGAGGACGACGTCGTCATCATGCCGGCGACGTTCGGCGCCGGCCTCGATCCTTCGGTGCGCAAGCGCGACCGCAACGTCGCGCAATTCGGCACCGGCAAATGGAATCGCGTGCTGATCGACGCCACCATCAATCTCGATTACGACCCCGACCCCGACCTTGGCGGGGCGCGCTTTCCGCCGACGGTGCGGCCAGCGCAGAAAGACATCGACGCGGTGTTGGCGCGGTGGGATGAGTTGGGGCTGAAGAAGTCGTAATCGTCATCATCCGCGAAGGCGGATGATGACAAGCGTTACGGTATCGGCAACTGCGGCTTGCCTTCGGGCACCTGCATGTCGAACACCGCGAGCAATGCGGCAGTGGCGGCGTAGTTGCCCATCAGCAGGACAAGCTCGACCAGCTTGGTCGGCGGAAAAAGTTTCTTGACGCGTGCGAAAGCTTCCGGCGTGACCTTGTGGTCGCCGAATGTCTGCCGGCCGAGCTCGATGATCGCGGCGTAGGTTTCGTCGAGACCTTCGGTGCTCTTGCGGTGCTTGACGACGTCGATAACGTTTTGCGGCACGCCTTCCTTCAGCGCTTCGGGCTCGTGAGCGGCCCATTCGAACGGGCTGTCCATCTCGCGGGCAACGGCAAGGATGGCGACCTCGCGGGTTTTCGGATCGAACACGTCGAAGCGTAGATAGTTGCCGAACTCGGCGCGGGCATTCGCGGTCTTCGGGCTGTAAAGCGTAATGCCACCCGGCCCGCGCAAGCCGACGATCGACTTGCCCGGCATCGCCGCGCGATCGAAGGCGATCTTGCCGGCCTCGTCGAGGTCCTCGCGCTTCGGCAGCGGCAGACGGAAACCGGATTGCGGGTCGATGTCGGGCGGCATGGGCATGAGAAGCGTTCCTTGGGTGTTTTTGCGACGGGAGATTAGCGCGGCCCTTTCGTCATTGCGAGCGCAGCGAAGCAATCCAGCGCTCAATGCAAGCGGCTCTGGATTGCTTCGTCGCTGCGCTCCTCGCAATGACGAACAGGCATTGTTACTATCCGCTCCAATATAGCGACCGGGAGGCAGAATGTTCTTCGAAGGTTTTACCCGCACCGAGATCAAGACCGGCGGCGCGCGGATCGTAACCGTGCACGGCGGCAAAGGCCCGCCGCTGCTGCTGCTGCACGGCAATCCGTTCAGCCATCTATCCTGGCAGAAATTTGCGCCGCGGCTGGCGCAGGAATTCACCGTGGTCGCAACCGACCTGCGCGGCTATGGCGATTCCGAAAAGCCGCCCGGCGGCAAGAACCACGAAAATTATTCGTTCCGTGCCATGGCGCAGGACCAGGTCGAGGTAATGGAATCGCTCGGCTACAAGAAGTTCTTCGCCGCCGGCCACGACCGCGGCGCGCGCGTGCTGCATCGCATGTGCCTCGACCATCCCGACAAGGTGGCGCGCGCGGCGATCCTCGACATCATTCCGCAGCACCACCTGCTCAACAACGTGACGCGACAGTGGGGCACATTCTCGTGGCACTGGTTCTTCATGATCCAGCCGGAACCGTTTCCCGAACATCTGATGAGCGCCGATCCGGACTTTTTCATCAACAAGAAGCTCGCCAAGACCGAGCAGGGCCTGAACTTCTTCGATCCGAAGGCGCTGGAAGAATACCGACGTTACTTCCGCAACCCGGAAACCGTGCATGCGATGTGCGAGGACTATCGCGCCACCCACGGCGTCGATCTCGAGATGGATACCAAGGATTTCGAAGCCGGCAAGAAGATCGCCTGCCCTTCGCTCATCCTGTGGGGCGCGACCGGCAGCGTCGGACGCAATTCGAAACCGGCACCGGCGGAAATCTGGCAGCGCTACGCCGCCGATATTCGCGACGCCAAGGCGCTGCCCTGCGGACATTATCTGTCCGAGGAAGCGCCGGAAGATACGTACAGGGAGCTGCGGGAGTTTTTTGTTGGTGCGCCGATCTAAACGCTACGATGTTAGCAACAACTTGCCGAGCACTTCACCGCTTTCCAGCATTTCGTGAGCGCGCGCGGCTTGCGTGAGCGGCACCTTGGCATAAATGCGGGGCTTGAGCTTGCCGGCCGCGAGCATCCCGATCAGTGCACGCATGCCGGCGCGGCGCTCCTCGGGCAGGTGATCCCAGGTGTGGATGGAGAACTGCCGGAGCGCCGGTGAGTTTTTGCTGGCGCGGATCGTGGTTTGCAAATCGAGCGGCGCTTTGCCGCCGAGCCCGCCGTAAACAACAAGTGTGCCGCATGGGCCAAGCAGTTCGAGGTTGCCGGGAATGGAGGGTCCGCCGACAGGATCGATAATGACGTCCACCCCGCGGGCGCCGGTAATCTCGCTGACGCGTGCCGCGACCTTTTCGCTCTTGCGGTCGATGACATGATCGGCGCCGAGCTCGTGGGCGAAACGCGCCTTGTCGGCGCTCGAAACCACGCCGATCACCTTGAGACCGGCGGCCTTGGCAAGATCGATCAGCGCGTTGCCCATACCGCCGGCCGCGGCATAGATCAGAACGGTCTGACCGGTCCGCGTTTGCAGCGCATCGTTGATGATGTGATAGGCGACCTGATAATTGGCGAGCGATGCCGCAGCATCGAAATCGACGTTGTCAGGCAGAATGAAAGTCGCCTCGGCGGGTGTTGCGATGTAATCGGCGTAATGGCCGCCGCGATGTGGCCGCTCGCGAGCGGTGGTGTAAACCCGCTGGCCGACTTTGCGCGAGGTGACGCCGGCGCCAACCTTCTCGATCGTGCCCGACATTTCCGTGCCGGGCGTCAACGGCAGCGGCGGCATCCACGCATAGGTGCCGGCGCGGATCGAACAATCGGGAATGCCGACACCAATCGCGTGCGCCTTGACCAGAACTTCGCCGGCTTGCGGTTCGGGGACCGGCACGTCAAGCAATTGCATGACGCCGGGCGGACCCGGCTTCCGGACTTCTATACGTTTCACGGTGATGATCTCGTTGCTATGCCTTCAGCTTGCCGCCGGCGCCGGTTCGTTAAAAAAGTTCTTCATCACATACGAGAGCATTTGCCGGTTCTTGCTGAAACCTTCGCTGTGAGCGGTGTTCGGCAGGATCACGTATTGGCGATCGCCGTTCGGCAACTGCCGGAAGAAATCGAGCAGGTCCGCGTCGGTCGAATTGCCGTCCCATTCGCCGCGCGTCATCAACACCGGCGATTTGACCTTCGTCGGATCGACGATCGGCAAATTGACCGCCATGTCGATATAGGTGCCGGCGGGAATGGTATCGCCGAACCTCATCTCGGTCGCGACCAGCGCCTCCACCATGGCCGGATCGTAGATGCTGGGATGGCCGTCGCGCGAGAAGATCGACCGAATCATACCGGCGTCGCGCTTCCGCCGCGGATTAGCGCGCAGTTCGGCAATCTGGTCGCGCCGCCGCTGGATTTCCGCCGCGCCCTCGCCCTTGTAAGTGGAAGCGGCCAGCACCAGGCGGTCAACGTGCTCCGGCACATCCTGCGCGAACTTCGCCGCGCTGATGCTGCCCGAGGATTCGCCGAAGAAGTGAAACTTGCTGCGGCCGGTCTCGGACAACAGCACCGGCATGGTCGCCTTGAGGTCCTCGACGCGGCTGGCGATATCGGAATTGTTGCCGGAGCTGCCGGAATAACCGAAGCCGTCATGATCCAGGGTCCAGACGTCGAAACCTGCGCGGGCAAATACGTCCATGAACGAGTAGTCTTGGCCCGGCACCTGAAGGTCGTAACTGGAGCGCGCCGACAACGACGAGCCGTGCACGAGGTACAGCACCGGCAGCGGCGTGGCGCCTGCAGCCGGGGCGCCAACGCGCTTGCGCCAAAGGTTGAGCTTCACGTCACCCTTGTGGGCCCAGTATTCGCTGCTCCAGATTTCGGCCGGCGCTGCTTGCGCCGCACCTTGCGCGTGGGCGGCCGCAAGGCCGGAAACCACACCCGCACCGATGCCGAGGCCGGCGCTCTTGATGATACTACGGCGTGCAACCAGACGGACGGACATGGCGTTCTCCCTAGAGGCAATTATTGCCGAAAAACAATAGCAGGACGGGCATGGTGTGGCCAATCAGCACGCTTCTCGACACCCTCGCGCCGGAACCCGACATCTGCTACGTGCGAGCCATGCTAGTGCGGGCCACGTCGTAATGCGGGCAAGTGCAACACGAGATTTTTATCCGATGCGCACACAGCCGGTCTGGAAAGCGGAATGCTGAAGACGCTGCGCGGGACTGCACAATACATCGAACGGAAGAACGGCTGGAGCCGGCTGGGCATCGCGCTCAGCCTCACCATCATCGTCGTCGCAGTGGTCGTATTGTACCACATCCTGCGCACCATCGACCTCGACGAACTGCTTGACGCCATCGAAGCTACCGACTGGCACACCCTGATCATTGCCGGGTTGTTTGTCGCCGCCGGCTATTTGACGCTGACATTTTACGATCTGTTCGCGTTGCGGACGATCGGGCGGCCGGAAGTGCCCTACCGGGTCGCGGCGCTGGCGGGCTTCACCAGTTACGCGGTGGGGCACAATGTCGGTGCCAGCGTGTTCTCGGGCGGCGCGGTGCGTTACCACATCTATTCGAGTTGGGGACTTTCCGTCGTCGAGGTCACCAAGATCTGCTTTGTCGCCGGGCTGACATTCTGGCTCGGCAACGCCACCGTGCTGGGCTTAGGCATCTTGCATGCGCCGCAAGCCGCCCGCGCCCTCGATCAGATGCCGCTGTGGTGCAATCGAACTATCGCGCTGGTGCTGCTCGCTTTGCTCGCCGCCTATGTTGCCTGGGTCTGGGTAAAGCCACGGGTCATCGGCCGCGACGGCTGGCAGGTCACGTTGCCCGGCGGTCCGCTCACGCTGGTGCAAATCGCCATCGGTATTGTCGATTTGGCGTGCTGCGCCGGAGCCATGTACATGCTGGTGCCGGACGAGCCCAATCTTGGCTTCGTCACCGTTGCAGTGATTTTTGTTGCCGCAACGTTGTTGGGTTTCGCCAGCCATGCGCCGGGCGGCCTCGGCGTATTCGACGCCGCCATGATGGTGGCGCTTTGGCAGTTCGATAAGGAAGACCTGCTGGCCGGGCTGCTGCTGTTCCGCCTGCTCTATTATATCGTTCCATTCGCGATCTCGCTGGTCGTGCTGGGATCGCGGGAGCTGTTGCTGGGACGCTTGTCACGCCGCATCGCCCAAGCGACGGCGCCGCCTATGGCGGTGAGCGAGCGGGTCGTGGAGAAAACGGACGCGTCCTGATGAGCGTCAGTGACAATCGCGCAATGTTCGAGGCAAGACGGTCGCGCGGTGTCCGCACTGTCGTCGCCTCGGCGGCGGTTATTTTCGCTGGCCTTGCGGTTATCGGTGCACTGGCCGTCGTTTATGCAGTCGCGGGTTTCGCCGTCGTGGCTGTAGTCGCGATATTCGCACTGCGCGATAACGGCGATATCCAGCGTCTGATCCAGCCCGTTACTGTCGCGCCGCGCACCGGTGATCCGCTGCGCGCAGTCGTTGCCGGTCTTCCGGATCCCGTCATCGCGCTCGACAGCGAAGGCCGCGTGCTTTCGCTCAATGAGCACGCCCGCGCCTTGGCTCCGGCGCTGCGTCAGGGTGAGCCGGTGTCGCTGGCTTTGCGCATGCCGGAACTGATCGAGGCGATCAGCCGCGCGCTCGCGCGCGGAGAAGACCAACGCGTCGAATTTTCCGAACGCGGCCCGATCGATCGCTGGTTTCAGGCCATCATCATGCCGGTCAGGCGCGACCCGGCGTTAAGCAAGCCCGATCTGGTCCTGATGACGTTTCACGACCTCACCCCGCTGCGCCGGGTCGAGGAAATGCGCGCCGACTTCGTCGCCAATGCCAGCCACGAATTGCGGACGCCGCTCGCGGCGCTCTCCGGCTTTATTGAGACGCTGCAAGGCTCGGCGCGCGACGACGCCAAAGCGCGCGAGCGCTTTCTCGCCATCATGCGGGAACAGGCCCACCGCATGGCGCGGCTGATCGACGACCTGCTGTCCCTCTCACGCATCGAGCTCAATGCTCATCGCCGTCCCGACACGCCGGTCGATCTGGTACCTATCGTGCGCCAGGTAGTCGACAGTCTCGAGACTTTGGCGCGCGACCGCGGCGTTGCGGTCAATGTCGAGGCCGCAAACGCCCTGACCGTGCTCGGCGACCGCGACGAGCTCGTGCGTATTTTCGAGAACCTGGTGGAAAACGCGCTCAAATACGGCGCTCCCGGTAAACGCGTCGACATCAAACTTGGAGCCAGCATGTCGGCGGAAAACGAGCCGGAGGCTCAGGTCAGCATTCGCGACTATGGTCCAGGCATCGCGCCGGAGCATCTGCCGCGGCTGACCGAGCGCTTCTACCGCGTCGACGTGAAAGAAAGTCGGGCCCAGGGCGGAACAGGTCTCGGCCTCGCTCTGGTCAAGCACATCCTTAACCGCCATCGCGGCCGCCTGACCATAGAAAGTGCCCCGGGAGCGGGGGCGTCCTTCACCATTCACTTGCCCACCGCCGCAACTGCGCTTAATTGACAAATTGTCGCAGTTTCAATGGTTTACGATGTCACATGACTGTCATCCGGCGCTCATAGAACAGTGACGTGCCCAACCTAACCATGCCTGTCGCTGCGGTTCAGCATCAGACGGGGAAATTCCCAGCCGCGGCGTGTTGCATCGAGAAAGTTGAACAGGGAATTCGCCCGCGAACGTGGGCGCAAAGCCGACGCGGTCCCGTCATCCGCGTCGCCTGGAATAAACAATTACAGGAGCGACAACGTGAAACACTTCACTAGTATTGCCGCCGTCGGCATTCTCGCCGCGTCGGTTCTTCCTGCCGCCGCCACTGACATCACCGGCGCCGGTTCGACCTTCGTTTATCCGGTGCTTGCCAAGTGGGCCGCCGATTACAGCAAGACGACCGGCGTCAACCTGAACTATCAGTCGATCGGTTCGGGCGGCGGCATCAAGCAGATCACCGCCAAGACCGTAACCTTCGGCGCGTCCGATATGCCGCTGATGCCGGCTGACGTTGCCAAGAACAACTTCGTCCAGTTCCCGGTCATCAGCGGCGCCGTTGTTCCGTTGTTGAATCTGCCCGGCATGAAGCCCGGTGATATCACGCTGGACGGTCCGACGATCTCCAAGATCTTCCTCGGCGAGATCACGAACTGGAACGATCCGGCGATCGCCAAGCTTAATCCCGGCGTGAAGCTGCCTGATACCGCAATCCCGGTTGTCCATCGTTCGGACGGATCCGGCACCACCTTCATCTGGACCGATTATCTCTCCAAGGTCAGCGACGAGTGGAAGACCAAAGTCGGCTCGAATACCGCGGTCGAATGGCCCGTGGGTATCGGCGCCAAGGGTAGCGAAGGCGTCTCCAACAACGTCGCCCAGACCGTCGGCGCGCTCGGCTACGTTGAATATGCCTATGCCAAGCAGAACAACCTCAACTACGCGAAGATGATCAACGCCGCGGGCAAGACCGTGTCTCCGACGGCTGACGCGTTCCTGGCCGCGGCCGCGAGCGCCGATTGGGCCCACGCTGAGGATTTCCGCGTGATCATCACTAACGCCGCGGGTCCGACTGCTTGGCCGGTCGCCGGTTCGACCTTCATCCTGATGCAGCAGACGCCGACGGATACGGCTGCTTCTGCCGAAGCTCTGAAGTTCTTCGACTGGGGCTACAAGAACGGCAAGCAGATGGCCAACGATCTCGATTACGTGCCGATGCCGGACAGTGTCGTAACGTTGATCGAACAGACCTGGAAAACCAAGATCAAGGCCAGCGATGGCAAGTCCGATTTTCTGAGTTCGAGAGTAACGGAAAAGGCGCCGCAGAGGCGCCTTTTCCTCTTACCACCCGGTGAACAAGCGGCTTGCCTAACGACCCAGAGGCCGCTTGAGTTGCTCTCCAAGCAGACGCGCAAAGGGGAGCAGATGTCTTCTACGGAGAGGCAGCCAGTGGTCGATGTAGCGTTGCCGGGCCGAATTACGATGCCATCTGAGAGGCTTGCACGTTCCAGGGTGCTCGACCGGCTGCGGCTGAGCGACGCTGTCTTTCGCAATCTGACACGAGCCGCCGCTATCGGCGTTTTGCTCCTGCTGAGCGGCGTTATTATTTCGCTGATCAGCGGCTCGCTGCTGACGTTCAAAACTTTCGGCCTGGGCTTTTTGACCAGCCAGAGCTGGAACCCTGTAACCGATAATTACGGGGCACTTCCGGCGATCTACGGCACTCTGGTTACGTCGTCCATCGCCATGCTGATCGCCGTTCCCGTCGGCTTGATGATCGCGTTCTTCCTGACCGAGCTGTGCCCGCAATGGCTGCGGCGTCCGATCGGTATCGCCATTGAGCTTCTGGCCGGCATCCCCAGCATCATCTATGGCATCTGGGGACTATTCATGTTCGCTCCTTTTCTTCAGGCGACCTTGCAGCCTTTCCTTATCAAGACTTTCCACGGCATTCCGGGGATCGGAACACTGTTTGCCGGGCCACCCTACGGCATCGGCATGCTGACGGCTGGACTGATCCTGGCGATCATGGTGCTGCCGTTCGTTACCTCGATTTCGCGCGACGTATTCGAGGCGGTGCCCGGCGTCCTGAAAGAAGCTGCTTATGGTCTCGGTTGCACGCGCTGGGAAGTGGTGCGTTACGTCGTGCTGCCTTACACCCGCGTTGGCGTTATCGGCGGCGTGATGCTGGGGCTCGGCCGCGCGCTCGGCGAAACGATGGCGGTCACCTTCGTCATCGGTAATGCACATCGGATTTCTGCTTCACTGCTCGCGCCCGGCACGACAATCTCCGCAACGATCGCCAACGAATTCACCGAGGCCGTCGGCGACCTCTACACCTCGGCGCTGATCTCGCTCGGCCTCATCCTGTTCGTCATCACGTTCATCGTTCTCGCGATCGCGCGGTACATGTTGATGCGCATCGAGCGCCGGATCGGGTGACACCATGCTGGATGCTAGCTTTGACCGCACGTTACTCAGGCCGCCGCCGCCGCAACATCATTGCGACTTTGCTGGCCTACGCCGCCACCCTGTTCGGCATGGGCTGGCTGGTGCTGATCCTGGGCGCCCTGTTCTGGAAAGGCTTCAGCGGCTTGTCGCTCGCGGTTTTCACCGAAATGACGCCTCCGCCCGGCTCGGCCGGCGGCCTGCTCAACGCAATCATCGGCAGCCTGGTCTTCACGATCCTGGCGGTGGCTGATCGGCACGCCGATCGGCGTGTTGGCTGGGACCCATCTGGCCGAATATGGACGTCATGACCGCCTGAGTAGTGTGGTGCGTTTCATCAACGATATTCTCTTGAGCGCCCCGTCGATCGTCGTCGGCCTTTTCATCTACGAAGTCATGGTGGCGCCGATGGGCCACTTCTCCGGCTATGCCGGCGGTGTCGCGCTCGCCGTTATCGTCATTCCGGTTGTGGTCCGGACCACCGAGGACATGCTGACGCTGGTGCCGAACTCGCTCCGCGAGGCGGCCACCTCCATCGGCCTGCCGCGTTCGCTCGCGATCACACGCATCTGTTACCGCGCGGCACGCGCTGGAATGGTTACCGGTGTGCTGCTCGCCATCGCCCGCATCAGCGGTGAAACCGCTCCACTCCTGTTCACCTCGCTGAACAACCAGTTCTGGAGCAACAATCTTAATGGGCCCGTATCGAGCCTGCCGGTCGTGATCTTCCAGTTCGCGCTCAGCCCGTATAAGGACTGGCAGGCACTGGCCTGGACCGGCGCGCTGATCATCACGCTTGCTGTCTTGACCTTGAGTGTTACCGCGCGTGCTCTCGTGCGATCTGGAAAATAATGATGACCGACACTGCATCCGTCTCCGTTCCCTCGGTTGCCCACGCCGCCGTCGATCGCGCCGGCCTTGCGGAGAAGATCGCTATCCGCGATCTCGATTTCTTCTACGGAAACAGTCGCGCGCTGAAATCGATCAGCCTTTCGTTGTACGAGAACAAGGTGACGGCCTTCATCGGTCCGTCCGGCTGCGGCAAATCCACTTTGCTGCGCATCCTCAATCGTATGTACGATCTCTATCCGCACCAGCGCGCGACCGGGGAAGTCCTGTTCGACGGCGGCAACATCCTGTCGCCCAGGCAGGATCTCAATCTGCTGCGCGCCCGCATCGGCATGGTGTTCCAGAAGCCGACACCGTTTCCGATGTCGATCTATGAGAATGTCGCGTTCGGCATCAGGCTTTATGAGAAGCTGCCAAAGTCAGAACTCGACGGACGGGTTGAAACGTCGCTGCGGCGCGCGGCGCTGTGGGACGAAGTAAAAGACAAGCTCAACGCCAATGGCCAGAGCCTGTCCGGCGGCCAGCAGCAGCGGCTGTGCATCGCGCGCACGGTCGCGGTGCGGCCGGAAGTGATCCTGTTCGACGAGCCGTGCTCGGCGCTCGATCCGATTTCAACGGCCAAGATCGAGGAAATGATCGATGAGCTGACCGACGACTACACGATCGTCATTGTCACCCACAACATGCAGCAGGCCGCCCGCGTGTCCGATTTCACCGCCTTCATGTATCTCGGCGAGCTGATCGAATTCGACTCCACAAGCAAGATGTTCACCGCGCCCCGCGATCCGCGGACACAAGACTACATCACCGGCCGCTTTGGATAATCATCATGACCGAATACACCACCAGAGTGGACCATACCGCCAAGGCGTTCGACACCGATCTCCAGGAGATCACCCGCAAGGTTGCCGAAATGGGCGGCATGGTGGAGCAGCAGATTGCCGATGCGGTCCGGGCCCTGGTCGATCGCGACCTGGAGATGGGCGAACGTGTGATCGTCATGGACCCGCAGATCGACAGCATGCAACGCGAGATCGAGGAAAAAGCTATCCTCACCATTGCGCGGCGGCAACCGATGGCGGTCGATCTGCGCGAAGTCGTCGGCGCCATGCGCGTCTGCAACGACCTCGAGCGCATCGGCGATCACGCCAAACATCTCGGCAAGCGTGTGGTCGCGCTTGACGGCGATTTTTATCCGCAAAAACTGATCCGCGGCGTCGAACACATGGCGGAACTGGTTTCGGCGCAGCTCAAGCAGGTGCTGGACTCCTATGCCAGCCGGGACCTGACGGCCGCGCTGGCGGTTTGGAAGGGTGACGAAGAAGTCGAATTCAATGTGCACGTCGCTGTTCCGCGAACTATTCACCTACATGATGGAAGACCCGCGTAACATTACGTTTTGTATGCATCTTATGTTTTGCGCGAAGGATATCGAGCGCATGGGCGACCATGCGACCAATATCGCCGAGACCGTGTACTACATGATCGAGGGCCGCCAGATCACGGATCAGCGTCCGAAGGGTGATCCCACGAATTTTGGAGCGGCGTTGCTGCAGAAATAGATAGGAGAGCGGGATGGGAGCGAACATTCTGATTGTTGAAGACGAAGAGCCATTGACCACCCTGCTGCGCTACAATCTCGAGGCTGAGGGATACGAAGTCAACTCGGTGATGCGCGGCGACGACGCCGATACGCGGCTGCGGGAAACTCCCCCGACCTGATCGTGCTCGACTGGATGCTGCCCGGACTGTCCGGCATCGAATTGTGCCGGCGCCTGCGTACCCGGCCGCAGACGCAAAGCCTGCCGATCATCATGCTCACCGCACGCGGCGAGGAAAGCGAACGCATACGCGGCCTCGCGACCGGGGCCGATGATTATATCGTCAAGCCGTTTTCGGTGCCGGAATTGCTGGCGCGGATCCGCGCGCTGCTGCGCCGGGCGAGCCCGGAACGTGTCGCCATGATCCTCGCCATCGGTGATCTCGAGCTCGATCGGGAAAAGAAGCGGGTGTCACGCTCGGCCCGTCCGGTCGATCTCGGGCCGACCGAGTTTCGTCTGCTGGAGTTCCTGATGGAACGCCCGGGCCGGGTGTTCTCGCGCGAGCAATTGCTCGACGGCGTGTGGGGCAGCGATGTCTATATCGACGAACGGACCGTCGATGTGCATGTCGGCCGCCTGCGCAAGGCGCTCAACCGCGGTAATGCGATCGATCCGATCCGCACCGTCCGCGGCGCCGGCTATTCGCTCGACGATCGTTTCGGCAAAGCGAGTTGAGCGAAGCTCAACTCGTCCCCGCGAAGGCGGGGACCACAGCGAAAATTTCCGAATCGACCTGCTGGATTCCCGCTTGCGCGGGAATGAGCGGCACCGCATCAGCGATGCGGCCGCCGATCGCGGCGACGATCAGTGATCGGCTGGTAGGCCACGCGCGAGTGATGGGCGCAATACGGCAAGCCGGTTACGGTGTTGCCGCCACAGAAAAAGAAATCGGTGCTGCTGGGGTCGCCAACCGGCCAGCGGCAGGTTTGCTCATTGAGTTCAAGCAAAGTGCGGCGTTGACCGATCGGAATGACGTTGTCGATCAGTTCCGGTTCGGCCTCTTCGATCTCGTAAGCATGAGCCAGCGCCGTGTTACCGCGGATCGAGCCGCGGCCGATGCGCATCATGTGTGACGGCGATCGCGCCTTGCGCGGGCGCGGCGCGCCGCTCGATGTAGCTCTTGGCGCGTCCTGACAGGCCCAGACGATGCACCTTGCCGATCACCGCGTTGCGCGTGATCCCACCAAGCTCGGCCGCGATCTGACTGGCAGAAAGGCCATCGGACCATAGCTTTTTGAGCAGTTCGACCCGCTCGTCAGTCCAAGACATGCGTCCACCCTCTCGTCAAACGCGCCGTGCCGGGCTTTTTGGAATCCCCCACCACGCCAGGCAGCACGTAGCTGCCCAACACGCACTCATACCCAAACTCTATGGTCTAGAAGACTGTCCGCCGCACGAGATGTCGTACTTGACAATCAAAAGGCTACAATATGGCGTGAGTTTGACGCAAGAGTTCGCGCAGGCCTGCGTCCACACATTCCTCCCGTTTTGTGGATGATGTGCAGCTAAATCGACTGCAGCACGCGATTTTCCGCTGTTGACCGAATCCGTGTGCGGCCATAAAATACTGTTCGTGCCGCCCGGAGAGGCGGCATATTTTATTTCTGCCGCGCAGATTGAAGCTGCGCCGCGACCCGGGCACCCGCCGTGACCTCACATTTGATGCCGACTTTCGCGCGCGTAAACCTCGCTTTTGAGCGGGGCGAAGGCGTTTGGCTCACCAGCGACAAACGGCGATCGCTACCTCGATTTTACCTCCGGCGTCGCCGTCAATGCGCTCGGCCATTCGCATCCACACCTCGTCGCCGCTTTGGTCGAGCAGGCGCAGAAGCTTTGGCACGTCTCTAATCTGTACCAGATCCCGGAGGACGAGCGGGCGGCGCAGCGGCTTTGTGACGCCAGCTTTGCCGACGTCGCTTTCTTCTGCAATTCCGGCGCCGAAGCGATGGAAGGCGCAATCAAATGCGCACGCAAATACCAGGCGGCCAGCGGCCATCCCGAGCGCTATCGCATCATCACCTTTGAAGGCGCGTTCCACGGCCGGACGCTGGCGACGCTCGCTGCCGGCGGGCAGAAAAAATATCTCGAAGGCTTCGGCCCCGTGGTCCAGGGTTTCGATCAGGTTCCGTTCAGCGACATCGAAGCGGTCAAGCGCGCGATCACCGATGAAACCGCGGCGATCCTCATCGAGCCGTTGATGGGCGAAGGCGGCGTTCGTGTTGTCGAGCCGTCGTTCCTGCGGGCGCTGCGCGAACTGTGCGACCAGCACGGTCTGATGCTGGTATTCGACGAGGTGCAGAGCGGGATGGGCCGTACCGGCGAGTTGTTCTGCCACCAGCGGACCGGCGTGACCCCGGATATCATGGGCCTGGCCAAGGCGCTTGGCGGCGGCTTTCCCTGCGGCGCGATCCTCGCGACCAGCGAGGCCGCCAAAGGCATGACGCCCGGCACCCACGGCTCGACGTTCGGCGGCAATCTGCTGGCGATGGCGGCCGTCAACGCCACGCTCGATATCATGCTGGCGCCGGGCTTCTTCGATCACGTCAGGCGGATCGGCTTGCTGTCCAAGCAGCGGCTCGCGGAAATCAAGGATCGCTATCCGACGGTGATCGCCGAAGTGCGCGGCGAAGGCCTGCTGATCGGTTTGCGCGCTGTCGTTCCGGCTGGCGAACTGGTTGACGCGATGCGCGATGAAAAAATGATCACGGTCGCTGCCGGTGACAATGTGGTGCGCCTGCTGCCGCCACTGATCGTCAGCGAACAGGAAATGGCCGAAGGCATCTCCCGGCTTGACAGCGCCTGTGCGAAGCTTGCGCAAGCGCACGCCCAGAAAGCAAAAGCAAGAGACGGCCGGATGAGTTCCGTCCGCCATTTTCTCGATCTGATCGACGTGCCGGCAACCGACTTGCGGGCGATGATCGAAGCGGCGCGCGCCATCAAAGCTAAAGGTCAGAGTGCCGGACACCCGTTGACCGGCAAGACGCTGGCGATGGTGTTCGAGCGTCCCTCGACACGAACCCGCGTGTCATTTGAAGTTGCGATGCGGCAGCTCGGCGGTGACGCGCTGCTGCTGACCGCCGAGGAAATGCAACTCGGCCGCGGCGAGACGCTCGCCGATACTGCCCGCGTACTGTCGCGCTACATCGACGCCATCATGATCCGCATGCTCGATCAGGACGCCGTGGCGGAACTGGCGCGCCATGCCAGCATACCCGTGATCAACGGATTGACGCGGCGCTCGCATCCATGCCAGGTCATGGCCGACGTCATGACGTTTGAAGAGCATCGTGGTCCAATCCGCGGCCGCACCGTCGCGTGGACCGGCGACGCCAACAACGTGCTGACCTCGTGGATGCACGCCGCCGCCCAGTTCCAGTTCAACCTGCGCATCGCCGCGCCGACCGAACTGGCGCCGAAAAAGCCGTTGCTCGATTGGATGAAGTCATCGGGAGCGCCGATCCGGATCGGTACCGATCCGGAGGAGGCGATGAAAGGCGCGGATTGCGTCGTCACCGATACCTGGGTTTCGATGGGCGATCGTAATGGCGCCCGCCGGCATAATCTGCTCAAGCGCTATCAGGTGAACGCGCGGCTGATGTCGCACGCCAAGCCCGAAGCCATTTTCATGCACTGCCTGCCCGCCCATCGCGGCGAGGAAGTAACCGACGAGGTCATCGACGGGCCGCAGTCGGTGGTATTCGACGAGGCAGAAAACCGCCTGCATGCGCAAAAGGGCATTTTGACCTGGTGCCTGCAGGCCAACGGCGGCTGAGGCGCACTCTCACAATTTCCCGTTCATCGCCTATATTTGGGCCGATGAATAACCCCGACACCGCCAGTCCGGTTCGCGCGCCGGCGCAGACGACCCGCGACGACACCATTTTGCCGTTCGCCGTGAAGGCGCTCGACCTGCGCGGCCGTATCGTGCGGCTCGGCCCGGCGGTCGACACCATCCTGTCGAGCCACGATTATCCTCCGCCGGTAGCAAAGCTGCTCGGCGAGGCCATCGTGCTGACGGTGATGTTGGGCTCGGCGCTGAAGTTCGAAGGCCGGTTTATTCTCCAAACCCAGACCGACGGGCCGGTGCGCATGCTCGTGGTGGATTTCACCTCGCCCGGCAAAGTGCGCGCCTGCGCGCGGTTCGACGCCGATCGCGTCGCCGCCGCCATTGCCGCCAACGAAGCGGCAGCCCGGCAAACTGCTCGGCCGTGGCCACCTCGCCATGACCATCGACCAGGGCGCGGACATGAGCCGCTATCAGGGGCTGGTGCAACTCGAGGGCGGGGACCTCGAGCAAGCCGCGCACGAGTATTTCCTGCGCTCCGAGCAAATTCCGACCCGCGTCAAGCTTCGCTGTCGCCGAGGAATTCCGCAGCGGCAACGGCGCCGCCGGCACTGGCGCGCCGGCGGCATATTGTTGCAATTCCTGCCGAACTCGATCGAGCGCGCCCGTCAGGCCGACCTCGATCCAGGCGATGCGCCGCCCGGAACGGCGGTGCATGCCGTGCCTGAAGACGAAGCATGGGTCGAAGGCCGTTCGCTCGTTGAAACCGTTGACGATATCGAGTTACTCGATACGGATTTGTCGAGCGAGCGCCTCGCCTACCGCCTGTTTCACGAACGCGGCGTGCATGTGTTCCAGCCCACGCCGATCGAAGCACAATGCTCGTGCTCGCGGCACAATGTCGAGAACATGCTGAAAAGCTTTTCCGAGCAGGACCGTGCCGACATGGTCGAGGATGGCCGCATTACGGTGACGTGCGAGTTTTGCAGTTCGACCTACGTGTTCGATCCCGACGAAATCGTCGCCGCGAGCGCCGCCGCTTCGGTTTAGCGTCCAGATTCTCATTGGAGCATGATCTTTTCGGAAAACCGGAAGTCCAACCTCGGATCAAGTCCGAGGGCAGGCTTTTTCCGGATCATGCTCAAAAGATCAGAAGCGGCGCGGACCAAACAAATCGAACAGCGGGCCCGGTTGCCGTTGCGCTTCCTGGGCGTAGCCAAACGCCAGCGAATATTCATGATCCTGCTGCCGCCCGGCCACATCTTCCTTATGGGTTTGGTTAAGCGCCAGTTTTTGCCGCTGGTTTCTGTCGGACACAGACCGTTTGGCGGTGGCAAGCCGCGCCGGCGCAACAGCCCCCATCTGCGACGCCGTAGTCGCTTTGTCAGCGATAACGAGGCCCTGCCTGCGCTGATTTGTTTGTCTGTTGCAGCGGCTTGTTTGTTATCAGGGGCAGCGGCATCCGCGATGACGGGGTACGGATAAGGCCTGTGATGCACCCGCTCCAAAATGCCCGATGACAGCACGTTGTTCAAAATCATCATAAAGGCAACCAAAGTCGCCACCATGGTGGTGAAATAGCCAAGCAGTGTAACCGCCATGGCGGGCTAATGCGCTGCAGCGAGCGCGGTTCCACCGCAAAGTGCAGCATGAAAATGCAGTGCCGACGGAAGATCCTGCGGAACCAACGAGCCTACGGGAAATTGATTTCCGAAGGGGCGCGGAGAGTTCCATGAGCAAAATATTCCTTGGCGTCATCACAGCAGCACTCTGGTTTGTGCTCTCGCAAGCCGCCAATGCCGAGCGCGTTTGCAATCAGGTCTGCAACAGCGGGACCTGCGTCTCCAAATGCGTCGACCATCCCGACACGTCGGTGATCGTTCGCGACCACGACCAATATCGCGACGATCGCGGCCCAGGTGTTGACGTCCATGTCCCGGGCGTCAACATCGACGTCTGGTCATTAATTCTTAAAGCGGTTGATCGATCGCAGCCCGCAAAACGGGTGCGCGCGTTGTGTTTCAGGTCACCGTCTGCGCCGATAAATCTAACGCGACGTACGTATCGACCCGACTGTGTTGAAGATACGTGCTGCGGCTAGTTGTACACGCAAATCGGGCGCGTAGCCCATAGCCGCGTAACCCATGGCGAGCGTCGAATATCCCTGACCTTGTTGCCCTTCGGCCAGACGTTTCGTGCGCTGCCCGTTATGCGCAAGCCTGACAACCTTCGCCTTCTGTGTCTGCCTTGCTGCCGTTCGCGTGACTTGATCGCCGCCGGCGGCGGTTGGCGTCTTTTGGGGCGCGGCCGGGCTCAAAACAGCAACCTGGAGCCGGGCATCTTCGTCGCGCTTCGCGGCGGCAGCGTAGTGTTCGAGTGCCATTGCGCGCGCGGCTGCCGACATATGGTGAGGCTCAGGCTTGGCCTTATGCACCGATACGGAGCCGAAAACGTTCGTGAGCAGGAACATCAGGGCGGCAAAAACCGTCACCATCGTACTGAAATAACTCAATAAAATAACCGCCATGGGACCGCCAACGCACTTTTTAGACTGACATTTGAGACATCCCCAACGCCTCGAAAGGCAAATGGAGCGGCTCCTACCAATAAGAACAAAAAGCCTGCAACAGCATCGTGACCGTCGCGCAGCGATTATCCCGGTGCAGAAATCGATACGCCAAAACCAGAGATAAGCTGGAAATTGGAGTAATCAATAACGACGCCCAAGGTGTCTTTCTTGAGTGCCACCAACAGCGGCGTCGGTTCAATTCAGCGTGCGCTTGGCTTCGACGCTGTCGAGCGAGAATGCCGGCACATCGATATCGAAATGTTCGCCGGCCGCGCTGACCATGCCGTAAGTACCGACCATGAAACCCGACGGCGTCTGCAACGGCACGCCGCTGGTGTATTCAAAAGACTCGCCGGCCTTCAGCACTGGCTCCTCACCGACCACTCCGGCGCCGCGTACTTCCTGCAGCCTTCCATTGGCATCGGTAATGCGCCAATGCCGGGTCTTGAGCTGCACAGTCTCATCACTGCTGTTGGTGATAGAAATAGTGTAGGCCCAGAAAAAATAATTATTCTCCGGCGCCGAGCGGTCGGCGACAAACCGCGGCTTCACCACCACTTCGATATTGCGGGTAACGGCACGATACATGCTGATTGTTTCCGCCTGCTGGAGGCGCACGCCCTGACCAATCCGTTCTGGCGGCATCGCCGCAACGACCTCAAATTCCACGTATAAGTGAATAGCGTTCGCGCCGTTGTTGCAATAACCGTGCTGCGGGGCAAGCCTACGGGGCTGCTTCGACCGATTTTGCGCCGCCGTGACAGGTGAAAATGGTTGCAGATCTGCAAATCGTCAGGTCCCCGGCGCCGCTTGCGCCCTGCGCCGCAGCCGGCACCCGCCGTTGAGCGCGACCTTCGGCTCGATTTGTTTCGCGGCGTGGCGCTGTGGGGCATCTTTCTCGATCACATCCCCGAAAACATCGTGAACTGGCTCACGATCCGCAATTACGGATTTTCCGACGCTACCGAAATCTTCATTTTCATTTCCGGCTACACCGCCGCGTTCGTTTACGGCCGCGCCATGCGCGAGCGCGGTTTTGTTGTGGCGAGCGCGCGCATCCTGCGGCGCGCCTGGCAAATCTACGTCGCGCACATTTTCCTGTTCACGATCTTCATGGCCGAGATCGCCTACGTAGCGGCGACATTCGACAACCCACTGTATGCCGAGGAAATGCGAATCCTGGATTTCCTCAAGCAGCCGGATGTTACGATCTTCGAAGCGCTGATCCTGAAATTCAAACCGGTCAACATGGACGTGTTGCCGCTTTATATCGTGCTGCTGCTGCTGTTTCCGCCGATGCTGTTCGTCTTGCTCAGGCAACCGACATTCGCGCTCGCCGGCTCGGCGCTGGTCTACGTGCTGACCTGGAGCTTTCGACTTCAATCTGCCGGCCTATCCGAACGGCGTCTGGTTCTTCAATCCGTTCGCGTGGCAATTGCTGTTCGTCTTCGGCGCATGGTGCGCTCTCGGCGGCGCGCGCAAGCTCAATGCGGTGCTGCGCTCACCCGTTATTCTGGCCATTGCCATCGCCTATCTCGTTTTCGCTTTTGCAATCACGCTGACCTGGTACGTGGAGCCGCTCGGACGTTTCGTGCCAAATTGGCTGAGCGACTGGATGTATCCGATCGACAAGACCAATCTCGACGTGCTGCGCTTTGCGCACTTCCTCGCACTTGCAACAATAACGGTGCGGTTCGTGCCGCGAGACTGGCCCGGTCTCCAATCGCCGATTCTGCAGCCGGCGATCCGCTGCGGGCAGCATTCACTCGAGATTTTCTGCCTGGGCGTGTTCCTCGCCTTCGCGGGGCAGTTCGTCATCAGCGAATATTCCGGCGGTCCGCTGATCCAGGTGGCCATTAGCCTAATCGGAATAATGATCATGGTGGCCATCGCAAATCTGATATCGTGGTACAAGGTAATAGAAGGGCGAAGCCCCTCATCGCGCGTCAAACCACCTGACGCCGACCTCGCGGGAGGCGAGGCATGACATTGCTGGTGACTATTCATCGCCGCAATTGCACTCATCGACGGCGCTGCTGCAGCGGTTCCGGAGCCGAGTTGCGACGTGCCGCCGTCGTTTCTGGCGAGCGACAACGATCTCGGGCACGTCCTGAAGGAAGTGAAAAGCCGCCAGCGGCTGGATATCAGCGTGATCGGAACCGGCTCATCCTCGCTGCCCGGCCCCGACGGGGCACGCTTCGCTTATCCCGCACAACTCGAACAAGCCCTGCAAAAGGATCTGCCGGGCATCACCGTTAAGGTAACCGCGCACGTCGAGCCGCGGGCGACGACGGCCGAAATGGGCAAGGATCTGCCGAAAATCCTTGCTGACGATCAGCCTTCTTTGGTCATTTGGCAGGCCGGAACCGCCGACGCCATGACCAGCGTGGAGCCGGAGGACTTTCACAACAGCCTCGACGACGGCGTTACCGCCATCGAAAACAGCGGCGCGGACGTCATTCTGATGAATATGCAGTACAGCCCGCGCACGGAATCGATGATGGATGTCTCGGGCTATGCCGACATCATGCATTTTGTTGCGCAGCAACATAGCGCGCTGTTGTTTGATCGGCTCGGAATCATGCGGAATTGGAATGAAAGCGGCACCTTCGACCTCTATGCCACCACAAAGAACTATGATATGGCCCGACGTGTTCACGAGTGCATTGGGCGGGCCTTAGCGTCTCAGATCATCAGTGCATCGCATCTGGACGCTATGAGAATGCAGACGACGCGTTAATGTCTCCTCAAAGATCAAAAGTTTTTGCCTGCCTGGCGCGGGCCGGTGTCGCCTCCGCGGTTTTTTCAGCGGTTGTTGCGGCGCGCGCGCTGCCGACCGAGCCTGCGCATAATGTCGCACCGGCGCTACCGCTGGCTCACCAGCGCATGCTGAACACACCACTCGAACCCGGCGCAACCAATCGCTTGCAGCGCAACAAACGAATACGCGCACCTTGATCGTCCGCTGCTTGCACACGGCGCGCCGGCTTGCCGCCGGTGAGCCGCTGACCATTGTCGCGATCGGTTCTTCGTCGACGGCGGGAGCCGGCGCGAGTTCGCCCGACGCAAGCTATCCGAGCCGTCTTGCGGTCGAACTCAAGAAAGCGTTTCCCGACAGCTGACATCACCGTGCTCAATCGCGGCGTCAACGGCGAAGAGACCGCGGACATGATGGCGCGGTTCGACAAGGACGTGTTCGCTTCACATCCGCAACTCGTGCTGTGGCAAGTCGGAACCAATTCCGTGTTGCGCGATCGGCCGTTGCAGGAACACGCCGAGCAAATGCAGCACGGCATCGACGAGCTCAAGGCGAGCGGCGCGGACGTGGTCCTGATCGATCTGCAATATTCGCCGAAGGTCATCGAAGCGTCCGAGACGCCGGACATGGTCGATCAGATCGCGGCGGCCTCGAAGGAAAAGAACGTCGATCTGTTCCGTCGCTTCGCGCAGATGCGCGATTGGCACGAAGTTCAGCACCTGCCGTTCGAAGCGTTCGTGTCGCCCGACGGCCTGCACATGAACGACTGGGGCTACGCCTGCTGGGCGAAGATTTTGTCCGGCGCCATCGCCGAAGCAGCGACTCGCCCGGTGGCCTCGGCCGCCGCCCACGCGCGGCCTTCGCACTAACTGTGATGCCCGCGAAGGCGGGCATCCAGTAATCTCAGCAGCGGTTTTTCTCAGCACTCATCATTGCCGCGACGGCTGGGTTACTCGCTACGCGCGATAGCGAACCCATTACACAGCGTCCAGCGCGCCCAGAACGTCCTCAACGATATCGTCGGGGTGTTCCAGCCCGACAGACAGGCGCACCAGCCCATCGGTGACGCCGATCTCGCGCGCTGCGCGGGCGTCAGCCGCTGGTGCGTCGTCGTCGCCGGATGGGTGATCAGGCTCTTGGCGTCGCCGAGATTGTTGCTGATGCGCACGAGCTTCAGCGCGTCCTGAAAGCGGAACGCGGCCTTTTTGCCGCCCTTGATTTCGAACGCCACCAGCGTCGAGCCGCCGCGCATCTGCTTTTGCACCACGGCCGCCTGCGGATGATCCGGCCGGCCGGGATAGATCAGGCGGGAAATCTTTGGATGGTCGGCGAGCGCCACGGCAACGGTCGCGGCACTGTCCGTTTGCCGGCGCACGCGCACCGGCAGCGTCTCCAGACTCTTGAGCAGCACCCAGGCATTGAACGGCGATATGGAAGGGCCGGTCTGGCGGATCAGGATATGGATATTGTCCATGATGAATTTCTGCGATCCGAGCACGACGCCGCCGAGGCAACGGCCCTGCCCGTCAATGTGTTTGGTCGCCGAATAGACAACGCAGTCGGCGCCAAGCGCGAGCGGCGACTGAAACAGCGGCGTCGCAAACACATTGTCGACCACCAGCGTCGCGCCGGCCGCATGCGCGATCTTCGCCACTTCGGCGATATCGATGACATCGAGCGCGGGATTGGTCGGGCTTTCGAGAAAGAACGTCTTGGTGTTTGGCCGCACCGCGTTGCGCCATTCGTCAAGATTGCAGCCGTTTACCAGTGTCGAGGTGACACCGAACCGCGGCAGGTAATCCTCGATGACATAGCGGCAGGAGCCGAACATGGCCTTCGAGCCGACCACGTGATCGCCGGCCTTGAGCTGGCCGACCAGGGAAATCGTGACAGCGGCCATTCCGGTCGCCGTCGCACGCGCCGCTTCGGCGCCCTCGAATGCCGCCATGCGTCGCTCGAACATGTCGATCGTCGGATTGGCAAAGCGCGAATACTGGTAGCCCGGATCTTCGCCCTTGAAGCGCGCTTCCGCCTGGGCGGCGCTGTCGTAAACATAGCCTTGGGTCAGAAACATCGCCTCGGAGGTTTCGCCGAACTGCGAACGCAGCGTGCCGGAATGAACCAGTCGAGTTTCCGGGCGATAATTCTTCTTCGTCGATGCAGACATGTGGGCCTCCGGCCAAACAAAAACCCGGCCGGGAGGAATATCCTCAGGCCGGGCTCACACATCCCCGGCCTTTTAGCTACTTATTTTACGTGGCTAGCAAGCCGGCCGGCTCAAATGACCACGGGATAACGGGGCTTATACGCCGCACCCATCTTTGCGTCAAACCACGCGTAAGGTTAGATCGCCGCTGAAAACATGCCGCTCACCTTTGCGCCATCCGACAGTCGGATTCTGCCCGACCGCATGATCGCGGAACTCGCGGCAGACGGCGGCATTCGGGCGCACTATCCGTTCGCTCCCGGCCAGATCCAGCCGGCAAGCCTCGACCTGCGTCTCGGCTCCGTCGCCTATCGCGTGCGCGCAAGCTTTCTGCCCGGTCCGGGCACCACCGTCGCCGCAGCGCATCAACGAGCTCAAGCTGCACGAGTTCGCGCTGTCCTCCGGCGCCGTGCTGGAGACTGGATGCGTCTATATCGTGCCGCTGATCGAACGGCTCGATCTGCCCGCAGACATCGCGGCGTCGACCAATCCCAAAAGTTCGACCGGCCGGCTCGATGTTTTCACCCGCGTCATCGCCGACGAAACGCGCGGCTTCGATCGCGTCGCAGGCCGGCTACAGCGGGCCGCTTTACGCCGAAATCAGTCCGAAGACATTTCCTGTCCTGGTGCGCGAGGGCACGCGGCTCTCGCAGCTGCGATTGCGGCGCGGCGAGGCTGCGCTGAGTGCGGAAGCGCTGCGCGCCTTGCATGCAAGCGAGCGCCTGGTCGATCGCGCCGAAGCGGTGATGGGCGACGGCATCGCCGTCAGCATCGATCTCTCAGGCTCGGGCTGCGAAACGGCAACGGTGCGGGCATCGTCGGCTATCGCGCCAAGCGCCACACCGCCGTGATCGAAGTCGATCAGCGCGATGCCTATGAGGTTGCGGATTTCTGGGAACCGATCGCGGCGCGTGCCGACAAGAGCCTGATCCTCGATCCCGACGAGTTCTACATCCTTGCGTCGAACGAAGCGGTGCAAGTGCCGCCCGATTATGCCGCGGAAATGGTGCCGTTCGATCCGCTGGTCGGCGAATTCCGCGTGCATTATGCCGGCTTCTTCGATCCGGGCTTCGGTTACGCGGGATCCGGGGGAACCGGATCGCGCGCGGTGCTTGAAGTGCGTTCGCGCGAAGTGCCGTTCATTCTCGAGCACGGCCAGATCGTCGGACGGCTGGTCTATGAAAAGATGATGGCGCGTCCCGATCAGCTTTACGGCAGCGGCATCGGCTCGAATTATCAGGCGCAAGGTCTCAAACTGTCGAAGCATTTTCGGACGTAAGCCGCCTGGCCTAAAATTGTTGTGGTATTGTCCACATTTCTCGCTGGAACATGATCTTTCGGAAAACCAGAAGGCCGCTTTTCCGGATCATGTTCCAGGGCCGCAAAGGCAGCACGATGCGCGCAGCCATCTTCAGCGTTGCACTGGCGATGTTCGCGGCGCTCGCGTCTGCATCGGCGATTTTGGCGCAGTCCGGTTACGACCGGCCGGGCGGAGATTTCTCCAGCGCGGCCGTGCCGAACGGCGATCCGGCGGTTTGCGCGTCGCGTTGCGAGCGCGACAATCGCTGCCGGGCCTGGAGCTTTTCCTATCCGTCGGCGTCCGGCACGCCGGCGATGTGCTGGCTGAAGAAGGACATCGTACCGCCGGTCGAGTCGGGTTGCTGCGTCTCCGGCGTACGGGGCGCCGGCGTCATCGAGCCGCGCGTCGGCGGCGCGACCGAATATTCAATCGATCGCACCGGCGGCGATTATCGCTCTTTTGAAACGCCGCCCGATCCCAAGGGCAAGGCATGCGCCGACGCCTGCCAGGGGGAGAACCGTTGCCGGGCCTGGACCTATCGGCGGCCGGGCTACAGCGTGACAACCGCGCATTGCTATCTGAAAGACGCGATCAAGCCGCCGCGGCGGCGGCCATGCTGCATTTCCGGCGTGGTGCGCTGAGCCAAAGGCTGCGTAGCGGGCACGTCACGGTTGCAAAGAACCGTGACGGGCGAAGGCCCGCCGGCCATTTCCACACCGGCTCGCTCCTGACGCCGAGATCCCACGATCCGACCAGAACGTCGACACGCCCCACCAGATCCGAAACCGGCAACAGCCCGACGCCGCCTTCGTCGAGCGGAACACGGCTGTCGGCCGAGTTGTCGCGATTGTCGCCCATGACAAAAAGATGGCCCGGCGGGATGGTGATCTCCTGCATGTTGTCAAACATGCCGAACGTGTCGCGCTTGAAGATCGTATGCTCGCGATCGCCGGGAAGCGTCTCGATGAAACGGGCAATAGGTTGGCGCGAGCCGTCTTCGGACTCATTTTGCCCGGTACCGTCCGGCCTGATCCCGACCGGCGCACCGTTGATCCAAAGTCGGCCTTCATGCATCCCGATGCGATCGCCGGGCAATCCGACGACACGCTTCACCCAAGTTTGCGACCGATCGCCCGGCCAGCGGAATACGACAACATCGCCACGCTGTGGCAGGGCGCCGAGGACACGTTGCGTTTCAGGCAGCGTGACAAAAACCGGGAGCGATGCCGAACTGTAACCGTAAGGATATTTGGTCGCCAGCAATTCGTCGCCGATCTGCAATGTCGGCTCCATCGAGCCGGACGGCACGTAATAGGGCTCGGCTATCGCGGTCTTCGCCGCGATGACGATCAGCACGATCGACAGCAATATCAAAGATATTCTTGATCCAGCCTTTCACGCCGGCGAGCTCCCGCAAAACGTCCCCAAGAAGCCTAAGCACGGCGGCCAATCAACCGGTGCCGCCAACGGTGATCTGATCGATCCGAAGCGTCGGCTGCCCGACGCCGACCGGGACGCCCTGGCCGTTCTTGCCGCATGTGCCGATGCCATTGTCGAGCGCCATATCGTTGCCGACCATGGAAATGCGATGCAGGTCGGTTGGACCGTTGCCGATCAGCATGGCGCCCTTGATCGGCGCGCCGACTTTGCCGTTCTCGATCTTGTAGGCTTCCGTGCACTCGAACACATACTTGCCCGACGTGATGTCGACCTGGCCGCCGCCGAAATACATCGCATAGATGCCGTTCTTCACCGACGCGATGATCTCGCCCGGTTCGTGATTGCCGGCGAGCATGTAGGTATTGGTCATGCGCGGCATCGGTACGTGCGCAAAGCTCTCGCGCCGGCCATTGCCGGTCGGCTTCATATTCATCAGCCGCGCGTTCTGCCGGTCCTGCATGTAACCGACCAGGGTGCCGTCCTCGATCAGCACGGTGCGATTGGTCGGTGTGCCTTCGTCATCGATCGAGAGCGAACCGCGGCGCTGTGCGATCGTGCCGTCGTCGACCACGGTGACACCCTTGGCCGCGACCTGCTGGCCCATCAAGCCGGCAAACGCCGAGGTCTTCTTGCGATTGAAATCGCCTTCGAGTCCGTGACCGACCGCTTCATGCAGCATGACGCCAGGCCAGCCCGGGCCGAGCACAACGTCCATTTCGCCGGCCGGTGCCGGTACCGCTTCGAGATTGATCAGCGCCTGCCGCACCGCGTCGTCGGCAATGGCCTGCCAGGCGTCAGTGGCGATAAAGCGCTCATAGCTTTCGCGGCCGCCGTAACCGGCGCTGCCGGTTTCCTGGCGATCGCCGTCGCCAACCACGACGGAGACATTGACCCGCACCAGCGGGCGGACGTCGCGATAGGTTTCACCGTCACCGCGCAGGATTTCGACCGCCTGCCAGGTCGCAGCCAGCGTCGCGGAAACCTGCCGGACCCGTGGGTCCTTGGCGCGGGTATAAGCGTCGATGGTTTCAAGAAGCCGCGCCTTGGCCTCGAAAGCAGGCGCGGCGAGCGGGCTGTCTTCACCGTAAAGCTTGACGTTGGTGCGGGCCGGCGGGGCGGCGTACTCGCCGGAATAACCGCCTTTGACGGCGCGAACGGCATCGGCGGCACGCTCGATCGCTGCCTCCGAAATATCGGAGGCATGAGCGTAACCGACCGCTTCGTCCTTCACGGCGCGCAGCCCGAAGCCTTGCGAGGTATCGTAGGTCGCCTGCTTGAGCCGGCCATTATCGAACACCAGAGCTTCCGACTGGCGATATTCGAGGAACAGCTCGCCGTCATCGGCGCCGTCGAGGCCGCGCGAGACAATCTTGGCAAGGCGCGGACGGTCGAGGCCAGCACGATCGACAAGCGACGTAGGTGCTGCAGTCTTGGGGTTAGCAGTCATGGCGACATCCTGACGAGAACTTCGGAAAGCTCCCCATAGATAGTCGCTTCGCGGGCGCGGCGCGAGGGGCGGCAAAACTGCCGGCTAATCGTGCTTGGGGATGCCGGCCTTCTCGATCACGGCGCCCCATTTGGCGATGTCGGACTTCATCCGCGCCGTCATCTCATCCGGCGTGCTCCAGCGCATTTCCATGCCCATTTGGGTCGATTTGCTCTGCACGTCGGCGCTCGGAATGACATCTTTCATGGCGGCATTGAGCGTCGCAATGACCGTTTTCGGCGTAGCGGCAGGAACCGAAATGCCGTTCCAGCTCGACACTTCGTAGCCCTTGATGCCGCCTTCAATCACGGTCGGAACATCGGGCAAATAGGCGGTTCGCTTCGGGCCAGTCGATGCCAGCGCCACGATCTTCTTGTCGGCGAGCAAGCCATTGATGGCGGCGTAGAACTCAAACGCAACATCGACATCGCCGCGCATCACCGCGCCCGCCATGTCGGGCGAGGCGCGGAACGGCACGATCGCTACGTTAATGCCAGTCGTGCTCGCGAACAGATCCGCCGCGAGGTTTTGCGTGCTGCCCGGATTGATGGTGCCGACATTGATCTTGCCCGGATTGGCCTTCGCCGCGGCGACGAAATCCTGCACCGACTTCAACGGCGAGCCCGAGCGCGTGACGATCAAGACATCGAAAAATGCCGCGGTCGAGACCGAGGCAAAATCCGTCAGCACGTTGTAGGGCAGCTTGTTGAACAGCGCTTCGGCGATGGCGGTATTGTTGCCGGTCATCAGCAGCGTGTAGCCATCGGGTGTCGCGGTCGCACCGGCTTGCGCCGCCACCACGCCACCGCCGCCGGGGCGGTTTTCGATGACGAATTGCTGCTTCAGACGATCCGACAATTTGTCGCCGAGAATGCGCATGCCGACATCGGCGACACCGCCCGCGGCGTAAGGAACGATGAGGGAGACCGGGCGGGTCGGATAATCGCTTTGCGCTCGCACCGCGGCCGAAAGCGCGGTGCTGAGCGCAGCCGCGACCGCCATAGATTTAACAAAATGAACGCACCCAGCCTTCCTCCCGTAATTATTGGGCGGAAGGGTAAGCATCCGAACCGCAGCGTCAATAATCTGCGATGCCGCGCCAGCTACGGCAGCTTGTCGTAACCCTCGCCAAAGCCCTTCAGGCTCATGGGAAAGCCGATGCCTTCCTCGGGCGTCTGGAAAATGATGAAGGTGGATGTCTGGCCGTTGCGCAACTGGTTGATCAGGTTGTCGTCCATGACCACCTCGGCGACGCAGCCGTTGGGCAGGCAGCGCACGAACCCGGCGCGGCCGACGTCCTGATTGTCGATCTTCAGCCCGAGCCCGGACGGGATCAGTACGCCGAGCGGCGCCACCACCCGCATCAGCCGGCTCTTCTGGTCGCTGGTCTTGAGCACGATGACGGTGAGACCGACGTTCGGCCGATCCTCGGCGGTCACGCTCTGCATCAGCGCGCATTGCTCGCTTTGAGCGCCCGGCGGCGTTTCGCAGCGGATCTGCCAATCGCCATGAACCGAGCGCACCGCGCCCTGGGCGCTGGCTTCGCCGGAAAACAGGGGCATGGCGGCAAGCAGGGCGGCGAGACAGGCGAGCGCGGAGGCAGAAGGCCGCGTCCACCGCGCGACATCGAGTATCGCCATCATCATCTTTCCCCTGACGAGCCGCCCCCGACAGGCATTTCATCGCGAATCAGCACACTCGGCCGCCGCGCGAGCCTGCGTACATTGAGAATACACCGTGTCAAGCCGATCCAAATCAAGGCATTGTGGCCGCGCCAAGGTAGAGAATTCGGCCTCGACGAACCCCTGTCGTCACACCCCCGCATAAGGCTTATCCCGGCCTGTCAAATCGCGCTTAACAGTGCATTGCAGCAGGCCCGGATTTATGGTTTGAGGAGTTGGGATTCCCCCATCCCGCCGATGCCTGCCGACCAGGCCCGTTTCCGAGCGAGGCGCGCAGGCGGCGTCATACTGCTGCGGTCGGCAATGGACATAGTCTGCGCCGCCCGTGGGCGGTCATGGCCAAGATCAGAAACAGGGAGCTAAGAGACCGATGAAGGTGCTGTCTCGTTTGACCGCCGTTGCGGCGACTGTTGTGGCCCTGTTTGCGGGAGCCGGCGCTGCATTCGCCGGCCTCGGCCAGCCGACGCCGTGGGAGCTCGGCCTTCAGGATGCCGCGACGCCGGTCATGGCGGACATCACCAGCTTCCATACTTTCGTGCTCTGGATCGTCACAGCCATCACCATCTTCGTTCTGGTCCTGCTGCTGATCTGCATCTTCCGCTTCAATGCGCGCGCCAATCCGACGCCGTCGCGTACCACCCACAACACGCCGATCGAGGTGGCTTGGACGATCGTTCCGGTCATTATCCTGGTGCTGATCGCAATCCCGTCGTTCCGGCTGTTGTTCACCGAGCTCGACGTGCCGACGCCGGACCTCACCGTGAAAGCGACCGGCAAGCAGTGGTACTGGAGCTATGCCTATCCCGATAACGGCAACTTCGAATTCGACTCGCTGATCGTCGCCGAAAAGGATCTCAAACCCGGCGATCTCCGGCTGCTCACCGTCGACAACGAGTTGGTGGTGCCGGTGAACAAGGTGGTGCACGTGCTGGTGACCGGCGCCGACGTGATCCACTCCTTCGCCGTGCCCTCGTTCGGCATCAAGATCGACGCCGTTCCGGGCCGCATCAACGATACCTGGTTCAAGGCGACCATGACCGGTGTGTTCCATGGCCAATGCTCCGAATTGTGCGGCAAGGATCATTCGTTCATGCCGATTACGGTTCGGGTGGTGGACGACAAGCGATTTCACCGCATGGGTTGCACAGGCGAAGCAGAAAGTTTGCCGGCGCTGACAGCGCTCCGGCCAACATGGTGGCAGTGAACGCGCCGGCGAAGTGACGAGCTGAAACAGGACTGCATAACGATTAGGCCGAAGAAGACGGGCGGCGGCTAACGAAGGAACTGGCAATGGATACGATGGCACACGCGGAACACGGCCACGACGACAACGGTCACGCTATTCCGCACGGCTGGCGCCGCTATCTTTATTCGACGAACCACAAGGACATCGGCACGATGTATCTTGTGTTCGCGCTGTTTGCCGGACTGATCGGCGGGTGCCTGTCGATCGCGATCCGTGCCGAGCTGATGTATCCCGGCCTGCAATTCTTCCACGAGACACACTATTACGACGTCGTCGGTCACTGCGCACGGTCTGATCATGATCTTCTTCATGATCATGCCGGCGATGATCGGCGGCTTCGGCAACTGGATGGTGCCACTGATGATCGGCGCGCCGGATATGGCGTTCCCGCGCATGAACAACATCTCGTTCTGGCTGCTGCCGGCGTCGTTCGCGTTGCTGCTGTCGTCGATGTTCTTCGAAGGCGAGCCGGGCGCACTGGGCGCCGGCACCGGATGGACCATCTATGCACCGCTGTCGACCTACGGCCACCCCGGACCGGCGATGGATTTCGTGATCCTGTCGCTGCATCTTGCCGGCGCTTCGTCGATCCTCGGCGCCATCAACTTCATCACCACAATCTTCAACATGCGCGCACCCGGCATGACACTGCACAAGATGCCGTTGTTCGTGTGGTCGCAGCTCGTGACGGTGTTCCTGCTGCTGCTGGCGCTTCCGGTACTCGCCGGCGCCATCACCATGCTGCTCACCGACCGCAATTTCGGCACGACGTTCTTCGATCCGCAGGGCGGCGGCGATCCGCTGCTGTTCCAGCACCTGTTCTGGTTCTTCGGCCATCCCGAAGTTTACATCCTGATCCTTCCGGGCTTCGGCATGGTCAGCCAGATCGTCTCTACGTTCTCGAGGAAACCGGTGTTCGGCTATCTCGGCATGGCCTACGCCATGGTGGCGATCGGCGGCATCGGCTTCGTCGTGTGGGCGCACCACATGTACACGGTCGGCATGTCGTCGACCGTGCAGGCCTATTTCATCGCCGCCACCATGGTGATCGCGGTGCCGACCGGCGTGAAGATCTTCTCGTGGATCGCCACGATGTGGGGCGGCTCGATCGAGTTCAAGACCCCGATGCTGTGGGCGGTTGGCTTCATCTTCCTGTTCACGCTCGGCGGCGTGACCGGCGTGGTGCTGGCCAACGCCGGCGTCGACCGCGTAATGCAGGACACCTATTACGTCGTCGCGCACTTCCACTACGTGCTGTCGCTCGGCGCCGTGTTCGCGATCTTCGGCGGCTGGTATTACTGGTTCCCGAAGATGACCGGTTACATGTACAGCGAATTCATCGGCAAACTGCACTTCTGGCTGACCTTCATCGGCGTCAACATCGTGTTCTTCCCGCAGCACTTTCTTGGCCTCGCGGGCATGCCGCGCCGCGTCGCCGACTATCCTGACGCCTTCGCCGGCTGGAACTTCGTCTCGTCGATCGGTTCCTACATCTCGGGCTTCGGCGCGCTGGTGTTCTTCTTCGGGATCATCCACGCCTTCGTGCGCAAGGAGCGCGCTCCGGCCAATCCGTGGGGACCGGGCGCGACTACGCTTGAATGGACGCTGTCATCGCCGCCGCCGTTCCATCAATTCGAGACGCTTCCGCTGATCAAATGAGCGTCACGGTCGCACGCGTCGAACCAAGCATCGCCGGAGCCGGCGATTACATCGAGCTGATGAAGCCACGAGTCATGTCGCTCGTGGTGTTCACCGCGCTGGTCGGCCTCTACGTCGCGCCGGGTCATATGCATCCGGTGATGGCGGGGGCGGCGCTGCTCTGCATCGCTGTCGGCGCCGGCGCCGCCGGCGCGCTCAACATGTGGTACGATGCCGACATCGACGCAAAGATGGCGCGCACTGCCGGTCGTCCAATTCCCCGCGGGCGTATCGCGCCCGGCGACGCGGCGGCTTTCGGTATGACGCTTGCGGCGTTCTCGATCGTAACGCTGGGCGTATTGATCAATTGGTTTTCGGCTGCACTGCTGGCATTCACGATCTTTTTCTACGTCGTGATCTACACGATGTGGCTGAAGCGCTCGACGGCGCAGAACATCGTCATCGGCGGCGCGGCAGGCGCGCTGCCGCCGGTGATCGGATGGGCGGCGGCCACCGGCTCCATTGCCGTGGAGCCGATCGTCCTGTTCCTCATCATCTTTTTCTGGACGCCGCCGCATTTCTGGGCGCTATCGCTATACCGCACGGAAGACTATGTGCGCGCCGGCATTCCAATGCTGCCGGTGGTCGCCGGCGCAACCGAAACCCGCCGTCAGATCCTGCTTTATACCCTGATACTGGCCCCGCTCGGCGCCACGCCGTGGCTGCTCGGCTATGCCGGCCTCGGTTATGGCGTCGTCGCGCTGGTAACCGGCGCCATCATGATCGCGCTGGCGTTGCGCGTGCGCACCGAGCGCGAGGACCATAAGGCGAGCAAGCAACTGTTCGCCTTCTCGATCCTCTACCTGTTCCTGCTGTTCGCCATCCTCCTCGTCGACCAGATGACAGGAGGGCTTTCGAGCATTTTCGCATGACGATATCGAGTGTCACCATGAGCGACATGCAAAAGCCCGAACCGGGAATCAGACTAACCGAGCAACAGCTTCGCGCCCGGCGAAACCGGTCAATCGCCATTGCGCTCGCACTCGGCGCCTTCGTCGTGGTGATTTTCCTGGTGACGTTGGTGAAACTCGGCGGCAACGTGCTCACGAGGCCGATGTGACACCCCAACCTCGTATCCCGCCGCAACGGCGCGCTACGCGGCGCGACATGGTCATCGCTTTCGTTTGCGGCGGCGTGGTTGCTGCCATGGTCGGCGCATCGTTCGCTGCGGTGCCGTTTTACAACTGGTTCTGCCGCACGACTGGCTACGGCGGCACGACACAGCGCGCCGAAGCGGCACCGACGCAAATCGGAAATCGCACGATCACGGTTTACTTCGACTCGAATATTGCCGGCGGCCTGCCATGGTCGTTCGAGCCCGAGCAAAGGACGGTTGACGTCAAACTCGGCCAGGTCGTTACGATCTACTATCACGTCACCAACGAGTTGGCCCGCGTCACCACCGGGCAGGCCGCCTATAACGTCAATCCGCCGACCACCGGCATCTACTTCGAGAAGATCAACTGTTTCTGTTTCACGGAACAGACGCTGAAACCCGGTGAAAAGCGCGACATGGCCGTGGTGTTCTATGTCGATCCGAAGCTCGCCAAAGATAGCGAGCAGGACGGCACCAATATGATCACTCTTTCCTATACGTTCTATCCGGTGAAGGAGCCGGAGCAGCCGGTAGCAACGACGATTGAGCCTGGAAAGTCCGGGCACATTTAAGTAAGGCAACGACAACGGCGCGTCCGGCAATGACGGCGGCGCCAAGGTGGAGATGAGAACGATGGCCGACGCCGCACACGCCCAACACCATGACTACCACCTGGTGAATCCGAGCCCATGGCCAGTGATCGGCGCAACGTCGGCATTCCTGGCTGCGGTCGGTGCCATTCTCTGGATGCACCATGTGGCAGCGTATGCGCCGGTGATTTTCGGCGTCGGCGCCATCGGCATCGCCTACACCATGATCGGCTGGTGGCGGGACGTCATCTACGAAGCAGAGGTCGAGCACGATCACACCCGCGTGGTGCAGATTTCGCACCGTTACGGCATGATCCTGTTCATCGCCTCCGAGGTAATGTTTTTTGTCGCCTGGTTCTGGGCCTACTTCAATACCGCGCTGTTTCCGGATCAGATTCAGGATATCGGGCGGATCGCCTTTACCAGCGGCGTGTGGCCACCGAAGAGCATCCAGACTTTCGATCCCTGGCACTTCCCGCTGCTCAACACCTTGATCCTGCTCACGTCGGGCACCACGGTGACCTGGGCGCACCACTCGCTACTGGAAAACAATCGCAAGGGCCTGGTCTGGGGTCTGGCCTGCACCATCGTGCTCGGCCTGTGCTTCACCTGCGTGCAGGGCTGGGAATACGCACATGCCGCATTCCATTTCTCCGGCAACATGTACGGCGCCTCTTTCTTCATGGCGACCGGCTTCCACGGCGTGCATGTCATCATCGGCACGACATTCCTGATTGTCTGCCTGTTCCGCGCGCTGGCCGGCCAGTTCACGCCGACCCAGCATCTCGGCTTCGAGTTCTGCGCCTGGTACTGGCATTTCGTCGACGTGGTGTGGCTATTCCTGTTCGCATGCATCTACGTCTGGGGCGGCGGCGCCGCGGCGGGCTAACGCCAGCAATTTTTCTCCGTTCATTCCCGCGCAAGCGGGAATCCAGTCTGCCTGCGAAACCGGGTTCCCGCTTTCGCGGGAACGAGCGGGTGATTACATCGCTGCCATGGCCAACGACGCAATCACAACGCTTTCGGGATCGATCCGTGCGGGCCTGTCGTGCGCCTGCCCGCGTTGCGGAAAGGGCAAGCTGTTCCAGGGCTTCCTCACGCCACGGCCACATTGCGACGCGTGTGGGCTTGATTATGGCTTCGCCGATTCCGGTGACGGGCCAGCGGTCTTTATCATGTTTCTTGCCGGCTTCATCGTGGTCGGAGCAGCGCTGATCGTCGAAGCGCTTTATCATCCACCCTACTGGGTGCACGCGGTGCTTTGGATACCACTGATACTCTTGGTCACGCTTGGGCCACTCCGTCCCCTGAAAGGGGTGATGATCGCCCTGCAGTATTACCACAAGGCCGAAGAAAGCCGGTTCGGCGGAGGCGAGCTTTGAAGGCCCGCGACGAGCCTGGGCGTTCATGGCTCGGGCTTTTGCTACCCGCAATAGTCGCCTTCCTCATTCTGATCGGACTCGGCACCTGGCAGGTTGAGCGCAAGGCCTGGAAGGAAGGATTGATTGCCGCCCTGACCGAGCGGCTCGGTGCGGCGCCGGTAGCGCTGCCTGCCGCCAAGGACTGGCAAAACCTCGATCAGGCCGGTGATGAATACACCCGCGTCACCTTCAGCGCCCAATTCGACAATGCGGCCGAAGCGCTGGTTTACGGCGCAGCCTCGGCTTTTCGTCCGGACGTGACCGGCCCGGGCTATTGGGTCTTCACCCCCGCCCGACTCGCTGACGGCAGCACCGTCATCGTCGATCGCGGCTTCATTCCCGAAGAAAAGAAGAACCCAACGGCGCGCGAAGCCGGGCAAATCGCCGGACCTGTCACAATCGTCGGCACGCTGCGCTGGCCCGACGCGCGGCACTGGTTCACGCCCAACGACGACCCCGCACACAATCTTTGGCTGTCCCGCGATCCGCAGTCGATCGCGGCGGCAAAGGGCCTCGGCACAGTTGCGCCGTTCTTTGTGGAGCAAGAATCCCCGGTTCCGCCCGGCGGGTTGCCACACCCTGGCAAGCTTGTCGTGGCGTTGCCGGACAACCACCTGCAATACGCCATTACGTGGTACGGACTGGCCGCAGCCTTGGCTGTGACGTTCGCCTTTTGGGCCATTAGTTCGCGCCGGCGCAAGCCCCCGCCCTATCCTTCTCGTTCCTTGTGAAGCCAGTCGTTTTTCTATTAGTGTGCGGCGGCTTCGGGCTTGTGAACCGTCGCCGCTCTACCTAAATAACGCGTTGAATCAATAGGTTAATGCAACACGTCTCAACCAGGGGCGAGGCCCCGCCGCTCGGCTTTGCCGAAGCCATGCTCGTGGGCCTTGCCCGCGACGGCGGCCTTTACGTGCCCGAATCCTGGCCGCGGCTGGAGCCAAAAACGATCGCCGCCTTCGCCGGCCGGCCTTATGCCGAGGTCGCGCTTGAGATCATTCGGTGCTTCGCCGGCAACTCGATCGGCGAGCCCGAGCTCGCCCGCATGGTGCGGGATGCTTACGGCACATTCCGCCATCCCGCCGTCGCGCCGCTGGTTCAGCTGAACGTCAATACGTTCATGCTTGAGCTGCATCACGGGCCGACGCTCGCCTTTAAAGACCTGGCGATGCAGCTCCTTGCCCGGCTGATGGATCACGTGCTGGCGGCGCGCGGCGAACGCCGCACTATCGCTGTTGCAACCTCGGGCGATACCGGCGGCGCCGCAGTGGAAGCGTTCCGCGATTGCAGCCAGGTCGATCTCGTCGCGCTGTTCCCGCACAACCGGATTTCTGACGTTCAGCGGCGGATGATGACGACGGCCGCGTCCGCCAACATCAACGCGGTTGCGATCGACGGCACATTCGACGACTGCCAGGCGATCGTGAAAGGCCTGTTCAATCACAACGATTTTCGTGAGCGGGTACGGCTGTCCGGCGTCAACTCGATCAACTGGGCGCGCATCGTCGCGCAGGTGGTCTATTACTTCACTGCGGCGGTAGCGCTCGGCGCGCCAGCGCGAAAAGTTGCCTTCACGGTGCCAACCGGCAATTTCGGCGACATCTTTGCCGGCTACGTGGCCCAGCGGATGGGCTTGCCGATCGAGCGGCTGGTGATCGCGACCAACGTCAACGACATCCTGAGCCGGACGCTGGCAACGGGGACCTACGCGCTGCACGACGTGGTCGCGACCACCTCGCCGTCGATGGACATTCAGGTGTCTTCGAATTTCGAGCGACTGCTGTTCGACGCTTACGGGCGCGACGGCAGCGCCATTCGCGCGCTGATGGGATCGCTGACGCAGTCGCGCCGTTTCACGCTGTCGACGGCTGCCTTGGCGGAGATCCGCACCCTGTTCACCGCTGATCGCGCCGACGAGGACGAGGTTTCGGCGACCCTTCGCACCATCAAGCGCGAAACCGGCAATCTGATCGATCCGCACACCGCGGTCGGCGTTGCGGTTGCGGAAAAGCAGCAGCGCGATCCGGCAGTGCCGATGGTCGTGCTGTCGACCGCGCATCCCGCCAAGTTCCCCGATGCAGTCGAGGCCGCATGCGGCACGCGCCCGGCGCTCCCCGATTGGCTTGCCGATCTCGACAAACGTCCGGAGCGCGTCACCGTGCTGCCGGCTGACCAGTCCGCGGTTGAACGCTTCGTGCTTTCGACGAGCCGTGCCGCACACGAAGGAGCGGCCGCATGAGCGTCCAGCTGACGACCCTGAAATCCGGCATCAATGTCCTCACCGATACGATGCCGCACCTGGAAACCGCATCGCTCGGCGTCTGGGTAGCGTCCGGCAGCCGCGACGAACGCCACGACGAGCATGGCATCTCGCACCTGCTCGAACACATGGCGTTCAAGGGCACGCGGCGGCGAACCGCGCGTCAGATCGCGGAAGAAATCGAGGCGGTGGGCGGCGATCTCAATGCCGCGACCGGCGCGGAGAGCACCGCCTATTACGCGCGCGTGCTCAAGCAGGACGTGCCGCTCGCGCTTGATGTGTTGTCGGACATTCTGTCCGAACCGGCATTTGCTCCAGACGAGTTGCTGCGCGAGCAGAGTGTCATCGTGCAGGAAATCGGCGCTGTTGCCGACGCGCCGGACGATCTGATTTTCGAGCATTTGAACGAGATCGCGTTTCCGGACCAGCCGCTCGGCCGCTCGATCCTGGGCACCGCGAAGACGGTTCGCTCATTCGATGGCGACAGCTTGCGCGGCTATCTCGCGCGCAATTACCGAGCGCCCGATCTCGTCGTCGCCGCAGCCGGCGCTGTCGACCACGAAGCGGTGGTGGCCGAAGTCGAGAAGCGCTTTGGCAGCTTTGACGGCCCTGCCAGCCCGATGCCAGAGCCGGGAAAGTTCGGCGGCGGCAGTCGCATCGAGAAGCGCGAGCTCGAGCAGGTGCATATCGCGCTGGCTCTCCCCGGGGTCGCCGTGAACGACCCCACGCTCTACAGCCTTCAGGTTTTCACCAGTATTCTCGGCGGCGGCATGTCATCGCGGCTGTTTCAGGAAGCGCGCGAGAAGCGCGGCCTTTGTTATTCGATTTATTCCTTTCATATGCCCTATACCGACGTCGGCATGTTCGGCCTTTATGCCGGGACCGACGCCGCCGACACCTCCGAACTGATGCGGGTGATTGTCGACGAGATCACCAGCACGGCCGAAACCATCACCGAGCCGGAAGTCGCGCGGGTCAAGGCACAGATGAAAGTCGGCTTGTTGATGGCGCTGGAAAGCTCCGGAGCGCGGGTGGAACAGGTCGCGCGCCAGATGCTGACCCGCGGCCGCCCGATCCCTGTCGAGGAGTTGGTCGAGAAGGTGGATGCGGTTACCGTCGAAAGCGCACGCGCCGCCGGTCGTGCCTTGATAGCGCGCCGCAAAACGGCGACCGCCGTGCTTGGACTGGGCTCCGGCCTTGAAAGCGCAGCCGCTATCGCAGAGACTTTGACGCGCCAGGCTGCCTAACGGGCTTCAACAACGCCAGATCACCAAACCGAGAATGGCGTTTTTCCGCACCATCAATTTTGCCGAGCCGACCCCTGCGATCGGCGGCGAAGGCGTCGTGTTGCGTACGCCGCAAATGACCGACTATCCCGAGTGGGCGGAATTACGCGAGGCCAGCCGTGATTTTCTCACGCCTTGGGAGCCGACCTGGCCGGCTGACGACCTGACCCGCAGCGCGTTCCGGCGCCGCCTCCGCCGCTACAGTGAAGACATCCGCACCGACCAGGGCTACGCCTTTTTGGTCTTTCGCAAATCCGACGGCGTCCTCGTCGGCGGATTGACGCTTGCGAACATCCGCCGCGGCGTCGCCCAGGCCGGCAGCCTCGGTTATTGGATGGGCTTACCGTATGCGCGGCAGGGCTACATGACCGCGGCGGTAAATGCCGTCATCCCATTCGCGCTGGAAAAGCTTCGGTTGCACCGGCTGGAAGCCGCCTGCATCCCGACCAATGCCGGCTCGATCCGGCTCCTGGAAAAGAACGGTTTCGTCCGCGAGGGCTACGCGCGCGAGTATTTGTGCATCAACGGTATCTGGCAGGATCACCTGTTGTTTGCACGCCTTAAGGACGCTCCGAGGCCTTAACCACGGCGATTTTACTGCCTTGGGATAGCCACGGTTTTCTTGGTATAAAATCGCTGGCGCCGCGCGGGCGGGCGGTGAGTTGGGGTATGCTGCGCAATCTTTATCCGATGCGATCTGGTCGCTGCTTTTCGATCGCAACGCTGCTGGCGCTCCTTGTTTCGGGCTGCTCGGGAGGCGGACTGAATTTGGGGTCACTGGGCGGCAGCTCGACGGCTTCATCGCCGCCGCCTGCGCCTGCTGGCTCTCCGCCGCCGAGCGATCCTTCTCTTAAGGACAAGGTTTCGAGTTTCTTCTCCGGATCGTCCGCCACTTCACAGCAGCAAGTTGCTGGAACGCCGGAGCTCGAAGATTGCCCGTTGATCAATATCCGACAGGGCGCATCGACGCTGACCATCGGACCAACGGGCAACGTCAACAGCGGGGCCGGCACCAGCGATGATACCGGCGCGATGGCGGTAAAATATCAGGCCACCTTCGCGCGCGCAGCGCGCGAATGCGCTCTGGTTGGCGGGCAACTGGTGATGAAGGTCGGCGTCCAAGGACGCATCATCGTCGGGCCTGCCGGCGGCCCCGGCCAAGTCGACGTGCCGCTGCGCATCGCCGTGGTCGAGGAGACGGTTAAAGGCACCAGACCGGTCGTGACCAAGTTCATTCGGATACCGGTGACCGTAGCTTCGGCCACCGAGAACCCAACCTTCACGCATGTCGAGGAAGGTCTAAGCTTCCCGATGCCGAAGGATATCGACAATTACGTCGTCTATATCGGCTTCGATCCGCTTTCGCTGCAGCCACCGGCGCACCCGGCGGCCAAGCCAAAAGTGAAGCCAAAGCCGAAGGCACCGGCGACCACCGGCTGATCGGCAAAGCTATTAAACGCAGGGCAGTATTGGCCTCTTCGACGACTGCTTGTCGGCGAGCGCGCCGCGTTAATTGAATTTCTTCCTGACGTCCTCGATGCCCTGCCGCATAAGATTGACGGCCACCTCGCCTTTGGCCGCGACGGACAGGATTTTCTCGGCGGCGGCAACTGCGGCATCGGCGGCAGCGGAACGGACGTCGGCCACCGCCTGGGCTTCGGCCTGGATGATCTTGGTCTCGGCCATCTTGGTGCGGCGCGAGATAAAATCTTCCATGCGGGTCTTGGCTTCGGCAGCAATGCGCTCGGCTTCGGCCTTCGCACCGGCAATGATCGCCTCGGCTTCTTTTTCGGCCTCACGGCCCTTGCGCTGGAACTCGGCCAGCAACGCTTGAGCTTCTTCTTTCAGCCGGCGGGCTTCGTCGAGTTCGCCCTTGATGCGGGCTTGGCGTCCGTCGAGCGAATCCGTGATCTTGCGATGCACGCCGAGATAGACCAGCAGCGCCAGAAACAGGATGAACGCGAGCGCCACCCAGTTTTCAGTTTCTTGCATCGCTTCGAGCATCGGGTTTCTCAGCGTTTCAGCGCGTCACCGACCGCGGCGGTGACTTCATGGTCGGCCGGAACCTTGCCGATCAGACGCTCGACAATAGCCGAGGCGGTATCTTTGGCGATGGCCCCAACATTACCCATGGCGGACGTGCGGGTTGCGTCGATCGATTTCTCCGCCGCCGCAAGCTTCTCGTGCAATTCCGCCTCGAGCTTCTTGCTGGCCACTTCTGCCTCGGCCGCCTGCTGCTCGCGCATGCCGTTGGCAATCGATTGCGCGCGGCCGCGGGCGTCGGCAAGCGCCTTTTCATAGGCCGCATGCGCTACGTCCGACTGCTCCTTGAAGTCATGGGCGGCTTTCAGATCGCCGGAGATGCGCTTCGAGCGCTCCTCGAAGATCGCCCCGATGCGCGGCAGCGCCACCTTCGCCATCAGCACGTAAAGCAGCACGAAGGAGATCGCCAGCCACACCAGCTGCGACGGAAAAGTCTGCGTCTGAAAAGGCGGGAACGCCGTCTTCCCGCCAGGCGCTTCGGTATGAGCAGTCGGCTCGGCCATGACCGCGGGCGATTAGAGCGCGAACAGCAGCAGGAGCGCGATCAGCAGCGAGAAGATGCCGAGCGCCTCGGTGATGGCGAACCCGAAGATCAGGTTGCCGAACTGGCCCTGAGCCGCCGAGGGATTACGCAGCGCGGCCGCCAGATAATTGCCGAAGATGATGCCGACGCCGACGCCAGCGCCGCCCATGCCGATGCAGGCAATGCCTGCGCCAATGTATTTTGCTGCAACCGGATCCATGTGAAAGCTCCTTTTGGATGTTGCTTAAGTCGAGCCGTCAGTGGCCCGGGTGTATCGCATCGTTGAGGTAGATGCAGGTGAGAATGGCGAAGACATAGGCTTGGAGGAAAGCCACCAGAAGCTCAAGCGCTGTCAGCAAAATGACCATAATGAACGGCAACGCCGCTCCGAACCAGCCGAGCACGCCGGCGCCGGCGAGCATGATGACGAAACCGGCGAAGACCTGAAGCGTGATGTGGCCCGCCAACATATTGGCGAACAGGCGCACGCTGTGCGACACCGGCCGCGACAGGAACGACAGCACTTCAATGAACACGATCAGCGGCAGGATGAGCTTCGGCACGCCCTTCGGTACGAACAGATTGAAGAAGTGCAGGCCGTTCTTCCAGAAGCCGTAGATGATGACGATGAAGAACACGGTAAGCGACAGCGCCACTGTTACAATCAGCTGGCTCGTCACCGTAAATGAAAATGGAATCAGCCCAATCATGTTGGCGAACAGCACGAACATGAAAAGCGTGAACACGAAGGGAAAAAACTTCATTCCCTCGTTGCCGGCCGTACTGCGGACGGTATTGGCGACAAACTCGTAGGACATTTCGGCGATCGATTGCAGCCGTCCAGGGACCACCGCCCGCGATGCGCTGGCCCCGATCATCAGCAACGACACTGCGCCGACGATAATGAACATCACCAACGCCGAATTAGTGAAGGCGATGTCACGACCGCTGAAGTTGGTCAGCGGAAACAAATCGTGGATCTGAAACTGATGAATTGGATCGACTTGCATCGTCTCGTTACCGTCGCGCCATTCTCGTTACCGTCGCACCATGGCGCCAGTCAATTTCCCTGGTCCTTGCCAAGCCGGTCATCAATGCCCGGACTTGCTACGACGCCCGCGGAACGCATCACATTAAGGACGCCGGCGGCAAAGCCGAGCAACAGAAATATAATAAGCCCCCAAGGCGTGATACCGAACCAGCGGTCGACAAGCCAGCCGAGCCCGGCACCGACAATCACGCCCGCAACGAGTTCGCTGGAGAGCCGGAAGCCCTTGGCGTAACCCGAGGCGTTCGCCGCCCGATTCTCAGAAGCATCATTGGAAGTCTCGACTGCACGTTGCCGTGCAAGACCTTCGCCGAGCCGCTGGAGCCTCGCGGAGAGAGCAGCTTCATCGGTACGCGGCTTGTTTCGATCGCCGTCTCCGCGCGCGTCGCTCATGATCTCGACACTCGCGGCTGTCCGGCGCTCGCAACGCGCCCGCCCCCTGAAGCCGCGCGGACCATACTGACGGGGTTCTGCCAAGTCAAGAAACGCACGTCTTATCCTAATTAGTTGAATTTAAAAGACATATTGGCTTCGGTTCGGTGTTTTCCAGAGTGAGGACAGACACTTTTTGCGTTGCAGCGTCGACGCCCTTAAATGTAACCCATCCTTCAACGCACGAGGAGCTGGCGATGTTCAACAAGGCACTGGCGACAGCCATCATAGCCTTCGGCTTTTGCACGCCAGCGATTGCCGACGACGCAGCTCCAGACACCACTGGCGGACGATACAGCCTGAATAAGGTCGTCGACGGCTTCGTGCGACTGGACACCCAATCTGGCGCCGTAGAATTTTGCAGCCAGCGCGCCGTTGGCTGGGCCTGCCAGACCGTGCCGGAAGACCGCACTGCTTTCGAGCACGAGATTGAGCATCTGCAAAGCGAGAATGCGGCGCTGAAAAAGGCCTTACTCGCTCATGGTCTGCCGCTGCCGGACGAGATGATGCCCGAGGCTCCAGGGACGGACAGCAATCAGATCACGATCCGGTTGCCCGACAATGCCAGTATCGATCGAGCGATCGCCTATGTGGGACAGGTCTGGCAGCGGTTCGTTGACGCAGTCTCCAAAGCCCAAAAGCAGATGCTGAACAAGATCTGAGCCAAGAATTAGTCATTGACCCGCACATCTACTGAATTGTCCGCCGCCTACACGGCGCGTGTCGAGACCATCGCCAGCGCGACACTTGCGGTCGAGACCACCGGCGAAGGTTTCTTTGAAATAACGCACGAGGTTGCACGCTTCCTGAGCGAGATCAAAGCGCGCGATGGCGTCGCGCTGCTTTATCTGCGGCACACCTCGGCGTCTCTTGTCATTCAGGAAAACGCCGATCCTGACGTGCAAGCCGACCTCGTCACGGCACTCAAACGGATCGCGCCCGAAGATGCGGGCTGGATCCACAACTCCGAAGGTCCCGATGATATGCCCTCGCATATCAAAGCTATGATCAACGGCGTCTCCCTGCATGTACCTGTCGCTGGCGGAAAAATGGCGCTCGGCACGTGGCAGGGCATTTACCTCGCTGAGCATCGCGCGCGTCCCCACCGCCGCGCGGTCTCGCTGCAGTTTCTCGGCGCATGCGGACCAGCGTGAGGCCTCGACCTCATAGGCCCGGCAGCGTTACGATCCCGCCTTCTCCAGCGGCCGAGACCCGCCTTTGAACGATCCCGTCCCGCACCGCCTTCTAATCGCCGACGATCATCCGCTATTCCGTGGCGCGCTGCGGGAAGCGGTTTCCGGATTGTTCAGCTCTGCCGAGATCGGCGAAGCCGGCACGTTCGAAGAAGTGACTGAGCGCCTTGAACACGGCAGCGATGTCGATCTGGTCCTGCTCGATCTCAACATGCCCGGCGTGCGCGGCTTCTCCGGCCTGATGTATCTGCGCGCGCAATATCCGGGGCTGCCTGTCGTCGTGGTGTCGGCAAGCGACGACCCGGCAGTGATCCGCCGCTGCATGGAATTCGGCGCCTCCGGATTCATTCCCAAAACGCTCGGCGTCGACGCCATGCGCCAGGCGATCGCGCGGGTGCTGCAAGGCGAGTTATGGACGCCGCCTGACGTCGATCTGGCCCGGCCATCGGATGCCGAGACCGCCGCTTTGATCGCGCGACTGTCGAGCCTGACGCCGCAGCAAGTCCGCGTGCTGATGATGCTCTCGGGCGGACTGCTCAACAAACAGATCGCTTATGAGCTCGGCGTGTCCGAAGCGACCGTGAAGGCGCATGTCTCCGCAATCCTGCAAAAGCTCGGAGTTGAGAGCCGAACTCAAGCCGTGATCGCCGCAGGGCGGATTGAATCCGGCCAATGGCCGCATCAATCGTCCTCGTCAGCTAGACCCTGATGATCTAATCGGAAAATCGGAGGTCTACTCACGGATCAAGTCCGAGGGCATGCCTTTCCGGATCATGCTCTAAAGCCGACGGATAATCCGATCCTTACGTCTCGTGGACGATCCGCCCGCCAACCACAGTGATGCGGGCGCGAACATCCTTGATCTCGCCGAGTGGCATGGACAGCAAATCGCGGTCAAGTAAGGCCAAGTCAGCAAGCATGCCCGCACGCAGAACGCCTCTTCGCTGCTCGTCGAATGACAATCTTGCCCCTTCCCGGGTCAGAAGCGGCAACGCTTCCTCGACGGTCATGCACTGCAACGGACCGACAATCTCGCCGCTCCGCGATTCCCGGCTGGTTACATTCCATAACGAGAAGAACTGGCTATAGGGCACATTGTCGGTTCCGACGGCAATCGGAACGCCCTGCTCCACGAAGGCCCGATGTGGCGTCACGCGTTCGCCCGCTCCTTCGCCCTTTGCGCCTGACTTCGGGCCGCGTTTCCACAAAGCCTTGCTGGGGATTGTCGTCACATGAACGTTGAGTTTTTTGATTAGCTCGAGTTGCGCGGCGCTGATGAGCTCGATGTGTTCCAGTACCCACCGCCGGCTCTTGATACCAAAGCGCTGATCGGCTTCGTCCCAGACGGCAAGCACCTTGTCGAGATTACGGGAGCCGATGGTATGCACCCGGAAGCCAAGTTCGGCGGCCGTCATCACGTAATCGCGGTACTCGTTCAGCGTATTGGCGTACTCCAGAAAACCGGACCACCCGGTATCGGGCATCGCGGCGAGGGAGACATTTCGAAACGCGGTGTTGCCACCGAGGCCGATGAATACTCCGGACACGCGCAGCCAGTGATCGCCAAAACCCTGCCCGCTGGCATAAGGAAGAAGATCGCGTAGATCGCGCATCGCCTGTGCGCTGTTCGTCCAGGACGGGCTTATAACCAAGGACGCGCGAACATTAAGCTCTCCCCGCTCCCAGAGCGCGCGGTACAACGCCAACGTTTGTGGGGACGAGCCGTGCCCCTCATAAATGCCCGTCGTCCCGACAGCGTTGTAACGCTTCATTGACGTACGGATGCCCTCCAAGCGCTGCTGCCAGGTGAATCGGGGAACGGCCGGCAAGATGTCGAACTCAACCATCGGCCGGTCGTTGGTCTCGACGATGACGCCGGTCGGTTCGCCATTGGCGTCCTTGATTATCGTGATGCCGGGACAGGTCGGTACCGTGGCGGCCGTGACTCCATTTTTTAGCAGCGCCAGACTATTGAGCGCCGTATAACCAGGTGGCTCGCCCCAATTGTTGAACGATCCTGAAATCCAGACCGGATTATCGGGCGCAGCGCCATCGAGCTCATAGCGCGTCGGCATACGGCGTTCCGCAAGCACGTCGGGACCGCCGAAATAAAACGGCGGATCGCCGACGGGCATGGTCGCGATCCATTCGCCTTTGGGCGCAAGGGCTGCGGCCGCACGAATAACGTTCAGGATTTCGCCGATCGAACGTAATCCCTGCAGCGAAATCCGCTGGCTCTTAAGGCCCTCGCGCTCAAGATGCGCGTGAGCGTCGATGATCCCCGGAATTGCGGTGCGCCCGCCGAGATCAATTAAACGCGTCTGCGGGCCGTGGTAGGCGGCAACGTCATCGGCGGCGCCCACGGCGAGGATATATTCGCCTTTCGACGCGAGCGCCTGAGCTCTCGGCCGAGACGGGTCCTGTGTAAGAATAGTGCCGCCGGATATTATGAGGTCGGCAAAGCCATCAGGATTCGTCAATCCCTGCCCGGCTGCGCGGAGCGGCCAAAAAGCTGCCGAGCCACCCAACGCAGTTATGAGGTCGCGCCGTCTCACGTCTCTTTCACTCAGCCGCGATGCGTTGCACGCGCCATTGCATGATCAGCGCGCGCAAGGATGCCGGCTTGAGCGGCTTGTTCAGGAGGTGAACGGCTTCAGCCTCGGCTTCGTCGCGAACGTGGGCGGAACGGTCAGCCGTGATCAGGATTGCCGGCAACGCCGCACCATCCTGCCGGCCAAAACGACGTCGAAGTTCACCAATGGCGCTGATGCCGTTATCGCCGTCGAGATGGTAGTCGACCAGCAAGCCATCGGGCTCAAGGCCGCTGGCTTCGATCGCCGCAAGCGCTTCGGTCAGATCGGCCGCAGTCAGCACGCGACAGCCCCAACCGCCAACAATTTTTCCATGCCGTCAAGAATGCTACGGTCATTGTCGATGCAAAGCACGATCGTGCCGGTGAGACGTCCGGCATGAGGTCGCTTGGTGGCATGAGCAGACGGCTCGCTTGTCTCACGGCCTTGCCGCGCGGCACTTCTACCGAAAACCGGGAGCCACTCCCGACAACCGACTTTAAGGCCACCTCACAATCGAGTACGCGCGCAATTCGCTCCACGATCGAAAGACCCAAGCCCACGCCGCGCGCCACGCGAGCGCCCTGATCCAGGCGATGGAATTCCTTGAATACAGCGCGGCGCTTGGAGTGCGGAATACCGATTCCGGTATCGTAGACATCGATGCGGAGCTTGTTGCCGCGGCGGCGGCACCCGATCAGCACACTGCCCGATGTGGTGTATTTGATCGCGTTGGAGACGAGATTTTGCAACAGCCGCCGCAACAGCCGCCGGTCTGAGCGCACCGTCAGCGAGCACGGCATGAAGCGCAGGCTCAAGCCTTTCTCACGAGCGAGCGGCACGAACTCGACATCAAGACGCTGCAACAACTCATCGATGCGGAAATCGGTCATTTCCGGCTTCATCGCACCGGTGTCGAGCCGCGAAATATCGAGCAGCGCCGCAAAAATCTCCTCGACCGCTTCAAGCGACGCGTCGATGTTTTGCACAAGATCGGCGTCCTCGCCGGTGCGCTGCCGTTCGATGAGGCTTGTCACGTAAAGCCGTGCTGCATTGAGCGGCTGCAAGATGTCGTGACTTGCGGCGGCGACGAAGCGGGTCTTCGACACGTTGGCCTCGTCGGCTTCGGCCTTGGCCTGCTCCAGCTCGGTGTTGAGACGCGTCAGTTCCTTGGTGCGGTCGCGGACGCGGCGCTCCAGCGATGCATTAGCGCGCTCCAATGCCTCCGCGGCCTTCACGCTCGGCGTAATATCGGTAAACGTCGTGACCAGGCCATTATCCGGCATGCGATTGGCGCGGACTTCAATGACCAGCCCGCGTTCAACAAAACGCTCGAGGAACGGCTCGATCTCAGACGTATATTTGGCGATGCGCTCGGCGATTGCCGTCATCGAAATTTTCAGATCGCCACTGTTGTTGCGCCACGTAACGCAGGATCTCATCAAGCGCGATCCCGACGCGGGTCAGACCGTGCGGCAGATCGAAGATTTCGCCGAACTGGCGGTTCCAGCAAACCAGATTGAGGTCCTTGTCGAATACGGCGATACCCTGACGCACGTGGTCGAGCGCTGTCTGCAAAACTTCGCGGTTATAGTGGATCGCCGCATTGGCATCGTCGAGCAGTTTGAGCGCATCTTTGGTCGAGACGGTCCGCTTGCGCAGCAGGAGCGACAGAACCAGCCGCGACGACGCCGCGCCGATGGCGGATGCCAGCAGATATTCGCCGTATTGCAGCACTTCAAAATCGGCTTCGGACTGCGGTGCGAGACTGATGCGCCGCGAGGCGGCAAAGCTCGCGAACGACTCGCGCGTGCGCTCTTCACCGAGATAGCGTGCCACCGCGACGATCAATTCTTCCACGGTGACGGAAGCCCGCCGCAGCCGGAAGCTCGGCGCCTTCGATACGAGAATGGGCGCAAGCGACGACGGCACGAACACATCCGCCTGCACGCGCTCGATCGCCGTCGGGCGGCGGCCAAACGAGAACGCAACATAGAAAAGGACGTTGATCGACAAGGCTGAGCAGGACGCCGTGAACCAGGGGCGGCAGATCGATGCCGAACAACGCTTGCGGCCGCAGGAAAGCCAGACCCCACGGCCCGTCAGCCAAAATGCCCGCATTCGCAGCACCGGCGTCGGCGATGCTCGGCAGCAGCAGGGTATAGCCCCAGATCAGGATCCCGGCGGTCATCCCGGCGATAGCGCCGCGCGCGGTGCCACGCTGCCAGATCAAACCGCCGAAAAATGCCGGCGCGAGCTGCGATACGGCGGCGAACGACAAAAGGCCGATTGCGGCAAGCTGCGCGTCACCTGCGGAGCGGTAATAGACATAGGCCAGAAACAGGATGACGAAGATCGCAATGCGCCGCGTCGTCAAAAGCCAGGCGCTGGCGTCGCTGGGCTCACCACCCAGCGCCTCGCGGCGCTTGAGCACCAACGGCACCACGATGTCGTTTGAGACCATGATGGCAAGCGCAACCGATTCAACGATGACCATCGCCGTCGCGGCGGACAGGCCACCCACAAAGGCGATCAGCGTCATCAGATCGGAATGGGCGGCAATCGGCAGCGCGAGCACGAACATGTCGCTGTCGACCTTGCCGCCCGGAAATGTCAGCAGACCCGCCATCGCGATCGGCAGCACGAATATGTTGATCAAGACGAGATAGAGGGGAAACAGCCACGCAGCGCGGCGGATCTCGGCATCGCTGTGGTTCTCGACCACCGCGACATGAAACTGCCGCGGCAGCAGCACGATCGCGAACAGTGAAAGCGTCGTCATCGCGGCAAAGCCGCCGAGCGCCGGCGCTCGCGTAAGCACCGCCGCCGTATTCGCCTGTTCAAGCGCACGCGCGAATAAGGCGAATGGGCCGTGGAACATCACGAAGGTCACAAAGATTCCGACCGCGAGAAATGCGATCAGCTTGACGATCGACTCGGTCGCGACCGCCAGCATCAGGCCATCCTGATGCTCGGTCGCATCGGTGTGACGGGTACCGAACAGCACCGCGAAAGCCGCCATCAACAAGGCGACAAACAACGTGCTGTCGCCGAGCAGAGGCTGAGTCGGACGAGGTTTGCGCCAAAATGGTGCCGACCGAGGCCGACACCGCTTTGAGCTGCAAGGCGATGTAGGGGACCACGCCGACGATCGCGATCAGTGCCACTGTCGCCGCGACCGCCTGGCTCTTGCCGTAACGCGCGGCGATCAAATCGGCGATCGAGGTGATGTTTTGTCCCTTGGCCAGCCGGACGATGCGGATGAGCAGCGGGAAGCCCAATCCGACCATCAGCATCGGACCGATATAGATCGTGAGAAAATCGAATCCGGTGCGTGAGGCGAGACCGACCGATCCGAAGAATGTCCACGACGTGCAATAGATCGCGAGCGAAAGCGGATAGATCACCAGCCGGGAGGAAGCACTGCCGGTAAGCTCGCTCCTGCGGTCACCGTAGCTCGCCACCAAAAACAGAAAACCGATATAGGCGAGCGCGATAATGACAACGACCCAGCCCTGCAACATGACTTTATCCCAGGTCGATTGGCGGCATTGTTTGGTCCTACGGGGCCACCGCCTCACGCAAAGTCATCATACATCCTACAACCTGTCTATCCGGCTTGTCCGGGCGTCATTAATGCTCGGGACACCCCCGGCCGGCAGCGTCATTTGACGGCGCTTGCCGCGGTGGGCATTCATGGCTGCGCCAATGCTCCCTGCCCTGCCGCCGCGGCGTACGCTGATTGAGAATGCCGAGACCCTGCTGATCGCGCTCGCGGGCGGTCTTGGTTTCACCTATTTCGGACTGCCGGCAGGGCTGGTTTCCGGCTCGGTCGTCGCGGTCGCAACCGCGGCCCTGCTCGGGCGACCGGTCAAGCTTCCACTTGTCCTGGCCCAGTTTTGCGCGGTGGTTATCGGGATTCTGCTTGGCGCGGTAGTGACACCGGAAACGCTTCGCGGGGTCGCGACATGGCCGGTGAGTATCGCGCTCTTGATGGTCTGCTCGATTGTCATGATCGCGGCGACCATGACTTACCTGCGCGTCGTGCACGGTTGGGACGCTCTCTCAGCGCTGCTGGCATCGAGCCCCGGCGCGCTGGCACAAGTCATCTCACTTGCAACAGAGCTCGGCGGCGATCTGCGCGCCATCGCTATCGTCCAGACCGTGCGTATCCTGCTTTTGGTCGTCGGTCTGCCGAATGGGCTTGCGCTGTTCGGCGAGGTCGCTCCGTCGGTCGCAGTCCTGCGTGGACCGGCTGATTTCTCGGTGCTCGGACAAATGGTCTTGCTGGCTGTGGTCTCGACCGCCTGCGCACTGGCTTTACTGAAGGTGCGGTTCCCTGGTGGATTGCTATTCGGCGCCATGGTCGGCTCGGCAATCCTGCACGGCAGCGGGCTCATTCATGCCGTGCTGCCATGGTGGATCGGCAGCGCTGCCACGATCACGCTCGGCGCAGTCGTCGGTTCACGTTTTGCCAACATGACGGTGCGGATGCTGGTAGGCTATCTCGGCGCCGCTTTCGGCTCGTTTGCCGTCGCAATGAGCGTTGCCACGATCTTCATTTTGATCGTGGCCTATTTCTTCCCGTTCCCGATCGCCAATATCGTGATCGCGTTCTCACCGGGAGCGCAGGACACCATGATGGTGCTCGCGCTCGCGCTCCATCTCGACCCCGTCTATGTCGGAGCCCATCATCTCGCGCGATTTCTGGTGGTGACGATTTCGGTCGCGATCGGCGCGCGTCGCCTTGGCAAAGCTCAGCCGTTAGCGTGAAGCCTGCTATTCCGCGGCGAGGGCACGATCTTTCAACGGCAAGCCGAGGCGTTGCCAGACATCGACCAGCGCTTCCGCAAGCGTGTCGATCAACCCATCGTCGTGATACGGACTTGGCGTAATGCGCAAGCCGCTCCGTGCCCTTGGGCACCGTTGGGTAATTGATCGGCTGAATGTAGATGCCGTGCGCGGACAGCAAAAGATCGCTCGCTGCTTTGCACTGCTCGGGGTTACCGACATAGACTGGTACGATGTGCGTCGGGCTCGTCATCACCGGCAGACGCGCCTCGGCCAGAACGGCCTTGGTGCGCGCCGCACGGTCCTGATGGCGTTCGCGTTCCCATTGCGAGGTCTTGAGATGCCGGATCGCTGCCGTCGCGGCAGCAGCAACCGGTGGCGGCAGTGCGGTGGTGAAAATAAAACCAGGCGCATAGGAACGCACCGCGTCGATCAGTGCGGTTGAGCCGGCGATATAGCCGCCGAGGCAGCCGAACGCCTTGGCGAGCGTGCCCTCGACGACATCGATGCGCGCCGTCACGCCTTCGCGCTCGCTGATGCCGCCGCCGCGCGAGCCGTACATGCCGACCGCATGAACCTCGTCGACATAAGTCATCGCGCCATATTGCTCGGCGAGATCGCAGATGCGGCTTACCGGCGCGAGATCGCCATCCATCGAATAGAGGCTCTCGAACACGACGAGCTTCGGCCGCGCCGGATCGGCGGCGGCGAGCAGTTGCTCGAGATGCGCCATGTCGTTGTGGCGGAAGATTTGTTTTTCGGTGTACGCCTGACGGACACCCTCGATCATCGAATTGTGGTTCCAGGCGTCCGACAGGATCAAGCAATTCGGCATCAGCTTCGCGAGCGTCGAAATGCCAGTCTCGTTGGAGACATAGCCGGAGGTAAAGACCAGCGCCGCTTCTTTGCGGTGCAGGTCGGCAAGCTCCCGCTCAAGCTCCACCACCGGATGATTATTGCCGGCGATGTTACGGGTGCCGCCGGCGCCGGTGCCCATTCGCGTTGCGGTTTCGACCATGGCGCCAACCACCTTGGGGTGCTGGCCCATGCCGAGGTAGTCGTTGGAGCACCAGATCACGACGTTCTTCGGCCCCTCCGGCGAATGCCAGACGGCGTGCGGGAACCGGCCCGCGATCCGCTCCAAATCGGCAAAAACGCGATAGCGGCGCTCCGAATGCAGCCGGCCCAGCGCATCATTGAAGTAGGCGGAATAGTCGACAGGTAGATTTTTGCGGTAAGTCATGGGGAAGGGTCGAACCCGGCAGTCAGGAACTTCATCAGCCGCCATCTAGAAGCGTTCCAGGGCATTTGTCGAGACGGTATACGGGCGGTCGGATGCCGCGGCATTGATCGAAATCAATTTAAAAGCGTGGAATCCGGTCTATTCGCCAGCAGCCCTGCGTAATTGCAGCGGCCGATTGAGAACCCTTGAGCCAGGGACTCCATGGATCCGGCAGCGACCAACCCCTCGGTGACGGAAACCGGCACGATCCGGCCGTCATTCTCGATACGGCCAATCATCACCGGCTTGAACAGGTGATGGGTGCGTTCGTCCATCTGCACGGTGAAGCCACTTGGCGCGGCGACGCGTCTGCCGCCGAGTTCGGCGCGCACCTTGTCGATTTCGGTCGTGCCGGCAGCTTCGACCGCCGCGGTCCACAGATGGAAGCCGATCCAGGTCGCCTCCATCGGATCGTTGGTAACGGCGTCCGGCCTGCCGGTAAATTGACGCCACTTGGTAATGAACGCGCGGTTCTCGGGCGTCTCGAATGCGTGGAGATAATTCCACGCGACAAAATTGCCGCTGACCTGCGAGCGCATCAACGCCGGCAGTTCCGCCTCGTTGATCGAGAGCGACATCACTGGAACGTCGCTCGATCTGATGCCCTGATTTGCCAATTCGCGGAAGAAATGAACATTGGCATCGCCGGAAACAGTCGCGACGATGGCGGTGCGGCCACCCTTGGCGAAGCGGCGAATGCGCTCGACGACTGAACGCCAGTCTTTTTGACCGTGCACGGTATAGCACTCGGCGACGTCGAAAATTTTCTGGCTCGCCAGGTAGCCTTTGAGGATCGCGTTGGTGGTGCGCGGATAGATGTAGTCGGTACCGACCAGAAAGAATCTGTCGATGCCCTGGTCGCGCAGGAAATTGACCGCCGGGATCGCCTGCTGTGGCGGCGTGGCGCCAAGATAGAAAATGCTGCGCGACGCTTCTTCGCCTTCGTACTGGCTTGGATAGAACAACAAAGCGTTGTCGCGTTCGACGATCGGCAGTACCTCTTTGCGCGATGCAGAGCTCCAGCACCCAAAGATCGCGGCAACCTTATGCTCGCTGATCAGCTTGCCCGCCAGTTCCGCATAGGCTTTGGCGTCGGAATGCGGATTGACGATCACTGGCTCGATCGGGCGGCCTAATAAGCCGCCGCGCGCATTCTGCTGCTCGATCATCATGACCAGCAGCTCCTGCAAAGGCCGTTCACTTGCGGTCATGGTGCCGGACAGCGAATGCAGGATGCCAATCTTGATCGAGCCGTGCTCCAGATCGGAGAAATAACGTGAGATCGCATCGGCCAGCCATTTCGAACGGCCGAGCAGATCTTCCGCCGTATTGAGTACGCCGTTTCCTGCTTCCTCGACGCTGTTGGCAATGGTGGAGATTTCCGGAAGGACACCGCCCACGGTGCCGGCGACCTGCTCGGCGCGGCTGCCGATGCGATCGATTTCCGCCGCCTGGTGATTGAGGATGCCGGTCAATTGACGGTTGGCGTCGCTCATCGTGGTGACGCTTATGGACACGCTGGCGATGGCGTCGACGGTTTCATTCACAGCGTGCTGAATGTCGTGGATCTGCGTACCGATATCGCCGGTCGCTTTGGCGGTCTGTTGCGCGAGCGTCTTGACCTCGGAGGCGACGACGGCGAAACCGCGCCCCGCAGGACCGGCCCGCGCGGCCTCGATCGTTGCGTTGAGCGCCAGCAGCGATGTCTGCGAAGCGATAGCCTCGATGAGCTTGACCACCGCTCCAATTCGCGTTGCGGCCGCCGCAAGGCTGCGAACAGTGCGATCTGTTCGCTCCAGATCGACGATGGTCCGTTCGGTAGCGTCCTTGGCTGCTGCGGCTTCGCTGGTGGATTCGATAATAAGCGCCAAGAGCTGGTGGGCGGCTTCGGCGACCGCCGCCACATCCCGGCTTGCGGTCGTCCCTGCATCGACCGCCTGCGCGGTGCGGCGGCGGACGTCCTCATTGCGCTTTCCGAGGTCGGCCGCCGTGACCTGGATTTCCTCGGCAGCCGACTGGAACACGCTGGTGAGTTCGTCGGCCGTGCTGCGAAAGCGCTTGGTGAAAAAGGCCCGGCCGGCATAGTGCAGACGCGCTTCGGCCTCGCGGCTGCGGTGATCGACCGCCAGCGCATCTGCGTCGATCAGCACTTGCCGCATCCGTTCCGCAGCGACGGCGCTGTCGCCAAGCGCGCCGCTGCCGGTCCGTTCCGGCAGCGCGGCATAGCGGTCGCCGCCGGCGATCTGGCCGATGGTGCCGACCACGCCGCGTAACATCTCTTCGCACCACCACGCCACGGCGGCCGCGCCGATCAGCGCAACGACGATTCCGAGAAGAAGGCTGCCACTCCCCCACGCAACCAGCACCGCAACGCTGGACGCGAATGCGGTCGGAAGCAGAATCCACGCCGGCACCAGACTTTTGCGAATTTCGGGGGGCATATCGGCAGGCGGGAAAATCCCTGGAGCACCTGATGAAAATTGCGCATATTCGCTTACTAAAATCTTTAGTAATGCTGCGTTGCAGCGCACGAATTAGCGGCACTTTCGCTCAAATTGTGTGCGACCGCCGACATTCCGCGAGCCAAAGGATATTATCGACCTATGTCTGAGCAAGGTTTAGCGCGCGGGCTTACCGATTACGGCGACCGCGACTTCTCCCGCTACCTGCGCCGCTCGTTCGCGCAGTCGATGGGCTATTCGCGCGCCTTCCTGGATAAGCCGGTGATCGGCATCGCCTACACCGGGTCCGACTTCAACAATTGTCACCGTCATTTTCCCGAACTGCTGGCCGCGGTGAAGCGTGGCGTGTTGGCCGCCGGCGCGTTGCCGCTTGAATTTCCAACAATCTCGCTCGGCGAGGTGTTCTTGACGCCGACCAGCCTGAAGTATCGCAATCTTATGGCGATCGACACCGAGGAGATGATCCGCGCCCAGCCGATGGACGCGGTCGTGCTGATGGGCGGTTGCGACAAGACCGTACCGGCGCAACTCATGGGAGCGGTGTCGGCCGACCGGCCGGCGATCTCGCTGGTCGCGGGTCCGATGATGACTGGACGCCATCGCGGCGAGCGGCTCGGCGCCTGCACCGACTGCCGCAAGTTCTGGGCACGCTATCGCGCCGGCGACGTTGACGATGAAGAAATCAACGAAGTCGAAAGCCAGCTCGCCGTAACAGCCGGCACCTGCGCGGTGATGGGTACCGCTTCGACCATGGCATGCCTCGCCGAAGCGCTCGGCATCTGCCTGCCCGGCACTGCTGCGATTCCCGCCGTGCACGCCGACCGCCTGCGTGCGGCGGAAGCCACCGGCGCCGCCGCGGTGAAGATGATCGGCTCGAAGCTCACACCGTCGCAACTCATCAACGCGAAATCGGTGGAGAATGCGCTGCGCGTGTTGATGGCGCTCGGCGGCTCGACCAACGCCGTCATCCACCTCACCGCCATTGCCGGACGTGCCGGCGTGAAGATTTCGCTGGATCAGCTCAATTCGCTTTCGGATTCGACTCCCGTCCTGGTGAACCTGAAACCGGTCGGCAACGGCTACATGGAAGATTTTTACGCGGCCGGCGGGATGGGTGCGCTGCTGCGCGAACTGAAGCCGTTGCTGCATCTCGACTGCATGACGGTGACAGGCGAGACGCTGGGCGATCGACTGGAAGGCGACGCATCGAGCTATGTCGATCGCTCGATCATCGCCGAGCTGAAAAAGCCACTGGAGCCGCAAGGCGGCCTGGTTGCGCTGTTTGGTAACCTGGCGCCGAAGGGCGCAATCCTCAAACGCTCGGCCGCTGACCCGAAGCTGTTCGAGCATGAGGGCCGCGCCGTGGTGTTCTCCTCGCTCGCCGATCTTGCGTCACGGATGGACGATCCGGCGCTCGATGTGAACCCTGAGGATATCCTGGTGTTGCAGAACGCCGGGCCACACGCGCCGGAATGCATGCCGGAGGCCGGCTATCTGCCGATCCCGAAAAAACTCGCCCAGCGCGGCGTGAAGGACATGGTGCGCATATCCGACGCGCGCATGAGCGGCACCGCGTTCGGCACCATCGTGTTGCACATCACGCCGGACTCTGCCTCCGGCGGTCCGCTCGGGCTGGTGCGCAACGGCGATCGCATCCAGCTGTCAGTGAAGGACCGGCGCATCGAACTTAAGGTCGACGGGGCCGAACTGAAAAAGCGGGCGGCGGGCGCGCCAGCGAAAGAAAAAATTCCCGACCGCGGCTATTCAAAATTATTCGCGGAACAAATAACCGGCGCCGACGAAGGTTGTGATTTCAAGTTTTTGATGCCGAAATGACAGCCATGCGGCTACATCAAAACAGATTGTGGCATACCACAAATCTGCATGCCGCTGCCTCGGCGGACGACGACGGCATCAATCTTGCAAATTCGTTCTCAGCAGCTCGCTCCTTCGAGCGTAAGAGAGGTTGCAATGATACGCCGTCATTATTTAGCGTTGATTCTCAGCGCCTTTTCCGCCTTGGCATTGGCGGTTCCAGCAGCGGCTGGCGACTGGCCTAACCATCCTGTGACCATCATCGTGCCGTTCGGTCCGGGTGGTAATACCGACACGATGGCGCGGCTTGCTGCGCAGGACCTGACACAGAAGTTCGGCCAGAACTTCATCATCGAAAATCGCCCGAGCCCCGGCGGCGCGATCGGAACCCGGATTGTGGCGAACGCCGCTCCCGATGGCTACACGCTGCTGTTTTGCGCATCGTCGATGATTACGCTGACGCCGCAACTTGAGAAACTCGACTTCGACCCGGTCAAGCAATTGGAGCCGATCACCAACGTCGGCACCGGCGCACAAGCTATCGCCATCAAAAGAAGCCTGCCCCCGACCAATCTTCCCGAATTCATCGCCTACGCCAAAGCCAATCCAGGCAAGCTCAATTTCACCGTCGCCGGCACGCAAAACCTCAGCCATTTCTCGCCGGTACGGCTGTTTGACGCGACCGGTATCGACCTGGTCATGGTGCCGGCGCGGGCCGAGCCTCCGGCGATCTCGGACCTGATGAGCGGCGTGGCCGATTTATATTTCGGCAATGCCTCCGCCCTGCTTCCGCTGGTCAACAGCGAAAATGTCAAAATCATCGCCGTCAGTTCGCCCCAGCGCCTCGCCGCATTTCCTGACATCCCAACGGTGGTGGAGACCGTGCCCGGCTTCGTATCGGTGTCGTGGAACGGCTTTCTGGCGCCGACCGGAACACCGCCCGCGATCATCGATGCGATCAGGAAGGAAATTACAGCGTTCGTGAAGACCCCTGAAATCTCGGCCAGGCTGAACGGCCTTGGCATCGTGCCGGGCGGCATGACGAAAGATGAGATCCTCACTGCTTTCCAGCAGGAACATGATGCACTTGCCGCCGCCATCAAGATCGTCGGCATCCCGAGCAGCGACTAGAGCATGATCCGGAAAAAGCCTGCCCTCGGACTTGATCCGAGGGTGGACTTCCGGTTTTCCGAAAAGATCATGCTCCAACTAGAAATCTAGACCCTGATCCAATTCAACCCAATCGGATCAGGGTCTAGCGCCGAAGCTCGCCCAAACTTGCCGGCGTATCGCGGGACGCTGTACCAATAAGCCTTCAAAGGGAGGCGACCGTGACGCCCGCGCAAAAGCTGCGAGACCTTCTTGCCGCACCCGGCATACAAGTGATGCCGGGTTGTTTTGATGCTCTGTCGGCCAAGCTCATTGCCGATGCCGGCTTCAAAGTTGCTTTCATGAGCGGCTTTGCCGTCTCGGCGGCGCGGCTTGGCGTCCCTGATACCGGGCTCATTTCGTTTGGCGAAATGCTCGACAGTCTCCGCAACTGCTGTAGCGCGGCCGCAGGAATTCCGCTGATCGGCGACGGCGATACCGGATACGGCAATGCATTGAACGTACAGCGGACGGTGGTCGAGTACGCGCGCGCCGGCGCGGCTGCCGTGATGATCGAGGACCAAGTCAGTCCGAAGAAGTGCGGCCATACGCGCGGCAAGGACGTCATCTCGCGCGAAGAAGCGCGGCTGAAAATCCGTGCTGCGGTCGACGCCAAGGCCGACGCCGACATTCTCATCATGGCGCGTACCGATGCCCGCGCCGTGGAGGGATTCGATGCTGCGCTGGCGCGCTGTCACGACTTCGAGGATGAAGGCGCCGATATCATTTTTCTCGAAGCGCCGACCAGCGAAGACGAGATGCGCAAGTTTTGCGCGGCCATGAGCAAGCCTTGCATGGCCAATATGGTGCCCGGCGGCAAGACGCCCGTCCTGCCCCACGTGCAGCTGGAGGACATTGGCTACAAGCTGGCGCTGTATCCCGTGATGCTCATGTCGGCTGCGATATCGGCGATGCAGGCAAGCCTCGCGGCGCTGCGGCCCGACGCCAACAGCGCACAACCGCCGGCGATTTCTTTTACGGACCTGCAAAAAGTCGTCGGCTTCCCCGCCTATTGGGATCGCGAAGAGCGCTATCGCGCCGGAACGTGAGCGCAAGCCTACGCAACCGCTGTCGCTATTGCCGATTGTCCCGGTCCCGCCTACTGGATTTCGGCGGCCCGGCGCATGCTGGCGATCATTGAAGATTTGAGCATGTACTCCCGCGCCAGAACCTTGTCACTTGCCGTGCGGCGCATGTCATCGAGCGCTCTATTGCGGACTGACGAATCGCGCTCGCTGATGATCTGCTGATTGCGATGGGTTTGTTGCTGGACGGCCTCAACCGCGACGGTGCGCCGCTGACGGTCGTAGCGATCAAGCAGCCGGTCGTCGGCGCCCGCCCAGATCTCGGCAAGCTTGTCGGCAAGATTGAACGCATCCTGGATGCCGCCGTTCATGCCCATGCCGCCGAGCGGATTGTTGATATGCGCCGCATCTCCGGCCAGCAGCACACGGCCGTGACGGAAGCTTTTCGCCACCTTCTGGTGCACGTGATAGATCGAACGATGGGCGATTTTATACGGTTCGTCGCGGCGTACGACCCTTTGCAGGATCGCCTGTAGGGAATCATCCGAGAGCAACGCGGCGCGATCGGAATTTTCCGGAGCCGGTACTAACACACGCCAAAGCTCGGGCACGCGCAGCAGTACCAGCCACTCAGAGGGATCGGCGATATAGTTGACATAGGCGATATCGGTCAGCGTGCGTTCGAAGGGAAAGTCGGTCGAGGCTATCAGAAATAATTCCGGATAGGTGAAGCCTTCGAACTCGACGCCGAGTGACTGCCGCACAGCGCTACGAGCGCCGTCGGCTGCAACGACGTAGCGGCCTGATATCTCGGCCTGACCGGACGGTGCCGTCACGGTGACGGTCACAGCATCATCATCCTGCCGCACAGCTTCAACGCTATGCCCGAAGCGGATTTCGACCCCGGCAATGCCGCGCAGCGCTTCTTCGAGGAAGCGCATTAATTTCCACTGCTCACACTGCACGCGATAGGGATGCGCGGTGTCGGCTGCGAGAAACGAAAGATCGAAGGTGGCGACCGGGCCGGTTTCGCGATCGCGGAACTGCCAGGTCGGCGCCTTTAGCCCGACCTCGATCATGCGGGGCACGACCGCAAATTCGTCGAGCAAATCCAGCGTCGGCGGATGAAAAGTGGAGCCCCGCAACTCCTTGACGAGTTCGGTTTCGGCCGCAAGCACAACGACCGGAATGTTGCGGCGTGCCAGCGCCAAAGCCGCAGTCAAACCGACCGGCCCGGCCCCGACGACAATAACGCGATCTTTCGTGTTCCTCATAGCGCAACACCATAAAGGCGATAGCTGCCGGTCGGTAAGCGAAAACTTTGGGCCTTTCGTGCTCGTGACTTGGGCGTGGCGAAAGACTTGGGCGTGGCGAAAGACTTGGGCGCGTTGAAACTTGACCGATCGTACCGGCGCCAAGCAAACTCGTTTTCAGGTGCGTGGGAGCAGCGAGGCTTGGCGATGCGTGACGTTCTCGGCTGGCGGAAGAAATTCGGCGTCATCGGCCCTTCCACCAACACCATTGTGCAACCCGATTTCGAGATGATGCGGCCTCCGGGCGTCACCAACCATTACAGAGGCATCTTTACCCCTAACGCGAAGGCGGTCAGCAATGAAACCTTCACCGCGGGAACATGCTGATCGGCGACAACACACTCGATGCCGTACGCAGCGTCGTGACCTGCGAGCCGGATTACCTGGTCATGGGCATGTCGGCCGTGACGTTTTACGGAGGTGCGGCGGGCGCCGACGCATTTGCGGCCAAGGTCGAACGCGAGGCCGGCGTCGGCATCAGCATCGGCTCGCATTCTTGCACAGCGGCGCTCAAAGCGTACGGCGGCATCAAGCGCATTGCCTTCATCACCCCCTATTACCCAGTCGCCAATGCGGAAGTGCGGCGCTATTTCACCGAGTCCGGCTTCGAGGTCGTGCGGGACATGTACCTCGCCTGCACGAGCTGGACGGCAATCGCCGAGGTGCCGCCTGATCTTTGCGCGAGAGGCTCGTCGAACTTAATGGCGACGATATCGACGCCATCGTACAGACCGGCACCAATCTCAGCATGGTCAAACTCGCGGCCGAAGCCGAGTTCTGGTTTAAAAAGCCGGTGATCGCGATCAACACCGCAACTTATTGGCACGCGCTCCGCCAGAACAAGATCACCGATAAAATCTATGGCCTGGGCCGGCTGCTTGAAGAGTTCTGAACATCGGCGGGCGGGAAAGCGGAATCGCTCGCTAGTTCATGTTCTCGCGCAAGGTCGGACCGGCATACTTCTTCTTCGACAAGCCACGACGCTGAAGTTCGGGCACGACGAAGTCAATGAATTCCTGGAAATTGCCCGGCGCCGAGAAGCCGCGCGCCAGCATGAAGCCGCCGTTGGCCCCCGTCTCATAGTGCAACTCCTCAAGACGATCGACGATCATCTTCGGCGTTCCGGCCGCAACGAGCACCCGGTCCGCCGTGAAGCGGCGAGCAAACTCCTCAACCGTCAGATTGGGATCGTTGGTCTTCAGGATTTCCTCGAAACTTCCCCAATGGGCGTTCTGTGACTTCACCTCGTCAGCCACATCCTTAAGCTTCATCTTGACGCGCACGCGCGAAAAGTCGACCCCATACATCGACGCCATCTCCATCAGCCCTGCCTCCACCGGGATCGTGGCGAGATAACGCCGTTCCTTTTCGAGTGCCTCGGCTTCCGACTCCGCAACCTGCACGCGGACCGACCAGAGGATGCCGCAGTCGCGCGGCTTGCGTCCGTACTTGGCGAGATTGGCGTCGAGGTTGGCGCGGTGTTCCTTCATGGTCGGCAGCGTCCGCCGCGTGCTGAATTGCAGGTCCGCATATCGAGCCGCCAGGCCCATGCCCGGACCGGACTGCCCAGCCTGAATGATCAGCGGACGCCCCTGCGGTGAAGGCATCGACGGCAACGGCCCGCGGGAGCTGTAATATTCACCCTTAAAGTCGAGCACGTGGACCTTTTCCGGATCAGCAAAGACGCCTGTCTCGCGATCAAGGAGGACGGCATCGCGCTCAACGCTGTCCCATAGCGCGCACACCACATGCATATGCTCATGCGCCCGCTCATAACGGTGGTCGTGATCGATCAGCTTTTCATGGCCGAAGTTCGCCGCCTCGCTCTTGGAGCGCGATGTCACCGCATTCCAGGCGATGCGCCCCTGCGTGACATGATCAAGTGCGTTGAAGATGCGAGCGACGTGGAAAGGATGGTGATAGGTCGTCGACATGGTGAGGCCGAAGCCGACGCCCGGCGCCACCCGCGCCATACAGGGAATGTACGGCAGCATGTCCTGCATGGGCCAACGCGCGCCCAAGCGGACTGTCGCATGGTGGTTGCCGCCGTAGTCCTCCGGTGTGGTCGCGGAATCCCCGAAGAATAGCATGTCCATGACGCCGCGCGCGCCCGCGCGCGCGATGTCTTCGTAGAACTCAGGCCCGCTATAGTACGAATAGCCAGACCAGGAGCCGGGAATCCGCCAGAGATAGTCGGTGTGATAGAAGGACAGATCGGCCGCTAGATGAATCAGCTCGGATTCGGACACGCAATTCTCCAGGACGGTCAACCGTTGGCCACCGCGATCTCCAGCGGGAAGTCGTCGACCACCTCGTGCCCTTTGTCGGTCACGATGAAAGTGTGGCCGAGGAAAATCCCGAACAGCCCATCCGGCGTGATCGGATTGGGCTCCGCCATGATCACCATGCCGGGCTTGAGGATTTCCTCGAACTTTTCCGCCGAAACATGCTCGGCCACGACGTGCGGCCCATCGGTGACCAGATCGATGCCGTGGCACTGCGTCGGCCGCGACTGGTAGCCGTTGTCGCGGAAGAATTTGCTGGCGATCCGCATGTTCTCCGTCGGCTTTCCCGGCGCGATCTCGGCAACGATGCGCTTGTAGCCAGGCAAGCGTGATGTCGTTCCAGAACTTCTTCACCATCTCGGTCGGCTCGCCGACGCAGATCGGTGAGCCGACCTGCGCGGTGTAGCCGCGATAGCCGGCGGCAAGCTCCATATTGATGATGTCGCCCTTTTGCAGGACGCGACCCGACGGCCGTGGATTGCCGAAAATCTGCGCCGGGTTCGCCATCGGCGTCGAGCCGATGATGAGAAAGTCGATATCGCCGCCGCCTTCAAGAATGGCGGAGCCGGCCGCGGCGCGGAGTTCATACTCTTTCACGCCCGGCTTCGCGCGCGCGACCATCGCCTCCATCGCATTCTGACAGAGCACGCCGGCCTTGCGGATGCAGTCGAGCTCTTCGGCGCTGTGCACTGAAAGCAGTTCGTGCAGGAAGCCCTTGGTGAACACCAGTTCCGCGTCGGGCAGATTTTCGCGCAGCACGTTGTACTGATTGACCGGCATATAGTCGACGTGGCGCGGATCGATCTCCATCAGCCCGATACGGCCGCGCTCGAGCTTCAGCTCGCGAATGCGCTCCACCATGACATCCGCGTAACGGCCGCTGCGGCTGTGGCGCACATCCTTGACCGCGATCTCGACCTGGCGGCGCACGGCTTCGGCATGCGTGCCGCCCATCGAATAGATCATGGTCGGTTCGCCATCGAGCGGCACCAGCACGTAACTCGCCAGCGCGTGCCATTCCCAATGGCCGGTCAGCCACAGCATGCCGCCGCCGAAACTCCAGTGGCTCGGCCCGCCGGGAACGATGATGACGTCGAGCTTGTGCTCGCGCATTTTTCCGCGCAGCGCAGCATAACGCCGGTCGTATTCGGCTTTGGAGAACTGCTCCCACACGCAATCGCGGTAATACGGCGTGTCGCGCATATTCGCGAACGGCAGCGACAGATCGAGCTTGGTGCGCACAACGTCCCACGGCTGCGGGCCGATACGCGGCGGTCTGATATTCATGGAGGCATTCCCCGGCAAGCTGGTCAACAATGACTAGTGGAGCGGATTTGACATTCGCTACCCCAATGCCGCTTGCTCGTAAAGCGAATGTCAAATCCAAAGCGCCACTAGCACTTTTATTTTTCTAGTGGTTCTTTGATTTAAACATTCGCACAGGGCAGTCCCGGAACGGGATGCGAATGTTTGAATGGAACCACTAGCCTTGTATATCATTGCGTTGGCTTTGTCGGGGGCCCCAATGAAAATCGCGCGGCGGATTATATTCGCGCTGGCCGGTGTCGCAGTTGCTTGGGCACTCGGCCCAGGCCGCGGACAAAATCATCAGCGGCACACTTGGCGGCCAGGCGCCGCTGTGGCCGTTTCTACGTCGCGTCGCAAAAGGGCTTCTTCGCCGCCGAAGACCTGGATGTCGAAATCAATTTCGCGCAAAGCGGCGCCGCGGTCACCCAGCAGCTCACCGGCGGCGCGCTACGATGTGGTGCTCAGCGTCGGCATCAGCGACCCGATCCACGCCGTCGACAAAGGCGCGGCGCTGGCCCTGATCCGGATCATCGGCGATAACGCGCCGTACGCATTGATCGGCAAGCCGGAGCTGAAAACAATTGCCGACCTCAAGGGCAAGTCGATTTCGGTCGGCCAGGTCAACGATCCGACGACTTACTATTTCGAGCGCATGGCGGCGGCGAATGGGCTGAAGCCCGGCGATTATGACGAGTTGCGCGCAGGCGTAGCGGCGTCGCGCTTCGCTGCGTTGAAGGCCGGCGTTGCGGACGCAGCGCTGGTGCTGCCGCCGCTGAACTTCCAGGCCAATGCCGCAGGCTATGTCACGCTCGGCTTTGCCGCCGATTACATCAAGGACCTGCCGTTCACCGGCATGGTGGTGCGCCGCGACTTTGCGCAAGCGCACACGCCGGCGATCAAGCGCCTGCTCGCCGCGACCGACAAGAGCATTGCCTGGCTGGCGGACGAATCGCATCGCGCCGAGGCCATCGAGCTTCTGGTGAGCGCCGCGCACGCGCGGAAAGAGGACGCCGATGCGAGCTACGACCTGATGCGCCGCATCGCCTATTTCGAACCGACCAGCCGGATTTCGCGCCGGAAGCTGCAAAATCTGATCGACGGTCGAGCGCACGCTGACCGGCGTCGATCCGTCATTCACGCCCGACCGGCTGGCGATGCCCGGCATCACGGAACTGGTTGATTGAAGCGAGTATTGAAAAGAGTAGAGCCGTATGTTTGACCGGCTGTTGCTCATCGCCAAGCCAGTACTCGGCGAGACTACTCCGCTTAACCACCCCGTCCCGGTTTGCGATCAATAATGAACTGAACGCCGATGGCTTTATCCCGTCGCCAGACAACGGAGCAAATACGGCGTAATTTCCCGTCGTGGGACAGTAATAAAAGAAACTGATCCGGTAGTGCTTCGGGCTGCAAAACCCCAAGTCGCGCGCCGGTACCGGAGATGTCTATTATGCGGCAAGACTGCAATTCGCTGCCGTCCAGCGCCGCAATTCTGGCGCCATGATTTATCAAGCGGCGCTTGCTGACCCGATTTTCCCCAGCCATTGTCTGCTCGAATTTTGAGCCATCAAAGAAGCGACTACGCGGAGCTTCTTAAATTCCCTCGGATCGGCGGGACTGCAGAAACACCGTCGCTATCCAGACGCGGGTCCAATGTCCCTACTTGACCGTCTGCTGCACGGTCATAAAGCGAAGCGTCCTTTGTGCAGTCGTCAGTGTCAGGTTACCAAAATCCCGTCGTGCCAGACCGATAATCTGCTCAAGCGCAGCCTGCCCCGTCAGCCGGTCGTGCAAGATGAACTCTGCAGTAGGCCAACTGACCTGGCCAGCCTTGCACAAGAGAAGAATCGCATCATTGCGATGCCCGTTGACCAGTTGCCCGACGATATTGATTGGCGCAGAGCACAGACGCGCAAGTGCAACCACCAATTCATCCTTTTGACGCCGCTTCACAAACCCGACCAGAGCGGCTTCATTCAACTTTCCCGATTTAACAAGCTCAGCCACGCTGCGCTCAGCTTCACTATAGTCGTGCTCAGTACTCTTGCTGATACGCTTGCCGACTTTGGCAATAATGCGCTCGATTTCTCCGCGTCGTTCCGGCGGTACCATTGCCAGAAGTTTTTGCAGGACGGTATCCGTCGCTCGCCGAAGCAATTCTTGCAAAGAATGGTTCGGCAGATCCTTCCTCAAGCCCACAATTTCAGCGAGACTATCGTCACCTTCGGCTCTTTCAACGAGCCTGGAAAAACCCATTTCAGAAAAATTTGCTCCGGTATTCTTCGCCAGACTTGAGACGACCTGCTTATCGCCACGGACGAGCAGGACATCGGTAAGTCTGGATTCCAGGGTCGCGCGCCCGGAAATCGCCAGCAGATGAGCCTGGCTTTTGGTCTGTGGCAATCTCGATCAAATCGGCCGTAGAGAGCCGCCGCGAGCCGGATAATACCGGCGCGGCAATGGCAATTTCTTCATCCCGAGCGAGCCGTTTGATTAACTTTATTGGCGCGGTATCGACAGGTGCCAGTCGCGTCCAAGTTCGACCAAGAGCTGTCTTTTCAATCTTCTCGACCAGCAAACACAGGACATCATCAAAGACGCCTATCTGCTCATCATTTAGCCGGTTGGCATCGTGCAAAAAGAGATCGCTGATCTGGCGAAGGGTCCGCGTCCGATCTTCTGACGACCCCGCGCTTGATCGCAGATTTCAAGATCGTCAATTACCGAAACCGACGGCACGATTTAGCCCAGCATCAGTAAAAGATGATGTCACCCCAGAGGGACATAGTAGTGGCAGTGGATTAACACCAAGTAAGAAACTTTAAGGGATTTTGCGGAGCTGACCTTGCGAAATTGCTCAAATATTTCGCTTGTGTGCTGTTTTGAACAGTGTGCTGTTTTGCACAGTTGAAGTGTGTTTCAACCCGCCCCGTTTTCAACGGGCTATTCTTCATTCTGGAAACTGAATTGTAAAAGCGAACAATATAGACCGGCATTTCCTTGCGAATATCGGCTTCGCCCCGTCCATTTCCCGCATCAGAACGGTGGCTAGCGGACGAACCGCATCGCGCCGAGGCCGTCAAACTTCTGGTCAATGCCGCGCTTGCGCAGAAGGAAAACGCCGACGCGAGCTACGACCTGATGCGCCGCCGCCAATCGCCTGACGGAAAATATGGAATATTGTCGAGTCACTCGGGCTTGATGTTAGCCGCGCGGATCACCTTTGCCCACTTTTCGGTTTCGTCGGCAATTTGTTGGGCGAAATCGGAGGGCGAGCCCGCAACGACGGTGCTGCCCAAATCGGCGAACCGCTCCTTGATCTTTGGATCGCTGATGCCCGCGTTTACTTCCCTGTTGAGCGTATTGATGATCTCGGCAGGCGTGTTCTTCCGAACACCAACTCCCAACCAAGTGCTCGCCTCATAACCGGGTACGAACTCAGACATTGCCGGCACTTCCGGCAGGGCGGGCGAACGGGCCGTCGTGGTCACGGCCAATGCGCGCAGCTTGCCTGCCCTGACATACTCGATTGAGGAGGACGCGATGGCAAACATGACCTGGACCTGTCCAGCAATGAGATCAGTGAGTGCCGGCGCTCCCCCGCGATACGGCACATGGATCAGGTTAACCCCAGTCATTATTTTGAACAGTTCGCCGGCGATATGGACCGAGGTCCCGTTGCCGGATGAGGCCATGGTGATCTTGCCTGGATTGGCCTTCGCGTAAGCAATGAACTCGGGAACCGATTTGGCCGGAACCGCTGGATGCACCACCATGACATTCGGTTCGCGGCTAATGGGCGCTACCGGTGCGATGTCGCGGATAAAATTGAAAGGCAAGTTATCGTAGAGCGTCGCATTAACGGCGGCAGTCAGAGCGACCAGCAAGAGCGTGTAGCCGTCCGGCGGTGAACGTAACACCAATTCGGTGGCAATGTTGCCGCCGCTGCCCGTCCGGTTCTCGACGACGAACGCCTGACCAAGCCGTTGTGACAGCCATCGGCTCAACAGCCGTGCGGCGAAGTCCAGCGCACCACCGGGAGGAGCGCCGACGATCCAATGCACCGGACGGTCCGGATATGTCCCGGTTCTTGCGATTTGCGATGCGGCAGGCAGGGCGGCGGCAGCTGCGGCCAGATGCAGAAATTGACGACGTGGAAATTTCATGGGGCCGCCTCCCGCTACGATGAGGCTACATCACCCGCACTGACATCCGGAATGGGCTGGCGGCGGCTCATGGCTCATAGTGAACACGGCTGTCATCCGGGGGCGAGGCCGCTTTCAAAGGTAAGGCGGACATTGAGCGCGGCGTACGGTGCGTTCGGCCGGCACACGGGATATTAGGATTCTTGCCATTACTCTCCAAAGAACGGACATCCACGCCAGAGTGCCGGCGTTATGCGTGTGCTCTTACTCATTTCCATCTTGATGCTCGGCGCTTGTACCGGACCGCCGGGGGCGACACTGCCGACCGCGTGGGCTCGCGCAGACGGCCAGCCGGTCAACTCCGGATTATTGGATATCGACAGTCTTGACTGCAAAGACGAAATCCAGAAGCCCGAGGGGGCGGCCGGCAGCAAGGCCAACAAAGCCGACAATAGCCGGGCCATGGTCGACGATTTCGTTGGCTGTATGAGAGGTCGCGGCTACGTGCAGATCAAAAGCTAAGCTGGCGTCGCCTGGACGTTGCAGTAAATAACCGCCGGGCGGAGGATGAACGATGAGCATCAAAGCAGACGCGCCACCTCCGGCCGTTGGCGTCTATTGGATCGATGAAGCGGATTACTCGACGTTGCGAGACCTGTTCGAAGACGGCAACAAGATGCCGCCCACCTGGAAAGAGTGGCTTGAAAATGGCCGAGGAAATGAAGCGAGGCCTGGAATCCTACGGGCACCCCGTCATGCGGGTTCGCATCGATCCACGGACCTTTTCAGATTGGTGTGCTGCCGAAGGCACAGGACCGGGCCGCGAAGCACGAAAGCGATTTGTTGCTGCGGCCGTCAAAGAGCGATACGGCGACCAAAACTAGAGCATGATCCGGAAAAGTGGACTGCCGGTTTTTCCGAAAAGATCATGCTCCAAAAGAAATTTAGACCTTGATCCGATTCAATCTGATCGGATCAAGGTCTAAAACCTGGTCCGGGCGCCTTCAGCGCGCCGATCTATTGAACATCGCAGAAGCGACGCCGCACACTACGCCAAATACTGCCGCGACCGTCAGAATGTAGCCCGCGTGCGGAAGGGTGGCCTCGGGTGAGCTCGTCCACTCTCCGGTAACTTGGTAGGAGGCCGCGGCGGCGCCCATGAATGCAGCGCCGATCGCTATAAGCGGCGTATTCCATTTCGCGGGCTTCATGGGGATCTCAGCCGGTACGCTCGGGATGCTGGTCGACTGCCAATATTAGCGCAAGCGACCGCAGCAAGTCCCTATTCACTGACGTCACCGAAAGCGGACACTGTGGCCGGCAACGGCGGTGCAACGCGCCAAATTGTTTCCGACAAATACAGTCTCTTTTTTATTGACAAATAGACTCTGATATGGTTACATGTACCCATCTCGCTCATCGTGAGGGACATCGGCCGGTGACACCGATTGATGGAGCGGGTGCGGTTCCTGCGGGCGGAGGCTCGTCACTTCCGCTCCCGGGCGGTCCGGGCATCGACCCTCTCGGCATTATGACCGAGACGCGAGGTGCTTCGCTTAAGCGCGGTGACACTGACGAAGGTAACGCCTTTGCACTTCATCGCGTGAAGCGCGGCCTGGACTGAGTTTCTGGCGGTAGACCGCCGGGACAAGCGCCGCGGTGAAGCGCCGGAAGGCGAGCGTCCTCCGCTGAGGACGCGCCACACCCGCTGGTGTGGCCGGGTGGTACGCGCCTTTCGGCGCTTCGCCTCCCTTATTTCTTACTTCGTTCGTGCTGTGAAACGTTGCTTTCGTGAACAACAACTCGGATGCGGATGCATCGCGGGAACGACGAAGCTCGTCATTGCGAGCGGAGCGAAGCAATCCAGCGCTCAATGCAAGCCGCCCCTGGATTGCTTCGTCGCAAGGCTCCTCGCAATGACGCGTTCAACCCGTCATTCACTGCCGCTGTTTGAAATCGTGAATCGGAAAGATGCGTGCGCGCAACAGCGCGATGTGAGCAAAGCCACTATCTCGATGCGCTATGCTGGTGCTGCCGCACAGGATTGAACTGTGGACCTCTCCCTTACCAAGGGAGTGCTCTACCACTGAGCTACGGCAGCAATCGCCGCTCAAAATCGGCTGAAGAAGCGCGGCGATCCTTGCCATAGCGCCCATTCTGGCGCAAGCGCGCGGCTCGAACGGGGCGGTTGCGGCGCGGCACCCGGCATGCTTTGAACGGGTCAATATGACGAAGCCCGGCAAGGCGGAGCAATCGGCCGCGCGGCACCAGCGGCTCTCGGCGGCGCTTCGCGAAAACCTCAAGCGGCGCAAGGAGCAGGCCCGCGGCCGCGCTGCAGCCGGCGAGGATTTGGCCGCACGGGAAGCCGGAATCGACGCGGAACCTGACTTTCGCCGCAATCCGGGACCGAAGTCAGGCGGAACGGGGCGGCCGAGAACGGGCCGCGGGGGGTCTTGATGGATCGTATTCGTATTGTCGGCGGCCGGCCGCTTAACGGCACTATCCCGATCTCCGGCGCCAAGAACGCCACCCTGCCGCTGATGATCGCGAGCCTCCTCACCGAGGAGACGCTGATTCTCGACAACGTGCCCCGGCTTGCCGACGTCGTGCTGCTGGAGCACATCCTCAACAATCACGGCGTCGATATCATGACTAGCGGCAAGCGCCGCGGCGAGAGTGCTGACGCCGGCCAGACGCTGCACATCTCTGCATCGCGCATTGTCGACACCACGGCGCCCTACGAGCTCGTTTCGAAAATGCGGGCGAGCTTCTGGGTGCTGGCGCCGCTTCTTGCGCGCATGGGCGAGGCGAAAGTATCGCTGCCCGGCGGCTGCGCGATCGGCACCCGCCCGGTCGATTTTCTGATCATGGCCATGGAACGGCTGGGCGCAAAAATCGACATCGACGCCGGCTACGTGGTAGCGCGCGCGCCGGGCGGGCTGCGCGGCGGCGAGATCATCTTCCCCAAAGTCACCGTCGGCGGCACTCACACCGCGCTCATGGCGGCTGCGCTCGCCAGCGGCACGACCGTGATCGAGAATGCCGCGCGCGAGCCGGAGATCGGCGACGTCGCTGACTGCCTCAACAAGATGGGCGCACGCATCGCTGGCGCCGGTACCGGCCGCATCGTGGTCGAGGGCGTCGCTAAACTACATGGCGCACGGCACTCGGTGCTGCCCGACCGCATCGAGGCCGGCACCTATGCCATGGCGGCAGCAATGACTGGCGGCGACGTCATGCTTCAGAACGCGCGCCCGGAACTGTTGCAGGCCGCGCTCGATGTGCTGGAGCAGACCGGCACCAAGGTGACGCCGACCAATCAAGGTATCCGCATTGCCCGCAATGGCGCGCGGCTCGCACCGGTCGAGGTGACGACCGCGCCGTTCCCGGAATTCCCGACCGATTTGCAGGCGCAGCTGATGGCGCTGATGACACGCGCAAACGGCACCTCGCACATCGTCGAGACAGTGTTCGAGAATCGTTTCATGCATGTGCAGGAACTGGCGCGGCTCGGTGCGCGCATCCAGCTCGACGGCGAACGCGCGACGATCGAAGGCGTCGATCAGCTCAAAGGTGCGCCGGTGATGGCGACCGATCTGCGCGCCTCGGTGTCGCTGGTGATCGCGGCGCTGGCCGCCGAGGGCGAAACCATCGTCAACCGGGTCTATCACCTCGATCGCGGCTTCGAGCGGCTCGAGGAAAAGCTCAGCCGCTGCGGCGCAGCCGTCGAGCGGTTGTCGGGGTAGTGCTATTTCCCCTCCCCCGTGTGGGGAGGGGTTAGGGGTGGGGGTCGAAAGGCAAGGCGCAAACGTCACCGCCAGCGCAAAGCCTCACCACCCCCCTCCCCAACCCTCCCCCACAAGGGGGAGGGGGAAATCAAGCCGCCAGCTCTTTCATGATCCGGTAAAGCCGCGACTGCCCCTCGAAGCCGATCCCCGGACGATCGCTCAACGTCAGATAGCCGTCCTCAAGTTCGGCATCGTCGGCAAAGCCGCCGAAATCGCCGAACACGCCCGGATAGGATTCCGCGCCGCCAAGTCCGAAGCCGCCTGCGATCGCCAGCGACATCTGGTTGCCGCCATGCGGGAAACAGCAGGCTGCGCGGCCATTGGTGGCGCGCCAGCATGTCGATCGTACGCGCGTATTGCACGATGCCGTAGGCTTGCGGCGGGTCGACCTGGATGACGTCGTGGCGCTGCGGTTTGAGGCCGCCGAACCGCACCAGGTTTTCCACGTCCTGTGTTGAAAACAAATTCTCGCCGGTCGAAACCGGCGGCTCATAGACCGCGGCGATCTCGGCGAGCAGCGCGAAGTCGAGCGGATCGCACGGCTCCTCGAACCAGCGTAATCCAAATTGCTCGAGCCCCTTGGCGTAAGCGAGCGCTTCGTCGCGCTGAAATTTCGAATTGGCATCGACGGCGAGCTTGCCATTCTTGGGCAGGATCGATTTGACCGCTTCGATCCGCTTGAGATCGTCGGCGAGCGGCATGCCGCCGACCTTCATCTTCACCATCGTGTAGCCGGCGTCGAGATGGCGGCGCATCTCGTCCTGCAAGTCTTCCGTGGTCTTGCCGGGCGCGTACCAGCCGCCGCCGACGTAGCAGAAGACTTTGTCGACCGCTTTGCCATTGTTGTAACGCTCGGCCAGCAACCGGTGCAGCGGCAGGCCCGCGATCTTGGCGACCGCGTCCCACACCGCGACCTCGATGGTGCCAATGCCGACCGAGCGCTCGCTGTGACCGCCGGATTTTTCATTCTGCATCATCACGGAAAGAATCTTTTCCGGCGCAAGATTATCGCCCGCTTCGTTCAGCAGGGATTTCGGATCGGCTTTGAGTACTCGCGGAATGAAGCGGGCGCGCATCTGCGCACCGCAGGCGTAGCGCCCGGTCGAGTTGAAAGCGAAGCCGCATACCGGCTTGCCGTCGCGGATTACGTCGGTGACGACAGCCACCACCGATGTCGTCATTTCGGAGAAATCGATGCTCGAATTGGCGAGCGTCGATTTCAGCGGGATTGCAGTTTCGCGAATGTCGGTAATGCGCATCGTTTCACTGAGTCTTCGGTTCACTGAATCTGCGGGATCTTGGCGTCGACGATGACCCGACGCCACTTGTCGATGTCTTTCCGGAGATAGGCGGAGAATTCCTCAGGCGTATTACCGACGATGTCGAAGCCGATCTCCTTGCATCTGGTCTGGACGTCCGGAAGCTTCAGCGCCTCGACGATCTCCCGGTTCAGCAGCGCGACGATGTCCGGCGGCGTTCCGGCCGGCACGAACACGCCCTGCATGGTGTCGGATTCCTCGATTCTCGACGCCGGCTTCCGCCATTGTCGGCACATCCGGCAGAGATCCCCAGCGCTTCGCCGAAGCCACCGCGAGCGCGCGTATCGTGCCGGCCATCAATTGCGGATAAGCCGGCGGCACGGTCGCGAAGCCGGTCGGCGTCTGATTGCCGACCAGCGCCTGAATGACCGGCGCACCGCCGTTATAGGGCACGGTGGTGACGTCGAGCTTGAAGGTCATCTTGAACAATTCGGAGGCCAGCATCGGCGTCGTGCCGAGTCCCGAATTGGCGATGGGAAATTTCCCGGGATCGGCCCTCATGAGCGCGATCAGCTCCTTCACCGTCCTGGCCGAGACGGACGGATGGACAAACAGGCCGTTCGGTGAATCCACCGCCAGCGTGACCGGCGCAAAATCCTTGAACGGATCATAGGGCGGATTGGCGTAAAGACTTGGATTGACCTGAAAGCTCGAACTCGCGACCAGAATGGTGTAGCCGTCGGGCGCCGATCGCGCGACCTGCATCATCCCGATATTGCCGCCCGCACCGGCATGATCTTCGACATAGAACTGCTGCTTCAGGCTTGACGACAGCTTGTCGGCGAGGATGCGGGCGATGATGTCGCTCGGGCCGCCGGCCGCAAAGGGTGCAATCATTTTCACCGGATGATCGGGATAATCCGCGGCCAATGCTGGCCGGACTAAAACAGTCGACAGAAGCGCTCCACAGATAGTCAAAAATCTTGCGCTGACGCGCATGAAACTCTCCTCAATGATTTCGATTATTCTGCGGCGCTAGCGCACAGCTAATCCATATGAATCCCGGCTGCCTTGATGACTTCGTCCCAGCGCGCTGTCTCGCTCTTGATGCGATCTTCGAATTGCGCCGGCGTGTTGGCGACGGCAACGAAGCCAAGGGCATCGAGCTTCGCCTTGGTCGCCGGATCGGCAGCCATTTTGACGATGGCATCATGCCATTTGTCGATAATCGGCTGCGGTGTGCCGGCCGGCGCGACGATGCCGGTCAAAGTATCGCTTTCGAGGCCCGGCACGCCTTCTTCGCCATTGGTCGGCAAATCCGGCAGCGCCGCCGCTCGCACTTTGGCGAGAAGGGCGATGCCACGCAAGCTGCCATCCTTGATCGCGCCGATGGCCGGCGGCAACGCCGTAAATGAAATCTGCGTGTGGTTGCCGAGGGTCGAGTTCACAGCGAGCGGCGCTCCTGTAAAAGGCACCATGACCAAGCCTGGCAAATTGAACATCTGTTTCGTCTGCTCGCCGGCAAGGTGTGGCGTCGAACCGGTCGCCGGCTGGGCGTAGCTGTACTTCGACGGATCGGCCTTGATCAGCGCGACCAGCTCCTTGAGGTTCTTCGCCGGCACAGAAGGGTGAACCGCCACCACATTGGGCGAGGCGGCGACCAATGAGACCGGAGCAAAATCCTTGAGCGGAATGTAGCCGGCGTCGGTGTACATGCTCGGATTGATAATGAAGCCGGTCGAAACCGTGACGAAGGTGTAGCCGTCGGGCGCAGCGCGTTTGCCGGCCACGACGCCAAGATTGCCACCGGCGCCGGGCATGTTCTCGACATAGACCTGCTGGCCGAATACCTCAGATAACCGCTCCGCCACCATGCGTCCGATCACATCGGTCGGTCCGCCGGCTGCGAACGGAACGATCATGCGGATTTTGTGATCGGGATAGGTGCCCTGGGCGAACGCCTGCGTGCCGAGCACGAACCCCAGGCAAAAGACAGCGAAGCGGAGCGCGGATTTAAGTGCGGCCATAACGTCCTCCCCAGTTTTGCCGCGGATGCTATCATCGTCCTACCGCTTCCGTCAGGGAGCGCGACACCGTGTATTCCAAGAACACAAACCAAGGGCAGGTCATGGCCGGGCGCAAAGTGACGCGAGACGACCTCCGCGCAGCCGCGGAGAAATACAAGAACTGGGGCAAGTGGGGTGCGCACGACGAGATCGGCACGCTCAATTACACCTCGCCGGAAGACATCGTCGCCGCAGCGCAGCTGGTGAAAAAGGGCAAGGTGATCTCGCTCGCGCTCAACTTCGACAATAACGGCCCGCAAGGCGGCAAGACCAATTATCCCGTACTCGGCCGCATTAATCCGCTCCACACCATGCTGCGGACCGGCACCGACGCCTATTCCGGTGTGCTCGACAAGCGCGGAATCCGCGCCGCCGATGACATGGTGGTGATGCCACTGCAATGCGGCACGCAATGGGACGGCCTCGGCCACGTGTTCTATGAGGACAACATGTGGAACGGCTACGATTGCCGCGAGGTATCGTCGTTCGGCGCCGCAAAATGCGGGATCGAGAAAACAAAAAGCAAGATGGTCGGACGGGGCGTATTTCTCGACGTTGCCCGTGCGCTCGGCAAGGACTGTCTCGACGATGGCTATGGCATCACCTGCGAAGACCTCGATCTGACGGCAAAAAAACAAAAAATCGAATTCAGGCGCGGCGACTACATCATCGTACGTACCGGCCAGATGGAGCGCTGTCTCAAGGCCGGAAGCTGGGACGGCTACCCGGGCGGCGACGCGCCGGGCTTTGCCTTTGAGACGCTTGAATTCGTCGCCAAGACCGAGCTCGCGGCGCTCGCCAGCGATACCTGGGGCTGCGAGGTGCGGCCGAATAATACCGAAGGTGGTATCAACCAGCCTTGGCATTGGATCACGATCCCGATCATGGGCATGACCATGGGCGAGATTTTCTACCTGAAGGATCTGGCCGAAGATTGCGCGGCCGACGGCGTCTACGAATTCATGTTCGTCGCGCCGGCTATTCCGATCACCGGGGCGGTCGGCTCACCGACCAATCCGCTGGCGATCAAGTGACGCGAGCGGTGGTGCGGAATCTTGTTCGGGTGGTACTATGCTGTGCCACGCTGATGGCGACTGGGCAAGCAAACGCCAATTCAGGGTCCAGTTCTTGGCCGAACCGCCCGATCAAACTGATCGTGCCGACCGGCGCCGGCGCCGCGACCGACGTCATGGCGAGGCTCCTTGCCGATGCGGTCTCTCGCACGATCGGACAGGCGATGTTCGTCGAGAATATACCCGGTGCGTCGGGCATCCTCGGCCACGAAACCGCGGCCCATGCGACACCGGACGGTTACACGTTGCTGTTCACCAACACATCGGGAATGGCGATAAATCTGATCTCCTTCAAACAACTTCCGTACGACCCGAGACGCGATTTCACCGCGGTGGCGCTGGTGTGCAATCTCGCACCGCAGATGCTCTCGGTAAACGCCGACTTACCGGTCCATTCGGTGAGCGAGCTGATTGCCTATGGCAAGTCCAATCCCGGCAAGCTCTCGATCGCCTTCGACAACACCGCCGGCGCCGCCGCATTCGCAGCCAAGCTTTTCAACAAACGGACCGGCCTTGGCCTGGTCGAGGTACCCTATCGTTCGGCAGGACAACTGACGCAGGACGTCGCGAGCGGCGTCAATCAGGTGATGGTGAGCTCGGTCGCCGCCGCAAGGGCGGTGGTGCAATCAGGGAAGGTGCGGCCGCTTGCGGTCACCTCCGAGCGGCCGCTCCCGAACATGACCGACCTGCCGCCACTCAAGGACTCGGTGCCCGGACTGATCATGAATGGGCTTTTCGCCATCGTGGCCCCGGCGGATACGCCGCCGGACGTGATCGCAAGGCTCAATCATGCGATCGGCGAATATCTGAAAGACCCCGGTGTCCAGGACAAGCTGTTGACCTTTGGACTGGCCACCGGAGGCGGCGGTACGCCGGAAAGCACAGCACAAGCTATCCGGACTGAACAGGAGCAATGGCTTGCCGTGGCCAAGGAACTCGGCGTCGAGCCGCAGTGAGGCTCACGCGCGCGGCGCGACGTGGAGTCCCTTCCAGCCGGAGCGATCGATCGCCCGCTGTACAATGCCAGAGGCTTTGGCCTCTTCGACAAATTCGCTCAGGTACGCCAACCGGTCAGACCGGCCCTTTCGCACCGCCAGAGCCAGGGTATTGAAGCCATATCTTTGCTCAAGCAGGTGCGAGCCGGGGAGCTGCACTGCATAACGCAGCATTATTTCACTGAGCGAGGCCATCACGTCGGCTTTGCCGCTGCGCATTAATTCAAAGGTCGGATTCGGCAAGTCGGCATAGACCAGCGTGGCGTGTTTAAGCATCCGTTCGAGCGTGAGGGTCGACGCGTGATTGCGCACCACGGCAATGCGGATACCTGGTTTGTCCGCATCGGCGACGCTGTTGATCGGCGAACCGGCAGGCACGAGTACGGAATAATCGGCTTCGAGCAGGCCGGGCGAGTAATCCACCTCGGCCGCACGTACCTTTTCAACGCCAAGGATCGACGTATCGCATGCGCCGCTCACCACGCTTTTGACTGCTTCCGGTGGCGTCGGGTGCTCGACCGGCACGCCTTTGATGCCCATCCACGCGCCAAGCGCGGTAACAAGATCAATGGTCCAGCCTCGCAATTCGCCGGTCTTCGGATCCTTTGAATATTGCGGAACGTAGAGCGCGACTCGTACTTGGCCAGCTTTCACAAGGTCGGCGACGCGCGGGTCGGAGCTCGGCTGCGTCTGTATCATGGTCCCTCACCTATCTGTCCGGTGCATATTTGATCCCAGTCCACGCCGCGATGCCAGCGAGCAACGTGGTAACGATCGCGAAGGTCACGTTGGCGATGAGTGGACTGGCCGCGGCGGAAAGCACCCCAATGCCGATTACCGGCACGGAGTTGCCGGCAAACAGGGCTATGAGATAGCTCGAAACCACCTCGCTGCGGCGGTCGGCCGGCGCGATGCGGTTGATCACTTCGAGCGTGCCACGATAACCAAGACCGCCAGAGATGCCCGCCAGTCCCGCGGCGATCAGCAACAGCACAAGCGATCGGGCGATCTCCGCGCCGACCAGAAGCCAGACGCTTGGCAGCAATAACGCGAGCGCAACCATCAAAGTGAACTGACTGCCGAGTCGCCCGGTTGAAAGGATAGTGACCGCAGCAACGCCGAATACTTCAGCTACCAGCGCGCCCGCTATCATAGGCGCGGGATAATTCAGGGTTTCGTGCAGCAACCCAGGAATCAAGGCGGCATAGAAACCGATCAACGCAAAGACAGCGAAGCCCCCGACGGCCGGCGAGATGAATTGAAGCCAGATGCTTTGCGGCACGCCGAGGCGCGGCCTCAACGAAACTTCACTCAAAGATTTCGGAGTGGGCAAGGTTTCAGGCACGAAGAAGATAACACCGGCCATGATGCCAAGCATGAACAGGTAAACGCAAAAAGGCAGCCGAAGCGGCCAAGGCGCGAATTGCGCCAACAACCCGCCAAGCACCGGTCCGACAGCGCAGCCGAAAAAATTCGCCGCCGCGGCGATGCGCGCCGCCCCACCTTCATTACGGCCACTGTAGAGCTCTGCGATCCACGCAGTCGCTGCACCTGCTGCGAGGCCGGTGGAGAACCCGCTGAGCGCCCGCGCCACAAACAGCCACCGCGTACTGGCTGCCAGCGCGAAAGCGATGGCACTGCCCATGCCGACCCCAATCGCCGGCAACGTCGCACTACGCCGGCCGATCTGGTCGGCAAGCCGTCCGAAGAACAGCAAGGCAGCAATGTTGCCCAAGACGTAGACCGCATAAACCAGCGTCAGCGTAACGCCGGAAAACCCAAACTCGATGCGATACAGCGGATAAAGTGGCGTCGGCATGATCGCGCCGACAAACATCACACCGAGCTCGATGGCGACAACGGCAAGCGCGAGGGGGTGTCGGTACGTCCTGTCTGTCTTTGTTACCGGAACGCCTGGTTTCTCAAACATAATGTTTCTGTTCCGGCTTATGCGGCAGTCGGGGTCGCGGGCGGCCAAGATATTTCATATGCTCACGGTGGTGGACTGGACATCCGTTCGACGGCATCCTGCTTCAGAGGAAGGGCGAGCCATGAGACGGGCAGTGAAGCAGGTAGTGGTAATTGCCGCAGGCTTGATGGCATTTGCGGCAGGCTTTCCGCAAAGCGCCTGCGCGCAATACTACAAGGGCAAGACAATCACCATGATTGTCAATTATCCGCCCGGCGGACCGACCGATATCGAGGGCCGCATCGTCGCGCAGCATTTGCCGCAACACGTTCCCGGCCAACCGACAGTCGTGGTCAAAAATGTCGGCGGCGGTTCAGGGCTGCTTGGCAGCAACGAACTCGGCGACGCAACGCCGGATGGGTTGACCATCGGCTTTTTTACGCTCGACGTGATGGCCGAGCTGACAGACAACCCTTCGGTCCGCACCCATTTTTCCGACTTCATGCTGATTGCCGGCGTGGAAAGCCCGCTTGTGGTCTATATCCGCAAGGATACGCCGCCCGGCATCAATGTCCCTGCCGACCTGATGACGACGCACGACTTCAAGGCGCTGTCGCTAAACGCACAAAACATCAACAGCATCAATCAGGAAATTTCGCTCGATTTATTAGGGATCAAGTATCAGGCGGTACCGGCCTATCGAGGGCTGAAAGAGGTTGAGACCGCGATCCTGCAAAACACCGGTCAGATGGCGAACACATCGCTGTCGGGCTGGCTTGGGTCTGCCGAACCGTCGATGAAGGATATCGTCATTCCGCTCTGGCAGCTGGCGCCGCGCGGCAAGACTGGGGATTATCCTCGCAGCCGCTCATTGCCAAACATGCCGACGTTCGAAGAGTTTTACACGAGCGTCATGAAAGGAAGCAAACCACTCGCCGAGGACTTCCGCTATCAGGCCATGCGCGCGGCGAGCGATCCGCAACTCGCCATGTTCCGCGTTGCCGTGCTGCCGCCAAAATCGACCGGTGAAGCGGTGACCGTGATGCGCACCGCATTCGACGATTTGTGGAAGGACCAGGGCTTCCTCAACGACTATTCGCGTGTTCTGGCAACGCAACCGATCATGGTATCCGGCAGCGACGGCCAGCAAATTCTCGTCGATCTCGGCAAGGTGCCGCGAAAGATCAAGGATTTCCTGATCGACTACACGACCCGCATCACCGAGAAATAGCGGTTCATGTAATGCAGACGATGCAGCGGCGAGAGCTCCTTCAAATGATGGCAGGCGCCGCGGTGCTACCGGCGTTTCGCAACATCGCGCGAGCTGACGCCTACCCCGCGCGGCCGGTTCACATGATCGTCGGTTTTCCACCGGGCTCGGCTGCAGATATCGATTCGCGGCTGATCGGCGATTGGCTGTCGCAGCGGCTTGGCCAGCAATTCGTTATCGACAACAAACCCGGCGCCGGCAGCAATATCGGCGCCGGGATCGTCGCGCACTCCGCGCCGGACGGCTACACGCTGTTTACCATCAGCACCGTCAACGCCGTCAACGCGTCGCTCTACCCCAATCTAAGTTTCAGCTTCTTACAGGACTTCGCGCCGGTCGCCGGTATCTTGCGCACCCCGCTGATCATGGAGGTGAATCCGTCGCTGCCAGTAAACTCCGTCGCCGAATTCATCGCCTACACCAAGGCCAACCCGGGCAAAGTCAATTTCGCTTCCTCCGGCAACGGCACCGGATCTCACGTCGCCGCCGAATTGTTCAAGTTCATGACCGGCGTCGAGATGATCCATGTGCCCTATCATGGTCCGGCGCAGGCGTTGACCGACCTGATCAGCGGGCGGGTACAGGTGATGTTCGATGTGCTGACCTCATCGATGGCCCATGTCCGCTCCGGCGAAGTGCGCGGGATTGCGGTTACCACCGCGACACGCTCGCCGGTGCTGCCGGATCTTCCGACCGTGGGCGATACGGTGCCGGGCTACGAAGTGAGCGGCTGGGCGGCGCTTGTCGCTGCCAAGGACACGCAGGCTGGAGTCATCGCGACCCTCAATACCGCGGTCAATGCGGGTTTAGCCGATCCGACAGATCATCTCGCGGCTTGCAGCGCTCGGCGCCCAACCGCTAGTGATGACTCCGAGCCGAACTCGGCAAGCTCATGGCCGATGAGATGGAAAAATGGGCCAAAGTCGTCAAATTCGCCAACATCAAAGTGGAGTGAGGTGGGTCGCCGAGCCGTTGCGCTTTGCACCGCGTTGACTACCTTTAGGCCATCCTCAAACAAACCGGGCGGCACAGCCATGGATGCCAAGTCGGACACCAAGCAGTATCCCGTGACCCACACCGAGGCGGAGTGGCGGAAGCTGCTGACGCCCGAGCAATATCACATCATGCGCGAACACGGCACCGAACGCCCGGGTAGCTGCGCGCTCAACTATGAGAAGCGCGCGGGCGCTTTCTACTGCGCCGGCTGCGGTCAGAAGCTCTTCGGGTCCAAGACGAAGTTCGAAAGTGGCACCGGCTGGCCGAGCTTCAACGACCCGGTTCCAGGTGCGGTAGAAACCACGACTGACCGCAGCTGGGGCATGGCCCGCACCGAAGTGCATTGCAGCCGCTGCGGCAGCCATCTCGGCCATGTGTTCGAGGATGGCCCGCCGCCGACCCACCTGCGCTACTGCATCAACGGCGTGGCGACGGAACTTCAAGCCGGAATGACGCCGTCGCGGCATTGAACCTACCGGGGCGGTGGCATAACAGGGCGAATGGCATCTCCCCTTCTACAACTGAAAGACATTGCACTGACGTTCGGCGGCACGCCCTTACTCTCGGGCGCGGAACTGTCGGTCGGCCCGGGTGAGCGCGTCTGTGTCGTCGGCCGTAACGGGTCCGGCAAATCGACCCTGTTAAAAATCGCCTCCGGGCTGATCGAGCCGGATCGCGGCTCCGCTTTTGTGCAGCCGGGCGCCGTGCTGCGCTACTTGCCTCAGGAGCCGGATTTCTCAGGATTCGCTTCTGCGCTTGCCTATGTCGAAGACGGCCTGCCGGAAAATGACGGCCGTCATAGGGCGCGGCACCTGCTGGATGAACTCGGCCTCACCGGACAGGAAAATCCGGCGCAACTCTCGGGCGGAGAAGCTCGACGCGTTGCGCTGGCGCGCGTGCTGGCGCCCGATCCCGATATTCTTCTGCTCGACGAACCAACCAATCATCTCGACCTGACAACGATCGAGTGGCTGGAGCGCGATCTCGATTCCCGGCGCACCGCACTGGTACTGATCAGCCATGATCGGCGCTTCCTGTCGACACTCTCACGCAGCACGGTCTGGCTCGACCGCGGCCAAACCCGGCGTATCGAGCGCGGCTTTGCTCATTTCGAGGAATGGCGCGACACAGTATTGGCCGAGGAGGAGCGCGATCAGCATAAGCTTGATCGTAAAATTGTAGCCGAGGAGCATTGGCTGCGTTACGGCGTCACCGGCCGCCGCAAGCGCAACATGCGCCGCGTCGGCGAATTGCAGACGCTTCGCGAACAGCGCCGCGGTTTTCGCGCCGCGACCGGCAACGCCAATATCAGTGCCAGCCTGGCGGCACCATCCGGCGCGCAGGTCATCGAAGCCTCCGGCATCGGTAAGAGCTACGAAGGCCGGACGATTGTGCGCGACTTCTCGACTCGCATCCGGCGCGGCGACCGGATTGGCATCGTCGGACCGAACGGCAGCGGCAAGACCACGCTGATCAATATGCTGACCGGCGCCCTGCGGCCGGATACCGGCGAGGTGCGGCTTGGTTCGACGCTCGCAATCGCCACGCTCAACCAGCATCGCGACAGCCTCGATCCGGAAGTCACGGTCGCCGAAGCGTTGACCGGCCAGCGGCTTGGCGAAGCTGGCGACACCGTCATGGTCAACGGCAGCGCCAGGCACGTCATCAGCTACATGAAGGACTTTCTGTTCACGGGCGAACAGGCGCGCACGCCGCTTCGAAAACTGTCCGGCGGTGAACGCGGCAGGCTCATGCTGGCGCAGGTTCTTGCCAAGCCGTCGAACCTGCTGGTGCTCGACGAGCCAACCAACGATCTGGATATGGAAACTCTGGATGTACTTGAAGATATGCTGGCTGACTACGCAGGAACCGTTCTGCTGATCAGCCATGATCGCGATTTTCTCGATCGGCTGGTGAATGGTGTCATCGCGCCTGACGGCGATGGCCGTTGGATCGAATACGCGGGCGGCTACAGCGACATGCTGGTCCAGCGCGGCTCCGACCTGGCACAGCAGAACGAGCAGACGGAGCGCGATAGGGCATCAAAAGACGCTGGCAAAGCTGCCGCGGAACCGCCGGCCGCAAAACGCCGATTGCTTTTCAAGGAGAAGCACGCGCTCGAAACACTGCCGAAGACAATCGGCGATCTGCAAGCGAAAGCAGCCAAGCTGCAAACCCAGCTCGATGATCCGCAGTTCTATACGCGCGACCGTGCCGCCTTCGAGAAAGCAACGGCCGCGCTCGGCGCGATCCAGCTCAAGATTGCCGCAGCCGAGGAGCAGTGGCTCGAACTCGAAATTCTGCGCGAAGAGCTTTCAGCAAGCTGACAAGCCGCTTCAGGCGGCTTTGCCGCTCCGGTGAGGATCTTTCACATCGGAAAACCGAATAGCGGGATTGTGCTCCCCGGTATATTCGAGATCGAATGCGTTACGGGCCAAGAAAACGAGGTCCTCGTTGAAATCCTCGGCGATAGCCGAGGAACGGCCGTTGACGAACTGATCGATCGACTTGCGGTCATCCGCAGAAATCCAGCGCGCGAATTGAAATTCGGTCGTGCTCCAGTCGATCGGGAGCCCGTATTCCGACGCCAGCCGCGTCTTGAGCACATCGAGTTGCAGCGGCCCGACGACACCGACAATCGCCGGCGAGCCGTCCGTCGGCCGGAACACCTGCGCCACGCCCTCTTCGGCAAGCTCCTGCAGCGCCTGTTTCAGCTTCTTGGCCTTCATCGCGTCGGACAGCCGGACGCGGCGCAGGATTTCCGGCGCAAAGTTCGGCACCCCTTCGAAGTTAAGGTCCTCGCCATCCGTCAGAGTATCGCCGATATGCAGAGTGCCGTGATTGGGAATGCCGACGACATCGCCGGCGTGGGCTTCTTCGACCAGCGCCCGATCCCGTGCAAAGAAAAATTGCGGCGCATGCAGGCTAATGGTTTTCCCTGATCGCACCTGTTTGACTTTCATGCCGCGCGTCAGCTTGCCGGAGCAAAGCCGTACGAATGCAATACGGTCGCGATGGTTGGGGTCCATATTCGCCTGAATCTTGAAGACGAACGCGGATAAGCCCGGATCGGTCGCGGACACAATGCGCTTATCGGCAGCCCGCTCGCGCGGTGACGGCGCCAGTGTCGCCAGCGCGTTGAGCAGATCGCCGACGCCGAAGTTCTTCAGCGCGCTGCCAAAAAACACAGGAGTAAGATGACCTTCAGCAAAAGCCTGCGGCGCAAACCGCTTGCAGGCGTGGCGCACAAGATCGAGCTCACCGCCGAGGGCCGCAGCATCCAGCCGGGGATTCAAAGCTGCCAGCTCGGCAACCGTCATTTCACGCAATTTTCCGGCGGAGCCGGCATCGCCGTCGAGCAGCCGCACGCCGCCTGATTCGATATCGATCGTACCCACGAAATCGCGTCCACGACCGACCGGCCAAGTGACCGGGGCGGTATCGAGCGCCAGCGTTTTCTCGATCTCGTCGAGAAGCTCGAAAGGATCGCGGCTCTCCCGGTCCATCTTGTTGATGAAAGTGATGATCGGGATATCGCGCAGCCGGCAAACCTCAAACAGCTTGCGGGTGCGCGGTTCGATCCCCTTGGCGGCGTCGATCACCATCACCGCCGAATCGACTGCGGTGAGGGTCCGGTAGGTGTCCTCGGAGAAATCCTCGTGGCCGGGCGTATCGAGCAAATTGAAAACGCGACCGTCGTATTCGAAAGTCATCACTGAGGTGACGACGGAAATGCCGCGCTCGCGTTCGATAGCCATCCAGTCGGAACGGGTCGAACGGCGATCGCGTTTGGCTTTGACTTGACCGGCAAGCTGGATCGCGCCCCCGAACAGCAGGAGCTTTTCGGTCAAGGTGGTCTTGCCGGCGTCCGGATGCGAGATGATCGCGAAAGTCCGCCGCCGCTCGACTTCGTTGGCAAAAGCTGGTTGAGCCGGACCTTCCGGCGCGCGAATGGGCACGTTCATGGCGGGCTGGATGTGGCAGTTCCGCCCGACACTATCAAGACGGAACTAGCCTTTTCCGTTCAACGCGGCGCCAATTGGCTCTTCAGCCACTCGACGATCGTCGTCGTAATGTGGTCCGCCGGTTCGCCCGGCGTGCGGCCCATGTGGAGGCCGGTTGTGTAAACGCGCGCCGCTTTCGGGCTGCCGTGCTCCATCAGCAGATAGATGTCGTCGACTGGCGCCTGATCGTCGAGTTTGCCATTGACGCCGAGGATCGGCGCCGACGGCTTGTCGATCAGCCCCATGGTCATGAGCGAGAAGCGGGGCGCGATCTCCAAAAACTCCTCCAGCGTCTTTGTGCCCATGGCGCGGCCGCGCGCCTCCAGAAGGCTGTGCGCGCCAAACAGATAGGTTGCACCGCCAGTGGTGAATGCCGGTATGAGCCATTCCTTCTGAAAGCCGTAGTGCACGCTGCCGCCGTGAAACACCGCGCCCTTGAGACGATCAGGAGCAACATAAGCGAGCCGCGCCGCCCAATAGGCGCCGAAACTGCCGCCCCAGACCGCAACGCGTTTGCCGTCGATATCGGTTCGCTGCGGCAGATAATCGAGCCACGTGAGGTAGGTGCGTTCGGCCTCGGGATGGCTGTACAGCACCGGATTTTCTCCGGAGCCCGGCATATCGATGGTCATGGAGGCAAGCCCGGCATCCATGATCGACTTGGCAATGCGCAGCCGGTCTTCTTTCCAGCCGTCAACGCCGCCCCAATGCAGCACTACCGGCGGCCTGGTCACACCCGGAGGCCGCTGCAAATAGCCGATCAGTTTCGTATCGCCGAACGGCAGCTCGACGATCTCGAGCGGCGGATCGAAATATTTCGCCGCCTTGCGAAACATGCGGAGCGAATGGCGGTAAGCTTCGAGCTTGCCCGGTGAATTCGGTGTCGGATAGCGGCCGACGCGACAGGCGTCGAACCCGTGCATGTAGAGTTCGGCAAGCTCGGCACCGGGCGCGCCCGCTTTGGCGCGGGCATCGGCCTTTTCCTCGTAGCCGTGGCCGATCTTGCTCCACTCGTGCGCCCATCGATCCTTGTCGAGATCGGTCAGCGCATTCATCACGCGCTCTGCATCTTCGCGATGAATGTCCTCGAACGGATTGAATCGTCCGACGCGGCGCATGAATTCGGCCTTCACCTCTTCAAGCGAGCGTTCGCGCGAGCCGGCCGGCTTGGCCGGAGACGTCTGGACATTCATTGTCGCACCTTGGGTAAGTCGCGATGGCGAGCGTCTGCTGTATTGTAGCCATCCACGGCAATGCGTCCATGCGTGCGACGAGAGGCATGCCGGGAGGAAACAATGCAACTTCCACGACGACATATTTTACGTCTGGCATCGGTCTCGTTGGCGCTGCCGTTTGTATTGCGCCGAGCCTGGGCAGAAGCCTATCCGTCAAAACCAATCCGGATGTTTCTCGGTTTTCCGGCCGGTGGCCAGGTCGACATCATCGCGCGCCTCGTCGGACAGGGGCTTGGCGAGCGCATCGGGCAAACATTCGTCGTCGAGAACAAGCCAGGAGCCGGTGGCAATCTCGGCGCTCAGGCCTTGATCGGCTCCGCGCCGGATGGTTACACGTTGTTCTTCGCCACCACGGCGAATGCCATCAACACAACGCTGTTTGCCAATCTTCCCTACGACTTCGCTCGTGACGTTACAGCGGTTGCGCCGGTCAACCGCATTCCGCTGGTGTTGCAGGTCAATCCATCGTTTCCCGCCAACAACCTCGCTGAATTCATCGCTTACGCCAAGTCTAATCCCGGCAAGGTCAATGTCGCTTCGCCGTCGGCCGGCACGCCACCCTATCTCTGTGTCGATCTCCTCAAGATGATGACGGGAATCGACGTCACTCATGTGCCCTTATGTCGGCGAGAGCCAGATGTTGACCGATATGCTCGGCGGTCAGGTCCTTGCCGGCTTCGGCGGAATCTCCCCGAGCATGGGCCATATCAAAGCCGGCAAACTGCGTGCGCTCGGTGTTACAAGCGCCAAACGCGTGGCCGAACTTCCGGACGTGCCGACCATCGGAGAAACCGTGAGCGGCTTTGAGGCAAGCGGCTGGAGCGGCGTCGTCGCACCGAAAAACACGCCGCAGGATGTTGTCGACAAACTCGCCACCGCGATTCACAATCTGCAAAACGACCCGGGCTTCACCGGGAAGCTTGCCGAATTCGGTGTCACACTGCTGACGATGTCGCCGGCAGAATTCACTAAATTCATTGCTGATGAAACCGATAAATGGGGCAAAGTCGTCAAGTTCGCCGGTCTGAAACCGGGATGATATTGCTTCGGTTATTTTGAATGAGGAAGGCGTGAACAATTTATCGCTGTGGCAGCGACTTAAGACTTCGTTTTCAGCTTCGGCCGGTCAGGTCGTCTTCGGAATGGAGGACGGCACTGTTTCTATCTTCGGCCTCGTTTTCGGCGTCGCCGCGACAACTAACGACCGGACGGCGGTGCTGATCGCAGGCGCATCGGGCGCAGTCGCCGCTGCAGTATCGATGATGGCCGGAACGTATCTCGACGTTGAAACCAATCGCGATCAGGCGCGCGTGATGGCCTCACGAATCGAAACCAATCTGCGGAACGACAGCACCACCGTCCTTGAGCACGTCACGCGGCGGCTGAGCGCTGCCGGACTGGCACCGGACCAAGAAACGGTGGTCAACCGCTTTCTGTCATCCGAACCCGCGGTCCTGAAAAGTTTGGCGACCGCGCTCACCGCCTCGGCTGATTCCGATGTGAGCCGAAGCCCGCTGGTGCAGTCGCTGTGGATGCTGGTCGCCGATTTTATGGCCGCAGCCATCCCGATCCTGCCGTTCGCGTTCCTGCCGGTAGCAGAAGGCCGCGTGGTCTCGGGAACAGTCACAACGCTGCTGCTCGTTGGTCTCGGGGTCGGCCGCGGTTTGATCGGCGGCCGCAACATTCTACGTACGGTCATCGAGACCGTTGCCATCGGCGTTGCCGCCGCGCTTGCCGGCGTCGCGATAGGACTATGGATTGCCCACCTTTCGTCTTAAGGGACCAACCGAAGCCGGACAGCGCGTCCAGCAGTCACATCCGCTCTGACTGCCCGCACCCTGCCGGTTTGAAAACACGCCGCGTTGACGCCGGATTATTGATAAGCGACGCCACGGGACGCACCGGGCGGAGCGAGAAATTACCACCGCAATTTGGGCAAACGCCTCTAAGCTCGCTTTCCACGCAATCGCGGCAGAACGTGCACTCGAATGTACAGATCATGGCGTCAATCGCCGACGGCGGCAAATCCTTGTCGCAACATTCGCAACTGGGACGCAATTCCAGCATGATAGTCTCCCGCCTCTCGAACAAGCTTCACCGTTCATTGCTCCCACCCATAACACACAAATTACATCCATGGCCCGCGTCTCTCTTGTCGAAGAAAAAGATCACCCCGAACTTGCCGATCTGATCGGTAAAATCCGCGCCGGACGGCGCGGCAGCCTGATTAATGTCTACAAGCTTCTGCTGCATTCGCCGGCGCTCGCCGCGATCTGGCTCGATTTCGTCAGCGCTGCGCGGTTTAAAACCGAGCTTGACGGACGGCTGCGCGAGATCGTCATCGTTCGCGTCGCCCATCTCAATCGAACCACCTACGTATTCAAACAGCACGTGCCGCAACTCTCGGCGCCGGAAGGACTAACCGACCAGGAATGTGATTCGCTTGCGAATTGGCAGAGCGCTCAATCTTTCAGCACTCGCGAGCGCGCAGCCCTTGCCTATACCGACGCCATGACCCGCGATGTGACTGTGCCCGACGAGGTGTTCGAGGCGTTGCGGCCCCACTTCAACGAACGGCAGATCGTCGAATTGAGCGTGTTGATCGGGCTCTACAACATGCACACGCGGGTTTTCAGCGCGCTCCGCATCGATCCCGAACAGCATCACCGCTAAGAGACCTGCCGGAGGACGCATGGCTGATCCGCTACGACGAGGAGGCCTGTCACACGGCGTGGAAATTGCTTTCGGTAAATTCGCTGGGCCATCGAAGGAGCATAAAGATGCCCAACCGAAGCGAGCTTACGCCGACCACGCGGACAAAGGCAGCCGTGGCCAAGGCAGAGCGTTTTTACCGCGCAAACGCCAAACACGACGACCGAAGCGAAATAGACGGTATATGGCTAGTCGCCGGTCTCTGCGTTATCGGCGCGTTGCTATCAATTGATTTTGCCACGTATTTTCAGGTGCTTGATAAACTGCCGATGCTGGTCACCCAGGTCCCTTGAAAACACTCTGACTTGTGCCACCAAACCGTCAATTTGTACCGAAAGCGTTGCCCCATGGAGTGATGACTGCCTGAGGCGCGGCTGTCATCCAACGACCTGTTGCGGCGTTGGTGCAGCCCGCACGGATAACGCATTTTGCGCCGCGCGAAGCGCGCGCTCGAGCGCAGCGAGATTGTAGGGCTTTTGCAGCACCGCAAAGCCTTGCTGTACGGCGTCCTGGGCACTCGAGCTGTAACCGGTCGTCAGCAATACGACGATGTCCGGGAAGTTTCGCCGGATGGCAGCGGCGAGTTCGAGGCCGTTCATGCCGCCGGGCATCAAAATGTCCGAGAACACCACATCGACCGCTCCCTCACGCTGGATAAGATCGAGGCCCGCCTGGGCGCTTGTCGCAAGCTTCACACGATAACCAAGCTCTTCCAGATAGGACTTGCCGACTTCGGCGACTTCGCTGTTGTCCTCGACAAGTAGAACGGTACCAGAGGCGCGCTCGGGGGTTACGGTAGCGCTTTCTTCGCGCGCGACAGCTGGTGTTTCCCAGGTCTGCGGCAGAAACAGCGTTACAGCCGTGCCGCGCTTGGCCGAACTGACGATGCTGGCAGCGCCGCCTGATTGTTTGGCGAAGCCATAGACCTGACTCAGTCCAAGTCCGGTACCTTTACCGATGTCCTTGGTCGTGAAGAACGGCTCGAATACCCGCGGCAATACCTCCGGCGGAATTCCCTGTGCCGGTATCGGCGACCCGGATCGCGACAAACTCGCCGCTTAACCCCTCCTCGCTCGCCTTGCCACGAAGCACCACCGGCTTCGCCGTAATCGTCAGTGTTCCGCCGGACGGCATGGCGTCGCGCGCGTTGAAGGCAAGATTGAGCAGCGCCAGTTCGAATTCGGCACGATCGACCTTTACAAAGCAGGAACGTCTCGGGACCCCGACACGGATGTCGATGTCGCCACGCAGCGAGCGGCTGAGCATATCCTTGATCTCGGGGAGCTGTTCGCCAAGATCGATTACGCTCGGCTGAAGCATCTGCCGCCGCGAAAACGTGAGAAGTTGCCGGGTAAGGCTCTCGCCCCGATCGGTAGCATTGGTGATGGCGTCAAGAAGCCGTATCTGCTTCTCGTCTTTAATGTTGCGCCGCAGCCGCTGAACGCTGCCGCTGACAATCATCAGCAAATTATTGAAGTCGTGCGCGACGCCACCGGTCAATTGGCCGATGGCCTGAAGCTGCTGCGCCTGGTGTAGCGCGCCTTCGGCCATTTCACGGCGTTCGGCCTCATCATGCAGCCGCTCGGTGCGGCGAAGGGCGATCCACAGCACGGCGAACAACAGCAAGGTCGCCGGCAATCCAAAGATCAGGTGGACGGCGATCGCCGACAGCCACTCATGATTGATCGCCGCGATATTGATGCCGGCAAGCGCATAAACCGGATAGCCGGCAAGCTTACGGAAGCCAATGCGCCGGGGGATACCATCGATCACCGAATTGACGGAAAACATGCCGTGAATGATACCGTGCGCGATGGCGGCGCGCAGAACGCTGTGGGGCGTGAGCTCGCGCGCGGGGCTTTCGCTGACCGGATAGCGAGCGAGGTATTCGCCGTCGGTACGAACCAGAGCAAAGAAGGTGCCGGGCGCCTTGCCGATCAGCGTATAAAAATCCTCGAAATATTTGGGCTTTACCGCAACCGCGATAACGCCGTTGAAGGAACCATCGGGCGATTCCAGCCGGTGCGATAAATCGAAGAAATCGTTGCCGACGTCGGGCAAGATTCGGCGTGCGCACCTCGCTCACATAGGTACCGGCATCCCTTTGTACCTGCGCCTTGAAATAATCGCGGTCGGAAAAATTGCCGTCAGTTTTGACCGATGGGAGCGCACTTGATGCCATTGGCACCCCGTTACGATCGATCAGCACGATGGCCTGCAATTCCGGCATGACGCCCGCGATACGCTCGAGGCGCGGATGCAGCGCTGCCTGCGCCGCGCGGATTTGCTCGTCCGACATGCCGCGCACCACTTCGTCGACTTCGGCGAAGGTGCGATCGATGGTCTGGAAAACCTTGAGTGCCTGTTCCTGCTGTACGTCGAGCGAACGTTCGATCCGCTCGTCAGCAGCCGCGTGGGTGTCGCGATAGCTGACCCATGAAGCGTAAGCGTAGAGTGCCGCTGGTAAAACCAGCGAGGCAATCATCATCAGCTTCAGCAGGCGAACTGCCGATTCCCGTGCTGTATTCATCGACGTCCGATATTGCGACGGCGCAATGGTACAAGCTTTTCACAATAATCCGGCGCGGACGAGGCGCGATTTGCCGCCCTCGATTGCGATTTCGTGACCAACGCGGTGGGCGGATACCCTTGACGGTTCCAAATTGGCCGCAATTGATTTGGCGTTCAACTGACCGCGGCCGGCGCCAGCGCCTCGATATCGGTCACAACGTCGATAACGACCGGGCGATTGGCCGAAAGCGCCTGCGCGAGCGCAGCCGGAAACGCCGACGCCTGCTCGACACGGATACCGACCGCACCCATGTCCTCAGCGAGGCGCGCAAAGTTCATTTTGCTGAAAGTCCAGAGTTCCCGCGCCTTGTCGGTTTGCTTGCCGCCGTAAACGCGGTCGAAACCACGTTTCGATTGATTACCGCCGCCATTGTTATTGACCACTGTCACGGCATTGATGCCCCAGCGCGCGGCGGTCTCGACCTCCGCGATGTGATACCAAAAGCCGGCATCACCCGTGAACGTCACCACCGGACGGTCCGGACATGCGCACTTGGCGCCGAGCCCCGCCGGAAATGCCCAGCCGAGATGGCCGGCGCTGCGTATATAGCTCTGGCGGGGGCTGGTCAGATCGAACATGCCGCCCATCCACATACCGGCATGGCCGGTATCGACCACCACGATCGCATCGTCAGGCACGTGCTTCGACAATTCGTGACAGAGCCGCTCCGGCCGCATCGGCACTGCGTCGGATTGCAAGGCGTCTTTGTATTTGTCCGCGCCACTCGCCACAGAATTTCTGCGCCTCGCTGACCCAGGCTCTACGCTTGGCCGCAGTCGCGCGATCTACATGCGCCAGCATGCGCGTCAGTGTCACTTTCGCGTCGCCGTTTACCGCGGCGGCGAGTGGATAATTGCGGCCGAGCGCTTCCGGCTCGATATCGATCTGGATCGACGGCGTGCCGATTTTTGGCACCGCCCAGAAATGGGTGGTCATGCCACCGGTTTCGCTGCCGATGAAACAGACCAGATCGGCGGCGTTGACGACACGGTTGGCGCTCTCGCGCGAATAGGTCCCGCACACGCCGACCGAAAGCGGATGATTACCGGGAATCGAATCCTTGCCATTGAGCGAAGTCGCGACCGGGATTTGCAGCGCTTCGGCAAGCGCAACAAGCTCTTGCGCCGCGCCAGACGAACGGACGCCGCCACCGGCGACGATGACGGGACGCGTTGCGTCCTGCAGAATCTTCAGCGCCGCGCGCACGCTTGCCTCGTCGGGTTCGGGACGAAATGCCGGAACGCGGGCAAATTGCTCTTCGACCAGCGGCTCCATCTCGGCTTCGTCGGCATCGAGCTGTCCCTCATTGCCGCGAAGCTGCAAATGGACCGGACCCGGACAGCCGGTGACCGCGCTGCGGAACGCCTGGCGCAGCATGTCGGGAATGCGCGCCACGTCGTCCACGGTGGCGTTGAATTTGGTCACCGGCTCGAATGCCGGTACGTCGTCGACTTCCTGATAGACCTTGCGGAATTTCGTCTTCGGATCACGTCCGCCGGTTATCGCGATCACCGGCGAGTGCGCGAGCCAGGCATCGCGCAAGCCGGCGGCAAGATTAAGCGCACCGATGACCTGCGCTCCGCAGATGCCGGGCTTGCCGGAAGCCCGCGCATAACCATCGGCCATATATGCGGCTGCTTTTTCACCGTGCACATGCAGACGTTTGATGTCGGTACGCCGCTCCATCTCGGCGAAAGCCGTGCGCATCACCGCAGGCACATGGAAGACATGCGTGACGCCGTAGCCCTTGAACATGTCGGCGATGCATTGCGCACCGGTCATTTTTCGATTGTGGCCGATCTGCATGGCGGTCGTTTCCCGTATTTTTGAAATGCGCGCTGATTAGTCGTTGAATACGGCGACCGCCCGAACCGGCGAGCCAGTGCCTTCACGCCATTTCAACGGCAGGCAGATGAACTGGAATTCGCCTTTGCCGAGCAAACTTTCCAGATTGCACAGGCTTTCGAGATGGGTGATGTCGAGCTCAAGGCACGCCTTGTGCACCAGCGTGTTCACTTTGCCCTCGGGCCCCGGCCGCATCGAGTCGATGCCGAAATGCACGATGCCCTGCTTGGCAAGCCATTCGGTGGCCTCGACATTCACACCCGGATTGTCGGTCGCATAGGCTGGCGTCGGAAACGTGCGTTCGTGATGGCCGGTGCACAGCAGCACTGTGCCTTTTTTCGGAATCGGCACGCCGGCCTTCTTCACCGCCGCCTCAAGATCGGCCGGCGTTATCTCGGCACGCGGCTTGATGTGGCGCAGGTCGATGCAGATGCCCTGCACGATGCAATTTTCCAGCGGGTACTCGTTGATCGGGGTGCCGCTTTTGCCGAAATGGCGCGGCGCGTCGATGTGCGTGCCGCCATGATCCGGCATGGAAAAGAACATCACGCTGTTGCCGTGGACGCCGCCGGTTTCCGCGCGCGCCTCTTCGTGCGTCTTCCAGATGCCGTGGATGATCGGCGGCTGGCCGGGATAGGAAGGGGTGCGGTGATAAAGCTCCCGGCTCAGATCGACGATACGCATTGCATTTTCCTCCCTTGCCGGACCTGAGTTTGGGCGCACACTATCGCCAGCCTAAAGACGACGACAACGCTGTGCAGGGAACGCCATCATGAAAACCTCAACCGACCGCATTTTGACCACTCATACCGGCAGCTTGCCGCGGCCGAAGCCACTGATCGACCTGATCCTCCGCCGCGAGAAGGGCGAGGCGGTCGACCCGAAAGCGTTCGAAGCGGAAGTGGTCAAAGCGACCGACGGTATCGTGGCGCAGCAGGTCGCGGCCGGAATCGACGTGGTCAGCGACGGCGAAATGAGCAAGCCGTCCTACACGACCTACATCCGCCATCGCGTCACCGGCATCGAGCCTGACCCGCGCGCCGCCGAGAAAGGCGTCGATATCATGATCGGCCGCGATATGCTGGCGCATCCGGATTTCAGCGACTCGCGCCGTACCTTTTCCGCCGTGGCGTTTCCCGGCTGTGTCGGCGAGCTGCGCTACAAAGATCGTTCCGCGCTCGACCAGGATCTCGCTCGCCTCAAAGCGGCCGCAGCGAAGTCGAACCCCACCGAAGTCTTCATGACGGCGCCTTCGCCGGGGATTTTGACCCGCTTCATCATCAACCTGCATTACCCGACCGAGGAAGCCTACGTTGATGCGCTGGCCGAAGTCCTGAAAGTCGAATACCGCGCCATCGTCGAGGCCGGCTTTTTGTTGCAGATCGATTGCCCCGATCTCGGCTCCTGCCGCAACAATCAATATCGCGATCTGACCGACGACGAATTCCGCAACAAAATCGCCGAGCGCAACATCGCCGCCCTGAACGGCGCGATCGAGGGACTGCCGGCCGACCGCATTCGCCTGCACATTTGCTGGGGCAATTACGAAGGCCCGCATACCCACGATTTGCCGGTGACAAAGATCATCGACATCGCATTCAAGGCGCGGGTGCAGGCGTTCAGCATCGAGGCCGCCAATCCGCGTCATGATCACGAATGGGAAGACCTCAAGGAGATCAAAATTCCCGACGACAGGATTCTCATTCCGGGGGTGATCGATTCGACCACGAATTTCGTCGAGCATCCGCGGCTCGTTGCGCAGCGCATCGGCCGTTACGCGCAGGTAGTCGACCGCGAGCGCCTGATCGCCGGCGTCGATTGCGGCTTCGGCACCGCGGTGCGGACCGAGCCGATGGTGGTCGACAGCATCGTCTGGGCGAAGCTGCGCGCGCTCAGCGAAGGCGCAGCGATCGCCAGCAAAAAGCTGTGGGGCGCGAAGGCTGCTTAGTCCGCATCGCCTCGCGAATTACAGCGGGATTTCAAAAAAGCGGGATTCATGGCCTGAATCTTGAATGCTCGAAATCGCGCGGTTCATGACTCGCGCGCGAAGCGCGACCAAGATCGAGGATGCCTGTGCCGTCCGGCATTCTTACTGCTTCCGACAAGCCGTCGACATCGGCCGGACACTCGCCCGCACCGGCTGCACACGCCCGGTTCTGCTGGCGGGCAGCCATCATGCCGGCAATCCATGGTTTCTGATGCTGACCGCACTTGGCGTCGTCTATGGCGACATCGGAACCAGCCCGCTTTACGCCTTCCAGGTTGCTCTCACCAACATCGGCCATCCTATGCCGACGCGAGCCGACGTTTTCGGCATCGTGTCGCTCATCTTTTGGGCACTTATGCTCATGGTGTCGCTGAAATATGTCGTTCTGGTTTTGCGCGCCGACAACGAGGGTGAGGGCGGCATTCTGGCATTGCTGTCGTTGGTCGGGGGCCAGCGAATCGCAGACGGCGCCACGCTCCCGATGCTCGTGCTTCTTGGCATTGTCGGCGCCGCCCTGCTCTACGGCGACGGCGTCATCACGCCGGCAATCTCGGTGCTGTCGGCCATGGAAGGACTCAAGCTGGTGGCGCCATCCTTCGGTCCGGTTCGTCGTGCCGGTGACGATGCTGATCCTGATCGGATTGTTTTTGATTCAGCGGCGCGGCACGGAAACCATCGGGCGACTGTTCGGGCCCGTGATGGTGCTCTGGTTCGCCGTCATCGGCTTGCTCGGCGCAATGAATATCTGGACCGATCCGGAAATCGTCTGGAGCACTCAATCCGGCGTGGGCCGCTCGCTTTCTAGCCGCAGATCCGATCATCTCTTTCGCGGTGATCGGCGCAGTCTTTTTGGCGCTCACCGGCGGCGAAGCGCTGTATGCCGACATGGGCCACGTCGGTTCGGCAGCGATCCGCCGCGCCTGGTTCGGGCTGGTTCTGCCGGCCCTGTTGCTCAATTATTTCGGCCAGGGCGCGCGTGTTCTTTCCGATCCGTCGTCGGCCGACAATCCGTTCTATAAACTGGCGCCGGATTGGGCGCTCATCCCCATGGTCGGGCTTGCGGCGGCGGCGACAATCATTGCTTCGCAATCATTGATCTCCGGCGTCTTCTCGCTCACACGCCAGGCCATGATGATGGGACTTTGCTCCGCGGGCAAAGATCGTATCCACATCGGGCGACGAGGAGGGTCAAATCTACATACCGGCGGCCAACTGGCTGTTGATGGCGGGCACACTGTTCACGGTCGCCCTTTTCAAAACATCCGACAACCTCGCCGCCGCCTACGGCATTGCGGTGTCCGGTACGATGCTGGCAACAACACTCCTTCTCTATCGCGTCGCGGTGACGCTGTGGGCATGGCCGCAAGCCGCGGCAATTCCAGTAATTGCGGCGTTTGCGGCAATCGACGCGACTTTCCTTGTTTCCAATTCGATGAAGATCGTGGCTGGCGGCTGGTTTCCGGTCGTAGTCGGCGCCACGATAGCTGTTCTGATGCTGACGTGGCGTAGAGGCGCGTCACTGCTGCGACAGCGCTTGCGCGAAATGTCGATACCGCTGAATGACTTCCTGGATTACGCCGACAAAACTGTGATCGGCCGGGCGCCGGGCGTCGGCGTCTGGCTCACAAAGGTTGATGACGGCGTCTCACCAATGCTGCAGCGACATGTTGAACATAATCGCGTACTGCACGAGACGGTGGTCTTGTTGAGTTTTGTGCGCCGAACATCGGCCGCGTGTGCCATTCGGCAAGCGCCACACGGTCGTGAAACTCGGCCGAGGCTTCTATCAAATCCAGAGCCGGCTTGGATTCATGCAGACGCCGGACATTCCGCTGACGATGTACAATTGCAGGATGCTTGGTTTTGACATCGATATCGATAGCAAGAATTATTATTTAGCTCATGAGTTCGTGGTTCGCCGTCCGAAGGACTCAGCAATGGGACCTGTATCGTTTGCAATTTTCTCTTTTCTGACGCCGTATCGCCAGCCGCGCGCCCGATTTCTTCAGGATTCCGCATGATGCGCTCATCGAGGTCGGATTTCGCGTCGAAATCTGACCTCGGGAGAACTCATTCCTTCGCTCTAACCTTCGCCGATCTCGCGAAGAATTTCGGCGGTGTGTTCGCCGAGCCGCGGCGCTGGGCGATCCGACGCCATCGGCGCGCCGTCAAGTACGATCGGCGTGCGGATGCCGGGACTGGTGCCACCCTTGCGGCGGGATTTTTCAGCTCGAGCTTCATACCGCGGTGAATAACCTGCGGATCGGAGAACACCTGTTGCAGGTCGTTGATCGGACCGGCGGGAATGCCCGCGGCCTCGAGCTTGTCCAAAATCTCCTGGCGTGTCATGCGCGAGGTCAGCGCGCAGAGTTTGCCGACTAGTTCGGCGCGATGCGCAAGCCGGCCTTTATTGTCTTTGTATGCTGGAATCTTCGGCGAGCTGCGGATCGCCGAGAATGCCGCACAGCTTGACAAATTGCGTGTCGTTACCGGTCGCGATAATGACGCGGCCGTCGGAGACAGGAAACTCCTGGTACGGCACCAGATTTGGGTGGGCATTGCCAATGCGGACCGGAATTTCGCCCGAAACAAGATAGTTCAGCGCCTGGAACGCGAGCGTGCCGACCGTTAAATCAACCAGCGCACAATCAACATAGCCGCCCTTCCCGGTCTTTTCCCGCCGCGCCAATGCCGCGAGAATGCCGACCGCCGAATAGACGCCAGAGAAGACGTCAGCAACCGGCACACCGACCCGCATCGGCGGACCGTCCGGCGCGCCAGTCATACCCATGATGCCGCCGATACCTTGCGCCATCAGGTCATAGCCGGCCCGCGGCGCCGAGGGCCCGGTCTGGCCGAAGCCGGTCACCGAGCAATAGATCAGACGCGGAAATTCGGACGCGAGGCTTTCGTAGTCGAGGCCGAATTTCTTCAAGCCGCCGACCTTGAAGTTCTCGATCAGGACATCGGACTGCGCCACCAGTTTCTTGACGATGCGCCGCCCTTCGGGCGTAGTGAAATCGGCCTCGATGGAGCGCTTGCCGCGATTGGCACAGTGAAAATAAGCCGCGCTGAGATTGCCGCCGTCGGCAGCAGGCACGAACGGCGGACCCCAGGCGCGGGTATCGTCACCGGTTCCGCTCCGCTCAACTTTAATGACGTCCGCGCCGAGATCGGCCAGGAGCTGACCAGCCCACGGACCGGCCAGAATCCGGGCGAGTTCCAGCACTCGTAACCCAGCCAACGGACCCGGCATCAAACACTCCCCACAGCCTGCGACCCTCGGCCGCTTTGGCAGCTAAGTGACCCAGCGGCAGACGTTTGTCTACAGGCCTCGCTTTTTGACAGCTTGTCATTACCCCCGGCTATCATTAGCTAAATCTAGCCGGATGCACGGGCCCCAGCGGTGAATACGTCGTTTTTTAGCGATATGTTGCAGACGATCGCCGATCGCGGGCGGGCGCTGATTTCGCGCGAGCGCCGTGAGCCGGCGAAAGAGCAATATGCCGGACTGGTAGAACTGTGCGAGGCGCTGCTGTCGGGCCGCGGCGAGGCTTCCGGCGTAGCTTTGGCCCGGGAAATCCTGTCGCATTACGCTGACCTTACGATCGGGCCCCGGATCGCCTTTTTCGAGACCTTGGCCAAGACCTTTGGCCCCGATAATGCCGGGATCGAAGCCGCCATAAAGGCGTGGCACCAGTCACCGTCGGATGAGACTGCGTCCGAGTTACATCACGCCAGCGAGCCGCGCCGGCTCGAGTTGTTCCGCAGGCTCAATCTTGCGCCCGGCGGTACTGCGGCATTGGTGCGAATGCGCGAGCAGCTCCTGGACGCCATGGATCATCGCGATGATCTCAGCGACATCGACAGCGACTTCGTTCATCTGTTTACGTCCTGGTTCAATCGCGGTTTCCTGGTGCTCCGCCGCATCGACTGGTCGACGCCGGCTATCGTGCTGGAGAAGATCATCCGCTACGAAGCTGTCCATGAAATCCAGGATTGGGACGATTTGCGCCGCCGCATCGATCCGCCGGACCGGCGCTGTTACGCCTTTTTCCATCCGGCCTTGATCGATGACCCCCTGATCTTTGTCGAAGTCGCGCTACTACGCGAAATTCCCGCGGCCATTGCGCCGATCCTGTCAAACAAGCGCGATCAGGTCGACCCCGAGCGGGCAACGACGGCGGTGTTCTACTCGATCACCAACTGCCAGCGCGGCCTTGCCGGGGTCAGCTTCGGTCATTTCCTGATCAAGCAAGTGGTCGAAGAGCTTTCCCGCGAACTCGGCCGGGTTTCGACTTTCGTCACTCTTTCTCCGGCGCCGAATTTCGCGGTATGGCTTCAACGCGAGCGGACCAACACCGCCTCGATCGCGATCGACGAGGAAGACCGCGAGGCACTCGCCGCAATCGATCGTTCGGATTGGTGGCGCGACAGCGCGACTGCGGAAAAAGTTCGCGAACCGATGCTTCGCGCCGCAGCGTGGTATTACGTGCGCGGACGCAATCGCCGCGGCCTGCCGCTCGATGCCGTCGCCCGGTTTCATCTCGGTAATGGGGCGCGACTGGAACGGCTCGATTGGCTCGGCGACACCTCGGAACGCGCTTTGCAGCAGTCTTTAGGCCTGATGGTGAATTACCTCTACGATCTCGATTACATCGAGAAAAACCATGAGGCCTACGCACAGCAGCGCGCGGTGGTCGCTTCAAACGCGGTCACGCGACTGGTCTCATCTCCGATGCGCGAAGTGGTGTCGGTTTCCGGCTGAGGGCGCGATGCCCAATCTCCTCGGCGTTCTTGAAACGGTGCTGTATGTGGATGCGTTCGAACGGGCATGCCCGTTCTACGAACAAGTGCTCGGGCTTAACAGCATTTATCGGGATCAGCGGTTATGCGCCTATGACGTCGGAACGCGCGGCGTCTTGCTGCTTTTCCTGCGGGGTCATTCGCTGGAGACCGTGAAACTGCCCGGCGGCACGATCCCGCCGCACGACGGCCACGGCCCGGTGCACATCGCGTTTTCGATCGCCGCCGACGACCTCGCGCACTGGGAAGCACAGCTTTCTGAAGCGGACGTCGCAATCGAAGGCCGCACGCAATGGCCGCGCGGCGGTATCAGCATCTATTTCCGCGATCCCGACGGCCATCTGCTCGAACTGGCGACGCCGGGGCTATGGCCGGGATACTGACGCCACTTCGCGGGAAAGCATGAAGCAGGATCAGGATTTACCGTACACCGGGACAACCGCGCCACGGGTCACACTATTATCCGACGAGGCGAGAAACACAATCGTCGCCGCGACTTCCTCGACCTTAGGCCAGAGCGCAAAATCAGCCTTCGGCATCGAGCTCCGGTTTGCCGCCGTATCCATGATCGACGGCGCGACCGCGTTGACCCAGATGCCGTCCTTGGCGAGCTCTTCGCTCAACGCAACTGTCATTGCGGCAACCGCGGATTTGCTTGCCGTGTAGGCGACCATATTAGCGCCGCTTCGCCACTCCAGCGCCGCCCGAGCGGCGACGTTCACGATGCGGCCCCCTGCCGACATGGCGCGTATGGCACCACGGCAGCACAACAAACAGCTCATGAGATTCATGTCGATCTGCTGGCGGAGCGTAGAGACATCGGCTTCGCGCAATGCGCCGAAGGCAAAGCCACCGGCGATATGAATGGATGCCCAGAGTGGCCCGACTTGCCCATAAAAACCTTCGACAGCCGTTTCGTCGGCAAGATTGCCCACAATACTGAGCTTGACCGACTTGTGGTCGCGCAACCGAAACCGCTGCGCCTCGGCCTCGTGTAAGCAAGGCACGTGGCAGACGGCCCCGGCGCCAATCAGCCTCTCGACCACAGCGGTTCCCAACGCGCCCGCGCCGCCGGTCACAACGACATGCTGATTGTTAAAATCCACGCCCCATCATCGCCGATCCGCTATGCGAAGCAAGGCGTACCTGCGGTATCCTGTCCCAAGGGGGGAATCAGTGGCTGACTTCGATCTCGCCGTCATCGGCGGCGGCATCAATGGCACCGGGATTGCGCGCGACGCCGCAGGCCGCGGGTTGCGCGTGCTGCTGGCCGAGCAGAACGACCTCGCCTCCGCGACATCGTCGGCGTCATCGAAGCTTATTCACGGCGGCCTGCGTTATCTGGAGCACTACGAATTCGGCCTGGTACGCTCGGCGCTGAACGAGCGTGAGATCCTGTTGCGCGCGGCGCCTCATTTGGTCCATCCGTTACGCTTCGTACTTCCGGTCAATGACGCGAGGCGTTCGGCTACGCTCCTACACATCGGACTGCTGCTCTATGACTGGCTGAGCTGGCGCAAGATTTTGCCGGGGGTCTCGCGAGCTCGATCTCCTTACTGATCCAGCGGGTGATCCGTTGCGCTCTACCTTTCATCACGCCTTCGAATATTCCGACTGCTTTGCCGACGATGCGCGGCTGGTCGTGCTCAATGCGGTCGACGCCGCCGAACGCGGCGCGTCAATTCGTACACGGACGCGTTGCGTGCGGGCCGAGCGCGGCAGCGAATGGCAACTGATCCTCAACGCACGCGGGCAGCGCGAGGTGGTAACAGCGCGGGTTCTCGTCAACGCAGCCGGTGCCTGGGTGGAATCGATTACCGAAGCGATTTTGCGGCAACAGTCGCCGCAGGGACGATGGAAGCCGCGGCTGTTGCTCGACAAGGGCACCCATATTGTCGTGCCAAGGCTTTACGACCACGATCGCGCTTACATTCTCCAAGCGACCGACCGCCGGGTGGTCTTTACGATCCCCTTTCAGGATGGCTTCACCTTGATCGGGACAACCGATGGAAGATTGAACGGCGACCCCGCTGCGGTGACTCCGTCTGGGGAAGAGATCGACTATCTGTGCGGCGTCGTGAATGAATATTTCCGCAAGTCTATTAGCGCAGCCGATGCTGTCTGGGCCTATGCCGGCGTACGTTCGCTCTACGACGACGGCAGGGGCAAAGCGCAAGACGTCGGTCGAGAATACCAGCTCGTGCTCGACGAGCGGCCGGGTGAAGCGCCGCTGCTAACCGTCTATGGCGGCAAGATCACGACCCACCGGCTGCTTGCCGAAGATGTGCTTGTCAAACTCGCGCACTTCTTTCCACGCACCCAGCCATGGACGGCAAAAAGCGCGCTTCCCGGCGGCGACTTTGTTTATGACGGCCTCGAAACGCTGACTGCGCGCACACTCCGCGCGTGGCCTTTCCTGGCCGATGACCACGCGCGGCGACTCGTCCGTGCTTACGGCACTCGCATCGGCGACGTTCTCAAGGACGTGGCCAGCTCCGCTGATCTCGGTATACGCTTCGGCGCCGATCTCACCGCCGCCGAGGTACGTTATCTGATGATGAAGGAGTGGGCGCAAACTGCCGATGACGTGTTGTGGCGGCGGTCCAAGCTTGGCCTGCGTCTGACCGATGCACAGCGCGCCACCCTCGATCGCTTCATGAGCCAACCTGATCTCGGCTGATAAAAGGACAAAGCGATGTTTTATGAGCCCGAAAAAGACAACCATGGCCTGCCGTTCAATCCGTTCAAATCAATCGTCGTACCGCGGCCGATCGGCTGGATCTCGACGATCAGCCTCGACGGCATCGTCAACCTTGCGCCATTCAGTCAATTCAACAATTTGGCTCACGACCCGCCGTACGTGATGTTTTCCGCGAACTCGTTTCCGGACACGGGGCGGCGCAAGGACAGCGTCAAGAACGCGACCGACACCGGCGAGTTCGTCGTCAACATGGCGACGTACGAGCTGCGAGAAGCAGTCAACATCACTTCGCAATTCGTTCCGCCGGATGTGGATGAGGCGGCGCTCGCCGGTCTCGAAATGATCGGGTCGCGCATCGTCAAACCCCCGCGCGTAGCGGCGTCACCGGTGCACCTGGAATGCAAATTCCACTCCGCGACGGCGTTGCCGGCGCGAACGCTCGATGGCGTGCATCACGTCGTCATCGGCAAGGTGGTCGGCATCCACATCCGCGACGGCGCGCTTACTCCGGAAGGCAAACTTGATGTGGTGAAGATCCGGCCGCTCGCGCGCCTAGGCTACCACGACTACACCAGCGTTGAAGTCTTCGTTCACCATGCGGCCCATTGGACCCTATGCCGAAGCCCGGAATGCCGGGCTCGAAGGCCGGCCACTTCATAAAGTGAAGGCTTGAGTCGCCGATCCATCCAATTTTATCGATCGATTTCACGCCAAAAACAGGGGTTTGTGGTGATCTGCTACCCGGCAGTTCGCTTCTTTCAGCGAACGCAAGGGCAGTTCATGCAACCGGTTTCGAGCCAATACTCCCGGCAACTCGCTGCGCTCAAGGTGCTCATCGTCGACGACGAGAGCACCATGCGCAAAGTAACGCGATCCTTGCTACAGGCGATCAACATCAAGGACGTTTACGAAGCCAACGACGGCAGCAGCGGGCTCGAAGCCATTTGCCGGCTGGCACCGGACGTCGTCATTCTGGACTGGTCGATGCCGAAGCTCAGCGGTCCGGATTTCGTTCGGCAGGTGCGCGCACCCGGCACTTTTGGATTTCCCGATGTTCCAATCATCATGCTGACGGGCTACGGCGAACGCTCCCGTGTGATTGAAGCGGTACGCCTCGGCGTCAACGAGTTTCTGCTCAAACCCGTTTCGTCAACGGCGCTGTTGGCGCGCCTCGTTTCGATCCTCGCCAATCCGCGGCAAATGGTGAAGAAGGGCGATTATTACGGACCTGAACCCCGTAAATTAGCGAGCTACAAACCGGAGACCGATCCGGCGCTCAGCCAGATTGTGCTGATTTAAATGGCAATGTCCTCGACCTTTGCAAAAAACCGGATCGACGATCAGATCCAATCCCTCGCTGTGCTGGTGGTCGACGACAACCAGTACACCCGCAAGATGATCCGCAACCTGCTGGTCAACTGCGGCGTCAAGGACGTGTTCGAAGCCAACGACGGAATTGCCGCGCTTGATGCGATCCGCAGCATAGCACCCGATGTCGTGGTGCTGGACTGGGAAATGCCGCTGCTGAGCGGCGCCGAACTGGTGCGTATCGTGCGCTCCCCGGGAGTGTTTCCGATGCCCGACATCCCAATCATCATGCTGAGCGCCCACGGCGAGCGCTGGCGCGTCGTCGAAGCGGCTCGGCTCGGTGTCCACGAATATCTGGTCAAGCCGGTTTCGGCGAAGTCGATTTACGACCGTCTGGTCGCGATCGTGTCGCAACCGCGGCCGGTAGTGAAACGGGGCGACTATTACGGGCCGGAGCCCCGCAAGCTGGTAACAGACGCGCCTCTCAATGAGAGCCCCATCATCGAGCTGCCGACAGCGGCGGCGTGAACCGGTCAGTCCCTGCTTTCGCCCGGCGGCCGGAACAGATAAAGCACGAACCATACCGGCACGATAACCAGCGCTCCAAGTGCAAGGTTGGGTAGCGCCCAGGCGAAGCCCGCTCGCGCCAAATCGCTGATGTGATCGGGCGACAGGCCGGCGGCCTTTATCAGTTCCTCGGTCGTAATGCCAAAATGAGCGAGGATCGTACCGACGATCAGCGAGGCAATCAGGACTTTGACCAGAGTGCGCGTGAGGCGGTTAAACATCCTGGCCCCGTCGCGGGTTTGGATTCCCGCTGATTCGTCGCGCGGAATCATAGAGCATGACGGCTGAAAAAGCTCTTATTGAACGTCTTTGGGCGCTGCGGCCGCCGGAGCGGGCGCCGCGGCGTTGCCCGATGGATTAGACATCAGCTTGTCGATCACAGAGCGTACCGCTTCCCCCGCACTGTGCCCTTTCACCGCGTCCAGCAAGGGTGCGGCCGCCCCGGAATGGCGGATCAAAGATTGGGCATCGGGCAACAAGATCGGATCGTCCCAACGGCCCTGCACCACAAACGGCAACTCGAACTGATTATCGGTCTCAGTCGAGATCAGCGTGGCCGTGCCTTTGAGATCGAGATCGCGCATTGGCACCGACGCCTGCCCGTTGAGCGCGAGCCGGACTGCGGGGCCATCAACGTGCATCTTGTCGACTGAAACTGTGCCCTGAGCGATTGTCATATCGATCAAGAGATCATCGAACGGCGTACGGCCTGAACGGAAATCGCCGTTTCCGGAAAGCGGCCGGCGTTCAAGTCGACGCAGGAGTTGCTCGACGTTGATGCCGACAAGCGCGCCCGAATGCGCGTTCATGCTCGCCGTGCCGTTGAGCGTATTGGTCAGCGCCAGAACCGAGTTCGCCTGATCCGTCGACATTCAGCGTCATGTTTCCACGGCCTGTTAGCCTCTGCACCCCGAAAACTTCGCGCAAGCTGCTTTCCAGATCGACATCGACGAATTGCAGATGCGAGTTGGCCTCGACACCGCCGTCGGCGATCGCAAGGCCGATGGAGCCCTTCACGACACCACCGAAGGCTTGTGCCTCTCCGATCGTAATATCGAGCTTGCCATCGCGCATGTTGGCGGCGACCGCAGTTCGGCCCAGCTCGGCCTGGGCGATCTTGATGCGAGCCGCGGAAAGCCGCAGGTCGAGGTTCAAATCTTCGATACCGTCGAGCGTAATAGGCAGTTGATCCCAATTACGCTTATTGGCTGCCAGCAAACGAATTCCGGACACGTAAGGCGTCAAATCCAGCGTATCTGCCGCGAGTGTCGCCTGGACCAAGCGGAAATCGCCGCTTGAGAGCGTCAGCGCACCTTCCGCCGTATTGCCATCGAGTTCGACATTGGCATTGGAAAGCGCAATGACTCCGCCGCCGAGGGTGGTCTGCGCACGCAACGCGAAACGTCCGAAGCCGCCAAACGGTATTTTATTCTTTCCACTCCAAAGCATGGCATCGCGCAGCGACGGCGCGTCGACCGCAATCGTACCTTCAACTTTGAGTGTCGGCTCCGAGCTCGCCGTGCCGTCGAACACGAGCTTGATCGGCGCCCCCGCCACCCGCAGTTTGATCCCCGAATGTTCGCCAGAAAGCGCCGCGAGAAAATCGCTGAGTGTCAAACTGGCATCGATCGTCTCGCCGCGCCACATAAAATGGCCGTTCGCCCCAAAGCTGCGCGAGATCGACGGCCAGGCGACCTGGAATTCGACATTGCTGAGACGGTCGACAAAGCCCTTGTCGATGTCGTGGATAACAATGACGCCGTCGCTGATCCCAATCTCCGAAAATGTCGCTCTACGATCAGGATTGGGCGTCAATGCGTGCGCCAGTGAATTGATCAAACCCGACCAATTCGATCGGCCGCCTGACTGAAAAGTCACCGTGATCGTCGGCCGCACCAGCGTCACGTCGGCGATTTCAATACGTCCCGCGAGCAACGGAAAATAGCGCAACCGCGCGGTCAGCTCGTCCGCCATCACCGCCGGCTCGCCGGTGCGATCATCGCCAAGCAGGACGTTATGAAAGCTCACGGTTCCGGACGGGAACAACGAGACATTGAAATCGCCGCGCAAGATCGGATCGAGGCCGGTCACGGCGTGGATTTCCTTCGCCACGGCATCACGCACCGTCGCGGCGGGCATCAAGAACGACAACGCGATCAGGGTAACGAATGCCACCACAATCATTGCGGCAACGGCAATCGCAACGCGTTTTAAGCCGGTAGCCGCGATCAAGGGGTGCTTTTCCGATGTTGCTTGAGCCGGCCAATATTACCGGGCGGTAGGACAGCTGCAAATTTGATCGCTATCTGTGTCGCTTTCGTGGCCGGCAACCGGCCTTCCCAGTGCAAGTGCCGGATTCAAAAGCAATAAAGGCTCGCAAAGCACCAGCCTGGCCACGTCCACTAGCGAGCCGCGGCTCGTACCGGCTGAGCCGTGTGGGCTTGCGCCACCTCGGCGATCATCTTTTTGATGATCGCCTGACCGAAGGAATTGAAATTCTCGGCGACCATGACGAAGGCATTCGGACCGCCAACCACATTGGTTTTGTAGTAATTGGCAAGGCCTCCGGGTGGATTGGTATGGTCGGGATTCCATGACATCGGATTCTCGCTGAGAATGACGAGCCCGTTGATCGTAACGCCCGTGGCGACAGCTTCGTCCCGTGCGAGCGCAACGTCGCGGCCGGCATTGTTGGTCCCGTCGCCGGATACGTCGATGGTACGGCGCGTCGCCTCGAAGGGCGCCTTGTCGAACTGCCCCATGGCGAACTCGATTGCTCCGCTGATCGAGGTGCGGTCAGCGAAGGAACGTGGGGCTTCGAGCAGACGGTCGCCGAACCCTTTAGCCGAATTGGCATCTTCGATCGTAGTCCAGTCGATCACAACTTTCTGCGCACCGACCCCGGACCACTCGACGAAGGTCAGCCCGACACGACCAGTACGCCCTGACTTGATGGCATCAAGTACGCGCGGGTCAGCCACAGCGGCGGCGTAGCCTTCTCGCTGTAGCTGAAATTTCGCGGCGTCGATGCTACGCGAAACATCGACCGCAAGCACCAGCAGCAGATCGACCTCGTCGGCCGCAACTGCGACCACCGGCGCCAGCACAGCGCCCGCAAGCAGTAATGTCAGAAGGGTCCTGATCGTGCGCATCCCGCACCTCGTGGCCGCGGCCTAAGCCCAGCGAAACTCCCGACCGGGCAAGTCTAGCCGATTTTGCGGCGCGTGCAGCAACGGTTTGCAATGACTAAACAGCCTTCGCATCGAAGGCGGGGCGCTCAGAGGGCTAATTGGTGGCGACCCTGCCATGCGGAAATGCAATCTCAACCAGCGTTCCGGCGTTCGGTGCGCTCTTGATGCTGAAATTTGCGTGGTTGGCCTCGGCGAGCGCCTTGGTCAGTGGCAGCCCGAGTCCGGTGCCGCCGGAACCCCAGCTGCCCGAGGTCGCGGACTGGCGAAACGGCTCAAGCGCCGCCTGGATATCTTTTTCAGTCATGCCGGCACCGGTATCGCGGACGCGCAATACAACCTCGCGACTGTCGGTGACCGCGGTGGAAACAATCACCTGCCCTCCGGGACCGGTGAAATGGATCGCATTCGCCAGCAGGTTGATCACGATCTGACGCAGTGACCTCTCGTCGGCGACAACGCGCGGCAACCCCGGAGTGATCGAGGTGCGAATAATGATCCGCGCGCGATTAGCTTGCGGCTGCATGACCCCGACGCACTGATGGGTAAGATCGTTGAGACTGATATCGAGAAACGTCGTCTCGAGCTTGCCGGTTTCGACCTTGGACAGATCGACCATATCGTTAAGCAGCGAGACCAGATGGGCGCCGGCGGCGTGGATGTCCTTGAGATATTCGGTGTAGCGCTCGTTACCGATCGGCCCGAAACGCTCGCCCATCATTATTTCGGCAAAGCCGGTAATCGCGTTTAAAGGGGTACGGAATTCGTGGCTGACTTTACCAAGGAACTCTGCCTTCGCTGCAGCGGCCCGTTGGGTCTCGCGCTTGGCGTCGCGCAATTCCGTTTGTGCAGCAGAAAGCGCGTTTTCAGTGGCGCGCCGGCGCTCTGCTGCCGCGCCATTGGTGAGTACCAGCGCCAAGGCTGAAGCGCCGTTCCACGGCACCGTAAAAAGCCGCCCGTCGACGGGTAGCGTATCGCCCTGCCGTGTCATGATCGAGAGCGATTGAGTATTGGCACTGTCGGAGAAAACGTGCGCTGCAGCTTCGACGAACAGCGAATTCAAGCCTCCCGCCTCGGCAAGGGTGTTCAAGCTGTCGTAGCCGGTCCATTCAAGAAAATGTCGATTGGCATAGATCAACTCATCGTGGCGATAGATCAAAACGCCGATCGGAATGCGGTCGAGTAATGAAGGGTCGATAACCGGGGTTGCCGCCGAGTCGACACCCGCCTCGTGACCCGCCGGCTCTCTCCTATGCGGTGAAGCGTCGATGATTTCGGTTTCGCTTGGAACCTGGCTTGAGATCTCACCTGGCTTTTCCGTTTCCTGCGCCAGCGCGACCGCGTTGTCTGAGATTGCAGGTGCTTCAGGCGTTCCACGCAAGCGCGCCGTCAACTCCTGCGCCAATTCACGAAACGCTTTCCGTTCGCCGGCGCTTAAGGCAGGCGGCTTCGGTTCTTGCGCAGGCGCCTGCCGGAACGGCACAACATTCGCGGCCGGCGCAACGCTCGACGCTGGACGTTCGGTGTGCCGCGACACACTTTCTGACGGCTTTTCCGATGCCACCGTATTTGCTGGAATAGATTCTGCCGGCGGATCGACAACGGCGGCGGGTGGTTCCTGCGTTGGCATGAAGCTTGAAAGTTGCTCACGCCGGATGCGCAGCAACTGATTGATACGGCCAATGTCGCGGCAAACACCAAAGCCGCGATAGCCGCGAAACCTGCGATCGCGGTCGAACACCGGAAGACCTGACAATTCGACCGGCATTCGCTCGCTCGTCCCATCAACCGGCCAAGGAACGATGATCCCGCTCCAGGTTTCGTGCGTCGCAATCGCGCGCGCGAGCTGATTATCCTGATCAAGGTTGAGTTCGGTCGCGATATCGCTCCATTTTCGGCCGAAGGCCGACATGGTGCGTGGACCGACCAGATCGACGAACTCATCGGAAGCGACAATAAAGCGGCCGTCGGCATCCATTTGCCAGACGAAGCGCAGCGGGTGGCGCCGCTCCATCAATGGTTCTCTGAGCCCTTCGACTTGGGGCTGCAAAGCTAGCGGCTCAGCGACGCCAAGCCCCTCTACGCTCTTTCCGATCTCTGCTGCGGTGGGATGTTGTGTTGCGGTCGGCCCGTTCGCTGTAATGGGCGGAACAATGGCATCCGGCGGTGTTGCTTCCGCGGGCGGTTCGAGTTGGGTGAGCTTGGCGATTTGACTGGGCACAGCCGCCGGTGCCGGCTCCGGCGCCAACGTGACCACCAGCACGCGGCTGGCGCCGTCGCCAAGACGCTCAATCAAGATGTCGAGATTGGTCTCATCACTGACGATCGTTCCGCGAGCACTGCCATTGACGAGCGCTTTGGCGGCGGGTGCGTCTAGGCCCAGCGTCGACAGCGCGGCCACACCACCGAGCCGTGCACGGGCTGCTTCGGTGGCGTAAACAAACGAACCCTCCGGAGTGAACACTGCCAGCCGTTGGCAGTCGTCGAAAAAGACACGCCGCACGCGCTCTGCAAGCGACAGCGTTGGCCCGGCCGGTTCAGTCGCGGCGACAAGAACTGCGGACGCGCTGTCGGCAAGCACGATGCGCGAACAGGCGCAGGTGAGCGCGCGGCCAAAACCCGCGCCAAAGCCACGCAATCGTTCGAGGCGCGCCGCGCCGCCCGGTGGCAAGGTGCCTGAGAGACGAATGATTTGCGCGGCGACCTGTTTGTTTACATCGACGCGTTTCTGGACGCACTCGCCAACATTGCTGGCGCCAAACAACGCCGCGCCGATGGCATTGGCCCACAGCATTCGCGATGCGTCGACACTCCAGAGCCACGCGGGCCATGCACTCGTCGCCAGCACCGCGAGCCGCGGATCACGCAACAGACCGAGCTCTGACTCAACAGACGCCATGCGACGGAACTCAAATGACTAAAGAAATCTTAATAGGGCGGCCTTTGTGCCGCGTCCATGGCGCGCCCGTCCGCGCTCACGGCCAAGCGACATAAACCTTAATCACGGCACAGCCTGGCGCTGGGCCCTAACAACTTGCGTCTCGACCGCGGTTTTAAGCTAGGATCGACGATGGGCGTTTTCAGGAGAGTGGACCATGGCCAAGGATCCGTTTGAGCAATTTGCGATTCCGAACGAAGTACGGACATTTGCGGAGCAGAGCGTGGCGCAGGCTCGAAAGGCCTTCGAGGGCTTTATCCAGGCGGCCAATCAGGCCATGGGGCAGTTTCAGGGCCAGGCCCAGAACGCGCGCAGCACGGCAACCGAAATTGCGCAAAAGTCCATGACTTACGCCGAACAGAATGTGGCGACGACTTTCGATTTCGCGCAAAAGCTGATGCGCGCAAAAGACAGCGCCGAGGTAATGGCGCTCCAATCCGAATATCTCAGCCGACAAATGCAGACGATTTCGGCCCAGGTTCAGGATTTAGGCCAAAGTACCGCCAAAATGGTGGTCGACGCGGCAAAGCCTAAGGCTTGACCTGCGACGCCATGAGTTTGGCGAGCGTCGTCTTAAATCTTGTCGTAGTTCTAATTACTTAGAAATATTTGTGCGATGCAATAATTTCTATTGCGATGCACCAATCACAATGTTATATGGACGGTCGGAAGGGATGCTGCGGACCCGAGGCGATTAGCTTCCGGCTGCGGTGTCAAAACCCGAGATCAAAGGCTCGCGCAATGGGCGGCGATGCCAACAAGAATTCTCACGCGAGATAGCCCAATGAGTGATCAAGCGATGATCGACATCGAAAACCAAGGATCCAGTGCCATGGCAGACACCACTGCAGCCCCGAAAATGAAGACGAGCAAGCCCTCCACCGGGGCTTTTGAAATGCCGAAATTTGAAATGCCGAAATTCGACATCCCGAAGGTCGAAATGCCGGCCGCTTTCCGCGAGTTCGCGGAACGGGGTGTTGCGCAGGCGAAGGACACCTACGAGAAGATGAAGGCCGCTGCTGAAGAAGCGACCGACGTTCTCGAGACCACCTATTCGACCGCCACCAAGGGCGCGTCGGAGTACGGCCAGAAAGTGATCGACACGGCGCGCGTCAACACCAACGCGGCTTTCGATTTCGCCGCCGAGCTGATCACGGCGAAGTCGCTTTCGGAATGGATCGAACTTTCGAGCACTCATGCCCGGAAGCAGTTTGAAGCCTTCACGGCGCAGAGCAAGGAGCTCAGCGCGCTAGCTCAGAAGGTCGCGACCGATACCGCCGAGCCGATTAAGAGCGGCATGAACAAGGCGTTCAGCAAGGTCGCCTAAAGCAGCTCAATTTCGCGGTCCGGTCGCTGTTCAATCCGCGTCGAGGGGAAAGCCCGGGTTCGCCCGGGCTTTTTGCTTTTTAACGCTTGATTCCAGCCATATTGCCAAATTGGGGCGTTACTCATAGGTTCGCGGCGCTAACGGTGACCCCGTGCAGCTGTAGCTCAGTTGGTTAGAGCGCCTGACTGTGGATCAGGAGGTCGGTGGTTCGAGCCCACTCAGCTGTACCAGCACTTACCGGGCGCATGCCAAGGACCCGCAAGCGGCCTAGTGCTCCGAGATTTTTTGCAGGATCGGCAGCCAAGTGTCCTGCTCCTTTTGCACGAAAGTGAGTACTTGCTCCGGTGTCATGGCGCGCGAATAGCTGCCGACATTGGCCAGGAGCCTCTTGAAATCCGGATCACTAACGACTTTGGCCAAATCCACAGCTGACCTTGCTGATAATCGGCGCGGGCGTCCCCAGCGGCGCGACCAAGACCTGCCAGCCGCGCGCAGCAAAATCCGGAATTGTCTCCGCCACCGTCGGTATATCCGGAAATTCCGGCAATCGTTCCGGTGACGCCACGGCAATCAACTTCATTTGGCCGGCTTTGACCGCGCCGACGACCCCGGAATAACCTTCGATGATCATCGAGACACGGCCGCTCGCGAGGTCGGAGACGGCTGCCGCCGGCCCGCCGTTATAGGGCACCGGCAGCAGGCTGATGCCGGCGCGCTCCTGAAACAGCAAGCCGGTCAGGTGTGTCATCCGGCCGACACCGGTTACCGCGATCGAAATCTTGCCCGGATCTTTTTTTGCAGCAGCGATCAGTTGCGGAAGCGTGGAAATGCCAAGCGACGGATTCACCGCAAAGAACATCGGATTTTCCGCCGTGTAGCCGATCGGCACGAAATCGCGCGGCAATCGCAACGGCAGATTCGGCGCGACTGATGGCAACGCTGCGAATGTCGAAAACGCCGGCATGAACAGAGTGTAGCCGTCAGGAACGGCGTCGGTCGCAATGCGGGCCGCAATGCTGCCGTTCGCGCCGGGATGATTGATTACGATGACCTGCTGGCCCCATATTTTGCCGAGGCCGGCAGCCACAAAACGCGCGTCGATGTCAGGCGTAGCACCCGCCGCGGCGTCGGCGAGGATCGTCACCGGCTTCTCAGGGTAAGTCCTGGCTTGCGCATAGGCTGCGCGACTTCCCGGAAATGCCAGAAAACAGACGCCGGCTATGCCAAGCCAGCATAAGTTCTTCATCACATCCTCCCTCAGACACCGATTTCTTCCTGCAACTCGGGCTTCGTCTCAACGGTGCCAAACGCCGCACTGGAACACCGTCCAGCGCCGCCTGTCTATCTGACACACATTGCGGTTTACCTCATCCGGTTCAGGTCCCGTTTACCTTAACAATTTCCGGGTACCGATTGGCGAGGCATCCTTAGCCTTTGCCACCTATCAGTTGAACTCAAGTTTTAAAATCCAGCCCGTAAATCACGTGAAACGCGCGACACCATTAGCCTACCGGAACGCTGACGCTCCGGCCGAGCCCGGCCAAGCGCCATTGCGCGTCTCGCTGATTTGTCCCGCGAATTTTCCCCTGGCATCAATTTTGTAATTCACCGAACTCTCGAAAGTGTCGAAGAGGAATGGCGGCGCTTCGAACAGTTTGCCGACTGTACGGCGTTCCAATCATTTGACTGGCTGACGACCTGGTATCGGCACATCGGCTCCGTTGATGGCGTTATTCCCGTTATCGCGGTCGGTTCCTTTGCCAACGGCGAAACCGCGCTGATCGTCCCGATGGCCATCCACTCCGACCGCGCAACGCGCCGGCTTTGTTGGTTTGCCCAGGAGCAGTGCGATTACAATGCTCCATTGCTCTCACCCGACTTCTCGCAGCGCATCCCTCTCGATCGCTTTCTCACTGCCTGGCAGGAATTGCGCGCGCTGATCAAGAGCGATCCGCAACTACGATACGACTGGATTGATCTCGAAAAGATGCCGCGCCTGGTTGGCACGCAGATCAACCCGTTCACCCATCTTCCTGTCACAGTAAATCCAAGCGGGGCTCATCTCACCCAGCTCGGCGATGATTGGGAGAAGTTCTATTTCGCCAAGCGGTCCTCGGCCACGCGGCGGCGCGATCGCGCCAAGCGTCGGCACATATCTGAATTCGGCGAAATCCGTTTCGTCACCTGTACCGATCCCGCCGAAGCGAAGCGAACCCTCGAAGCACTTATCGATCAAAAGAGCCGCGCGTTCGCACGCCGCGGTATTCCTGACATATTCCAGCGTCGTGGGTTCAAAGAGTTTTTCTTCGACCTCGCCACAAACCCAAACCTGCTGCCATCTGTTTCACATTAGCCGGATCGAAGTAGGCGATACACTGGCGGCAACGAATTTCGCCATCGTGTTCGGCGATTGCTATTATCATGTGCTGGCGAGCTACGACGATACCGCGGCGATGTCGCATTACGGAACCGGCGCGCTGCATCTGCGCGAGTTACTGGCCTACGCGATTGGCCGCGGGCTCCGACGGTTCGATTTCACAATCGGCGACGAACCTTACAAGCTGGAATGGTCCGATTGCAGCATTGAGCTGTTCGATCACAGCGCCGCCGCGACATGGCGCGGCTGGCCAATCAATCTGTCGTCATTGGCGCGCCGGCGGATCAAGCGGTTCATCAAGCAGACGCCGATTGCCTGGCGCATTGTCTCCTATGTTCGCTCCACCATCGGCGCACTGACCCATAGCGGCGATTTGAAATCGGAACACTCTGTAACCAGCCGTAGCGCCCAAACAAAGCCGCATCAGACGGTCGCCTGCGTCATGGGCGATATGGATTTGTTGCAACCTCTCGCGACGGCGCAAATCCCCTGCGCCGTGGTCACGAGGCCTGGCGTTCCGTCGCTTTACTCGCGCCACGCGCGCGCACGCCTTGCTTGGGAGGACTTCTCGCAAAACAGCGAAGCGCTGCTGAATGCAATGCTGCGTTTCGGCAGAGCACAGCGCGAACGTCCTATCCTGTTCTATCAGGAAGATGCCCAGCTTAGTTTTGTCTCGTGCCATCGTGAACAGCTCTCCGAAGCTTTCCGTTTTGTTGTCCCCGAAGCGTCTCTGGTCGAAGACCTTGTCGACAAGGCACGATTTGCCACTTTGGCGAAGCATCTCGATCTGCCCGTGCCACCGTCCCGGCAATTTCATCCTATCGCCGTGGAACCGAACGACCTTGATCTGCGATTTCCAGTTATCATCAAGCCACTAACCCGGCTTGACCGCTGGAACAATATCTTTGGCTTGCGTAAGGCGATCGAAGCCCGCGATACCGAGAGTTTGCGTGCATTGTGGCCGCAACTGACCGATGTTGGCATCGATCTTCTCGTTCAAGAGCTTATTCCCGGCGCGGAAACCCAAATCGAGAGCTATCACTGCTACGTCGACAACAGCGGTAGCACCGCGGGTGAATTTACCGGGAGGAAGATCCGCACCTATCCTTTGTCCTACGGCCATACCACCGCGCTCGAAATCACCGATATTACCGACGTCCGCAGGCTTGGCCGCGATATCGTCAAGCGGCTTTCCCTGACCGGCGTCGCTAAACTCGATTTCAAGCGCGATCCTGCGGGCAAGCTGCATTTGCTCGAAATCAATCCGCGATTCACGCTATGGCATAACGCGGCGGCCGTCGCCGGAGTGAACATTCCGGCTCTGGTCTACGCCGACTTAACCGGAGCACCACGACCCAAGACGGACCGCGCGAGGATAGGCGTGCGCTGGTGCAAGCCCTGGAACGATTTTCGCGCGGCGCTAGGATCCGGCGTTCCGCCGGCAGAGTGGGTCGCATGGACTCTCCGCTGTGAGTCAAAATCGGTGCTGTCGTGGCGCGATCCGATGCCAGCCGTGCGTTCGACGCTGCATCGTCTCCAGACTCCGCGAGACAGCGCCGGGGCGAAAAAATTGAAGTCTCGGGATTGGATCGGGCTGTGAGGCTCGCGCTTATTTCCGATATCCACGCCAACCTTGGCGCGCTCGATGCAACGCTTGCCGACATCGCCAGGCAATCGGTGGACCGCATCGTCTGCCTCGGCGATATCGTCGGCTACAATCGCGACGCCGCCGAATGCATCGATCTCGTTCGGCAAGCCAATTGTATCTGCGTGGCCGGTAACCACGATCTCGCGGTCTGCGGGCGGATCACCACTGAGCACTTCAGCAAGGCCGCGGCCCGTGCTGCCGAGTGGACACGAAAGCAACTCACGCAGGATGACCTCGACTTTCTCGCCAGCCTTCCGACTAAAACGGTGATCGAAGGCCAACTGGTTGCGGTGCACGGCGCGCTGCATCCCGAGGAGAATTGCGAGAGCGTCAGGCTCGATAATGACGATAATCGTCTGTTGAGCTTCATCGCCCTGATGGGCCACTCATCGGGCGCCCGAATTTGCGCGTTCGGCCACACTCACCGCGCCGTCGTCTACGAATGGAGTTACGATCGAGCCATCGTCCGGCAAGAAAAGGACGTTCAGCTCGACGACAACGCGTTCTATCTGATCAATCCCGGCACCATTGGCGAACCACGCGCCTTCGACCGACGCGCGAGCTACATGGTGCTTGACCTGGCGCGACGTAACGCTGAGCTCCACTACGTCGAATACGATACCTCGCTGATCCGCCGCTTTGCCTAGCATCTGATGGAAAGCTAGCGCTCGATTCGATCGAGATTGGCAGTCATCCGCGTGATGACACGACGGAATACGCTGAGCTCGCGCGCCGCAACGCCATCTTCAGCTGTGTCCGTGATGTTCTTCGCCACACCGAGCAGTTCGTTACGCAGGCGCTTGGCTTTTGCGGTCAGAAAGACACGCACCTTGCGCCGATCGTCGTGACCACGGACACGCTGGATCAAACCCGCACGCTCCATGCTGCGCAACGCGATGACAGTGGTCGGCTCCATCATGCCGACACGGGTCGACAATTCGCGTTGCGACAGGCCGTCGGTGATCCACAAAACCCGCAGAAAATACCACTGCCCGCGCATCACACCGTAGGACGCGATACGTCGTTCCAGCAATCGCTGAAAAGCACGGTGCGCGTCCCGCACCAGATAGCCGGACGACAGCCGCGGCGGGAGTTCGACATCGCGGCGGCGCCGCGCACGATTTGCTTTCGATGAATGTCGCGGCATGGAGCGGGGGGCGGCGGCGTTGACAGTCAGTACGAGCCTGCGGGATAATTACTTAGAAATCTATGCAATGGGAACGCCTTCAATGCAACAACCGGTGCGCAACGAGCAAACGTCGGTCGCCACGCCGAACCAGGCTTTCGATCTGCGAAGTACGCTGGAATGGCTGCGTGCCCAAGGCGCGCTGATCGAGACCGACAAGGAAGTCGATCCGGACCTCCAGGTCACCGGCCTGCAGAAGCATATGGATGGCGGCTGCCCGATCTTGTTCAACAACGTTAAAGGCAAACCGAATCATCGGGTCATCACCAATCTGTTCGGCGACATAGCGATCATCAACAAAATGTTCGGCTGGACGGACGATGCCGACAGGGTGAAGAAACTCGCGCACGCACTGTCGCACCCGGTGAAGCCGGTCGAGATCGCGCAGAGCGACGCACCGTGCCAGGAATTCGTGATCGAGAAGCCGGACGACGTGAACAAATGGCTGGTGCCGATTCGGCACACCACCTACGAGCCCGAACTCACGGTCGGCTCAGGCATCCGCTGCGTCACCGGTCAACAATTCGATGGCGGCTCCGATCTTGGCTACAACCGGATGAATTTCCGCTGGGGCAACGTCGGCACGTTCCAGATCTCGCCCGGCTCGCACATGTGGCAAGTGGTCAACAAGTATTACAAAGAAGACCAGCCGGTGCCGATCACCATGTGCTTCGGCGTGCCGCCGGCCTGCACACTGATGGCCGGCGCCGGCTTCGACTACGCCATCCTGCCGATGGGTTGTGACGAGATCGGCATCGCGTCGGCTGTGCAGGGTGCGCCAATCCGGCTCGTCAAGGCACGCACTGTTGACGCCATGGCGCTCGCCGATTGCGAACTCGTGCTGGAAGGTTACGTCAATCCACGCGATCGCCGCTTCGAAACCAAGGAAGCCGAGGATTCCGGTATTCAGGGCCGCCACCACTTCCACCCGGAGTGGGCCGGCTACATGGGCAAATCGTATAAGGCGCCGACCTTCCACGTCACCGGCATCACGATGCGCAAGCCGGAAACCAAGCCGATCATCTTCGCACTCGGCGTGCACATGCTTGACGATCACAACATCGACACCACTGTGCGCGAAGCTGCAATCTACGAATTGTGCAATCGCTTGCAGCCCGGCATCGTGCAGAACGTCGTCATTCCGTACTGCATGACCGACTGGGGCGGCTGCATCATCCAGGTGAAGAAGCGCCATCAGATAGACGAAGGCTGGCAGCGTAACTTCATGGCGGCGGCGCTGTCGTGCTCGCAAGGAATGCGGCTTGCGATCGCGGTCAGCGAAGACGTCGATCCGTATTCGATGGACGACATCATGTGGTGCCTGACCACGCGGGTGAACCCGCGCACCGATATCCTCAATCCGATCCCCGGCGGCCGCGGCCAGACTTTCATGCCGGCTGAGCGCATGACCTCAGGCGAACGGCAATGGACCGCCTCGAATACGCAGTTCGAAGGCGGCATGGGCATCGATGCCACGGTTCCATTTGGCTACGAGAGCGACTTCCTGCGCCCGGTTTATCCGATAGACAAGGTGAGGCCGGAAGACTGGTTTTCGACAAAAGACATCGAAAACGCCAAGAAGCGGATGCACGGCTGGGTGCATTCGCTGGCGCGGACTGGCCGCTAGCCAAAATACATAGCGCCCACGCACAGTGCGTGTACGTTTTCCTGCACTTATGAAGGATTCTTACGCTTCCGTGACCGGCTCGTTAACCGTGCGGGAATGATTATTACCTAGACAATGTTCGGCGGAAATCAGCCGAAATTGCTATGCTCAAGCGTTGTTCGCTCCACCTTCCGATCGCAGCGAAGGCTGTTTTGCTTATTGCTGTACTTGGGCTGCTGTCGATCGCGGCCAACTGGTTCTGCCTGCAGCGCCTTGATGAGTTGGCCCGGCTCAACGCGCTGGTATCCGAACACATTGCGCCGGCCCGGCTGGCGCTCGCGGAAGCCAAAGCCGCCATCGAATCGTTCGGGACCGGGACTTATAAAAGCTTTTCCGCGACCGACCTCGACGATGCGAAGGAAGCGGCCAGCGAGATCAAGGGCGAGTACGACGTCGCCAAGAGCCGGCTCAACAACGTTGTCACCGAATATCCAGAGGCGCGGGACGAAGTCCGGATCACGCTTGAAAAACTCGATTACGCCCGCAGCCTTACGGTAGATTTGCGCGATGCACTACAAGCGGGCGATCGCAATAAAGCGCGCTTCATCGTCGAGTTGAAATTCGATCCGGCGCGAGACGATGTAATCGCGCACACGAATCACCTCATCAACATCCTCGGCGGCGAGGCGCGCCGCGTCGAAGACGCGTCAGCCGAGCGCGGCGAATGGATTTTCCGGCTCACTGTCGCCATCCTGGCCGGCGGCACTGCAGCCGTGCTGCTCATCGCTTTCGTCCTCAGCCATCTCTTCATCGCGCGGCCTTTACGTCGGATGGCCGCCACCATGACCCGCATGGCCGGCGGCGATCTTGGGGTCAGCATTGTCGGCGCCGACCGGCGCGATGAAGTCGGCGCCATGGCGCGTGCGGTCAAGGTATTCCGCGACAATGCCATTGCTCTGCGCGAAACCGAAAAGGCGCGAGCGACTGACCGCGAACAATCAACTGTCCGCCGGGCGCAGACCGTTGACACAATCGCCCGTGCGATCGAATCCGAAATCCTTACCGTCGCCGCCGCAGTCGAGCAGTCCGCCACCGAACTCGAGGCCTGCGCGCGCGGCATGTCGTCGATGATTTCAGAATCACAGCAGCATGCCAGCTTGGCCGCGTCGGTATCGGCGGAAACAACGTCTAACGCCGCAGGCGTTGCCACCGCCATCGAGGAGCTTTCCGCCTCCATTGGCGAAATCAGCACCCAAGTCACCAACGCGTCGAGCATCGTCGCCGAAGCGACCAGCCGAGCCACCGATGCCGCCGACAATGCGTCCGCGCTGGTCACCGCGGTCAAGGATATTGATCAGGTAGCCGGCATGATTACGGCTATCGCCGACCAGACCAACCTGCTGGCGCTCAACGCGACAATAGAAGCGGCGCGGGCGGGGCAGGCCGGCCGCGGATTCGCCGTCGTCGCACAGGAGGTCAAGGCGCTTGCCGGGCAAACAACTAAAGCGCTTGCGGAAATTCAGAACAAGACGGCCTCGGTAGCCAGCGTTATCGGCAGCGTCCAGGACGCGACCGCCGCACTATCTGGCCTGATGTTACGGGTCGAGCAAATATCGACAGCGATCTCCGGTTCCGTACAGCACCAGGATTTGGCCGCGCGCAAGATCGCCGAGAATGTCGATGGCGCGGCGGGCCGCATTCGTCAGCTTTCCGAGAGCATCACCGGAGCGAGCGATCTGGTCGATCAATCAGGGCGTGGCGCCGAGCAAGTGTTGGCGGCAGCGGCCGACTTAAACCGCCAGGCGGCGGCGCTGAGCCGTGACGCCCGCGAATTCACCAACCGCATTCGCGTCGCCTAGGGCTGCGGCGCCTTCCAGCGAGACGCCAGCGCCTTACGATCAAGCTTGCCGCGTTCTGTCTTGGGCAACTCGTCGGCAAACAGGATTTGTTTCGGCGCTTTGAAGGGCGGCAGCACCGTTGCGCAGTAGCGCAGCAGATCCTCGGCATCGAACGGTACACCGGGGCGGAGAACGACATAGCTCACCACCTCTTCGCCATAGATCGGATCAGGCACTCCGACGGTCGCGGCCTCGACCACGTCGGCGCGCTGCATCAAGTAGGAGTCAATCTCGACCGGCGAAATTTTCGCGCCGCCCCGGATAATTTGTTCCTTCTCGCGGCCGGTGAGCATCAGGAAGCCGTCGGCATCGAAGCAACCGAGATCGCCGGTACGAAGACGCCCTCGACTGTGGATTTTAATTTCGCCGTCTTCTCCCAGATAACGGAACGGAAGATCGGGCCAACCGCCGAGCTCGACATAGCCGATTTCACCGGACGGCAAGCGCCGGCCATCGGCATCGACGATAGCAAGATCGAGATAGGCAAACGGCCAGCCGACGGTGCCGAGCCGCCGCCGTTCGCCTGGACAGGCTGCTATCCATCCTATTTCGCTGGCGCCGCAGCCCTGCGAGACCGGGATACCGAATTTCTCCTCGAAGCGCTTCCAGTCTCCGAGCAGCAACGGTGCCGAGCTTGAAGTGATGAAGCGCAGCTTCGGCAAGCTGTCGCGATGGGCCGTTTGCTCACTATTGAGCAGGATATTGATCGTCGTCGGATTACCGGTTGCGACCGTCACACCGTAATCGCGCAGATGCTGGAAATAACGGCTCGCTGAAAACTTCTCGGCGAGGATCAGCGTAGCGCCCCGATTGACCCCGCCAAGCGCGCTCAGGGTTTGCGCCGAGTTCCAGCTGAAAGGCCGGAAATCGTAAAGCCGATCGTCTGCCGTAAGACCCCAACCTTCGGCAAGCGGATCGATGTTGAGCAGAAATTCGCGGTAGCTCAATACGACGCCTTTCGGTTGCGCGCTGGTACCCGAGGTGAACAGGATCACCGCGTCGTCGTCACGCTGCGCCGGGGTCGACGGCTCGCCGGAGCGGTAGTTCAATAACTCATCGAACAAGGTGCCGCGCTCAGGCTGATCGAAACGGCCGAGCCGAAATTGAGGAGCCGAGGTTTCCGCCGGTAGATCGTCAAGTTGCAAGCCGTCCTGCCGAAGAACCAGTTTCGGCTTAAGCCGCTCGAAAATATTGCCGAGCTGATTGCGGTTCATTTCCACATGGATGGTGCAGATGGTCGCGCCCGCAGCCATCACGCCGAGATAGCAGAGTAGTTGCTCGATCGAGTTGTTGGCCAGAAGTGCAACACGATCGTTCGGACCGAGATTGCGATCGCGCAAGAAGGCCGCGAACTGCCCCACCGTATCCAGCAATTGTCCGTAGCTGACGCTTCGACCGTCTTCGGCCGAAATCACCCAAGGCTTGTTCGGATTTGACCGCGCTACGCGTTCAATCCAGTTACGCAGCAGATTCGAGCCGGCGTCGTCCATGTCGGAATTTGGCCCGTGCAATTACTTAGCAATTTAAGCATTTCGCGGGGGAACGCGACAAGACCGGGCTGCGGCCCTCTGGGATTTTTGACAAGACGACGGGGCAGCAACCCAACGTCCGACACAAACCGAATCCGGCGACGAGCGAATCAGTCCGTGACGCTCGAGCCGCCAGGAGGGATAGGCCGGTCAATGTGGGAATTTTCGAGGTTTATGCATGGTTAATGACAAAGTAAGGAACCGTTAACCATCGTGGCCGCAGGTTTCCGCACATCAATTCCCACGCGGCGATCCCCCAAATGGCACTTGCTGAAAAGAAGACCTCCTACGGCTGGCTCAGCCAGGCCGAGCGCCTTGCGATCATGCACGGTACGGCAGGGACAAAGGCTATCAACACCGTTGAACTGGCGCATCAACAACCGCTGTTAAGACCCGCGACATCCGACCCGGATTTCGACAATCCGGACGAACCTTTGGACGCCGCTACCCGTGAAATCCAGCTCGCCAAGGAGCTCGAACTGGCACTCGCCAAAATTACCGGCCTTGAACGCCGTGCAACGCATGAAAAAGCTGCCTCTGAATCATTGAAACGGGAATTGGAATGCGTTTCGGGGCAGCTAAGTGCGGCTGAGGCAACGGTTGCCGATCTGGAAACAGAGCTTGCCGCAGCACAGAACATGGTTGCCCTTCGCGAAAACGAGGCTCTTTCGCTGCAAACCTCGCTCGATCTGGTTTCTGCGGAGAATTCGCGACTGCAAGCGCAACTCAGGCTGAGCGGATCAATGCTGGAAGATGCGAAGGCTCAGACCAAAAACTTGTGGAATGAAGCCGCAGCGTCCGAGGCGAAACGCGTCACTCATATGAAGGAAGCAGAACGATATCGTGCCGAAGCCGAAGCCAAGGAGGCACTTTTCAGGGCTGCAAAGTCACGCGCAGAACTCACCGAGCAGCTCCACGCGAAGGCGCGCGAGCGCTTGTCCCTCTGTGTTGAGGAAAGCAGCGCCAACACGCGCAAGATCGCCGAACTCACTGACATCTGCAGTGAAAGAAGCAGGAAGCTCGACGAGCTTCAAGAAACGTTCCGCGCAAAGCAGATCCAAATCGATGGGCTAGAAAAATCCCGGCGCGACCTTGCCGCAGCGACCAACGCGTTACTGACGTCCTATCAGGATCATCGGTCTGCATGGCTGCAAAGTACGTCCCGCGCAGAAGCACCAAAAGTCAAACAGGCATCCGCCGAATCGCCAGCTGTTTTCAGCCGGCGATGGCTACCAGAGCCGACGAAACACGTGGATTGAGCTTGCCCGCGAACTGACCAAGCTGAAACTCAAGCGCCAGCATGCGGCTCCGGCGCAGATAATCCCAACGCCCGCCCTCCTCGCCAATACCATCAGCTTTTAATTCCCGCGCCCAAGGCCGCCGCACCATCGCCGGCAAAGCGGCGATGCACATCGATCCGCAGGGTTACATCGCGGAAAACTGGAAAGAAGGGGCAATAACGTCCGCGAATTAAGCCGCGGCGGCCTGCGCCTTCCTGTCCAGCACGAAGTCGTAGTGCACGACGTAGAACGGCTCGTTCATCAGCTCGCCGCCCGGCGCCTTGCTGCCTGCCGGCATTTTCTTGAAGTCGACGATCAGCGGCTCCTTCACGCCGTAGACCGCATCGTTCTCGATCCACTTGTCGCCAGACTGGAACAGATGCGTCACCAGGCCATGATGACCCGGCGCGCTGAGCGCGAAGTGAATGTGTGCCGGCCGCATGTGGCTGAGATTGGTGCGGTTCATCAGTTCGCCGATCGTGCCATCCATCGGGATCGTGTAGGCGATCGGCGCCACTGTGCGGATCAGATAAGAGCCGTCCGGCTGCGAATGATAAAGGCCGCGCATCCAAGGCCCGGTAATCTCCGGACGTTGCGCCTCGTAAAGGCCGTCACCGTCAGTCTGCCACAGATCGAGCACTGCACCGGAAACCGGCTCGCCTTTGGTGCCGCTCACCTTGCCGCTGACGAAGCATGGAATGCCTGGCGCGTTCACCGCCATGTTGCCGCCGTTAGCGACCGGTGGTGCATCGGCGACATGGAACGGACCTTCCACCGTGCTCGGGGTCGAGCCGTTCGATTGCCGGTGGTTGATCGCATCGACCAGCATGCTGACGCCAAGAACGTCGGACATCAGAATGAATTCCTGGCGCTTGTCGTCGCACAACTTGCCGGTGCGCGTGAGGAAATCGATCGCGGTCGCCCATTCCGCCTGCGTCGGCTCGATCTCGCGCACGAAAGCGTGGACGTGCTTCACCAGCGCCTGCATGACCTGCTTCAGCCGCGGATCGGGAATATCGCTCCAGCGCTGACGCACAACGTCTGTCAGATTGTTTTCCGTCACATAAGGCATGATCGTCTCCTCGAAGTTTCCCAATATCACTTGCCTGCGAGTTCACGCCGAACGATGGCGGCTCCCTCGGCCATGGCTTTCATTTTACCAAAGGCAACCGCGCGCGGCAGATATTTCATGCCGCAATCGGGCGCCACCACGACCCGGTCGGCCGGGATATGGGCCAGCGCCCGCCTGATGCGATCGGCGACGACCTGTGGCGTTTCGACGGCCTTATCGGCCAAATCGATGACGCCCAGAATAATGGTTTTTGACGGCAATTCCCGCAGCACCTTGAGATCCAGCTTTGGCTGCGCCGCCTCGATGGAAACCTGTTGCGCCTTCGAACCTTCGAGCTCCGGAAGGAATGAATAGCCCGACGGCTTGTCGTGCACGACCGCGGCGTAGCCGAAGCACAGGTGCACCGCGACGGTGCCGGTAACGCCATCGAGGGCGCGATCCAGCGCCTTAAGCCCGTATTGCCGCGCCTTGTCGGGGTGCTGCTGCATCCACGGTTCGTCGATCTGGACGACGTCGGCGCCGGCTGCAAACAGATCCTTGATCTCGGCATTGACCGCCTCGGCGTAGGCGAGCGCCACCGCTTCCTCATCCTTGTAGTAATCGTCCTGCGCCTGCTTTCCCATGGTAAAGGGACCAGGCACTGTGGCCTTGATCTGCCGATCGGTATTGGCGCGCAGCACCTTGAGATCGCGGAGTTCGACGGCGTGGCGGCGCTTGATGGGGCCAACCACGCGCGGCACCGGGATCGGCTTGCCGCTGCGATTGATTACCGTGCCGGGATTTTCGATGTCGATGCCGTCCAAAGCGGTGGCAAAGCGGTTCGAATAGCTTTCTCGCCGCTGCTCGCCATCACTGATGATGTCGAGGCCGGCCCGTTCCTGATCGCGGATGGCAAGGACGGTCGCATCGTCTTGCGCCGCTTCGAGCTTGTCCGGCGCGACCAGCCAGAGGTCGTCGACACGGACGCGCGGCACCTGTTTCGACAGCTTGACGCGGTCGATCAGCCATTCCGGTTGCGGATAGGAACCAACGAGCGAGGTGGGAAACAGCATTCAAATCCTCTGCATCCCGCCTCGCCGATACGCCGATCGTCTCGCGCCAACGGGTTTATCCTACGCCTTCACCGCATTGGCGTAGGGATAGATCACATCGCCGGTCTTGTCGGCGGCCGGCGTCAGTACCGTCTGATAGCTCATGCCGCGCCAGGTTTCGAGGTTCGCCGCGTCGGTGATGTCGTGATACTGAACCTGCAATTGATGGTCTTTGACCCACTCGCCGTTCTTACCGAACCTCACACCCTCCGCCATGATCGAGTTGACGGCATTGTTGCGCAGATAATCGGCGAGCTTGGCGTCATCAATGCTCTTCGTGCCTTCGACCGCCTGGGCCAGAACCTGCAAATAGGCATAGCCCCAACCGCCGAGATAATAGCCGAGCGGATCAACGCCCTGCCCTGCCGCCCGCGCCTGATACTTTTTGAAAAAGTCACCGGCCGGCGCCATCAATTTTGCCGATGGCACCCAATTGTCATAGTTGATGACGCCATTGAGCTTGCCTTTAAGCTTGTCCTTGATCGCGGTCGCCTGCAACCCAACCATTGCGCCGCCCATCATCTTCGGTTTAAAGCCGAGTTCGTTGGCGGAGAGCAACATGCCGACCGAGCTTAACGGGTAAGAGCAGATCACAAGGAGATCGGGATTCACTGCCTGGATAGCACGGATCACCGGTGAGTAGTCGGTCGTGTTTGGCGGATAGGATTTGTCATAGACGATATCGAAGCCGTACTGCTTCGCATTGGCGCGCGCGCCTTCCGCCGCATTGCGCGAAAACTCCGCATCCTCCGCGGCAATGGCGATGGTTTTCGGCTTCGGGTTTTGCGCGGCCGCTACCTGAAAGAAACCCTCGGTGATGGTCTGCTTTGGATTCGGCCCGCCGGTCGGAATGTAAGAGAAGTATCGCGGATATTTGAATTCCGCGTTGGCATCCAGCGCGAACAGGCTGATGAACGTCTTGTTCCTCTGCATCACTCACCGGGATAGCCGGCGCAACCATGTTGGTTGCATAGCCACTGACCACGAGATCGACTTTGTCGACTTCAAGCAGCTTGGTGTAGATGCCGGGCACGGTTGGCCGGGTTGCTCTGATCGTCATAGTTGATCAGTTCGTACCTGGCGTCCCAGCAGCCGCCTTTGGCGTTTACTTCTTCCTGCCAAATCTGCGCGCCGAGCAGCGCCTGCTTGCCATTGACGGCGAGTGGGCCGGTCAGCGCCATGCCGAAGCCTATTTTGATCGGTGCGGCGCCTTGCGCGAACACGCGCGAGGCGCCGATCGCAGGCGAAATAAGTGCGGCGCCCAATCCGGCATTGACGTTACGACGTGAAATTCGACTTGTCATGACTTCCCTCCTTGGTGTGAGGGACTCGGGCACAACACCACGGGTCCTCTTAATTCCCGCATTCCAAAGTGCTTGCCCCCGCAACACGCATCGCGTGGCGTTGCGGGGGTTAGACAGAATTTATCCAAGCGCCTTGGCGTAAGGATAAATCAGGTTTCCGGTTTTCTCCTCCTCCGGCGTGATCACGGTCTGATAACTCATGCCGCGCCAAGTATCGAGGTTCGCAGCATCGGTGACGTCGTGATACTGGACTTGCATCATCCCGGATTTGGTCCACTCACCGTCTTTGCCGAACTTGATGCCGGAAGCCATGATCGTGTTGAAGGTGTTGCTGCGCAGATAATCGGCGATCTTGTTGTCGTCGATGCTTTTCGAGCCGGTGACGCCGTCGGCCAGCACCTGCATGTAGGAATAGCCCCAGCCGCCAAGATAATAACCAAGCGGATCGACGCCTTCGGATTGCGCGCGCGCTTGGTATTTCTTGAAGAAATCCGCGGCCGGCGCCATCAGCTTCGGTGACGGTACCCAAGTCTCATAGTTGGTGATGCCGTTAAGCTTGGATTTGAGCTTGTCCTTGAACGGGGTGGCCTGCAATCCCACCATCGCGCCGCCCATCATTTTCGGCTTTAAGCCGAGTTCGCTTGCGGAGAACAACAGACCGACCGAGCTCAGCGGATAGCAGCAAAACACCACGAGGTCGGCGTTGGCTGCCTGCAATCGCACGAACGATCGGTGAAAAGTCCGTCGTCGTCGGCGGGAAAGTTCTTATCGTAGACGATGTTGAGGCCATACTTTTTGGCATTGGCGCGCGCGCCGTCGGCGGCATTGTGCGAGAACTCGGCGTCCTCCGCTGCGATTGCCACCGTCGTCGGTTTCGGATTTTGCGCGATCGCCGCCTGAAAGAAGCCATCGGTGAACGCTTCCTTCGGCGACGGACCGGTCGGCAGCATCGAGAAGTATTTCGGATAGTGGAATTCGCTGTTGGCGGCGAGCGCGAACAGGCTCACGAAGGTTTTGCCCTTCTGCATCACCACCGGGATCGCCGGCGCGACCATGTTGGTCGCATAAGCGCTGACGACCAGATCGACTTTGTCGACATCCATTAGCTTGGTGTAGATGCCCGGCACGTTCGCCGGATTGGACTGATCGTCGTAGCTGACCAACTGAACTTGACGGCCGAGCAATCCGCCCTTGGCGTTGACGTCGTCTTGCCAGATCTTCGCCCCGAGCAGCGCTTGTTTGCCGTTTGGCGCCAGCGGACCAGTCACCGACATGCTCAAACCGATCTTGATCGGATCACCGCCTCCCTGAGCGAAGACGCGGACTGGCGTACCGCAGGCGAAATAAGCGCGGCGCCAATTCCAGCATTGATGCTGCGCCGCGAGATGCGATGACTCATTAGGGCATTCCTCCAAAAGGCAGTTTTTCTGTTTCCGGCGCTTGCCTCGCCCGTCCAAACTCTGCCGGCACGAGACGTCCCAAGCCCAAGATGCCCTGCTTTGGGGACCGTGGAAAGGGCGGGATGGGGCGCGTGGCAATCTGCCCATCCGATTGTCAGTAAATGCTAATTCAGCCCACCGGGGAATGGCCGACCGTCCGCAGCCGCACTACTGGCTTCCCCATATACTGAGACAGCGCATGACCGATTGCGCGCCAAGGTAGAAATGTCGGAGACTGGCCGTAAGGAAGCCGGCAAGACCGGACTTCCGTACCTGGGAGGAACGCCATGCTTCGACGCGTATCACGCGGCACGTTGTTTGCCGCAACTTTGACTCTGTTGGCCTCCACGGCCATTGCACAACAGCAAGACAATTCAACCCAAGCACCCGTCGCATCAGCACCGGCGGCCGCCCCAGCCGCTGCCGCTGAACCAACGCCGGCCCCCGCCCCCACACCCGTGGCGGCGCCCGCTCCGGCGCAGGCTCCAGCACCGGCAACTACCGCGGCGGCCGCACCGGCCCCCGCCGATAAGCTGCCGCCCGGCTCGCCGCTGTTCGATCGTCCCGCCAACAATGATGCAGCTTCCAAGCTCGCGCCGGTGCCGCCGCCTCCCGTGGCGGTCGCCGCCGACAAACTCCCAATCGACAAATTGAAGGCGGCAAAGGGATTCAAGATCGAGGTTTATGCCAGCGGCATCGCCGATGCCCGCTCGCTGGCGCAGAACGATGACGGCTCGGTGATCTTTGTCGGCAACCGCGTGCGCGACAAGGTCTACGCGATCGTCAACAAGGGAGGTAAGCGCGAGATCAAGGTTGTCGCCCAGGGTCTCTACCGTCCCAACGGCGTCGCCTTCAAGAACGGTTCGCTTTACATCGCCGAACTCTATCAGATCGACAAGATCGACAATGTGCTCGCCAATCTCGACAAGGGCCCGCAGAAGCCGACGGTGATAATTTCGGGGCTACCGAAGGATGAGGCGCACGGTTGGAAATATCTGGCGATCGGCCCCGACAACAAGCTCTACTTCGAGGTCGGTCAACCCGGCAATAACGTGCTGCACGACAAGGACCATGGCATCCTTCATCGCGCCAATCTCGACGGCAGCGGTCTCGAAACGATCGCAACCGGCATCCGCAATACCGTCGGCTTCGACTGGAATCCCAGGAACCACGAGCTCTATTTCACCGACAATGGCCGCGACTGGATGTCGGAAGATCTGCCGAACGACGAACTTAACCGCATAACGAAGCTCGGCGAGGACTTCGGCGAACCGTATTGCCATCAGGGCAATATTCCCGATCCGACGTTCGGCTGGGGCCACGACTGCAAGGACTATGTGCCGCCGATTGCATTGATGGGCCCGCACGCCGCCGCACTCGGCATGAAATTCTATACGGGAAGCATGTTCCCGGCCAGATATCATGAAAACATCATCGTTGCACGTCACGGTTCCTGGAACAAAACCAAAAAATTCGGCGGTGATGTCGTGATGGTGCAGATCAACAAGGACGGCAGTGCCGGCGCTATCGAGCCGCTCGTCACCGGCTTCCTTCAGCCGGACAACAATTACGTCGGCCGCGCGGTCGACGTAATGGTGATGAAGGACGGCTCGCTGCTCATTTCCGACGACTGGAACGGAGCGGTGTGGCGGTTAAGCTACGACAGCGCACACACGGTAAGCCGCTGATTGCCTAAATCTCCGGGGGCGTTCGCGCCCCGATTTCCACGCAAGGAGGAATGCGTGCGCCTGATCGAGGTCGCGCTAATGGCTCTATGTTGGGCCGTGTTGCCCGCGGCAGCCCAATCCGTCGCGGAGCGGCTGCCGGCCTGCCGTGCCTGCCACGGCGAGAACGGACAATCGAAAAATACCGGCGTGCCGTCGCTCGGCGCGCAGCAATCCTATTATGTCACGATCCAGCTTCTGATGTTTCGCGACCGTCTGCGGGTTGCCGATCCAATGAATGACATGGCAAAAGGCCTGTCCGACGATGAGCTGACCAAATTCGCCGACATCATCTCAAAGTTGCCGGCACCGCGACCTGTTGCCGGCCCAGCAGATGACGCGCGCATGGCGCGGGGCCGTGCGCTGGTCGACGAGAACCGCTGCAACTTCTGCCATACGGCGACGCTGGCGGGCCAACAAAACGTGCCGCGTATTGCCGGCCAGCGCGAGGAATATCTCGTCAAAGCGTTGCGCGGCTACAAGGATAATTCGCGCCGCGGTTATGATTCCTCGATGGCGGATGTCGTGCCGCCGATCACCGACGAGGAGATTCTTAGACCTCGCCTACTACATCGCCAGAGTAAAGTCATAAGAGCCGCATGCCGCGATACGTGCAAAGATCCAACCGGCTTCGTAAGCCAGCCAGTGATCAGGCGTTCTCGTAAAGCGCCGCGGTACGCACGTCGTCCTCGATCATCTTCCAAATGCGGTCGACCATCGTGACGAATTCGGGCGTGCGCTTGACCTCAAGAGCACGTGGACGCGGCAGTGGTATTTTGATTTCGGCCTGAATGCGGCCCGGCCGCCGAGCGAACACCAGCACGCGATCTGACAGAAACACTGCCTCGTCGATCTGGTGGGTGACAAACAGCACGGTCTTCTGGCCACGCTCCCAGATGCGCAGCAACTCGGCCTGCATGATCTCTCGGGTCTGCGCATCAAGCGCGGCGAACGGCTCGTCCATCAGCAAGATTTCCGGATCGATCGCCAGCGCGCGCGCGAGATTGACCCGCTGGCGCATGCCGCCGGAGAGCTGCCTGGGATGATAGTTCTCGAAGCCTTCAAGCCCGACGAGTTTCAATAATTCCATCGTGCGCTTGCGGTCGGCGGGACCGATTTTGCCGGCAACCTCACGCCCGATGATGGCGTTGGCGAACACTGTGCGCCACGGCAGCAAACTGTCGTTCTGGAACACAAAACCGCGATCGGTGCCCGGCTCGCACACGATCCGGCCATCGAGCGACACTTCGCCCGACGTCGCATGCTCAAGCCCCGCAACAATGCGCAGGAACGTGGTCTTGCCGCAGCCGCTTGGCCCGACGACTGCAGATGAATTCCCCGCGTTCGACACTAAGATCAATACTGCGCAGCGCGGCGAGATCGCCGAACGATTTATTTAGCCGCGAGACCGTAAGCTTCGGCGCCATTCCCGCTCCTCAATCACGCGTCCATGGTACCAGCCGCTCTTCAAGCCAGCCAAAGCCCGCCGTCATGACGATACCGGCAATCGCCAGGATCACGACGCCGGCGAACAGTTCCGGCATGTTAAACGCATCCGCCGACTGGCTGATCAGCCGGCCAAGCCCGGCGCGCGAGCCAAACAGTTCCGCGACCACAACGCCGATCAGGCCGCGGCCGATACCGAGCTTAAGTCCGGTCAGAATGAAAGGCAGCGCCGATGGCAATGATATTTTGTAGAAGATCTGCCGCTTGGTTGCGCCGAATGAGCGCAGCATCTCAATCAGCCGCTCGCTTGTGGTACGCAGGCCCGCCTCGGTGTTGATGGTAACGGGGAATAGCACCAGCGAGATGACAACGATCACTTTCGACCAGATGCCGATGCCGAACCAGAGGATGAACAGCGGCGCCAGCGCGATTGTCGGCGTGGCGTAAAGCCCGGAAACCCATGGCTGCAAGGCCTGTTTGGCCGTGACGCTCGACGCCATGGCGACGCCGAGTGCAATTCCCAACACGCTGGCGATGACATAGCCGAGCGCAAACTCCACCGCGCTTATCCCCATGTGGTGCCAGAGCTCCCCAGAGACTGCAAGATTGTAGATAGCAATCGCGATCTGCGACGGCGCAGCTAGAAACAGCGCATTGTTGATGAGAAAGCGGCTGACGATCTCCCATGCCAACAGGCCACCAACAACGGATACCGTGCCGGCGAGATAGCGGCTGCGCAGTGACGAGAGAACTATGGCGCGGCGAGGCTTTTGCCGGGCCAGGCACCGGCGCACTTGCTGTTTCAACGCCGTCGCCGGTCGTGCTCATCACTCTGAAACCTGCGTCACCCCGGACAGCATGACACGATCGGCGGTGAAATCGGCAGGAAGATCGCCGAGATTGCGTAAAGCATCGATCACATTACCGACTTTGTGCTTTGAGACCATGCCTGTCGGCTCGAACAAGCTTTTTGTCGTGCAAAAAGACATAAGCCTTTTCCACATCGTCCCGCGCAATCTTGCTGGTATCGGTCTGGATCTGGACGGCCGCCTCACGGTTATTGGGATCATCGAACCAGACGACCGCCTTTGTGTATGCGGCAAGAAAGCGCTTGAGCGCATCGGAATTCGCCTCAGCCCAAGTCCGATTGACCGCCATGCCGGCGAACGGCATGTCGGGCAGATAGTCGAATGTAAAGCCAAGATTGGTGAAGCCCGCGCTCTCGGCGTAGAAATTGAATGGCACTGTGAGCAGCGCAGCGTCGACCGCGCCTGAATTCAGCGCGGAAAATCGCGCGCTGGTGGCGCCGGCGAAAACATAATCATAGTCGCCGGATTTTAACCCGTGCGGTTCGAGCATCCGCTCGGTGAAAGATACGGGTGATGTCCTTGGCGCCGCCGATACTGATTGATTTTACCTTTAAGGTCTTCGATCTTTTTGATCTCGCGCCTCGCCAGCAGCGCGTAGGGCGGCGCCTGGATAACAATGCGCACCAGCGCCACCGGCGCGCCTTTGTCGATAGCACGAATGGGATCGACCATGCCCGCGCTCGGTGCAACGCTGTATGAGCCCGCAGCCAGTTGCTGGATTACGGAGGCATTCGATTGCGAGAATACGAGATCGATTTTCAGATTTGCTGCGTCGAAATAGCCGTTCTTATCGGCGATGTGCAGCGGCCACAGATTAGCCGACGTCGCATCGACCGACCCGACCGAAATTACATCCGCAGCGACTGCAGGTAGCGGCGCGAACGTCAGAAACGTGATCGCGACGATCAGCACCGCAAAATGCATCGCCTTCATCAATGGTCTCAGTCCGTCATCTGCGTTACGCCGGGCAGCAGGGCCTTATTGATATCGAGTGCGCCGGGCAGATCGCCGAGACTCTCCATGGCGCGGGCCAGATTTTCCAGTTTTGAACGGGAGACCTTTCCGGTCGGTTCGAAATAATGGCCCTTGCGGAAGAAGTCGTAGGCCTTTTCGACATCATCCTCACTCAAGCCACTGGCAGCCTTGAGAATCCGAAGCAACTCCGCGCGATTGTTGTCGTCCTCAAACCACGCGACGCTTTTATTCTTTACGCGCAGCAATTTTTCCAGTGTCGCCTTATTGGCGATGGCCCAGGCATTATTGACCGTCGTGCCTGAGAACGGCAGGTCGCTGACGTAATCGACAGTTAGGCCAAGGCTATTGAAGCCCTTGGCGATTGCCTGAAAATCGAAGGGCGGCAGTAGAATGGCGGCGTCGACTGCGCCGGCAAGCAGAGCCGAGGCACGCGCCGTGGTTGCGCCGGCAAAGACCATATCGAATTCGCCGGGTTTCACGCCATTCGCCGCGAGCATGCGTTCGACATAGATGCGCGTGATGTCCTTCGGACCGCCGAGCGAGATCAGCTTGCCCTTCAGATCTTTCATGCTGGCAATGTTCGGCTTGGCGACAAGATCGTAAGGTGGCGCTTGCACGTCGATCCGCACGATCGAAATCGGCGCCCCCATGCCCACGGCGCGCAATGGATCGGCAAGCCCGGTCTGAACTCCCATGCCGAGCGATCCAGCGGCGACCTGCTGTACAAGAGCGGCGCTGGACTGCACGTAAACGATGTCGGCCTTCAAATCCTCGGCGGCGAAGAAGCCCTTGTCCAAGGCGATAAGTTCTGGCCAGAAATTTGCCGAAGGCTGCCCGACAGTGCCAAGCGTCACCTGTTCGGCGGCATAGGCCGGCGCGACAGCCGAGACTGGCAAGAATCAACGTTGAACAATACGATCCGTGCTGCAATCACCTTTCGCCACATTGCACCCCTCCATCGTTACGTCTTGAGAATCTGTTGCTCGCGGTAATGGCTTGCAATCTCCATGCCGGTGGCTTTCCAAACGCGGTCGTGCCCGCTGATGTATCGGAGCGCGGCGTCGAAAGCGTCGATGCGATGCGGCACGCCGGTGAGGTACGGATGGATCGCAATCGCCATCACCCGGCCCGACTGCGCGCCCTCGCGGTAGAGCACATCGAACTGCCGGCAGATCATCTCGCGGAATTCATCCGCCGTGCGGTTGAAACGCTCGAACGCCGGCTTGTCGTTGATTTCGTGGCTGTACGGGCACGCTGACCAGCGTCCGCCCGCCATCGAGCGACATGATGTAAGGCTGATCGTCGTTGGTCCAATCGCAGACGTAATCGCACCCTTCGCCAGCCAGCAGATCGAGTGTGTCCCAAGTCTCTTGCAGGCCGGAGCCGAGCCAGCCGCGCGGGCGCGTACCGGTCGCTCGCTCGATGGTGCCAAGCGCATTCTTGATGATCCGCGGCTCGTCGCCGGGCGGCTGCTGCATTAAGACGGCGGGTATTGCTTTCGCAATGGCCCATCCATTCCCAGTGCAGCTTGTTGCCTTCCTCGATGATCGCCGGATGTTCGGCGCACAGCTCACTGTTGAGCGCGACCGTGCCGCGGATGCCATGGCGGTCGAGAACCTCCATGAGACGGAAGACACCGACCCGATTGCCATAGTCGCGCGACGACCAGGTCGGCACGTCAGGCACCGGAACGCCGCTGCCGCCGGATCCGGGCGGCACTTTCTCATCGAGCGCGAAAAACTCGATGTTGGGAATGACCCACAGCGCGACATGCGCACCGTTCGGCCATTTCAGCGGCGGACGATGAATGATCGGCGAATAAGGAAACGGGCCATAACGCGCCGGCTTCATGGTCAGCTCGCCTTCTTCACGGCAGGACTTTTCGCCCCGAGCTGCGCGACCACGTCGTCGACATGCATCACATCGGCGTATTTGTGGTGCAGGTCGAACAGATTGACCTTGTGCGACAAGAGGCTGCGATCGAAGCAGCATTCCTCCGCCAGCACGACATGATAGCCGTGCGAATAGGCATCGACCGCGCTCGCGCGCACGCAGCCCGACGTGCTCTCGCCGCAGATGATCAGCGTCTGGACGCCGAGCTGGGTGAGATGCGCGGTAAGCGGCGTGCCGTAGAAGGCGCTGGCGCGCTGTTTGGTGATCACCACATCGCCCTGCTGCGGCTTGAACTCCGGCCGGATGACAAAGTCGGTCGGATCGATCGACGCTTTGTTGCGTTTGGTGGCGCCGACGAATTCAGGCCGGCTCTCGCTCCGGGTGTCGCCGGTCGAATAAAAGATCGGCAAGCCTGCCGCGCGCGCCGCGGCGAACAGGCGCTTGGTCGGCTCGATCGCATCATAGGCATATTGGCCGCAAGCGCTGGGAAAGGTCTTGGCGAGCTCGGCCGGCGGCTTGGCGCCGCCGCGATAGACCAGTTCATAGAGATCGATGGCGAGCAGCGCGGGCGCCGGCCCAACGAAGGTCTTGCGCCGGTAATGGAGAATAAATCTCGAGAATGTCCGGCGTAACCACGTCCTGCCAGCAATGGTCCTCAAAATCGTCGTTCATGCTGCACTCCCTGTCCATCGCCCATAACGATACAGGTAACGCCGGGGTCTGGAACAGGTCGGGGCGGCGCCAAAGGCCGGTCAGGTGCTTATTGCTGCGGCGGCGAGCGCGGCCAACCCCGGTCAACGCCGGATATTCCCGCGAAATTTACGACGGCGACCCTCGCCGCCAGCTCGCAATTTTGCGATTAGCATTCGGATTAGAACGAGTTAGAATCGGTCTTGAGATGGGCCCTGCGGCGCAGCCGATCCCATGTGGGGATGCCCAGCTTGCAACTCGGGAGGACAGTATGATTGCCCTTTCCATCAACGGAAAGTCTTACAACGTAGACGTTGAATCCGACACGCCATTGCTCTGGGTGATCCGCGACACCATCGGACTCACCGGCACCAAATACGGTTGCGGCATTGCCCAGTGTGGCGCCTGCACCGTGCACATCAACGGCGTCGCCACGCGCTCCTGCCAGGTCCCGGTCGGAACCGTCGGCTCGAAGCAGATCACCACGATCGAAGCAGTTGCCCAGGACGGAAAACTGCATCCGATCCAGCAAGCCTGGCTCGATCTCGATGTGCCGCAATGCGGTTATTGCCAGAGCGGCATGATCATGGCGGCGGTGTCTCTGCTCAAAACCAATCCAAAGCCGACCGATGAAGACATCGATGCGGCGATGACGAACATCTGCCGTTGCGGAACCTATCAACGCATTCGCGCCGCGATTCACGCGGCCGCCGATCACGCGTGAGGAGGATCGCAGCCATGACATACATGCCAAAAGTAAATCGTCGTTCCTTTGTCATCGGTTCGTCGGCCGCCAGCGCCGGATTGGCGCTCGGCTTTCACGTGCCATTCGATACCGATGTCGCGCATGCCGACGCGGTCAGCTCACCTGAGGTCAATGCCTGGGTCGTGGTGAAGCCCGACGAAACCGTCGTCATCCGCATCGCCCGATCGGAAATGGGCCAAGGCACGATGACCGGCCTCGCCCAGCTCGTCGCCGAGGAGTTGAATGCCGACTGGTCGAAGGTCACGACCGAATTCCCGACGCCCGGCCAGAACGTCGCGCGCAAACGGGTGTGGGGCGATTTCTCGACCGGCGGCAGCCGCGGCATTCGTGAATCGAACAAATATGTTCGCGAGGGCGGCGCGGCCGCGCGCATGATGCTGATTCAGGCGGCGGCTACTGCGTGGAACGTGCCGGCAGCCGAATGCACGGCCGAAAAGGGCGTGATTACGCACAAGGCGTCGAACCGCACCGTCACTTACGGCAAGGTCGCCGACGCGGCCGGCAAGCTCGACGTGCCGACGAACATCACGCTGAAGGATCCAAAGACCTGGACGATCGCCGGCCAGCCGCTCAAACGGCTCGATACCGCCGACAAGATCGTCGGCAAGACGATATTCGGTATCGATACCCGTCAGCCGAACATGCTGTACGCGGCGATCAGCGCTTGCCCGGTTTTCGGCGGCAAGCTGCAAAGCGTCGATGAAGCGCATGTCACCGACATGCCCGGCGTCAAGAAAGTCGTAAAGGTCGGCGACAACGCCGTCGCGGTCGTTGCCAACTTCGTGGTGGCGGGCGAAGAAAGCCCTCGAAAGCCTGCCGATCACCTGGGACAACGGTGAGAACGCCAAGGTCTCCAGCGCCAGCATCGCCGACTTCCTGAAGGAGGGCCTCGACGCCGAGCAGGCCTTTGTCGGCAACCAGGCGGGCGACGTCAAAGCCGCGCTTGCCGGTGCGGCGAAGGTGGTGACGGCGACGTACTCCTATCCGTACCAGAACCACGCGCCGATGGAGCCGATGAACGCGACGGCGATCTACACCTCCGACAAGTGCGAGGTGTGGTGCTCGACGCAAAATGGCGAAGCGGCACTGGCGGTGGCTGCCGAGGCTTCCGGCCTGCCGGTCGCGCAATGCGACGTCCACAAGACGTTCCTTGGCGGCGGTTTCGGCCGGCGCGGACAAAGCGATTTCGTCCGTCAGGCCGTGCTGATCGCAAAGGAAATGCCGGGAACGCCGGTGAAGCTGTTGTGGTCGCGCGAAGAGGATATGACGCACTGCTATTATCATCCGATCACGCAGTGCAAGATGACGGCGGGCTTCGACGCCAACAAGAACCTGATTGCGCTTCACATGCGCATTTCAGGTCAGTCGATCCTGGCCACGGTGCTGCCGTCACGCATGGACAAGGACGGCAAGGACCCGGTGACGTTTCAGGGTCTCGCACCCGGCGGGCCGGAAGGTGCGTTCGGGTACAACGTTCCGAACCTGCTGATCGACCACGCCATGCGCAATCCTTCCGTGCCGGCGGGCTTCTGGCGCGGCGTCAACACCAACCACAACGCGATCTATGTCGAGACCTTCATGGACCAACTGGCCCATGAGATCGGCGAAGATCCGCTGGCGTTCCGCCTGAAATACCTCAAGCCGAAACACGCTGCGGTGCTCAAAGCCGTTGCGGAGAAGGCGGGGTACGGCACGCCGGCGCCGAAGGGCATCTATCGCGGCATTTCGCAGATCATGGGCTTCGGCAGCTATGTCGCGGCCTGTGCAGAAGTCTCGGTGACCGACGGCAACCTGAAAATCCACCGCATCGTCGGCGGCACCAATTCCGGCCACGCCGTCAATCCGGAGCAGATCGCACGGCAGATCGAAGGCTCATTCGTCTATGGGCTTTCGGCGATGCTGTACGGCGAATGCACCGTTCGTGGCGGCGCCATCGTGCAGAAGAACTTCGATACGTATCAGGTGATGCATATCGACGAGATGCCGAAGGTCGAAGCCATCGTGATGCCGGACTACGAGTTCTGGGGCGGGGTCGGCGAGCCGACCATCGCCGTTGCGGCGCCCGCCGTACTCAACGCCATCTTCGCGGCGACCGGCAAGCGCATCTACAACTTCCCGCTCAAGAATAACGATCTCCACTCGGCCTAGAGGCAAGGTTGGGGCGGCGGGCTGAAAAGCCCGCCGCTTTGCTTTTGTAATGACGAAAGAACGAACTCGCCGGCAAATTCTTAAAGGTGCGGGCGGCACCGTTGCTGCCGCCACGCTGTGGCCGCACGCGCTCCGGGCGCAAGCCGTCGCCACGCGTGGTGATCGTCGGCGGCGGTTTTGCCGGCGCAAGCTGTGCCCGAACGCTTCGCGCCGCCGATCCGAAAATCGCCGTCACGCTTGTTGAGGCGCGTTCTACCTACACCGCCCCGCCGATGAGCAATGCCGTGCTCGGCGGGCTCCGCGATCTTTCCAGCCAGCAATTCGGTTACGACAAGATCGCCAGCGCCGGCATCACGGTGAAAATCGCGAGCGCCACAGCGGTCGATACCCAGGCGCGCAACGTCACGCTGTCGACCGGCGACAAGCTTTCCTACGACAGGCTGGTGCTTGCTCCAGGCATTGCACTGCGGTTCGACGCGATCTCGGGCTATAGCGAAGCCGCTGCGGCGCAGGCGCCTCACGCCTGGACCGCCGACGCGGCACAGTTCGACCTGCTCCATCGCCAGCTCGAGGCCATGGATGACGGCGGCACGGTAGCGATCGTCGCGCCCGACAATCCGTCGCGTTGCCCGCCCGGCCCCTATGAACGGGCGAGCATGATTGCCAACTATCTTAAAACCAAAAAGCCGCGCTCGAAGATCGTCATTCTCGACGCCAAAGACAGCTTCACCATGCAGCAGCTTTTTATGAATGCATGGAAAGAGCTTTATCCCGGCATGATCGAATGGAAATCGCCGTCCAACGGCGGCAATGCCTCGGCGATTGATGTGGCGAAAAAAACCATCGAGACCGATTTCGATAATTATCAATACGCTGTCGCCAACGTCATCCCGCCGCAGAAAGCCGGTGCATTGGCAGCGCTGGCCGGGGTCGCCGACCGCAGCGGCTGGTGTCCGGTCGACCCGCTGACATTCGAGTCGCTGCAACAGAAGAATGTCCATGTGATCGGCGACGCGGCTTTCGCCGGCTCCATGCCGAAATCGGCTTATTCAGGCGCCATCGAAGGCAAAGTGTGCGCCACCGCAATCGCGCAATTGTTCGCTGGCAAGGCCCCTGCGCCATCAAACCTCGGCAGCAATTGCTACAGCCTCGTCGCGCCCAATTATGCGATCTCGATCAGCGGCAACTTCGCGCCGGTCAACGGCGAATACACCGAAGTCGACAATTCCATCAAATCCAGCCCACTCGACGCACCGGCCTCGCGGCGCGCCGACGATGCGAAGGACGCCGATGCCTGGTTTCGCACCATCACGTCCGAGATTTTTGGCTAGCGCCGCGAGCGCGCTAGCGTTGCTCGCGACGTTACCGTCACCAGTCAAGCGCCGAGCTCGTGCAGTTACACCATCGTCGGCGACGCCATTCCAGCTTCATTGACCGGGACAAAAGGCGATCCCGCACGCGGCCGCGCAATCGTCGCCAATCACACCGTCGGGCTTTGCCTGCTCTGCCATTCCGGGCCATTCCCGGAAGACCGCTTTCAGGGCAACGTCGCGCCCGATCTCAGCGGCGCCGGCGCGCGCTGGAACGAAGGACAGTTGAGACTGCGGATCGTCGATGCCAGCAAGATCAATCCTGGCACCATCATGCCGCCGTTCTATCGCATCGATGGCTTGACGCGCGTGGCGGCGGCTTATCGCGACAAACCAGTGCTGACGCCAGTGGATGTTGAAGACGTCGTTGCCTATCTGATGACCTTGAAGTGAGATACCGTATGGCTCGCGACAACCCTTCAAGGCGCGGAATTCTGCAAGCCGCCACGGCGTTTGCTGGCGCCGGCACGCTCGCGCGGATTTCGCTGCGGCCGGCGCAGGCGACACCGGAAATGATGCAGGATGCGGTGCGTGCTGCGATCGGGGAAGCCCAGGTCCAGAAGGGCAAGGTCAAACTCGACCTGCCGCCGCTGGTGGAGAACGGCAATTCCGTGCCTTGCACCGTCACTGTCGACAGCCCGATGACGGCGGCGGATTACGTCAAGGCCATTCATATTTTCAATGAAAAGAATCCGCAGCCGAACGTCATCAGCGTGAAGCTTGGGCCGCGCGCTGGAAAGGCAAGTTTCTCCACGCGTATCCGCCTCGCCGATACCCAGAACATCACCGCAATTGCGGAAATGTCGGACGGCTCCTGCTGGTCCGATGAAGTTTTCGTCATCGTGACGCTTGCGGCCTGCGTCGAGGAGCCGAAGCCATGATCGGCCGTGCGCTCATCCACGTTCCAGCGAGCGCCAAGCGCGGCGATATCATTGAGATCAAGGCACTGATCTCGCACATAATGGAGACTGGCTATCGCGTCGGCATCACCGGCCAGCCGATCCCGCGCGACATCATCGAAGACTTCGTCTGCACCTATAACGGCGAAGAAGTATTCCGCGCCAAGTTCTATCCCGCCATAGCCGCCAATCCGTTCATGTCGTTTTTCACCGTTGCAACCGAAAGCGGCACGATCGCATTCTCCTGGACCGATCAGCACGGCGCGACGCAGGTGCAGACTGCCGCGATCACTGTGGAATGAACAGACTGGCCGCCTTCTCTGCCAGCCTTGTGGCCGCGCTGCTGGCTACAGGCGGCGCCTTCGCGGCGGAAATCCCTCTCGATCAGCGCCGCTCCGACAGCGACTTCATCAGCGCCGATACGCGCGCCATGCAGAATGACGACACCGCCAATCCCGGGATGCTTGCGGTGCTCGACGGCGAAGCGATCTGGAATGCCAAGGACGGCCGATCCGGCAAATCCTGCGCCGATTGTCACGGTGACGCCGCTGTCAGTATGAAAGGCGTTGCGGCGCGATACCCTGCCTTCTCAGCCGCGCTCAATCGTCCTGTCGACCTTGAGCAGAGGATCAATTTGAGCCGTACTGACGATCAAAAGGCGACCGTCTTCACTTACGAAAGCAAGGAATTGCTCGCGCTCACCACTTATGTCGCGCATCAGTCGCGCGGCATGCCCGATGCGGTCGAGGAGACCGCCCAGACCAAGCCGTTTATCGAAGCGGGCCGAGCGCTGTTCGAGCGTCGCGAGGGGCAACTCAACTTGTCATGTGCGCAATGCCACGACGATAATTGGGGCAAAAAGCTTTCCGGTAGTATCATCCCACAGGCGGAGCCAACCGGTTATCCGATCTACCGCCTCGAATGGCAGGAAGTCGGCTCGCTGCAACGCCGGCTGCGAGAATGCATGTATGCCGTGCGTGCGCAACCTTTCGATTTCGGCGCTCCGGAACTGGTCGACCTCGAACTCTTCCTGATGTGGCGCGCCCGCGGCTTGCCAATGGAAACGCCAGCGGTGCGACCGTAGATCACCTTGTCAGTCGGCGCGACCTACCGCGCGGACGCCGCCGCGAGCCGGGCGCGAGGCCCTTCAATGTTGGGAAGAAATGCCGTGAGCAACCCGATCAGCGGCAGGAACGAACAGACGCGATAGACGAATTCGATATTGGTCCAATCGGCCAGTTCGCCCAAGGCCGCCGCGCCGATGCCTGCCATGCCGAACGCGACACCGAAGAACAGACCGGAGACCATGCCGACGCGCCCCGGCATCAGTTCCTGGGCGTAGACTACGATTGCCGAGAACGCCGACGACAGGATCAACCCGATCACCACGCTGAGAGCCACGGTCGCCGTCAGGCCTACATAGGGCAGCAGCAGCGTGAACGGCAGCACGCCGAGGATCGAGACCCAGATCACGACCTTCCGGCCGAAGCGGTCGCCAATCGGACCCCCGATGAATGTGCCGGCGGCCGCGGCAGCAAGAAAAACGAACAGATAAATCTGCGCGGTCTCCGTTGGCAACGCGAAGCGGCGCATCAGATAAAAAATGTAATAGCTGGTGATACTCGACAGATAAAAATACTTCGAGAAGATCAACGCTATCAGGATCGCTATCGCGCGGCGCACCTGCGACTTCGGCAACACCGCGTCCGGCCCAACCGCGCTGCGCGCTTTTCGCGCCGCGTGGCCAGCACTGCGATACCAATTGCCGAGCATCAGTAGAATGACCATGCCGCCAAGTGCGATAAGCGCGAACCACGCGAGACTGCTCTGCCCGCGCGGGAGGATGAAGAACGCCGCCAACAGAGGGCCGATGGAGCTCCCGAAGCTACCGCCGAGCTGAAACAGCGATTGCGCGAAACCGTGGGCGCCGCCGGAAGCAAGCCGCGCCAGCCGCGACGCCTCCGGGTGAAAGATCGACGCTCCGAGGCCAAGCAAGGCCGCGCCGCCAAGCAGCGCGAGATAGTTCGGCGCATAAGCCATGATCAATATGCCAACAAAGGTGCAGCCCATACCGTAGGTCAGTGAATAAGGCTGTGGCTTACGATCGGTGTAAAGGCCGACCAGTGGCTGCAACAGCGACGCGATGCCCTGAAAGACCAGCGTGATAAGTCCGATCTGGCCGAAACTAAGAGCGAAGCTGGCCTTGAAGATTGGATAGATCGCAGGCACCAGCGATTGGGCGAGATCGTTAAGCAGATGGCAAAAACTTATCGCTGCCAATACCGCAAACGTTCCGCTGCCGGCCTGTTGCCGGTCGACGACCGCTTGAGCCACGAGAATACCCTTCCAGCCTTCGCGCGACGAAGCTCAACGCGGCGCTCTGTTTATCGGATTCGGGCAGATAGTTATCGTCCGTGGACCGGGACCGGTACCCCACTTCGGGCATCCGACCTATGCATGATTGGCCGCCAGATAAATAGAATCGGACTAAATCTCGTCGTCCGGTGCGTGCGGCGGCCAGTTGTGCTCGAATTTGACGATCTTCACGACTTCTTTAACCACACCATAAAGCGGCACGCTTATGCGGAGACTGTCGGCCTCCTTGAGCACGATGGTCATATCCTTCTCGGCCCAAGGCATCGATTGCTTCTCAATTCGTGACGCCAGCGCCCAGTTGCTCGCGCTCGAGGCAACCAGCGCCTCACGCAAAGCATCGTGATCGACGCCGAGCTTGTTGCCGAGCTTGAGGCCATCGTCGTTCGCGCGCGCGAAAAGATGTGAATTTCAGCCCTTCACGCTCTTCACCGGCGTTTCTGGCGTAAGGCCGCCACGGCGCTGCGCGAAGGTTTCCTTGCCGGTTTCTTCCCATTGGCCGGCAACGGCGCGGCTGGCATAGGTGTCCCACGCCGCATCCCACTCGCCGAGCGAGTAGCCATGCCACGGCGCCTGCGGATTGAGCGCTGGCAGGCCAAGCTCGTCCCAAATCTTGCGCGCGCCTTCCATGAACTCGCGCTTCGGCAGAGCCAGCGGCGGCGCGCTGTCTTTCAGCGTGGCGTCGATCAGCATGGTCGATTCCTCGCCGCGCGATCCCGATTTAGGGCCGTGGCCTTCGGCTCGATGCGGCGCAATGAACACGTCGTTGATTGGATTGGCGCGGTAGGCGAGCGACCAGAACACCGCATCCGGATTTTCCGGATCGATGTCCTCGCTTACGCCGATGACATATTTGCCGATGTCAGCCTGCAGGCTCGCGGCGCCGTGCAACGCGCGCCAGACCTCGGTGCGCGGCACGCCGGGCGCAAACTGCACGAACAAGACCTTGCGTAGATTAGTCAGCGGCTCGTGCATCACGACGCGTTTGACGCCCTTGATCGAGAGCGTGTCGCGCAAGTACGCCAGATAACGCGGCTCATAGGCGACGCGCTTCATCACGCTTGATTCGCTTGGCGTCACCTCGCTCAAAACCGAGGTGAACACGGGCGCAGCGTTTATGAGTGATCGCCGTAACCTGCATCGACATATTGAAGTCTTCAAGCGCGACGTGGCCGTGGCTCTCGCCGAACGGCCCCTCGGGCTCGAGCAATTCTGGATCGATCAGCCCTTCGACCACGATCTCAGCATCGGCCGGCACGTCGAGATCGACGGTCGCTGCTTTCACGATCTGGATCGGCGCGCCGGCAAGGCCGCCAGCCACCGCCATTTCGTCGAGATCGATTGGCAGCTTCTGCGGCCCGGTGAACATCACCACCGGCGCGCAGCCGACCACGATGGCAATCGGCATCGGCTTTTTCAACTTTCGATATTTCTGCCAGTGCAGATAGCCGCCGGCACCGCCAATTCGCGCTGCCATGCGCACGCCGAGTCGATCGGTAGCCTTCAATGCGGCACGATAAGTTCCCATGTTGCGGATGCCGGTTTCCGGATCCTGGGTGATGCACAGAGTGGCGGTCAGATACGGTGCTGAGTCATATCCGGGCGTAGAGATCGGCACCGGTAAGGTTTTCAATCCGCCGTCGGACTTGCGCAGGTCATCGCCCTTGATAATGACCTCCTGACAAGGCGCTGACGTTACCCTGACCGGCGCAATCGGATTTTCAATCGCGCGCATCCAGGCGTCGCCGATCTGATCGACGGTGCAGCCCATGCCGATAGCGTAGATCTCGGCCGACGACGCGAGCGCACCGATCGCTACCGGAATGTCGTAACGATGGCCGCCGGCGCCGGTAACGTTCGTGAACAGGAATGCGCGCCGCTGATCTTCCTTCAGCCCGCCCTGGAACTGCCAGCGCACCAGCGGATGCAGCTCACTTTCCTTGTTCACAGGCCGATCGACGCGCACCAGCAAACCGGCGGCTTCGAGCCGCTTAAGATGCTCCTGAAAATCGAGCGGGGGTCCGGCAGATTGGCCTTTCCCGCGAAGCTGGCCGGGCTGATCGAGCATACAGCGTTACTTCTTGTTTTTTTCGTATTCGGCGATGATCGGCTTCGCTATCCGGAAACAATCGACTCCCGTCGGAGCACCGCAATAGATCATGATCTGGGTCAGCGCGGCGCGAATCTCGTTCGGCGTCAGACCGTTGTTCAGCGCGCCACGAACGTGAGTGGCAAATTCTTCCATCTTGCCGAGACAACCAATCATACCGAGATTGAGGATCGATCGCTCACGCGGTTTTAGCGTATCGTCACCCCAGGTCTCGCCCCAGCAGTATTCGGTCAGAACGCGCTGAAAATCGCGATTGAAATCGTCGACGTTCTGCATCGCGCGGTCGACATAAGCCTCGCCCAAAACCTGGCGGCGCATTTTCATGCCGATGTCGTAACGTTTCTGGTCCATGGTGTTTCCTCAACTCTGTTTGACCAAACTAACCTTCTGTCGGTCCGCCGCCCTTCCAGCGTTTGACGATGCCGGTATCGATCCCAAATAAGTCGAGCAGGCGACCAACGGTATGATTGATTATGTCGTCGACCGTTTCCGGCCTGTTGTAGAACGCCGGCACGATCGGAGCGATCACGGCGCCGATATCGGATAGAGTCGTCATGGTGCGCAAATGACCGCCGTGCAGCGGAGTTTCGCGCACGGCAAGCACCAGACGGCGCTTCTCCTTCAGCACAACGTCGGCAGCGCGCGACAGCAGAGAAGAGGTAACGCCGGTCGCAATCTCGCTCATGGTTCGGATCGAGCAAGGAGCGATCACCATGCCCATGGTCGGAAACGATCCGGACGAAATCGCCGCACCGATATCGCTGACCGGATAGCACACGGTTGCCAGCGCGCGGATATCCTTCGCCTTCATGTCGGTTTCGTAGGCGAGCGTCATCTCGGCCGACTTGCTCATCACCAGATGCGTTTCAATATCGGTGTTGCGCAGCAGTTCGAGTATCCGCACGCCATAAACCGCGCCGGATGCGCCGGAGATCCCGACAATGAGCCGCGCAGCGGTCTTGGCCATTCCTGCCCTCTTCTTCAACGCCGGGGCTTTTTGCCACGGGACGGCGCGGCATACCAGCCGGTCACGGACGTAGCTCAGATCGCCTTTTCAAAGCCGCCGACCAGCACGTCGACGGCCTGTTTCGGGAAGGTCTTGCCCATGGCGCGCTCGTAAGCGCCGACATTGGCGCGCGCAGCATCCTTCGCCGGCGCCTCCTTACCTAGCGGGCCGGATTTGGTGAATTCGTAGAGCGCTTCCTGCTGCAACCGTTCGGCGTCCAGTTCGACCGCCTTCACCTTGTTGCGAAACGCCTCCTGCTTGTTCGGATCGAGCAGGGTCGCGGCACCTTTGAGCTTACGGCGGGTATCGCGGATCGGAATGATCGTTAGTTCACGCCAGCTTTTCACTTTTTGATCGAGGTTTTTCACCTCGTCCGCCGTGAGCTGCCGCCGGTCGGAAGCCAACCAGAACAAGTAAAGCAGCAAATTGACGTCGACACCGCAATCATCTTGTAACGCGATGCAGGCATCGGACACGCCAGCCTGTTTGTAGAAATGCAAGGAGAAGCGCCAGAACGGCGTGATCTCGGATTGGGCATCGCTCATTTCGGCTCCAGAATTTTCTGCTACGCAGCAAACAATCTTTCATAGGCGCCGGCCGCGCGCAGCGCTTCGACAATGCGCTCCGGCGTCAGCGGCGTCTCGGCAAAGTGCACGCCGAACGAAGACAGTGCATCTTCGATAGCGCCAATGATCGCGGCCGCCGCCGGTATGGTGCCGCCCTCGCCCGCGCCTTTGACGCCGAGCGGGTTCATCGGGTTGATGGTTTCGACATGGGCGATGGCACAGGTCGGCACATCGGTCGCCATCGGCAGCATGTAATCGGCAAACGAGGTGGTCAGCGGCTGCGCATTCTCGTCGTATTGCATCCACTCCAGCAGCGCGTTGCCGATGCCGTGGGCGACGCCGCCCTGCACCTGGCCATCGACAATCAGCGGATTGATCACGCGGCCGCTGTCATGGGCGACGGTGTAGCGCAAAATCTTGACGCCGCCAGTCATGACGTCGATCTCGACTTCGACAACGTGCGTGCCGGAACAATACGCCGCCTGGGACGGCGTGTAATACGCGGTGTGCTCGAGCCCCGGCGTCTGGCCGACTGCCAGCGACACGCCGGGAATGCCTTGCGCCAGCCGCGCCAATTCGCCGAATGAAATCGTTGGCCGGTTGCCTTTGCCGCCGATCGCGTTGCCGTCTTCAAGATCGACGTCGGCTTCATCGATGCCGAGCGTGCGCGCGGCCAGCGCGATCAACTGGGCGCGGACGTTCTGTCCTGCGAGCAGCGCCGAGCAGCCGGCATTCACCGCTTGACGGCTGGCGAAAGCACCGACGCCTTGCGCGATCGCACCGGTATCGCCAATCGTCATCACGATATCTTCGATACGGCAGCCAACCTGCTCGGCGACAACTTGGGATAATGTCGTGCGGGTGCCTTGGCCCTGATTGGTGGCGCCGGTCGCCACCGCGACTTTTCCGCTCGGCAGCACCCGCACCGTCACGCCTTCGAACGGGCCGAGACCGGTACCCTCGACATAATTCCCAAGCCCGATGCCAATGAAACGGCCCTGCTCGCGCGCTGCGCGCTGGCGCTCGCGGAAGCCTTCGTAATCGGCTTCCGCCAGCGCAGTCTCTTGCCCTCTCGGATAATCGCCGCTGTCATAGATCAGCGGCTTGCCGTCGCGGAATATCAGCCCGACCTCGTAGGGCATCTGCTCCGGCTTGATGAAATTACGGCGACGAACTTCGGCACGATCGAGTTGCAGTTCGTGGGCGACCCGGTCCATCAGCCGCTCCATGGCGAACACCGCCTGCGGCCTGCCGGCGCCGCGCACCGGCGTAGTCGGCACCTTATTGGTCAGAACAACCGTGGTTTCGAGCTGATAGGCAGGGACGACATACGGCCCCGGCACGGTTGCCGCAGCGATATAGGGCATGATGATGCCCCACGGCAAAAATGCACCGGAATCATGCAGCATCCGCCCGCGGACACCGCGAATTTTGCCGTCCGCATCGGTTGCGATGGCGACGTCCCAATACTGGTCGCGCTCCTGGGTCGCGCAGAGGAAATGCTCGCGCCGATCCTCGATCCATTTCACCGGCCGGCCGATTTTCAGCGCCACGGCCGGGATCACCGCTTCTTCAGGATAGAAGATTGCCTTCGGTCCGAAGCCGCCGCCGACATCGGGCGCGATCACGCGGATCGTTTCAAGCTCGCGGCCAAGCAAGATCGGCCATCATGCGGCGGCCAATGTGCGGGGTCTGTGTGCCGGACCACACCGTCAGCAGATCGGAGGCCGGATCGTGACTGGCGAGCACGGCGCGCGTTTCCATCGCCATGCCGCCGCCGCGATGCTGCCAGATCTCTTCTTCGAACACGTGCGCAGCGCCGGCGAACGCAGCGTCGATATCACCGTAGGCCAGACGAAAGTTTGCGGCGACGTTTGTATTGAGCGCGGAATTAGCCCGCGCCGCGCCCTCGGCGATGCCGCCACGGCAATCGCCGACCGCGGGCACCACGTCGTACTGGACCACGACCGCGGCGGCTGCGTCTTCCGCGATATAGCGGGTATCCGCCACTACGACAGCAATTGCCTGACCGACATAAAACACTTCATCACGCGCCAAAACGTATTGCGTGCAAACCTCGCTGATCGCCGGATTGGGCAGCAGCATCGCCATCGGCTGGCTGCGCATCGGCTCCGGCAAATCGTTCGCCGTGATCACCGCATAGACACCGGGCATTGCCAGCGCCGCCGTGCTATCGACGGATTGAATTTTGGCGTGGGCATAGGTCGAGCGGACAAAACAGGCATGCAGCGCGTTTGCGACCTTCAAGTCATCGACAAAACGGCCGCGTCCGGAGAGCAGCGACGGATCTTCGAGCCGCTTTACGCGTGCACCCAGATGTTTCGCACCCATGATCAGCCTCCGCCGCCGTTACGCAGACGCTGTGCAGCGTCGAGCGCGGCGGCGACGATGCCGGCATAGCCGGTGCAGCGGCAGAGATTGCCCGTCAGCGCCTCACGCACTTCCTGCTCACTCGGATCGGGCGTTTCGCGCAGCAACTCGGTCAGGGTAACCAGCATACCCGGCGTGCAGAAGCCGCACTGCAGACCGTGATTATCGACAAAGGCCTGCTGCAACGGCGACAATCCAACGTCCGGCGTGAGACCCTCAACCGTGGTCACCTCGCGGCCACTGGCCTGCACCGCGAACATCAGGCAGGAGCGCGCGGAGCGGCCATCGACCAGCACAGTGCAGGCGCCGCACACACCATGCTCGCAGCCGAGATGCGTGCCGGTGAGGCCGAGCTCGTGGCGCAGGAAATCCGCCAGCGTCAGCCGAGGCTCGACGAGGCGCACATGCGCCTTGCCGTTGACCGTTACCCGCGTCGGCTTTTTACTCATACTCGCTCTGCACGACTAAACGACATTCGGCACATCCACACCGGCGCGGCGCGCCGCATCGGTAAGGGCACGCGTACTCAAAACTTGAGCCAGATGGCGACGATAGTCGCCGCTCGCGTGAATATCGGATAACGGCTCGACAAGCCACGCCGCCGCTGCTGCCGACTGGATCAAGGCAGCATCGAGCGGCTGACCCGTCAACCGAACTTCCGCCGCTTCAACCCGGATCGGCGAAGCGGCGACGCCGCACAGCGCGAGCGCGGCGTTCCGCACAATATTGTTAGCGCCGACATCAAGCAGCGCTGCCGCACCCGCAAGCGCGAAATCGCCATGGCGACGGGCAAATTCCTGAAAGCCATATCCATGACCTTGCCGCCAGATCGGCAGATCGATCGCCGCGATCATCTCGTCCGCTTCAAGCGCGGTCGCCATGAATCCTGTGGTGAATTCGCGGAACGGCACCGCGCGCAGCCCGCGGACGCTCGCCAGGTGGATTGTCGCATCATAGGCGGCGCAAACTGCCGGAAGCTCGGCGGCGGGATCGGCATGGGCAAGGCTGCCGCCGATGGTACCGCGATTACGGGTCTGGCGATGACCGACATAGCGCAACGCCTCGGTCATCAGCGGGCAGTATTTGGCGACCTCGGCAGACTGTTCGATGTCGCGCTGGCGCGTCATCGCGCCAATGCGCAGCATGCCTTCGACCACCTCAATGCCGTGCAAATCTTCGACGCCGCCGAGATCGACCAGATGATCGACCATGACGTAGCGAAAGTTCATCATCGGCACGAGCGACTGCCCGCCGGCGAGAACCTTGGCATTCGACAGCGTGGCCAGCAGATCGGCGGCTTCAGCGAGTTGCTTCGGCGCGTGATAGTCGAAAGGTGCCGGCTTCATTATCGGTGACGCAACACAAATACTGACACCTGCGCACCCTAAAGCCCGGGTGCGGGATGCACAACGGCGAAGCTGGCTTAAGCGGTTTTTACGCCGAGATCCGCCATTTCCTTGGCATAGGCCGTATCCATGCGCGAGGCGATGCTATGCTTGGCAAGCTCGGTCGCGAACAACCGGCGAATCTCCGGCTTTTCGTCGATGTAATCGAGCTGATCGCCTCCGACGCGCCGGCTGATCCAGGCCTTCGGCACGCCTTGAGCGTTACGGATCGCGACGCCCTCGTGCTTGAAGGCGAGATAACGCGCCGGCGTCGAGCCGGAGTTGAAGTGCTGGTGTAACCACATATTAGGCGGCACGATCATGGTGCCAACTTCCCATTTGAATTGCTGCGGCTCCTCGCCTTCCGGCCACATCAGCGAATAACCCTCACCCGACAGTACGATGACGTGCGCACCCGGCCCATGGGCATGCGCCTTCTTGTAGGTACCGATCGGAAATTGCGAGATGTGGCTGTTCATCGAGCCTTTGGCCATATTGAAGCGGATATGACCGCCGCCGGCGCCGCGCTCGGTCGCGGTGATCAGCGGAATATTCACCGCATCCGGCACGAAGTTGGTCGAGAGCAGGAAGCCCTTCTGATCGCCTTTCGAACTGAAGTAATCCGGCTCGCCGGCGAAGCGATCCTTGAAGTCGTACTTGGTGTTGAAGATGAAATCGATGTCTTCGTAGAGGTTAATGACCGGCGGAGCATTGGTGACGGCTACATAGCGGGCAGGTTCACGCCCCGAGCCATTGAAGTGCTGGTGATGGCAGTTGAGCGGAATGGCGAACAGCGCACCTTCCTTCCACTCGAACGTGATGCGCGCGCCGGCATCATTCCACACCGTGGTCGAGCCGCGGCCGCTCAGCACCAAAATCATTTCTTCGTAAAGCTGCCGGTGCGGCGCAAGGCTTTTGCCCGGCGGAATCTCCATCACGTAGCAGTCGTTCGAGGTGCGCGACGCATCGTGATTGAGAAAGATCGCGTTGCCGTCGCGCCGCGCCCACGGCTTCAGCTCGACGGTGCGCAGGTTCTGCACATAGAACGACGGTATGATGTCGAGGCCTTCGGCCTTCACCCAACGGGTGTACGGCGTTTCCTTCTCGGTCTTGAACTTGCTGGCAAGTTCTTCAGAAACGATGGCGTTCTTGGCCATTTAGCTCTCCTTACCGGGCCTCGCTTTGGCGCAGAATCGCGCACTTTGACCCGGAAATCCAGTGAGCAGAACAGCGCGAAACTGCCCGCGCTTTCACTGCTCTACTTTCAGTCCGGCCGCCTTGATGATCGGCCACCATTTCTCGATATCGGCCTTACGCAGGGCCTCAAGCGCCGCGGGCGTGGTCTCGCCGCTTCCCGGCATGTCCAGCCCCATGTCGACAATCTGCTTGTGCAGCGCCGGGTCCGAAATCGCCGCAACGATAGCCGCATTGAGCTTGGCGACGATGTCGGCCGGCGTGCCTTTCGGCACCCAGAACGCATTCCATACCGACACGTAAAAGCCCGGCAAGCCAGCTTCATCCACCGTGGGAATCTCCGGCGCCGCTTCCATCCGGGTCTTCGCGGCCAGCGCATAGGCTCTGATCTGGCCGTTGCGCACCAGCGGCAGGAAACTGCCGGTCGCCGTGCACATGAAATTGATCTGCCCTGCCAGCATGTCCTGCATCGCGGGCGGGCCGCCGCGATAGGGTACGAAGCGCCATTTGACGTTGAGCCGGCTTTGCAACAGCAGCCCGCACAGATGCTGAGCGGTGCCGGTCCCGACGGTGCCTTGCAGCACCTTACCCGGATTCGACTTGATCCACGCAACCAGCTCAGGGAGCGACTTCGCCGGCACGTCATTGGTCGTCACCAGCAGGAGCGGATAGCTCGGCAGCAGCACGACCGGCGCGAAGTCGACGGACGGGTCATAGGGCAACGCCATGGTCGCGGGTGTCGCGACGAATGCTTCCGAATTGCCGAGCAGGAGCGTGTAGCCGTCCGGATCCGACCGTGCGACGCGCGCTGCGCCGATCGTGCCTGAGGCGCCACTGACGTTCTCGGTGATGACCGGCTGGCCGAGCGTAGTCTTCATCCGATCCGCGATCAGACGAACGAGGTTGTCGGTAACGCCGCCGGCCGGATAAGGCACCACGATCGTGATCGGCCGTGACGGGTACGTCTCCGCGCGCGCGTCAAATGCGGCGCCCAGCAGCAGCACAATCGCAAAGACGAAACCGCCGTACCTCATGCCGGCCGCCGGCCCGGCTTTACGGACTCATGATGATGGTCATGATCGTGGTGATGCTCATGACCGTGATGGTGATGCCCATGATCATGATCGTGAGCGTGACCATGCGAATGGTCATGGTCGTCGTAGTCATGCTCGTGATGGTGGATGCGCTGGCGCGGCCGCGGACCCCGCGGATCCTCGCTGAATACCAGCGATTTGATCGTCACCGGCACCGTGTAGGACGGCATGCGGATGCGGCCGAGATCGATGTAATCGAAGTCCCACAGCACCACGCCGTCGATCACCAGAATCTCGCTCTGGACATTCAACTCGTCACGCAGGATATGACCCAAGCGTCTGGGCCACGTCGCCATCGAGCATGATGTAAAGCGGCTGCTTTTTGGCAATGCGTTCGGCCAATCCGCGCTTGATGCCTTCGGCAAAGGCCGCAAGCCGGTCATAGGCCGGCATGCCGGTCCAGCGCAGCGCCAAGGCGATCTCACGGTCGGTATCGGCGATATCGAACGCCGTCATATGGGTGCGAATGGCAGCGGCGAGCTTGTCCGGATCGATCGTCTCTTCGCACGCGAACGGCGGCAGCAATACCTGTAGATTGCGGCGCGGCAGCAAGACGCCCGGCGCCGAGATGTAGCTGGTATTGCCGGAAAGCTGCACACTGTATTCGGAAGCGCCGAGCGCGGTGGCGCGAATGCACTCGCCGGCCGGCAGCACCGGCCATGGCAACGCGCTGCGCGCGATACGTTCGCGAATAGCGCGGCCCAGCCACGGCCCCATATCGCCAAAATCGCGCTTCTCGCGCTCATAGACGTATTCGGAAACACCGCCGGAAAACATGATTCCGTCGATGTGACCAAGCTCCGCGATCGGGTCGGTAAGATAGAGATGCTCGACATCGTGCGGCATCGGCCGCGCCGTGAGTGCCGCGACCAGCGCGTCGGCCATGCCGTCGGCAACTTTCTGCATGTCGGCGACGTCGATGACGTCGTCGCGATTCCAGGAAAATCCGGCTCGCCTGGCGTGGTGCTTCCCGGCCGGATCGAGCCGCACGATCTTGCCGTTCTCGACCACCTGTAATCGGCCGCCGATATGGATGGCCGCGGTCGCGATCACCTTGCCGTTCTCGACCAGACCGAGCTTCGTCGTGCCGCCGCCAATATCGATATTGAGGATACGTTTGTTCTCGTCGCTCGAGACCCGCGCGGCACCCGAACCATAGGCCGCAAGCATCGCTTCCATGTGATGGCCGGCGGTGGCGGTGACGAACTCGCCGCCCTGCTCCGACAGGATCGCGGCGATGCCTTGTGCATTGTCCCGCCGCAACGCTTCGCCGGTGAGAATGACGACGCCGGTATCGATCTGCTCGGGCCGCAGCTTCGCCGCGTTATAGGCATCGTCGATGATGGCGCCGAGCGCCGCATCGTCGATGCGCTCTTCGCTTTGATAGGGCGTCAGCGCTACCGGCGACTGGAATAAGGTCTCGCGCGAGACGACGTAATAGCGGCTGGTCAGATCCTCGCCCATCCGGCGGAGATTGACGCGAGAGAAGATGACCTGGGTGCCGGATGAGCCGATATCGATGCCAACCGTCATCAGCGACACGAAGTCCTGGCGCCAGAGCGGATTATCCTCCAGCGGGACGTCGTCGTTCTCGAAATCGTAGTCGTGGTCGTGATCGTGGTCGGAATCTTCACCGTGCTGGTGCACGATGTTCTGGCCATAGAGGTGGTCGGCGAGGGTATGACCCTTCTTTTTCTGGTCTTCCGGGTCGGACATTCACGGCTTCCTGGCGCGGTATGGAAGCCTTCTTCCCGCGCCAGTGCTCATACGTCAATGCCACAACCAGGGAATCAATTCGCCCCGAAGCGATACGCCGTTTTACTCCGACTTGTGCGCATCCTGATGGGGCACAGCGCTGCCGGCCGCCAGCAGGAACCACGCGAGGAAAATGTACCAGGATGAATTTTCAGTCAGGCCGGGAATTGGCAGCGAGATCGGCAACGCCGCCAACACACCGAGCATGGCCAAGCAGCCCGCAATGACAAACAAGGCGATGTTCGGAGCGTAGAGCTTCATAGTGACTACCCCTGGATGCATTTCAAACACTTCCGCGCGAGATTGCGCCGCCAATTCTTAAAATTCAAAAACGAGTTCCCGCCGAAGCAAACAATGGACGAAAAAATGATGTGATTTGGCCTTGCACGGTAAAGGCTCCATTAAGCACTTACCCCGCTCAGTAACCGAGAAGTTTAAGCCACCGATAAGAATTTTCATCTAGGTAATAGGCGCAGGTTATGGAGCGCCACGACCTATGCGTCTCATTATCCGTTTCTTGAAAGACGAGAGCGCCGCAACGGCGATCGAGTATGGTTTGATCGCGACCGGAATCGCAGTCGCGATCATTCCCGTGATCACCGGGCTCGGCAGCAAGCTGAAGACGACGTTCACGTCGGTGTCATCGGCGCTGCGATAAGCCGCCGCGCCGACAGCGAGACGCCTGTCAAACGCGAATAACGATTTTGCCGAAGTGTGCGCCTGAAGCCATGTGCTTGTAGGCAGCCTGCGCCTCATCGAAACTGAACACCTTATCGATGATCGGCTTGATCTGGTTCGCACTGATCGCGCCGTTCATCGCCTCGAACATTTCAGTCGAGCCCACAGAAATGCCCTGCACGTTGGCGCGCCGCGCCAGGATCAGGCCCGGATTGAGTTCGGTCGCAGCGCCACTCAGGCCACCGATCATGCTGATCTTGCCGCCGATGCGGATGGCGCCGAAGGATTTTGCCAACGTGCCCTGCCCGCCGACCTCGACGACATGATCGACGCCACGACCGCCGGTGAACTCGACTGCGGCTTTCTCCCAATCAGGCGTGGTCTTGTAGTTGATGGTATGGGACGCACCGAGCGACCTGGCGCGCTTGAGCTTATCGTCGCTTGAAGACGTGATTATCGCGCTTACACCCATCGCGTGGGCAAACTGCAAGCCGAAGATCGAAACGCCACCGGTGCCTTGCAGCAGCACCGTTTGACCCGCGATGAGCCCGGCATGCCGCACCATGGCGTGCCACGCGGTCAGCGCGGCGCAAGGCAGCGTCGCACCTTCCTCGATCGAAAGATGCGCGGGAATTTTGACAACGCCGTCTTCCTCCAGCACCGCATATTCGGCGAGCATGCCGTCGATGCTGCCGCCAAGCGCGCTCGCCTGCACGTTCTGGCTCGGCTCACCGCCCGTCCACCGCTGAAAGAAGTTTCCGGCAACCTTGTCGCCGACTTTGACCCGGCTCACTCCCGCGCCGATTTCGACCACTTCGCCGGCGCCGTCGGACAGCGGCACGACCTTGTCGCGTACCGGCATGCGGTAGGTGCCGCGCACAATGCCGAGGTCCCGAAAATTCAGCGAGCAGGCGCCGACCTTGACCAGCACTTGCCGATATTGCGGCTTCGGTTGCGGCAGATCGACCTGCGCCAGCGCTTCAATCCCAGCACCACCTTTCGGCAATTGATAGGCACGCATTCGCATTCCTCCCGGAAATTGTCTTGATTAGAGAAAGATCGGATCGGTCTTCACAGCACCGGCGTGACGTTAACCGACACGCCCATACGCTGTCCGCCCGATCCTAGAATAACACCATCGACCGGCGCGACATCAGTGTAGTCGCGGCCAATCGCCAGTGAGACATGATCCTCGGCAGCAAGGATGGCGTTGGTGGGATCAAGCCCAATCCAGCCGGCGGCTGTCCCGCACCACAGCATCACCCACGCATGCATCGCCTCGCTGCCTTGCAGCCGCGTGGCATCGTTTGGCGGCGCGGAACGCAGGAAGCCGCTGACATAAGCGGCCGGCAGGCCAATGCCGCGCAATCCGGAGATCATGATATGCGCGAAATCCTGGCAAACACCGCGGCGCAGCGCAAACGACATCGGCGGCGTGGTCGTCACCGTTGTAGCGCCGATCTCATAGGCGATGTCGGCTTTCAGGCGGTGGATCAGTTCGATCGCCGCATCGAGAATCGGACGGTCGGGCGGAAAGCTTTCACGCACATAATCGCGGATCTCGGGATCGAGCGACACCATCCGGCTTGGAAACAAAAAATGAGCCGGCGACAAAGGCCCAATGTCAGCTGACCGCAAATGCTTCATCGCGGACCGCTTCCCATGCCGCTGTCGATGACGGCTCCGGCACCGACGGCGCGTCGACGGCAACGCGCGCCGCAAGCTTCACCGTCAGCGTATCATGAGGCTCTTCAACTTCGAGCCACGTCAGCCGGTTGCCGAAAAAATCCTGACCTTCGCGGCGATGCGCCGGCTCGGGAAAAATCTGCAAAGCAGCGACCTGCACCCGTTCTCCTTCGCGCGACACCGGTGTCAGCCGCAGCACATGGCGCGCATAGGCGACCGGCGATGCGTAGCCGCATGTCGTCGTTTGCCTGACGTCGTAAATCATGCGAGCGCTTCCCATGTCGCATCCGAGCGCTCTTGGTTGGTCAGATAGGTCGAGCTGATCGCTTCCGAAAGCTTCATCAGCGAGTTCTCGATCTCCATAATCAGGCTGTCGGTGATTTTCGAAGCATCGGCCGTTCGCAGCCCGGTCGCGATGGAAGCTGCAATCTGCTGTACCGGAGACAGCCGGCCAGTGGAATTTCGCCGCGGCAACGCGCCGAGATGGGTTTCGATGCGGTCGAGCTGAAAAATGACCGAGCGCGGATTGTTCGGATCGAGCATGACCAGATCGATCACCGGCGCGAGCGCCGCAATCATGACATAGCGCTGCCGGTAACTGATCTGGCTATCGGCAAGATCAAGCAGCACATCAAGGCCGCCGTCCGGCGCGCCTTTTTCGGCGAACGCCCGCACCAGGCGACAGGTCAACAACGCACGCTCGATGCGGCGGCCAAGCTCAAGAAAGCGCCAGCCGGCGAGTTGCGTCATGTTCTCTTGGGCGAGACCTGAAAGCGAGGAGATGATACGCAATGCAGCCTCAACCCGTTCGGCGATAATGCTTTCCGTCGGGCCAGCCGGCAGCGGCGCCGCGATCATGATTGCAAGGTCGTTGATGGCCCGCCAGGCATCCGGAGAAAATCGGTCGCGGATCACCGAAGCGGCCGAACGAGCAGCACGCGTGAGGTACGGCAGCGAGCCACTCGGATCGCCGCGCGTCAGCGCCGCGCGCGCAATCAACGCCGCGGGAGCGCCCTCGGTATCGCCCACGATCGCGTCCCACGCACCAAGAAGCGAAGCCAGGCTAGCAATGACCGGAGCCGCCGCGTCGTCGGCGCTGCGGTTGATCATGGCGCGAACCAGCCGCAACGTCCCCTCGGCCCGCTCAACATAACGTCCGACCCAGAACAAATTATCGGCGGCACGGCTTGGCAGCAGTCCGCTGGCACGCTGCACCTGCATGCGTTCCGGCGTCGGCAGCAATGTCGCTTCGCCGACCGGCCCATGGGTCAACACCCACGCGTCAGCCGTGGCGGCACCGCGCTGCAAGGTGACAGCACGCGCGTCGGCGCTCTCTGCGATCCGCACAAAACCTCCTGGCATGACCTGCCAGCTTTCACCGACCTTGGCGATGAACAGCCGAAGCGTGAATGGACGCGGCTGTAAGTTGCCGTCACGCCATACCGGCATGCTCGACAGCGTAACAGCTTCCTGAACGACATAATCGACCCCGCGATCACGGATCGATGCGACAAGCCGCTGCCGCTGCGCTTCGTCGAGCTTGCCACCCAGGATTTCACTGCCCTGACGACCGTCGGTGAACGCTTCGGTGAACGCCGACGCGATGACCATGCTGTCGAGCTTTTCGATCATCTCCTCGCGAACATCAATGCGGCCAAGCCACCAAGTCGCGATGTTCGATATTTTCAGCTCAGCACCCAGCACAGTAGGCGCAAGAGCGGGCAGGAAAGCCAGCATCGCGCGCGCTTCAATCAACCCGGCACCGAGCGAATTGACAATCACGACCTTATCGTCGCGCACCGCCTGCAACAAACCGGCGACGCCGAGGTGCGACGCCGCATTGAGTTCAAGCGGATCGGCAAAGTCGGCATCGATACGGCGCAGCAGCACCTCGGTTCGCCGCAGCCCCGACACGGTGCGAATGAATACGCCGTCGTCCCGCACGATCAGATCTTCACCATCGACCAGCAACAAGCCGAGGTAGCGCGCAAGATAAGCGTGCTCGAAATAAGTCTCGTTCATCGGGCCGGGCGTGAGCAGGCAGGCGCGAGCATCGTCTTGTTTGTTCAGTGCGAACAATTCGGCCTGGAAGGCCTGGAAAAACGGCGCGACCCGCTCGACGCGCGTTGTGCGATAGATGTCAGGAATGGCGCGAGATAGAGCGAGACGATTCTCGATGGCGTAGCCGGCACCGGATGGCGCCTGGGCGCGATCGTTAAGGACCCACCACCGGCCGTCAGCGCCGCGACCGACATCGACGGCATAGAACCGAAGATGCGCACCGCCGGGAGGCGCAACACCGACCAGCGGCCGCAAGAACTCCGGATTGCCGGCAATCATCGCTGCGGGCAGACGGCCTTCGGCCGTCAATGTCGCAGGACCATAAGTATCGGCCAGCACCGCTTCCAACAATTCGGCGCGCTGGATCAGCCCTGCTTCCAATTCCGCCCATTCATTGGGCTCGATCAATAGCGGGATATGACTGAGCGGCCACGGGCGTTCGATCCCCGCAGCATCCTCGTAAACGCGGTAGAAAACGCCGGAATTGCGCAAATAACGATCGGCCGCTGCAAACCGGCGATTGATCTCTTCGCTGCCGAGCGCAGCAAGCATCGACAGGAACGGCTGCCAGTGCGGACGCACATGGCCGTCACTGTCCATCATCTCGTCGTACACACCCGGCAACAGCCGATAGCCTGAAACGAACCGTTCCAGGCCGGCATTATGCTGTTCAACCGCGGAGTCGAGTTGAGCCGACATCGTGGATTATAGCTCTACCGCCGCAGGTCGAGCGTAACCGGATATTCGAGCGAGCGTTCAACCGGCGGTGCATCGATGATTCCGCCTGTGTAGCCGATATCTTCGAAGCGAGCACGTCGGCGCGCTTCCGCTTCGTAGGAATTGACGGGAAAAGTCTCGTAGTTGCGGCCGCCGGGATGCGCCACGTGATAGACGCAACCGCCGAGCGAGCGCCGATTCCAGGTGTCCAAGATATCGAACGTCAGCGGCGTATGAGCCGGGATCGTCGGCTGCAACGACGACGGCAAGTCCCAGGCCTTGAAACGAACACCGGCGACGAATTCGCCGGATCGGCCGGTGGAAGTGAGCGGCAGCCGTCGGCCATTACAGGTCACGACATGCCGGTCTTCGTTCAGACTGTCGACCTTAACCTGAAGGCGTTCGACCGAAGAGTCCACAAAACGAACGGTGGCGCCTTGTGCGGATTCTTCGCCCAGCACGTACCAGGGTTCGATCGCCTGGCGCAGTTCGAGACCGACCCCGCCATGACGTACCGTACCGCAAAGCGAAAAGCGGAATTGGCGCTGCGCCTCGAACCATGCCGGGTCAAAAGCGTATCCGGCGGCTTTTAGATCATCCAGAACTTCGAGGAAATCCTGCCAGACGAAATGTTCGAGCATGAAGCGATCGTGCAGCGCGGTGCCCCAACGCACCGGCTTGCCTTCGAGCGGGGTACGCCAGAACCAGGCAATGAGCGCGCGGATCAAAAGCTGCTGCGCGAGACTCATCCGCGCATCCGGCGGCATTTCGAATGAGCGGAATTCGACCAGGCCTAGGCGACCGGTTGGCCCATCCGGCGAATACAGTTTGTCGATACAGATTTCGGTGCGGTGCGTATTGCCGGTGACATCGACCAGAATATTGCGGAATAGCCGGTCGACCAGCCACGGCGGTATCCAGTCCGAACTGCCCGGGCGAGGAACCTTGCTGGTCGCGATTTCGAGCTCGTAGAGCAAATCCTGCCGCGCCTCGTCGATGCGCGGCGCCTGGCTGGTCGGCCCGACAAACAACCCCGAAAACAGATACGAGACCGACGGCCGCCGCAGCGCGTAGAGCACAAGACTCTTGAGCAGATCGGGCCGGCGGAGGAACGGACTATCGGCCGGTTTCAATCCGCCGAGCACAACGTGATTACCACCGCCGGTGCCGGTGTGGCGGCCATCGAGCATGAATTTGTCCGTGCCGAGCCGTGATTGATGCGCATCTTCATAACAGCCATTAGTGATATCGACCGCTTCGCGCCATGACGTGGCCGGCTGAATGTTGACTTCGATCACGCCGGGATCAGGGGTCACCCTCAGCACGTTCAGCCGTGAGTCCGGCGGCGGCGGATAGCCCTCCACATGGACCGGCAAGTTACGATCCGCCGCGGTCGTCTCGATCGTTGCCAGCAATTCGAGATAGTCGCCGAGTGTTTCGGTCGGCGGCATGAAAACGCAGAGGCGCTCGTCGCGCACTTCGACAGAGAGCGCCGTACGCACAGCGTGACCGCCGCCGTTCACGGCGCGATTGAGGACCAGCGTTTCCGGTGCGAGTGGGGGTGCCTGCTCTAGTGCAGCAGTCGCCGATGCTCCGCGCCCCGCCAGGCCTGGCGCCATCAGCGGATGTGTCAGGCGCGGATCGGGCAGCGGACGCCGCTCGGCAAACGGATCGGCTACCAGGAAAAACGGATAATCGACCTTCCCGAGATGGGGCAGCGATTCCAGCGGCAAGCGGAAGCCAAGCGGCGAGTTACCCGGGATCAGAAAAAGCTTCTCGCGGCGAGTTTTCCAGATTTCGCTGAGCCATCCGGGTTTGGCCTGCGCGGTCCAGCGTTGCAGCGGCAAGATAAAGCCGACCGGCTCACCGGCGTGTTTATCAAACAACTTCAGGATACGCGCGCGCTCGACTGGATCGTCGACCTTCGGATCGTTCGGGTCGATATTCTCCGGGATCAAGCCCTGTTTGAGCATCCGGTCGGCCGGATCCTCGTAAGCGGGCTGCGCATATTCCGGCATGAGACCGAGGCGAGTCGCAATGCCCTCGGCGAAATGCCGCGCCTCGACAGCCGAAGGCTTTTGCAGGGACTTTTCACGCGCAATCAGCCGTTCATCGCGCCAGACCGGTACCCCGTCACGGCGCCAGTACAAAGCAAAGGCCCAGCGCGGAATCGGTTCGCCGGGATACCACTTGCCCTGGCCGTAATGCAGAAAACCGCCCGGCGCAAAACGATCGCGCAGCCGACGGATCAGTTCATCGGCGCGCACCCGCTTCGTCGGCCCAAGCGCATCGGTATTCCATTCCGTCGATTGATAATCGTCGATCGAAACGAAAGTAGGCTCACCGCCCATGGTCAGCCGCACGTCACTCGCCGCGAGATCGGCATCGACTTTCTCGCCGAGCGCATCGAGCGCACTCCACGCTTCGTCCGAGAACGGCGCAGTCACGCGCGGCCGCTCAGCGATGCGCTCGACCTTCATATCGTGGCTAAAGGTAACCTCGGCAGGTTCGACCAAGCCAGTGATCGGTGCTGCAGAACGATAGTGCGGCGTCGCCGCAAGAGGGATATGCCCCTCTCCGCACAGCATGCCTGACGTCGCATCAAACCCGATCCAGCCGGCGCCGGGCAGATAGACTTCGGTCCATGCGTGCAGATCAGTGAAGTCGTGATCGGTCCCCGCAGCGCCTTCCAGCGGCTTCACATCCGGGCGGAGCTGAATGAGATAGCCGGACACAAAGCGCGCCGGCAAACCGAGTTGCCGCAAAATCTGCACGAACAGCCACGCAGTGTCGCGGCACGAACCGGCGCCGCAGGCGAGCGTCTCTTCGGGCGTCTGTACGCCCGGCTCCATTCGGACCAGATAGCGGATGGTCTGCTGCAGGCGCTGATTGAGCGCGACCAGAAAATCGACAGTGTTGAATGGCTCGCGCGATATCGATTGCACGAATTCTTTCAGAAGTGGCCCGGCCGGCTCAGGCCCGACATACGCCCACAGATCTTCCTGTAGATCAGGCTCAAATTTGAACGGCCACTTGTCCGCATACGGTTCGACGAAAAAGTCGAACGGATTGATGACCTCCATGTCAGCGATCAGATCGACGTCAATGGAGAATTCCTTTGTCTTTTCGGGGAACACAAAACGCGCCAGCCAATTGCCGTGCGGATCCTGCTGCCAGTTCACGAAGTGCTGTGCCGGCTTTACCTTCAATGAATAGCTAGGGATGCGGGTACGGCTATGTGGCGCGGGCCGCAGCCGGATGACTTGCGGGCCGAGACTTATCGGCCGGTCATAGGTGTAGCGGGTAGAATGATGTAGTCCAACCAGTATAGACATGCTGTTACGCGTTACGCCTGTACTTTCCCGAGAAACACGCAATATCCATGCAATTTCCAGGCCGCCGTCAATGGTTTTACGCCGTTTAGATGAACGCTTGAGCGCCGCGGAAGTGCCATCGCCCTTGGCGGCCATCCGCGCGGTGATACAATCGTTAAAAAGTCGGCCAAACCGGCTTGACTGATCGCGCCAGATCGATCGAGAGGGAGGGATTCATGAAGGACCTGTTCAAACGGTATCTCGACCAGGGGATGTCGCGTCGTCAGCTCGTTTCCGGGCTGAGCGCGCTCGGCATGAGTTCGGTTGCCGCCAAGGCGATGGCGCAAAACCTCGCGCCCGCCGCGGCCGGAGCAACCACGACACTTGATGCCGCGCCGGCTGCGATCCGCGAAGTCGAAGGCAACGGCGGCAGGCTGTTTGTCGAGCAGCTTAAGTCCGCTGGCGTTGAATATATCTTTTTCAATCCATCGACCGGTGATCATCCGATATTCGATGCGCTGGTCGACGTTCCCGAGATCAAGCTGATCAAGGGCGTCCAGGAAGGCGCCGTGGTCGCTATGGCCGACGGCTATGCGCGGGCTTCGGGCCGCACCCCGGTCGTCGTCGTCGCCAATATCGGTCTACCCAATGCGATGACGCAGATGGTCAACACCTGGAAAGACCAGATCCCGATGCTGGTCGCGGTCGCCTCGGTCGAGCAAGACGCGCTCGGCCGCGACCAGCTCCAGGAGACCGATCATCCCGAACTCATGACCGGCCCGATCACGAAATGGTTCTGGCAGGCGCAATCGACCGCCTCGATCGCCGAGACGGTGCGGCGCGGATTGAAGTTCGCGTCGACGCCGCCGTGCGGGCCGGTGTTCCTTTCGTTGCCGACCAACACGCTCGACGGCCACGCTAAGGCGCAAATCTGGGAGCGCAGCAAGTTCGACGTGCCGATGCGGATTCGTCCCGATAAAGATGACATCGAGAAAGCGGCGCGAATGTTGATCGACGCGCAAAACCCGCTGATCAGCGTCGGCGACGAAATCACCTGGTGCGGCGGCCAAAAGGAACTGGTCGAGCTTGCCGAACTACTCGGTGCGCCGGTCGCCAGCATCACCGGCGGCCTCGGCTATTGGTCGAAACCGTTCCCGACCCGGCACCCGCTCTATATCGGCGCGTTGCTGCGCACGATGCGCTTTCCGGGCAAGCCCGACGTGCTGCTCAATCTCGGCAACCGCTTCGGCGAGCTGGCCTCGCCAGGCACCAAGCTGATTTCGATCCGGCTCGATCCGACGAGCCTTGCCCGCCAGGCGCCAGTCGATCTCGCCATGGTCGGCGACCTGCGGCTATCGATCGCCGATCTGGTCGCGGCCATCCGCAGCATGGCGACCGCATCGAAGCTGCAATCGATTGCCGACGACCGAGCGGCACGCACCCGCGCCTATTCGGCACAGATGGCCGATGCACGCGCAGCGATCGCACGGGGACTTTCTGACTCGACGCCGATCAGCATAGAGCGACTCGGCATCGAGCTCGAAGCCAACCTCGACCGCGATACCTGCTATGTCACCGACGCCGACTCCGGAAAGACCATGGACCCGCTGATGTCCTTTAGCGGCAACGACAAACCGTATTTCAGCACCAGTCCCAACGTACTGGGCTGGGGAATGGCTGCGGGTTTCGGCGTCAAGCTCGCGCGCCCCGACGTGCCCGTCGTGTCCGTGGTCGGCGACGGCAGCTTCCTGTTCTCGGGCCCGCAGCCGCTCTGGAGCATGGCGCGCTACAAGGCGCCGGTGACCACGATCGTGCTCAACAATCACAGCTACAATAATGAACGTAACCGCATCTGGAATTCGGCCGGACGGCAGTTTGAAACCGCCCGCGACATGACCTGCTACAACGGCGATCCGGATGTGGACTTCGCCAAGGCGGCCAGCGCGTTCGGAGTCGAGGGCGAAACAGTCAAGGAACCAGCCGCGATCAAAGACGCGCTCGGACGCGCCAAGATGGCGACGATCGAAGGCCGGCCCTATCTGCTCGACGTCCACATCAAGCGCGAAGGCATTGGCGCGGTGTCGGAGTGGCATCCGGGCTATTCGATCGCCGACCAGCGCAGCCGGAAAGTCTGATCATGCGCATTGTATTGACGGGTCTGTTGACGCTTACGCTTTCCGTCTTCGCATCGCCGGGTTTTGCGCAAAACGCCAACCCGCTACCGCCCGGCGACGGACGCGAAATCGTCGCTGTAGCGTGTTCGCAGTGCCATTATCTCGGCACCATCGCCAAAATCCGGGATGGTGCCGCCGGCTGGCGCACCTACGTCAACAACATGGTGCTGCGCGGCGCACAGCTGACACCCGCAGAAATCGATAAAGTTGTCGATTATCTGTCGCTCAATCTCGGTCCGGGCGCCAATTTGCCGCCGGCCCAAGCCGTCACCTTGCCTGATGGCGCCGGCAAAAATCTGGTCGAGACCCGTTGCGGCCTCTGCCACGATCTTGAGCGCGTCGCCACCGTCAAACGGGGCAAACAGGCGTGGCCCGTCATCGTCAACAATATGGTCGCCTGGGGCGCCACCGCGACACCGGACGAAGCCAAGACCATGAGCGACTATCTGGCGGCGAATTTCGGCTCCTAGGCGCAAGCCTCGGCTACCAGTGGAGTTTGAATCGTACCACTAGTAGATTGCCGCCATGATGCAGAATCTGTCGGCCTACATTCAGCCGGGCCGCGTGCGACGGCAAATCTACACCGATCCAGCCATCTTCGATCTCGAGATGGAGCGGATTTTCGGCAACACCTGGATTTATATCGGCCACGAAAGCCAGGTGAAAAAACCAGGCGACTATTTCCGCACCTTCATCGGGCGGAAGCCGGTTGTTCTGGTGCGCGATGCCGAGGGCGTAATCCGCGTCATCCACAATCAATGCGCTCATCGCGGCTCGATGGTCGTTGCCAACGACAAGGGCAACGCTGACGAATTCATGTGCTGCTATCATGGCTGGACCTATCATCTCGACGGCCGGCTGAAAGCGGTGCCGCTGCAGCACGGCTATCCGAAAGATTTCGATCCCAATAATCCGAAGACTGCGATGGTGCAGGTGCCGCGGGTAAAGAGCTATCGCGGCTTTGTGTTCGCGAGCGAAGCATCCGACGGCCCAAGCCTCGAAGAATTCCTGGGCCACATGACCACCTCGCTCGACGACATGGTGGATCGCGCGCCGGACGGCGAGATCGAAATCGCGGGCGGCGTGTTCAGGCACGCCTATGACGGTAACTGGAAGCTCTACCTGGAAAATCTTTGCGACGCCGCGCACCCGTTCTTTGCACATCGCTCGTCGATCGACGCAGCACAGCAGCAATCCGACGAAACTTACACCGACGGCTCTGGCGAGATCGCGGTACGGCAGATGCGCCAGAACGGCGCACCGTACAGCTTCTGGGAATCCCAAGTCGGCATTTGGACCTATCCCAACGGCCATTCCTATCTGGGTGACTATCATGACGACGCCAAGCTGGTCGCAGCGCTGAAGGATCCGGTTTTCCGCGACTACATCGCCGCGATGGAGAAGAAAAAGGGCAAAGCGGAAACCAAGCGCGTGATGGAAGTGCGGCGCTGGAACAGCAATGTGTTCCCAAGCCTTTCTTTCATGAGTCAGTTTCAGCAATTGCGCGTGGTGCAGCCGATCGCGGTGAACCGCACCGTGGTTCACACCTATAATTTCCGGCTCAAAGGCGCGCCGGAGAAAATGTTCCGCGACACCATCAGCTTCGCCAACATCGTCAATGGTACCGGCTCGCTGGTGCTGACCGACGATCTCGAAATCTACAACCGCATCGGCATGGGCCTGTCGAGCGCCGGCGCTGAATGGATCGAAATCGGGCGTGGGCTGCAAAGCGATTTACCCGACGCACACGGTGGACAGCGCGGCATCAATTCGACCAGTGAGGTCTATATCCGTAACATGCTGGACGCCTGGCTCGGCTACATGGCCAACGGCCATGCCGAAATGCGCGCGGCGTCCTGACAGCACCCATGGGAAGAAAGCCAAAGCGCGCTCGAAGGCCTGCGGCGCCGCGCCGGCAACGATCCAGTCTGGTCCGAACCTCGCTTGCGCCGGCGAAGCACACGCTGGATGTCCGGCGCTGCGAACAATTCCTGCTGCACGAAGCGCGACTGCTCGATGAAGGCAAATTCGACGATTGGCTGGCGCTGTTCACTCCAGATGCCTGGTATTGGGTGCCGAGCGAGCCCGGTCAGCCCGATCCTATTGAGACGGTTTCGTTGATCTATGACGACCGCCGGCTGCTCGAAACGCGGGTTCGCCGGCTTGCCAGTCCGCGTATGTATTCGCAGGAGCCGCGATCACGAACCAGCCGAATCGTGACCAATGTCACGATCGAAGAAGCCGGCAAGAACACCTACACCGTGCGTTCCAAATTAGTGATGATCGAATACCGACGCGAACAACAACGCCTGTTCGGCGGCACCGTGTTGCACCGGCTGGTGCAGGCGGACGGCCGCATCATGATTGCCTGGAAGCGCGTCGACCTCGTCAATTGCGACGCGCCACTCGACGGCATCACCATTCCGTTTTGAATTAGTGCATGACCCAGAAAAGCATGCCCTCGGACTTGATCCGTGGGTGGGTACTGGTTTTCCGAAAAGATCATGCGTCCTTTAAAACTCGCCTAGCTCACGAACTGATTGGTGAAGAGGTCTTCGACCGGCGATTTCTTCTGGATGATACCTTTCGCCAGATAGAAATCCTGCAACTTCGCCATGCGCTCCGGATCGACCGCGCCAAGCACTTTCTGTCCCGGATAAATCAGCTTGTCATAGTAAGCGAAGGCTTCCTTGACCTGATCTTCCTTGCCGGTCCACTCCGGAACGAATTTCACGAAATCGGCTGCGGCGCCGTTCGGATCGTCCATGATGTCTTTCATGCCGTGCAGCGCCGCCTTGACGAAGGCGCGTATCATGTCGGGCTTGTCCTTGATGGTCTGATCCGACGCCGCGATTGCCTGCGCCATGTGCGGAAAGAACTCGTCGGTCGGCAGCACCTTCACGGCTACGCCGGCGGCCTCGACCGGTGGAATCCAGTCCGGCACGCCCGCCATGCCCACCGATTTGCCGGTTGCCACCATCTGCCAAACGCCGACCGGGCCTGCCGACTGAATATCAACGTCGTCCTTGCTGAGTCCCACGCTCGCCAGCAATCCGAGCAGCGCGTAGAACGTCGTGTCCTGATACGACATCACCGTGACTGTTTTGCCTTTGAGGTCCTGCGGCTTCTCGATACCGGAATCGGCACGCACGACGAGTTGCATGAAGCCCTTGCCACCGAACAGCGCCACGATCTTCACCGGTACGCCGTTCTGCCTCACGATGATCGGCGCATCGGCAACGATGCCGCCGATCAGCACGTTGCCGGCACCTACTTCCTTGGCGACGTCGACGCCGCCGCGGCCAACAGCGAAGCCCACGTCAAACCCGGCTTGCGAGAAATAGCCTTTGCCTTGCGCCAGACGGATCGGCCCGAATGCCGGCAGGATCGGCGGCGCCGGAAACAGATAAGTAAGCTTCTCGTCCGCACGGGCCGATGGCGACAGACCCAAAACGCCAACGCCGAGAGCAGCGCATGGTGCAGCTTGCAGCAAGCGTCGGCGGCTCATTTCATCTGCGCGATCGAACATTTTTAGCTCCTTCGTCTGCCCTATCGGCGAACCCGGCTTTTGCCACTATAGTTCACACCAATGGGCGGCACGCAATCGGCCCGAACAAACGCATTTGGTGGTCGATCTGCTGATGGTTGACGTTGTCCGCCTCGAATATCGCAATGTGACGATGCGCTTTAGGGAAAGCGGCGGCCGCAATGTACTGACGGCGGTGGAAAACGTCTGCTTTTCCGTCCGCGACGGTGAGGTCGTTTCGCTGATCGGACCGAGCGGCTGCGGCAAAAGTACGCTGCTCAATATCGGTTCCGGGCTGACGGCGCCGACCGAGGGCCAAGCCTTCGTTGACGGCGAGCGTGTCACGGGACCGAATGCCCATGTGGCGTTCATGCTACAAAAAGACTTGTTGCTGCCGTGGCGCACGATCGCCGAAAACGTCATGTTCGGCGTCGAGATTCAGGGCGTGCCGCGACCGGAGTGCAAGCGGCGGGCGAAATCGCTGCTGGAAAGCTTCAGCCTGTTTGAGTTTTCCGGCCACTACCCGCATCAGCTTTCCGGCGGCATGCGCCAGCGCGTGGCTCTCGCCCGCACGCTCGCGGTCGATCCCCACGTGCTGCTGCTTGATGAACCGTTCTCGGCAGTGGATGCGCAAACCCGCATGGTGCTGCAACTCGACCTCGCCCGAACGTTAAAAAAAGCCGGCAAGACCGCGCTGCTCATTACTCACGATCTTTCCGAGGCGGTCACGCTGTCGGACCGTGTGCTGGTAATGAGCCAAAGACCCGGCACGATTGTCGAGGAAATTTCCATCGATATGCCGGGGCGCGACAACCCGATCGCGCGGCGGCACAACGCCAAGGTCAACGATTACGTCGCGCAGCTTATGGATCGGCTCGGCATCGGCTTGCTTGACCAGGCGCAGGGGGCGGCATGAACGGCGCCGTTTCGTCATCGGTACGGAACGGGACCGCCGCCAGCATCGCTTTGCTGATCGTTTTCCTCGCGGCGTGGCAATGGGGACCAGGCTTATTGGGTATCCCGACATTCATCGTGCCACCGCTCTCCATGGTCGCCAACGAATTCGTCCACGCCTTCAAGTTCGATCACCTGCTGTTTCACACCGGTATTACCGTCGGCGAGGTGCTGGCCGGCTTCATCATCGGCAGCCTGCTCGGCGCCTTCATCGGTTATGCGCTTGGCATGTCGCCAACCGCGGAGCTGGCACTGTCGCCTTATATCCTCGCCTTGCAGATCGCGCCGAAGGTTGCCTTTGCGCCGCTGTTCATCTTGTGGATGGGCTTCACTGTCTATCCGAAGATTCTGGTGGCGATCCTGATCGTGTTCTTCCCGGTCATGGTGAACGTGTTGACCGCGGTGCGCACGGTCGATCCGGACCTGGTCAATCTGGCGCGCGCATTCAAGGCGACCCGTTCGCAGATTTTCTGGAAGATCGAATTTCCCACCTCGATGCCGCCGATGTTCGCCGGCCTTCGCATCGGCTCCACGCTCGCAGTGGTCGGCGTCGTGGTCGGCGAACTGGTCGGCGGCAATGTCGGCCTCGGCTATCTGCTCACCCTGGGCGAAGGACAGGCCGATACGCCGATGGTATTCGTTTCCATCGTGATGCTCACCTTGGTCGGCGGCATTGCTTATCTTGGCGTCATTCTGATCGAGCGTCGCGTGTTGCACTACCTGCCCGCGCGCGCCGTCGGCGGCAATCTCTAAGCCCGGCTGGACAACAAAGTATGCGACGCTGGCGCCTGTGGTCAGCCATGCAAAAACATGAGTATCCAACGCTAACTGGAGCAATCAGGATCGATCGAAAGACCGCTCCGCAAGAGCCGGCAAAACCTTAACCCCCAAGGAGACAGCAATGACCGAGTACAAGTACGAGTGCGTCAAAGTCCGGGTCCACGACGGCATCGGCTGGGCGTTCCTTAACCGTCCCGACAAGCGCAACGCCATGTCGCCCGCAACTGCACTTCGACATGGACGATGCGCTGGCGAAACTCGAAGTCGACGAAAACGTCAAAGTTGTCGTCGTCAGCGGCGAAGGCGGCAATTTCAGCGCCGGACAGGATCTGAAGCAGTTCTTTCGCGAGCTTGAGAAGAAGCCGGGCGAGCGCAAAAAAGCCGCGGAGGCCGCCAATCGCTGGCGCTGGGAGCGGCTCTACACCTACGACAAGCCGACCATCGCAATGGTTCACGGCTACTGCGTCGGCGGCGCTTTCATGCAGCTCCTCGGCTGCGACTTCGCCATCGCGGCCGAGAACGCGACGTTCTCATTGTCTGAAGTGAACTGGGGCATCCTGCCCGGCGCGCTGGTCTCGAAGGTGGTGGCGGACATGGTGCTGCCGCGTCACGCGCTTTACTACGCCTGCCTCGGCGAGCCGTTCGACGGCAAGGAAGCCGTACGCATCGGCATGATCAATTTCGCCGTGCCGCTCGAAAAACTTGAAGATGCCGTAACCGATCTCGCCGAACGGCTGATGAAGAAGAGCCCTGCCGTGCTGCGCGCGACCAAGCACGCTATCCGCCAGGTCCGCACCATGGATGTGCCGCAGGCTTACGATTATCTCGCCGCCAAGGGTCAGGCCATCAAGGCCGCCGACAAGGAAGACTCCTACAATACCGGTCTGCGGCAGTTCCTGGACGAGAAGACGTACAAGCCGACCTACGAGCCGTTCAAGCTCGGCACGATGCTGACCGATCAGCGGCAGGACAAAAACTAGAAAGCAAAGCGTCAGCGCGCAACAACAAGCGCGCAACGCAGGGAGGAGTTCGTTCATGGCATCGGCAAAAGCATCGCGCACAATCCTGGCGGCGTGCGCGAGTTATCGCGCTCGCCGCCTTCGATGCCCGATATCGCGCAGGCGCAATACTACAAGGGCAAGACGATCACGATGATCGTCAATTATCCGGCCGGCGGCCCGACCGATCTCGAGGGCCGCGTCGTCGCGCAGTATCTGCCTGCCCACATTCCCGGCAATCCGACCGTCATCGTCAAGGATGTCGGCGGCGCGGGCGGCATTGTCGGCAGCAACGAGCTCGGCGACGCGACGCCAAATGGTGAGACGATCGGATTCTTCACCGTCGATGTTGTCAGCGAGCTTCTCAACAATCCGTCACTCCAGGTTCCGTATTCCGACTTTGTCTTCGTGGCCGGCGTGGAGTGTCCTCTCGTTGTCTACATCCGCAAGGACACGCCGCCCGGCATCCAGGTCGCGAGCGACCTGATGAAGACAAACGGCTTCAAGGCGCTGTCATTGAACGCCGAGAACAGCAACACCTTGAATATCGATCTGGCGCTCGACCTGCTCGGCGTGAAATATCGAGCCGATACCCGCCTATCGCGGGCTTAAGGAAGTCGAGACGGCGATCCTGCAAAATATCGGACAGGCGGCCAATACCTCGCTGTCGGGCTGGGCCGGTTCGGTCGAGCCGACCATGGGCAAGGAGGGCGTCATCCTGCCGCTCTGGCAATTGTCGCCACGGAAAGGCGACGCCTATCCGCGCACCAAGGCGCTGCCCAACATGCAGACCTTCGAGGAGTTTTACGCTTCCGTGCATCCGGACAAGCCGCTGAGCGGCCAAATGGAGTACAGGGCTCTGCGAGCCATCAGCGATCCGCAGCTTGCCATGTTCCGCTCCGCCATGATGCCGCCGAAAACCACGCCCGAGGCTGTCGCGGTGATGCGCGCCGCTTTTGTCGACGATGTGGAAGGACCCGCAATTCCTTGCGGCCTATTCGAACCTGATCAAGACCGAGCCCGTCATGGTCAGTGCGGATGAAGGCCAGCACGTCCTCGCCGGCCTCGCCTCCATACCGAGCGACATCAAGAATTTCGTCGTGAAATACATCGCCGACATGACGGCAAATAGGCTCGGCGGAGGTCGTCGACAGGCAAGCGTGAACAAGTTTGCTCGCAAGATCGGAGTGAAGCTATGAAGATTCAGGACGGACGCATTCGCCGGGTGGATCAGTCGACGCGCGGCACTCGGCGCGGGTGCCGCTTTAGTCGCGACACCAGTACTCGCCGACGAATGCCGGATTGGACCCCCGCCGCATCCGGAAGGTCCTCATGTCTGGATGGAGATGGACCAAGTCGAACTCGATGCCGCATACGATCAAAGTTTTTATGCTCCGCTGGGGTTCCAGATCACCAAACGCTACGCCAGCAGAAGCGATGAGGCTCGCCGCCGGCTCGGACAGCCACAGCGTGAATCTTATGGCCCAAGCGAGGTCGAGAAGCTCGACATCTATCGCGCCAAGCAGCCAAACGCTCCGATCTTCGTCTTCATCCACGGTGGCGCCTGGCTCGGCGGTTCGGCGAAAGACTACGCCTTCCCGGCCGAAGTTCTCGTCAATGCCGGAGCGCACTACGTCGCGCTCGACTTTATTTCCGTCAAGGCCGCGAATGGCGATCTCCGCGTGATGGCGGATCAGGTAAGGCGCGCTGTCGCGTGGGTTTATAAAAATGCCGCGTCATTCGGTGGCGATCCAAGCCAGCTCTATCGTCGGCGGCCATTCGTCCGGCGGTCACCTCTGCGGCGTTACACTCGTCACCGATTGGAGCAAGGATTTCGGACTACCCGCGGACATTATTAAAGGCGGACTATGCATGAGCGGCATGTACGACATGAAACCGGTCCGCCTCTCCAAGCGAAGCACCTACGTCAAATTCGACGACGACATGGAAGACAAGATGAGTTCGCTGCGCCACCTGGATCAATTGCGGGCACCCATGATGGTCACGTACGGATCCAATGAGACGCCGGAATTCCAGCGGCAGAACCGCGATTTTGCAGCCGCAGTAAAAGCTGCGGGCAAGCCGGTCGAACTCATCGGTGCACCCGACTACAATCACTTCGAAATGTGCGAATCGCTCGGCAATCCTTACGGACCAAACGGCCGCGCCGCACTCGCGTTGATGAAACTATCGGCCAGCTAACGCCTCAATTCCGGCGACGCCAATAGACGTTGTACATCACCGAACCGGCGAATGCAGCGACCACCGCAATGGCAAAAATCTTCGCCCAAAACATCGGACGAACCTATTAGCCTCGTGTCCCCGGTCGAGAACCTTGCAAAAAATCGGATAAGAAACTGTTATCCGCGCGAAATGTGCGCTGCAATAAATCCGATGCTGCAACAGTTTATCGTTTAGTGGCTGTCTTTCGGGAAGTGCTCGGTGTGCCAGTCGGCTTCGAGAGCTGGATTGATCTTGCCGTCGATCACGAATACGCCCGGCGACCCCTCTGCAACCCAGGCTTTCACCGGATCAAGATCGGCAAGCGTCCGCACGGTCGCGCCGCGCGCGCCATATCCCTTCGCAATCGCGACGAAATCGGTGTCAGGGAATTTGACGCTGTCGGTCGAAAAACCCTGACGCCCAAAATAATGTACCTCAGCGGCGTAGGACGCATCGTTGTAAACCAGGATACAGAGCCGCAGCCCGAGCCGCACCGCGGTTTCCATATCCGCCATCGACATCAGGAAGCCGCCGTCGCCGGCGCCCAGCACCGCAAGCTTGCCCGGATTGGCGACCGCAAGACCAATCGCCGATGGCAGGCCAAGACCAACCGATTGAAACGAGTGGCTGAGACACGAGGCGTGCGCATTCGGCACACGCAAATAGCGCGGCACCCAGCCGCAGAAATGACCGGAGTCGGAAGCCACGACGCGATCGTCTGGGAGTAGCGCATCGACCGCTTTACTCAGTTTGCGTGGATCGATGAATTGGGTGGTCGATTCGTCGCCATGGGGATAGTGATGATTGTCGCCGGCTCTAATGCGCTCGCGCATCGCATCGCTGCGGCGGCCAGCTTTGGTCTTCACGCCGCGCCGGTCGAGCTCTTGGAGCAAAGCCTCCGCGGTGACCTTGGCATCGCCCTGCACCGCGATCTGCACCGGCATCTGATAGCCGAGCTTTGGCCCTTCGATATCGACCTGCACGACCACCGCATCGGGCGCGATCAGCTTGCCGCGCTTGGTGGTCCATTGGGTCAGACTTGCGCCGAACGCAACGATGCAATCGCTCTCCGGGATCAGCTCGTCTGCGACCGGCGACGAGAACCCGCCGCTGATGCCGACTGACCATGGGTTGCCGGAAAACAGACCGTGTCCGCACACCGAGGTCGCCAGTAACGCGCCAACGCGGTCAGCTAGCGCGACCAGATCCTCCTCCGCGCCGGAAATCACCGCGCCGCGCCCGCCGAGGATTAGCGGCCGCTGCGCGCGTTCCAATGCATCGGCAACTTGCGGCGACCGCATGCGGATCTGGATGGAGCCGCCCGGGCAGCGGCGGCAATTCGAGTGGCGGCAGATTTGAAGCAAGTGTGGCGTGCTGAACGTCGAGTGGCAGGCTCAACACAACCGTCTGCCGGTCGCGCATGGCGCGGGTCACCGCGCGCAGCGCATCTTCACGTGCCGAGGCAACTGTATGCAGCCGCTCCGATACTGCGCCGACCGCGCGCACCATCTCCGCCTGTTCGATGTAGAAGTTATTTTTCACCTGGCCGTTCGGGACATCCCCCGCCAGCACGACGAGCGGTGTCCGGCTCTTCGCCGCTTCGGCGATGCCGGTAAGTGCATTGGTCAGGCCGGGGCCTGAATGTACGCTAACCAGCGTCAGTTCGCCGGTCGATTTGGCATAGGCGTCGGCCATGCTGGCTGCATTGCATTCGTGGCGCGCTTTAATCAGCTCGACGCCGGCTTCGACCAGCGCATGGGATACTTTGAAATTCGCCGTGCCAAGAAGTCCGAAACAACGCTTCGCGCCGTAACTGGCGAGATCCTTAGCGATGACTGCCGCAACGGTTGGATTGCCGCTCATGCAAACTCCTGCTTCCACTAAGATTGTAGGGTGCCAAGCAGCGGAAAGGCATTGATGCGTTTGCGCGAAGTATTTTTCGTATCTACTTCAACGTGTATTACGGCGAACGGAGTGCGGGGCCATGCTGAAAACGGGCGACCAACATCTTGAATCATTGCGCGACGGCAGGACGATTTACATCGGCAAGGAGAAGGTAACCGACGTCACCACGCATCCGGCGTTCTGCAATGCTGCGCGGTCGATGGCGGCGATCTACGACATGAAAGCGGCGCCGGAGAATCGCGACGCGATGTCGTTCGAGGAAGGCGGCAAACACTTCAGTACATATTTTCTGAAGCCAAAATCGCGGGGCGACCTTGAAGCACGCTCGCTGGCCCATCGCCGCATCGCCGAAATGAGCTACGGCATGCTGGGCCGTTCGCCCGATCACGTGGCGAGCTTTGTCACCGGCATGGCCACCAAGCCGGAAGAATTCGGCCGCTTCGCCGGGAATCTCACCGCATACTACGAGCACATACGCGATATCGACGTTTATGCCGCCTATGCGGTGTTGCCGCCCCAGGCGGCGCGCAATCCGGATTTCTATCTCAGGCAGAACCTGCCGGTGCCGACACTGCGTGTGGTGAAGGAAACCGATGACGGCGTGGTGATCTCCGGCATGAAGATGCTGGCTACCGGCGCTGTGCTCGCCAATGAAATCTGGATCGGGAACCTGATCCCGCTCGCAGCCGATCAACTGCCGGAGTCGATCACCTGCGCGGTGCCGTGCAATGCGCCGGGATTATCGCTGTGGTCACGCAAGCCACTGGAGCGTGACTGCAGCAACGAATTCGAAAATCCTCTGGCCTGGCGGTTCGACGAAACCGACAGCATGCTGATCTGCGAAAATGTCAAAGTACCGTGGGAACGCGTGTTCGTTCACAACGACGCGGTGCTGGCGCGAGCGATCTACACCAATACACCAGGCCATTGCTTCGGCAACCATCAGTCGAATGTGCGCTACTGGGCGAAGATGCAGCTCATTGTCGGGCTGGCGAGCCGGATCGCGCAATCGTCCGGCGCCGACCAGGTGCCAGCGGTGCGCGAAACGCTGGGACGTCTTGCGGCGCTGGAAGCTACGCTGGGCGGCATGATCATGGGCCAAATCCAGGCCGCGGAGTCGTGGCCCGACGGTTACATGACCTTCAACCGGCGCTTCATGTATGCGGCGCTGAACTGGTGCACTGAAAACTATTCGTCGATCATCGACATCCTGCGCGAATTGTGTGGCGGCGGCGTATTTCAGATGCCGGCAGATATTTCAGTAATGGGGGAGCCAGAGCTGCGCAAAACGTTCGAGACATTCTGGAACACGCCACAGATGCGCGCGGTTGACCGCATGAAATTATTCAAGCTTGCGTGGGATCTGGTCGGGTCAGAGTTCGCCGGACGGCACCTGCAATACGAAAAATTCTACGCTGGCGCCTCGTTCATCGTGCGCGGGCACAACTATGCGCACGCGCCGTGGGACCATTTCCACAATGTGGTGGACGGGTTGCTGGGGAGCTACGACGTTCCGGCCGAATATGGTCCTGCGGCCAAGGCATAACCGGCTCAATTTCCATGGGAAATTCGCCTCCGGGGAAGTCTGAAATAGCTCTCAAATAAAATTTCGGAATGAAGCTTCAAACCTGAAGCTTTAAGCTTGAAATATCTTGCAGCCGGAGTCATAGTTAGAGTTCTCATCAGTAAGGCAGCATCGCATGAAGGTTGCGTGCCTCGGCGGCGGTCCGGCCGGTCTGTATTTCGCGATCAGCATGAAGCTGCGCGACGCCGCGCATGACGTTACCGTGTTCGAGCGCAACAAGCCGGACGACACGTTCGGCTGGGGCGTCGTGCTGTCCGACGAAACCTTGCAAAATCTTGCGGCCAACGACCCCATCAGCGCCAACGAAATCCGCGGCAACTTTGCCTATTGGGACGATATCGCCGTGCATTATCGCGGCCAGACGATCATTTCGGGCGGCCACGGTTTTTCCGGCATCGCACGCAAAACCCTGTTGCTGTTACTGCAACAGCGCGCGCTCTCTCTCGGTGTCGAGCTGCGCTTTCAAACCGAAGTCGCCAGCGTCAAAGAGCTGGCAAAGATATACGACCTCGTCGTCGCGGCCGACGGACTGAACTCAAGAGCCCGCAACGAACTTGCCGATCATTTCAAGCCGGCGATCGAGCAACGCAAGAACAAATTCGTCTGGCTCGGCACGCACCAGAAATTCGACAACGCCTTCACCTTCATCTTTGAAGAAACCGAGCACGGCTGGATCTGGGCCCACGCCTACCAGTTCGATGCCGATACCGCGACTTTCATCGTCGAATGCTCGGACGAGACCTGGCAAAAGTTCGGTTTTGGCGAGATGAGCCAGGAGGAGAACTGCCGGGCCTGTGAAAAGATTTTCGCAAAGTATCTTGGTGGCCACCCCCTGATGTCGAATGCGGCGCATTTGCGCGGCTCGGCATGGCTGAATTTCCCGCGCGTACTCTGCGAAAAATGGTCTTACGAAAATATCGTGCTGATGGGTGACGCCGCCGCCACCGCACACTTTTCCGTCGGCTCCGGTACCAAGCTCGCGATGGAAAGCGCCGTTGCCATGGCGGACTATCTGTGTACCGAGCCGAATATGGCGGCGGCGTTCGCTAAATACGAGGACGCGCGGCGTACCGAAGTGCTGAAGCTGCAATCCGCGGCGCGCAATTCGCTGGAATGGTTCGAGGACGTCGAGCGCTATCTGCATCTCGACCCGGTGCAGTTCAATTATTCGCTGCTGACGCGCTCGCAGCGCATCAGTCATGAGAATTTGCGGCTGCGCGACAAGAAGTGGCTGGAAGGCGCCGAGGCATGGTTTCAGCGTCTTGCCGGGGCCGGCGACAATCTGGTGCGCCGGCCGATGTTCGCGCCGTTCAAGCTTCGCGACATGCGGCTAAAGAATCGCATCGTGGTGTCGCCGATGGCGCAGTACAAAGCTGTCGATGGCTGCCCGACCGACTGGCATCTTGTGCACTACGCTGAGCGCGCGAAGGGCGGCGCCGCCCTGGTCTGCACCGAAATGACCTGTGTCAGCCCGGAAGGCCGCATAACGCTCGGTTGCACCGGCCTCTACGCGCCAGAGCATGAGGTGGCGTGGAAGCGGATCGTCGATTTCGTGCACCGCGAAACCGACGCGAAAATCTGCTGCCAGATCGGCCATTCCGGCGCCAAGGGCTCGACCCAGCTTGGCTGGGAGGAGATGGACGCGCCGCTGAAATCCGGCAACTGGCCGTTGATGGCGCCGTCGTCTGCGGCGTGGTCGCCACGCAATCATGCCCCGCTGCCGATGACCCGCGACGATATGGTGCACGTACGCGATCAATTCGTTGCGTCGGCGGAAATGGCCGCCCGCTGCAATTTCGACATGCTCGAGATCCACTGCGCGCACGGCTACCTGCTGTCGTCGTTCATCACGCCGTTGACCAATTGGCGCACTGATGAATACGGCGGCTCGCTGGAAACCCGCATGCGATTTCCGCTCGAAATATTTCACGCAGTGCGTGCGGTATGGCCGGCGGGGAAACCAATCTCGGTGCGCATCTCGGCTAATGACTGGGTCGGCGCCGACGGCATCGAACCGCCGGAAGCAGTTGCTATCAGCCGCATGCTGCAAGAAGCCAGCGTCGATATCTGCGACGTCTCCGCCGGCCAGACCTCGATACAGGCGAAGCCGGTTTATGGCCGCATGTTTCAAACTCCGTTCTCCGACCGCATCCGGAACGAGACCGGCATGGCGACCATGGCGGTCGGTAATATTTTCGAGCCCGATCACGTCAACTCGATCCTGATGGCGGGCCGCGCCGACCTCGTGTGCCTTGCCCGGCCGCATCTCGCCGATCCGTATTGGATGCTGCATGCCGCGGCTAAGCTTGGCGATTTCGGCGAGACTTGGCCGCAGCCTTACTACGCCGGGCGCGATCAGCTTTACCGATTGTCGGCGCCAGCCGAACCGACAACAGGGCGCGTATAATCATGGTCAGCGCACCGCTTCCCGCCCCGGATCTCGAAAGCGACAGCAAGGCGCGGCTGCGGCTGTGGATCCGGTTGCTTCGTGCCAGCCGGCTGATCGAAGGCGTTGCGCGCGAGCGGCTGAAATCGCAGTTCAACGCCACGCTGCCGCGTTTCGATGTGATGGCCGCGCTCTACCGCAAGCCCGACGGTATGCTGATGAGCGAGATTTCGCGCTTCCTCATGGTGTCGAATGGCAATGTCACCGGTATCGTCGACCGCCTGGTATCCGACGGACTTTGTCGCGCGAGCGCAACGCAATGGCGACCGCCGCACTTCGTTCATTACACTCACCCGCAAGGGCCGAGCCGCCTTCGCTGAGATGGCGGCGGCGCATGAGCACTGGGTCGATGAGCTGCTTGGCGGCCTTTCGGTGCGCGATGCCGAAAAAATGTCGGCGAAGCTGAAATCGTTCCGCAGCGATTGGGAGGGCGAAGCATGACCACGATGGCCGGCCTGAAGCCCTCTCATTTTCTCTGGCGCATGGACGGCGCGGTTGCCGTCGATTGAGCTCAACCGGCCGGAGCGCAAAAACCCGTTGACCTTCGAATCCTATGCCGAGCTGCGCGATACCTTCCGCGCGCTGGTTCATGCCGAAGACGTGCATGCAGTGGTGTTCCTGCCGAACGGCGGCAATTTCTGCTCCGGCGGCGACGTGCATGAAATCATTGGGCCGCTGGTCGCGATGAATGCGCCGCAGCTTCTGTCATTCACGCGGATGACCGGCGATCTGGTCAAGGCGATGCTCCATTGCGGCAAGCCAATCATTGCCGCCGTTGACGGCATCGCCGCCGGCGCCGGAGCGATCATCGCCATGGCCTCCGATATCCGCCTCGCCACGCCAGCGGCGCAAACCGCGTTTCTGTTCAATCGCGTTGGCCTTGCCGGCTGCGATATGGGCGCGTGTGCGATCCTGCCACGCATTATCGGCCAGGGCCGCGCCTCCGAATTGCTGTTCACGGGCCGCGCCATGAGCGCGCAGGAAGGCGAGAGCTGGGGTTTCTACAACAGACTGGTCGCCGCCGACATACTGGAGCAGGAAGCGCTGACACTGGCGCGCCGCATTGCGGCGGGGCCGACATTCGCCAACGGTATTACCAAGACGCAGCTTGTCGCGGAATGGTCGATGGCGCTTGATGACGCCATCGAGGCGGAAGCGCAGGCGCAGGCGATCTGCATGCAGACCAAGGATTTCGAACGCGCCTACCGTGCCTTTGTCGCGAAGCAAAAACCAGTGTTCGAGGGCAACTGATGATCAAGTTTCTATCCGCTCGTCCCCGCGAAAGCGGGGACCCAGCGCAAAATTCCAGCAAGCGGCCCCTGGATTCCCGCTTACGCGGGAATGAGCGGAGTTAGGCGTGTCCGACTCCTCGTTCCTCAACTGGCCGTTCTTCGACGATCGCCACCGCGCGGTCGCAAAGGCGATTGAGGAATGGGCGGCGGCGAATCTGCCGGCGGATCACAATAACGTCGATGCCGCTTGCCGCGATCTGGTGCAAAAGCTCGGCCGCGACGGCTTCCTCAAGCACACCGCGCCCGACCCCGAAGCACCAGGGCCTCTCGACGTGCGCACGCTCTGCCTTATTCGCGAGACGTTGGCACGGCACGATGCGCTGGGCGATTTCGCGTTCGCCATGCAAGGGCTCGGCGCCGGCCCGATCAGCCTGTTCGGCAACCAACCGCAACGCGAATGGCTCAAACGCACGCGTTCCGGTGAAGCGATCGCCGCGTTTGCCTTGACCGAGCCAAAATCGGGCTCCGATGTCGCCAATATCGACCTCACCGCACAACATTACGGCACCGGCTATGTTCTCGACGGCGAGAAGACTTGGATCTCCAACGGTGGCATCGCCGATCTTTATGTCGTGTTCGCGCGCACCGGCGAGGCACCGGGTGCGAAAGGCCTCTCTGCGTTCATCGTCCCCGATAAGATACCGGGATTCTCGATCGCAGAGCGGCTCGACACGATCTCGCCGCACCCACTGGCGCGGCTGAAATTCGAGCGCGCCTGCGTGCCGGCAACAGCGATGATCGGCGCGCCGGGTGACGGCTTCAAGATCGCGATGGCGACACTCGACATTTTCCGCTCGACCGTCGCCGCAGCGGCACTCGGCTTTGCCCGCCGCGCCCTCGATGAGACCATCAAGCGGGCGCGCAGCCGTGAACTGTTCGGCGGCCCACTCGCCGATTTGCAAATGGTGCAGGCGTCGATTGCGGAGATGGCGGTCGATGTCGATGCATCAGCGCTTCTGGTCTACCGCGCGGCGTGGACCAAGGACAACGGCGCCGCGCGCATCACCCGCGAAGCCGCGATGGCAAAACTGTTTGCCACCGAGCGCGCGCAGAAAGTCATCGACAAAGCGGTGCAGATCCATGGCGGCGACGGCGTCCGCAGCGGCCACATCGTCGAACGGCTTTATCGCGATATCCGCGCGCTTCGCATCTATGAGGGCGCGTCCGAAGTTCAGAAAATCGTCATCGCAAGGCAAATGCTGTCGGGAGCATGAGGCCTTAAGGAGACCACCATGGCTTTGCACATTTGGCCGCTCGGCCCATACCGACACCTTTACCCGCGACAATCTTCCGCCATCGCAGCAATGGCCCGACATCCCGCTCAACGGCTTCGATTATCCCGAGGTGCTTAACGCCGGCGTCGAACTCACCGACCGCATGGTGGCAGCAAGGCTTCGGCGACCATGTCGCGCTGATCGGCAATGGCCGCCGCCGCACTTACAAGGAGCTGTCGGACTGGACCAACCGCATCGCCCACGCGCTGGTCGAAGATTTCGGCGTCAAGCCGGGCAATCGCATCCTGATACGCGCCGCCAACAACCCGGCGCTGGTGGCGTGTTGGCTGGCGGCGACCAAGGCCGGCGCCGTCGTCGTCAACACCATGCCGCTGCTTCGCGCCGTCGAGCTGTCAAAGATCGTCGACAAGGCGGAGATTGCGCTCGCGCTCTGCGATACCCGACTGATGGACGAACTCGTCACCTGCGCCAAAACCTCGAAATTCCTCAAGCAGGTGATCGGCTTCGACGGCACCGCCAATCACGACGCCGAACTCGACCGCGTGGCACTGACCAAAGGCGTCGCATTCGATGCGGTGCCGACCAGCCGCGACGACGTCGCGCTGCTCGGCTTCACTTCGGGCACGACCGGCGAGCCGAAAGCGACGATGCACTTTCATCGCGATCTGCTGATCATTGCCGACGGCTATGCCAAGGAAATCCTCGGCGTCACGCCTGACGATATCTTCGTCGGCTCGCCGCCGCTTGCTTTCACGTTCGGCCTCGGCGGCCTTGCGATCTTTCCGCTGCGGTTCGGTGCAACCGCGACGCTTTTGGAGAACGCATCGCCTGCCAACATGATCGAGATCATCGAGACCTATAAGGCAACGATCTCGTTCACCGCGCCGACCGCGTACCGCGCCATGCTGGCGGCGATGAATCAGGGCGCCAACCTGTCATCGCTGCGCGCCGCGGTGTCAGCCGGCGAGACGCTGCCCGCGCCGGTCTTCAACGATTGGGTGGCGAAAACCGGCAAGCCGATCCTCGACGGCATCGGCTCGACCGAGATGCTGCACATTTTCATCTCAAACCGCTTCGGCGACGCCACGCCGGCCAGCACCGGAACACCGGTGATCGGCTACGAGGCCAAAATCGTCGACGACGACATGAAGGAAAAGCCGCGCGGTGAAGTCGGCAAGCTCGCGGTGCGCGGCCCGACCGGCTGCCGTTATCTCGCCGACAAGCGGCAAAGCGCCTACGTCCGCGACGGCTGGAATCTCACCGGCGACGCTTTCGTGCAGGACGAGAACGGTTACTTCCATTTCGCCGCACGCAACGACGACATGATCATCTCGGCCGGCTACAACATCGCCGGGCCTGAGGTCGAAGCGGCGCTGCTGTCGCATCCGGACGTCAAGGAATGCGCGGTCATCGGCGCGCTCGACGAAGGCCGCGGCCAGATCGTCGAAGCCCATGTCGTGCTTGTCGAAGGCGTGCTGCCGGGCGTCGACACTGCCAAGCGGCTGCAAGATCACGTCAAGGCGACCATCGCGCCGTTCAAATATCCGCGCTCGGTGAAATTCATCGAGGCGCTGCCGAAGACGCAGACCGGAAAAATCCAGCGTTTCCGCCTCAAGCCGGGCGCGCAATGAGCAAGGCCGGAGATATGAGCGAAACCTTCGAATTTCTTCATCCCGCCCATTGGAAAAAGCCGAAGGGTTTTGCCAACGGCATCGCTGCGGAAGGGCGTACGGTGTTTCTGGCCGGCCAGATCGGCTGGAATGCCGAGCAACATTTCGACAGCACGGATTTTGTCGCACAGGTGCGTCAGGCGCTGGAGAACATTGTCGCGCTGGTGGCCGAAGCCGGCGGCAAGCCGGAGCATATCACCCGGCTGACTTGGTACGTCACCAGCAAGCAGGAATATCTGGCGAGCTTGAGCGACCTCGGTGCAGCTTATCGCGCCGTCATGGGCAAGCATTTTCCGACCATGACCCTGGTTCAGGTCGTGGCGCTGGTCGAGGATCTGGCCAAAGTGGAGATCGAGGCGACCGCCGTCGTCCCGCATTGAGGCGGCACGAGGCCGCGTGCATTGCCGCGCTGGCCTGGGAGTTATTGAACCGACCAGCTGAGCTTCGAGGCTTATCCGGCTGCGTTGCTCGATGAACTTTGAGTCGATACGTAAATGAGCGCACGCGCCGCCTATGACGACGTTGTCGTCGCCTGTCCAACGACAATGCCGTATGTGCGCTACTCGATCCACGGCGCGCACTGGTTTCTTGCCGGCGCTCTTGCCGAGCTTCTCAAGCGCTCGGGCCTCGCTAAAGACCGCATCGATGGCTTGACTGTGTCGAGCTTCACGCTGGCGCCGGACAGCGCGGTCGGCCTGACGCAGCATCTCGGCCTCACCTTGCGCTGGCTCGACCATATCCCGATGGGCGGCGCCTGCGGCATCGTCGCGCTGCGCCGCGCCGCGCGCGCGGTGCAGTCAGGCGACGCCGACGCCATCGCCTGCATCGCCGGCGACACCAATCACACCGACTCGTTCCGCCAGAACCTCGCGACCTTCAGCCAGTTCGCGCGCGACGCCGTCTATCCCTATGGCTCGGGCGGCGCCAATGCGAGCTTCGCCTTTCTTACTGCCTATTACATGCGGACTTATGGCGCGAAGCCCGAGGACTTCGGCAAGCTTTGTGTCGCGCAGCGCACCAATGCGCTGGCGTTCCCGACCGCGGTGATGAAAAAGCCGCTGACGCTTGACGAATATCTGACCGCGCGCGTGATCGCCGATCCGCTGCGCCTCTACGATTGCGTCATGCCCTGTGCCGGCGCCGACGCCTTTCTGGTGCTGCGCCGCGCCGAAGCTGAAAAACTTGGCCTGCCCTATGCGCGCATCCTCGCCACCATCGAGCGGCACAACGCCTTCCCCGACGATCCGATCCAGTATCGCGGCGGCTGGGCGCTCGATAAGCGACGAGATGTATGCGCAGGCCGGCGTTGGCCCCGACGATATCGACGTCGTCGCTGCCTATGACGACTACCCGGTCATCAATGTCATGCAGATCGAGGATCTCGGCTTCTGCAAAAAGGGCGAAGGTCCGGACTTCGTGCGGCGGAACACCTTCACCGCCGATGGCTCGTTTCCGTTCAATACCTCCGGCGGACAGCTCTCCGGCGGCCAGGCCGGCGCGGCCGGCGGCTTCCTCGGTCTTGTCGAGGTCATCCGGCAAGTCACCGGACAATCGCTCGGCGCCAAGGTTCCCGACGCGCGCCTTGGTCTGGCGAGCGGCTTCGGTATGATCAATTACGATCGCGGCCTGTGCAGCGGCGCCGCCATCCTCGCAGCGGGGCAATAACAGAAATAATGACGCGTCCATTGGTGCGGCCGCCGCGCAAAAATCCGATCCTGCGCACGCGCGTCCCGACGCTGCCGCCCGGCAGCCGCAGCCGCGTCGCGCTCGGGCTGACTGCCGCGGCGGCGCGCGGTCAGTTCGAACTGCAAGTCTGCCGCGACTGCGGCACGGTGCAATATCCGCCGCGCGAGGCCTGCCGCAAATGCCTGTCGCACCGGCTCGACTGGCGTGCCCAGGATGGCGCCGGCGAACTGATTTCGGAAACGACGCTGCATCACAGCAACGAACTGTTTTACCGCGAGCGCATGCCGTGGCGGCTCGGCGTCATCAAGCTCGACAGCGGCCCGGTCATCGTCGCGCATGTGCATGGCGATTGCCCGCCTGCGCCATCGCGCGTGCACGTCCGCGCCGGCCTCGACAAAGCCGGACAGGCCGCGTTGATCGCGGTGCCGCAGAAGGACACGCCCAACATGGCCGACGATCGCCAGCTTCGCGAAATGACCTGCGATCCTAAATTCCGCAAAATCCTGATCACCGACGCCAAAACAGCGCTCGGACAGGCGCTGGTCGAAGCCGTCGTCGCTGCCGGCGCCAGACCTGGTCTGGGCCGGCTACGCCGAGCCGTGGAAGAAGCCGCCCGGTTTCGAACGCCTGTCGAAGCTGCCGCAGGTTTCGCTGGTGCCGCTCGATCTCACCGATTCACGCGCCGTCAAAAATCTTGCCGGCGAGATCGGCGGCCGCGTCGATATCCTCATCAACACCGCGGATCATCACCGCACTTACGGCATCGCAGCGCGCGAAGGCGTCGAGGTGGCGCGCGCCGAGATGGATACCAATTATTTCGGCCTGCTGCGGCTGGCGCAGGAATTCGCGCCGGCAATGCGCGCGCGCGGCGCCGACGGACAGTCGAGTGCGGTCGCCTGGGTCAACCTGCTCTCGGTCTTCGCGCTGTCGAACTTTCCGCCGCACGGCACCTATTCGGCATCGAAGGCCGCTGCCTTGTCGCTCGCGCAATGTCTGCGCGCCGAATTGGCGCCTTCCGGCGTGCGCGTCATCAATGTCTTTCCCGGCCCGATCGATGACGAATGGAATCAAGCGCTGCCGCCGCCGAAGATCGCGCCGGAGCGGCTTGCGGCCGACATCATCGGCGCGCTGAAGAGCGGCGCGGAAGATGTTTTCCCCGGCGACATCGCCCAGGACTGGCTGGCGCGCTGGCGCGACAATCCGAAGGCGCTGGAGCGCGAGCTTGCGCTCACGCCGCTATGATGTGACGAGGACGCGCGATGAGTGAGCCTGTGCTGCTGCAACTGGTCGCCGATCTCGCGGCAGGACGCATCCGCGTCGTCGACCTGACGCAGACGCTGTCGCCCGAATTTCCGCAGATCGTGCTGCCGCCGGAAATGGGACAGGCATGGCCGTTCCGCGATCGAGGAAGCATCGCGCTACGACGCGCGCGGGCCGGGCTGGTACTGGAACAATTTTTCCTGCAGCGAACATACCGGCACGCATTTCGACGCGCCGATCCACTGGATTTCGGGCCGGCATCTGCCCGACAACAGCACCGATACGATACCGGCTGAGCGTTTCGTCGCGCCGGCCTGCGTCATCGACTGCTCGCGCGAATCCGCCGCCGACGCCGACTTCCTGCTTGGCGTCGATTTCCTGCGCCAGTGGGAGCGCCGTCACGGCCGCATCCCGCCGGGATCGTGGGTCCTGATGCGCACCGACTGGTCGAAACGCACCGATCCCGTCGCCTACCAAAATCTCGACGAAACCGGCCAGCACACGCCGGGCCCCGACACCGACGCCGTGAAATTCCTGGTCGACGAGCGCCAGGTGCTGGGCTTCGGCTCGGAGGCGATCGGCACCGATGCCGGACAGGCTTTTCATCTCAAGCCGCCCTATCCGTGTCATTACTATATGCACGGCTCGGGCCGGTATGGCCTGCAATGCCTGACCAATCTCGACCTGCTGCCGCCGACCGGCGCGGTGATCTTTGCCGCGCCGCTGAAGATCAAGGAAGGCAGCGGCAGCCCGTTGCGCGTGCTGGCGCTGGTGCCGTCGTCGACAGGCATGCCCACCGCGCGCCGTCAAAAAAGCTGTCGCCAAAAACCGCCGCGAAGAAAGGCCGCGTCCGAAAGAAGCGCCCAAAGAAGCAGCGATGAGCGCCGACGACATTCTCGCTGCTTTCCCGCCCGGCGACCGCACACTCGCCGGCGATGCTGCAACGGCAGGCGCGCCGTTACGGCGGCCGCACCTTGTTCAAGTGCGGTGGCGCAAGCTGGCGCTTTGACGAAGCACCGGACATCGCCGCGCGCTTTGCCGGAACGCTGGCCGCCGCGGGAATCCGCCCGGGCGACCGCGTCGCCATCATGTGCTCCAACCGGCCGGAATTTCTCGAAGCCTATCTCGGCTGCGCCTGGCTTGGTGCGATCGCGGTGCCGATCAATATCGCCGCGCGAGGGCCGCAGCTTCGGCACATCTTGAGCAACTCCGGCGCGCGGTTGCTCGTGATCGAAACGGAACTGCTGGAAGCATTCCGCCATGTCGACTTGAGCGGCGTGGCGTTGGAGCGGATATGGCTGATCGGCGGCGGCACGCCGGCGTCATTCGATCGCATTGCGGTCACCGGCGTTCCATCCACGCAGCGACGCGCTTCCCGCTCCCGCGATCGATCCGGCGCAGACCGTCGCGATCCTCTACACGTCAGGGACGACCGGCCCATCGAAGGGCGTGTGCTGTCCGCATGCGCAATATTTCTGGTGGGGATTTCACGGCGTCCGCAATCTCGGACTTCGCGAAGGCGACGTGCTTTGCACAACGCTGCCGCTGTTTCATACCAACGCGCTGGGCACGTTCCATCAGGCTTTGCTGACCGGCGCGACGCTCGTCGTCGAGCCGCGCTTTTCCGCCTCGCGGTTCTGGCAGACGCTGATCGAGCATCGCGCGAGCATCACTTATGTGCTTGGCGCCATGGTGCCGATCCTGCTGTCGCGCGAGCCCTCACCCGAGGAGCGTGCGCACGCCGTCCGTCTCGCGCTGGCGCCCGGCGTGCCGGCGCATCTGCACACCGCGTTCGCTCAGCGCACCGGCATCCGCCTGATCGACGGTTATGGCTCGACCGAAACCAATTTCGTCATCGGCGGCATGCTCGCGGAAACTCGTCCCGGCAGCATGGGCAAAGTGTGCGACGGTTTCGATGCGCGCATCGTCGGCCAGGACGGCAAGGATGCAGCCGACGGCGAACCCGGCGAACTTGTCCTGCGCTCCGACGAGCCGCTTGCTTTCGCCACCGGCTATTTCGCCCTGCCCGACAAGACCGCCGAGGCCTTCCGCGACGGCTGGTTTCACACCGGCGACCGCGTCGTGCGTGAGGCGGACGGCTATTACCGCTTTGTCGACCGGCTCAAGGATGCCATCCGCCGCCGCGGCGAGAATATCTCGTCGTTCGAAGTGGAGCAGGTCCTGCTCAGCCATCCGGACGTCGGTCAGGCGGCAGTCTTTCCGGTGCCGTCCGAACTCGCCGAAGACGAGGTCATGGCCGCCATCGTCCGGCGGCCGGGCAGTCCGCTTACCGAACGCGCGCTCTGCGAATTCTGCCAGCCGCAGCTGGCCTATTTCGCGGTGCCGCGTTTCATCGAATTCGTCGACGAGTTGCCGGTGACGGAGAACGGCAAGGTGCAGAAGTTCAAGCTCCGCGACCGCGGCGTGACCGCCCGCACTTGGGATCGTGAGGCCGCGGGCTCCGGATCAAACGATAGCGCAGCCGTTCTGCGGCTAATCCTCGCGCTCCGGGTTTCGCAGCCGCATCAAGATCGTATCGAGATGGCTGATGACCATTTCGCCCGCCGCATTGATCAGCGCGTAGACGGCCGCTGACGATGCCGCGATCGGGCTTTGATTTCGATCGCCGCTTGTCACGCCAGGTCAGTTCAAGCGTCAGCGCATCACCGGGATGCGCCGGGCGATGAAAGCGCACTTCATCGAAACCGAAGCCAGCGAGACCGTGCGGCGGAACGGCAAGCGGTGGACGAGACGCATCTTGATCGCGAGCAGATAAATGCCCGGCGCGGTGATGCCGCCGTGTTGGGCGGCGAAGTCCTTGTCGACGTGGATCGGCAACGGGTCCCAGGCCGTGGCGAAATCCAGAAGCTCCTGCTCGGGTATCACGTAAGGCCCGGCACGCAGGACGTTGCCGGGGGTTACGTCCTCATAGAAAATATCGTCCATCGGCCGTTCGTCTCATGTTAGATCGAAACGAATGACGTTGTAGCGCGGGGACCGCACCATGGCTCAATCATCCCGACCGGCTCGAATCTGGTATCAGAGCTTCGTCCATCCGGTCGAGCAGGCGCCTTATATCGAACGGCTGCAAGCGTTTCTGGATCAGGTTGCGGCGCCGGATATCAAGTTTGAAGTCCATGGCCTCGACCCGCCCGATCGCCACTTCCACGCGCTGACGGAATTCCGCTGCGCCGCGCAGGTGATCCGGCTACGCCATCGAAGCGGAGCGCAATGGCTATGACGCCTTCGTCATCGGCCATTTCCAGGAGCCTGGCCTTTTGGAAATCCGCGGCGCGGTGGACATCCCGGTGATCGGGCTCGGCGAAGCCAATCTGTTGGCCGCACTTAGCATGGGCGGCCGCATCGGTCTCGTAACCATCGATCCGAGCTTCATCACTTGGCACGAGCGCCAGGTGATGGCACACGGGCTCGACCAGCGGGTGGTCGGCGTGCGCGCCATCCGGGCCGACCTTGGTGACTTCATGCGCGCTTTCACCGACGCGGCGAGCTATGCGCATGTCCGCGCCGAGTTCGTCTCGCAAGTGCGGCCGATGGTGGCCGACGGCGCCGAGGTCATCCTGCCGGCCGGCGGCTTGCCGATGCTGCTGTTCGCGCGCGAATGTCCGTTCGTCATCGACGGCGCGCTTGTGCTCAGCGGCATCGCGGTGACCGCGAAGGCTGCCGAGATGGCGGTCGCCCTGCACCGGCTCACCGGCGCGGTAGTCAGCCGCCGCGGCACCTATGCCAAGGCGTCGGCGGCGTGCATCGAGGAATATATGAAGGGCCGCTGGTAGCTTGCGGCGAAAGGAGCATTACTGAAGCGGCGCCAATTACAAACCGGACGAATTGAGCAAACCGATCGGCAAGCCGGTTTTTACCAATTCGCTTAAAACGAATCGAGGCGGCCTCGATCTTAAGCGGGCGTTTCCGGCCTGCGTTCTTGAATTCGCACCCGGGCCGACGAAGAGTCCACGATCCGAAATATCCATGCAACAAACGCAAGCGCTCCTAGAAGAACTGGAACTCGGGCTGGTTGATCGGCCGAGTTCGCGGCGCTTCACGATCCTTCGACAACTGACTGACCTGTTCCTGGAGGGCGCCGGATCCTATTCGGAGGATTCCATTCACCTCTTCGACGAGCTAATGGGCAGCCTGGTCGACCGGATCGAACGGCAGGCGGTCGTCGAACTCAGTCAAAAACTTGCGCCAGTCGAGCAGGCGCCCCCCGCCATCATCGGCCGGCTGTCGCAGCACGACGATATCGCCATCGCCGAGCCAGTCCTTACGCAATCACCGCTGCTGTCAGAGCAGGATCTCGTTCACATCGCGCGGACGAAGAGCCAGGACCATCTTCACGCTATTGCTCGCCGCGCCAGACTTACGCCGCCGGTCACCGATGTGCTGGTCGATCGCGGCAACACCAAAGTCACCGAGAAAGTTGTGAGCAATGCCGGCGCACGATTTTCCCGCTGGGGCCTTACGCACGCCATCGAGCGCGCAAAGCGGGATGAAGATGTCGCAGCGGCCATCGCAGGCCGAGCGGATGTACCGCCAGATTTATTTGATGAGCTGGTCCGCAAGGCGACTCAGGTCGTGCGGCGACGTCTCATGATGGCTTCAGGCCCGGAAAGGCAAGAGAGGATAACGCAAGTCCTGAGCACGATTTCGGAACAGGTGTCGCGGTCGGCTGCGCCATCGGCGCGCGGCGAAAGAACGTCGAAAAAAATGGATTTCGCGCAACTTCGCGCACGAATATCGCAATGCGTTGAAAACAATGATGTCGATGAGCTCTTGCAGGCGCTGGCGCTTCTGGCCGATTTCCCGATCAACATGATCGCAAGGCTGACCACGAACACGCCGGGTGAAACTCTGGTCGCACTCGGTAAAGCCTGCGGCCTGTCCTGGGCATGACACGCAAAATATCATATTGGTGCTGAGACCAGAGCTCGCGTCCGCCAAGGGCGGAATTGATGCCTTGTTTGATACCTATGCCGCCGTTTCGCCCGCGGACGCGCAACGCGCAATCCAGTTCATTCGAACCAACACCCTGCGAAGCACGGAAAAGATCAGAGAGCTTGTCCGCTCCGGCCCGGTACCTGCCGCCGCATCATAGGGAAGTGCGTGTTCTTGCCGGTGAACTTCGGGAAGCTCTTGAAGTGCGCCCGCAGTTCGTGTCGCACCGGCGACGCCATCGCCGCATTGAACGCCTCCGGTGAATTGAACACCACTTCATTGCCGACCATGTAATGGGCCGATGGCAGGATCGACGCAGCAGTCTGCTCGACCGGGAGATAGCACAGCACCGAGCGGATTTCCGGCAGCTTGCCGAGGATCGGCGGGTGGTCGGCAATATAATGTGAGACGAACTCCTCGGCGTTTTCCGCCGGATGGTGGTAGCGCACCACATAGGAAAATGGCGCGCGCAGCGGCCCTGGATTGGGCACGCCGGTGACCGGATGGAACCGCCGTTCGAAGCTGGTGCCGGTCGTCGTGACGGCAGGCCGCGCGGCGATGCTTTGCTTGAAGCGCGGATCGGCCAGACCGGCTTCGAGTATCTGCCGGGTCGGGAATTGCAGCATCGCGATCAGCAACGGCCCCGGCCCATCGCTGTTGAACGGGTCGTGAGTGCCGCCGCGTACCGGCTGATAGAGATCGACCGCGGTCAATCCGGGCAGTGCGGCCCATGCCAGCACCGCCTCGCGATCCGCCCAGGCCTGCACCGCGCCTTCCTGGTCCGGCCCGCCGGTGCAGGTAATTTCGTAGACAAAATCCGCCACAGCTTTCGTCTCCCTGATCCGCCGTAAGCCGTAGCATATCCGCGCAAATCCTCGTACTGCCCCGCCTACCGCAATACACTGTGCGCGGTAGGTGGAAAGAGCAGAAGCTTCTGGAATTGGCGCCGTTCATGCCCGGCGCAAAACCGCGACCACCACGCAAATAGGCGGCGAGGGAGTCAAACTGGCCGCGGCGATCGAAAGCTAGGAAGTCGCCGCTTTCACCAATATGCACGAACTGATCTTTAAACTTCCGTCGGGCTGCGGCTCGAGTGTATAGCGCGCTTCCCAGGGTACCCCATCGGCATCGACGATGTGCACATCCTGCACGATCTTGCCGTCCAAGGTCCGCGCGTCGCCAAATTCGAAGCTTCGATGGCGGTAAACCGGAGCATATCCGTTGCGGACCATGAACATGAAGGTTTCGGGAGTGCGATACCAGCTTTGAATGCTCGGCGAAGCAAACGTATATGCGGCCGCTCCATCGTCGCGGCTCAAAGCTTCTTCCTGAGACTGGATGACTGCCTGTCCGGCCGCGACTTCGTCGCCGGCACGAGCGAGCGTTGTGGCGCCGATCAGCGCCGTGATCAGTAAGGCAATAATGCGCATGATGATGCTCCGCGCGTCATTGAACCAGGGACCGGCGAAACGATTTTATAGCAGACACTGCAATCGAGCCACACCTGTCTCATGCCGCAAACGGAAACTACCGTCGGAAAGAAAGCAAAGGTTTCTCCGGGACGTTGGCGAGATCGTCACACAGTACTGGCCGTTCCTCGATGAAGTACAGACCTAACTAAAAGAACCATCGACCGGGAATTAATCAAAGCGGCTATATTGTTTGAGTGACGGGGCGGGCATCGCCACTGGTAACGCAATCCGGCTAAGTGCAAGTGATGCCCCGGCCGAATGCCGGGGCACTCAACTTCCTGACATCCGACTGCCCACATCGTGAACGAAACGAAGATCGCGAGATTCAGCTCGCGCGCGTGAATGCCGGCCATGCTGCTTGCGGATCGTCCGGCGGCACCGAAGATAACAGCGCTCTGGTGTGCGCATGCTGCGGATCGCCGAATACTTCTTCGACCAGTCCCTGCTCGACGATTTCGCCGCGAAACATCACCAGCACGCGGCTGCACAGGTGCCGCACCACCGAAAGGTCGTGAGAGATGAACAGCATGGCAAAGCCAAGCTCGGCGCGCAGCCGCGCCAGCAGATTCAGGAGTTGCGCCTGAATCGAGACGTCGAGACCGGATACGATCTCATCCGCAACTAGTACTTTTGGAATACTGCACAGCGCGCGTGCGATGTTCACGCGCTGGCGCTGGCCGCCGGAGAGCTGGCCGGGCAGCCGGGATGCAAAGTCCTCCGACATCCCGACTTCGGCCAACAGCTCCCGCGTACGCTTGAGCCGCTCTTCCCAGCTCGCGTGCCGGCTGCCCGCTTCCATCGCCTGCGTGACGATACTCGCGATCCTGCGGCGCGGATTGAGCGCCGATGCCGGATCCTGAAATACCATCTGCACCCGCGACGCACGCTGCGCATTGTCGCGCAACGCGATGAGGTCTTCGCTACCCAGCAAAATCTTCCCGGCTGACGGCTCTTCGATGCCCGCCAGCAATTTCGCGATGGTGCTCTTGCCGCTGCCGCTCTCGCCGACCAGCGCGACGAACTCGTTTTCGGCGATGCTGAACGAAACGCCTTTCACGGCATCGACGCTGCGCGCACCGCCGAACAACCCGCCGCCGATCTCATAGCGCTTTTGCAAGCTTTCGACCTGCAACAGCGGGCGCTCCGCCGCAGCCGCGGGAGTTGCCGCCGCTTGCCTCGCGACGATCTGTAGTGTCGATCCGGAGCGGATACAGGCCGCGCTGTGTCCGGCGGTCATTGCGGCCATCGGCGGCACGCCGGTGCGGCAATCATCGGCAACGAGCGGACAGCGCGGCGCAAAGTGGCAGCCTTTAATATTGCCGAGCTGGCGCAGGCTCGGCATTTGATCCGGCATGACATAGAGCGCGCGCCGCCCATCGCTCATCGGCGGACTGGCAAGTTGCAGGCAGCGCGTATAGGGATGCGCCGGCGACGACAGCACCACACGCGCCGGACCGCTCTCGACCGCGCGGCCGGCATACATGACAACCACATCGTCGCAAAGTTGCGCGGCAAGCCGCAGATCGTGGGTGATGAAGATTGCCGCGGTGCCGTGGCTCTTCTGCATTTCGGCAATCAGATGCAGGATCGGCGGATGCATGGTGACGTCGAGCGCGGTGGTCGGCTCGTCGGCAATGACGAGGCGCGGATTGCTCGAAAACGCAAACGCGATCAGCACGCGCTGGCACATGCCGCCGGACAATTGATGCGGATATTGCGCCAGCAGGTCCGCGGCGTTCGGCAATCGCGCTGCGTCAGCATGGCAACCGCGCGCTCGCGGCGCGCCTTCCGACTCGCCGTCGCCGAGCCGCGCCAGATGCTCGTCGAACTGCGCGCCGATGGTCAGAACCGGATTGAGCGCGGTCATCGGCGCCTGCGGAATGAAGGCGATGGCGCGGCCGAGCAAGCGCGCGGCGCCGCGCCGCCGGCATGCGGGCCAGATCCTCGCCTTCGAACAGCAGTGCTCCCGATGTTACGGCAAAACCCGGCGGCAGCAGCTGCGCGATGGCGCGGCCGACCATGGATTTGCCGGCGCCGGATTCGCCGACCAGGCCGAGGATCTTCCCGGGCGCAAGATCGAACGATAGATCGCGGATCGCCGGAACGATGGCCGCCGTCGACGTGCGCGCCGACGGTGAGGTTTTGCGCCTGCAAGCGTCAGCATGGCTCAGCGCCCCGTTTCCGCAAGCCGCACGTCGAGCGTGCGGCGCAGCCCGTCGCCGAGCAGATTGAAGGCGGTGACGGTGAAAAAGATCGCCAGGATCGGCAGCAGCAGATTCCACGGCGATTGGTAGACGTATTGCCGCGCGTCGGCGATCATCTGGCCCCAGGCCGGCTGATCGGCGCCGACGCCAAGGCCGACGAACGACAGGATCGCCTCGACCACCACCGCGATCGCCATTTCCAGCGAGACGAGCGTGATCAGCAGCGGCAGCGTCGCCGGCAGGACTTCGCGCACGATGGTCTGCCAATGGGTGAAGCCGAGGAGCCGCGCGGCGGCGACGTAATCGTTGCGCGTCACCACCAGCACCTCGGCGCGCAGCACGCGGCAGAACCGCGTCCAGTCGACCAGCACGATGGCGAGGATGACTTTGCCCAAGCCGACGCCGAGCCCGACCATCAGGATCAGCGACAGGATCACCGGCGGAAACGACATCCAGACATCGACCAGCCGGCCGATGATCCAATCCACCACGCCGCCGAAATAGCCGGCAATGTGCGCCAGCACCGTGCCGATGATCATGGCGCCGAGCGACGCGAACACAGCGACCAGCATCGCCGTGCGCGCGCCATAGATCAGCCGCGACAGCACGCAGCGGCCGAGACTGTCGGTGCCGAGCGGATAGCTCGCATCGCCGCCGTCGGCCCAGGCCGGCGGGGTGAGGATCGAAAGCAGATTCTGATCGCCCGGATCGTGCGGCGCGAGGAAGCCGGCAAACATCGCACAACCGGTGATGCAAAGAATCATGCCGAGCGCGATCAGGACGCGGGGCGAACGCAGCGAGCGGCGGAGCGCATCCATCAGCGCACCCGCAATTTCGGATTGAGCACGACGTAGAGACTGTCGACCGCCGTGTTGATCAGCAGCACGACGATGCAATAGGTCAGTCCGATCGCCTGGATCAGCGGCAGATCGGCATTGCGCACCGCATCGACCATCAGGTTGCCCATGCCGGGATAGGAATAGATCACCTCGACCAGCAGCGTGCCGCTGAACAGAATGCCGAATTGCACGCCGACCAGGGTGAGCGTCGGCAGCGCCGCGTTCTTGAGCGCATGGCCGAGCAGGATCTCGTCCTCGGACAAGCCGCGCAGCCGCGCCTGGGCGATGTAGTCCTCGTGATAGACGTCGAACAGGCTCGAGCGCAGCACGCGCATGATGCCCGGCGAGAAGGCGAGCCCGAGCGCCAGCGCCGGCAGGATCAGATGCTGGCAGGCGCTGCAGAAAGACATCGAGGCGGCCCGCGATCAGCGAATCGAGCAGCAGGAATCCGGTGACATGCGGCATCGGCAAACCGGGCGCGACTTCGCCGGTGAACGGCAGCAGCTCCAGCGCCACGCCAAAGACGAACAGCAGGATCAGACCCCAGAGAAATTCCGGGATCGACAGCAGCAGCACGGAAGCGAGATCGGCGACCGGCTCGAACCAGGTGCCGCGCACGTGAAACAGCAGCAGCCCGCCGCCAATGCCGAGGATCGCGGCGATCACCATGGCGCAGAGCGGCAAGCTGGATGGTCGCCGGCAAGGTCGAGGCCACCAGCGATCCGGCATCACGGCGCAGCGCGATGGAGCGGCCGAAGTCGCCGTGCAGCGCGTCGGACAGCCAGATCAGATATTGCTGCGGCAAGGGCTTATCGAGACCCATCTCGCGGCGCTTGGCTTCGATTTCCTCGATCGTCGCATTCGGCGGCAGCGACATCGCCGCCGGATCGACCGGCAACAGGCGGAGCACGCAGAACAACAGCGCCGAGACGATCAGCAATATCGGGAATCGCCACGAGCAGGCGGCGCGCGATCAGCTTGAGGACGGTAGCGATCATTGCACGTGTCATCACCCGCGCACGGCGGCGTGAGTCCCGTAACCCGAGGATCGGCTGTTCGCTGATCGCCGTGATTACGGATCGCTCCGGCGGAGCCGTGCATCGGGCCGCGGCCACTTGGCCGGACCCGTTGGCGGGGCATGACAATGCGCATGCAACATCAGCTCCACCGCAACGTCTGCGGCAGCACCCAGCCGTTGGCATATTTGGTGTAAGCCAGATTCTTCTTGTGCACGACCGTTATGCACGCTCTGCAGCAGCGGCATGCTGGCGCCGTTCTCGACCGCCTCACGCTCCAGATCCTTGTATCCGGCGATCCGCTTGTCGTAGTCGGCGACGCCGAACAGCGCGAGGTCCTTGTTGCCGAAATCATCGTCCTTCCACGGCGAGAACGGCATTTTCGGATTGAGGTTGTAGCCGATGAAAATCTCCGGATCGCCGGTGGCGTTGTCCCAGCTGTACAGCGTCGCTTCCGGCAATTTGCCGCCGCGGTTGAGCTCGAAATATTTGGCGTATTCGATCACCTGGAGGTCGGCGTCGATGCCGACCTGCTTCCACATCTGCGCGATGGCGCGCGCGATGTCGTAGTCATTGGGAAACTGGCCGTTGGTGGTGGCAAAGCCGATCTTCACCGGATTGGCCGGACTGAAATTCGATTTGGCCAAAAGCTCCTTGGCCAGCGCCGGATCGTATTTGAAAGAGAAGTCGCTGAGATAACCGGGCGAGCCCGGGCGTCGCCATCACCGAGAGCGGCACCGCGGCGCCGCCATAGAACGCTTTCGACAGCGCCGCCTTGTCGATGGCGTGATGCGCGGCGAGCCGCACGTTCTTGTCGGCGAAGGCGAGGTCGGCGCGGACTTGCAACAGGATGACGCGGGTGATCGGATCGATCTCGGCGGCAAGGCCGGCCGCTTTCTGGAAACGCTCGACTTCGCGCACCGGCACATTGAGGGTGAAGTCGGCCTGGCCGGACTGGATCGCGGCGACGCGGGCCGACGGATCCTTGATGATCTGGATGGTGATGCGCGCGATATTCGCCTTCGGTCCCCAATAGGCGTCGTTGCGCTCCAGCACGATGCGCGAATTGAGCTCGTATTCGGCGAGCTTGTACGGGCCGGTGCCGACCGGATTTTTCAGGAAATTATCGAGGCCCTGGCTCTCGATGTATTTCTTCGGCACCACGTAGCTGCCGAGGAACGCCATCCAGTTCGGCATGGTCGGCGCCGGCGAATCGAATTTCATCGTCGCCTTGGTCGGCGATTCGATGACGATGTCCTGCACCTTGCGCATCGAGTTGGCGATGTCGAGCTTGATGCCGGACTTGTTGCGCTCGAGGAAGGTGTAGCGGAAGTCCTCGGTCGTCATCTTGTCGCCGTTGTGGAACGTGACGTCGTCGCGCAATTCGACCGCCATGCTCAGGCCGTCGCGGCGCCATGCTCCAGGTCTTGATCAGATGCGGGATCAGCTTGAGCTGCGGGTCCTGATCGAGCGGCTGATCGAACACCGCCTTGAAGATCGGCTGCGCATCCGGCGTGAAGCGCTGGTTCGGGTCCCAGGACGGCACGTCGTTCGGCCAGCCGATGGTCGCCGCATCGTTGGCGGCGGCGCGCGCGAACGGCGCCGGGCAAGCCAAGGCCGGCAACGCCGCCCATCGCCATTTGCAAGAACGACCTGCGCTTGACCTGAAACGCCATGACTTAAACTCCCCCAAAAGCGGCCATTCCGCCGCGCTCAATCCGGCTGGCGGCAGAATAGCATTTTGGCGGCAATTGCAACGCGGCCTAATAGCCGACAGCAACGGCCGGGCGCGCTCTCGTCGGCGCGGTCGCAATATCGGACCGGCCCTCAGTCCACTTTGATATCCGCGAACTTGACCACTTTGCCCCACTTCTCGGTTTCGTCGGCGACGAACTTGCCAAATTCAACCGGCGTCATCGGCATCGGTTCAGCTCCCAGTCAGCAAGCCGCGCCTTCATCCGGGAATCGGTGAGAGCGGCATCAATCTCTTCGTTGAGCTTGTTGACGATCTCGGCGGCCGTGCTTATCGGCGCGCCGACCCCATACCATCCACTCGCGACGTAGCCCGGCACGAACTCGCTGATGGTTGGGATTTCCGGCAACGCCTGGCGAACGCGTCGAGGATGTGACCGCCAGAGCGCGCAACTTGCCCGCTTGGATGTACCCGATCGACGAAGGGATCAAACCAAAATAGACCTGAACTTGTCCGGCAAGCAGATCAGGTAGAGGATTACCGTTATATGGGACGTGAAGCATGTCGACACCGGTCATCATCTTAAATAGTTCACCGGCTACATGTAGGCGGAGCTCCACATTTCCCCCAGACACCATAGTTATCTTGCCTGGATTAGCCTTGGCATAGGCGATGAACTCCGGAACCGTCTTCGCCGGCACGGATGGATTGACTTCCATGACAAAGGGGAGTGTGCATAATTCACGGCGACGGCCGTGATATCGCGGATGAAATTGAAGTTGAGATTGTCATAGAGGGTCGCGTTGACCGCATTCGGCAAAGTAGCCAGCAGAAGTGTGTAGCCGTCCGGCAGCGCTCTCACGACGAGTTCGGTGCCAATATTGTTCCCGCTGCCCGGACGATTCTCGACAATGAACGTCTGACCGAGACGCTCTGAAAGCTGTTGAGCAATCAGGCGCGCGATAATGTCGGGCGCAAGACCGGCGGGAACCGGTACGACAATGCGCACCGGCCGTGCCGGATAGGTTTGCGCCGAGGCAAGCCGCGACAAAGCTGGCAACGCGGCAGCGCCCGCCGCCAGATGCAATAAAGTTCGACGCGGAAGTTTCATGATCGTGCCTTCACATGCTTAAGCCGGGTGCCTGATTATTGGCGCTGCATCGCCGGCGCGCGATCCCGGGCGCCCGATCGCCGCTCTGACACGCAACCTGGTGGCAAAGTAGCGCCTGCCTGCTATAGGGGAATATCAGAAATGGTTCTAACCACATAAGAGATTTCATATGGTGCAGAAAATCGACTGGGAGCGCCGGATCGGTCGCCGATTTAAAGCTGCGAGACCTGCACGTGTTTTTCACCGTGGCGCAACGCGGCAGCATGGCCAAGGCCGCGCAGGAGCTTGGCGTATCGCAGCCGGCCGTTTCAGAAGTAATTGCCGATCTTGAACATGCCGTCGGCGCGCGGCTCCTTGATCGCCACCCGCAGGGGACCGAGCCCGACGATCTACGGACGAGCGCTGCTTAAGCGAAGCATCGCAGTTTTCGACGAGTTGAAGCACGGCATACAGGATATCGAATTTCTATCCGATCCGACTTCAGGCGAATTGCGGATCGGATGTTCGAAATCCATTGCCGCTTTTCTCTCGCCTCTGGTTCAGCGGTTTTGCCGACAATATCCTCGCGTCGCCGTCAACGTCGGCCAAATCCTTCCGCCGTGGGAAAAGGAGGTGACGGAATTGCACGAGCGAAAATTCGATCTCATTCTGGGGCGGCTGATCGTGGCGCCGACGCTGGTCGATGAAATCGAGGACGACGTGAATGCCGAACAACTTTTCGACGACCGGCTGGTTGTAGTAGCTGGAATGCGGAGCCGATGGGCTCGTCAACGGAAGGTCGAACTCGCCGAATTAATCGACGAACCCTGGATTTTGCCCGGCTCCGCCTGGAACGACATCGGCATGCGAGAGGCTTTCCACGCGAAGGGGCTCAAGCTGCCACGGGTGAGTATCGCGACGTTTTCCGTGCCGCTTCGCATCGACGCCATCAAGACGGGACAGTTCATCGCCGCAGTGCCGCGGTCGATGGCAGATCGTTACGCGTTGAAAGTGCTGCCAATAGATTTGCCGGTCCGGCCGTGGTTCTTTGCGATCATGACGCTGAAGAACCGCACGCTGAGCCCCATAGTAGAGCGTTTCATTGAAGAACTGCGCGACTTCACGCGGCCAATGCGCGGTGCCGGCCCGGCTGCCCATGAGCGGCCACACAAAGCCGCCGCAGCCCTGCGGCACGGCTGATCCGCGCTTAGTGACGCGCGATGCCCAGCACGGACGCGATATGGGCGACTTGCGCGTATTGCTCCTTGAGCGCGGCAGTGTACGCGTCGACGCCCATTGGCGCTGCCGGCTGTCCCGTTAGCGCCAATCTTTCGCCTATCGTTTTGTCGTCGAGCGCGGCGAGCACGTCCGCGGCGATCCGACGGCGCAAATCGATCGGCATGTCGCGTGGGCCGAGCAGGCCCAGGACGGGACTGGCGACCAAGGACGGGAATCCGGATTCCACCACCGAGGGAATATCCGGCGCGATAGGCGATCGCTCGCGATCGTTGATGGCAATGATCCTGATCTTGCCGGTCTGCGCGTAGGTCCGCATCGCGGCATAGGATTGCATGGACAACTGGATTCTGTTCTCGCCGAGATCGATCGGGGATGTGGTGATATCGCGGTACGGAGCCTTGGCGATCGCAAGTCCGTTTTCTTTGACGAATCCATCGAATACAAATTCGGAAAATCCCGGCGCGACCGCATAGCTCGTCTCGCTCGGCTTGGCGCGCGCCAGCGCCACGAAATCGGCCAGCGTCGAGATGCCGAGATTGGCCGGCACGGCCACGGCGATCTGCACCTTGGCGACCGCCGCGATCGGCGCGAGGTCGGTCTCGGGATCGAAGGACACGTCCTCGTGCATATAGCGTTGCACAGCGAACATACTGCTCGGTCCGAAGAACAACGTATGATCGTCCTTTGCCGACACGACAGTCTGCAACGACAGCAAGCCATCGCCTCCTGGTTTGCCGTCGACGATGACGGGCTGACCCCATTTCTGCTGCAGCGTGCCGGTTATCAGCCGCGCGGCCGTGTCCGCTCCGGAGCCCGGACCGAACGGCAGCACGAAGTGCACCGGATGTGTGGGCCACTGCTGCGCGGCGCTTGCCGCCATGGCGAGCGCGTGAACCGCCAGCGCCGCGGCCATACTGACGCGAAACCAACCGTTGCGCATGACCACATGCCGTGTATCGGGGAAGCAAAATATGCTTATTACAGAGAATGCGTCAGACGTGAAACCCGAAAACGCACAGTGCCAGGCTTGCCCAGACGCCGGCGCTAAAATAGAGCGACATCCAGAGAATTTCTTCTCTCCATTCCGCAAGGTCGTGCGTTACGACCCAACGCCTGGTCACGTCACGGAGGCCCTCAAGCGGCCGCAGCAGCTTGCTGCCATTCGAAACATTCGCCCGCCACCGGGTGAGATACATCGGGACGTCGACAGTCACGAGAAATGCCAGATAGCCGGCGATCCCAATGATGGCGATGACCAGAATCCCGCGAGCCACGACCGTCAAACTCCACCAGCAAGCGGCAGAGACCAATCCCAACCGCGCAGAAGCCGATGGCCCACATCGAGTTTTCGATGGCGTTGGCAATATAGTTTTGGGTCAGCACCGCATACCACGAGAAACATTCAGCGATGAGGATCAGCGGCAGGAGAATCCATGCCGCGTTCAACGTGGTATCAGCTCCCGTCGTCGCGCCGAGCTGCCGCAAAACGATCACCCACTGCACCGCGAAACAGATCTCCGCCAGGGTCGCCACCGACCGTCCGATAAAGACGTTCGAAAGCCAGGTATCGAACAAGCAAATCCGCTGGACGTCCGCGCGCGGAAGGAACGACCTGAATGCGCAGCCAAAAACATAGGCCGCACAAAGCAGGAGTTCGACGACAGGCATGCCGTCGGCATTGCCAGTCGATCGCGCGTGGAACTCGTAGAACAGCACGCACCAAACAGCGATATTGACGCCGCTGACCAGTGTCAGCAGAGCCCACCACCACGCCACGGGATTAGACCAACCGAGATAATTTGACCGGGCCTGCAATTGCACGCTCATGGATGTCGCCTAAGTGACATTTGCCCGTAACGACTATGTCATAGATTTGTGCGTGACAACATCCGGCCGCTGCGACTCGCTCGACGCGTGAAACGGCCAGCCGACAGCCCAAGATTACGGGATGCGCGCCTTATTGCGCGCTCTGCAGCGCTTCCCACACCCGGCGCGGTGTCGCGGGCATGTCGATGTGGCGCACGCCGGCGCGGCGGTTGAGTGCATCGACGATGGCGTTGATGACCGCGGGCGGCGCGCCCACCGCACCGGCCTCGCCCGCTCCTTTGACGCCGAGCGGATTGCCCTTGGTCGGTACGTTGTGGGTCGAGAAGGCGAAGCTCGGAATATCGCTGGCGCGCGGCATCGCGTAGTCCATGAACGAGCCGGACAGCAGCTGGCCGCTGTCATTATCGTAGACCGCGTGCTCCAGCAGCGCCTGGCCGATGCCCTGCACGATGCCGCCGTGGACCTGGCCCTCCAGCATCAGCGGATTGATGGTGCGGCCGAAGTCATCGACGATGGTGTAACGGTCGATGGCCGTCGCGCCGGTATTCGGATCGATCTCGACCTCGACGATGTGGCAGCCGTTCGGAAACGTCTGTGCCGGTGGCACCCGGGTGTGCGTGGTGTCGAGACCGGGCTCCATGCCGGCGGGCAGCTTCGCCGGATCGCGTGCCGCTTTCGCGACCTCCATTAGGTCGACGCGAAGATCGGTGCCGGGCACCGAGAACGCGCCGTCGTCGAACACAATGTCCTGCGCGCCGACTTCCAGAAGATGCGATGCGAGCTGCGTGCCTTTCTTGACGATGCTCTGGCTCGCTTCATAGAGCGCCGCGCCGCCGACGGCGAGGGCGCGCGAGCCGCCGGTAAGTCCGGCCGGCGTACGGTCGGTATCGCCCATGATGACATCGATTTTGTCGGCATCGATGCCGAGTTGATCGGACACAACCTGCTTATAGGCGGTGAGCAGGCCGGTGCCGTATTCCTGATTGCCCATGACAAGTTCGACGTGATCGTCCTTGAACTCGATCGACGCAGTCTCGGGAAAGCCGCCGCCGCAGCGCTCGGTGTAGGTCGCCATGCCGATGCCACGCAGTTTGCCTTCACGCTCGGTCTGCCTGCGCCGTTTGTTGAACGATGCCCAGTCCGATGCCTCCATGCAGAGGTCCATGATCGTTTCGAACTCGCCGGAGTCGAGCAGCAGCTTGGTCGGCGAGGTGTACGGCATCGCCGACGGCGGCACGAAATTGATCCGGCGGATCTTGTCAGGCGACATGCCGAGCTCGCGCGCCGCCGCATCGACCAGCCGCTCCAGCAGATAGCCGGCTTCGGGCCGCCCGGCGCCGCGATAGGCGCAGACCGGCACAGTGTTGGTGCATACGCCTTTGACGTTCACATGGATCGCGCCGAATACATAAAGGCCGGACACCAGATCGGTCGAGCGCGTCGGCACGAACGAGCCGAACGGCGACAGATAAGCGCCGAGATTGGCGAGGATCGAAACACGCAAGCCCGAGGAATTTCCCCTTGCTGTCCACCGCAAGCTCGGCGCGCGTGATGTGATCGCGGCCCTGATTGTCGGAGACGAAGCCCTCCGAGCGATCCTCCTGCCATTTCACCGGCCGCGAAATTTTCCGGCTGGCCCAGACCACCAGCGCGTGCTCGGGATAGACAAAGGCTTTCATGCCGAAGCCGCCGCCGACATTGCCGGTGATCAGGCGCACCTTGTCTTTCGGCAGCTTGAGCACCGCATCGGCGAGCGTGTCGCGCACGAAATGCGGACCTTGCGTCGCGGTGTACAGCGTCGAGCGGCCGCTTGCCGGATCGTATTCGGCAATCGCGTTGCGCGGCTCCATCGAATTCGCGACTACGCGATTGTTGATCAGTTCGAGATTGACGACATGCGCCGCCCTGGCGAACGCGGCTTCGGTGGCCTTGGCGTCACCGGCATCGTTGTCCCAATCGAACAGCAGATTGCCCGGCACATGATCGAACAATTGCGGCGCACCAGGCGCGAGCGCGTCTTTGGCTTCGGTCACCGCCGGCAGCAACTCGTAGTCGACATCGATGGCTTCCGCGGCGTCGCGCGCCTGCGCCAACGTCTGCGCAACAACCAGTGCGACCGGCTGGCCGACATGGCGCACCTTGCCTTGGGCCAGAATAGGACGCGGCGTGTCGTGGCGCGGCTTGCCGTCACGGCTAGTGAGCGGCGTCGAGCACGGCACATCGCCAAGACCATCGATGCGGACATCGTCGCCGGTGCCGACGAACAATACGCCCGGCATCTTGCGCGCAGCCGCCGCATCGACGCGCTTGATGTTGGCGTGGCCCATCGGCGAGCGCAGCACAAAGGCGTACGCCATATTCGGCAGCACCACATCGTCGGTGTATCGCCCCTGCCCGGTAATGAGCCGCAAATCCTCAAATCGCCGTACCGGCTGGCCAATCCCAAATTTCATATGAAAGCCTCTCATCCGCAGTCTTCCCAATATGTAGCGCAGGCAACAGATTGCGGGAGGTCCACAGCAAAAAAATCGCATAGCTATGGTGTCAGGCCAGCTGTCAACTCAGCCGCCCGCATAGCCATGCGCGGGAGTTCGCCCCGGATTATTTGGCGACGGCCCCCGCCAGATGCGCCGACGCTTCGGTCGAGCCGAGCTGCGCAGCGCGCTGATAAAATTCGCGCGCCTTCGCGTCGTCGCCTGCGACCCCAAGAACGTTGTGGGCCGCCAGATAACGCGGATCGTAGGTCTCCGCCGCCGCAAACGCTGCATCGGCGATGCCCGCGTCAGCCAGGCGGCTGAACAGCATCCGCGCCGTCGCAATATCACCGCTCTTGAGCGAGTCCTGCCCGCGCTGCATCAGCGATTCAGCCGTTTCCTTGGTCATGACCGGGTCTTTGGCCACGGTTGGGGGCATTATTGGGACCGTGATGGGACTCACGACCGGATCTTTGATCACGACCAGATTCACGGCCGGGTCTTTGGTCATGACCGGATCTTTCGTCAGCGATGCTTCTTTAGTCACCGCTATCGCAGGGGCCGGATTTGCCACGGTGTCCGGTTCACCGAACCGGGACGAATCTTTCTTTCGCTCGATCCACTCCAGTTTTACTTCGCGCCGGTCGATCAGTTTCTTGTCGGGACCACGCAAATCGACAGCGCTATGCATGACGCCGACGAAATCCGTGGGCGCGTACATGAAGAGGTTTTTCAAGCCATCGAGCGGCACGGTCCAGCCGGAATCCCCGACTGGCGAACCTGCCGACAGATGAGTGCCTGATGCCAAGCCTGCAACGCGGAGCGAGGCATTGGCCAAGGACCGGTCGACAGCGACGTCGAGCGGCAACGGGTCGTTGGCAAAGACCTGCTGGTCGTGAACGATCAGGCGCGGCGCCACCGGCGAAGTCGGCTGTGCATCCGCGGCCGTCTCGCTATGAGCCGCTTCGGCCACCAAGCCGCGACCGCTGCGTGGCTGCGGCGAAAAAGCGGCGATGCCGTAGGCCACGATCGCCGCGCCACCAATCATCAATCCGTAGCGCAGGACCGGCGACGATTGGCCGTCCGATGAATCGGATTCAGGCCTCGGTACCCGGACGGGATTGAGAGAACGGCGAAGCGGCGCATTGGATTTTGTGTAATCGCTGGCGCGGCGCGGAGAGGCCGGCCTTATCGGGGCGTCAGCGCGCATGGCGATCCAAAGGCGGCTCTGGCGGAGCTGCCGCCGGGCGCGGCGATCCGTGTTTCGCATCGACGGCAGCGCGGATTGCTCCATCGAGCCAGTCATGCACAGCCTCTGCCGGATCGCTTTCGCTCAACGGCAAGTCTTCCAGCACTTTACGCATTGGAACTCTCCCCCTTTACGCAACTTCAGTCGATCGAGACTCCGCTTGCCTTGATCGGCGCCGACCACTTCTGGATTTCGCTCGGGACAAACCGCGCCAGGTAATCGGTGCTGGTGCGGTCCGCACTGACGAGATCGGTCCCGATAGCCGCCATCCGCTCGCGGACATCCGGCGTGTTCATGGCGGTGACGGTCGCGTCGCGCATCTGGCGCACGATTATCCCCGGCGTATTTTTCGGGAAGAACAGGCCGATCCAGTTATTGGCCTCGAAACCGGGCAGACCCTGCTCCTTCGCCGTCGGCACGTCAGGCAACACCGCCGAGCGCGAGCGCGCCAGAACAGCGATCGGCTTGATCGCGCCGGCCTTGATCTGTGGCAGCGACGTGGAGACCGCGTCGCACAGGTAATTGATGCGACTGGCGATCAGATCCTGCATCGCGGGCGCCGAGCCGCGATAGGGCACGTGCTGCACATCGACGCCGATTGCGGAGTTCAGCAGCACGCAGCCGAGATGAGTCGAAGAGCCGCTGCCGCCGGAGCCAAACGACAGCTTTGAGGCATTGGCCTTGGCGTAGGCGGTGAACTCGCCGAGCGTATTCGCCGGAAAGTCCTTTGGAACGACCAGGACCAGCGGCTGTTCCGCGATAAGAACGACAGGCGAGAAATCGTCGACCGCATTGTAAAGCGGCTTCTTGTACAGGGTTTGATTGTAGGCCTGGGTGCCGACCGTACCGAGCAGCACTTGATAGCCGTCCGGTTGCGCCGTCGCGACGCGCTGGGCGCCGGTCATGCCGCCCGCGCCGCCGACGTTCTCGACAACGATTTGTTGCTCGAAAAGCTCTCCCAGACGCTGCGCGATGATACGCCCCACGACATCGGTCGGACCACCAGCCGCAAACGGCACCGTCATCGTGATCGGCCGGCTCGGCCACGCTTCGGCACGCGCCAATCCAACGCGAAGAACTATAAATCCAGTTATCGCGAGCACTGCCGTGAACGCAGCAAGCGCGATGTTCAGACCAATGATCGAACGCGCGGTTCTAAAACGCATGGTGCTCAGACGCATGACCCCTCCTGCAACGACGCAATCGGACGCAGCGGCGCTTCGGCCACAACGCCGCGCAAGCTGGCGCGATGGGCCCAAGACCGTTAGCGAATCAAAGATTTTCAGCTTGTCAGAAAGGCAGCGGCGCGAGACGTGAACGCATGACTCTACTCCTCACCAAATTCAGGCTGGACTTAAGAGCGCATCAGCCGGAAGCGCATCAGCCGACATCGTGGGAAGATTGATGACGGCGCAGCAAAGCTTGAGGAAGTCTGTCCACAGCTTGAAAACAGTTTGTGGCAAGAATCCGTCACGCAATACCTCAGGCTATTTTTTTCCGCGTCGCTTTGAAATTCCTATGAGAAATCGCGCTTCGAAGAATTCGCGCGGCAAGTCGACGATGCGTCAGATAGCGGTCATCTGACACAGCGATGACACAAATCAATCTGACCGAACAAAAAAATTCTTGACCGAAGAATAAAGACTTAACGATCGCCGCAAAGGAGATTCGCCGAACGCCACAATCCTGCTCCCATCGTTGCCATAATCGCACGCTCACCTGATAAGCAGCGAGTAACAGTGCGGGGGTTGCGTGATGCGTAGACGGATCGCGATTGGCTGCCTGACGGCATGCGTCGTCGCTTTGTTCAGCTACAATCTTTCAGCTCAGGTCGTGCCGAAATCAATTCAGGAAGGCGGCAGCGACTCCGTGATGCGCGAGCGAAAGAACCAATGGACCGTCGGCATTGTCGGCGGCCTGCTGTCGGGATCGTATATGCGCTTCGCCGACGAGATGGCGTCTGCGCTCAACGACGGCGACGACCTTCGGATTTTGCCCATCGTATCCTACGGCGCGGCGTCCAATCTCGACGACCTGCTCTATCTTGAAGGCGTCGATGCGGCGGTCACGCAGTCCGACGTCTTCGAATATTTCAAAACGCAGCGGCATATGCCCAATCTCGCAAACCGGGTGCAATACATCGTACGGCTGCCGATCTCGGAATTGCACATCCTGGCGCGCAATGACGTTCAGAGTCTCGAAGACCTGCGCGGGAAGAAGGTCAACTTTGGTCCGGCCGGCACAGGTGCGAGTCTGACCGGGACGATTGTGTTCCAGCGGCTGGGCATCAACGTCCAACAGGTAATGATCGATCAGCCCAGCGCGCTGCAAAAGCTGCAATCCGGCGAAGTCGATGCCATCGCTCGCGTGGTCATGAAGCCGATCGACTACTTCTCGAAAATTCCCGCCAATTCCGGACTGCACCTCGTCAACATCCCGTTCAACAAGATGTTCGAGGACTATTACACGCTTGGTGAATTCACCAAGCAGGACTATCCGAACCTGCTGCAGGGCAAGGACAGCATCGATACAATCGCGGTCCCGGCGGTGCTTGCGGTTTATAACTGGCCGAAAAAGACCGAGCGCTACCGTAAGGTGGAGCGCTTCGTCCAATACCTGTTCAACAACTGGGACAAATTCCAGAAGCCGCCGTATCACCCGAAATGGCGTGACATCAATCTGGCGGCGACGGTGCCCGGCTGGACCCGATTCAGCGTGGCGCAGGATTCGCTCGATCACCTAACGTCGCAGAAGTCCAGCTTTCAAAGCTTCCTGAACACCAAAGGCGGCCTGCCCGCCAACGACAACGATAAGGAAGCGCTGTTTCGCGAATTCATGCAGTGGCAGCAGAAGAGCAGCGGGCACTGAGCTTCCGTAGCTGACTGAGGGCTTCCGCAAGGATGATCCCTCTGCCCTGTCTAAAGGCTTCGACCACAGTTAGCGGGGAAATCCGATATTTTTCTCGCCGAAAGGGAGCAGAACCGCTATCTGATCTCAATTATGAGACAGACTAGCGGAATAACGAAAACCGGCCTGAGCGAAATCGGTCGCCGCCTCAAGGCGCACCGGATCGGGCGGGGACAGACCGCCGATGAACTGGCCGAGAAGCTCGGCATCTCGCGTGCCGCGGTTTATCGCATCGAGAGCGGCGGACTGGTCAAAATCGAGACGCTCGAGCAAGTGGCTTCCGAATTGCGGACATCGCTGGCGTCGCTGCTCGGCGTCAGCATCGAATACTACTCGACCGCCATTAGCTACTTCGACCGGATGCGCCAGCTCGAGGAGCAATCGGAGCAGGTTGTCGCGCATTTTCCGCCAATCTCCTATCTGCTCACTTCGGAACGCTACCCCGCGCATCTGAAGCAAATGCTGATGGAATCGCTAGCGTCGGATGTCGACGACAAGAAGAAGGCGTCGCGGGAGATCGATGCGGTGATTGCCATTCTCGGCGAACGCAAGAAAGCCCGCGCGCTTCGCCGGCTGAGCGTGGTGAATTTCGTGACGATCCCCGAGATCGAACGCTGGCTCAAGCTCGGCGTGGTCGGGCGTTTCGATTTACCAGACAGCGAAGTTGCGATACGGCGTCAGGCCGCACAGGCCGAAGTCGAAAATCTGGTGAGTCTGGTCGAAGGCGAGCCGATGGGGATCCAGATCGCCCTGCTCGAGGACACGCTGCCCAACATCACCTTCCAACTATTCCGGAGCAAGGATCAGACCCGCCTTGGGCTTAAGCCCGTTCCGGCTTGGCGGAGAACTGCCGAATATCCGGCTTGGTCTTGCGATGGTCACGTCGGACCGGCCGGCTGTCGAGCTTTACGAACAGCTCGCCGAGAACCTTTGGCGGCGCGCTCGCAAGGGCCGCGATGCGGTCAAGTTATTGCGCGCTGTGATTGCCCGTTCCGGCATCGAGCGCCCGGGAAAGTCGATTTCAGCGCGCGGCGGTGCGAGGCCGCGTAGGCGCACGGCAGGGCGCTAGGGCGCTTACTTGACTCAGACAAGACTAGCTTGCCTAATTCATACCGTTCAGGTGCGCTGATCGCGTTGATCAGCCTAGAAAACCTGGAGCGCCCTCGCTGTTTCGGCGGCGGGACATTGGGAGGATATCCGGGGAATCCCGGTTGAGTGGTCTGAACATCAGGCCAAAGGTCAACGATCTTTGATTATCAGAATCATATTCAGCATCGTGCTTGCGGCACTGCTGCCGACAAGTGGCCGCGCGCAAACTGCGCCGGCCGCAACAGCGCCGGCATGGACCGTGCCCGATCCGGACACGTTGCCCGACGATGCTTTCGGCCGCGCCGTTCGCCGCGGCCGCGATCTCATCGTAAAAACATCGTCGTTGATCGGTCCCGACGCACCCGACCCTGCCATGCGCTACGGCGGCAACGGTCTGGATTGTCAGTCCTGCCATCTCCAGGCCGGAACGCAGCGCTTCGGCCTGCCATTGGCCGGCGTTTGGGGTGTCTTCCCGACGTATATCGCGCGCGAGAACGAAGTCCGCACACTGGAAGAGCGGATTAACGGCTGCATGGAGCGCAGCATGAACGGTCGCGCACTTCCCGTCGGCGGGGACGAGATGAAAGCGATGCTGAGCTATATCAATTTCATCAGCGGCTCCGAACGCGTCGGCAAGTCACTTGACGGCCGGGGCGCGCCGCCACTGCCGTTGCCCGAGAAGGCCGGCGATCCGACGCACGGCCGTCAGGTCTTTACCAACACCTGCGTCGCTTGCCACGGCGCGGACGGCCAGGGCCAGCGGCTCAGCGCCGCGGAGGCTAAGGCGACGGGACGCCGGTATCAGTTTCCGCCGCTATGGGGACCGGACAGTTACAATGACGGTGCCGGCATGGCGCGCGGAATCACTGCGGCCCAATTCGCCCATGCCAATATGCCATTCGGGACCACCTACGAAGCGCCGTTGCTTTCGGTCACGGATGCTTTCGACGTGGTGGCCTATATCAGCGAACAGCCGCGCCCGCATAAATCGGGGCTGGAGGCGGATTTCCCCGACCGCTCCCGCAAGCCGGTGGATGCGACCTATCCGCCTTTTATCGGCCCGTTTCCGCCCGAGCAGCATCGCCTTGGCCCCTGGCCACCGATCCAGGCCTGGATGAAAGCGAACGGCGCCCAGGCGAGAAGCGCTGACTGACACCGCGGCACGTCGCGCCGACCAATACAAGAATGGGATGGAGGCACCTATGCTCACAGCACGCCGTCAAAGCCTGAAAGCCCTGGGCCTCGCGCTCGTCGCTGCTGGAACCATGGGCGCCGCGCCCGAGAGTGCCGAGATCCCGTCCGGCGCCCACACCTTGGCGACCTTGACGAAACGGCTTGCATCACTGCCCCGGCGGCGCGATTTCAAATCCGCACCGATGATCCTGGACCACCGCGAGCTATGGGATGCCGACGCACTCGATGCCGTGATCCATTACGCGGGCGGTCCGAAGCAGAGCTGGGACAACACCGACCTTCAGGGTCCCTGGCTGAACACGATGCGCAACGCCATCAACACAGAAGTCTGGGGATTCAAGCATCCCGACTTCCTCTGCGTATCGGCCACGCACGGGCTCGCTCATCTCGCGCTGTACGACCAAGCAACGTGGGACAAATACAACCTAGCGAAGATCGCCGGCGGCAACGCGACCCGCAACAGTTATATCAGCATTCCCGCGGCGATGGTGCAGGACACAAGCGATTTTCAAAATCCCAACGGCGCTTTCTCACCACGCTCCAACAGCATCGAAGCCTTGCAGGGGCGAGGCGCCGTGTTCCTGGCTTGCCACAACGCCATCTGGGAGTTGGCCGATCGGCTGAACACCGCGAACGCAAATCCTGACAAATTGTCAGTCGATGCGCTTTGCGCCGACCTCACCAATCATTTGATCCCCGGCGTCGTGCTCACGCCAGGCGCCGTCGGCACTTTGGTCGAGCTGGCCAATGCCGGTTTCGCCTACGTTCGGTGAGCAAGCCTTTGGCAATGAGCAAGTCCTTTCGCCTGACCGCCGGGGTGCTGACGGCGATGCTGTGCGGCGCGGCGGCACCGCCGGGAACGCCCGCGGCCAAATTGGAAGCGACCGAAGCGCAATATCCGCCATGGCAGAATGGCCGGAACAACGATGCGAACGATCAGGGCTTGGTGTTCACTGTCCCGCCCGCCGATAGCATGGCGGATTTCCATGGCAACCTCACCGACCCGGCGCTGGTGCTGTATGCCTCGGGCAATTATTTCTTCGCGCTGGCGGACATGGTGCGGGCTTTTGGCGAGGCCTATCCGGTCTATCGCGGCCGCGTGTTTTACGAAACGCTACCGCCCGGCTTGCTGCTGAAGCAGATGGACGCCGGTGGGACCGTCACTTCCGGCAACATGACTTTCACCGTCAAGCCAGATGTGATGATGGCCGAGCAACAGGCCAGCGAAGCCTGGGTCCACGACGGCCGGCTAGCCCCGCCGGTGATATCGTTCGCCACCAATGACCTGACGATCATGATCCCGGCCGGCAACCCCGCGCATATCGGGAGCCTCGCCGATCTCGCGCGACCCGATCTGGCGGTGATCATGCCGAACCCAGCTTTTGAAGGTGTGGCGCGGCAGATCCGCGCGTCGCTCGTCAAGGCCGGTGGCGAACCCCTGGCGCACGCGGTGTATGGCGAGAAAGTCGCCGCCGGCATGACCGTGTTGACGCGTATCCATCACCGGCAGACCCCGCTGTTCCTGATGCAAGGCGTGGGACAGGCCGGCGTGACCTGGCGGTCGGAGGCGATTTTTCAGGAGCAACAAGGCAATCCCATTGCCCATGTCGACATCCCGGCGGAACAGAACACGCGGGCAGTCTACAGCGCAGCGATGGTTGCCGGCGCCCCTCACACGGACGCCGCAACCGCGTGGCTGTCTTTCATTCGCTCCGATGCGGCATTCGCCGCCATGGCGCCGTTTGGATTTCAACGCTTTGCGCAATAAGCCGGCTCGTAGGCATTTAATGAGCGAACGCCCTAACCGGTGCGCGGCGCTTGCGCGATCCGCCCGCCGTGGCGCGCCGACCATGCAATCGGATCTTTGAGAAAATTTTCGATCGTGATGCGGTCCTCAGCGGCCAGACCTAAATCGCTGTGCAACAGCGAGGCCCAGGTCGCCAGCGGATGCAGCGTGATCCCGACCAGACCGAGCCGCTCCACTGCTCCCGGAAAAGCGTCGTTGAAAAAGACCGTAAGCGCATGCTCGACGGTGGCGCCGGCGGACCGCAAGCCGCGGACGAAGGCAAGCTTACTGGTGCCATCCGTCGTCAGGTCATCGACCAACAGAACGCGCAATCCTTCGACCGAACCACCCTCCACTTGCGCGTGGCGGCCGATGCCGAGCGGACGCTTGCGGACGTAACGCAGCGCGAAACCGGATTCGTCCGCGAGCCAGGCTGCGAACGGGATACCGGCGGTTTCCGCGCCCGCGACGGCATCGAAAGCGCCCGGCAGCGCCGCCGCCACATAGCGGGACATAAGCTGCGTCACTGCACGCCGGATAGCGGGATCACCGACCAGCAAACGGCAATCGACATAAACCGGGCTGGCCCAGCCGGCGCCGAGGATGAAGGGCTGCTCGCGGCTGACATAGACCGCATTGGTCTTGATCAACAGCCGGGCAATGTCTTTGCCAATCTCGGTGATTTCAGGACTTCATCGGCGAGATTCTCCGATCGGCCAGACAAGCTGTTCGTTGTCCATCATCCGGCCGCGTCCTGCAATGCCGCCGACATCACCGCAACGCCAGCAACGAAGTCGTCGACCTCCATCGCCTCGTCCGGATTGTGCGAACCGTTCTGGTTTCGAACAAAAATCATACTGGATGGAACACCTTGATTGGCGAAAACCGCGGCATCGTGCCCGGCGCCGCTTGGCATCGGTTCGTCAGGCAGGCCAAGACCGCGCGCGGCGGCCCGGAGCCGCTCGATCCAGGCCGCATCCATGATCGCGGGCGCCGTTTCCAACCGCCGGTCAAGCTTGAATTCGACGCCGCGCTGCTCGCCGACGAGCTGGCACTCCGACAGGAACAGGTCGTAGAAGGCTTCTAGCGTTTCCTTGCTCTGGCTGCGAAATTCCAAACTGAAGCGCAGCCGTCCAGGGATGCGGGCGATAGCGTGCTCGTTCGGATCGGTGCCCATGATGCCGGCGGTGATGACCAGATCGCGGCCGCGTTCCAGCAGCGTCCGCCAATGATGATCAAGATGCGAAATCAGTTCGGACGTGGCGAACACGGCGTCGTGACGAAGCCAGCGCGGCACGGCGCCCGAATGGCCGGCGGCGCCGACACACTCGACGACGCGATGGCGGATATTGCCGCGAATGCCGGTGACGATGCCAATCGGCAAATCCCGCGCGGTGAGAACCGGGCCCTGCTCGATATGCAGCTCAAGCCATGCGGCAATGCTTTTGGGATCGACCAGGCGTTCGCCTTTTTCGATCCGGCCGACATCAGCGCCGACGGCGCGCATGCATTCGCCAAGCGTGGACTTACCGTCTGAATCCTTGGTCGCAAGGTCCGCCGCCGTCAGCAGACCGAACAGCGCGCTTGAGCCCATGTAGGCCTTTGCGAACCGTGCGCTTTCTTCGCCGCGCAGCCCGAACAGCTTGATCGTGCGCCGCGGCCGAAACCCGCTCTCCTTGAAACCGGCCAGCACGATCAGCCCGGCGACGACGCCGGCGCCGCCATCGTAATTGCCGCCTTGGGGAACGGAATCGAGATGCGATCCGCAGGCGAGATAGGGCAGATCGGGCTCGCTGCCGTCGAGGGTAACGACCAGATTGGCCGCTGCATCGCGTTCGGTGCGCAATCCCGCGGCGCGCGCCTTGGCGTCGATGATATCGAGCGCGGCACTTTCCAGTTCGCTGTAGGCCGGACGGGTGATCCCGACACCGTCGCCGGTCGCCGCCCTTAACGCATCGAACAACTCGGTGGCGAGCGCATGCACGCGCGCGTTATCCCGCGGCGACGGCTGGGCCCGTACATTCATGTCGGCGGATTAAGCCAGGCGAGATCGGGTTCGTCGGCTTCCTCGATAATGACGCCGCGGGTCAAATCCGTGACGCGTGGAATGTCGCGATGCAGGCAAAATGCTTCCAGCCCATCGACAATGTCGGTGATAGCGGTGGGCTGGATGAACGTCGCGGTGCCGACTTGCACCGCGCTCGCGCCGGCCAGCATGTATTCCGCCGCGTCATCGGCCGTCGCGATGCCGCCACAGCCAATAATCGGGATCCGGATCACCTTCGCGCATTGAAAAACCTGGCGCAGGACGATCGGCTTGATCGCCGGGCCGGACAAGCCGCCCATGATATTACCCAGGCACGGCTTGAAGGTTTTCAGATCGATCGCCATCGACAGGATGGTATTGGCGATCACTACCGCGTCAGCGCCGGCCGTCTCGGCAGCACGCGCGACCTCAGGCATGTCGCCAGTGTTCGGTGTAAGTTTGACCCAGAGCGGGAGCGGCGTGGCACGGCGCAACTGCTCGGTGACATTCGCGGTGGATTCAGGCCGCATCGCGAACGCCTTGCCGTCCTCCTCGATATTCGGGCAGGAAATGTTGGCTTCGATCGCGGCGACACCAGGCAACGACAATTCCGCCGCGAGGCTCGCGAAACCGTCGGCCGTCGGAGCGGAAATGCTGACCACCAGCGGCGTGTCATAGCGCCGGTAAAACGGCAGCGTCTCCTCGATGAAGTGCGGCACACCCTTGGATGGAATGCCGATCGCATTGATCAGGCCGCCGGGCCGTTCGACGACGCGCGGCAACGGATTGCCGGTGCGTAGTTCGCGGGTGATGGTTTTGGTCACGAAAGCGCCGAGCCGGGTGAAGTCCAGCGCCTGATCGAGACCTTCGGCGAAGGTCCCCGATGCCGGCATGACCGGATTGCGGAGTTTGAGCCCTCCTATCGTCACGGATAGATCGACGGCGGCGACGCGGCTCACGGCAGCGCCTCCATGAGATCGAAAACCGGACCATCGGAGCAGACCCGGCGCGAGATGATCTGGCCCTGAACATTGAAATCGCGGACGCAGCAAAAACACATGCCAAGGCCGCAGGCCATTTGCTGCTCCATCGCGACCTGGCCGGGAATCCCAAGGGCGTGACCCAGCCGCTGCTGGACTTGCAACAGACGGCTCGAACCGCAGGTGAAGAATGCATCGCAGCGCCGCTCGGCGATCAGCCCGCGAAGAATGCGCTCGACATTGGCCGGTCCGCTGGTCGCTTCCGAGTCCGTGACGACGATGACTTCGGCGCCTTGGCTGCGGAACAAATCGACCGAAACGACAAGATCGGGACGACGCGCGGATAAGACGGCTGTGACGTTGACGCCCTGTTGCCGCGCTGTCCTGGCAAGCGGCGCCAACGTCGCGAGCCCTGCACCGCGGCCGACCGCAACGAGATGACGCCATGCGGGGTCGAGATGAAAGCCTTTGCCGAGCGGGCCCATGATGTCGAGCTTGTCGCCCGCGCGAAGCAAGTCCAGTCCGCGCGTGCCCGCCCCTGTGACCTTGTAAAGAAATTCCAGTTTGCGGTCGGCGAGGTTGGTGCCGTAGATGCTCATCGGGCGGCGCAGATACGGCTGCTCGCCCGCGGGCTGCGGACAGAGCAGCTGGAAGAACTGCCCAGGCACACCAGACGCCGCCGTCTCGCTGCACTCAGCAATCAGATGCCGATACTCGGCATTGACCGGATCGTTGGCGATGATGGTGGCCAACTCGGCCACGATTTGCGGCTTGAAGGGCATTGCAAGTTCAGTCGAGCGGCCTCGCACACGGGAACCAACCTGACCGGCGAGGACGCCCGACACGGCAACCGGTTCAGGACAGCGCGGCACCCCGCCGCTCGGGGATCAGGAGCCACAGCGCCAGGATGTCGAGACAATACAGCGCCGCCAACAGACCGATGGCGGTTTCGAAATTGTACATGCTGGCTATATAGCCGACCACGACCGGACCGAAGCCGCCGATTGCGCGCCCGACATTGAACAGCACGTTCTGCGCGGTCGCACGCGCCGACGTGGGATACAGTTCGCTGATCAGCGCGCCGTAGCCGCCAAGCATGCCGTTGACGAAGAAGCCCATCACCGCGCCGGCGATGAGCAGCGACGTCGGATCGGTCAGCCGCGAATAGACCACGACCATGACTGCGGCACCCAGCATATAGGCCAGGAACGCCGGACGACGGCCGATGCGATCGGCGATGTGGCCGAACGCGAAGATGCCGACGGCCATGCCGGCGATGGTGACGATTGTCCACACCGCCGATTGCGTGAGCGCAAAGCCGAAACGGGTCGACAGGTAGCTCGGCAGCCAGATCATGACGCCGTAGTAGCCGAAGTTCTGCACCGAGCAGAGGATGATCATGCCAAAGCTGAGCTTGGTTGTTTCGACGCTGTCCACCAGCAGATGCAGCGCCGATTCCTTCGGATGATCGTGCGACTTTTTCACGAACACTTCCGGCTCGTGCAGCGAACTGCGGATGAAGTAGGCGGCGACGGCGGGGAAGATGCCGATCATGAACATGCCGCGCCAGCCAATGACCGGCAGCAGTATCGGCGTGACAATGGCCGCCGCCAGCACGCCAAGCTGCCAGCCGAGCCCCACGTAAGAGGAAGCCCGCGCGCGCATCGAAGACGGCCACGCTTCGGCGACCAGAGCCATGCCGATGCCGAACTCGCCGCCGAGCCCGACGCCCGCCAGTGCCCGATAGAACAAAAGATCGTAATAGCCGCGCGCGAGCCCGCACAGCCCGGTGAACACGGCGAATACCACGATCGTATAGGTCAGGACGCGGACACGTCCGATCTTGTCGGACAGCATGCCGAAGAAGATGCCGCCGACGACAGCGCCGATCAGTGTTGCGGTGACGAGTGAGGCGCCTTGCGCCGGCGTCAACGACAGATCGGCTGAAATCAGCTTGAGCATGAAGCCCAGGATCAGCAGATCGAAGCCGTCCATCGCGTAACCAAGGGCCGATCCGATCAGCGCCTTGATGGCGTCCTTGTCCACCGTGGTCGGTGCCGAAGCATCCACTGCATCGGCTGTCGCAGCATCGTGAGTAAGCATTGCTCGCGCCCCTTCGATTAGGTCCCAAGACCCTGTCCAAAGACTATATCCCCATGGCACGGCCTGCGTGCCCTATGCGGGACATTTTACATCTTTCGAGACACTTGTCGGCTGCCGCAAAGTCGCGATGCAGCGGCGAACCCCCGGCGTGGCAAGTTCCCCACGGTCAGCTATTGCCGACCGAAACCTAATCGTTTCACGGGCTAATATAAAAATCAAGACTAATCTCAATAATGAGATTTTGGCCAATATTCTTCATCACAAGCCCGGGCTCACGCTGGCGGTCAACTCGTCCGCGCGCGACAGAAGGCGCTTGAGCAATGCCGATGTGTTCGATCGGCTGTAGCCCAGCATCAGATCGATGGTTGGCGTCTCGCCTTGCAGCGGACGGATGACAACCGACGGCGGCAGCATCAGCCGAACGTAAAGCGGCAGCAGCGTCACGCCGCCGGTCGATGTCACCAGCGAGAGAACCGAGGACAAATTTTCCCCGTCGAAGGCAGGCGTCAGCACGACGCCGTTTTTGGCCGCATAGTTTTCGATGACCGCTTTGAGTGCAGGCGCGACGCGCGTCGGCGAGATGTAGGTCTCGCCGGCGAGATCGCGCAGGCGGACTTCCTTTGCAGCCGCGAGCCGATGATCGGCCGGCAGCACCGCGACCAGCGGCTCCTTGATGAGCGGCTTGAACGCGACGCCGGGCGCATCCTTTTCGCGGCGGAGAAAAGCGACATCGACTTTGCCGCGCATCAGCGCACCGGCCAATTCGGGCGAGGACTGGCTGGCCAGCGTGATCCCAATGTCAGGTTGCTCTTCGCGCAGAATGCGCAGTGCCTCAGGCAGCCACACCAGTTCCTGGCCCGCAAGAAAGCCGATGACGAACGCCGACTTTTCCGGCCGCGCGGCGCGGCGCGCGGCTTCGCCGGCTGCTTCGACCTGAAGCAGCGCCAGCCGCGCGTGATCGAGAAAAGTGCGACCGGACGCCGTCAGCTCGATGCCGCGCGCGCCACGCTCGAGCAATTTGACGCCGACTTCCAGTTCGAGATCCCGAATTTGCCGGCTCAAGGACGGCTGCGCGGTGTGCAGCCTTCGCTCGGCGGCATTGGTCAGACTGCCTTCCTCGGCAACCGCCACAAAATAACGTAGATGCCGCAGCTCCATAGCTTTCCCCCATAATCCAATCCATGCTTATAAAGTATGCCTAGAGCCTACGAAGTCTTGGTTTTCCAGTCAATCGTGGCCCAATTTCATGCCCACAGACGATGCGATCCGCACCGTCCACCGGACAAGGACCAAGGCCATGAACACGCTCACCAATAAGACCGCTCTCGTCACCGGCGCTTCTCGCGGCATGGGCCGCGCCACGGCGCTCGCGCTCGCCGCCGAAGGCGCCCGCATCATCGTGCACTACGGCCGCAACGCCGATGAAGCGAACGCCGTGGTCAATCAGATCCGCGCCGATGGCGGCCAGGCCGACGCGGTGTCTGGCAATCTCGCCGCGCCGGATGGCGCGCACATGCTGGGCGCGCAGGTGCGCAATCTCGCCGGCGGCCGGCTCGATATCCTCGTTTCCAATGCCGGCATCTCTAACGCCACGACATTCGAGACCATGTCGGTGAAGGATTTTGATGCGCTGTTCGCCGTCAATGTCCGCGCGCCGTACTTTCTCGTGCAGCAGTTGCTGCCGATCATGGCCGACAACGGCTCGATCGTGTTCGTGTCGTCGCTCGGCGCGCGCGCCGCGGTCGGCACGCTTGCCGCTTACGCCAGCACCAAGGGCGCGATCAACACGCTGGTGAAATACCTCGCGTCGTCGCTCGGCGCGCGCGGCATCCGCGTCAACGCTGTCGCGCCCGGCGTGATCGACACCGACATGTCGAATTTTACCAAGACCGAGCAGGGCCGCACCACGGTGATGGGCATGCAGTCGCTCAAGCGCATCGGCCAGCCCAACGACGTCGCTTCGGTGGTTTCGTTTCTCGCGTCCGACGCGGCGCGCTGGGTCACCGGCGACATCATCGCGGTCGATGGCGGCTCGAAGCTCTGAGCCGCCGGCAACCTTCACCCCGATCAAAAGCCATTATTGATGGAGCAAGCCATGAGCCTTTGCACCACATGCACCCAGCCGCAACAGCGGCCGATGCTGTCAAATGCGACGACCACCGTGATCGCGGTCATCACCGCCATAACATTTGCCGCAAGCGGCGCGGCACCGACGCCGCTGTATCACCAATACCAGGAAAGCTTTGGACTCACGCCGTTCACGATCACGATCATCTTCGCCGCCTATGTCTTGAGCCTGCTGGCCGCGTTGCTGACGGTCGGCTCGCTCTCGGACTACGTCGGGCGTCGGCCGACCATTCTCGCAGCACTGGCATTGAATGTCGTCTCGATGGCGATGTTCATGGCGGCGGATTCCGCAGCGACATTGATCGCGGCGCGGGCCCTGCAAGGATTCGCCACCGGGCTTGCGACCGCAGCGCTCGGCGCGGCAATCCTCGACAACGACCGCAGCCGCGGCACGGTGCTCAACAGCATAACAGCATTCAGTGGTTTGACCGCCGGAAGCCTCGGCGCCGCGATTCTCGTTACTTATGCGCCCGATCCTGGCCAGCTCGTTTACGTCGTGCTGCTGGTGCTGTCGGCGGCCGAAGCTTTCGTGCTCTGGTCCATGCCGGAAACCGCGCAACTGCGCGCCGGCGCCATTGCGTCGCTGCGCCCGCACGTCAGCATTCCCCCGCAGGCGCGCGATGTGCTGATGCGTTTGACGCCGGTGACCATCGCATCCTGGGCGCTGGGCGGCTTCTATTTCTCGCTGATGCCGGCGCTGGTGCGCATTGCGACCGGCGTCACCATCCCAGTCGTCGGCGGCCTTGTAGTGAGCGCGCTGACCTTGAGCGGCGTGCTCAGCGTACTGTCACTGCGCTCTGTTTCGCCTGATCGGATGCTGAGTGGCGGCATCATTGCGCTCCCCATCGGCGTCGCGGTCACGCTTGCCGGCGTTTACGCGCAGCTGGTGTGGCTGATGCTGCTCGGCACAGTCGTTGCCGGCACAGGCTTTGGCGCGGCATTTTCCGGCACGATGCGCACGGTGCTGCCGCTCGCGAAGACCGACGAGCGCGCCGGCCTGCTGTCGGCGTTTTATGTCGAAGGCTATCTTTCCTTCAGCCTGCCGGCGGTCGTTGCTGGATTCGTGGTTCCGACGGTGGGACTGACCCTTGCCGCCTATGTCTACGGCAGCGCCGTCATCGCTATGGCCCTGGTATCGATGGTCGCGGTCAGGCTGTCGCGGGTTTGAGCGTCACGCTTCATCCGCCCCAATACAATCGAGACACCGTAGCTGCCAGCCGCCCCGGCCCGCCTCCGGCGACGCCGGGGCGGCTTGAAATCCAAAAGCGTTTCTATCTGCTGTAGAGTGACAACAGATCAATCGAGGTCCGTATGGCGTCCCGCACATTCGAGCATTCCGTTCTTGAGCGTTTCCTGCGTTACGTTCGCATCGACACCCAATCGGACCCCGCTTCCCGGACAACTCCCTCGACCGAAAAGCAGAAAGATCTCGGTCGTGTTCTGGCGCAAGAACTCCGCGATCTCGGGATCAAGGACGCTCATCTCGACGACTACGGTTACGTCTACGGCACGGTGCCGGCGAACACCGGCAAGAAAGTGCCGGTAATCTGTTTCTGCTCGCACATGGACACATCGCCCGACTGCAGCGGCAAGGATGTGAAACCGCAGGTCGTGCGCAACTATCAAGGCGGCGACATCGTTTTGCCGGGAGACAACACTCAGGTCATCCGCTTCAAGGAACACCCGGCGCTGGCCAAGCAGATCGGCAACGACATCGTCACGACTGACGGCACCACGTTACTCGGCGCCGACGACAAGGCCGGCATCGCCGAGATCATGGATGCGGTCAAAATTCTGGTCGAGAATCCCGGCATCAAGCACGGGACGATCAAAATCCTGTTCACGCCCGACGAAGAGATTGGCCGGGGTGTCGACAAGGTCGATCTGAAGAAGCTTGGCGCCGACTACGCCTACACACTCGACGGCGAATCCGCCGGTAATCTCGAGGATGAGAGTTTCTCCGCAGACGCCGCCACCATTCAGATAACGGGCGTCAGCGCCCATCCCGGCTTCGCAAAAGGAAAGATCGAACACGCCATCAAGATCGCCGCCCGGATCGTCGACCGGTTGCCCAAAGACATGACGCCCGAAACGACCGAAGGCCGCGAAGGATTCCTTCATCCGATACGGATCGAAGGAGCCCTCGAAGCGGCAACCCTCGAATACATCGTCCGCGATTTCAACGAAGACGGCTTGAAGGAAAAGGAAGCGCTGCTCGAACGCACGGTCCGCGACGTGATGAAAGACTTTCCCCGCTCGACCTGTCGCATCGCGTTTCGGGAACAGTATCGCAACATGAAGGTGGTGTTGGACAAGCATCCGCAGATCGTTGAGTACGCGCTGGAGGCAATCAAGCGCGCGGGGCTTAAGCCGGTTCTTGCCAGCATTCGCGGCGGCACGGACGGATCGAGGCTTTCCTTCATGGGCCTGCCGTGCCCCAACATCTTCGCCGGCGAACACGCATTCCACTCACGGCTGGAATGGGTCAGCGTCCAGGACATGGAAGCCGCGGTGCGGACGATCGTAAATCTCGTACAGATTTGGGAAGAGCGGGCGTAGCTATGAGAACTGCTAAGTATTGATTTGAGAAAGTGGCGCGCCCGGAGAGAGGGAAATCCATCTAGTCAAAACGTGCAAGTTATGCCCATTCTATAAGGATTAACTGTGTCACCAAGTGTGTCACCAAACCGCTGTCACCAAGTGGTGTCACCACTTATATTCGCCACGTGTCATCCGGCCATGATGGGCCGGGCATCCGAGAGGATCGGAAATGGCAACGGCGAAGCGAACGAACAACGATTTCATTTTCACCCGGCCGCGCTCACAGTATTGGTGCGTCCGGCTACGTGACGAGAACGGCAAGCGGTTCATTAAGTCGCTCGGCACCACTGACCGCAGGCAGGCGGACCTTATCGCCATGCCTCTAATCGAAAAGCATAAGGCGCGGCTGCTGGCCGCTCGTCCTCGCGTCGAAACAATATGGGTGCCCGAGCTTAAGCCGGGCAGAGAGCACGCGGGGCCGGACGGCGGCAAGATCGTCGCCACCGAGCGCGAACTGATCCACATCGGCCATAACGGCTCGATCCTTCGGACGGAAGCTAACGGCGGCTTCATGACAGCCATTGTCGGCCCGTCTCAGCACATGACCGCGCGCCAAGACTTCGCGGCATTCGAGGCGGCGGAGAAAGGGTGGAGGGGTCCGATTGAGCGGTTGCGCCCGCGTGCGCCGGTCAAAACCGATGACGACTCGATCCTGCAAACCTATCTCGATCACGGCGGCCGGAAGCGCACGGGCGTTCACGGTCACTTCCGCAACGAGGCCCAAAACACATGGGCGATCTTCCGGCGGCTCACTGACAATAAACCTTTGAAGCATTGCACCCGCGACGATGGCCGCAAGCTCGTTGCCTATTTCCAGAATGAGGGTTTGAAGTCGGCGACGATTGCGAAGAAAGTTGCTTGGCTGTGCGCAGCGGTTAACCTCGCAATCCATGAAGGCCGCTTCACGTCCATCAATCCCTTTGCCGGAGTCGCGCCGGACGGCGACGACAAGTCCCGGCGCTTGCCGCTCAGTGATGACGACATTGCAGCTACAAAGCGCGCACTCGGCGCGCTTGAGCCGAGTGACCAAATCCTGTTTCGCCTACTAGCGTGCACCGGAATGCGATTGTCAGAAGCGTTTGAGATTGACAACGAAATGACGGAAAAGGGCGTTCGCTACGTCATTGTCGGACGCAGAGACTCCGCAATCCGAACGCCGCGTTCCATTCCCGGCCGACTTGCTGGCGTACTTGCCTAAGAAGGTCAAAGGCCCCCTGTTCCCGTTGCTGCCGCCTTCCGGTCGGCAAGGTTCTCTTGAGCGATCCGCCGCCGTAGCGAGCAAGCGATTAAATCGCTTCTTGCGGGACGCTGGCATTGATGACGAGCGCAAAGTGCTGCACTCACTGCGGCACCGCGCCCAAGATCAGTTGCGAGCGGCAGAGTGTCCACAAGACATGCGATGGGCATTGCTCGGCCACGAAGAAAAAACCGTTGCGGCCGGATACGGCGTTGGCTTCTCAGTACCTCAACTGAAAAAGTGGATTGATCGGATTGGGTATTGAAGTCCGCAGTCCTGAAGGTCGAAAGGCCGGACCATTTGCCCGGTCTTTTGCTCGAAGCGCCCGGCACGCGAAAAGATGCTCCGGCATAAATCGCAGCAGCCAACAGGCGATTGAGCCATATAAATAGCGTACCAAACACCGTCAGTGCATTCTGAGAAGTACCGGGTTGCTTGCCCGGCCGATCAATGCCACGTTTACAAGCATGTTGCCCATGGTGGCGACCCGGATCACTCAGGCCCATGGCGGCCGGTTTTGTACCCGCGAACTAAGAACGCTCTGCCGCTTCTAAAGCCCGAGCGTTTGAGAAGTCCCCCAAGATCATAAGCGACCGGCGCGCACTCGTTGCGCGTCCGGTTGGCTATCGGAGCACACGCCATGCGCCAGCGTAAGACCGCACTTTTTCCAATCGCGTTCAGTCCATCACGGCTCGCGGATTGTCTCGGTATCGACACGGCGAAGGTGCGCGACGCGATCAAGAGTGATCGCCTGCGTTGCTACAAAATCGGATCACAGCGCCGAGTCCTCGTGATCGACGCTGTTGAATGGGTCAAGACATGGGAGCAAGTGCGATGACAACGAAAGTTGAAACAGCCATTGACGAACTTTTCAAGACGCCACTTGCGGACGGCCGCACACCCACAGACGCGCAACGCGCCGACGCTGTGATCGTGCTCGCGCGTGACTGCCGCATGGATGGTGACAAGGTGGTGCTCGTCACAACCGGCGAAGCTCTCAACTCCGACGCGTCGAAAGAATGGATAAAAACAAACAAGCCGCATCTTTTGCCGACCAAATATGAGACGCCACTAGCGGATCGTGCCTTCGCTGAGAACAATCTCACGGCACGCGGCCAGCTTGTGAAGGAAGTCGGCAAAGACGAAGCCGACAAGATCGCGCAAAGCTATGGCCTGAAAAGTTCAACCGACGCGCGACGCGGCACCGCTCCGGCTCGCGCCGATGACGGCAAGAACAAAACCGACAACGCCACCAAACACAAATCAAATCCATTCTGGCGCGGAAACTGGAACATTTCAACCCAAGGCAAGCTGCTTCGCGCGGTTGGTCCTGAAAAGTGCGCGGCTATCGCTAAGGCAGTTGGCTCGCGCATCGGGGCAACGAAACCGAACTTGGATTACTAACAGAGGGGACCACCATGGCCGGAACCGACACAACCTTTTTGCATCCGCGACGCGGACCAGTGCCAAAGCCTAGCGAAGTTGTGAGCCACGACTCGCACGGTGCAGGCGATTACGCCACAGGCCATGCAGTCAGCGGCAACATTGCACGCGATGGTGCGCCAAAGCATGTGCACCCGGTCACAGTTCACGGCTGTGAATACGCACGGAACAATGACCCCACCCCTGAAGCGCCCCAGTGCTTTGAGATTGTTAGGAAAGATCAGAATGTGCCGGGGTCACGCGTCGCGCGAAACGTGACCCCACTGAGTAAATCGATTTTCGTCATGTAAACAATCATATGCACTCCTTCTCGGGTGGGGTCATGCTTCGAAGCGTTTTCACAGCCGATGACGACCCACTCGAACTGTGCTCCGCTCGGACCGCGAAGGCGTAAACGGTCAAGCCGCAGAATGCGCTTGAGGTGAGCGAACAGCATCTCGACCTTCTTGCGATCACGGCGCGATTGCGCGAATGCCGGCGTTTTGGCGAGAGAGCGGGTAGCGTCGCGGGCTTCTTCGTAGATGCTGCGCGGGATTCTCCGCGGAAGCCTCTTTGGACAGCATCGCGCCTTGAGCAGGCAGCTACGACAATCGAGCACGCTCGCGAAGTAAAGCAGTGTAGTTTCCCCATCGTTGACCAACCTGCCCGTCGTCGTGAGCATCTTGCCCGCCGGGCAGACGTAAACGTTGCGCTCCTTGTCGAACGTGAAGTCTTCCCGATTGAACGTTCCATCGTCGCGCTTTGACTTGTCGATCACCGGGATGTGTGGCGTGATCTTCGCATTATCGACAAGCCAGTTGAGGTTTGCCCCTGAACCGTAGGCGGTATCAGCCGCGAGCCACTTCGGTTTGATGTCAAATCGCTGCTCGGTACGCTCGATCATGGTCTGCGAAGCGCCGACCTCAGCCTGGCGGATGGCGCGCGAAGCTTCAACGTCCATGATCACGCCAAACTTCACGTCGATCAGATAGTTGTCGGCGTAAGCGAAGAACGCGGGTCCTCGCATCGCGCCTGTCCATTGTGCGGCGGGATCGGACGGCGACACGAACTTCGGCGTAACCTCGCTCGCCGCACCAAAGGCCGCGTCGTCAAGGGTTGCCAGATACTCCTGCATCGCCCGGCTCGCCGTCTCAGGATCACATGTCTTTTGCCATTCTGAACCCGGGATCGAGCGATGCTTGTTGGCGTCAGCCTGGATCAAACTCGCATCCACTGCAAAGCCTTCCCCGCCAACAAGGCCGGCTGCGATACAAGCTTCGACGACCCGCTCGAACAACTGGCGAAAGATGCCGCTGTCCCGGAACCGTTCGTTGCGCGCTCGCGAAAATACCGAATGATCAGGGATCTTGTGTTCTATGCCGAGCTTGCAAAACCAGCGGTAGGCAAAGTTCACCTGCACCTCGCGACACAACAACCGCTCGGAGCGCAAGCCGAAAACATAGCCGATGATCAGCATCCGGATCATCAGCAAAGGGTCGATCGACGGCCGACCGAGTGTCGGATAGTACGCCGCAAGTTCGCCGTAGACCCACGATAAATCCAGAACGGCGGCGATCTTGCGCACGGGGTGATCTTCGGGAACCGCCTCATCTAAACAAAAATCGTAGAATAAATGGCCCTGATCGTCGGTCTGACGTCCCATCATTGCCGCCTCCAACGTAAAATGCCGCCAGAGAACGGGAATCACTGTTCGCCAAAATCTTCAAATCACTTCTGCAACAAAATCGGCCAATCGCATCATTTCGCACTGCCGGGGAAAGCCAATCGTCGCGATCAACGCGCATCGGCTTAACGGCCACCAATCTTATTGGCGCTGTTTGGAAATACCACCGCCGCGTCACGCGCGACGGCCGCATTCAGCAGCGCAGATCAAGCAAGTTGTGACGGAGGCTACCCAAATTGGGCGAGAAATACCACGGTTGATTCCGGGATTGGGAACTGAAGCGTCAGCCAGAGCGATATGAGAAGTCCAATCGCGAAAGCTACCGTGACAGTTACAAAGTGTGGAGGCTTGGTCAGTTCGGAGATCGAGCTCCACGCCGTTTCGGCAGTTTCTTTGCCACTCCCGGAGAACGCCAAAGTCGAAATTCCGCTTCGTACAGGCATTGCGAAAAATCCTCCCATTGCCCCGAGCTGTGTGCACAGAGGCTAGGAAGTGCTGAGGACCGCGCATCCCCCAAATGGGGGACCTCAAGAAAATGTCTGTTGAGGCAGGACCACGCTCGGCGGTTATTGGTTATGACCTGCACGCGCAATGAAGAAGGGGCGCGCGCGGCAGAAGATCGACGAGCTCTGCGCGCCAAAAATAGATGGAGTCGGACGGCTAATGCTGACCGATCGCATGGCCCAGCTGGAAGCCTAACATCGCGATTCCGCCCACAATGAGAAAGCCGCCCCACAACTCCATCGCTGCCCCCCGGCGCGGGTGCCATTCTGCGGCATAAGCGATCGCTGTGCCGAGCAAAAGGCTGAGTGCGCCTAAGGTGCAGAATATCACGGGGACCGCCAGACTCTGCTGACGATAGTTCCCGGATTGTCGCGTCCAGCGCATCCCTCAAATGGAGGATGCCCATCTGAAGCGGCGAAGCAACATGGCCATCCTTGTGCTTCGGTTGACTAAACGGTTGAATGCAGTGGGGATGTGGGGGCGTGTGATGAGGGCGATCTGCTCGCGTTGCCTTTGGCTGTTGCTGGCAGCGTTCGTTGCGGCTGCAGCGCAGACCGCGAGAGCTGCGGAGGGCACCACCGCGGCCGGACCCATCGGAGGGACCGACATTCGCTCGGCCTTGCTACCGCCACCCGGCGTCTACGGTGGGCTTGTCGGGTTGTACAGCGCGGTGGGTCAGGTCAATGACGGGTCGGGCAATCCCGCTGCTGGACTCAATGCGGTCAATCTGAGTGCCGACGTCGCGGGAGGTCTGCTCGCCTATGTTCCTGACTACAAATTGTTCGGGGGCTCGATCGCGTTCATCGGATTTCTAACCGGCGGTCAGGAATGCGGGCAGATTGTCTCCGTCATACCGTCGCGATGCACGTCGGGCTTCGGTGATCCTTACTTCGAGGCTGACTGGTCCCGATCGTTCGGAACTGTGCGCCCATCGCATGATTCGGGCGCTTTCCCGATCTTTGAAGGTCTTACACTCGACTTCGGCCTTGGTGCCGTCATACCTGTCGGCAAGTACGACGCGAACACCCAGGCCATGAATGGGGTCACAATCGGCAACAAGACCTCCGACATTGCGCCGTCCGTCGCATTCACTTATACGACGCCGCCGCTGATCGCGGAAGGGACCGAATTCAGCAGCAAAATCTACTTGAACAACTACGGCACCAACCCGGTCACCAGTTACAAAGCTGGTTCGTTGATCGACGTCGATTTCGCGGTGACGGAGCACATCGGCCGGTTTCAAGTCGGTCCGACGGGCATTTATCTTAATGAGATCGCAGACGATCACCAGTTTGGCGCCATCGTGCCTCCCGATGGACGAAAGCTCGAGTATCTGGCACTGGGCGGCGTGGTCAATTACGACATCGCCGAGATCGGTGCGGCGATCAAGCTCAAGGCAGTCACAACTGTCATGGCGGAGAATTCTGGCGTGTCAAAAGTAATAGTCATCAGCTTTTTCAAGAAGCTTTACTAGCGGCGCCAGACCACTTTCACGGATAGTAGCCGACTTGCCCAATCAAACTCGCCATTACATCTGCAAGCGGCAACTTTATTGCGAGCCAGAGCGACGCAGTCAGGCCGATCGCAATAAACGACAACACGATCGTGAAGGTCGGATCATCGATCAGCACAACGATTGACTGCCACGTCAACGCATCAGGTTCGGATGTGACCGCTCCAGGTCGCGGGCCCATTTCAATTTCGCCTCGCATCGGCATTTGTCACGCTCCGTTGCTTGGACTGTCCACCTGAACGATACGCAGCGCGTCTGTCCCGCACATCCCGCAAATGGGTGACTGACAGCTCCGTCATTGATTGCTTGTGCTGAGCGAGGCGCGGCGCTCCCGATAACGAAAGCCGATCGGCCGAATGAACCAGATCAACGCGGCGAGCTGCAAAATGACGACAAGCCCGAATGCCGCGGCATAGGCGCCCGAAGGATAATGGCCGCTGGCATCGTGCGGCCAGCGGTCAAGAACAAGGCCGATGACGGTCTGAACGGCAAATGCCGTGCCGATATGCAGCACATTGAGTGCGGCATTGGCCTTGCCGGCAATTTGCTTGGGAAACTGGTTGGCCAGAATTGCGTAACTCAATACCGTCGTCGCTCCGGTCGAAGAGATAATCACCCAAGGCGCGATTGAAGGAACATGAAGCCGGGTGATCAGCGCGGCCTCTGCGGCGATGAATATTGCTGCCGCGCAGCCCAGCAACGTTTCGGTGCCGACTCCGAGTCGCTTAAATCTGTCGGCGGCGATACCGATGACTGCGGCCGCTGCGCACAACGCGACCGCCATGATGAAGAGATCACGGACCACGGCGGGACGGCTCAGTACGGCAACGTCTGTCAGCCAGGGCGCAGCCCAAAGACCTTGCAAGGCCCAGGAAGTGCCGATGCAAAGCGCCGACAGAGGTGCAAGCCGCCAGAAAAAACGGTCGGTGTAGATGGCGAAAAGCTCGGTGAAGGCCGATCGTTTGTCCTCGCCACGGGACGTATTTTCCGGGGTAACGGCCATAACGAACGCTGCAGTCGCCACAGTCGCTACCGCCAAGAGCAAGAACAACGTCCGCCATTGCATGTACTGCAGCAGGATTTCTGCCGGACTGGTGGCCGTTATCGCGCCTGCGGCTCCGCATGCGATGAAAAAGCCATTAACCAGCGGCAGCCGCTCTTTCGGAAAGAACTCGATGATGGCCTTGAGGCCCGCGGCCAAGGAACCGGCAACGCCCAGCCCGATCAGCGCACGTCCCAGCACCAGAGTTGCGTAGTTGGTCGACGCGGCAAATATGACGGCGCCGATCGCTGCCACGACGAGCAGAACGCCCTGCACGCGCCGGGGCCCGTAGCGATCGAGCGCCATGCCGGCGGGCAACTGCACGACTGCGAACGTCAGAAAATAAACCGAGGTTAGAAAGCCGATACGGCTCGCGTTCAGGCCGAGATCGTCTACCAGCCGCGTTGCAATCACGGCATTGATGGTGCGGAATAAATAAGAAAGGTAGTAGCCCAGCGCGAACGGCACGAAGACCGCCAGGACGGGCTTCCATCGCGACATGATTTCTTTTTGGGCGGTTGTGGCGGCTTCTTGAGCATCTAAGCCGAAAGAGTCCAAGCTTGACGCCATGGTGGTACCGCCATTGCGAACCTGCGAACATTAGAAGGGGGATCTGACGGGAACATCCCCCGTATGGGTGAATTACGCTGCAGCTTTGGGCAGGCCTGGGCTTGCGCGAATTCAACCAGACGTGGCAGCTTGCGGAAGCCAGTCCGTATGATGGCGCCTGCGCAAGGGCGCCGATCAAATTGCAGATTGTCCGGTATTCCGACGTTAACGGTGTCGCCGAAGCAGAGGATATTTGCCGATGCTCGATATCGACGATTTTTCTCTTGCGGTTGCCGGAGTTTATGATGCGTCGATGAACACCGAACGCTGGCCCGACGCGCTGGCGCATTTTGCCAAAATGTTCGGCGGTACAGTGTCGCAAATTAGTGTTGCGTCGAGCCCGCGCGAAATTGCCTTCGTGAAAATTTGGGGTATCCCCGATGACGTCTTGGCACGGATGATTCCCCGGTACATCGCACTGACGCCGACCGATCCGCGGATAAATCTGACCAATACGCGATACAAAGCGACCCACTGCCGGGAACTCGTTTCCGACGAAGTGCTGTGGGCCAGCGAGATGTACAAGCAGGTGCTCAATCCAGGCGGCATCGAATATGCCATGGGCATCACAATTCCGGTCGACGGGGAGGTTGTGGCCGTTCTCTCAGTGATGCGGGGGCCACGGTCTAATCCCTTCACCGGCGATGAATGTATGGATTTCAGCCGGTTTGCGCCTCATGTGACCCGCGCAATTTCCATGCACGCCACCTTCCGGCGCTGCCGTGAAGAATTAACGACGGTCAAAGCGCTGCTCGACGGCGTGCCGCTCGGCATGATGGTGGTCGGCGACGATGAGCTGAAGGTGGCCAATCGTGCGGCGCGCACCATGCTCGACGAGGGCGATGCAGTGCGATTGCAGAGCGGCAGGCTCGGCGGTGCGACGCGACGCGCCGACACTGATTTACGTGCGGCAATAAACGAAGCGCTTGATGGTGATGATCGAGCGGTGGGTGTGACACTGCCGATCGACCATGCCGAACCGGTGCGTGCCGTCGTACGGCGGCTGCATCCAGACTCGGCTGGTATGGTTGGTGCTAGAAGCGAAGCGGTCGCGCTCTATGTGACCGACCCGCGCAAACCGGTCGAGACGCCTGAGGAAATACTCCAGCGGCTGTTCGGGCTCACACCTCGGGAAGCCTCGGTGCTGCGCATTCTGGTCGAAGGCGACGATTTGCAGGTTGTGGCGTCGCGGCTCAGCATCAGCATCGAAACCGTGCGCAGTCACGTCAAGCATATCATGGATACGACCGGCGCCAGCCGTCAGGCCGAACTGGTGCGTATGGTGCTGTCCAGTCCTGCCTGGATCGCCGGCAGCAAATAATTGGAGCTGCCGACACGGGGTTATTTGCCGATGCTCGATATCGACGATTTTTCTCTTGCAGTTGCCGGAGTTTATGACGCTTCGATGAACATCGAGCGCTGGCCCGACACCCTTGCGCTGCTCGCCAAAATATTCGGCGGCCGCGCGGCACAAATTGGTGTCGGTTCGCCACGGCGGGAGGTTGCGTTCGTCAAGGCGTGGGGCTGGACCGACGACGAATTGGCCAGGTTCATGCCGGCGTATGTGACCTTGACGCCGACCGATCCACGATGGGCCATGATGGCGACGCCATACAAGGCGGTGCACTGCCGGCAACTTGTTTCTGATGAAGTGCTGCGGGCGAGCGAAATGTACAAGCAAGCCCTGCGTCCGGCGGGGGTCGAATATTCTATGGGCTTGTCCGTTCCGCTCGAGCAAGAAATGTTTTGCGTTCTTTCAGTGATGCGCGGACCCCACCACGTCGCCTTTACCGTCAACGACTGCGAAGATTTTGGCCGCCTGGCCCCGCATGTCGGTCGCGCGGTAACCATGCATGGCGCGTTCCAGCACTGCCGCGAGGAACTGGCGACGGTCAAGGCGCTGCTCGACGGCGTGCCGCTCGGCATGATGGTGGTCGACGACGATGAGCTGAAGGTGGCCAATCGTGCGGCGCGCACCATGCTCGACGAGGGCGATGCAGTGCGATTGCAGAGCGGCAGGCTCGGCGGTGCGACGCGACGCGCCGACACTGATTTACGTGCGGCAATAAACGAAGCGCTTGATGGTGATGATCGAGCGGTGGGTGTGACACTGCCGATCGACCATGCCGAACCGGTGCGTGCCGTCGTACGGCGGCTGCATCCAAACTCGGCTGGTATGGTTGGTGCTAGAAGCGAAGCGGTCGCGCTCTATGTGACCGACCCGCGCAAACCGGTCGAGACGCCTGAGGAAATACTCCAGCGGCTGTTCGGGCTCACACCTCGGGAAGCCTCGGTGCTGCGCATTCTGGTCGAAGGCGACGATTTGCAGGTTGTGGCGTCGCGGCTCAGCATCAGCATCGAAACCGTGCGCAGTCACGTCAAGCATATCATGGATACGACCGGCGCCAGCCGTCAGGCCGAACTGGTGCGTATGGTGCTGTCCAGTCCTGCCTGGATCGCCGGACGAGGAAAGTCCACGCCTGTTGGCGATTGAAGAAGGTGCGGAGATTGTGAATACGCACGGAACAATGACCCCACCCCTGAAGCGCCCCAGTGCTTTGAGATTGTTAGGAAAGATCAGAATGTGCCGGGGTCACGCGTCGCGCGAAACGTGACCCCACTGAGTAAATCGATTTTCGTCATGTAAACAATCATATGCACTCCTTCTCGGGTGGGGTCATGCTTCGAAGCGTTTTCACATACAGTTCACCGCAACTATTTATCGGTTTCGAGCAAGACGCTGCTGGTTTTGAGCTTCACCAACTCGGCAAATGGCGTGAGCGGGGCGACATCCCCTGCTCAGAGCTTGGGAAAGAGTGCGGTCACCGCCCCATCGCCGTGCGGATCAAGCCGATGGTTTGATCGCGATCAGCGCGCCTCTTGACCTGGTGCCTGCGGCGATTCCCATGGAAGCCTCTTAGTTTCGCTCAAGGGCATCGTTTGATTTGACAAGAACACGACGACGCGCAGTCCGTCGGTGTAATAGGGGTCTCCCGTGAGGTTTTTTCGCGGAGCGGACGCTGTTGCGGCGCGCACCCCATCCACAAACCCGTATTGCTCAAGCATTCCGGACATCAAAAGGTCTTGCAGAAGATAGCCGCGGTCAAAATCGACGTCCGGACCGATTTTATGGGTGGTCAAGTTCCAGGCCTGATCTGTCAAGCGAACGCCGATATCCCGGCTCACTTGACCGATCCACACCCGACGGGACTCGAATGTGTATGGCGTCAGCCACAGCCTTGCGTGAATCCGCTCGTTGATTGTAGAGCGCGCTTTTTGCAATGCCACGTCCTCGCGGCGACCGAACACATACAGTGGGCTGACCGGCGACGTCAGATACTCGTCTCGAAATATGAAGGCGCGCGCGGTCTCCAGTATGCTTGCGACGTCGAGCTTCCTGGTAAGATGCCAATCGCGGGCGACAAAGGGCACGATCGGGTCACTTTAGCTTTCCACCACGACGAGGTTAAGGGGATCACCGTCGCGCGTCGCGCCGGAGTTTGTCGTGCAGCAGGGATATTTTGAGAGCGTGGTTCTCAAGCTGTCGAGATCGAGATCCTCAATCTTCTGGCCAGGATAGGTGCTGTCGGCGCGAATGCCGGTGCCGACAAATGCGGGTCCCGAAACCGGCAGCGCAAAGTCGAATGTTTCCAGACGACCATTTCCGGCAATTAGGATATGCGCATATTTTACGCCGGCATCGAGGACACCGTACATAAAGCCAGTCGTACGGGAGTGAGCCGGCAGGGTGCTTGCAATCTGACGTTCGAGAAAAAATTTATCGCGCGCGCGGTTTGCGGTGACAGAAAACGCGCCGTGAAATCTGTAAGACACTTCGTAAGGCGAATAATAGTCGGGATCCATTGCAATCTGAAGATAAACAAGTTGATCGTCTGTTTCGTTCTCAATCGAGAGCCAAACGGGTTGAATGTCATATCTAGCAAGATCTTCTCCGAAACTTCGCTCACTCTCACGCGCTCCGAGCGCACTCGCGCTCACTTTTATCCCCGGCACCGATTTTTGCTGCGCGCGGCCCATAAAATCCGACTCCACAGTCGGGTCCGGTTGGAACTGGAATGAGTTCGCAATCATCACCGCACCTGCTGCGAGGCAGAGGAGAACGGTAACGATCAAGATTTTGTTCAATCGGACGGCATTCATGCCTGATAGCGGGTGGATGCGCGGCCTCAATTGCCCGCCGCCGGCGGCGCGGGCTGCCCCGGTTGAGTACTCGCCTGCCCGCACGCTTGATTGAGTTTTCCCGCCATGTCGTTGCCCATGTACGATTGACCGGGACTGAACGTAACGCCCGCATTTACCCAGACCGACAAGGTTGGGAAATAGGCCCTTTGCAAGACGGTCCACGAGCCGTCGGCATTGTTCTGAAAGGCACTGCAATCAATACCGCCGTCAAAAGACGATTGTGCGTCGACTGGTCGGGGGAAAAATTGCAGAATGATTGGCGCAACTGCCAACACAAAAAAGGCTGCAGCAACTCGATTCATAATCCTCCTCCAAAAAGAGACTAGTGTAACCACAGCAGATTCACCATTGTGGAGGCCTGATCGGAGGACCTAAGTCTGCAGGAGACGGCAGACCTGGGGCTGGCGGTTGTGATTCATCGACTGGCGGCAGCAGATTGCCCCAGTTTGTTCGTGCACGCATCTGAGCGTTGGTCGCGGCAGTCACGAAGGCGCTATCCTCTCGAATCTGCCACCCGCCTCCAAGCGCACGATAAATCGCGGTCGCACCAAGTGACACATTGGCGCGCGCCACAGCGAGACCGCTCTCGACCTGGAACAGATTTTGCTCGGCCACGAGCACGGTGGTGAAATCAGTCCCTCCCGAATCGTATTGCTCGGTCGCGACTCGCAGTGAGCCATTTGCAGCAACGACGCTCCGGCGCAAATCTTCGGCCTGCGATCGCGATAACAGGAAAGTCGAAATCCCGTCGTCCACTTGCTGCTGCGCCGCAAGCACGGCGTTCTGGTAGTCGACCAACAGCTGCTGCAGCGTGGCGTCCTGCAGACGAACATTGTTGGTGATCTGGCCGTAGTTCAAGATGTTCCATTGGAAGGCCGGACCGCCCGCATAGGCCACGCCGGTGGATTTGAAAATCTCGCCAAGAGTGTGAGCGTTGGTCGAACTAGCGGTGCCGCCGAATGTTCCGGAAATGCTGATCGCGGGATAAAGCTGCGATTCGGCGATCCCGATTTGGGCGCTCTGGGCCAACGCAGCGAGTTCAGCGGCCGCAATATCAGGCCGGCGGCGCAGCAAATCGGCCGGAATGCCAACTGCGATCGTGTAGGGCGGCGTCGGAATGCCACGTGATCTCGCGAGCAGGCGGCCCAACGATTGGGGCGGGATGCCGAGCAGAACGCAGAGCGCGTCGCGTCCCTGCTCCAACTGGATTTCTAGTTGCGGGATTGCCGAAGCGGTCGCTTCAAGCACCGTTGTCGCCTGATATACGTCAAGCTCGTTGGTGCCGCCGCCTTGATACTTCGCCCGGGCAATCTTGAGCGAGTCCTCCTCTTTGCGGACATTGTCGCGCGCGATCGCGATCAGCTGCTCGGTGGTGCGGATGCCGATATAGGTCACGGCGACATCACCGAGCAGCGTGACCAGGACCTGATCATAGTTTGCGATCGAAGCCAGATAGGCGGCGTCGGCGGATTCAATCCCGCGGCGGAATTTGCCCCAGAAGTCCAATTCCCAGGCGGCCTGGACGGCAAGGGAGTTGGTCCAAAAGAATTTGGGGGTGGAATTGGGAGCTGCCAGTGGCGTGGCGGAACTGGTCCGATTGTACATCAGGTTGCCGGCACCTTGCTGGACCTGAGGGTAGAATTCGCCGACCGCAATGCCGAGTACGGCGCGGGCCTGAAGTACGCGTGTGCCGGCACTCAGCAGCGTTAGGTTTTGATTATAGGCAATCTGCACAAGTCGGTTCAGTGTTGGATCGTGAAAAGCCAGCCACCAGTCTCGATAGTCCTGGCGACCGGTCGTCAGCGAACGACTGTTCGTGTCACTAAAATTGTCAGCAACCGGCGCCGCGGGCGAAACAAAATCGGGTCCCACAGCGCATGCCGCCAGCGACAGCACGAGTGAAGCCACGACCAATAGATGTGAACACGAGGCGCCGCGACGGACGATCGCGACCGCACGCATCCGCCGCAGCACCGACGATCGGGCGCACTTACGCATCTTTACCCGCACTCCCCCCTGGCAGCGTTGAAAACTCAAGTGCCAGTGCTACCCGCCGTCGCGGTACCTCGATTTCACACCCGGCGCGGCGCGTGCGATATGCAAATGTTTGCAAATCCACGTCGAAATTCGCGTCTTGTGTCTATCGTGCAACATGGATTTGCTGATGATTACGAGGGTGGGAATGGCTCTGGGCCAAGTTAAATGGTTGCGATGCTATGGGCTTTGCACCGAGGGCACCACGTAGGCCAACCACTTCTTCATTCGCATCGTCACCTTCGAAATGATGTGAACCGCCTTGCCGTGCGTCGTGTAGATTGCAGCCGAACCGCCCGAGCCGAGCGACAAGTTTCGGGCGACCGCCGCATCATCGAACAAAATCTTCACGGCGTATAATCCGTACGATCCGATATTTGCCGCATTGGGAATGTTTCCGCTGACAGTAAATTGACCCCCGCCAGAGGCGGCGAGCACGGTATCGACTTTTGCCGTGAAAATTCGACCGGGATAGGGATCCAGTACGACCTCTACAGCGTCGCCCGGCGCCACGTTGGTGAGATAATTCTGCGGATACACCGCCGCCAGAAAGATACTGGATGTGTCGATAAAGGTTCCGGCCGCCGATGCGGAGGTGAGCATCGTTCCGGGCTGAACCTGCCAGTTCACGACATAGCCGTCGCTTGGTGCCTTCATCTTGCATTGATCGAGATTGAAGAGAGCGTCATCCAACTGCGCTTGCACAGCGGGAATGTTGCTCTGCGCTTGGACGACGACCGCCTCGGCTTGTTGGACTGCGGCATCCGCTTCCACACGGGTCTGTATGGCCTGGGCTACTTTGAGCACACTAATCGCACCCGCGTCCGCACGCTGCGTACTCAGTGCTATCTGTTCCTGCGTCTTGGCGAGATCGTCCGATGCGTTCGCCTTGTTGAGGCTGGCTTTCGCATTTGCCAAGGCCGCTTTGGCCTGTTCGAGCGCCGCCTGCGTCTGATTGACCGCGTATTGGTATGGCGCCGGCTCTATTTCGAGCAACAAATCGCCCTTCTTCATCGCTTGATTGGCCTGCGCGTGCACGGCCGTTACTTGTCCCTTCACGTAAGGGACGAGCTGCGTCACGTATTGGCTGGTCACCAGCTTGCTGCTGATCGGCGCCGAAAGCGTCCAGGCCACGACGATCCCGCCCAACGCCAGAACGCCCACCAGCAAAATTCCTGCAACGAGGAACGGCGTCGGCTTGATCCGCAACACCTTAAAAACAACAACAACGACTGCGGTGTAGATGATGATCAGGAGGGCGATCACGATCGGCTCTCCTTGCTCGGTGCGATTTTTCCCTCAGGAACCAGTGCCGGTGGCGCTTCGGCAAGACCCGCCGCTGGACGCGAAGCCGGGACCGTGAACGCCCAAATAAATGCCAGCGGCCAGAGCAAGCCTCCGGTTGCGATTCCAATCCAGCTCGTGGCGTTGATGGCCGACGCCTGGGGATGTCCCCACTTTCGCGCCAGCTGGCCGGGTAACTGCCCCAGCTTGACGACGACAATCACCGCCACAGCAATCAGAATGGCGAATATCAGAAACGCAAACGCGTCCAAGGGGCCAAACGAGGAATCCATAGCTGACGCTCGTTGTTCTTTAGTTGCAACTCACAACAGATCTGCATACAGGCGGCTGGCTCCTAGCTCCACCAGGTAAACGATATAGATCAGCGAGATAAGCAGATCGCCTACGGCGATAGCGGCTGCAGGAGATTGCCGCCGCAAGTTGCTTCCCAGGATCAGCGCCCCGAGGGCAACTTTCTCGATCACCGCGAAGATCATGAAGTGAACGCGAACGGCCGGTTCAAACGCCGCATAGATAAGCAAGAGTCCGACGCAGCCGACGAGCAGTCCCCAATGACGCGCGAGCATCACGCTCGCGGCATCGGCCTGGGTCTCTCCGTAGATCAGCCGGAGAAGCTTCGCCGGCGCGACAAATTGGCCGAATGCAACCGCTGTGAAGGCACCGGTAACGATCAGGATTAGCTGTATATGGTTGGCAATCATGACACCCTCGAAATCAACGCCAGGCGGTTCGCCACGAGCGACCCACCCTGATCCACACCTCGTCGGCACTGTCGTCTGGGTCACTCCATCCTTCGATCTTGAAGACGAGTTGGTTTGCGTTTGCTGCAGGCGTTGCAAGTGCTGTCGGCAAAAATCCAACGGCTGGCGCGAAAGCAACCAGCGTCGTACCCGCAACGAAAGCCCGGCGGTCGATGGTCATGCAGCTGCTCCTTCCTGGATTGCCGGGCGGCTTGCTGCCAGCGGCGATGATTTGAATCCGGCAGTATCACCCCAACGCTCGGCAGCTTTTTCGATAAGCGAGGCCGCGGTCTTGGTATCGCCGGCGGCAACCGCCATTTCGTGTGCCTGCTCGAAGGCCCGCAGTGTCGGACGATTGGCAACGTTGACGAGCGCAAGCTCAAGGGCGCGGCGACAATCATTGCCGCTTCCGGCGTAGAATTCCGCACCGTGGTCGGCGAATGCAAGCGGGTGCCGCTCAAGCACGGATTCGAATCCGGATCGAGCGGCTTGCATGTGAGCGTCGGCGTCTTTGCCTTGGACGGCCATGATGTCAGCAAGCCGCCAGTGCACTTCCGGATCGCCACTTGAAAGCGCCGGCATGAGCACAGACTCCGCGTCGTCGGCTCGACCGCAAGACAGATAGATTTCCGCCAGGTGTACGCGCGCCTTCGTGTAGCTCGGTAATCGCTCCAGCGCTTTTTCGTACCATTCCGCGGCGCAGGTCACTTCGGGCTCCGGGACTAATTCGCCCCACAGCACGCCGAGTTGAAAGCACACCCAGGCAACCGGGAACGGCGAAACATCGGCATAGTTCCGGAGCGCTTGCTTGTAGGTGTTGTCGGCATCGCCGAATTCACGCAAATCCGCCAGCAGACCGCCCAGCGCAATTTGGTCCTCAATCCCGGCTGATTTCTTGGCTCTCTGGCGCCGCTCGCGTAGCACCTTGCCGAGGTCAGTCCCGCAGGCTTGATTGATGCTCAGCCTAACACGGCTGACATCTGCCTCCGGTGCTTCGCGGATTTCTGCCTGTTCGAGATGGCGCCTCGCCTCGGCGAAACGATGCACCATGGACGCGACTTGCGCCTGGATCAGCGCCGTGCGCGCCGAGGCGGCGTCGGTTTGTGAAAGTTGTTTGGCCAGAAACTCAAGGCGGTCGAGCGCAGTCAAATCGCCGGCAAACTGTGCCGAGAGCTGCTCATGTTCCACAACGGTCTCAGCGATGCCCTCCCGCATCGGGTCCTGGTAGAACCGGCTCCAGGACCGGCGACGCGCGCTCTCCAGATTGATGACCGCGATGTCACCGTCAGTCGTCTGGAAGCATGTGTCGTCAAATTCGGCCGCCTTGGACATGGCGAGACCTTAAAACCGCGACTTGAGGCTTTCGAGCCCGGTCTTGAACAGAGTCGCAACAATGGTCTTCGTGATAAGTGTACCCGGACCGTTTGGCAGAAACTGCGACCGCCACTCGACGGAACTTCCGCCACCTTTCGGCTTGACCTCCAGTACGCCCGTGTAGTCCGAAGCCGGGATGCCTCCGATGTTGGTGTAGCGGTAAGACCGCGCGGAGTTGTCGAGCGCATCCAGACGCTCAATGATCTGCTTGCCGTCAATAGTCTCTATGACACGCAACTGACCAACTCCCGTTCCGATCAACTTGATGCTGGCGATCAAAGGGTGCCAGGTTCCGCCAAATTGTCCAATCAGTTCCCAGACTTTTTCAGGTGCAGCACCAAGCTCGACGCTTTCCGCCACGCTTTGCAAATCGGTGTTCGACTCAGCGAAGTACGGGAAGCTTTTCGTGCCGGGCTTCGTCGCCTTGGTTGTCCCGCCTTCCAGGAATTCACGGTCGTGGTTCACCATCCACGTCAGCAGAACATCGATGACATCGGCATCGACGGTGCGCCCGCCGCCAGTTTGATAGGGCTGGCCGTTGAGTGTGCTCTTCTCGATTTCGAGATGACTGGTATCCGTTATCGGCTTGGCGACATCAAACAGCAGAAAATCATCGAGAAACATGTTGGCGTTGGCGGCCAGTGCTGACGGCGTCCAGTCCTGTTTGCCGTCGCGCATGTCCCAGTTGGCCAGGCTGTCCTTCAAACGCTGAAGGAACAGCGGGCGCACCTTTTCGTCGATCGCGAACGGGGTCTGCTGATTCCAAAGGTCACGAAGGTCGTCGCCGCCCGCAGCTTCGTTGTTAAGACGCATATTGGTTTGCTCAGGCCGGCCAACCCAATCAAGGCGCGAAGGTTCGTGTCCAACGAATGCAGCGGTGCGCGGTCTTGGCACCGTTTCTGCAATTACCGCGAACAGCGAGCCCTTGTCGGGATCGAGCACACGCCGCGTATCGAATTCGATGGCGATGCAGAGCACGTTATCGTTGAACAATAGATTTTGGAATTTCCTCATGCCTCCCCCGAATAACCAGGCGAGGATAAAGGGGTCGGAGCGCATGCCCGCGAAGACGCGGAAGGCGCCGTCCGGCGTCGATGCGCCTTTTTGGTCGTTGCTGATGAATTGAAGCGTCTGCCCACCGGGCAACGTACAGGTACCGCGCTGAATCGGCTTTTGGCTCGTCGCCCCACGCTCAAGCGTGTCAAACCTGCAGGTAAAGCGTATTTCCGGATCGCTGGTCTCGAATTTGGTAGCATCGCCGACACCTGTAACCTTCGCACGGCGAACGACGATCGAGTGATCGACCGCATTGGAGAAGATCGCGTCCGCCCCACAGGTTGGAAAGACGTTCGCTGCCAGTACCGTTCTGGCGGGATTTTCCGGACTTATGAACGCGAACAGGTCGGTGAGATCGGACGACGGATCGCCGATCTGTCTTGGCCCATCGATATGATCCGACATAGCCTCGCTCCGTGATCGCTGAACTTACACCTTGCGACTGCACCAGGGCGTGCCATGCGAGATGGTCACACCCCAAGCGGCAGCAAGCATTACGGCTTCTGAGGAAGGAGCGTTGCTGGCGGACCACCGAACGGGGTTACGCGGCCGGGTTCTTCGGGAATTGATTTCAGATATTCGACGAGCGCCCAGCGCTGGTCGTCGGTCAGCAGCGGGCCGATGACGCCGTCGCCGCGCGGACCATCCTGGAAGGAATGACCGGCGTTCGAGTTCCCCAGTAGCGTCGTATCCATCAGGAAACTTCCCGAGGTCGCGGTGGTATCGAGCCCGACCTTGACCGGATCGAAGTCGCCTCCGAGGTAGAATTTTTTCGTGCGCTCGGCGGCCGGGACCAGCATCTCATAAAGGTTGGGCACCGACGCGTTGTGCATGAAGGGCCCTGTAGCCCAGACCCCGTCACGCGGGGCTGCTTTATAGACGTGCTCCGCCGGCCGCGGCAGGGGCAGTTCGCGATAGCCGTTTAGATCCAACTCTTGGGCTTCACTCAGGTTGAGTTTCCTGATCGCCACTTCCCGAGCCTCCACCCCAAGCACGGTACTAAACACGAACGGCGGCAGCATAGGTTTGCCCCGGAACTCCGGAGGCAAGAATTTGCTCAGATCACCGGTAATTGCGAATGACCCGAGAGCTTCGAACTGTGTTTTATCGGTGCCTACGTATGTTTGCGGCACCACCCCGACCAGGATGAAACGCTTGCCGTACTTATTGGGTTCGGTCCACGTATAAGGCCAAGAGTTGTGGCAGCCTGAGCAATTGGTAACAAATAAGGCCTTTCCGGCCTTGGCTTTTTCCCGATCGATCTTGCCGAATACGTCTTCCGGCCAGCTCGGCGGCGCCAAGCGTTCCAACTGGTGCTCGACCCGTTGAAGTTCCCATATCGCGCCGTTCGACTGGAATAGCCCTTCGGCCGGAGATTTGGAGGTCAGATCAACGGGCAGGAACACGCCCATCGTCTCACCAAAATTTCGAGCAATCGGGTCCTGCGCAAAGGCGCTCCACTGTGCCCACAATCCTTGCGGCGAATTCCAGAGGAAAGGCGGCTTCACTGGCGCGATGCCCGCCTGCCAGTTCTGGGTAATTCCCGTTAACGTGCCTGTCGAGCGATCGACAATCATCGTGAGCGCATCGACGCGTCCGGGGCCCCACGGGTGCTGAGTGAGCGAGGTTCGAGCTGAATACTCATGCACCCGAGCTTTCTCGCTCTCAATGCGCTGGCGCAGCTTGTCCTTTGCATCCGCGGTTGATGATCCGAGCCGTGCTGCCAAACGGTCGAATTTTGCCGGGTCGGTCAGGGTCGCTCCAAGCGCTTCGTCCATACCTCCCGCAATCGCCTGGAAGTCGAAGGTCTGCGAAATTCCGCCTTCAATACGAATGACCTTACCCTTGTACTTCAGTTGCCCTTCGTGGCAGCCCGCACAGGTCAAACCAGCGTAGTCCCCGGCCGGCCAGCCTTTGATCCCCGTCGCAACCACCGTCTTGCTGACGCCGATCGGCAACCCGTCCGGATTGTCCGGGTTTGCGGCCTCAGGGACCATGCCGTAGCGCGGGCTGTTCAGCCCGGACCGGAAAAGGTCCTGGCTGTCAGCGGCTTCCATATTCAAAAAGATGTCGTAGGAAAGGACCGCCGAGCCCTGTGAAAAATGATAATACCATTCCCGATCATCACGCGACCAAGCTTGATTGAGATAGATGACACTATCGCCGGATGACTGCGCCGGGGGCGTGGTTGGCTGTTGTGCCAACGCAGGCGCGCTCGCCACCGATAGATAAGCGGCAGCCGCGAGCAAACCGTGCGAAACTGTTTTAACTGGAGTCATCGATCGTTACTCCCCAGAATGCTGGCCTCCCGAAGGAGGCCCGAATTAAATCGCGTCAGAACCTCGTCGGTCATCATGGCCCCTCCGCATCTAGCGGATCAAGCCCGATCTTAGCCGAGCAGTTTTCAACACCAGGCGCTATGCAAATACGGCAAATGCTGTTTCATGCTCCGGTAATCAATAATGGCCGCAGGACCTCAGAAATAATGCGGCGACTGATGCGGGAACGGGGAGTGATCGTTTTCATGTTTGTCCTCCCTGACAGAGAAACGGGCCGCCTCATGAGAGACGGCCCGCCTGTTTCACAATCAAGCTAACCGACTAGTCGGCTGCGCCGATGGTCCTCACGACTTTGTGGATATCCATCAAAGGCAACGGGTTTGCCGGGTCCTGAAGATTTGGACTCATGTCGTTCGACGCCCCGCCAGGGGAGCGCTTGATGTTCGGAAAATCCACGATGGATTTGTCAAACTCCATGATCGGCACCGTAATCAACGAAACAGCCCAGCCATTGTCATAGCCGGCATAGCGTCCGGGCGAGGTGGTCGGCATGCGGGTGCTCACCGCACCGTTGAACGTCATGTCATATTTCTCGAACGGGTCCATGGTGAGGTTGTAGAGTGAGCCGATCGCGCCGAGGTCCTGCTTTGGACCGAGCCAAGTGTCCTTGGCGGTATACAGGTATTTCCAGGCGATATGGAGGTCGGGATTATTGGGATCATCGCCGATGTCGGCGCGAGCGCCAGCGAAACTTTCACCGTCAGTATAGATCCACGAGGCGCGCGCCGAGTGTTTCGCCTTACCCATGATGTAAGCGCTATTGTCGATGCTGTCGAAATAGATCGGCTTGCCGTCGTTATCGACCCAAGCGCCGTGGGGCGGCGGAGTGAGTCCGACCATCGTCGCCAGCGTTGCCCAGCAATCGATATGCGACATCATCTCGCCGTAGCGTGCGCCTGCCGGAATCTTGCCGGGCGCCCACATGATGCCCGGCACACGGAAGCCGCCCTCGAACGGCGAACCTTTCTCGCCGCGAAATGGAACCGTACCTCCATCCGGCCATGCATCCTGCCACGCGCCATTGTCGGCGGTGATGATGACAATGGTGTTGGGAGCGTCGGCCCGGATTTCGTCCATGATCTTGCCGATGTTGGAATCAAGTTCCATCATGGCATCGGAGTAGTTGCCGAGGTGTGATTTTCCAAGAAACTCCTTAGCCGGAATGTTCGGATTGTGCATCTTCATGAAATTCACATCCATGAAGAAAGGCTTGCCGTCTTTGGCGTGCTGCTTGATGTAACCGACTGCTGAATCAGCCTGTCGAACATCGAACTCATGCAGATAATCATAGTCGATGCGGGCAACCTTGACCGCGGGTTTGCCCGCTGTGCCTTCCCACTCGTACAAATTGACGATCTTTTGATATTCGTCCCAATAAGCGGCGTTGAATTTCGGGAACCACGGGTGGGCGAAATTATCCGTGTCGTCATACGTGTAGACACCCGGATAGTACGCGGCGAACTCCTTCATTTCATCAAAGCCATGTTCAATCGGGTAGAACTTGGGCTGATCGCCCAGGTGCCACTTGCCCGAGAAATACGTGCCATAGCCGTTCTTCTGGAAGAACTCGGCGATTGTTGGCGTGGACTTTGTCAGCCCGTTCTCGTCGCCAGGCACGACCACAACTGAGAGCGCCGAACGGATGGGAATGCGCCCAGTTATGAACGATGCGCGGCCGGCGGTACAACTTGCCTGACCATACCAACTCGTGAACACGGCTCCTTCCTGAGCGACGCGGTCGATGTTCGGCGTCGCATGGCCGAAATTCGCGCCTCCGCCATAGGCTCCGAAATCGTTCCAGCCTGTATCGTCGGTCATCAACATGACGATGTTGGGCTTTTGTTGCGCATAAGCCGGCGCCGCCGCTACCGTTCCAACGGCGGTGAGCGCCAGTACGCCCGTTCCCAGTTTTTGGATGATATTTTTCACGATCTGATACCTCCAGTGACTGTTACGAACAAATGTTGTTAGCGTCGCAAGCTTGATTTCATTCGCGCCAGTGTCTGACTTTTTGCCGGGGTGGTTTGCTGCGACATAAGCGGAGCAGTTTTCGACACTGGCCGCTATGCAAATACGGCAAATGTTGCGTCACGCACCGATGATCAATGATGACCCAAGGGTCTCTGAAGGCATCTCCCCGAAAATCGTCCGATATACTCCGGCGAGACGCCCAAGCTCGGTAAATCCGTACCGTGAGGCAATTTCCGAAATGCTTTCAGCCGCAGGATCCGCGTGGGCGAGTGCTGTATGCATCAGGTTCAGTCGCCGCAGCCGCATATATTGGCCGGGACTCATGCCTAGAAAATCAGCACAACACATGCGCAATGTGCGCTCTGGCACGCCAATGGCGCTGCACAGCTCCGGCATCAACAGCTGTCGATCGAACCTTTCGGCCAAAACTTTCTCAAATCGATTCATGACGGTTGAATGTCGCCGACGCGCGTCCGTGTCCTCGTGCACGACCTCAGCCGTCAGGCAGCGGATTAGCGCGTACATGAAGTCGTGCTCGACGGCTCGGGCGACTTCCTCGTGCGTGATGGATAGAGGCTTGGTCTCGATGAGGCGGCAAAGCCTTGCGTGCTGACGTTGCAGTTCCACTCTATCGGCGTGCGCAGGCCGGAGACTTTTACCGATCCGGGGGGGAATGATCTGCGATCCAGTTAGGGCCTTGCTGGTGTACGCAAAGAATTCCGGGTCGACCGATATATTGCCCCAAGTGCCGGCATCGCATGTCCGTTGATGTATCCGCTCGCCGGAACCGTGGAATATCAAATTCCGCGAATTTATTTCGATCCCACCCCAGATCGATGATTTCTGGAACTGCAGCGGAAAGCCAACATTTACCGACTTCGCCGGCAACGCCGCATAAGCGATGCGAGGTAGGCTCTCCTCCACAACAAAAAGCCTTAGATGCGGAAGATTTACCGATGTCAGGCGGGCGGTAAACTTTCCAGGCCCGATGATGACGAGATTGATTACCGCACCGCGAAAACCTTTTTGGAAGTCGTCGCGCTCATAAAAAATTGTCGTGCCGTTTGTCGGCATCCGCCGCGCCTGCCAAACACCCTTGCTTCGGCAAATCTTCGGTCAAGTTGTGCTCGACCGGAATTTGCGATGCTGAATCGGGTCAGTATCGGAGAAGCGCTCGTCGCCGCCTATGCAAATTCGGATATTGATCAGATAAAAACGGTCAATGCAGCCGTGACCGGCTCAGTGATTGTGAAGGCGATTCACCGAACAACGCCCGATACTCAACAGCGAACCGGCCGAGTTCCCAGAAGCCGTAGTCGGCGGCAATGCCGGTCACGGTTGATGTCTTTGAGGTCGCGGCGACGAGTGCACGGCGCGCCAAATGCATTCGCCGCAGCCACAGATAGTGGATTGGGCCCATCCCAAGCTGCTCTTGGCAGCAAGCACGAAGCGTCCGTTCGGACACGCCGACAGCCGCACAAACTTCTGCGAGATAAACGGGAATGTTATCGTGCGCTGCCTGAAATTCTTCAAACCGAGCCATGATGCGCGTCTTGCGTTGAGTGCGGACACGCTCCTCAGCCTTATCAGCCAAGCACGTGATCATTGCGTGGACGAGCGCATTTTCAAGCGCCCGAGACACCTGCGGATTGCCGAGGATATCAGGCGCGGCTTCTGCAAGGTGTCCCGCCGCGGCGTGTAGCTTTAACAGCCGCGACATAAGAGCAGGGGCCGGTCGGATCACTATCGAGACTGATGACTGGCCGACGGGGCGACCCGTGAGAGCGGTACCGGCGGCGATGAAGGCCTCTGTCTTCAAAGACATGGCGCCCCAGCGGCAAGCTGCCTTGGTCTGACGATACATCTCGTTGTGATCGTCGAGGATGATCGCGCCCGGCGACACGTCTGCACCGCAATGTCGATATTCGGGTTGATCCAAATCGGTCGAAAAACCAATCACCGAGCGCTCGGGCGACACCGCGCCGTGAAAAACCCGCGCCAGAGATTCCTTGCCGCGTTGCATCCAAAGTGACTCGAAAGTGACCTTGGTTAATTCGGCGCGAAAGTTTCCTTTTTCGGTAGGTAGAAATTCCAGTTGTGCGCCGCGAACGGCCGCCTGGTAAGGGTAGGGATCGGTAAAGCTGAGAATTGCACTAGACGCCATGATCCCAGCCCCCCGAGATACGCATTACGAAATGCCGACCTTACGCCAATACCCGTGACCGTTATGAGACGAGCCAGAATTAGACGGCGCATCTAACGAATTATTCCTATAGGCACTGAGGACTTACAGGCACTCAGTTTTACCCTGAGTCAAACAACCGGGCGCGAAAAGGAGCGCGAAGTCGGTGATCTCCAGGCGACGGTGCGCACATACCATTGTCCGTCCAAAAGAGCCGCCTGCCAGCTTCTCATAAGTTGGCTGCTTCCACTGGGTAAAAGACGAAACGATAGCTGCAATGCGTCATTGTCCTCCCGATAACTCGCCTCGGCTGCGATCAAGTTAAGCATTCTGCTTGGTAGCTACGGAAACGAAGTCCGGACCCGCTCAGTATTCTACGCCACGTCTCATTTTCTCGTCTTTGAAAATCACGGCGATGGCGTCGATAATTCGAAGCTGCTGGTTTGCCTTGCAGTACACGATGACCTCGTGTTCGAGCTCTTTGCCCCTTGTAATATGGGCAAAATGCTTCCTCGCGAGACCGTTATACCAGCCGCTGTACCAAGTTGTGAGCATGTCGGCATCTTCCTGGTAGGTATTTGCAAGCTGCGCGCATGTCAGCGCCTGGACATCGATGAATCCGTTGGCATCAGCATAGGCTGAAAGATCGACCGGGTCAGCTTGGGCGCTTGAGCTTCCGATCACGAAAGCCAGTGCTATCAGCCCCAATATCGTTCGCATTTTCTATTCTCCTTCTGGACCTCCGGTCCCAACCAACTTGAGACCTGATCCTTCAAAGCAAACTTATCCGGGAAGACTGGAGGGAAAATTGGCGTTGGGCGCTATGCAATTCCGGCAGACGCGCAACAGCTGCGGCTGAATTGTCGGATGTGGCCATTTGGCCACAGGACTTCAAATTGCACTTGCGGCTCTAAATTAGCTAAATCTGCATAGTCCCAAGCACCGCTCAACTTGTAGGTTGGCTCCAACAGGAACGTTGAGTGCAAGCGTCATGAAGATAATCGCGAAAGCGATAGCTGCTTTAATCGCCCTAACGTCAATGACATTGGGGGTTCGGGCGGCCGATCTGCCGACAGCGCCGGAATACAAGGCGCCCTACCAAGCCCCTGCGGCCGTCTACAACTGGACCGGAGTCTATCTCGGCGTAAACGGCGGTTACGGCTGGGGCGGCCAAGATCCCTTCAATTTGTTCACAAGCAGATTTGACGCTCTCTCCGTCCCATTTAACGGCTGGCTGTTTGGCGGCACTGCCGGCGCGCAAATTCAATCGGGTCACGTGGTGTTGGGCGTAGAAGCCGACATCGACTGGGCTAACATAACCGGTTCAGCGACGGTCGTTCCCACGGTGGCGGGAATTCCGATTGCGGGCGGCGCGGCCACGACAACAACGAAAATCGATGATGTCAGCACTGGCCGGCTACGGGTCGGCTACGCCCTGGACAATTGGTTGCTGTACGCAACAGCAGGTATGGCGCTGGTTGGCGGGAATACCAACGTTTCGACAGTCGGTGGTTTCGCGTGCACCGTTGCGCTTCTTACGGCGGTCTGTTCAGGAACAAGTCATCGCATCGGCGCAACCGCCGGCGCCGGTCTGGAGTATGGGATAACTCAAAATCTCAGCGCGAAGTTTGAATATTTGTATGTCGCGGCCGCTTCGCTGGAAATCTCACACATCAATGAGGTGCGGCTCGGCGTAAACTATCGCTTCGGCGGTATTTGATCTATGCAAAATTGAAACGGGAGGAAGTCGTGAAGAATATCTTGCGGACGGTTCTTGCTGCGAGCGTTATGACGTCGGCATCTTTGGCTGCGAAGGCAGCCGACCTCCCGCCAGCTCCGCTTCCTATGCCCGCACGAGCACCAGTCGCATACGTTCCGGCCGAACCGATGTTCAGTTGGACCGGATTCTATATCGGCGGCAACCTTGGCTATGGCTGGAACCAGGGCGGTGTCACTGACTCGTTCGGATTCTTCAGCGCTAACAATCCGAGCAGTAACGGCGTCTTCATCGGCGGCGGCCAAGTTGGCGGGAACTATCAGTTCGGCAGCTTTGTTGTCGGGGCCGATATGGACTTCGACTGGGCTGCGAACAACAAAAATTCATTTCCCGGTGTAGGTACGCCAGTTGGCACGATCGTGGTGAGTTCAAACAATCGGTGGGTAACCACGCTTGCCGCCCGCGTCGGCTGGGCCATGGATCACCTGCTCATCTACGCCAAGGGCGGCGGCGGCTGGATTGGCGCCGGCAATTTTGCGTTCACCAACGTGACAACGGGCGGCTCGATTGCCCTGTCGAACAGTAATACTAACTACGGCTGGCTGGTTGGTGCGGGCGCCGAGTACGCATTCACCAACCATTGGACCGCTAAGCTTGAGTACGACTACATGGGCGTGACCAATGCGAGCTACACGGTGCCGGCCACCGCTAGCGCTGCGCTTCTCGCCGGCGACACGTTCAGCTCCAGCGGTCGTTCAATTCAGATGCTTACGGTCGGAGTAAACTATCTGTTCAACGGCTTCTGACCTGCTTGTGCTGGTCTGTGAGAATCCGAAGAACTGCTTCGGAAGAGGGAGCGTGAGTAGGCGCGGCATGTCATGGAAGACCCCCCTCTAGTCCTCGCGCCAGATCGGGCCGTCGACCTGCCCGCCATGAAACGAAGCCATAAGAGGGACATTCAGTCCCTCTTATGGGCGCTTAAGCCGCTGGTGAGTTTGCGCGGCTCGATTCCCCCGCGCTTCGTGACCGCTTTCCTGATGGTCGCGCTTGACGAAGGCAAGGGCGTCAACGCCTATGCCCGTGCGGTCGGTATTCATCGCAGTGTCATGTCGCGATATCTCCGCGACATTGGCCACCGGGCGCGAAATGGCGGTCCGGGACTAGGCCTTGTCTCGGTCGACCCGCACCCCAGCCATTCGCTGCGATGCCAGGTCTCTTTGACCCCAAAGGGTCGTTCAGTCGCCAATGAAATACTTCATGGGCTGCAAAAACCGCGCCGTGTATCAAAGACCTGACACGCCGAACCGGCGCGTCCGCCGGGCAACATTTGCCGTATTTGCATAGCGCGCGAGCCGTTCTTCGTTCAATTTCGAAATTGCGATGTAACGTAACATGGTTCGCTCGGCAGGCTTCGCGCCATGTGCCCCGCGACAAAATAGGACCGCTACCATGCTGAAGAGAACAGGTTTGGTCTTGGCTTGCGGCGTTCTGGGATCGCAATTTGCGTCTGGTGTTCAGGCATTGCCGGTCTCGTCGGCGCCGGCGCAGATGGCAGCGCCCACCGTGACGCTGGTGCGCGACTTTTGTGGTCTTGGCTTTCACCGTGGCCCCTATGGCTACTGCATTAGGAATGGCGTGTATTATGGATTTCCCCCGCCGCCGCCGCCCGCGCTGGTGGGTGTGCCGCGTGTGTGCCCGTGGGGCTTCTACCTGGGTCCATACGGCCGCTGCTACCAATACTGAATTGAGTGCGGCACAGCGGCAAATTTCGGCATACACTCGCCGCAGGGCAACTACATTCCGTGAAGCGCCAACTATATCTCGGGTGCGTTCGGAATCGGAGACGATGGAATGTTCAACATCAAGCGCCACTACCTGATTGCGACATTCATCCTCGCGACACTTGCTGGGCCAGCAGGCGCGCAAGCACCGGGTGCGTGGACGCAAGTTGGCACTCTGACCTGTAGGCTCAACCCGAGCATCGGCTTTATTATCGCCGGCCACCAATCGATGGAGTGCAGCTATGCGCCGAGTGGCCCAAATCCGCCGCAGGCCTACCAAGGAGCGATCAACTCCGTCGGTCTCGACTTGGGCATCACAGCCGGCGGCGTGCTCGCTTGGACCGTCCTCGCACCCACCCAAGGCATAGCGGCCGGCGCGCTTGCCGGCGAATATGTTGGAGCCTCGGGCGACATTGGCCTCGGCCTCGGTGCAGGTGCCAACGTCCTAATCGGCGGCTCCGGCCGCACTTTCGCTCTGCAGCCGCTTTCGCTTGAGGGTTCCGTCGCCATCAATATTGCACTGGGCGTGTCTATGCTGACGTTGCGCCCCGTTTAGAACGCCCTCGGAAGGAAAGACTCCGGATCATTCAGCTGACGATTCTATCGCCTCGTTGGCGCCGCGACTTCAGACTGCGCGGCTATCCCGATCTAAACTGCTAGATCGACCCATATGGTGCGCTATGGTGCGCTAGAGCTGTCTTCGAGAAGAACGCAATCCGGCGAGATCAAACTGCAAGCATGACGAGACACTTTTGCATGACCAAGCATCACGCAATCGAGATTGTCAGCGCTTCGATCTTAGCCAGTATCCTCAGCATATCGGCGGTTGGACTGGAGGTGGCGCCTAGCATGGCGCCGCCTCAAAGCGCTACGCCGTTCGCGAGCTTTGTGCAGGCCGGCTACTCCCACTCACCTGCCTGTCCGCAAGACTACCGCTATGCTTGCCGGCCGGGCGGTCCAAATAACGGCTATAGAAAATACTGTGCCTGTTGGCCGACCTTGCCTAACTGGCCGTATTCGCCTTATGGGCCTTATCGATGATGAAGCTCCAACCCTTTCGAATGGCTTTCCAGTCGATGGCGACTTTTGCGGCGCTCGTCGTCATAGCGGTTTCGTCCTGTGCGCAAACACCGGCCGATGACGTGGCCGCTCAAGTACGGAGCCAGGGCTACGACTGTGATCAACCGATCGCTGCAACTCGGGATGCGCGACTTTCGAAACGAGATTTAGCAGTCTGGATTTTGAGATGCAGGGACAGCGCCTACAGGGTAAGGCTCGATCCTGACATGGCAGCCCGAATTACGAAGTTGAGAAAGAAATCGGACTAATCTTGCTCTTCCGGCCTATCAGGAAAGAATTCTGTTAGCGGCCGTTATCGCGGCTTTTGGCAATCGTGGCGAACGACCCGACGTTCAGGGAAGTATCGTAGATGATGATGCATTGGACTGTAATTTTAGGTTACTTGTTGATGATATCGCCACTGCACGCGCAGGGGCAGTATGCATATTGCGCTCAATTCGAGGATGGCACCTCCCCGGACTGCGGATTTTCGAGCCTCCAAATGTGTGAGCGGTCCGTGACGGGGGTGGGCGGCGTTTGCAACCTCAACCCTTCTGGGCCTCCTGTTCAGCCAGCGCCGACCGCGCAAAATCAAATGCCTTTCAATTCCTCCGCGGTACCGCCGCCGCCGTTTGCGCAACAGTCTTCCGGTCCATTGCCGCTGCCCGACGCATCGCAGCCACAGCCCTGCAACCCGCTCATCGATGGCACCTATTGCGCATCGGCGGGCAATAATGTCCCTATTCAAAGCCTTTCAAATGATCTCGCGATTGGAGGTGGTGATCCGCCGGCAACGCTCGGGGCAATCACCTTCAGTTCAGGACACAACGCCTGCATCGGTTTGTTCGGCAGCAGCAGCTGCGGAGGATCGTGACATGAAAACCATTCTTAAGATCGCCACGACCGCTATGATCCTTCTGGCCGGGCTCGGTTTGGGCCGGACTTCGGCGCAGGGCGTCGGCAGCCGCTCCATAGAACAATACACTTGCAAAGACGTGATGCGCGAGCACGGCGGCAACCGCGACGTGACCATCGCATTCTTACACGGCTATTTGTTGGGAAAATCCGGCAGCGCAACGTTCGATATCGACGCTCTGCACAAGCAAACCAGTGACTTCATCGAGCGCTGTCTCGACAACCCCGGCGAAAAGGCAGTGGATGTGATGTCCAAGATAAAAAGCTAGCCGCCCCTGAATAGGGGGCGGTGTGGGCATGATGAGCGGCACTGGAGAAAATTTTCGGCGGCTGCAAGAGCGGTACAGCGATCCACTATTGACGGCGCTGACGATCATGCTCGCAGTTCTATTGTTTGTGGTGGGGCCGCTTCAGGCTGCGGGAGTCGCGGGCGCACATTACTTTGGCATTGCATTTGCGCTGGTGCTCGTTGTTGCCGTCTTCATCGTGTCTGGCAGCGGAGTGGCACTCGCCTCGATCCTGGCCGCCATCGTCCTCATCATGCTCTCGACCGTGTTGCGGTTAAGCCAATCCTCTGCAGTCGATGTTTACCTCGATGCAACCGCCTGGCTGATCACGGGCGTGACGCTGAGCATCGTTGTCGCGCGCGCGGTATTTGCGCCGGGAAACGTGACGTTTCACCGCATCATCGGCGCGATTCTGCTCTACCTCAATATCGGGCTTATCTTTACGGCGCTGTTTTGCTTTGTAGCGCTTCGCATACGGAACGCTTTCACGGGCCTCGGACCCTTGCAGGATAATCTCGCCGTAGCCGGCAACCTTATCTACTTCAGCTTCGCTACTCTGACGTCCGTTGGCTACGGCGACATCGCGCCATTGCATCCATACGCGCGAGGTCTTGCCAACGTTGAGGCCATTATCGGCCAGCTCTACCCAGCCACACTATTGGCGCGACTAGTCACTCTAGAGCTTGAGAGTTGCCGCGGCAGCTAGTGCCTGTGGCAATACTGCGATGCGCCCGTGATGTGGGAGGTTGGGTCATTCTCGACCGAAGCAGTGGGCCGCTATCACGATGTCCGCCATGCCTTTTAAAGCGACCAAATTGCTTCGTCGCTGCTAAATGACGCGACGGGGCAATAGACGACTATGAACTCCGCGTGCTTTTTCTATACGGAAAGGGCGAAGGGGCTGCCTCTGGGTTTTCGCACTTCCTCGGCCGGTCGGCGCAGCGAAACAGACGGCGCCTCTCCAAATAAAGCCCCGTACTCGACGGCGAAGCGCCCCAGTTCCCAGAAGCCATTCGCGGTTGCGATCTCGGTAACGGTTGTCGTTCCGGGAACGGCCTGCACCAGCGCGCGGTGGGCTAAATGCATACGGCGTAGCCAAAGATACCGGATCGGACCCATGCCCAGATGCTCCATACAGCTGAGGCGAAGCGTGCGTTCGGATACACCCGTAGCCGAACAGATTTCTAGGAGATGTAGCGGCCGATCGTAGTTGGCCGCCAATAGCTCTTCGAATTTTGCGATGATTGCTGTGTGTCGAAGGCTTCCCCCGCTCATTTGAACCGGGGCCGCGCTGAGACACATGACCGTCGCGTGTAGCATAGCCTGCTCCAGCGCGCGGGCCAGTTCGGGTTGCGCTAGCAGGTCTGTTCCGATTTCGGCGAATTCTCCAACGATTTTGTGAAGGTTCAACAACCGCGACATCTCGGCGACAGCCGGTCGCAAATAGTGCGTCACCGATCGATCGATCGCATCATGGCCGACAAGGGCACGGCTGGCGGCTGCGAGATCGTCCTGCGTCAGCGACAACGTCCCCCATTGGCACGTTCCCGTGGTCCGATGATAGTGCGTTGCGCCCGGCGCGAGGGTAACGATTTCGGCCGAGCCAAAATCCCTGCCGCTGTGACTGATAGGTGCTTGATCTGATCCGGTGAGAAAGAATATCGCCGGCCGGTTCGTGCTCGACGCGAAGTTGGTAATTCGGGGCAGACTGCAATTGCCGCGTTGCACCCAGAGCTTGGAAAATTCTACGCTTCTCAGTTCGGCGTCGAAATCGCCTTTCGCGGTGAGAAGAATTTTCACCTGCGCTGGATATACCGCCGCTTGGTAAGATTGCTCATCGCCGAATTCTACTACGCTGCTTCGAGCCATGGCTCGCACGCCCCCATCGTTCAGATGGACATCATTCTATGTCCCACACAGGGAGAACGAACATCATGAGGGGGGCGCTAGCGCGAGATCTCCATGCCGCATCGGTGGATCAAAAAATCAAGCGTGATCAGCAGATAGCGCGTTCTTAACCGAAGTCGCCTCAAGTGTCCCATTTCCAGTCTACGAGACAATATTGCACAATTTGTGAATGTGAAAGCACCATGTGTGTAGCAGTTTCCGCTAATCTTCTGACTAGTATTTAGGTCCCGAGTTCTCTGCGGTCCATCAACTGCCGCCCGCCCAGTAGCCGGCGCCGGCAGAAATAATCCTGAAGGCCGCCGCGCCGTTGTCGACCAGAGCGTGGGCCACGAACAGGTATCAGACGCCTTTTCCGATTGCTTGTCGGTTAGTAATCCGTCTCTCACTGCCACAAGCCAAGGTTCTTTATTGCAGTCGGCAGGGTTTTGGACTTGTGGCTCTTGCAGTAGCCCGCAACCTTTGCGGAATTTCTTTGAAAACGGTCGTAGTTCAAGATTGTGCTATTGGCAGCCGAATTGTAATAACCGCTCATCCAAAAACGAACGAAATCCCGTTCTTCCGGACTGTATCCGAGCCACCCTCCGCAGGTGATATTATTCATGTCTATGCTGATCTGAGCGGCACTTGGCAGCGAACCTGCTACCAGCAAAGTTGCTGCTACGAAAAGAACATTCCATCTCATCGCTACTCTCCGGGGTCCAGGATGTCACTGCGGGCCAATCGCGCTCTGCAAGGCAGTCATCACGCTTATTTGCGGATGGGATTGGCACCATGATTGCATGATCGCGATGTTTTTCTGGTGAGCAAGCACATCCACAACTTTCCTGCCGGTCCGATTACTGAACCAGCCGCTCATCCACGCGGAAAAGTCACGGGACATCGTCGGCGACATTGCTAGATACTGGTCGCATGTAAGCGCGCTCATATCGATTATGACCTGTGCATTTGCGGCTACCGGAAGAAGGCAGATTGCCAATGCCGTGCTAATCAATCGAAGCCTCATTTTCCTAATCCTTTTAGATACTGACCAAGACTTTTAGGAGTCTTGGACATTTGTCATAAGAGGTCGCCCGCAGACGCGGGCCCTATCATGCGCGTATGACATAGGCAATCTAGCATACTGGAAGTGGTTGGTTCTGAAGCTTCAGAACAGCGCTGATCTTTCAGGCCGGCCAATGTCGCTCATGGGTCTTTCGCTACCGGCGCTTCCGGCTCTAGCGCCTTCTGATGTCCGCTATGTCTAGGTGCAACCGACATACGACGGCGGAACGGTCGTGCGCTTCAGACTTGAGGCCCTACCAGCAGAACGAAGAGTTGCGGGTAGACACGGGGTAGTACCAGACAAAACAAAAATTCTCTTGGCAACTCAAAGTCCAGAGGCGGACGTTATCTCCGCCCTGCTCCTGGATCGCATACGTTGCCACAGGCTACTGCGACGTTTCGATGGTCGAAGTCCCCGCGACGGCGGAAAAGGCCGAAGGAAATGACGACTGGGCTCCGCACAGCAACAGACCACAACCCGACTATGATGAACAGCCCGACCGCGGCGCCATGTTCGGCGCGACGCCAACGCCTCCACCGAACCCGCCGGGCACGTTTCTCACCGGCTCCATTGCGACCGTCAGCGCTCGTGCCGAACTGACTGTGCGGCCAGAGCCGGTCATGATCACTCCGACGCCCTATCCTGACGACCCGGCTTCTGCGTTCATTGTTCATGGATATTTGCAAGTCGATCGGCGCAGCGAAGAATTTCGGGCTCTCAACACCAAACTCGACACGGTTCTGGAGGAACTCCGAAAATCCAATGAAATCTCTGGTGTGCTTCGAGAGCAACTTGTTTCAGAAATCGAAGCTGGCCGACGCATATTGGAATCGCCGAGGCCCGACCGCGGCTTGGTCAAAGTTCTTCTTGTCCACTCGTTACGATGGATTATTGCTGCTGCCGGCGGCGGTATCGTCGGTACCCATGCAGACGAAGCACTGAGCATGCTGATGCAGTTCTTACCCCGGCACATTCTGATCTTTCCTAACAATCTCAAAGCACTGGGGCGCTTCAGGGGTGGGGTCATTGTTCCGTGCGTATTCACAT
>CAVULJ010000016.1:0-690768 GCA_963742215.1 uncultured Alphaproteobacteria bacterium
CTGCGGCTTGAGCGGCGTTGAGCCCGGATAGTAACCCGCCATGCGCAGGAACACCTGCTGAAACTCGTCGGCATTATGGGTGGAGCGCACAATCCGTTCGAGGGTGTGACAGCTATTGCACTCGAGAATCGGCGCTTCTGATCGTCGGTGCCGGGCATGCTCATCAGCCACTCGGCATTGGTCATCTGCGCGACAAGGTTTTGCGTCGGCTTGAGCTTGACGTCGATCTTGTCATCCTGGCCCGCAGTGACGGTCGCTTCGCCGGGGCCGTCGAGGTCATAGCCGGAAGCGCGGACGCTGACCGCATAGTGACCGGGATCGAGCCGTGACGCCGGGAAGCTGAAATGCCCCTTGTCGTCGCTGATCACCGACACCGTGATGGTCGAGCCGTCCTTCCTGGCGCTGACGACCACACCCTCCATCGCGCCTTCCTTGGCGGAACTGACATTGCCAGACAGCGCGGCGGCATTTTGGGCAAATGCTTGCGGCGCCAAGGCAATCAGACAGGCCGCCGAAGCGAGCAATAAAGTCGTCATCCGCATAGGTGTCTCCCTTGCCCGGATAAGCGCACTGCGACGCCTTGCGTTAATATTTGCCGGGTATTAGTACGGCCCATTCTACCGCCGCGGTAGCTCAGCCGGTAGAGCACCGCATTCGTAATGCGGGGGTCGGAGGTTCGAAATCCTCTCCGCGGCACCAGCCTTCGCTCGCGAAGCGAGAGAAGGCTGTCGCGCCGAAGCCTAACAGGCGAAGGCGGGCACGAGCCCTGCGAGCTACGACTGGCAGGCCATCTTGCCGCTCACGACCGACAATCCACGCAGCCGATCCGCTCCAGCGGCTGCCGCTTATTGGCAATTCTGATAGTCAATTCAAGTCATTGACGCTGCTGCCGGCAAATCGCTAGCAATGCGGCCTGTGGCGTTTCAGGAATTTCAAAATCGGGATGGAAAGCCGAAGGAACATCATGCGCACCATTACGCTTGAAGAGCATTTTGCGAGCCCGGAATTCTTTGACGGTCCGGCGCGTTTCGTCAAAGAGCGGGCAGAGAAAATCGGCGGCCGTTACTCGCTGGTGATGGACCGCTTGTGTGATCTCGGGGCCAAGCGGCTGTCGGAAATGGACGCCGCCGGCATCGACATGCAGGTGTTATCGCTTTCGGCACCGGGCGTGGAGCAGATGGAAACGGCCGACGCGATCCCGATGGCTCGCGACACCAACGACTATCTTGCCGATGCCGTCAAAAAACATCCGACACGTTTTGCCGGTTTTGCGGCATTGCCAACAGGCGCGCCCGACAAGGCTGCGGAGGAGTTGCAGCGCCGGGTGCGTGAGGGCTTCAAAGGCGCCGTCATCAACGGCCACAACCGCGGACGTTATCTGGACAACAAGTTCTATTGGCCGATCCTGGAGTGCGCCGAAGGATTGAATGTTCCGATCTATCTTCATCCCACGCCGCCACCGCAGGCAGTCATAGACGTTTCCTACGGCGGTTTTTCACCGATAGTGACCGACTTGCTGGCAGGCGGAGCCTGGGGCTGGCATATGGAGACCGCGGTTCACATGATCCGTATCGTGTGCGGCGGCGTGTTCGATCGCTTTCCCAAACTTCAGTTCATCATCGGCCACATGGGAGAAGGATTGCCGTTCTTCTTCCAGCGGCTCGACATCATTCCGATGGAAGCGAGCAAGCTGAAGCGGCCGATTATCTCCTACCTCAAGGAGAACGTTCACTACACATTCTCGGGTATGAACTTTCCTCCCACCTACCTGGATTTGTTTCTGGAACTCGGCGGCGTGGACCGGATCATGTTCTCGGCCGACTATCCGTATCAATCCATGACGTGGGCCCGCGCCTTCCTGGAGCAGATTCCAGCAAGCGCCGCCGACAAGGAACGTATCGCTCACGGCAACGCGGAAAAACTTTTGCGCCTGTGACGGTTCTCAAGGCGTTGGTATCGAGACAAGCCGGCGACGTTTACCTTCCGGCCGCCGCCGGTTACGCAGCGACCCGCCATTCGGCGAAGGCGCAGCCGACATAGACTTCCTCAAGCGGCGCGTAGCCGATCAGCTCGAAGCCTTTGTTGCCTGCGGTGGCGTGGGCGACGACCCAGTTCCGCACTTCGTGGCCGCCGTTGCCGGTGTGGCGCACTTCCTTCTCCAGTGTCGAGGCGAGCGCCGCGGGATCGCCGCGCTCGAACAGCGAGATGCAGGTGCGGTCGAATTTCTCGTCGATCTGGCCCATGCCCGGCTCGCCGATGAAATGGCTCAAGCCGCCGGTGGCGAGCACCGCGACGCGGAGGTTTTCCGGATAGCTTGCGATCGCGTCTTTCAGCAGCGCACCGAACGCGAGGCAGCGGCGCATCGTCGGCATCGGATCGTCGACCTCGTTGACCACGATCGGCACGATCGGCGGGATCGGATCGAGGCCCATGCGCCACAGCGGCAGGCAAAAGCCGTGATCGAGGGTGAGCCGATGCGACATCGACGGATCGAAATCGCGCTCGATCGCCGTGTTCATGAGGTGCTGGCCGAGACCGGGGTGCCCGGCCAGCGTCGGATGATGAAAATGCTTTTTCAGGAACGGCTCCGGCGGGCCGTCATGCTCGGCGCCGACGCCGACACAAAACGCCGGGAAATTGTTGAGGAAGAAGTTCACCCAATGATCCGGCGACACGATCACCAGCACGTCGGGCCGCGACGCCATCAGCCGTTTGCCGACCTGGCCGAAACCTTCCTCTACGGATGCGCGCGTCGGCGGCGTGAGACTGTCCCATTCGCGCGCGATCATCGGGCCGTGGCTCGCTGCGTAAACGCCGACCAGATTAGCCATGTGACATTTCCTCTTTGCCCTTTGGCGCCGACGGCGCGTCCGGTATTTCGTTGAGCCTGCGAATGAACTCCGCATCCTTCATGCCGACAATCGCGTAGTAAAAGCGGAGCAGATAAGCGTTCACGTGCGGCGCGATGGTTGCGATGTCGTTACTGATCAGCGACGCCCGAAGCTCGGCGCTCATCGGGTAGCGCGCCAGCACCGCGTCGCGGTCTTTCTTGTACTCAGCCGCCAGCGCCGGCTGCTGAATGTCGTAAAACAGCTTGTTGAGCCAGTAATCGCGTGTCATCGGCTGCTCGTCTTTCCCTGCGTTATCAATATTGCCCTTTGGGATCGAGACCAAGGGCGTGCTGGCCATACGTCGTGCTCACTGCGTCCCAGTTCATGCTGACATGAACCCCGGCAGCATGGGCATCGCGCCACGCCCGCTGGATTGGCTTGGCGGTGAAAATCCCCTGCCCGCCCGATGCCTCGAACATCGCATCGACCGCGCGGATCAACAGGCGCACGCTGAACGCCTGCGCCAGCCGGTTGCGTACCCGCATGTCGGCATTGGCCTGATCTCCCGCAGTTGCGGCCGCCATCGCCTTGTCGAGCGCGTCGAGGATCGTCAAACGCGCCGCTTCGATCGAACCGGTGGCTTCGGCGACGCGGCTCTGGATGGTGGCGAATTCCGCCATGCGGTTGTTGCCGCCGGTGACGGCGCCGCGCGTGGTGCGCACCTTGGCCATGTCGACGAAATCGGCCAGCGCGCCTTCGGCCATGCCGAGCACCGGCGTGACAAGGGTGAACGGCAGCGCCGACATCATCGAATGACGGTACAGCGGATTGTCGTGCACCTTTCCGCCCGGCGCGGTCCCGGCACACAGATCGGCGACCGTTACGACGCGATGGGCCGGCACAAAAACGTTCTCCGCTATCGAATTTTTGCTGCCGGTGCCGGCAAGGCCCATGGTGTACCAGTTGTCGTCGAGGCGAACCTCGGACATCGGCAGCAGAAAGAATGCCGGTGTCGGTGGCGCACCTTCGATGCGCGGCGGAATCATGCCGCCATTTACGAGCCAGGTTGCATGATCGCAGCCGCTGGTGAAACTCCAGTTGCCGGAGATGCGGTAGCCGCCGTCGACGACCTCGACCTTGCCGACCGGCGGGTAGGAGCCGAACAACAAGGCGTCAGGATTGGACCAGAACTCGTCCTGCGCCTGTTTTGAGAACATCGCGGCGAGCCACTGATGGACGATGCCGAGGCTGAATACCCAGCCGGTCGAGCCGCAAGCGGCGCCGATCGGCGCCGCGACCCGAACCAGCGCATCGAAACCGTACTCATAACCGCCATAGACCGCGGGTGTCATGACCTTGAACAGGCCGGCCTCGCGCAGCCGCGCCATGACCTCGCTTGAAACCTGCCGGTTGTTTTCGGTTTGCTCGGCTTGTGCGCGCACAAAGGGCGCAATCTCGGTGGCGCGCGCTATCAGCTCCGTGATCGATGGGCGTAGTGCGCTCGATTTGATGCTGACGACTGCCATGACCGCACCTCCCGGCTTGCCAACGCTCGATGGGCTGGCATTACCCGTCTTCCTAGCCCCAAGCAGGGATCGCGCTAAGATGGCAAAGTCTCACTAGCGATATCATTCTGGTATCGCTATCCTCGGCACATGAAGCTGGCGCAACTTCGTTACGTCGCCGCCATTGCCGACCAGGGCAGCCTGCGCGCGGCGGCCCGGCATCTCGGCGTCGCACAGCCGGCCTTTTCACGCAGCATTGCCGAGCTTGAACGCGAACTCGGAGCGGCGCTGTTCGAACGGCGGGCGCGGGGCATGATCGCGACGCCGCTCGGCCAGGCGTTCGTGCGGCGCGCCAATGCAATCCTCAACGACGTCCGCCGCGCCCGCGATGAGGTCGAGCAACTCAAGGGCAATGCGCTTGGCGAAATCACGATCGGGCTGTCGATCGCCGCGCACCTGCTGCTGTTGCCCGGATCGCTGCGGCCGTTTCACGATCGTCATCCGAAAATCCGGCTGCACGTTATCGAAGGCTTCTATCCGACGCTGGCGCCGGGCCTGCAGGATGGCAGCGTGGATTTCTATATCGGCCCCGATCCCGGCTTGCGGCTGCCGGCAACGCTGAAGAAAGAGACGCTGTTTTCCGCCGGGCGCGCGGTGCTGTGCCGGGTCAGGCATCCGCTGGCTAATTCCACGTCGTTGAAGGAGCTGCGCGACGCCGAATGGATCACGACGTCGATCACACCAAAAGCAGAGAACGAAATCGGCGACGTGTTCAAACGTCACCGCCTGCCGGAGCCAAAACTTGTGCTGCAAAGCCAGTCGGCGCTGACGCTGCTGACCTGCCTGACCAATTCCGATCTTCTGGCGATGGCGCCGGCGCAGTGGGTGAACTCGCCGATCGCCGCGCAATTGCTGCGCACCATTCCGGTCAGGGAAGCGCTTTCAGGTGTGGCGATTATCGTCGCGACACGGCGCGACGTGCCGCTCGCGCCGGCGGCCGGTTATTTGCTCGACATCATCAAGCGGACGGCGGGCCATCTTGACCGACCGGCTCCGAGCCGCTCTCGCGCCAGCTAGGTCGCAACCGGCATATTCATCGTTGCCGTCGCCCGGCGTTGCCACAGGCTCCATGCGAACGCAGCCAGCCCCAGAGTCAGCAACACCAGGAATTGAGTCGGATCCGGATTGCGCCATGGTCCGGTCCAGAACAGCACGGCGGTGAGAAGCGCTCCAAATCCGGTGAGCACCTTGAACTGATCGAGCAGGCCGGGCCGGGCCTGCAGCATGACAGCCAATCCAAAAAACGCCGGCGCCAGAAGCGGAACGAACCAGCGGATCGAGGCGGACAGGCCGGTGGTGTTTGCGGCAATCGAATAAAGCGTCCATGTGCCGCCGCAGAGCAGGAGAGCAAACAAGAGCTCCGGCCGGCGCTCTGGAAACTTCCGCCACGCGCCCCATGCACCAAACGGCAGAAGCAGCAGAGGCAAATTGTAGAGCAGGAAGCCTCGCGGTCCGACCAGGAGACCGAGACTCCACTCGACCAAATCCCGGACCGAACCGCGGAACAGCACTCCCGTCATGTTTTCGGCGGAAAAGGCCGAGCCTGGGTAAGTAAAATACGGAGCGTTGGCGCCGGCAGGGCCGATTGTTCCGCCAATGCTGTAATTGAACCAGTGATGCAGGAGCGCAAACGGCAACATCCCGAGCACGCACAGCAGCGGCGATTTCAGGTCGCGCCATTTGAACAAACAGTAGAGCAGCACGGCGATGATCAGAACCGGTCCGAGACCCATGTCGATCGCGTAAGTCATCCCGACAAGAAGGCCGAGCAGCACAGGGCGGACCTGCCTGGAGGTTACGAGCAAAAAGATCGCGGCGACGACGCCGAGTGCTAGCATCTGACTATTGACCTGACGGGAATAGACCGGCGCGAGCGTCGCAAGCCCAAAACTCGCCGTGACCAGAAACGACGTGTCTTCTGGCAGGCCGATTCTGCGCGCCATAAACCAGATGCAGATAACGCTGATGACATAGGCCAGCCCGGTGCTCGTCACCGTCATCAGATAAACAAAGGCGTGGGGCTGTTGAGCCGCCGTCAGCCCGGTAAGCTTCTGCGCGACCCAATAGACGCCCGCCATATACAGCGCACCGACCGGCGACTCGTGCGAGTAGAAATGCCCGTTGATGAGCATCTTATCCAGCGTCCCACCGGTCGATGGCACGTCGCGGCCGTAGGGATCGAAACCGGGCTGCTCGGGGACGTTCACGAAGATCGAATTGTCGATCGCGAAAGTGTGCTGGTCGACCAGCGCTTCGACGGTGGCGAGCCGGCCGCCGTCATTCCAGCTGCTGGCGTACGGACGCGCACCCAGCACGGCGATCAAAATCGCTCCGATCAGGATGATTCCGAAGCGCGGAATGCCGAGCACTGGACGCCTCCTCACAATGTCCGGTATTTCGACTACTGTCCCGAGTTAAGCGAAAAGGGTTAAAGGGAGAGAAATTTGCCTGTGATGTCCGGAAAACGCGCCTTCCTCGATCTGCTGCGGCAGGAAGGCGTCAAGGTGATGTTCGGCAATCCGGGCACCACCGAATTGCCGCTGATGGACGCCTTCGCGGTCGAGCACGACATCCGATACATCCTCGGCCTTCAGGAAGCGGCGCTGATGGCGATGGCGGACGGCTATGCGCAAGCCTCCGGTGAACTCGCGGTGCTCAACCTTCACGTCGCGCCCGGGCTCGGCAATGCCATGGGCATGCTCTACGACGCGATGAAGGCGAATTCGCCGGTGCTGGTCACCGCCGGCCAGCAGGATCTCGAATACATCGTCGCCGAGCCGGTGCTGACCGCCGATCTCGCGACCTTGGCGCGGCCGTTCGTCAAATGGTCCGCCGAAGTCCATCGCGCCGAGGATTTGGCGATCTACGTGCATCGCGCGGTGAAGACCGCGCTCGCGCCGCCGACCGGCCCGGTGTTCCTGTCGCTGCCCGGCGACATTCTGAAAAACGACGCCGAGATCAATCTGCTCGAGCCGACGCGGATTGCGACGCGCATTCGCGGCGATGCCGACGCGGTCGCTGCCGCAGCCGAGATGCTCGCGAAAGCCGAGCGCCCGGTCATCATTGCCGGCGATGCGGTGACGCAGAGCCGCGCGCACAAGGAACTGGTCGCGCTCGCCGAAGCGATCGCCGCGCCGGTCTATGCCGAGTTCATTCCCAACACCGCCTCGTTTCCGGCATCGCACCCGCTCTATCGCGGCATGATGACCCGCACCCAGGCCGGCGTGCGCGACGTGCTCGACAAACACGATCTGGTGTTCTCGGTCGGCGGCGATCTGTTCACCTGGTCGCTGCCGTCGCCGATCGATCCGTGGCCGGCCGGATTGCCACTGATCCATCTCGACACCGATCCGTGGCAGATCGGCAAGAATTATCCGGCCAAGGTCGCGATCCTCGGCGATCCGAAAGCAACGTTGCCCGACATCACGGCGGCGATCGGCGCTCGCATGACCGCGAGCGAGAAAAGTGCCGCGAGCGCACGGCTGAAATCCGCGACCGAAACCATCAAGAAGGATCTCGAAGCCTTCCGCGCCAAGGCCCGCGCCATGGCCGGCAAGACGCCGGTGCAGCCGCTGGCATTGCTCGAAGCGATCGGCGCCATGCTGCCGAAGGATGCCGTGGTGATCGAGGAAGTTCTTTCCTCGGCGCCAGGCATTCGTCAGCTCATCAACAGCAACGACGAGCAGAGCTTCTTCGGCCTGCGCGGCGGCGGCATCGGCTGGGGATTGCCGGCGGCGATCGGCGCCAAGATCGCGCTGCCTGACCGCCCGGTGGTGGCGCTGATCGGGGACGGAAGCGCGATGTACACGGTGCAGGCGCTATGGACCGCCGCGCACTACAAGATCCCAGTGATCTGGGTGATCTTCAACAACACCAGCTACCGCATCCTCAAACAGCGCCTGGTCATGCTGCGCGGCCTCGCCGAGCAGGCCGACAAATTCGTCGGCATGGAGCTCAACGATCCGGCGATCGATTTCATCGGCCTCGCCCGTTCGCTCGGCATCGAAGGCCAGCGCGCCAGGACCGTGAAAGACGCCACCGACCTGATCGCCAAGGCGCTCAAGGACGGCACCTCGCTGTTGATCGATGTCGATATGGAGCGCGGCTACAAGCCGATGTGAGCGACTAGTACGCTCGCTTGCCCGGCTCGTATGCCGCCAAGAGCGCCACTGGCGCCCTGGTTGACGCGCCAACTTCTGAATTGGGATCGTGCAAAACGGCGGTGCTGCCGATGGCAATGCCGACGAGCACCGTCGCGACGGCTACCGCCAGTTTCAGGCTGCCGAAACGCGGCTCAGACCGAAGATAGGCGAATTGTTTTTCCAAAAGCTCCAGGTCACGCTGGTTCATCGCGATAGCCCTTGGCGAATCACGCCGATGCGTGCTGGGCTCTTCATGTAGCTCCAATGGTTTGAATAATTGACCGAGAGATATCTAAAACTGCGCGAAGGCCTTAAACGTTGTGTTTACTTAAGCGTTTACTTAAGCGTCATGTCGGCGAAAATCTTGTACTGCTGCGACTTCGGCTTGGCCTTGTCTTCTTCGTTGAGATACTCGACCGAACTTTTGCCGACATAGGACGCCGGCAGGATCATCACCCGGATGAAACGGGTCGGCCGATCGGCGCCTTGCGCGAACACGGCATCCGGGCCGGTCTCATACCACGCGCCGCCCGGGCCGTAGGATGTCGAATGGCCATGAGTGTCGATACGGATGCCGCCCTCGAGCAGGCAACGGATCCCGGGACCCTGATGGCGATGCAGATAGGCGCAGCCGCCCGGCGGAAACGCCACGCTGTCGCCGCGCAACAGCAGCGGCCCCTTCGGAATCGTTGCAAGCTCGGCTGACAATTTTTCACGCGAGGCAACGCCCTTGCCGCATGCCGCGCCGTCGCTTGCGCTGTCCGCAACCAGATCCCAGCGCCAAAGCGCCGCTCCGGTGCTGCCCGCTTTGAGCGTTTCAGCACCTTCGCCGCTCCATGCCTCACCGTCCTGCAGGGTTCGGCCTGCAACGGTGATGGAGCCGTGCACCACGAAGATCATGCGCGGGCGGGCGGCCAGCGTTGCCTCGGCATGTTCGACAGGACATCCTCATAGAGCCGAAGTGCAGGTGGCATTACCTCACCCCTTGTCATCATCCGCCAACGGGTCCGGCCCGATAACAAGCTCCGGCGGATGATCCAGTAATCACTGGTGCCCGCATTTGACAACAATAGCAGGGATTACTGGGTCCCCGCTTTCGCGGGGACGACAATGCAAGGGCGCCATTTACAGCCGTGCGGCGCAGTTGCTAAATCGGCCTGAACCAGAGGATTTCCCATGGCCACCGTCGATACAGAACGCTTCCGGCTGCGCAATTTCGTCGACCGGCTCGTCGAAAGCGGCGAATGCGAGGTGCACGACAAGCCCATCGACCTGGTCGATGTGGGCGGCGTCCTCGAAGGCAATCCCAAAGCCGTGCTGTTCAAATCGGCGGGGCCGGAAAAGGCCGAGTTGGTGGGCAACGTCATGGCTTCGCGCAAGCGGATTGCCCTGGCGCTCGATACCGATGAGCGCAGCTTGCTCGGCACCCTGAGCAAACGCCTCAACACTTTGCATCCGCCGATCAAGGTGTCGTCGCAGCAGGCGCCGGTGCAGCAGGTCGTGCTGAAAGACGACGAGGCCGATCTCTGCGCGCTGCCGGTCCACCTGCAACACGCCGCCGACGGCGCACCGTACATTTCCGCCGGCATCGATTACGCGATGATCCCCGGCACCGGCTTCACCAATGTCGGCTGCCGCCGCATCATGCTGCGCGGCCCGCGCCAGGCCGGCGTCGACCTGATCGCGCCGAGCGACATGCGTGCGATTTATCTGGAAGGCGCGGCGAAAAAAGAGCCGGTGCCGGTTGCTTACGCCGTCGGCTCGCACCCGGCGGATTATCTTGCCGCCATGACGGCGATCCCCAATGTCGACGAACTCGCCATCACCGGAGCGATCCGCGGCCAGCCGGTGCCCGTGGTCAAATGCGTGACCAACGACATCTATGTGCCGGCCGATGCTGAATATGTGATCGAGGGCTATCTCGATCCCGCCGGCCACGTCGAGCCGGAAGGTCCGTTCGGCGAATATGTCGGCTACTACGGCGTGGTGAAGCGCAATCCGGTGCTGCACATCACCGCGATCACCCATCGCGAGGATGCGCTGTTCCAGACGCTGACCATCGGCGGGCGCGCGCTGGCGCGCACCGACACCGCGCAGCTCTCGGCGATGAAGACCGAGACCGCAGCATGGGCGGCACTGATGGCCTCGGTGCGCGAACCGCTTGCGGTCTACGCCACGCCGTCGAGCGGCGGCATGTACAATGTGCGGGTGTCGCTGCGCCAGCGCGTGCCGGGCGACGCCAAGAACGCCATCGCCGCGATCTTCGGCTCGCACGCCGAAGCCAAGCACGTCTTCGCCTACGATCCCGACATCGACGTGTTCTCCGATGCCGAAAGCGACTGGGCGTTCGCGACCCGCTTTCAGGCCGACCGCGATCTGGTGACCGGAACCGGTTTCCGCGTGGTGCCGCTCGATCCATCGCTTGGCGGCGCGCGCACCGGCGCCAAGCTTGGCTTCGATTGCACCATCCCGTTCGGCAAGGCGAACTTGCTCGAATTCACCGTGCCGACGCCGCCGGTCGCGAAAAAAGGCGCTTCCTATAAATCGGTTGAGGAAGCGCTCGCTGCCGGACCCGCGAGTTTTCTTGAATTGATGGCCGCGCTCGACAGCAAGGACGGCCGCGAGATCGTTCGCACTCTCGATGCGCTTTACGTTGCGAAACAGCTCGGCCGCGACGAGGACGGCCGTTACGTGCTGAAGAGCGAACGGGAAGTGAAAGCCAACTGTGCATGTCATCGTCCGCGAAGGCGGACGATCCAGTAATCGCAGACCTGGCAGTCACTCAAAGATCGCCGCGTTTACTGGATGCGCCGCCTTCGCGGGGCATGACAAAAAATTGGGGAGCGAAAACAATGACCCAACGCACCACACCGCCGTTCCGCGCGGATCATGTCGGCAGCCTGTTGCGGCCGCCGGCGCTGAAGGCTGCCCGTGCCAGACAAGCAGAGGGCGAGATCACACCTTCTGAACTGCGAGAAATAGAGAACCGCGAAATCGAGAAGGCCATCAAGAAACAGGAAGAGATCGGCCTGAAACTCGTAACCGACGGCGAATTCCGCCGCTCCTGGTGGCAATTCGACTTCTTCGCCAAGCTCGATGGCGTCGAGCTTTTTCAGGTCCCCGGCGGTATCAAGTTTCACGGCGTCGACACCAAGGCCGAAAGCGTGCGGGTGACCGGCAAGATCGATTATTCGACGCATCCGCACATCGCGGATTTCAAGTTCGTCAAAGACCACACCCGCGTTGCGGCAAAGATGACCATTCCGGCGCCCGGCGTGTTGCACTTCCGCCAGGGCCGCCCCTCGATCAGCAAGCAGCTCTATCCCGATCTCGAACCGTACTTCGAGGACCTCGGCAACGCTTATCGCAAAGCCGTGCGCGCATTCTACGACGCCGGCTGCCGCTACCTGCAGCTCGACGACACCACCTGGTCGATGATGTGCGATCCGCGCGAGCTCGCGCACTCGCGCGAACGGGGCGACGATCCGCCGAAGCTGCCGGCGGCCTATGCGCGCATGATCAACAAGGCACTCGAAGGCAAACCCGCCGACATGACCGTCACCATGCACACCTGCCGCGGCAATTTCCGCTCGACCTGGATCGCCGAGGGTGGCTACGACACCATGGCCGAACGGCTGTTCAACGAAGTCGATCTCGACGGCTATTTTCTGGAATACGACACCGACCGCGCCGGCGGTTTCGAGCCCCTGCGCTTCTTCCCGAAGGGCAAGAAACAGCTCGTGCTCGGCTTGGTCTCGTCGAAGATCGGCAAGCTTGAGAGCAAGGGCGCCATCAAGCGCCGGATCGACGAAGCCACCAAATATGTCGCGCTCGATCAGCTATGCCTGTCGCCGCAATGCGGCTTCGCCTCGACCGAAGAAGGCAACGCGCTGTCCGAGGACGAGCAGTGGGCGAAGCTGCGGATGATCGTCGAATTGTCGGATGACGTGTGGGGAAGCTAATCAACGCGTGTCATCGTCGACGCAGGCGGGGCATGACAATGTGAAAAGTCTCGGAGTGCAAAAATGAGTCAGCGTACCAAGCCGCCCTTCCGCGCCGATCACGTCGGCAGCCTGTTGCGCACCGCCGCGCTGAAGGAGGCACGCGAGAAGCGCAAGAGCGGCGAAATCTCCGCAGAGAAACTGACCGAAATCGAGGATCGCGAGATCGAGGCCATCATCCGCAAGCAGGAGGACACCGGCCTCAAATCGATCACCGATGGCGATTTCCGCCGCATTTCGTGGAACTACGATTTCCTCGAAAACCTCCATAACGTTGAGTCCTATTTCGGCGAGCGCAAGATCAAGTTCGATGCAAGCGGCCCGCAGCCGCGGCCGATCCTGTTGCGCGTCATCGGCAAGCTCGGCGGCTACAAGCCGCATCCGATGATCCCGCACTTCAAGTTTCTGAAAGAGCACACCAAGCAGACGCCGAAACTCACGATCCCCTCGCCGTCATCGCTGCATTTCCGCTACGGCCGCGATGCGGTGCCGGAATCGATCTATCCGTCGATGGACGATTTCTACCGCGATCTTGGCGAGACCTACCGCAAGGTGGTGCACGCTTTTGCCGACGCTGGATGCCGCTATCTGCAACTCGACGAGGTCAACCTCACCTATCTGTGCGATCCTTCGCTGCGCAAAATCGTCAGCGATCGCGGCGAAGACCCGGAGAAAATTCCGCAGGTTTACGCCCAGATGATCAATACCGCGATCTCCGGCATCCCGGCCGACATGACGATCACCATGCATCTGTGCCGTGGCAATTTTCGCTCGAGCTTCGTTGCCTCGGGCGGCTACGAGCCGGTGGCCGAGCAGATGTTCAATGCGATCAACGTGCACGGCTATTTCATGGAATACGACAGCGATCGCGCCGGCGGCTTCGAGCCGCTGCGTTTCGTGCCGAAGGGCAAGACCGTCGTGCTCGGCCTCGTCACCAGCAAATCCGGCACGCTGGAAAAGAAAGACGACATCAAGCGGCGTATCGACGAGGCGGCAAAATTCCTCGATCTCGACCAGCTTTGTCTCTCGCCGCAATGCGGCTTCGCTTCGACCGAGGAAGGCAATACGCTGGCCGAAGACGAGCAATGGGCGAAACTGCGGATGATCGTCGAGATCGCCCGCGAAGTGTGGGGGGATTAAACCGATGGCGGGAATCGTCTCGGGCAAGGTCGCTATCGTTACCGGCGCGGCGCGCGGCGTCGGCCGCGGCATTGCGCTGTTGATCGCGAAAGAAGGCGCCAAAGTCGTGGTCTGCGATATCGGCGCGAGCCTCGACGGCGCCGGGCACGACGATGGACCGGCGCAGGACGTCGTCAACGAGATCAAGAAAGAAGGCGGCGACGCTGTTGCTTCCACGCTATCGATCAGCGAGCCGGGCAACGCCGACAAGATTATCAAAGCGGCGCTCGACGCCTTCGGCCGCGTCGACATCCTGGTCAACAACGCCGGCATCCTGCGCGACCGCATTTTTCACCGCATGAGCTGGTCGGACTGGTCCGATGTGATCGCGGTGCACCTGCACGGCAGCTTCAACATGAGCCGCGCCTGCGCCACCCACTTCCGCGAGCAGAATTCCGGCAGCTTCATTCACATGACGTCAACGTCCGGCCTGGTCGGCAATTTCGGCCAGGCCAACTACATGGCGGCAAAACTCGGCATTGTCGGACTATCGCGCGGCATCGCGCTCGACATGGAGCGCTTCAAGGTGCGCTCGAACTGCATCGCGCCGTTCGCGTGGACGCGGATGATCGATTCGATCCCGACCGAGACTGAGGAAGAAAAGAAGCGCGTTGATCGGCTGCGTGAAATGACGCCGGAAAAGATTGCGCCGATGGCGGTCTTTCTGGGTTCCGATCAAGCCGAGGGCATCAGCGGGCAGATCTTCGGCGTGCGCAACAACGAAATCTATCTGTTCAACCAGAACCGCCCGATCCGTACCTTGCAGCGCTCCGACGGCTGGACGCCGGAAAAAATCGCGGCGCAGCTCAAAGGTGCTTTCGCTTCTTCATTCACGCCGCTCGAACGTTCGGCTGACGTGTTTTCATGGGATCCCGTGTGATGGCAATCGTCTACGACAAGCTGATGGCGCTCAACCTTCCGGCGGCGGAACAGACCTATACGACAAAGGACTGCATTCTCTATGCGCTCGGCGTCGGCTTCGGACACGACCCGATGAACGAGGACGAACTGCCATTTGTTTATGAGAAAGACCTCAAGGTGCTGCCGACCATGGGCACCGTGCTCGGCCACCCCGGTTTCTGGGCGCGCAACCGCGACACCGGCATCGACTGGGTCAAGATCGTCAACGGTGAGCAAGGCATCACGCTGTATCAGCCGCTGAAAAGCGAAGGCACCGTCGTCGGCAAGCAAAAGATTATCGAGGTCGTCGATAAGGGACCCGGTAAGGGGGCGCTGATCCTCTCCGAGCGCACGATCACCGACAAGGCAACCGGCGCGCCGATCGCGACCGTGACGCACACCACATTCGCACGCGGCGATGGGGGCTTCGGCGGTCCGCCGCGCGAAGCACCGCCTCCGCATCCGCTGCCGACGCGCGAACCGGACGTCACCTGCGATCTCGGCACGCGGCCGGAAGCGGCGCTGGTTTATCGCTTGAGCGGCGATCTCAATCCCCTGCATTCGGAACCAGCCATTGCCAAGCAAGCCGGTTATCCGCGGCCGATCGCCCACGGCCTCGGCACGTTCGGCACCTCCGCTCACGCGGTGCTGAAGACTTTTTGCGGCTACGACCCGAACAAGCTCAAATCGTTCGCCGCGCGTTTCTCAGCCCCGGTATTTCCTGGCGAAACCATCCGCACTGAGATGTGGCGTGACGGCAATGTCGTGAGCTTCCGCGCCCGGGTCGTCGAGCGTGACGTTGTCGCCGTCAACAACGGCCGGGCTGAGGTCAGGCTGTGAACGACAGCGCCGACCTCGCACCAATCCGCGAGGCGGTGCGCGCATTGTGCGCCGGTTTCCCCGGCGAGTACTGGCGCAGGCTCGACCGCGAGCGCGCCTATCCGGAAGAGTTCGTCGCCGCGTTGACTAAAGCCGGCTTCCTGGCCGCTCTGATCCCGGAAGAATATGGCGGCAGCGGCCTCACCATGAGCGCGGCGATCGCGATCATGGAAGAGATTCAGGCCGCCGGCTGCAACGGCGCCGGCTGCCACGCGCAAATGTACACCATGGGCACGGTGTTGCGGCACGGCAGCGCCGAACAGAAAAAACGCTATCTGCCCGGCATCGCCAGTGGCGAATTGCGTCTGCAAGCCTTCGGCGTCACCGAGCCGACCTCAGGCACCGACACGCTGAGCCTGCGCACCACGGCGGTACGTGACGGCAACGACGGCTATGTCGTCAACGGCCAGAAAATCTGGACCTCACGCGCCGAGCACTCCGATCTCATGCTGTTGCTCGTCCGCACCACGCCGCGCGAGCAGGTGAAGAAGCGCACGGAAGGACTCTCGGTATTCCTGGTCGATATGCGCGAGGTGAAGGGCAAGGGCCTCACCATTCGCCCAATCCGCACCATGATGAACCACGCCACCGCCGAAGTGTTCTTCGAGAACATGCGGGTGCCGGCGGAGAACCTCGTCGGTGTCGAGGGCGAAGGTTTCCGCTACATCCTTTCCGGGATGAATGCCGAGCGGATCCTGATCGGCGCGGAATGCATCGGCGACGCCAAGTGGTTCATTCAGAAGGCCACCCATTATGCCGGCGAGCGTGTCGTGTTCGACCGGCCGATCGGCCAGAACCAGGGCGTGCAGTTTCCGATCGCGCGGGCCTACATCAACATGCGCGCCGCCGAACTAATGGTGCGTGAAGCGGCCGCACTCTACGAAGCCGGCAAGGACTGCGGCGCCGAAGCCAACATGGCAAAGCACCTCGCTGCCGAAGCGTCATGGGCCGCGGCCGATATGTGCCTGCAAACCCACGGCGGATTTGGTTTCGCGGAGGAGTTTGACATCGAGCGCAAGTTTCGCGAGACGCGACTTTATACCGTCGCGCCAATCTCGACCAACTTGGTGCTGTCGTATATCGCCGAGCATGTGCTCGGCCTGCCGAGGTCGTATTGAGCAGCCCCCTCTCCGGCATCCTCGTCATCGCGCTCGAACAGGCTGTCGCCGCGCCGATGTGCACGAGCCGTCTGGCCGACGCCGGCGCGCGGGTGATCAAGATTGAGCGACCGGAAGGCGATTTCGCCCGCGGCTACGACGACCTCGTGCACGGCGAGTGCAGCTATTTCGTCTGGCTCAATCGCGGCAAGGAATCGGTGGTGCTCGACCTCACCAAGGCCGAGGACAAGGCGCTGCTCGCCGCCATGCTCAAGCGCGCCGATGTGTTCGTGCAGAACCTCAAGCCCGGCGCGGCAGCCAAGCTCGGTTTCTCGCCCGCACTCCTGCGCCGCGACAATCCACGGCTGATCTGCTGTTCGATCTCCGGCTTCGGGGAGAGTGGCCCGCTGGCGCAACGCAAGGCCTATGACATGCTGATCCAGGCCGAATCCGGTCTCGCCTCGATCACGGGTACATCGGAGCCATCGCGCGTGGGTGTCTCCGTTGTCGATGTCGGGTCCGGCATGTACGCGCAGCAGGCGATTCTCGAAGCGCTGATCGCACGCGGACGCACCGGCGAGGGCGCCGAACTTTCGATCTCCATGTTCGATGCCATGGCCGACTGGATGACGGTGCCGCTGTTGCAGGAGGAAGCCGGCTTCACGCCGCGGCGCATCGGCCTCGCCCACATCTCGATCTCGCCGTATGGCGCATTCAAGAGCCGCGACGGCGTCGACATTCTGATTTCGATCCAAAGCGACCGCGAATGGCGTCTGCTTGCAGACAAGGTGCTAGGCGACGCCAAGCTTGCCGCCGATCCCGACTTCGCGACCAATGTCGAGCGGGTCAAGCGCCGCGATCAAACCGACGGCAAGGTGGCTGCGGTATTCGGCACGCTCGATGCCGATGCGCTCGAGCAAAAACTCGCCGCCGCCGATATCGCCTTCGCGCGGGTCAACACGCCCGCTGATCTTTCACATCACCCGCACCTGCGCCGCATCACCATCGGCACGCCGAGCGGGCCGGTGTCGTACCCGGCGCCAGCCGAGTTTCGCGCTGCGGCATCACGCCAGTACGGCCCGGTGCCGGCGCTCGGCGAGCATACTGACAAGGTGCGCGCCGAGTTCATGCCGGCTACAATCAACGCAAAGTAAGTGAGGGAGAAAGCGTCATGGATATCGGCTTCATCGGTCTCGGCAATATGGGCGCGCACATGGCGCGGCGGCTGGTGCAAGCCGGGCACAAGGTTTTCATCTACGACACGCGGCAGGAGGCGATCGGCGATATCGCAGCGCTTGGCGGCATCGCAGTGCGCTCGCCGAGGGAAGTGGCCGACTCCGCCGAGACCGTGATGGTGAGCCTGCCGACACCCGACATCGTGCTCAAGGTCGCGACCGGACCGGACGGCGTAATCGAAGGCAAGAAGGTGAAGCGCTTCGTCGATCTGTCCACCACCGGCTCGGTGATGGCACAGCGCATCTTCAAGCTGCTCGCCGAAAAGAACATCGTGCAGATCGATGCGCCGGTGAGCGGTGGCGTGCGAGGCGCCGAGAAAGGCACCGTCGCCGTGATGGCATCGGGTCCGCGCGCCGATGTCGAAGCGGTTGAGCCGGCGCTCAAAGTGATCGGCAAGTTTTTTTACATCGGCGAGAAGTCCGGCGCCGGACAGACGATGAAGCTTTGCAACAACGTGCTGTCCGCCGCGGCTACTGTCGCGACTTCGGAGTCCATGGTGACCGGCGTGAAGGCCGGCCTCGATCCGCGCATCATGCTCGATGTCATCAATGCGAGCTCGGGACGCAGCACCGCGACCGAACAGAAATTCCCCGAAGTGGTTCTGCCGCGTACCTTCAATCAGGGCTTCACCGCGGGCCTGATGAAGAAGGACGTCGATCTGTTCCTGTCCGAAGCCAAGGCGCTCGGCGTGCCGGTGCAGACCTGCGAGGCCGTTGCCGCATTGCTCAAACTGACCTGCGACGAGCTCGGCCCGGACTCGGACATCACCACCGTCATCAAGCCGATCGAAAAACGCGCCGGTGTCGAAGTTCGCTCGAAATCGTAACCATCGTCATAGGCCAGTGGCCGCGCTGCTTTTTGCCCGCCGAACCGCTCCGACGGCTAAAAAGTGTTTTAATATCAAATGCTTACGACAAAGCGGATTCTTGTGATGGCGATCACTTCGCAAACCGGCGCGGCGCAATAGGTTAAGACCATCGAACTTCAGATCGGACGCCGACTTCGTCACCCCCGATTGTCGGCGTCCTAAAAAGGGGGGATCTCGGTCCCCAACGCGCCCCCCTTGAAGATGACCCTCCCCCATGGGTCAGTACCCGCCCGCCCGGATCCCCCGTCCGGGCGGGCTTTTACTTTTTCGCAAAGTGCCGCATGGTTCAGTGCAGCAAACGGGACGCCGTTCCGTGTCTTTGAGTGGCGATGGGGCCATGCCACCAAACCGTCCGACTCCGGTAAATACCAGCCTGTTGTCAGGCTTGCCGGAGCATCTCTCGGAAAGCCTGTTCAACAAGGCAACGCCGGTGAAGCTCGCCGCCGACGAGACCCTGTTCATGGCCGGCGATGCCGGCGACGGCTGCTACCGCGTCGAGGACGGCCTGCTCAAAGTGATCATGATGTCGCGCGCGGGTGGCGAGCGCATTCTCGCATTCCTTGGCTCCGGCGCGATTGTCGGCGAGCTTTCGATTATCGACGGACTGCCGCGCTCGGCGTCGGTGGTCGCGGTGCGCAACTCGGAGCTGAGCTTTCTCAGCCGTTCCGCGTTCGAGGATTTCGCCAAGGTCGCACGCCGAAGTCTACAAATCGCTGGTGGCATTGCTGGCCGCGCGTTTGCGCGAAACCGATGCCGTGATCGCGGCGGGAAGTTTCCTGCCGTTGCGCGGACGCGTCGCCCTGACATTGCTCGAACTGGCGCACGAATTCGGCCAGGACGTCGGCTCCGGGCGGATCGTGATCCGACAGAAGATCGGCCAGGCCGATCTCGCCGCCATGGCCGGCATCGCACGCGAAAACGTCAGCCGCATCCTCAACGACTGGAAACGGCGCAAGCTGGTCAGCAGGCTGTCCGGCTATTATTGCCTTGAAAACAAGGCACAGCTTCAACGCGAAGCTGAGCTGTAACAACATCCGGCCGCCGAAAGTGACTAGTGGAGCATGATCTTTTCGGACCTTCCTTCGCCCGCCGAAGCTGATTTAACTCGTCTTTCGCCAAAGGTTGGCTTCGCAAGGCGGAACCGGTATCCACTTTTCCGGATCATGCTCTAAAAGCAACGATCATGAATATGCCCCGGCTCGGCGACTTCCGCCGTATCGTCGTGAAAGTCGGTTCTTCCCTGCTGGTCGATGCCGCGGCCGGCGGGCTCAATGAATCGTGGCTGACCTCACTGGCGGATGACCTTGCCCCGCTCCATCGCGACAACCGTGATGTGATCGTTGTTTCGTCGGGCGCGATCGCGCTTGGCCGCGCCGTGCTGAAACTGCCTTCCGGCCCGCTCAAGCTTGAAGACAGCCAGGCTGCCGCCGCCGTCGGCCAGATTGCGCTGGCGCGGACCTGGACGGAAGCGCTGTCGCGTCACGGCATCACTGCCGGCCAGGTACTGGTGACACTCTGGGATACCGAAGAGCGCCGGCGCTATCTCAACGCGCGCTCGACCATCGACAAGCTGCTGGAATGGCGCGCAGTGCCGGTAATCAACGAGAACGACACCGTCGCGACATCCGAAATCCGCTATGGCGACAATGACCGCCTCGCCGCCCGCGTCGCCACCATGGTGAGCGCCGATCTTCTGATTCTGTTGTCCGATGTCGACGGCCTCTACGACGCGCCGCCCGGCACGGTGAAGTCGGCGAAGCTGATCCCGCAGGTCGATCGCATCACGCCCGAGATCGAGGCGATGGCCGGGGCCGCCGGCTCCGAGCTTTCCCGCGGCGGCATGCAGACCAAGATCGAGGCCGCCAAGATCGCGACCGGCGCCGGCACCCACATGGTCATTGCCTCCGGCCACGTTGAACACCCGCTGCGGACGATCGCCGAGGGCGGGCGCTGCACCTGGTTCACCGCGCTGGGCAATCCGGTCACCGCGCGCAAAAAATGGATCGTCGGCTCGCTCGAACCGAAAGGCACGCTGACCATCGACGCCGGCGCCGTCGCGGCGCTTCGGCGCGGCAACAGCCTGCTGCCGGTCGGCGTGGTCAGGATCGAGGGCGCCTTTGCGCGCGGCGACGCCGTGATCATCCGCGGACCGGACGGAGCAGAAATCGGCCGCGGGCTATGCGCCTACGACATCGAAGATGCGCAAAAGGTCAGAGGCCGGTCATCCGCGGACATTGCCTCGATCCTCGGCTTCAGTGGCCGGGCCGAGATGATCCATCGCGACGACTTGGTGATGGGGCGGGAATAAGAGAGGGCCGGGTTCGCCCCGAAAACGGCCACGCACCCGTCCTCCTACGCTCAAACAAATGCACGAACGCCAACAAGCCGGGAAACCACGCGGAACAAGACCTGGTTCCGCGGCGGCGGTACCGAACTTCCGAAATTGGCTAATGAAGCGGAAAGGCATTGAAGGGCGCAGAAAGGAAGAAGCCCCGACCGCTAACGCGGCCGGGGCTACAACGCCGGGTGATTGAGGGTGAGGGGCTGGGGGGCTTCGCCCGGCGCTGGACTGTCAATGCCGCTGCTGGCGGATGGTTCCTGCCCGAGCAACAATTTTTTTGGACCGTGAACGGCCCCGGCCGACCTTGTTCCGGTTGCGGCCCTGCCTGGGGGCAGGCTCGCTTAACCCCGGCAACAGGCTGAGATCGGCCGGAAGCTTGATACGGCGGCCGCTAGGTAGAACGACGTAACGGGAAAACACACGCAACTGCCCATCCTCGCCGCCGCGGCCTTCGACAACATACCTGGCACCGACCGGAAAGCGGGTTGGAAGGGAACTCGACTGACCATGTGACTGACGCATAGCACCCTCGCTTCGAATTAAAAGGAACGCCTGGCTTCTGAATGCAGCAGGCCAATCCGCCACCTAGGTATCCGTCCATCCTGTCTGACCGGCCTCATGACAAGCTGTGGATTCCCGCTGTAGGGGCGTGATGCGGAACGTGCAAGCAGGCGCGGACCCGCCTCGCGGGGTTTCGTCGAACGTGATAGGAACTTGACGAATGCAAGACGGATCAATGCCAAGGAGCTGCCAAGGAACTGGCCATGAACGCTCCGCTAAAAGCGGTCGGCGGTTCCGGTGACCTTGACGTCACGATGCGCGAGATCGGCCGCGCCGCGCGCCGGGCTGCCCGCGCGCTCGCGCTGGCTTCGACGTCACAGAAGAACAAGGCGCTGGCCGGCATGGCCAAAGCTATCCGCGGTTCCAAAGCCGCGATCCTGAAGGCCAACGCCGAGGACATCGCCGAAGCGAAAGACGCGAGGTGCCACGCCGGCGTTCCTCGATCGGCTAACGCCTAGACGCCGCGCGGGTCGAGGCCATGGCCAAAGGTCTCGACGTGATCCGCAAGCTCAAGGATCCGGTCGGAACCGTAATGGCGTCGTGGCGGCGTCCGAACGGCATGCGCATCGAGCGCGTCCGCGAACCGCTCGGGGTCGTTGGCGTGATTTACGAAAGCCGCCCCAATGTCACCGCGGATGCCGGCGCGCTTACCCTGAAAGCGGGCAATGCCGTGATCCTTCGCGGCGGATCGGAGAGTTTCCGTTCGGCGCGCGCTATTCACGCCGCGATGGTCGAGGGCTTGGTCGACGCCGGTTTGCCTGCCGCTGCGATTTCGCTGGTGCCGACGCGCGATCGTGCCGCCGTCGGCATGATGCTGGCGGGACTGGATGGCTCTGTCGATGTGATCGTGCCGCGCGGCGGCAAGGACCTGGTCGGCCGCGTCCAGAAGGAAGCGCGCGTGCCGGTATTCGCGCATCTCGAAGGCGTCTGCCACGTCTATGTCGACGGCAAAGCCAAATTGCCGATGGCGAAGAAGATCGTGCTCAATGCCAAAATGCGCCGCACCGGCGTGTGCGGAGCCGCCGAGACTTTACTGGTCGATCGCGCCGCGGCGCCCAAGATGCTCAAGCCGCTGGTCGAAATGCTGATCGATGCCGGTTGTGAAATTCGCGGCGATGACTGCCGTGCAGATCGATCGACAGCCGCGTCAAACCCGCGAGCGAAACCGATTGGGGCACCGAATATCTCGATGCCATCATTACCGCCGGCGTCGTCGATGGTGTCGATGCCGCGATTGAACATATCGAGCGTTACGGCACTCATCATACCGACGCGATCGTGACCGAAGACAAAAAGGCCGCGGAGAAATTCCTGCGCGAAGTGGATTCGGCGATCGTGCTGCACAACGCGTCGACCCAATTCGCCGACGGCGGCGAATTCGGGTTCGGCGCTGAGATCGGCATCGCCACCGGAAGGCTGCATGCGCGCGGCCCGGTCGGTGTCGAACAGCTTACCAGTTTCAAGTACCGCATCCGCGGCAACGGACAAACGAGGCCGTAACGGGTGCGGCATTCGCATCGCGTCGCGATGCAGCCGTCGATGGATGCGTGGGAGGGGGCACTTTCTGAAATCATGAAGCGTGAGTCGCCTCGCGTGCGCGCCGCCGCGAAATCTGCGGAGCGGGAGCGCGTCGTTCTGCCACCCTATGCACCTGGAATGCGGATCGGCCTGTTTGGAGGCACATTCGATCCGCCACATGCCGCGCACCGCGCGGCCTGCCTGCTGGCGCTCCGGCGGCTTGGTCTTGATCGCGTATGGTGGCTGGTCACGCCGGGCAATCCGCTCAAGAACACGCGCGGGCTGGCGCCGCTTGCCGAACGGGTCGCCGCCGCGCAAGAACTCGCGCACCATCCGCTGATCGATGTCAGCGACGTCGAAGCCGCGATCGGCACCTCCTACACCTACGAGACGGTTTCGTATCTGGTGCGGCGTTGCCGGGGCGTGCACTTCGTCTGGATCATGGGCGCCGACAATCTGCGCAGCTTTCATCGCTGGCAGCGCTGGCGGGGCATCGCGGAACTGGTGCCGATTGCCGTCGTGGACCGCCTCGGCCCGAGCCTCTATTCCACGGCAAGCGTCGCGGCGCAGGCGCTGGGCCAGTTCCGCGTCCCCGAAACCTCGGCGACCAAGCTTGCCGAACTCAAGCCGCCGGCCTGGATTTTCCTCCACGGCCTCAAGTCGCCGCTGTCATCGACGGCGTTGCGTGCGGCACGGTCGACACAGCGCCGTTAAATCGCTTTTCATGACACTTGGTTGACGGCCAACCAGTTGAAACCATTAACCCGGCATGCCTATCTTAACTCCGGTGCCCCGGATTCGGTGGCCGGGGCCGAACAGGAGCGAAAGGATAAGGACCCCTGTCCACAGTGGTAACTCCTCGGGACCAACGTCGTGTACCCGAAGCGGTCTCCAGAATGCGTCCTGACGCAGAGGAGATCCTGCAACTGGTCCTCACCCGCCTCGACGATATGAAGGCGGAGGACATCCTCACCATCGATCTTCGCGATAAATCCTCGGTCGGCGATTACATGGTCGTGTCATCTGGCCGATCAGCACGCCATGTCGGCTCGGTCGCCGACAGGGTGGTCGAGGATTTGCACAAGGTCGGCGTTGCGGCCCGCGTCGAAGGCGTGCCGCAGTGCGACTGGGTGTTGATCGATGCGGGAGCCGTGATCGTTCACGTCTTCCGGCCCGAAGTCCGCGACTTCTACAATCTTGAGAAGATGTGGACGACAGGGGCCCGGTGCGGCGCGCGAGCTGATCGCCGTCGTCCAGAGTTGGTGAGACCGGCACCAAGCCCGGCCGATCGTGCACATGCGGCGTTAGCCGATGCGTATTGTGATTGCCGCCGTCGGCCGTCTCAAAGACGGGCCGGAACGCGAACTCGCCGCCAACTATCGCAAACGCGCGGAAGCGGTCGGGCGGGGGCTCGGACTACGCGAGGTCGAGATCGTCGAAATTCGCGAGAGCCGGGCGCAGGACGCCGAACGCCGCCGCGTCGAAGAATCGATCGCCATCGCCAACATCATTCCCGAACGCTCGATCGTCGTCATTCTCGACGAGCGCGGAACCAGTCTCGATAGCGCGTCGCTCGCCGCCAAGCTTGGCGAATGGCGTGCCGAAGACCGCCCGGCGGCATGCTTTGTTATCGGCGGCGCGGACGGTCTCGCTTCGACGCTGCGCGAGCGGGCCAGCCTCAAGCTCGCCTTCGGCACGGCAACCTGGCCGCACCAGCTGGTGCGCGTGATGCTGCTGGAGCAGCTCTACCGGGCAGGCACTATCCTTGCCGGCCATCCCTATCACCGGGCGTAATCCGCCTTAACATTTCGCAATCTCACCGAATTGTGACGCTCTCGCCCAGGTCGGTCTTAATCCGGTCGAATCTTGCTGCTTTTCGTTGCTTTCCTGAGGCTTGGGTCTACCTTCTTGGACACGATGATTCTCCGCCGGTCGAGCCGCGCCGATCCGTGCCTTGTGCTCGGCTCGGCATTGGCATTTGCGCTTCCGTTGGGAGCGATTGGGGCGGCGTTCGCCCAGACCCAGTCGTCGCCCGCGCCGGTCACTCAGGTTCCATCGGCAGCACCATCGTTGACAGCTCCCGCGCCGGCACTTTCCGCGGCCGATGTACTCAAGCAGCATGACCAGGAGCTTGATGCGGCGCGCACGCAGCAGAAGGTGTCGCTTGAAGAGCAGGGCAAGCTCAAGCAAGAGATCGAGGCAATTAGCGCCGACCGCGCCGCGCTCAATCAGCAGCTCATCGATACCGCCGCTCATGTCCGCGACGTCGAAACAAGCATCGACGCCACGCAAGCGCGTTTGAGGCCGCTCGACGAGCGCGAACAGGAGTTCCGGACGTCGCTCGACGAACGGCGCTCCGTGATCGTTGAAATTCTTGCAGCGCTGCAACGGATCGGCCGCCAGCCACCGCCGGCGCTTCTGGTCAAGCCGGAAGACGCGCTACAGGCCGTGCGCACCGCGATTATGCTCGGCGCCGTGGTTCCGGAAATGCGCGCCCAGGCCGATGCGCTGGCCGGCGACCTTGCCGAGCTGTTGCGCGTGCGGAACGATATCGACGCCGAAAAAACGCGGCTTGCGGGCGACCTCGCCGCGCAGGCGCGCGAGCAATTGCGCCTGAACATGCTGATCGACGAACGCCAACAGAAGCAGGCCTCAGCCGAGCAATCGCTCGATGTCCAGAAGCAGCAGGCCTCGGACCTGTCGCAGAAGGTCGACAACCTCAAAGACCTCATTGCCAAGCTTGAACAGAATCTCGACCCGGCCGTGCGGCAAACCCACGAACAAGCCCGCTCGATCGAGGAGGATGCAACGCGCCCGGACCTCGCTGCGCTAAAGGACCCCGGCCGCATGGCGCCGGCCGTGGCGTTCGCGGCGACCCGCGGCCACTTGCGGTTGCCGGTCAACGGCGTGCGAATTCGGGAATTTGGCGCGTCCAACGGGGTTGGCGGCACCCAAAAGGGATTGTCCCTCGCAACCCATGCAGGCGCCGATATTACCGCCCCGTGCGACGGCTGGGTTGTTTACGCCGGACCGTTTCGCAGCTATGGGCAACTCTTGATCCTCAACGCTGGCGGCGGCTATCATGTGCTGTTAGCGGGGATGGAGCGTATTTCCGTCGATCTCGGCCAGTTCGTGCTGACCGGTGAACCCGTAGCCGTAATGGGCGGTGGATCGCAGGTGTCCTCCGCAATCGCTACCGGGGCCAAACAACCTGTACTTTACGTGGAGTTCCGCAAAGACGGCACTCCTATTGATCCCAGCCCTTGGTGGGCAACAAACGAAGGCGAGAAGGTTCGCGGATGATGCGCAAGACTTCCCTTGTAATCCTTGGCGCGGCGGCTGGCGTCATGGCGACGCTGCTGGTGACGCAGCCCCACTCACTGCTCGTCGGTTCGTCCGCCCGGGCGGCGGCTTCCGATACCTACCGGGAGCTCAACCTGTTTGGCGACGTATTCGAGCGCGTTCGCGCCGACTACGTCGAAAAGCCGGACGATTCCAAGCTTGTCGAATCGGCGATCAACGGCATGTTGGCCGGTCTCGATCCGCATTCGAGCTACATGGATCCGAAGAGCTTCCGCGACATGCAGGTGCAGACCCGCGGCGAGTTCGGCGGGCTCGGCATCGAAGTCACGATGGAAGACGGTCTCGTGAAGGTCGTGGCGCCGATCGACGAAACGCCCGCGGCCAAGGCCGGCGTCATGGCGAACGACATCATCACCCAGCTCGACGACGAGAACGTGCAGGGGCTGACGCTCAATCAGGCCGTCGACAAGATGCGCGGCCCGGTCAACACCAAGATCAAGCTCACGATCATGCGCAAGGGATCGGACAAGCCGATCGAAGTGTCGATCATGCGCGACGTGATCCGCGTGAAGTCGGTGCGCTCGCATCCCGAAGGCGATGATGTCGGCTATATCCGCATCACGCAGTTCAACGAGCAGACTACCGACGGCTTGAAGCAGGCGATCAACGATCTGAACAGCCAGCTCAACGCCGACAAGATCAAAGGCTACGTGGTTGATCTGCGCAATAATCCGGGCGGCCTGCTCGATCAGGCGATCTCGGTGTCCGATACGTTCCTCGACAAGGGCGAGATCGTATCGACCCGCGGCCGCAATGCTGAGGAGACGCAGCGTTTCAATGCGCGGCCCGGCGACATGACCAAAGGCAAGCCGGTGATCGTCCTGATCAACGGCGGCTCGGCCTCTGCGTCGGAAATCGTCGCCGGCGCGTTGCAAGATCACAAGCGCGCGACCTTGGTTGGCACGCGCTCGTTCGGCAAGGGATCGGTGCAGACCATCATCCCGCTCGGCGCCGGCAACGGCGCGCTGCGGCTGACCACAGCGCGCTACTTCACGCCATCGGGCCGTTCGATCCAGGCCAAGGGCATCGTTCCCGATATCGAGGTGTTGCAGGATGTGCCGGACGACCTGAAGAACCGCACCGACACCAAAGGCGAAGCCTCGCTGCGCGGCCACCTCAAGGCCGAGGGCGCCGAGGAGTTCGGGTTCGCAGTCCTACGTCCCGCCGGACGAGAAGGACGACGCGGCGCTCAAGTCCGCGCTCGAGCTGCTGCGCGGCACGACCACCAACGCGGCGTTCCCGCCGAATCCAAAGACAGCAGTTCCGAACTAACTCCGGAACTGATCGAAAACCTGATTTCGGGGCGGCGCCAAGCCGCCCCGATTTTTTTGGGTCTCCGCTTGCTGGTAGGGCCGGAACCCCTGCCAATTGAAGCATTTAGGCCAGCAGTCCGGCGGCCGTGATAGACTGCGGCGCATGATTCGCGAGCGATCGGCGAACGGCGCATGACCACGGACGACATCAACGCGCCCCTCGGTCAGGGTCAAAAAAAGCGGCGGATAACGATCCCGGTCTCGGCGTCGCAAGTCCTCGGCGGCGCGCTTGCGCTATTCTTTGGCGTATTCGTGTTGTGGGCCACCTTCGGCAACAATCCATTCGGCGGCGAGCCGGTGGCCGTCGCGCCGATCAACACCAAAACGGCCCAGGCTGCGAACAGCACACCGACCGTGGTCCAGGGCACATCCAGCCGCTATGACGGCCCTGCCGCAACGCAGCCGCTGGACGGCTCCGCGACACCGCCGCCGCCCAAGGCCGCAACGCAGGCCGCAACCCAGACCGTCACGATCATCGACGGCAAGACCGGTCAGCGTCAGGAAATTCAACTGAACGCGCCGGATGCTCCGCCGGCGGCCGCTGCACCCGTACCGCCCGATCAGAAATTCGCCGAGACAACAGTCGCACGGCGTTATCCCGAAGATCGCTGCCGACGGTACGCGGCCGGCCGAAGCTTACGCCCAGCCGGTGAAAGGAATTCCCGGCAAACCCGACGCGCCGCGGATCGCCATTATCGTCGACGGCCTTGGCGTGAGCGAGAAAGCCACAGCGGACGCGATCGCCAAACTGCCGCCTGCGCGTGACACTCGGCTTCATGCCCTACGGCAGCGAAGTCGTGACGCTGGCCGCCCAAGCCCGCGATCGGGGACATGAAATTCTCCTGCAAGTCCCGATGGAGCCGTTCGACTATCCGGACAACGACCCCGGCCCGCAAACCTTGCTGACGACGCTGACGCCCCAGCAAAACATCGAACGGCTGTATTGGCTGATGAGCCGCTTCCAGGGCTATGTCGGCCTCACCAGCGCGATGGGTGCGCGCTTCACCGCTTCCGAAACCTCGCTCGCGCCGGTGCTGCACGAAACCGCCAAGCGCGGACTGATCTTTGTCGACGACGGCTCGAACCCGCGCAGCCTCGCCGGCCATATCGCCGGCGCCAACAATCTGCCGTTCGCCAAGGCGGATGTCGTCATCGATGCCGTCGCAACGCCGCTCGAAATCGATCATGCCCTTGGCCGCCTGGAAATGGCGGCGCGCGACCACGGCAGCGTGGTCGGCATTTTCGTCGGCGCTCCCGGTCTCGATCGATCACATCGCCAAGTGGGCGCAGGATCTCGATAGCCGCGGTATCGTGCTGGTTCCGATCACCGCGGTCGCTCTCAAGGCAAAACAGACCTAAAGCCGAATGGCGCGACGGCGCCGATTGCGAATAGACTGGACTCTTTCGCAGGCAGAATATCTCCGCCGCTTATGCGCTTCGAAGACCTTCCCTATCGCCCCTGTGTCGGCGTGATGGTGCTCAATCCCGACGGCCGCGCTTTCATCGGCCGCCGCATCGAAGGGCCTGAACATATCGACGCTGACCCATTCCTGGCAGATGCCGCAGGGCGGAATTGATCCGGGCGAAGAGCCCTGGCCGGCGGCGCTGCGAGAACTGCACGAAGAAACAAACATCAGGTCGGTCGAGCGGCTCGCCGAGATCGACGAATGGCTGCGCTACGACATCCCGCGCGACATCGTCGGCCAGGCATGGAAAGGCAAGTATCGCGGCCAGAAGCAGAAATGGTTCGCGCTGCGCTTCACCGGAACGGAGAGCGAGATCGACCTCGCCAATCCCGCCGGCACGCATCAGCCTGAATTTTCCGCGTGGCGCTGGGAGCCGATGCAAAACGTGCCGGATCTGGTCGTGCCGTTCAAACGCGCGGTCTACGAGCGCGTGGTGCGCGAATTCTCGCACCTGGTGAAGTAGAGACTTACTTCGCTTCGACGGCGAACGGTCCGATCGCAATGACGCGGCAGCCGCTGTCCCGCTTGGCACAATCCGCCAGCGCTCCAGACGTTGCATCCTGTTCGTTGACAGCGCCAACGGCGACACCGGCATGACCGCCGGAGCCGGCAGCGACAGCAGTCCAGCCGTTGCCGCTGCCAAGCCGTCGCGCGACATCGGTGCGCAGTTCAGGCGCGATCACTCCAGCGCTCGCCGCCTGGAAGAAGCCAGTGGCTTTCATTGATGCCGGAATCGGCACGACAAAATTATCGTTCACCGCGAGCAGCAGGCACGGAACGTCGGCGTTGGCGCCGCAGATTTCAAGCGCCCTGCGAACCGCTTCGTCACGGTTCTCCTGATTCAAGACAAAAAAGAACCCGCCGCGGGGACCGATCGCCAGCGCCTTCGGCGATCGCCCCGGCACATAGACTTTCTCGATATTACCTCTGCCCTGCTCGGGCACCAGGGGTACCGACGGAGGCGGAACGGGAGTGACGACCGATGGATCGTTCTTGAACAACGGCGTCGGCAGCGGCGGCCGGCCGCGCGCATACACCACGGTATTGCCGACGGCGTAGAGTTCGCATTTTCGCGGTTGCGGCAACGCATCGGCGCGCTTCTGGCAGATATCGAGCGCTGCGGATTTTGCAGTGTCGTCATCGGCCTGACCGGTGATGAATCCTATTGGCCCGGAACTGATCGCCAGCGCCTTATGATCCGCGGCTGGCAAGATATTCGTTGCGGATCGTTTCGCGCGCACGATCCGTAATGAACGGAATCGTGTCCGGGACCAAAGCCTCTGCTTGCCTCGCAGCCTGTTGCGGCGGGGATCTCGCGGGCGCGGGAGGCACCACGCAGGCGACTGCCGCCGGCGTTGCGCGGCGCCGGTGCACCGGCAGCGGCAACCGGCGGACTGGATGATTGCGGCCCGTTCGGACGCGACGTCGCAAAATAGACCGCAGCCGCAATGGCGATAGCCACGACAGGCGCAGCGATGGCCGCGGGCACCACCCATCCGGGCCGCGCCGGGGCCGCGGGCTTCGCCGCCGACATTGCGGCAGCGGCACGCGCTTCGTCCGGCCGCATCTCCACGTGATAGGCGTGAACCGGCGTCGGAATATTTTTGACCTGTTGCTCGCCGATATCGGCAAAATGCACCGACAGCTTGTTCGCGACCTGCTCATGCACGGCGCGCGAGATACAAATGCCGCCGACCGGCGCGATGCCTTCGAGCCGCGCGGCGATATTCACGCCGTCTCCGAGCAAATCGCCGTCGCGTTCGACGACATCGCCAATGGTGATGCCGATGCGGAAGCTCATCTGCCGGCTGGCCGGATAGGCGAGATTCCGGGTGCGCAGACTTTCCTGAATGTCGATGGCGCAGCGGACGGCCTCGACCGCACTGGAAAATTCGGCAAGCACCGCGTCGCCCGCGGTGTTGAAAATCCGGCCGCCGGCGCGGGCGATGAAATCGTCCATCACGCTGCGATACGAAGCGAGCCGCCGCAGCGTCTCTTCTTCGTCTTCAGCGACCAGCCTGCTGTAACCCGCCACGTCGGCGGCAAAAATGGCGGCGATCTTGCGTTTCATTGGGCGTCCACACAGCAAAACCACGGGACGACAGAATGCCCGAGAGCCCCGGTGCCAAGCAACCGGATCGCAACGCTCAATCTGTCATCGCCGGGCTTGACCCGGCGATCTCGATGACTGGCTCAGCTTGCAATTGAATCGGATGACCGGGACGCCCGGTCATGACGGCCTACTGTTTGCCACGCCGATGGTAACGGAGAACTACTGCGCCAGCGCGCTTTGCAGCGATTTCAACTGATCGAGATGGCGGGCGAGCTTGTCGCGCTCCGCGTCGTCGGTGGCGTCACCAACGTCTTCCTCGGCGTCTTTGATTTCGCTGGCGAGATGCGCCATGTCGAAATCCTCGCGGGCCACGGCGCTGTCGGCAAGCACCGTGAGCCCCGACGGGCCCACTTCGGCAAAGCCGCCGATCACCACGATCGGCACTCTGGTCGTGCCCTTGAAGATCGTCACGATGCCGGGGCGCAACGTCGTCACCAGCGGCGCGTGACCGGCCAGAATGCCCATGTCGCCTTCGCTGCCCGGCAGGTCGACCTGATCGACATCGCCGGAAAACAGCACGCGCTCGGGAGAGACAAACTCGAGATGAAGCTCGGCCATGAGCGACCTACGCCGCCTCGGCGGCGAGCTTCTTGCCCTTCTCGACCGCTTCTTCGATGGTGCCGACCATGTAGAACGCGGCTTCCGGCAGATGATCGTACTTGCCTTCGATCAGGCCCTTGAAGCCGTTGATGGTGTCCTGCAGGTCGACCAGCTTGCCGGGCGAGCCGGTGAACACTTCGGCGACGTGGAACGGCTGCGACAGGAAGCGCTCGATCTTGCGGGCGCGCGCCACTGTCAGCTTGTCCTCTTCCGACAGCTCATCCATGCCCAGAATGGCGATGATGTCCTGCAGCGCCTTGTAACGCTGCAGCACCTGCTGCACCGAGCGCGCGATGTTGTAGTGCTCTTCGCCGACGATCATCGGCGAGAGCATGCGCGACGTGGAGTCGAGCGGATCGACCGCCGGATAAATGCCTTTGGCGGCGATGTCACGCGACAGCACGGTGGTGGCGTCAAGGTGCGCGAACGAGGTGGCCGGCGCCGGATCGGTGAGATCGTCGGCCGGCACGTAGATCGCCTGCACGGAGGTGACCGATCCCTTATGCGTCGTGGTGATGCGCTCCTGCAACGCGCCCATGTCGGTGGCGAGCGTCGGCTGATAACCGACCGCCGAAGGAATGCGGCCGAGCAGCGCCGACACTTCCGAACCCGCCTGGGTGAAGCGGAAGATGTTGTCGACGAAGAACAGCACGTCCTGGCCCTGGTCGCGGAAGTGTTCGGCGACAGTCAGCCCGGTGAGGCCGACGCGGGCGCGGGCGCCCGGCGGCTCGTTCATCTGGCCGTACACCAGCGCGCATTTGGAGCCTTCGACCGAGCCTTCCTTCGGGTCCTTGTTGACCTTGGACTCGATCATTTCGTGATAGAGATCGTTGCCCTCGCGGGTGCGCTCGCCGACGCCGGCGAACACCGAATAGCCGCCGTGCGCCTTCGCGACGTTGTTGATCAGCTCCATGATCAGCACGGTCTTGCCGACGCCGGCGCCGCCGAACAGGCCGATCTTGCCGCCCTTGGCGTAAGGCGCGAGCAGATCGACGACCTTGATGCCGGTGACGAGAATCGCGGCTTCGGTGGACTGGTCGGTATAGGACGGCGCTTCCTGATGGATGGCGCGCATGGATTCAGCCTTCACCGGCCCGGCCTCATCGACCGGTTCGCCGATCACATTGATGATGCGGCCGAGCAGACCGGCGCCGACCGGCACCGAGATCGGCGCGCCGGTGTCGGTCACTTCCTGGCCGCGCACCAGACCTTCGGACGTATCCATCGCGATGGTGCGGACGGTCGAATTCGCCGAGATGCTGCGCGACTTCCAGCACCAGCCGGTTGCCCTGGTTGCTGGTTTCGAGCGCGTTCAAAATCGCCGGCAGATGGTCCTCGAACTGCACGTCGATGACGGCGCCGATAACCTGAGTGATTTTTCCGACTGAAGCCATGGAATTCTCCTGCAACCGTATCAGACGACCGTCAACGTGACCGGCACGTTGTTGCGGGTCGCCCGCGAATAGGGACAAATCTTGTGCGCGTCCTCGACCAGAGCCTGCACCTTGCTCTTGTCGGCGCCGGGAAGCGAAACCTTCAACTCTGCCTTGAGGCCGAAGCTGACCTCGTCCTTGTCCATCGTGACCGTGCAGGTCACCCGCGCGTCCTGACCGTCGAGGCCGTGCTTCTTTGCCAGCGCCAGGATCGCCTGGCCGAAGCAGGCGGACCAGCCGAGCGCGAAAAGCTGCTCGGGATTGTGGCCGTCGCCATTGCCGCCGAGTTCTTTTTGCAGGGCCATCGCCAGGGCAAGGCCGTTGTTCTCAAGCACCGCGCGGCCGTTGCGGCCGCCCTTGGTCGTTGCTGCTACCGTGTAGGCCATGTCACGCTCCTCGCTCGATCACAGCGCTTCCGCACCGGAGATGATCTCGATCAATTCCTTGGTGATCATCGCCTGACGCGTGCGGTTATACCTGAGTGTCTGCTTGCGGATCATGTCGCCGGCATTGCGGGTGGCGTTGTCCATCGCCGACATCTGCGCGCCGTAGAACGACGCGGAGTTTTCCAAGAAGCGCACGGAAGATCTGCACGGCGACGTTGCGCGGCAACAGGTCCTTGAGGATGTCTTCCTCATCCGGCTCGAATTCGTAGACCGCGCCGCCCAGCGCGTCCGACGACTTCTCGTCGAACACCGGCGGGATGATCTGCTGCGCGGTCTGGATCTGCGCGATCACCGAACGGAAGCGCGAGTAGAACAGCGTGCAGATATCGAATTCGAACTTGTCGAACAGCGCGATGATCTTTTCGGCGATCATCTCGGCATTTTCGAAGCGCAGCGTGCGCACCGAGCGCAGGTCCACCATCTCGACGATCTGCGAGGCGTACAGCCGGCGCAACTGATCGTAGCCCTTGCGGCCGACGCAGAAGAATTTGACCTCTTTGCCTTCGCTCATCAGCGCGTTGGCGCGCTCGCGCGCAAGCCGCACGATCGCCGTGTTGAACGGACCGCACAGGCCGCGTTCCGCCGTGCAGACCAGCAGAAGATGCCTCTGGTCGCTGCCGGTGCCGCGCAGCAGCCGCGGCGCGGTATCGAGCCCGGCCACGGATGCCGCGATATTGCCGAGCACCTGATCCATATGGCTGGCATAGGGACGCGCCGCTTCCGCCGCCGCCTGCGCACGGCGCAGCTTCGACGCCGCGACCATTTGCATGGCCTTGGTGATCTTCTGCGTCGCCTTGGTCGCGGCGATGCGGTTGCGCAGGTCCTTTAAGCTCGGCATGACGCCAGTGTCTTCCTACGCAAACGTCTTGGCGTAAGCGTCGACGACGCCCTTGAGCTTGGCCGCCGTCGCATCGTCGAGATCGCGGGAGTCGCGGATCGATTTGAGGATGTCGCCGTGCTGATTGCGCAGCAGGCCGAGCAAGCCATCCTCGAAGGCGCGAACGCGATTCACCGGCAGCGGATCGAGGTAGCCGTTGACGCCGGCATAGATCACGCAGACCTGCTCTTCCATCAGCAGCGGCGAGAACTGCGGCTGCTTGAGCAGCTCGGTCAGCCGCGAACCGCGGTTGAGCAGACGCTGGGTGGTGGCATCGAGGTCGGAGCCGAACTGCGCGAACGCCGCCATTTCGCGGTATTGCGCGAGCTCGCCCTTGATGCGGCCGGCGACTTTCTTCATCGCCTTGGTCTGCGCCGCGGAGCCGACGCGCGACACCGAAAGGCCGACGTTCACCGCGGGCCGGATGCCCTGATAGAACAGGTCGGTCTCGAGGAAGATCTGGCCGTCAGTGATCGAGATGACGTTGGTCGGAATGTAGGCCGACACGTCGTTGGCCTGGGTTTCGATCACCGGCAGCGCGGTGAGCGAGCCGCCTTTGTGTTCGTCATTCATCTTGGCGGCGCGCTCGAGCAGCCGTGAATGCAGATAGAACACGTCGCCCGGATAGGCCTCGCGTCCCGGCGGCCGCCGCAGCAACAGCGACATCTGGCGATAAGCCACGGCCTGCTTGGAAAGATCGTCATAGATGATGACGGCGTGCATGCCGTTGTCGCGGAAATATTCGCCCATCGCACAGCCGGCGAATGGCGCAAGGAACTGCATCGGCGCCGGATCGGACGCAGTCGCCGCGACCACGATCGAATAATCGAGCGCGCCCTGCTCTTCCAGCACCTTCACGAATTGCGCGACGGTCGAGCGCTTCTGGCCGATAGCGACATAGACGCAGTAAAGCTTGATCTTCTCGTCGCCGGTCGCATTGATCGCTTTCTGGTTCAGGATCGTATCGAGCGCGATCGCGGTCTTGCCGGTCTGGCGGTCACCGATGATCAGTTCGCGTTGGCCGCGGCCGATCGGGATCAGCGCGTCGATCGCTTTCAGATCCCGTCGCCATCGGCTCATTCACCGATTTGCGCGGGATGATGCCCGGCGCCTTCACGTCCACGCGCGCCTTGTGGTCGGACTTGATGGGGCCCTTGCCGTCGATCGGATCGCCGAGCGCATCGACCACGCGGCCGAGCAGGCCCTTGCCGACCGGCACTTCGACGATGGCGCGGGTGCGCTTGACCGTCTGGCCTTCCTTGATCTCGCGGTCGGAGCCGAAGATCACGATGCCGACGTTGTCGCTTTCGAGGTTCAGCGCCATGCCGCGCACGCCGCTCTCGAACTCGACCATCTCACCCGATTGCACCTGATCGAGACCGAAGACGCGCGCGATGCCGTCGCCGACCGACAGCACCTGGCCGACCTCGGAGACTTCGGCTTCCTGGCCGAAATTCTTGATCTGCTCTTTGAGGATTGCGGAAATTTCCGCGGCGCGGATATCCATTATCGAGCCTCTTTCATCGCGTGCCTGATTGCGTTGAGCTTGGTGCGCAGCGAGGTATCGACCATGCGGCTGCCGAGCTTGACCACAAGCCCGCCGATGATCGAGGGATCGACCTTCACATTAAGGTCGACATCCTTGCCGCTCACTGATTTGAGTGCCGAGCGCAGTGCGTCGAGATGGTCGCCCTTGAGCTCTTCGGCGACCGTAACCTCGGCCGTCGCCTCGCCTTTGTAATCCGCCACCAGCTCCCGATAGCCCCTGACCATGTCGCGCACCGCGAACAGGCGGCGGTTCGACGTCACGAGCTTGAGGAATTGCGCCGCGAGCCCGCCGATGCCGGCCTTGTCGAGAATAGCCCCGAGCGCCTGCAACTGCTCCTCGGCGGAAAATACCGGGCTGCGCACCAGGCGATTGAGATCGGCGCTTTCGGCAATGAGCGCATCGAAGCGGTCGAGGTCGGCCTTCACAGCGTCGATGGCGTTGCCGTCACGCGCCAGATCGAACAGCGCGGTGGCGTAGCGGCCGGCCATGCCGGATACGATGGTTTCTTTGCCTGCCAAAGTCGGTGCTCGCTCGGGGGCTTTGATTTTTTCCAAAGACCCTGCGGCGGCCCCGAACGGACCCGCGCAAGCCCTTGTGATTTAAGCGGGACTTGGATGTCCACGGAACTCGCATAAAAACCGCGAAAACCGCGAAAATCGAGGGTTTGCTAACATAGAGATGGTTGCGGCGCAACACGGCGGCAGTCCAGCAAAACAGGGCTTTACCTGACCTCGGACCAGGCCCCTGAACTATGCGGCGCGCGCCGCCGCATGTTGACGGATAACGTCGAGGAAAATCTCACCGTATTGCCGGAGCTTCGCTTCGCCGACGCCGTGGACGGTGCCCATCTCGGCCGCCGTTGCCGGCTTGCGCCGGGCCATGTCGATCAGGGTTTTGTCGGCGAAAACGACATAGGCTGCCACGCGCTGCTCCTTGGCCAGCGCGGATCTCCGCTGCCGCAGCGCCTCAAACAGTCCGGCGTCGCCCGCCGCACCGTCCGCCAGCGCCGCCGCGTTCCCGGCGGCGCGCGCGGTCTTGCGTGTGGCCGGTTTGAGCGTGTCCTTGCGCAGCGTGACTTTGTCGGCGCCCTTGAGCACGCGCCGGCCCGCATCGGTAACCGACCACGTGCCGTAGCCCGTAATGTCGAGTGCGACGATGCCGGCGCCATGCAGTTGGCGGAAGATCGAGCGCCATTCCTGCTTGCCGTATTCCTTGCCGACGCCGAAGGTCGGCAGACGTTCGTGGCCAAATTTCTCGACCGCTTCGGTGCTCTCGCCAACAAGCACGCTGGTCAAATGCTCGGTGCCAAAACGCGCGCCGGTGCGCACGATGGCGGACAGCGCCTTCTGCGCGGCGATCGTGCCGTCGATGACCTCGGCGCCATCGCAGCAGAAATCGCAATTGCCGCACGGCGGCGCGGTCTCGGCAAAATAAGCCAGCAGCGTCTGCCGGCGGCAGCGCGGCAACTCGCACAACGAGACCAGCGCGTTGAGCCTCTGCCGGTCGACCCGCTTCTGTTCGTCGGAGGAATCGCTCTGGTCGATCTGCATGCGGCGCAGGCGGATGTCCGCCCATGCCGTAAAGGGTGAGCGTATCGGCTGGCAGCCCGTCGCGGCCGGCGCGGCCGATCTCCTGGTAATAGCTTTCGATATTGGCAGGCATATCGGCGTGCAGCACGAAGCGGACATCGGGCTTGTCGATGCCCATGCCGAACGCGACCGTCGCCACCATGACGACGCCGTCCTCCTGCAAGAAGATATCCTGGTGGCGCGATCGGGCCGCAGGCTCCATGCCGGCGTGATAGGCCAGCGCCTTGACGCCGGAGTCGCGCAGGAATTCCGCCAATTCCTCGGTCTTGCGCCGCGAGCTGCAATAAACGATGCCGCTCTGCCCCCGATGCGCCATGACGAAATCGGCGACTTGCTTGCGGCCGCCGGCTTTTGCCGCCATCGCCAGCCGCAGGTTGGGCCGATCGAAGCCGTGGACAAACACAGCGGGCTCACGAGAAAACAGCCGGGCCAGAATGTCGGTGCGCGTGGCGGCATCGGCGGTCGCGGTGAAAGCCACGGTCTGCACGCCGCCGAGCTCCGCCTGCACCTTGCCAAGCCCCGCATATTCCGGACGGAAATCATGGCCCCATTGCGAGATGCAATGCGCCTCGTCGACGGCCAGGAGCTTGACCTTGGCGCGCTTGAGCAGATCGAGCGTGTCCGGCCGCACCAGCCGCTCCGGCGCGACATAGACGAGGCGCAGTTCGCCGCGCACCAGGCGATCGAGCACCGTGCGGTTTTCGTCCGGATCGTTGGCGGAATTGAGCGCCGCGGCGGCAACACCATAGCCGCGCAACTGCGCGACCTGATTGCGCATGAGCGCGATCAAAGGCGACACCACAACGGTAAGGCCCTCGCCGCCGAGCAGCGCCGGAAGCTGGTAACACAGCGACTTGCCGCTCCCGGTCGGCATCACCGCCAGCACATCGCGGCCTTCGAGGATCGCGGACACGATCTCGGCCTGCCCGGGCCGGAAGGCCTCGAAGCCAAAGGTCTTGCGGAGCACACCTTTCGCCGCCGCGACGGTTGGACTATCTCCACTCATTTCGGTGTTCTATTTTTGTTCTTTAAGAAAAGCAAGATTTCCCGATTATTTCTCGGCACCGGCGACAGGTCTTGGCGGAAAATTGTCGGGCGAACGGGACGAAAAAAATAACAACGCAATATTTTGAGTTGAGTGCCGCGCAGGAAAACACGGAAAGCTCTGACAATTCCGCGGCATCCCGCTTCTTGCGCGACTCCTGCCGCTCATGCAGGTTAGCGCGCCACGCCGGGTAATCTTTTCGATGTCATTCGTTGAAAGTCGGGACGGCCACACGACTGGCCGTCTCATCAGGTTCATGTTCGCGCTCTGGCTCGCCGGCGTCGCCATGCGCATGACCATTCTCGCCATGCCGCCGGTGATTCCGCAGGTGCATGACGAATTGCACATGTCGGAGACCCAGGTCGGTCTTCTGATCGGATTGCCGCTGGCGATGTTTGCGATCGCCGCCGTGCCGGGATCGCTGCTGATTTCGCGGGTCGGTACGCGCAATGCCGTCGTGTTCGGCATGATCTTCGCTGCCTTCGCCGGCGCCGCGCGCGGCGCGGCGATTAATGTCTGGACGCTTTACGCCGCATCGATCGTGACCGGTTTCGGCATCGCGCTGATGCAGCCGGGTTTGCCGACACTGGTGCGCGAATGGCTGCCTGGCCGCATCGCGCTTGGCACGATTTCCTACACCGGCGGCATGCTGATCGGCTCGATGTTCAGCGCCGCCTTGACCATTCCGCTGGTGCTGCCGCTGGTCGGCGGCTCATGGCGGCTCGACCTCGTCTTCTGGGCGCTGCTGGCGCTGCTGATCGTGCCGGTGTTCCTGTTGCTCAGCCCGAAGGCCGACACGCATACCGGCAGCACAACAAAAATTGGCGGCCGCTGGTGGCCGGATTTCAAGGACCCGCTGGTCTGGCTGCTTGGGATAACCTTCGGCAGCAACAATAGCCCGTTCTTCACCACCAACGCTTTCCTTGGCGATTATCTTGCCAGCGAAAGCAAATCGGCCTTGCTCGGCTCAGCCATCGGCTGGCTCAACACCGCGCAGATCGTAACGCCGTTCCTGTTGCTGTTTATGTCGGAGCGGTTACAGCGCCGCGCATGGCCTTTCATATGGCTCGGACCGCTGCTGTTGCTCGCGTTCCTCGGGCTCATCTTTACGCGATCAGACGTTGTCATCGTCATCTGCGCGGCGCTGATAGGCGTGACCACGGCGATCACCTTAACGGCCATTCTGGCGTTGCCGCCGGTCCTGAGCACCGCGGCAGACCTGCCGCGGACCAGTGCCGGCATGTTCACCATCAGCTACACCACTGCGATCCTCGTTCCGACCATTAGCGGCGCGCTGTGGGATGCGACCGGCAAGCCCTGGTCCGCGTTCGTGCCGCTTTGCATCTGCGCGATAGCGCTCACGGTGCTCGGCGTGGTCGCCGCGCGCTACCCCACACCAAGTGAAAGAGGCATAGCTTCGTCATGACCAAACGCCCGCAAAAATCCGCGGTAAAAAAATCCGCACCAAAAAAACGATCCGCCAAGCAACCCATGCTGCCGCACGACCGGCTTGCCTATTCGGCGATCACCGAACGTCCGCCGCTGAAATTGCCGAACGGCGCACGCATGGTGGTGTGGGTCGTCGTCAACGTCGAGGACTGGGATCCGACACAGACCATGCCACGCACGGTGCTGACGCCACCGGCCGGCGGTTCGCCAATGCCCGACATCCCAAACTGGGCCTGGCACGAATACGGCAACCGCGTCGGCTTCTGGCGTTTCGTCAAAGTGTTCGACGAGTTCTCGATTCCCGGCGTTATCGCCATCAACGGCTCGGCGCTCGAAGCCTATCCGGCGATCGTGCGCGCCGCCGTCGAGCGCAAGTGGGAGTTCATGGGTCACGGCTTCACCCAGCGCAGCATGCAGAAAGTGCCGGACGAGCGCGCCGATATCCGCAAGGACCCGCGAAGTCATCCTGAAAGCGACCGGCAAGCCGCCGCGCGGCTGGCTTGGCCCCGGCCTCACCGAAACCTGGGAAACCCCCGACCTGCTGATCGAAGAAGGCTATGGCTATGTGGCCGACTGGGTGCTCGACGATCAGCCGGTCTGGCTGAAAACCCGCGGTAAGCCGATCGTAAACCTGCCCTACACGCAGGAATGCAACGACGTCGCCATGATGCTGATCCAGCACCACAATGCGTCGGAATACGCCGACCGCGCGGTCGACCAGTTCGAACAGATTTATGCTGACGCCGCAAACTCGGCGCGCGTGATGGCGCTCTCGATCCATCCCTACATCATGGGCGCGCCGCACCGCGTGAAATATTTCCGCGAGGCGATCCAACACATCCGCAAGCGACAAGACGTACTGTTCTGGACAGGCGAGCAGATCCTCGACTGGTACCTGAGCGCCGGACCGAAGCAGCCTTGAGAGTTGCCAAGCCTGAGAAACCCCGAACCCATGAAAGGCCGCCACCGCCGACACCGGCGCACGGGTGATGCTGGTCGTGTTGTGCCTGATCTGGGGCACGACCTGGCCAATCATCAAAATTGCGCTGACCGAAATCGATCCGCTCAGCATGCGCACTTGCACCTACGCGGTCGGGACGCTGACACTGGCCGTGATTTGCGTCGGTTACGCGACGCAGCTTTCGGATCCCGAACCTTCGCACCTGGGGACATGTGTTCGCCGCGTCGATGTTGAATATCGTCGCCTTCCCGCTGCTCACCGCATTCGGGCAAATGGCCACCACGACATCGCGGGTGTCGATCCTCGCCTACACCATGCCGATCTGGTCGGTCGTGCTGGCCTGGATTTTCCTCGGCGAACACTTGACGCGTATGCAGACCATCGCGCTCGTTCTATGCGTGGCCGGCCTCATGATCCTGATTTATCCGCTGACCGCGAACGGCGTGCCGCTTGGCGTCGTGCTGACCATCATCGCCGCAATCAGTTGGGCGGGCGGCACGGTTTATTTGAAATGGGCGCATATCGATGCCGATCCGGTGGGCGTCGCGGTATGGCAACTCGTCATCGCGTTCTTCGTCGTCGCCGGATTCACGCTGATGTACCAGGGCGGAGTCACCTATAGCGGCGCCCACATCAAGGCTGTTTCGGCGATGATCCTCTCAGGCATGATGGGAACCGGCATCGCTTATGGCCTGTGGTTCGCCATCGTGCGGCGGCTGCCGGCCAGCACGGCATCGCTCGGCGTTCTCAGCGTGCCGGTCGTCGGCGTGGTCATGTCGATGATTTTGCTGGGCGAAAGACTGACGCCCGCCGACATCATCGGCTTTGCGCTGATATTCGCCGCATCCGCCTGCGTGTTGCTGTCGCCCCAGGCGCCGGCGCCGAAAGAGCGCCGCAGGCGACTTAAGCGCACTTTATTCGAGCATGATCTTTTCGGACCACCGGCGTTCCCGGATCATGTCCAGGGCAGGAATTTTCGGATCATGCTCACACCGGCAGGCACAGCGCGTTATCGACCAGAAGGTTGTCGTAAACGCAGCGGCGCTCCGCGAGCTTGAGCTGATCGCCGACGCGGCGGAACTTGTCGTAGTAGACGCCAACCTGATGCATCTTGGCGTCCGGCCGGTCGAACAGCACCTGTATGACGACATAGTTGGCGCGGGCGCGGATATCGCCGTTTGGCTCTTCGCCGAGCACCTGAAGATTGCCGATGATGTGGCGCAGGTAACGCGGCGCGAACATTTCGGTCTTCATCGCATTGGCGCGGTCGAGCAGCATGCCCTTGTTCTCGCAATAGATCAGGCCGACCGGCATGTTGCGGTCGGCGTTCTCGCGCGAGATCACGACATAGAAGCCGTCGTCGGTGAACATTTCGGCCCAGTCGACCAGCCGGCTTTCGTCCAGCGCCGCGGCGTAGGCGTTGTTGAATTCTTCGATCTCACGATGCAGCAACAGCGCTTCGATGCGCCGATCGTTAACCGCGATTATTGGGCGAATCGAGCATGCTGCGGCCTTACAGATCCATCGCTTCGCGCCAGTGCTGGTACATCGCACGGATCACGGACTTCCGAGATCAGCGTGTCGGCGGTTCCCGTCTTCTGCGCCGGATCGAGCTTCACCAGATGCCGTCCGTTCGGCACGCCCAGCATGCCGTCCTGCACGAACTTGATCGCCTCGTTGTCTTCGAGGCCGAGAAATCCCGCCGGACCCATCAGGTTGCCCTGGCGCAGCCGATGCCGCGTCATCTCTTCGTCGTCGCCCTCGAAGCCGAACATGGTCCACTTCATGATGAACTCATTGGGGCCGGTCGGCACGATCTGCCGCACGCCGAGCGTGTTCATTTCCCGCTGCACGATCAGGTTGGGCCAGATCGTCGACATGGTCACCGACCACGGGCTGTCGAATTCCTCGATGAAATCCATGAAGCGCTTTTCATTGAGCGACATGCCTTCCTTGTAGGCGCGCATTTCTTTCTTGGCGTCGCCGGAAACCGCCTTGGCGTCCGACTTCGCCGACGCCATCACGCCGTGCCGCCCGCTCTTGTCGGCCAGCATCTGCGAGCGGTTGCCGACGACGAGGAGACCAAAATTCACCAGGAACGAGTGCAGCAGCGTGGCGTGATACGGGTCTTTCAGATTCTCGTGGTAAAGCTTCCAGTTACCGGGCAGCGAATGCCGGTAATGCCCGAGCACGCGCAGCTTGCGGCCGTCGAACGTCGCCTCGAATTCGCTCAAGCACCTCCGGCCCGAGATAATCGGCGAACGATTCCATAGTTGTCGGAATAGGACGCAAACACCACGCCGCGATGGCTTGTCACCGCGAGCTTGCGCGGGTTGTGCTCCTGCATCTTGAAATCGGCCGGCATACCGCCCTTGCCGTTGACCCCGCGGCGGAACGGCACGCCGATCAGGCTGCCTTTCAGGTCATAGGTCCACTGATGATAGGGGCAGACGAACTCGTTTGCCGTGCCGCTTAACTCACGACAGAATTCCGCGGCGCGGTGGACGCAACGGTTTTCAAATGCGTTGATCGATCCGTCGCGCGCGCGCGCCACCACGATCGGCGTCGGCCCGACATTGGAGCGGATGTAGTCGCCCGAGTTTGGAATCTCGGCTTCGAGCGCGACGTAGTTCCAGGTCGGACCGTGGAAGATGCGCTCGACCTCCCGCTCATAGACCGCCGGGTCGGTATAGACCCAGTCCGGAATGATCGAGAGATCGTCATCCGGCCAAACGTAATTGTCGTTCTTGATTTGCAGCGCCATGCGCATCGCCTCGCGAAACCGGCGTCCGGAGCATAGCCGAACTCCACCTCGATTGCACGGGTCCGGGACGCGGCGTACGCTTTCGAAAACCGCAAAGGGAGCACGACCATGGCGCAGGAGCCGCTCGCGACCCGGGGCAACTACCTTCACATCTACGATTTCCGCGTGATGAAGGGCAAAGAAGACGAATTCATCCGCCTGTTCGAAGCGTTCGACTACTCGGACGGCAACCCGATGCACAAATCTTCCGCGCAGGTGAAAGACGGCGTGCTGTGCCGCGACACCGAGGATCCGCAGCGCTTCTTCCTGATCGCCGAATGGGCTGACATCGAAGAACACGCCAAGATCCGCAAGATCCTTGCCGAGGAAATCAAGCCGGAATTCATCAAATACATCGAGGGCCACAAGTTCGTGCCGAAATACGTCGAAGTGGTTTCGTCGACGCCGGACGAAATTTTGAACAAAGCCGCCGGCTAGAAAATTCTGCTCAGGCCTTCACGCTGCGCGCCAATTCGACGACGCGCGCAGTCATCGCGCTTTGCGGATCGGCGAACGCATCGATCACCGTAAAATGGTTCTTGCCGGGGATTTCCTCGTAGCGGGTCGTGCCGGTGCTTTGCCAAGCCTGCGCGATCAGCTTGCTTTGCCGCAAGAACTCGCTGGATTCGAGCCCGCCGACCACGGCGTCGAACATGCGCCCCGGCGCCAGCGGCCATAATGCCGGCGAGAGCGCTCGCGCGGTCTCCGGCGTGAGGCGGAAGTCCTGATTGGGCGTAATGCCGACCAGCGGGCTGAGATCGAACAGGCCGGAGACCGCATAGCCCGCAGGCACCAGGTCCGCCGGCGCTTTGGGGTAAAGCGCCACCCAGTCGGTCGCGACCATCGCCCCGGCAAGATGCCCGCCGGCGGAGTGACCATAAACAAACAACCGACGGCCGAAGCGCTAGCCAGAGGAAAATGCAGGCACGCCGCATCTGCTCGACAATGTCGCCAATGCCGACATTCGGACACAAATCGTAGCCCACCACGGCGACCGTCACGCCATGGGCATTGGGACCGCGCGCCATCTGGCTGAACTGTGACGGATCGAGCGAGCGCCACCAGCCACCGTGGATAAACATGGCGATTGGGGCGCTTTCGCCGGCATCCGGCATGAACAGATCGACGCTTTGCCGCGGCGTGTCGCCGTAGGAGAGCCCGAGTTCGGCGCGGTCGCGTTTGAGCGCATCGACGCGATAAAGCTCCCCTTCCTGCGCCCATCGCGCAAAAATCTGCTCGTAATCGGGCACGCGGGCGCGATTGTTGTATTCGGCTTCGTAATCGATCGCGGCCATGCACGGCTCCAGCGGAAGAAGGTGGGCAACATTGCGGGATACGCGCCTCACTGGCAAGTTTCTGCGCGAATTTCCACCCTTCAAAGGCCGCCAGAATCTGATAGGTCGAGGTCATGAAGGTTGACGGCAAGGCGATGCGCACCATCTGGCTCGAGCCGGATGGCTGGTCGGTCGGCGTGATCGACCAGACTGCGTTGCCGCATCGTTTCGCGACGGTGAAGCTCACCTCGCTCGACGAAGCGGCGCACGCGATCCGCGCCATGGTGATCCGCGGCGCACCCCTGATCGGCGCGACCGCTGCTTACGGAATGTGCCTCGCGCTACGCGCCGACGCCTCCGACGAAGGAATTGAACGTGCCTACGCCACGCTGCTCGCCACCCGGCCGACCGCGATCAACCTGAAATGGGCGCTCGACGAGATGGTAGCCGCGGTCCGCAACCGGCCGCGTGCGGAGCGCACCGCCGCCGCGTATCGCCGCGCCGCCGAGATTGCCGAAGAAGACATCGCCATCAATACCGCGATCGGCCGCAACGGGCTGCCGCTCATTGCCGCCATTGCCGCGCGCAAGAAGGCCGGCGAGCGCGTCAACATCCTGACCCATTGCAATGCCGGCTGGCTGGCGGCGGTCGACGTCGGCACCGCGACCGCGCCGATCTATCTGGCCCACGACAGCGGCATTCCGATTCACGTGTTCGCTGACGAGACCCGGCCACGCAATCAGGGTGCGTCGCTCACCGCCTGGGAACTCGGCAAGCACGGCGTGCCGCACACGATCATTGCGGACAATACCGGCGGCCATCTCATGCAGCACGGCATGGTCGATCTGGTCATCGTCGGCACCGATCGTGTCACCGCGAACGGCGACGTTTGCAACAAGATCGGCACCTATCTGAAAGCACTCGCGGCGCGGGACAATAACGTTCCGTTCTATGTGGCGCTGCCGTCGCCGACGATCGATTTCCATGTTGCCGATGGCGTTGCTGAAATTCCGATCGAAGAACGCAGCGCCGACGAAGTCACGACCATGACCGGCAAAACCTCGGACGGCCGCATTGAAAGCGTGCGGATCGTGCCGGACGGCTCGCCGGTGGCGAATTACGGTTTTGACGTGACTCCGGCGCGGCTCGTCACCGGACTGATCACCGAGCGCGGCGTGCTGAAAGCCTCGCGCGAGGCGCTTGCAGCGGCATTTCCTGACCGGACGAGAACGCCGCGATGATGCCTGCCGTCGCCGCGGTACCCATCGACGGCCGGCAATCGCCGACGGCGCTGGCGATCGCCCGCGGCACCGCGCGCCATCTGCATGCGCTCGGCTACTGCGTGGTGAGCGAACTGCCGCTGCCGTCGGGACGCCGGGCCGATCTGGTTGCGCTTGGCGTCGGCGGCGAGATCGTCATCGTCGAAATAAAATCGTCAGTCGCCGACTTCCGCGCCGACCAGAAATGGATGGATTATCGGCTGCACTGTGATCGGCTGTTCTTCGCAACCGTCGTTGACGTGCCCTGTGAAATATTTCCGAAGGATACCGGCTTGATCGTTGCCGATGCTTTCGGCGCGGCGATCATCTGCGAAGCGCCCGAGCATCGGCTGCCGGCGCCGACGCGAAAAGCGATGATGCTGCGCTTCGCCCACGCGGCAGCGCTGCGCTTGCAGGCCCTTGCCGATCCGCAAGGCCCTTACGGCGGCGAAATCTGAGCGAAATCTGAAGATCTGGATCAGGCGGCGACGGCCGCAGCCGCGACGTATTCGGTTTTGAGCCGTTCCAGCCAATACCGCAGCACGACCAGATCGACAGGCTTGGCGATCGACTCCCAGACGTTCAGACCCAGCGACTTGGCAAGCGCCACGCTGTCCTGACGCCGGCCGTCGTCGCAACCGCTCACGATGATGACATGGGCATTGCAGCCAATGGCCGCGAGATGCCGCAGAACCTCATCGCCGTCGCGGGCACCCAACGAAAGATCGAGCGTGATGACAGTCAAACACGCCTTTTTGCAGGAGCTTTGCCGCCTCCTCGTAGGTCGAAGCGCCGGCCGGCACGTAACCCGCGTTCGCTGCTACACGGCAGATCATCATGCGGTGAAGCGTATCGTCTTCAACGACAAGGAGACGCGGTCCGGCGACCGCCGATCACACCAGTCCTGTTTGAAGCCGCCAAACTGCCTTGTTCGAGCATGCAATGCCCCCGCAGAAAATTGCACCCATCAATCTCCGTCAATTGATAAGGGGCATTCCGCGAAATTTGGCTTAGGGCATTCGCTAAAATGCGAAGCAATCTGGGTAAACAGCCGCTTACTTCGGCGCGCGCTTGGCCAAAATGCGTTGCAAGGTACGGCGATGCATGTTGAGCCGGCGCGCGGTTTCCGAAACATTGCGGCCGCACAGTTCATAGATGCGCTGGATGTGCTCCCAGCGCACACGGTCCGCCGACATCGGATTTTCCGGCGGCTCGATTTTTTTGTTGTCGAGCGCCAGCAACGCTGCCGCCACATCGTCGGCATCGACCGGCTTGGCGAGATAATCGACCGCGCCGAGCTTCACCGCGTTCACCGCCGTGGCGATGTTGCCGTAACCGGTCAGGATGATGGCGCGTGCTTCCGGCCGCCGCTTTTTCATGGCGGAGATAACGTCGAGGCCGTTGCCGTCGCCAAGACGCATATCGACGACCGCGAAGGCAGGTGCAGCTTTCTCCACCTGCAACAGGCCGTCAGCGACGGATTCGGCAGTCGTCACCACAAAGCCGCGGCCTTCCATAGCGCGGGCCAGGCGTTGCAGAAAAGATTTGTCGTCTTCCACGATCAGAAGCGAACGCTCGTTCGGCATCGCGGCAGCCGGCGCATTGGTCATGGCAATTTCACTCCTCAAAATAATCGCCAACCCCCTGCATCAACAATCAGGCCAATGCTCTAACAATTAGGAGGCTTCGGCTAGCGGGCTCAAGAGGGGGCGCTATCAGCGCGCGTTCAAAATCGGCCCGGCTCCAGGTGATCGCGATGGTGGCGCCATGCATCGGCGGCGCCTGGTTTGTTAAAGAAAGTTTAGCTCCGGAGCGTTCGAGCAGCGTCTTGGCGATGAAGAAGCCCAGTCCGAGGCCAAAAACGGTGGCATCTTCGCCTTCAGCGCGCGGCTCAGGCCGCCGATGGGTGACATAGGGCTGCCCAATCCTGTCGATGACTTCGGGAGCAAAGCCCGGGCCGTCATCACTAATCGTGATACTGACTTCGCCAGAGCTCCAGTTCACGAAAATCTCAACGCGGCGGTGCGCGAAATCGACCGCATTTTCGATCAAATTGCCCAGGCCGTAGCGAATGCCGGGATTCCGGGTGCCGACCGGTTCGGCCGAACGATCAGGCGGCAGCGTGATGCCAATCTGCACACCGAAGTTGCGATGGGGGGCAGCCGCTTCTTCGATCATGGCGGAAATCGGCATGCGGTCGAATGGATCGCCGGCCGGTAGTTCGGTGATTTTCGACAATATCTCGCGGCAGCGCTGCGCCTGTTCGCGCAGCAACTTCACGTCGTCGGAATAAGGCGAATTCGCCTCAAGCGCCCGCTCAATCTCACGCACCACCACGGTAATGGTCGCAAGCGGTGTGCCGAGTTCGTGCGCTGCCGCGGCGGCAAGACCATCGAGCTGTGACAAATGCTGCTCGCGTGCCAGCACCAGTTCGGTTGCCGCCAGCGCATCGGAAAGCTGCCGTGCTTCTTCCGCGACCTGCCAAGTATAGACGCCGATGTATCCGATCGCGAGCAGGATCGAGAGCCAGACTCCGACCATGTAGATTTCGGGAAGCTGCAGCGGGTCCTCGCTGTCCCACGGCAGATCGTAATGGAAGAAAACCAGCACCGTGGCGCAGACCATGGCGAACGTGCCGATGAGCAGGGTCATGCGCGGCGGCAACGCCGTAGCCGAGATCAGCACTGGCCCCAGCAGCAAAAAGCCGAACGGATTTTCCAAGCCCCCGGTGAGATAGAGCAGCGCCGCAAGTTCGGCGATATCGAACGCCAGCAGCCAGGCGGCACGATCCGGTTCCAGCCACTGCGTCTGATGAAAGCTGACCCGCAGCGCTACGTTGAGTAACGCAGACAGCGTGATCACGGCCATGCAGGCCCAGATCGGCACCTCGAATTCGAGGCCGAAATGAACCACCAGGACAGCGGCGAACTGGCCAAATATGGCGAGCCAGCGCAGCCGAACCAGCGTATCCAGCCGCACGTTGCGCGGCCGGTCATGGAGCCTGGGCAGACCGAACATGCCGCCAATGTAACGACTGCGGCGGTGCGCAAATAGGGCAAGTTGTCCCAGCGTCGGGGCTACTGGCGCCAGCCGCGCGGATGCGCGACACTAAGGCGAATTTCAATTATCCCCGTCGGGAGGACTCCATGGCTTATGAGCTCGATCAGTTCATAACGGACTGCCATTCCATCCTGTCGCGCGATCCGGGCCCCAGCGGCCGCGAGGAAGTGCGCACCAAGCTCGAGCATCTGCTGCACAACAAGGACTTCGTGAAGAAGCACTGCGAGGACGCGCCGCGCGGCCTGCATCTGCTCCACGAGGACAAGCACCTGGGCTTCCAGATTCTGGCGCACATCAACGACAAGGCCCGCGTTTCGCCGCCCCATGACCACGGCGCGTCATGGGCGATCTACGGCCAGGCGACCCACTACACCGAGATGACCGAATGGGATCGTGAGGATAACGGCGCCGACCCGAAACACGCCAAGCTCAAGCCGGTGAAGAAGTACCGTCTCGAACCGGGCCACGCCGGCATTTATCAGGACGGCAAGATCCACTCGATCGACTATCCCGACTACGCGCGCTTTGTCCGCGTCACCGGAACCAATCTCGACCAGATCAACCGCGTGCGCTTCGACTTGAAGACCGGCGAAGTGCACCAGATGACCCCGCAGCAAGCGACGTGACCGCATCGATCGGCCCCGCCGAGTTGCGGGGCATGATCGGCGTCGGCGGCGAGCTGGCGTTGGTCGACGTGCGCGAGGAACTGATCTTCTCGCAACGCCACCTGCTACTGGCGCGCTCAGTTCCGTTGAGCCGACTCGAGCTCAAATTCGCGCAGCTCGTGCCGCGGGGTTCGACGCGCGTCGTACTCTGCGACGACAACGACGGACTTGCCGAGCGCGCCGCTGCAATCCTGATGCGCAATGGCTATCCGGACACATTCGTGCTCGAAGGTGGCGTCGATGCCTGGGTCGCGGCGGGCTTCGAAGTGTTCTCCGGCGTCAACGTGCCGAGCAAGGCATTCGGCGAATATATCGAACACGCCAACGGCACGCCGAATATCTCCGCCGACGAGCTCGAAAAGCTCATCCGTGACAAAGCCAATATCGTCGTGCTCGACAGCCGGCCGTTCGATGAATATTCGCGGGTATCGATCCCGACCGGCATCAACGTCCCCGGTGCCGAGCTTGTGCTTCGCGCCCGCGAGATCGCGGCGTCGCCCGAGACCATGGTCGTGGTGAATTGCGCCGGCCGGACGCGCAGCATCATCGGCGCGCAATCGCTGATCAATGCCGGGCTGCCGAACAAAGTCGTAGCGCTGCGCAACGGGACCATGGGCTACAGCCTCGCAGGCTTTGCCTGCGATAGCGGCAAGAACCACCGCGCGCCGGATGTTTCGGCGAAAACGCTCGACTGGGCGAAGCAAGCCGCACAGAAGGTCGCGCAGGACTGTGGCGTCGAACGGATCGACCGCGCGAGATTCGAAGTCTTGCGGCAGGATCCGCAGCGTACGCTTTACCTCTTCGACGTTCGCGACCCCGACGAATACGCGGCCGGCCACGTCAGTAGTGCGATTTCGGCCCCAGGGGGACAACTTGTGCAGGCGACCGACCAATATGTCGGAACACTCGGCGCGCGGATTGTCCTGGTTGATGATGACGAAGTGCGCGCGGCAATGACCGCATCGTGGCTGCGGCAAATGGGCTGGAAGGAAGTTTTCGTGCTGGTCGAATCCGGCACCGAAACCGGCCGGCCAAAAGCGCCGATGCTTGATGGCGGACCGGCAAGCGGCGAAGCAATCGATGCTTCAGCCCTGAAAGACCTGCTGTCGCGCGACGGGGCGACCGTCGATCGATCTTGCCATGAGCCGGGATTATCTCGCTGGGCACATTCCCGGCGCGTGGTTTGCCATCCGCACGCGGCTCGACCGGGCGCTGAAGAAAATTCCGCTGCGCGGCGCTCTGGTGCTGACGTCGGAAGACGGCACGCTGGCAAGCCTCGCGGCGGCGGAGGCGAAAGCGCTGGTCGATGCTCCTGTACGCGTCCTCACCGGCGGCAATGCCGCATGGCAGGCGGCGGGCTATCCGCTCACCAAGGATGCGCAGATGGCAGACGAAGCCGTCGATCAGTGGCGCAAACCGTACGAACGGACTGGCGACACCAAAGCTGCCATGAACGAATATCTGGCGTGGGAAATCGATCTGCTGCCGCGCATCGAACGCGACGGCTCGCTGAAATTCTCGCACCACTAGACGTTTAGTGGAGCATGATCTTTTCGGAAAACCGGTATCCACCCTCGGATCAAGTCCGAGGGCAGGCTTTTTCCGGATCATGCTCTAAGCGACTTCGAGCAGGATTTCCGTCAGCCGCTCCGGCATATCGACCATGACGTCGTGGCCGCATGGCACGCCGTAAGTGCGCCACGATGAATCGGCTTCAGCAGCGGCCAACGCTTTATCGAAGCCGGGATTGGCGTAGCTCTTGGCGCGGATGTAGCTCTTGCGCGCGACCCGTTCGCGAGCTCCCGTAAGCGCAATCTTTTCGGTAAAGGTCGCGACCGGCTGACCGACGCACATGCGATCCACCCAGGCGCGATCCTTCTCGTTGACGCCAAAAGCTTCCGCCGCCCTCGGCGCTATCGAGAGATCGCCACGCTGCAACGCGGCAGTAATGCCCTCCTTCACAGCGGGCCCAGTCAGATCCTGCACGCTTTCGCCGTTATGGGGCACGAACGCGTCTAGAAAGACAATCGAATGGATCGCCGGCGCTGCCTGCTCGGCAACACCGGAGATGACAAAACCGCCGTAGGAATGGCCGCATAACACAACGCCGTTCAGATTCTCCCACTTCATTACATTGACGACGTCACTGATGTGGGTTTTCAGGTCGATGCCGGCGCGGAGCAGATGCGTGCGCTCGCCGACGCCGGTCAGGGTCGGCGCAAAAACCTTGTGGCCGCCGGCCCGCAGCCGGTCAGCAACCCGCTGCCAGCACCAGCCGCCATGCCAGGCACCGTGAACCAGGACGAACGTGTGAGACATCGACATCTCCGTTACGGATGCCAGGCGGTATCGGGTTCGCGCGGCTTGGCGGCGCTACGTGCGTCCTCAATCACCCTCAGGAGGGCGCGCAATACTTCCCGCACGCCCTCACCGCTCACCGCGGAGATCACCAGCGGAGTTTTTTTGGCGGCGCGCTTGAGCTTCGCGATTTGGTTTTTGATGTCGTCGGCGCTGAGCGCATCGGCCTTGTTCAGCGCGACGATCTCCGGCTTGTCGACCAGCTCGTGACCGTAAGCTTCGAGCTCTGTCCGCACCGTCTTGTAAGCTTCGCCGGCATCCTCACCGGTGCCATCGATCAGATGCAACAGCACGCGGCAGCGCTCGACGTGGCCTAGAAAGCGATCGCCCAGACCAATGCCCTCATGGGCTCCTTCGATCAGGCCGGGAATATCGGCGAGCACGAACTCGCGGCCGTCCGCATTCACGACACCAAGCTGCGGGTGCAGCGTTGTAAACGGGTAGTCTGCGATCTTCGGTTTTGCCGCGCTGACCGCGGCGAGGAACGTCGATTTGCCGGCATTCGGCAGGCCGATGATACCTGAATCGGCAATCAGCTTGAGCCGCAGCCGGATCGTCGTTTCCGTTCCGGGCTGGCCCGGATTGGCGCGACGCGGCGAGCGGTTGGTCGATGACTTGAAGTAGGCATTTCCAAACCCGCCGTTGCCGCCGTGCGCGAGCGTGATGCGTTCGCCGACCTCGGTGAAATCGGCCAGCAGCGTCTCGCCGTCTTCTTCGTAAATCTGCGTGCCGACCGGCACTTTGAGGATGGCATCCGGACCGTTGGCGCCATGGCGATCCTTGCCCATGCCGCCACCGCCGTTCTTGGCGGTGAAGTGCTGCTGGTAACGATAGTCGAGCAGGGTGTTGAGGCCGTCCACCGCCACGGCGATGACGTCGCCGCCCTTGCCGCCATCGCCGCCATTCGGTCCGCCAAATTCAATGAACTTCTCGCGGCGGAACGAGGTGCACCCGTTACCGCCAGCACCGGAGCGGATATAGACCTTGGCTTCATCGAGGAATTTCATGCCGCATTCCGTAGTTCGCCGGTGGTTACCGCGCAATGGCTCTCAACATACGGGCCACCGCCGGTCTCCTATAGACAGAGGGCAATCTGCTACCGGATTATTGTAAACCCGGAACAAGCCAAGCGGCCGGTCGCCGGGAAGCTCGTGGAGAATGGTAAGCGTGTGGGCAGTATTCAAGCTTGCGGCACGGGCTGCGATCTGGCGGAGAACGCCTGATCCCCCGCTGGCAGGACTGCTAACATTGCTTGGCTGGACGATCGTTTTGGCCGCCGCCCGCGTCGCCCTCCAGTTTGCAGGCGTCGCTGGCGGGCCAGCGCATTTCAATCCTTACGGTCTTAACGCCATTGTTGCCTGGCTCGCGCTTGCACTTGCCGTCGCGGCGCTGTTCGTGCGCCCGGCGGCGCGGGCCAGCGCGCTGTCGGCCATGTTCATTCTCTCGATGATCGCCGACATCGCTACGGCGTTGATCCAGATCGGCGGTCCGTTCCTTGTCTCCGCAGCCGCATTGAACGCGTTCTGGTCGCACGCCGCGATCGCGTCCGTGATCTTCGCGATCCAGATCCTCTGGTGGCTCGGCGCAATGTCCAGCGTGCTCGCTAGTTTGCAGCCGGAGTCTCGGCTGCGCGCGCTGTCGCGAACCGCTGCCCTGTGGGTCGCGCTGTTTGCCGCGCATTCGATTATCCCGGATGCGCCGGTTTTCGTTGCGCCCGGCTTCGATGTCCGCACCGCGAACTGGTGGGAATATTTTTATGCAAAGTACGGCACGGAGCGTGAGGTCGCGCAAATCGAGGAAAAGCAGACCGACCTGCTCAGCGCAGAGGTCGCAAGCCTCGCCGCGCCGCGCAAAGAAACCACCGATATCTACGCGATCGGGCTGGCCGGCTGGGCGGACCAGGACGTTTTTATCAAAGAGCTCAATGGTGCGCTGGCGTCGATCGGCACGGTGCTACCGATCAAGGACCGAACACTGCGCTTGATCAACAACCGCGAGACGGTATCGAGCGTCCCGCTGGCCAACCCGAAGAATCTCTCTGCTGCCGTTCATGCCATCGGCGGCATGATGGATAAAGATAAAGACGTGTTGCTGATTTTCATGACATCGCATGGCGATCAGCACGGCTTTGCGCTCGAGCTCCCCGCGAACACATCGACGCAACTGATGCCGCAGCAACTGGCGTCGACGCTCGACAACGAGGGCATCAAAAACCGCATCGTTATCGTTTCCGCCTGCTATTCAGGCACGTTCGTGGCCCCGCTGCAAAACGACAATACCATCGTGATGACGGCGTCCGACGAGAAGAGCACCTCGTTCGGCTGCGCGCCGGAGCGGGACTGGACCTATTTCGGCGATGCCCTGTTCCGGCAAAGCCTGTTGCCGGGCGCGGATTTCCAGGAGGCGTTCGATCACGCCCGCATCCTGATCCAGGGCTGGGAGCTGATGGATCGCGTACCACCGTCCAATCCGCAGGGCTCGTTCGGACCGGCGCTGGTCGCCAAGCTCGCGCCGATGTTCCAGGCCGGACCGAACGATCAATAGCGGTATTCAAACGACACGTTTCGCGGGCCGCCACGACTTCAGCGATTCCCACAATCCGCGATCGAGCCGAAAGCGATCGATCGGAGCCGCGGAATTGATGGCGCGGATGCGCACCAGGCGCACGCTGTTCCACTGGAAGCCGCACTTCTCCAGCACACGGCGCGACGCCGGATTGCTGACCCGCGCGCCAGACAGCAACGCCTCGTGACCGAAATCGCCGAACGCGTAGTCGATCGCCGCACGTGCGGCCTCGGTGGCAAAGCCGAGACCCCAATACGGAGCGCCAAGCCAGTAAGCGAGTTCAGCACCGTCCTCGCGCAGATCGACACTGCAGATCCCGATCGGCTTGCCGCTGCAAACGGCGACGAAGCATGCCTCGCCGTCGCGGTGATTGACCGAGGCGACGAACTGTTCGGCATCTTCCGTGCCGTAAGGATACGGAATACGCGCCGCGTTCTCGGCAATGCGGCGATCGTTCGCGAGTTGAGCGATAGCCTTCACGTCGGCAAGACGCGGCGCGCGCAAGATAAGCCGTTCCGTCTTGAGCACGGGAATTTCATGCCGACGCGGGGTCTGAGCAACAACCTCTTCCGTCAGAGTCATTGCATTGCTCCTTGAGAAAACCGAAAGGGGAACCGGCATCCCGGTCCCCCTTCTCTCGGAGCCCATTCGGGTCCGCCGGGCGACTAGGTGCCGGCGGACCTCGTGTGATCCACCGTACTACGGGGCCGCTGCCTCCGACGTCGGGGATACCGACACGAATACGCGGCCTTTAGCTTTCGGTACGGAACTCAAGTTTGCCGTCGATCTTCGCGAACAAAGTGTGGTCTCGACCCATGCCGACGTTACGGCCGGCATGCCATTTGGTGCCGCGCTGACGCGCAATCACGTTACCGGCGATGACCTCTTCGCCACCGAAAATCTTGATCCCGAGGCGCTGACCCGCCGAATTACGGCCGTTACGCGAGGATCCGCCTGCTTTTTTGTGTGCCATCGCTGGCCTCCAAACCTTTCTTGCCCAAGTCCTATATAGGATTAGTGACAGAACCGTCACTGATCCACGTCACGTGGTCACTTCTTTTTGCCCTTCGCTGCCGGCTTTTTGGTGGCCGGAGCCTTTTTCTTCTTCGCGGTCGGCGCCGAAGCCTCAGCCGCACTTTCCTCGCCTTCCGCTGCCGCAGCCGTTTCCGGCTTGGGGGCTCGGACGCGCTTTGGTGGCGCTTCCTTGTTCGCCTTCTGACCGTCGGTCAAAATCTCGGTGATGCGAAGCAGCGTGAATTCCTCGCGGAAGCCGCGCTTGCGGCGCGAATTCTTCCGGCGGCGCTTCTTGAACGCGATGATCTTCGGCCCGCGCCCCTGCTCCAGCACCTGAGCCGCAACCGTAGCACCTGAAACGGTCGGCGCGCCCAGGCTGACGTTGTCACCGCCGACAACCAGCACCTCGCCGAACTCGACGATCTCGCCGGGCTCGCCTTTAAGCTTGGCGACTTTCAATACATCGTCGGCAGCAACCCGGTATTGCTTACCGCCTGTTTTAAAGACCGCGAACATCTTTATTCCTCGTGTTCGATACCCGATCTTCGGATTAGCATCCGGACCGGCTTCTTGCAGTCGTTTCTGCTGATGGTTACCAGCACCCGCGCTAAAGACGCACAAATAGCTGCTGGACCGGCGTCCTTATGGCGGGGCCCCCAGCCCCTTGTCAAGAAAGGCCAATAAGCCGCGCTGCGGCAAAGCAAAATCGCTTGCAGAAGCCGGTCCATTGGCGTTCTTTACAGGCAAATAACGGTCGGAAATGCCCGTCGTATTGGAGTAACGGGAGGACCCAATGGGCGCAAAATCATGGGCATCGCCTCTCGTTACAGCTCTCGCGACCCTTGCCCTTGTCGTGCATGTTGCCCCTGCAGCGGCCGATGATTACCCGACCCGCCCGATCACCATCTTGATCCCGCTCGCCGCCGGTGGCGCCATGGACATCATCGCGCGCGCGATGGCGCCGAAACTGTCCGAACGCCTCGGCAAGCGAGTTCTCGTCGAAGAACGGGTCGGCGCTGGCACCGTGCTCGCCGCCAACGACGTCGCTCACGGTCCGGCTGACGGCTACACGCTGCTCGATGCACCGAGCGGCACGATGACCACAAACGTCACGCTTTACAAAAAGCTGTCCTACGACCCGGTAGCCGACTTCGTGCCGATCGCGCTGTTCTGCCAAGTCCCCTTCGTGCTGGTGACCAATCCGGCTGAGCCATTCAAAACCATCCCCGAGTTGATCGCTTACGGCAAAGCCAATCCCGGCAAGCTCTCGTTTGGCTCGACCGGCACAGGCGCGGTACCGCATCTCGCCGGCGAGATGTTCAAGAGCATGGCGGGGATCGACATGGTCCACGTGCCGTACAAAGGCGGGCCGCCGGCGCTCAATGACATTATGGGCGATCAAATCCAGCTGTTCTTTGCCGACACCGCGATCGCCCCGCCACTGATCACTGCAGGCAAAATCCGCGCGCTCGGCGTGTCGTCGAAAACACCCCTCGGCGTATTGCCGGGCGTGCCGCCCATTGCCGATACCGTGCCCGGATTTGAAGCCGTCTCCTGGCATCTCATCGTGGCGCAGAGCGGGACGCCGAAGCTGATCGTCGACAAGCTGCACGACGCCATCAAAGCGGCCATCAAGTCGCCCGATATCTGGCAGCAGATGATCACGATGGGCCTCATTCCGATCGACACGCCGTCAGTCGAGGAGCTCCAGCATTTCGTGAAATCGGAAATCGGGCACTGGGGCGACCTGGTGCGAAAGGTCGGTATCGCCGGCACCGAATAGGAACGCGCATGTCCCTGCTGTCCCGCCGCACATTGCTCACCATCGCGCTGCCCGCGATGGCTGCGAAGCGTGGCGCGCGCGGAGGATGCCGAAGATTATCCGAGCCATCCGGTCAGCTTCATCGTGCCGTTCGCTCCCGGCGGCGGCACCGATATTCTCGCCCGCCTGCTGGGACAAAAGCTCGAAACGCGGCTAGGTAAGTCGTTCGTCGTCGAAAACCGGCCGGGCTCCGGAACGGTGATCGCGACAAACTTCATCGCAAAGTCGCCGCCTGACGGCTACACCATCATGATGTCGGTGTCGTCGCTTGCCATCGACGCAACGCTCTACAAGAAATTGCCCTACGATCCGGTCAAGGACATTGCCATGGTTGCGCTGGTCGCCACCGTGCCGTTCGTTCTGGTCGTCAACACGTCGTCGCCGGTGCAAAGCGTCGACGATCTCATCAAGCTCGCGAAAACAAGACCGCTCAGCTACGGCTCCGGCGGCATCGGCGCCTTCCACCATTTGGCCGCCGCGCTGTTCACCGGTATGGCCGGGATCAAAGCGACCCACGTGCCATACCACGGCACGGCGCCGGCGCTGACCGATTTGCTGGGCGGCTACATTCAGTTCATGTTCAGCGATCTTGGTCCCGCGCTGCCGCTGATCACCGCGGGAAAGCTGCGCGCGCTTGCGGTAACCACCAAACAGCAATTTCCCTCCTTGCCCGACGTGCCGCCGCTTGCCGACGCCGTTCCCGGTTTTGATCTTGCGGCTTGGCAAGGTGTGATCGCACCGAGCGGGACGCCGCAGCCGATCCTGGTCAAGCTCAACGATGCGATTAATACGATCGTTGGCATGGAGGATTTGCGCAGCCGCCTGAAAGACCTCGGCATGAACCCCGTCGGCAGAGGCTCGCCGGCCGAACTTCAGATTTTCCTGGAATCGGAAATTGCCCGCTGGGGCAAGGTCGTCGACGCGGCCGGAATCGCCGGTATCCGAGTAACAGCTTGTCAGCGGCGCCAACCAACGACGAAGCCGATCGCCAGCTTCCCGTTGGCGATGAAATTTTTCTCGATCATGTCGCCCATTTCGTGCGCGATGCTGATGCTGCAAGCAAGGCGCTGGTGCGATGCGGCTTCGCGCCGACGCCGGTTTCCATTCAAGTCAATCCCGATCCCGCCGGCGGCACGCGCCCGACAGGAACCGGCAACATCACCGTGATGTTCGAGCGCGGCTACACGGAAGTCCTCTTCAAAACCTCCGATACGCCATTGTCCCGCGAGTTCGATGCAGCGCTCGAACGCCACGCCGGAATGCATCTCGCGGCCTTCGCCGTGGCTGACGCCGAGACAGCACACCGCCGTCTCGCCGCTAATAATTTTGCAGTTCGCGAACTCGTCCGAATGTCGCGGCCGGTTGCGACCGAGACGGGCCAAAGTACGGCGGCCTTCACCATCGCCCGCGTCGAGCCCGGCGTGATGCCGGAAGGACGCATCCAGATGCTGACCCACCATACCGAGCATGCTGTATGGCAGCCGCGCTGGCTGTCGCATCCCAACGGCACAACGGGCCTCATCGATGTCGTCATCGCCGTCGCCGATGTCGAAGAAGCGGCACAGCGGTTTTCGCGCTTCACCGGCCGGGCGGCTACGCGGACTCCGAGCGGAGCGGGAGCGCTGATCCGGCTCGATCGCGGCGGCATTAACCTCGTGTCCCATACGCTGGCAGTCGGAGCGATTACCGGAACTTGCATTCCCGACGCTGCCGTTCATGATCGGCTATGCGCTGCAGGTGAAATCGCTCGCCACCGCGGAAGCAGCGGTCGATGACGCCAATCTCGAATGGCATGCGCTAGACGCCAGTATCGCCGCGAAATTTCCCGCCGAACTTGGCGAGGGCGCCTGGTTCTTTGTCGAAGATGCGTCGGCAGTTGCCCTGGCGAGGCTGATGCGATCGCGCCAGGGAAAATTTATTCCGCGGCGACCTTGCTGGCTTCGGCGGGAACGACTTCCTTCACCGCGCCGTTCCAGCCGTTATGCGTCAGGTCGAAAATGATGCCATCGGGGTTCTTGTATTTGACCTCGTAGAAGGCATGCGGATTGTCCTTCGGCGCGCCGCCGAAATAAGTGGCGCCGGCGTCGGTGGCCTTCTTGGTCGCTTCCTCGAGGTTGTCGACCCACATGCCGAAATGCACGGGGCCGAGATAGTTGTTCGGGAAGCCGGGAACTTCGCCGGTCTCGTATTTCAACAGCGCGACATTGATCGTGCCATCGGAAACGTAGCAGCCGATGCCGGCTTTGCCGACGCGCTTCATCCCGAAAGCTTCCTCGAAGAATTTAGCGGCCTTGTCCGGATCGGACACGGACAGGGCGATGTGACGAAGCCGAGCGACCATGGGCAACCTCCAGGAGATTGTGTCGATTGGCGGTCAGCATCCTCCCGCTTCCGTAAAGCGTCAAGACAGCTACCTATTCGGCTTGATACCGGCCGCCGCGATTACGTCATGCCACTTCTTGAGATCGGCAGCGACACGATCGCCCAGCTGTTGCGGCGTGCTGGCCTGTACTTCAACCCCGACCTTGTTCATCGCCGCGATCGTATCGGGCTCCGCTAACAACACGTTTATGGCGGTATTCACCTTGGTCACAATCGGCGTGGGCGTGCCGGCTGGCGCATTGATGGCCTGCCAGAGCACCGCTTCGTAACCGGACAGCCCGGCTTCGGCGATGGTCGGCACATCCGGCAGTGCCGGACTGCGATTGGCGCCGGTCACGCCCAGCGCTCGCACCCGGCCCTGCTGGATGAGCGACAGGGTCGGCGGAATGGTGACGAAGGCAGTATCGACCCGGCCGGCGATCAAATCCGGCACTTCCTGCTCGGTGCCACGATAGGCAACGGCGGTAATCTGGACATTGGCAAGCTTGGTGAACAGAACGCCGGCCAGATTGGCGAGCGTCGCCTGCCCGGCTTCGGCAAAGGTGTGTTTGCCCGGCTCGGCTTTCGCCAGCGCGATCAGTTCCTGCGTGGTCTGCACCGGCACGCCCGGATAGCTCGCAAGAACGAACGGCGAAGCGCCGAGCATCGAGATCGGCACGAAATCCTTGACGACGTCGAAGCTCTGCGCCGGATTGAGGCTCTGCGTGATCGTCGAGCTCGTATTGACGAGACCGAGCGTATAGCCGTCGGGCGGGGCATGGGCGACATATTCGCCGCCGAGCGCGGTGCTCGCGCCTGGACGATTTTCGACCACGACCGGCTGGCCGAGCTTGCCGCTCAGCCCTTGCGCGACAATGCGGGCGACGATGTCGGAACTGCTGCCGGGCGGAAACGGCACGACGAGCCGGATCGGATGATCCGGCCAGTTTGCCCGATTGCGCGGCGACCGGACATGCCGCAAACAAAGCCAGCAACAGTGCAAGTGCGACGCCCCTCACCGCAATCTCCAATCGCTTAAGTAATCGCCTCGGCTTCCTTCAGGCTTTCAAACAAAGCCGTGCGCAACAAAAACTTTCGCGCCAGCACCGGATCTTCCGCCGTCCGGCGCAGCTCATCGTGATTGCGCTGCCGCACCGCCGGATCCTTCTCGGCCAGCAGCTTTTTGTTGCGCATGGTCTGCGCCTGGGTATGCGCGACCGCAACGTGTCGCCGCTGCCGCGCGTAACGATCGAGCGCGGCTTCGTCAGCTTCACCACGCGCGACGGCGATCAGCTTGTCGGCGAGATTGATCGCGTCGTGGATGCCGGAGTTCATGCCCATGGCGCCGATCGGGCTGTTCACATGCGCGGAGTCGCCGGCGAGGATAGCGCGGCCGGCGCGGAACTTATCCGCGACTCTTTGGTGCACCACATAAAGGTTGCTGCCGACGATCTCGAACGGCTTTGCCGGTCGGCAGGAAGCTCTGCATCCGCGCCTGCAAAGCCTCCGGCCGCATCAACTCGGCCTCGTCGGCCTTCGGATCGGTCGGGAAATGCACGCGCCAGCGGTCGGGCGGGCCCTTCCAGTGAAACAGGTTCGACCACTCGTTCGGATCGGAAATGTAATTGCGGTGCGCGTAGCCGTGCTGGCGGAAATCGTAAGCCACTTCGATGTTCAGCGTGCGGTCATCGTAGGTGAAGCCTTCGAACGCGATGCCGAGGTCCTTGCGCACGATGCTGCGCGCGCCTTCGCCGCTGACGAGATAGCGGCCCTCGAACGTCTCCTTTTCGCCCGCTTCATTGACAGCGTGCGCCTTCACGCCGTCGGCATCCTGCTCGAACGAGACGAATTCGGTCTTGAGGTGCAGATCGATGTTGGGATGCGCTTTCGCCATCTTGAGCGCTTCCTCGACGATCTTGATGCGCTCGCATTGCAGGACGTAAGGAAAACGCGTGTCGTTTTTCAGAAGCGCGTGATCGAAGGCGGCGATCAGCTTGCCTTCGGCCCGGTCCCAGTAATGAAATTCCGGCGCGATGATGCCGCGCGGCTCGAGCTTTTCGTAAAGCCCGAGCCGGTCGAGCATTTCCAGCGTCGCCGGATGATTGGTGCCGGCGCGCGGCACCTGTTCGAGGAAATTATCGTCGCCCAGCGCCTCGACGAGACAGACCTGCTGGCCTGCTTGCGCCAGCGCCAGCGACAGGCACAGGCCGACAGGTCCGGCGCCAATGACGACGATACGGTCGGGATAGCTGGCGCAATCAGGATTTCGCCGTGACTTCCTTGGTGGCGCCGGCCCAGCCGTGATGGGTCAGATCGAACACCACGCCGTCCGGAGCGCGATATTTCGCCTCATAGAACGAATTCGGCGATGTCGGGCGGCCGGCGAGATATTTGCCGCCGGCATCGGTGACCTTCTTCTCCGCCTCATCGAGGTCATCGACCCACATGCCGAAATGATAAAGGCCCGGCTTCTCGTTGCCTTCGGTCTTCAATAGCGCCACGTTCATGGTGCCGTCCGACATATAGATGCCGCGCCGCGCCGTGCCGGCCCGCGTCATGCCAAACGCGTTCTCGAAAAACGTCGCGGCCTGCTCGGGATCGTCAACGATGATCGCGATGTGGCGAAGTCTGGAAGTCATTTGCCGTCTCCATTCCTGGTCTGCGGCATTGGGGGATGGCGCACAATAGTAAGCAGTGCAATATTTGCAAAGGCTCGCTTTATTCATGCCATCCGGGACAATCTTGCAAACGCCGGCCAAAATCGAAACTTTCTGGCCCGATACGATCTACGCCCACTTCCGGCGTGTCGGCGTTCGGCAGGTCGGCTATGTGCCCGACGCCGGTCACAGCCGGCTGATCGAGCATTGCCAAGCCGACAACTCCATTATCGACGTGGTGCTGACCACCGAGGAAGAAGGCATCGGCCTCGTTGCCGGCGCCGCCTTGGGCGGTCAGCGCGCGGCGCTGTTGATGCAGTCGAGCGGCGTCGGCAACTGCATCAATATGTTCTCGCTGCTGAAGAACTGCGGCTTCGGCTGCGTCATCTTCGTGACCATGCGCGGTGAGTTTGGCGAGTTCAATCCGTGGCAAGTGCCGATGGGCGCGATCACGGAAGATGTGCTGCGGCTCGCTGGCTTCCTCACCTACCGCATCGACGAGGCAGACGATGTCGACGATGTCGTCGGCGCAGCCTGTGACATGGCGTTTGATGGCAATCTGCAGGTCGCGATCCTATTGTCGCAGCGGCTGATCGGCCGCAAGCAATGGACCAAATGATGCTCGATCGCCGCGCATTTGTGAAAGAGCTTCTGTCCGACCGCGGCGATCTTCTGGTCGTCAGCGGACTTGGTTCGGCAACCTATGACACTGCCGCAGCCGGCGATCATCCGCTCAACTTTTATCTGTGGGGCGCGATGGGCGGTACTGCGATGATCGGCCTCGGCCTTGCATTGGCGCAGCCCAACCGCCGCGTCGCCGTGCTCACCGGCGACGGCGACATGCTGATGGGTATCGGCAGCCTTGCCACCATCGGCGTCAAACAACCGAACAATCTCGCGATCGTCGTGCTCGACAACGCCCATTACGGCGAGACCGGTATGCAGCCGAGCGCGACCAAATCCGGCATCGACCTGGTCGCGACCGCGCTCGCCTGCCGCTTCAGGCAAGCGCGCGCGGTGTCGCAGATCGAGGAAGCCGCCGGCGTCCGCGAATTATTGCATTCAGGAGAGGGCCCGATCCTGGTCTCGGCCCGCATCAAGGAAGAAGACGTGCCGCGCGTGCTGCCGATCCGCGATGGCCATGTCATCAAGAACCGTTTCATCGAGGCGCTGAAGTCGTAGCGGCGACCTATCACTGAGCTTTTAGCTTCGCCTGCGCCGATGGCGAGGCCACCAGCTTCAGCAAAAGCGTTACATCGCCGGCTTGCCCATGGACTTTGCCGCGACCTTCACCGCTTCGATGATTTCCGGATAAGCGGCGCAACGACAAAGATTGCCGGCGAGATAGTGCCGGATGTCCTCGTCGCTCGGATTCGGCTGCTCCTTGAGGAGCTGATGCACCATCAGCACGAAACCCGGCGTGCAGAAGCCGCATTGGAACGCGCCGCAATCGATGAACGCCTGCTGCACGATCGACAGCGCACCGTCGGCGTCGAGCAATTCAACGGTGGTGACGCTTTTGCCGTCCACCCATGGTGCGAAGTAGAGACAGCCGGAAACGGCTTTGTCGTCCACCAGCACGGTGCAGCAGCCGCACAGGCCCTGCCCGCAGCTCTCGCGTGCACCGAACAGATCGAAGCGCTGCAACAGCTCGACCAGATTGCGGTGCGGCTCGATCTCGGTCGAGACCTCCTGGCCATTGAGCGTGAAATTGATGGTGTGCATGCTCATCATTCGTCCTCAAGTGGGCGGCCCTGCTGCGCACGCAGTGCGCGCAGAACCGTTTCGGCTGTGATCGGCAATTCAGTGAGCCGGATACCGACAGCGTCATGGATCGCATTCGCGATCGCCGGCGACACACCAAAGGTGCCGGATTCACCAAGCCCCTTGGCGCCGAACGGCCCGCTGTGCTGCTCGGCCTCGACCAGTTCGTTGGTCATCGGCGGAATATCAGCGATGCCAGGAATACGGTAGTCGGCGAGCGACGCATTGATCACCTGGCCGCCGTCGAGCTTCATTTCTTCCCACAGCGTGAAGCCAAGCTGCATGATTGCGGCGCCGGACAACTGCGTCAGCGCCACGCCGGGATTGATCGGCTTTCCGCAGTCGGCGGCATTGACCAGCTTGGTGACGCGCACAGCGCCGGTCTCGGTATCGACTTCAAGCTCCACGCCGGCGCCGCCGATCATCCAGAACGGCGTAACGTTGTCGGACAGACCGGTCTTTGAATCCGGCGACTTGTAGGTCGGCACATACGTCGCGGTGCCGATCACGTTGCCGGCCTGCATGCCGTAGCGCTTCTTGAAGATTTCCCTGGCCGGATAGTTGGTGCCTTCGGGCAGGCCCGCTTCGGCGGCCAGCGCAAGCAATTTGTTGCGTGCATCCTCGGCGGCAAGCCGCACCGCGTTCCCCATATGGAACAGCGAACGCGAACCGAGCGTGCCCATGTCGTAAGGCGTCACATCGGTGTCGGGATGCACGATACGGACATCTTCAGCGCTTATGTCGAGCACTTTCGCGACCATCAACGCATAGGCAGTGTCGGAGCCTTGCCCCATATCGACCGTCGAGGTGTAGAGCGTCGTCGAGCCATCACCCGCGATATTGACGATCGCGACCGATGTCGTCGGCGAGATTGACGCCTTGAACCCGATCGCGATGCCGCGGCCGCGGCGCACTTGACCGTTGCCACCGCGATCGAACGGTGCGCTCCAGTTCATTTCCCTCACGACCGCTTCCAGTACCTCGGCGATCGCGGCATCTTTCATTGCGGTGCCGGTCGCCTGTTCGCGGCCCTCACGCAGGATGTTCTTGCGGCGGAATTCAACCGGATCCATGCCAATTTCGCGCGCCAGCAAATCGGTGTGGCTCTCGTAGGCCCAGACCATTTGCGGAATACCAAAGCCGCGCAACGCGCCGGCCGGTGTGCGGTTGGTATAGAGCGCATAGGAATCGATGCTGATGTTGTCGATGTCGTAAGGACCCGGCGCCGTAAAGCCGGACTTTTGCGTCACGCGCGGACCGATGTCGGCGTAGGCGCCGCCATTCCAGAGCACATCGCAAGTGCGCGCCAGCACTTTGCCGTCCTTCGTCGACGCCGCTTTTGATCCGGAACGTCGTCGGATGCTTGGTGATGACGTAAAACTGCTCTTCCATGGTCAGCGCGACCTTCACCGGCCGGCGCACCAGCATCGCCAGCGCCGCAGCCAGCGCTTCCACCTTGACGTACACCTTGGCGCCGAAGCCGCCGCCAAGATGCGGTACCTTCACCCGCACCTTGTTCTCTGGCCAGCCGAACAGCCGCGCGATCTCGGTGCGCACAAATGACGGTGTCTGATTGGAAGTATGGATCGTCAATACGCCGTCGCCAGGTTCGGCGACGGCAACAAATGGCTCAAATGGCAGATGCAGGCACTGCTGCGTCTTGAACGTGTGTTCGACAACCTTGTCCGCCTTGGCGAAGCCTGCTTCCGGGTCACCGCGTTTGAGATGATAATCGAGCGCGATGTTGGTGTTGGTTTTGCCCTTAAGATGCTTGAGATCGGCAAATGTCCCGGCCGGTTTGAGCATCTCGTGCACGACAATATCGGACTTCAGCGCCTCGACTTCGTCATACACCGCCGGCAGCTCTTCATACTCGGCGGTAATCAGTTGCACCGCCTGGTCGGCGACATGCGGATCGCGCGCCAGGACGGCGGCGACCGGCTCACCGACGTGGCACACTTTGTCGATGGCGAGGATCGGTTGATCGTGGAATGCAGGGCCGTAGTAAGGCTCCGGGATCAGTTTCTGAACGTCCTTCCCGGTGATGACGCGATAAACACCCGGCAGTGCGCGCGCCGCTTCGACGTCAATGCTTCGTATCCGGCCATGGGGCACGGTCGAACGGAAAATTTTGGCATACATCATGCCGGGCAGTTGCAGATGATGCGTGTAGTTGGCCCGCCCGGTAACCTTGGCGCGCACTTCCAACCGCGGAATCGATTGGCCGACCTGGTTCATTATGCGCCTTCAATCGCCTGACGCATGGCGCGGCGCATATAGACCCGCAACAGCTCGCGTTTGTACGGCGGCGGAGCCGTGAGCGTCGGAAAGGATGGTCGCCTCAGCGACGGCCGCTTCACCGGCGCGGTCGAGCGCTGCATCGTCCGGCTTAGCGCCCTGCAATTCCTTTTCAGCCGACGCTATCCGCGTCACCTTTTCCGTCGCGGCGCTGACAACGACACGCGGATCCTTGATCGTGCCGTCCTCAAGCGCAAACGAAACCGCAACGCCGAGCGCCGGCCAGTCGTCGGCATTGCGCGAGGTGACTTTCATATACGCCGCCTTGCGGCCATTGAGAGCCGGCACCGTCACGGAGGTAATCAGCTCGTCCTTTTCCAGCACAGTCTCGTAGTAGCCGGCGAAAAGATCTTCGAGCGGCAGTTCGCGGTCGCCTTTCGGACCGGTGATCGCAACTTTGGCGCCGAGCATGGTCAACACCGGCGGCAGATCCATGTGCGGATCGCCATGGGCGAGCGCGCCGCCGACGCGCGCGACATTGCGCACGCGCGGATTCGACAAGCGTCTTCATCGCCCGCTGGAGCACCGGCAAACGCGCGGCGACATTGGCGTCATGTTCGAGGTCGCTCAACGTCGCCATGGCGCCGATGCGCAACCCGCCGTTGACCACGGTAATGCGGGAATGCTCCGGCTCGATCTTGTGCAAACACACCAGCAGGCTCGGCTGGAACACGCCGGCCTTCATCATCAGCATCAGCGCGGTGCCGCCGGCGACCGGACGAATGGTCGGCTCCTCCGGGTCGAGCAAGGACATCGCTTCCTTGAGCGAAGTCGGCTCCACCATATCGAACGGAATCACGTACGCTTCTCCTGGAACGTATATAGCGTGTCAGGCGGCTTCGCTGCTCAGCACGTGGTCCGCGATCTGGGCGCGCGTGCCGACCCAGATATCCGGCGCCGACATCGCCTCCTCGATGATCTTCTCATAGAAATGCGCGCCGCGATGATGGCCGAAGATATGCGCGTGGCTGGTCACGTCGATGATGCGAAGCTCGTCGTCGCGCGCGCGGGCGATGCCGATGACCTCGTTGAAGGATTCCAGCATCATCCGCGGCGGATGGCCGTATTTCATCGACGGCATGTCATTGACGTCATAGGACAGCGGAATTGCGACGATCTTCTTGTTGCCGTGACTGATCACGTAAGGCAGGTCGGTATCGAACACATCGCCGTACCAGCGATAGCCGGCGTCGGCGAGCAGATTCGGCGTGGTGAGCTTCGAGGTGCCGCGCGGCGACAGCCAGCCGACGATCTTCTTGCCCGAGGTCTTTTCCAGCAGCGACGTGCAGCGCTCGATGTTCTTGCGCTCTTCCTCGTCGGAGAGTAGCGCGGGGATCACGTCCATGGCGTAGGAATGCGACAGCACTTCGTGGCCGCGATCGGCGATGGCCTTGACCGTATACGGCGCGCGCTCGGCAATCACGGCGTTGGTCATCACGCTCGCCTTGGCGCCGTGCCGCTCAAACGAATCCATCAGACGGTGGATGCCGACTTCGACGCCATAGGCCGCCCAGGAGATCGCCATGGTGTCGAGCACGCCGGCCGGGAGCGGGTTGCCCATCGGGCTGATGCCGGGCGCTTTGCCGTCAGACCAGGCTTCGAGACAGACATTGAAGATGACGGCGATGCGCTTGCCGTTCGGCCAAGTCCAATCTGGCTTCTTCTTCATTCACGTCCCCGGTAGGCGCATATCGCCCCCTTTGGCAGGACTATAAATCACACGAAGGTTCGCCGCGTCGAGGTGGGGACGCGGCCAAATCGCGCAACCCTGCCTAGCTCTGGCGAGGAGCCATAAAGCGGGCGCCAAGGACGACAAGGGAAGCGAGGATCGCCGGGGCGATGGCCAAGCACAGGCTTACCGAGGCGACCGCAGCGGTCGCCGCCCAGCCGATCGACGAAAAAGCCTCGGCGAACGTCGCCACGCCGCGAGGAGACCTGACGGCGGCGGAATTGGCTGCGCTTGGCCTGGCTGCGGAACCAGAGCTGGATCGAGGTCGCAGCCGTGGTGGCAATGATGATGCCGCAGGCGGCCACCAGCGCATGCCACAGCGAGGCGAAGGCGAGCACGGCGAGCAGCGGCGTGAATACAACCGCAATCACGCCGAGCACGGCTTCGACTTTGGCCCGCAGGATAAAGCTCGACGGCACCGGCGCGGTCGCAACCAGGTCAGGCGCGTCTTCGCCGGAGATCGCGAGCCAGGCGAGGCCGCCGGCAAGTTGCCCGGCCGCCATCACCAGCACCGGCACCAGCAGCGCGTAAGCGCCGTTGCCGTCGTCAAAGCTGTGCCAAAGCAGAACCGCCGGCGGAATGAGATAAAGCATCTGCATCAGCGTCTGCGACACCAGCCACGGATCGCGCCGCAGCAGCATCCATTCCTTGCGCCGCAAGGCGCCTTGCGGCGACGCCGCCCGGAACGTCGCCTGCCGCCGCGAAGCGGAGTGGCTGAAATTGCCGGCGCCCGCGGCGACCAGCGCATATTCGCCGAAGCGCGGCGACACCAGCACGATGGCGAGGCCGAGCAACGCCAGACTGAGCGCGAGCACGCCAACCAGCGGAATGATGTCGCCTATCGCCGCACGCGCCGGCCACCACACCAGGCTGTCGAGATCGGGCGCATACGCCAGCGACGGCCTGCGATTGCAGCACCGCGACCCGCGAGATCGTGCCGTAGGACAGGATCGCAGCGACTTGCAGGCCGATGACGAAGGCCGCGCCGATCACCGCCGCAACGATTTGCGCGATGAGCCGCGTGCGTTTTGGTCCGATCAGGCGGAACAGCGCAACCGTAAGACCGACCGCGAGCGCGGTTGCGGTCGCGCCCATAGCAACGATCAGCCCGTAAGCGCCAAGCCAGCGCCAGCCGCCGAGTGCGATCAGCACATTGATGAACGGCGCGGCAAGCGGCATCGCCATCAACGCCATGCCGATCGCAACGGTGGCGATGCGGATGGCAAACAATTTGGTGGCGGCGACCGGAGAAGCGAGGATGAGATCGAGATCGGAGCGCGAATAGAACGCGCGCGTCATCAATTCCATCGCCTGCGACACCATCAAGAGCCACGACAGCAAAATGCTGCCGGTGATCGTCACCAGCATGGACTTGTCGACGACGGCATCGGCGTAGCGGCCGACCATCCAGTAGGCGACGAAGTGCATGAAGGTCGCAAAGACCAGGATCGCGATGACGACGCGGCGCAGGCGCTCGCGCCGGCCGGCCGTGATCATCGACAGCCAGTCGCGCCACGCCAGCCGCGAACTCGTGCCGCGCGAACCAGACCGTCGTGCCCGGCGCAGCGGTCATGCGGCTTGCGCCTGCTCGGCGACCAGCGAGAGGAACGTGTCTTCCAGCGTGACGTTCTGGCTCGGGCCGACGGATACGCCTTTGTTAGCCGCAATCCGCAATTCGTCGAGCGTGCCTTCGGCGATCAGCTTGCCGTGAGCGATAACGCCGATACGATCGGCCATGCGCTCGGCGACTTCGAGAATGTGCGTGGTCATGACGATGGTGCCGCCGGCATTGACGCGCTGCCGCAGCACGCTTTTGACCTGCCGCGCCGAACCGGCATCGAGACCGGTCAGCGGCTCGTCAAGAATGATGACGCGCGGCTCGTGCACCAGCGCGCCGGCCAGCGCCACTTTCTGCCGCATGCCTTTGGAAAATCCCTCGCAGCGTTCGTTCGCCTGCGCGGTAAGATCGAGCCACGACAGCAATTCCTGCGCGCGCGCTTCGGCGACATCCGGCGCGATGCCCCAAAGGCCGGCGACAAATTCGAGATATTCGCGCGGCGTCAGCTTGTCGTAGATCATCGGCTCGTCGGAGATCCACGCCATGATCTGTTTCGCCCCGACCGGATCGGCCAGCGCGTCGATGCCGCCGACCCTGATGGAGCCGGCATCCGGCCGCAGCAGTCCGGCCACCATGCGCAGCGTCGTGGTCTTGCCGGCGCCGTTCGGACCAAGCAGCGCGTAGAACTCGCCCTCGCGGACTTTCAGCTCCAGCCCGTCGACGGCGGGACGGTCGAAGCTTTTGCAAAGACCGTGGATTTCGAGGGCGAATTGTTGCGGAGGCATCGCGTGCTGCATGCGTTGTGACATAGGAATTCCGCGCACGCTAATCGAGAGAAGTTTCGGTCTCGTGAATCGAACACCGCGATTTTGCGACGTAAAGTCAAAGCGTTAGGCGATCGATCTCGGCCAGATCGGCGTCCGACAGGGCCCAGTTCACGGCCGCGATATTCTGCTCGACCTGCTCCGGCCGGGTGGCGCCGGCAATGATGCTCGGAACATAGGGCCGGCTCGCGAGCCAGCTCATCGCGAGTTCAAGCAGCGTGTGCCCGCGTTTGGCGGCGAAATCCGACAGGGCTTCGACGATGCGCCAGTTCCGCGCATTGAGGAACGCATCCTTGCCGCGCGGCACATTGCCGGCAAACCGCGTTCCTGCGGGCAACGGCGCATGCTGCTTGTATTTGCCGGTGAGCAGCCCACTCGCTAGCGGAAAATACGGCAACAGGCCGAGGCCGTGCTTGCGCATGATCGGCACGCGGTCTTTTTCCAGATCGCGCTCGAGCAGATTGTATTCGTCCTGGCAGGTGACGAACGACGCAATGTTGTTTCGTTGCGACGTGCCAAGCGCTTCCTCGAGCTGGGCTGCGGAAAAATTCGAGCAGCCGATGAACCGCACCTTGCCGGATTTGACCAGGTCGTCGAGCGCGCGCAGCGTCTCCTCGATCGGCGTCCGCGAATCGGGAAAGTGCACCTGATAAAGATCGATCCAGTCGGTCTTCAGCCGCCGCAAGCTCGCTTCAACGGCCTGCATGACATAGCGCCGCGATGCGCCGCGCATTTTGCCGGTGTCATCCATCGGCAAGCCGAATTTGGTCGCCAGCACGATATCGTTGCGGCGCGATCCGAGAATCCTGCCGAGATATTCTTCCGAGCCTCCGCGGTTGCCATAGCTGTCGGCGGTGTCGATCAGCGTGATGCCGAGATCGAGCGCCCTGTTGACGACCCGCTCGGAGGCAGCGAAATCGGAACGATTGGCAAAGTTATTGGCGCCGAGGCCGACGATCGAGACTTCCGGACCCGCGGCGCCAAGTTTGCGTTTTTGCATCAGCCGCCGGCGTTATAAGCCGCGAGCGCTGCCATGTTGACGAGCTGCGCATCGTTCGCCGACAGCGGCACGATCTGCACCGAGCGGTCGAGACCGACCAGCATCGGGCCGATGACATTGGCGCCGCCAAGCTCCATCAGCATTTTCGTCGTGATCGCCGCCGATTGCAGCGCCGGCATCACCAGCACATTGGCAGGCCCCGACAACCGGCAGAACGGATAGGCGTCGCGCAGCTCCATGTTCAGCGCCACGTCGGCGCCCATCTCGCCGTCGTATTCGAAACCGACGTGCCGCTCGTCGAGCAGCCGCACCGCTTCCTGAATGCGTCCGGACCGCTCGCCCGGCGGATGGCCGAAGGTCGAGAACGACAGGAACGCGACGCGCGGATCGTAGCCGAGCGAGCGGGCAACACGCGCCGCCTCGACCGCGATATCGGCGAGCTCTTTCGCATCCGGCAGCTCGGTCACCGCGGTGTCGGCAACCAGCACGGCGCGGCCGCGCGCCAGCACCAGCGAAATGCCCATCACGCGATGGCCGGGTTTCGGATCGATGCAGCGCCGCACATCTTCCAGCGCCACCGAGAAATTGCGCGTCACGCCGGTGACCATCGCATCGGCATCGCCGAGCGCGACCATGCAGGCGGCAAAGTGATTGCGATCCTGATTGACCATGCGCTGGCAGTCGCGTTGCAAATAGCCTTGCCGTTGCAGCCGCTCGTAGAGATAGGCGGCATAGTTCGAATTGCGCTTCGAGAGCGCCGCGTTGATGATCTCGATGTCGCCGCCGAGTTCGACGCCGAGCGTCGCTGCGGTCTCGCGCACCGCGCGCTCGCGGCCGACCAGCATTGCTTTGCCGAGCCCCTGGTGCACGAACGTCGCCGCGGCGCGGATCACCTGCTCTTCCTCGCCTTCGGCAAACACGACGCGGCGCGGCGCCTGGCGCAGCCGCTGGTACACGCCCTGCAGCACGCCCGCGACCGGATCGAGCCGCGTGCGCAGCTGTTGCCGGTAGGCGTCCATGTCGGCGATCGGCTTGCCGTGCGACGCCCGAATCCATCGCCGCCTTGGCTATCGCCGGCGGGAATATCGGAAATCAGCCGCGGATCGAACGGCACTGGAATGATGTAGTCGGGGCCGTATTTCGGCCGCGCCCCATAGGCCGCGGCGACTTCGTCAGGGACGTCCTCGCGCGCCAGCGCGGCCAGCGCCCGCGCCGCCGCGATCTTCATCTCCATGTTGATGGTGCGGGCGCGCACGTCGAGCGCGCCGCGGAAAATGAACGGGAAAGCCGAGCACGTTGTTGACCTGGTTCGGATAGTCGGAGCGGCCGGTCGCCATGATGGCGTCGGAGCGCACCTCGGCGACCTCTTCGGCGGTGATCTCGGGATCGGGATTGGCCATGGCGAAGATGATCGGCTTGTCGGCCATCGACTTCACCATGTCTTTGGTCACCGCGCCTTTGACCGAAAGCCCGAAGAACACGTCGGCGCCGACCAGCGCCTCGGCCAGCGTGCGGGCCGTAGTCTTCACCGCGTAGGCCGATTTCCACTGGTTCATGCCGTCGGTGCGGCCTTCGTAGATCACGCCCTTGGTGTCACAGCAGGATCAGATTCTCTGGACGGAAGCCGATGGCCTTGCAGCAGCTCCAGGCAGGCGATGCCGGCGGCGCCGGCGCCGTTGCAGACCAGCTTGGTGTCCTCGACGGTCGCGCCCGGTGAGTTCCAGCGCATTGATCAGGCCGGCGGCCGCGATGATCGCGGTACCGTGCTGGTCGTCATGAAACACCGGGATGTCGAGCAGCTCACGAAGCCTCTGCTCGATGATGAAGCACTCCGGCGCCTTGATGTCTTCGAGGTTGATGCCGCCCCAGCTCTTGCCGAGCAGCTTTACGCAATTGATGAATTCGTCCGGATCCTCGGTCGAGACTTCGAGGTCGATGGAGTCGACGTCGGCGAAGCGCTTGAACAGCACCGACTTGCCTTCCATCACCGGCTTGGCCGCCAGCGCGCCCGCGGTTGCCGAGGCCGAGGATCGCGGTGCCGTTGGTGATCACCGCAACGAAATTGCCCTTGGTGGTGTAGTCGTAGGCCTTGGCCTCGTCCTCGGCGATCGCAAGAACCGGCACGGCTACGCCCGGCGAATAGGCCAGCGAGAGGTCCCGCTGGGTCGCCATCGGCTTGGTCGCGACAACTTCGAGTTTTCCGGGCTTGCCTTGGCTGTGAAACAGCAGGGCTTCCTGGTCGGTGAAAGTCGGCCGGTTCGACCGGCCGTTTTTAGAGGCCATTTCCATCCCTGCTGACGCTGAACTTACTGACACTAAACGTGGGGGCGGGCTTTGGGAACCTTAGCGAAACCGGCGGCCTTTGCTCAAGGGACCGAAAACCGCCACCATCCCACCGCATTGAACAAGCGCACGCGGCAGAGTAATCGTGCCGTAATCTTTCCTTCCGCGGCCAACCGGCACCGTTATGATCAGATTTCTGTTTCGCTTTATTGGCCTGTGCTTGCTGGCGCTCGCCTTTATCTTCTTCGTCTATGACGGCACTAAAACCATTGCCAATCAGCACCTTGCTGTACATGAAGGTCAGCGATGCCTGGGCCATCGTCGACCAAAGCTCGCTGGTGAAATTGCAGCCGGCGATCGAAGCCCATGCCCCGCATTGGCTCTGGGACCCCGTGACACTGACGGTCCTCAATGCGCCAACGTGGCTGGCGCTGGGAGTTCTGGGCGCTATCCTGATCCTGCTCGGCCGCAAGAAAAAGCCGCTGATCGGCTACGGCAGGGATTAGGTCGCCTCTCTCAAAGGCGGACCGCCTACGGGGAGTGAAATGGCAGGCTACGATTACATCATCGTCGGTGCCGGTTCGGCCGGCTGCGTTCTGGCTAACCGTTTGAGCGAGGATTCTTCCGCGCGCGTCCTGCTGCTCGAAGCCGGCGGTCGCGACTGGCATCCCTACATCCATATCCCGCTCGGCATGGGCCGCATGCACGACTACGGCATGTTCGACTGGGGTTATAAGACCGAGCCTGAGCCGAACCTCAACAACCGCCACATCGAGGCGATGCGCGGCAAAGTGCTGGGCGGCTCGTCCTCGATCAACGTCATGGCCTATACCCGCGGCAACCGCAGCGATTACGACCGCTGGGCCCAGAAGGGTGCGCGCGGCTGGTCCTATGCCGACGTGCTGCCATACTTTCAGCGCTGCGAGACCCACGAGAAGGGCGAGAACGCCTATCGCGGCGGCAACGGCCCGCTCGGCACTGAGTTCGCGCGCACTAAAGATCCGCTTTACGAAGCCTGGATCGAGGCCGGCGAGCACAACGGCTTTCCGTTCAACACCGACTACAACGGCAAACAGCAAGAAGGCTTCGGCCGCGGGCAGTACACCATCCGCGATGGCTGGCGCTCGTCGTCCTCCAACGCGTTTTTGAAACCGGCGCGGTCGCGGAAAAATCTTACCGTTGCGGTCAATGCGCACACCACCCGCATCATTCTCAGCGGCACGCGCGCCACCGGCATCGAATATATCCAGAACGGCCAGAAGGTGCGCGCCGACGCGGCGCGCGAAGTCATCGTCGCTGGCGGCGCCTTCAACACGCCGCAGATATTGATGCTGTCCGGCATCGGCCCCGCCGACCATTTGCGCTCGTTCGGCATCAATGTCGTCGCCGACCTGCCGGTCGGAAAGGGCCTGCAGGATCATCTCGGCGCGTACATGACCTACACGCGCAAGCAGCCCGGCACCTTCCATCGCGAGATGCGGTTCGACCGCATGGCGGTGAGCATGCTCCGCGCCTATTTCTTCGGCACCGGGCCGGGCACCGTAGTGCCGGGTGGCCTGCACGCTTTCATCAAGACGCGGCCGGAATTGTCGGTGCCCGACATCGAGTTCATGTTCCGCGGCACGTCGGCGGACCCGCATCTGTGGTTCCCGCTGGTGCGGCCGCCGTTCCTCGACGGCTTCGGCATTCGCCCGACCTTGCTGCATCCCGACAGCCGCGGCGAAATCCTGCTCGGCTCGGCCGATCCGATGAAGCCGCCGCGCATCGTCTATCGTTTCTTCACGGCGCCGAACGATCTGCCGACCTTGCGGGAAGGCTTCAAGCTCGCGCGCAAGGTCGCGCTCGACAAAGCGATGGATCCCTATCGCGGCGAGGAGGTCAGCCCGGGCCCGCAAGTGCAGACCGATGACCAGATCGATGCCTGGCTGAAGAAAGTCGTCATCACCGCGCATCATCCGGCGTCGACCTGCGCGATCGGGCCGCGTGCTCGATCCCGACCTCAAAGTGCGCGGCATCGAAGGCTTGCGTGTCTGCGATGCCTCCGCGATGCCCGATCTCGTTTCCGCTCACATCAATGCCGCCGTGCTGATGATGGCCGAGAAAGGCGCCGACCTCATTCGCGGCCGTGCCCGCACTCCCCGCGGCCGAAGCGGCGTAAGCAAACTTCATCCCGCCCCGCGATAGCGGGGAGGGGGGGACCGCGCTCTTGCGCGGTGGGCGGGGCGTTTGCATCGACGCGTTCTCCTTGCGTCGCAGAATTTTCTTCAACGCCCGCGCCCCCTCCACCATGCTTCGCATGGTCCCCCTCCCCCGCTATCGTGGGGGCGGATGCAAACGATCTCATTCTCGCGATGCGATCCGCACCCGAGTCATCGTCACGTGCACCGAACAAAGTCACGAACTTCTCGCCCTCCGCACCGATCTTCGCCAGAGAATGCCGGCGGTGGATGCCGGTACCCTCACGATCAGAGCTTCGAGCCACGAATGTAAGAAAAGAAGAAAGAAGGAAGCGGAACGCCGATCAGACGCGGGTCCGTATCCACCGCACTTGCGGTGCGGCGCGCGCTTTGCAAAGCGCGCTCGCCAATCGGCGTTCCACCACGGCCCTCTGCCTGTGGGAGTATTTCATCCCAAGGCTCAACCTGGGCCAGGCTTCGTGACACACGCGGCTCACGCGGCGGGACCCCCGCCAGCCGGTGTGGCACATCCAGCGAGCACCTCGCGCGCCGGTCATAGTGCCGGCAGGCTGATGCCCAGGCCGCCCGGGAGCAGCGGTGACGAGCCGCCGCCCGCGGGAACCGCCTCTCGCTCCGCCATGCGGAGTGACCGCATAACGTCCTTGTACGGGAGCGAGATTGGGAACCAATTCTCAAATCCGGAAAGCGATGTCACGAAATTATTTCCTGATACAATTTATGCCCATTTGGCGGGGCTTTTCGAGGTCTGCAATCCGCGACATCGGCAGTAATTTCTGTGCGTTCTGAGAACAAAGATTCGCTGTGACGCCAATGGTTTAGGCCTGCTGCACGGACCAGATGCCGGCCTCGCGCGCCGTCTGCCAAACGACGCGGCATCCGCGCGTCTCGATTCATATGCCGAGGCTTTGCCGATTAAATCGGGATTGCCGCGACAAGCGCGGCAATGACGAATGTAAGTCGTTACGATGAGCTGGCGACAAAGCGATGCAGGGTTAGCCCGCGTCGATCACCGGATTGCTTCGCGTGACCCGCAATGACAAATATGACCGATGCCATCATCCCAGCCCGTTCCAATTTTCGACGGCCACAACGACGTCCTGCTGCGCCTGCATCGGCGCACCGGCGGCGATCCGGTCGCGGCCTTCCTTGAAGGCGAAGACGCAGGACAGCTCGATTTAGTCAAAGCCCGCAAGGGCGGATTTGCCGGCGGACTGTTCGCGATCTTCGTTCCGCCGGTGAGGCAGAAGAATGCAGACGGCACGCAGACCGGCTTGACGGCCAGCGACGCGCCGGCGGTCGATCTTGCGGAAGCGCAACGGGTCACTTTCGCGATGGCCGCGCTGCTGCTGCGCATCGAGCGGGAGTCGCAGGGCCGCGTCCGCATCTGCCGCGACGTCGCCGATATCGAACATTGTTTCGCCAACGATACACTCGCGGCGGTGCTGCATATCGAAGGCGCGGAAGCGATCGACGCGAATTTCGATGTGCTCAACGTGTTGCATGCGGCGGGCCTGCGATCGCTCGGCCCGGTGTGGAGCCGCCCAAACGCTTTCGGCTACGGCGTGCCGTTCCGCTGCCCATCATCGCCCGACACCGGCCCCGGCCTGACCGATCTGGGCAAGGCGCTGGTCGCCGAATGCAATCGCCTGCGCATCATGATCGACCTGTCGCATCTCAACGAAAAGGGATTCTGGGATGTCGCCGCGCTGAGCAATGCGCCGCTGGTCGCGACGCACTCCAACGCGCACGCGATCAGCCCGCATTCGCGCAATCTCACCGACAAGCAGCTTGCCGCGATCAAAGAAGTCCGCCGGCATGGTCGGCGTCAATTACGCGGTGAGCTTCCTGCGCCCGGACGGCAAACAGGACAAGGATACGCCTGCGAATCTGATCGTCGATCACATCGCGTACCTGCTCGACCATTTGGGCGAGGACGGCGTCGGACTCGGCTCGGATTTCGACGGCGCGATGATCCCCGCGGAGCTTGGCAACGCCGCCGGATTGCAAATTCTGGTGGAGGCCATGGAACAGCGCCAGTTCGGCAAGGCGCTGATCGAGAAAGTGTGCTTTCGCAACTGGCTCCGCGTGCTCGGGCGCACGTGGGGACAGGCGAAGAGCAAGTAGCCCGGGTTATTTTTTCTCGAAGATCGGCTCGTGTTCGACGCGGAACGACACGGAGCGCGCGATAAAACATTTTTTGGCGGCTTCATCATGCAGGCGTCGCGCCGTGGCTTCGTTTGCGCCCGGCGCCAGCGTAACGCGCGGACGCAAGGTCACGCTCTCGAATTGGCCGGCGCCGTCCTGCTGCTCGATCTCCACCCCCGATGCGTTGTCGCTGTAATTCTCGACGACGATGCCCGCGTCCGCGCACAGGTGCAGATACCAGAGCTGATGACACGCCGCGAGCGCCGCGATCAAAAGCTCCGCCGGATTCCATCGCGCGGGATCGCCGAGGAAAACCGGATCGGCAGAGCCGGCGATAGCAGGCTTGCCGGGCACGGTGACTTCATGCGCGCGCGAATAAGCGCGATACGACGACGTGCCGGAACCCTGGTTTCCGGTCCAGTCGACACGGACCGAGTAGGTATGGCGCTTGTCCACCGCGGCCTGCTCCCATCTCGCCGCATTAGCAGCGAGTCTTTCTCGACTTTGATCTTTACCTGCCGGTCCGGCGAATCCGAGGAGTCTTCGGCACTTTATCATCGGGACGCAGACTTCGCGCGGTCCCGTTGGCTCGCAATGACGAGTGGGCGGATAACCGAGTAGCGCGCTACAATGTCCTCTGGATGCCCCGCAGCAAAAGCAGCAGCACGATCAGGTGGCCTTGGCGGCGTCTGCTGCGCACGGTCGCCATCATCGTCATTGTTCTGCTCGCGCTGCCGTATCTGATCGCGCCGCTCTATCGCTTTGTGAACCCGGTCTCGACGCTGATGCTGTGGCGCTGGGCGACCGGGCAGCGGGTCGAGCGCGTGTGGACTCCGCTCGAGCGTATCGCACCGGCGCTGCCGCTGGCGGTGATCGGCGCCGAGGACGGCACGTTCTGCCATAACCGCGGCGTCGATCTCGGCGCCATGCGCGAGGCGATCGAACAATCCGACGACGATCTCGGAGCCTCGCGCGGCGCCTCCACCATCACCCAGCAGACCGCGAAGAATCTTTTCCTCTGGCAGGGCCGCAGCTTCGTACGCAAGGCGCTGGAACTGCCGCTGGCGGTCTGGCTGTACCTCGTGCTGCCGAAGCGGCGCGTGCTGGAAATCTATCTCAACATCGTCGAGTGGGGCCCGAACGGCGAGTTCGGCGCCGAAGCCGCCTCGCATTGGGCCTTTAACAAGCCGGCGCGCAGCCTCAATACCGCCGAGGCCGCGGCACTGGCCTCGATCCTGCCCAATCCGGTCCGCCGCAGCGCCCGCACCCCGAGCCCCTGGTGCGGCGGCTGACCGGCGTTTACGAGCGCCGCTCGGCGGAATTTCCGAACCTCGATGCCTGCATCCGCGCCCCCTAGCTTCAATCGCCCCGTTCTTCTATAAGCCCGCCAAACCCTGATCAGGAGACCGAGTTATGGCTGTTCCGAAGCGAAAAACCTCGCCGTCCAGGCGCGGCATGCGCCGCTCCGCCGACGCGCTGAAGGCCCCGACCTATGTCGAGGACAAGGATTCCGGCGAACTGCGCCGGCCGCACCACATCGATCTGAAGACTGGCATGTATCGCGGCCGTCAGGTGCTCAACAAGAAGAGCGAGGCGTAAGACTTCGTCGGATTGCGAGCGCACCGCGAAGCAATCCAGCGCTCAGTGCAAGCGACGCCTGGATTGCTTCGTCGCTGACGCTCCTCGCAATGACCAAATGAGACTAGCTGCGGGAGACCGCGTCGTCATGTTCGCTCTTGGCTTTCCGCTGCTGCTTATTCCGTTCGCCATCTACAACATGATCGCGTTCTTGATGGCCGGCGTGTCCTGGACCTCGCCGGTCACGACCGTGCACATGATGTCCGGTCAGGACTGGGTGCTGACCTGGGAAGACGTACTGCTCGCGCTCAGTATTCTTCTGCTCTGGATCGAGATCATCAAATCGACGCGGCTGGGCATGCGCTCGGTGATGGATCATATCCTGGCCATGGCGCTGTTCATCGCCATGCTGGTGGAGTTCCTGCTGGTCCAGCAGGCCGGAACGTCGACGTTCTTCCTGCTGATGATGATTGCGCTGGTCGACGTGCTGTCGGGCTTCATCATCGGCATGCGCAGCGGCCGGCGGCAGGTCGAGGTCGATAACGTCAAAGACGCCTGATCTAGAGCATGATCCGGTCAGATTGCATCGGACGAAGGTCTAGATTTCTTGTTGGAGCATGATCCTTTCGGAAAACCGGAAGTCCACTTTTCCGGATCATGCTCTGGCTTGATCTAGAGCGAACGCGACACCGTGATTCCGGAAACAGCCGGTGCGACGCCGCGCGCGGCATAGGCCGCGACCGCTTCCCGCGGTTCGGCACGGCGGCGCGACCGGGTCTGCGGCGCTTGCGCCGAGGTCGCGATCAAATGCGCGACGAAATCGGCACGGGCGCGGCTGCCGGCCGGGGTCGCAGCATCGGGCCTCGCGACCGGGAAACAACGGGACCAAAGCTCCAGCCATTGCGCGCCTTGTCCCGAAAAGGGACACTCCTTGCTTTACAGGAGGTAAGTCGCAAGCGGCGTGCCGGATGTACGGACTTCGGAAGCGGGACGCTCGAATTTTGCGAAATGTTTAAGGTCTGCCGATAGCTTCGCGGCTTAACAGCCGTCTGCTGTCGCCACCCGCGGACTGCGATGATCCAGAATGAGGCGACCGTGACAATTGACGGTCCAGCATTGACGCCCGGCGCGCCCGATACGGCGCAAATCCTCGCCTCGATCGGCGAAGTTGCCTACGAGTGGCGACTCGACAGCGATGTGCTGTCCTGGGGCAACAACATCGGCGACGTGCTGCTGATCAAGGATCGCGGCGCCATCGCCACCGGCCGCTCCTTCGCGCAATTCCTCGATACAGAGAACACGCAAGTCCGCTTCGACGTCATCATGAAGTCGGACAAGCGCGACGAAGGCCATGGCGTCGCCTATCAGATCCAGTATTGCATCCGTCCTGATCCATCGTCGGACACCAGGCTTTGGGTCGAGGATACCGGCCGCTGGTTCGCCGGGACCGACGGCAAGCCGGTGCGTGCGCATGGCCTGATGCGCGTCATCACCGAGCGGTACGAGCATGAACGCAAGCTCACTTATCTCGCGCGACGCGACGGCCTCACCGGCGAGCTCAATCGGCATCATCTCACCGAACTGCTGGGAGACACCATCGACGAAGCGATCCGTTTCCGCTCGTCGTGCGGTTTCATGCTGGTTACGATCGATAACCTGGGGCGTATCAACGAGTCGTTGGGTTTCGACGTCGCTGACCAGGTGATTGCCGCGGTCGCCAAACGCTTGCGCGCGCGGATGCGCGGCAAGGACACGCTCGGCCGCTATTCCGGCAACAAGTTCGGCCTGGTGCTGCGCGACTGTACGCCCGACGATCTGGCCGTCGCCGCCGAACGCATGCTGTCCGGCGTTCGCGAAGAAATGGTGCCGACGTCTGCCGGACCGATCGCGGTCACCGTCACGATCAGCGGCCTCAATGCGCCGCGGCACGCCCGCAGCATCGCGGAAGTGCTGTCGCGCGTGCAGGAAACCCTCGATATCGCCAAACGACGCCGCCGGGGCTCGTTTCTCGCCTATCAGCCGAGTATCGAGCGCGATGCGATGCGGCGCGAGACCGTACGCGCCACCGACGAGATCGTCGCCGCGCTCAACGAGCGCCGCATTTTCCTGGCCTACGAAACCATCGTAACCGCGAAGGATCGCACGCCGGCGTTCTTTGAATGCCTGATGCGGATCCGGCGTGCCGACGGCAGCCTGATCGCGGCCAACGACGTCATACCGGTCGCCGAGCGGCTCGGCCTCGTTCGCCTGCTCGACCATCGCGTGCTCGAACTCGTCGTCGACGAAATGGTGGCAACCCCGACGCTGCGGGCGAGCTTGAATGTTTCGGCCGCTTCGACCACCGATCCCGACTGGTGGTCCGGCTTGAGTTCGCTGTTGCGCGCCCATCCGGGCGTCGCCGAGCGCCTGATCGTTGAAATGACCGAGAGCGCAGCCATTCAGGATATCGATGAAACCCGCGGCTTCGTCGAGCGGGTGAAGGATCTCGGTTGCCGCATCGCCATCGACGACTTCGGCGCCGGGTACACGTCGTTCCGTAACCTGCGCAAGCTCGGCGTCGACATCGTGAAAATCGATGGCGCTTTCGTGCACGACATGATGCGCTCCGAGGACGATAGCGCCTTCGTACGCACCCTGATCGACCTTGCCCGAAGGCTCAAGCTCACCACCGTCGCCGAGTGGGTGCAGGACGAAGAAGCGGCAAGAACGTTACAGGCCTGGGGCTGCGACTACCTGCAAGGCGCGCTGATAAGCCTCGCCTCTACCGAACGGCCCTGGATCAGGCCCGCAGCGGATGTAATTTAGCAAACGCTTTAGGTAAATGATTTTTAAAGCACGCTTTACTTCTGCTGATTCATGAAAAAGTGAAGTCCGTCTGCCAAATGTCGCCTTTATGATAGGTGCCCTTTTGGCTGATCTCCGGAAGAAACTAGCCGCTATCCTGGCGACGCCATCGGCGCGGGAGCTCACCGACGTCCTGGTGATCTTCTCGATCACTTTCCTCACCTACAAGGCCGTGACCGATTGGGGCGGTCTGCGCGCTCTTTCATAGCCTGCTCGGCACCGCGCCCGGCGAAAAGCCGTCGTTTCTCTATTTCTTCGGCATGGCACTGGTGCTGTTCAGCCTCCGGCGCATCGGCGACCAGAGAAACGAGCGCACCAAGCGCATGGCCGCCGAGCATAACGCGCAAACCGCATCGATGCGCGATCCGCTCACGCAATTGCCGAACCGGCGTCAGTTCCAGCAAGACGTCAGCGCTGCGCTGAAGAATTCCGACAACAAGATGAGCGTCCTGTTGCTCGGCATCGACCAGTTCAAGAAACTCAACGAGGTTTATGGACACGTCGGTTGCGACGAAGCGCTGTTGCAGATCGGCTCCCGAATCCGCGAGCGCGCCGCCGCCGCCGATATCTTCGCGCGCATCGGTGACGATGAGTTTGCGCTGTGCCTCGCCGGCGGCGATCCCGACAGCGCGCGGCGGATAGCATGCACTCTGGTCGAAGCCGTCAGGAAGCCGGTCCAGATCGGCATCGAACACCACTCGCTCGGCGCCAGTGTCGGCATCGCGCAGACCGGCCGCGGCCATGCGACGGTCGATGAGCTGCTGCGCTGCGCCCACGTCGCGCTGTCTCGTGCCCGGGCCATTCATACCGAATTCTGCTTCTTCGATCCGAAGATGGACGCTCACATCCGCGAGCGGTCGCTTCTGGAAAAGGATCTGCGGGCGGCAATCGGAGGGAACGCGCTTCAGCCGTACTATCAGCCCATCGTCGATTTGAAGACGCGCCGCATCGTCAGCTTCGAGAGCCTGGCGCGCTGGCACAATCCCGTCAGCGGCCTGATCCTGCCGGACACGTTCATCCCGCTCGCCGAAGAGCTTGGCATCCTGGACATGGTGTCGGGCCAGCTTTTCGGCGACGCCTGCCGCGAGGCCGCGACCTGGCCGGAAGATATCTCCCTGACTTTCAATTTCTCGCCGTCGCAATTCAGCGACAGAAGTTTTGCCGACGCCATTCTCATGGTGCTGCACAACACCGGCCTGCCGCCGCATCGTCTGGAAGCGGAGATCACCGAAAGCGCGCTGGTCGAGGACCTGGAATCCACGCGTCACGCCATCCAGACCCTGCGCAATGCCGGCGTGCGCATCGTCATCGACGATTTCGGCACCGGCTATTCCAGCCTCTATCACCTCTACGAACTGCGCTTTGACAAACTCAAGATCGACAAGCGTTTCATCGCGGAGCTGGTCACGACCGGCGAAAGCGCGGTGTTCATTCGCGCCATGGTGGGCTTGAGCAAAGGCTGAATTTGTCTGTCACTGCCGAAGGCATCGAAACCGAGGCCCAGGCCGCCGCGGCGATGCAGCATGGCGTCGATCAGGCGCAGGGCTTTTTGTACGGCAGGGCCGTGCCGGGAAACCAGGTACAGCAATTGCTATCGTCGCAGCAGGTCCAACTCGTCCACGCCGCTACGGAAGCCGCTTCAGCCGCTGCCTGATCAGTCGTTGTTGCCGGACAGCTTGTCGACCTTGCGCTGCATCTCTTCGAGCTGCCGCTTCAGATCGTCGATATCGCCGCCCTTCGGCGCCGTCTTCTCAGGCTCAGCTGCCGGGGTGCTCGTACTGCCGCCGGCCTGCCTCGCGAACGGCGTAAACATCGCAAAGGTGCGCTCGAATATTTCCATATTGCGGCGAACCGTTTCCTCGATCGCGCCGAACGGGCTGCCGCCGAAGGCCTGCGCCATCTGATTGCGGAATTTTTCCTGCTCGCGCGTGAGCGACGCGATCGAAATGTCGAGATAGCGCGGCACCAGCATGCCCATGCTGTCGCCATAGAAACGGATCAGCTGGCGCAGGAAGGTGATCGGCAGCAGGTTCTGCCCTTCCTTGTTCTCCTGCTCGAAAATGATCTGGGTCAGCACCGACCGGGTGATCTCTTCGCCGGTCTTGGCGTCAAAGACCACGAAATCCTCACCCTTCTTGACCATCCCGGCGAGGTCTTCGAGCGTCACATAGGCGCTGGTGCCGGTGTTGTAGAGCCGCCGGTTAGCGTATTTTTTGATGGTGATGGGCTCGGCAGTCTTGGTCGTTGTGGTGGTGTCGGACATGCAACAATCGCCTGGGTGTATTCTTAAAGTAGGCGTTTTCGGAGGACGGGGCTACCGTTTTGTGATGCACCCTGCCACCCCGGCACCTTGTCGCGGCCCGGTCGCCTCCTTATGACATAGAGCAACGATAACGCGCCAAACCCGCGACCGCCACATAACCCCAAAGCCCGGAAGGATTTGCCATGTCAGATGATGTCGTCATTGTCAGTGCTACGCGCACGCCGGTCGGCGCTTTCAACGGCGCATTTGCCACATTGCCCGCCCACGAACTGGGGAAGATCGCGATCAAGTCGGCGCTGGAGCGTGCCGGGGTCGAAGGCGCCCGCGTATCCGAGGTGATCATGGGCCAGATCCTGACCGCCGGGCAGGGCCAGAACCCGGCCCGCATTGCCTCGATCGGCGCCGGCGTCCCGGTCGAAACCCCGGCCTGGGGCATCAATCAGCTTTGCGGATCGGGCCTGCGCTCGGTGGCGCTGGGCTATCAGGCCATCGTCAATGGCGACAGCGATATCGTGGTCGCCGGCGGCCAGGAGTCCATGAGCATGGCGCCGCACTGCCAGTATCTTCGCGCCGGCGTGAAGATGGGCAATTTCGAGATGATCGACACCATGATCAAGGACGGCCTGTGGGACGCCTTCAACGGCTATCACATGGGCAACACCGCCGAGAACGTCGCCAAGCAGTGGCAGATCACCCGCGCCCAGCAGGACGAATTCGCGGTCAAATCGCAGAACAAGGCCGAGGCCGCGCAGAAGGCCGGCAAGTTCAAGGACGAGATCACGCCGGTCACGATCAAGAGCCGCAAGGGCGACGTCGTGGTCGACACCGACGAATATCCGAAGCACGGCACCACGCTCGAAGCGGTCGGCAAGCTGCGGCCGGCCTTCGACAAGGAAGGCTCCGTCACCGCCGGCAACGCGTCGGGCATCAATGACGGCGCCGGCGCGGTGGTGCTGATGAAGGCGAGCGAAGCGGCGAAGCTCGGCAAGACCCCGCTCGCCCGTATCGTGTCGTGGGCGCAGGCCGGCGTCGATCCGAAGATCATGGGCACCGGACCGATCCCGGCATCGCGCGCCGCGCTGAAGAAGGCCGGCTGGAATGTCGGCGATCTCGATCTGATCGAAGCCAATGAGGCTTTCGCCGCGCAGGCCTGCGCGGTCAACAAGGACCTCGGCTGGGACACCAACAAGGTCAACGTCAACGGCGGCGCCATTGCCATCGGCCATCCGATCGGCGCGTCCGGCACGCGCGTTCTGGTGACGCTGCTGCACGAGATGGGCAAGCGCAACGCCAAGAAAGGCCTCGCCACGCTGTGCATCGGCGGCGGCATGGGCATCGCGATGTGCGTGGAGCGCTGAGCACGGCGAGCACCCGCACTAATATCACTCAGCGTCATGGCCGGGCATGGGCCGTCGAAGACGGGCGTGAACGCCCTTTCACCCGGCCATCCACGTCTTTAAGCTGGCTCAAAAGTAAGACGTGGATACCCGGCATAAAGCCGGGCATGACGAGTAATAGGGGAGGACATCATGGCCCGCGTTGCGTTGGTCACGGGTGGTACGCGCGGCATTGGCGCCGCAATCTGCAAGGCGCTCAAGGCGGCCGGTTATACGGTTGCGGCGAATTACGGCGGCAACGACGAGGCGGCGCAGAAGTTCAAGGCCGAGACCGGCATCAATGTCTACAAGTGGGACGTGTCGTCATTCGACGCCTGCGCTGCGGGCGTGAAGCAGGTCGAAGCCGATCTGGGGCCGATCGACGTGCTCGTCAACAATGCCGGGATTACCCGCGACTCGCAGCTTCATCGCATGAAGCTTGAGCAATGGACCGCGGTGATCAACACCAATCTCGGGTCGCTGTTCAACATGTGCCGTCAGGTGATCGAGGGTATGCGGACGCGCAAATTCGGCCGCATCGTCAACATCTCGTCGATCAACGGTCAGAAAGGCCAGTTCGGCCAGGTGAACTACTCAGCCGCAAAGGCCGGCGAGATCGGCTTCACCAAGGCGCTGGCGCAGGAGGGCGCGCGCTCGGGCATCACCGTCAACGCGATTGCGCCAGGCTATATCAACACCGAGATGGTGCAGGCTGTGCCGAAGGACGTACTGGAGAAGAGCATCCTGCCGCTCATTCCGATCGGCCGGCTCGGCGAGCCGGAGGAAATTGCGCGCTGCGTGGTGTTCCTCGCTTCCGACGATGCCGGATTGATCACCGGCGCGACCTTGACCGCGAACGGCGGGCAGTACTTCGCCTGAATTCTTATATGTCCGCAGCACGGACAATTTGGGCGGCGGAGCACCATGGCATCCTCATCCCAGACGCTGTTTGAACAACGTCACGATCAAATGTTTCCCACGCTCGATCCGATCGAGATCGAGCGGGTGCGGCACCTCGGCGAGACGCAAGCCTTCGCCACCGGCGAAACACTTCTGGCGGCTGGTCAGATCGGCCCCGGCCTGATCATTATCTTTTCGGGAAGAGTCGACATCACTCATCGCGATACTTCCGGCCGCCTGCAGACCATCGTGAGCCACGAGCCGGGCGAGTTCATCGGCGAACTGGCGCAGATGGCGGGCAGGCCGGCTTTGGTCGACGCGACGGCGACCGAACCGGTGCAGGCGCTGGTTATTCAACCTAACCGGCTGCGTTCCTTGTTTATCGCCGAGGCTGATCTCGGCGAGCGGATCATGCGCGCCTTGATCTTGCGCCGTGTCGGGCTTCTGGAAAACCAGACCGGACCGATCATCGTCGGCCATGCCGACAATGGCGACGTACTGCGATTGCAGGTTTTCCTCCGGCGCAACGGCCACCCCCATCGTCTGCTCGATCCCACGACCGACGCCGAAGCGAAAGCGCTGATCGAGCGCTTTCACGTCGATCCGGGACAATTGCCGATCGTCCTTTGTCAGAGCGGACAGTTGCTGCGCAATCCGGGCGAAGACGAGCTTGCCCGCTGTATCGGACTCGTTGGCCCGATCGATCCGTCGCGGGTGTTCGATATCGCCGTCATTGGCGCAGGCCCAGCGGGGCTGGCGACGGCCGTCTATGCGGCCTCCGAAGGTCTTTCAGTATTGGTGTTCGATTGCCGCGCTTTCGGAGGCCAGGCCGGGGCATCCGCCAGAATTGAAAACTATCTGGGCTTTCCGACCGGCATTACCGGCCTGGCGCTGATGGCGCGCGCCTACAACCAGGCGCAGAAGTTCGGCGCCGAAATGGCGATCCCCGATCAGGTCGACGGATTGGGCGAAGACGGCAATCACTTCGTCTTGCGGCTTCACAACGGCGAGCACGTCACCGCGCGCGCCGTCGTCATCGCGAGCGGAGCACGTTATCGCAAACTGGGCGTCAACAATCTCGATGCCTTCGAAGCGTCGAGCGTGCATTACTGGGCTTCGCCGCTTGAGGCCAGGCTCTGTTCAAATCAGGCGATTGCGCTGGTCGGCGCCGGCAACTCCGCCGGTCAGGCAGCTGTCTATCTCGCAAGCCAAGGCGCCAAAGTGAAGATGGTTGTGCGCGGCGCCGGTCTTGGCTCGACAATGTCGCGCTATTTGGTCGACCGTATTGAAGGCAATCCCAACATTGATGTCTTCACGCGCACATCGATCTCAAGCCTTGAGGGTCACAACGGAATTCTCCAAACGGTGCGTTACCGGCAGGCAACCGGCGAAGAGAAATCCGAGCCGATCCGTCATCTGTTCCTTTTCATCGGCGCCGATCCGAATACCGACTGGCTCGCCGGCGCGGGTATCGCGCTCGATCCCAAAGGCTTTGTGTTAACGGGCGCGGATGCCGGCTTGGATCGCCATGCGCTGGAAACGAGCCGCCGCGGCGTTTTCGCCATCGGCGACGTCCGCGCCAAATCGGTCAAACGGGTCGCTGCCGCGGTCGGCGAAGGCGCCCAAGTCGTCGCGGCCTTGCATTCCTATCTCGCCGCGCGCGCGGGCGATCCGGTTACGCAGGCGCCCAACCTTTCAGCCCGAACCTGAAACCGGCGTGCTCGTACGCCTGATCGATCAGGCGGACGAAACGCGCGCAATCGTGCACACTCACGGTCGGCGGCTTGCCGTCTTTCAAGCGGTCGAGCGCATCACGGGTCGCGGTGAAATAGGGGGCCGTGAGCTCCGTGCCCGGCAGGGTTTCGTCGCCCGTCGCCGTCGCAAGCTTGAGCACGCCGTCTTTCATGGTCAGGATGCCGTCGCGTCCGGCGATCTTCCACTCCCCGTCGGTGCCGTCGCGGGGAAAGCCGTTGCCGATCTCGACAGTGCCAAGAACGCCGCTTGAAGAACGCAGCATCACCGACGCGTAGTCCTCGACCGGGCATTCTTGAGCACGGTAACTGACCTGCGCTCCCGTCACCTGCGCGTCTTCACCGGTGAGATAGAGAAACATGTCGATGCCGTGGGGACCGAGATTGCGGATGCAACCGCCGCCGGATTCCGCCGGATCCATCATCCAGCCGCAATCCCACGCCGCATAGCGTGGCGGCGCCGGCCGGTTGATCCGCACGTAGAGGTGCGACAACGGGCCAAGGTTGCCGGCTGCAATGAGTTCGCGCGCATGCCTTGCGAACGGCGAGAAACGCTGCGCCATCGGCACCGCGACGAACGCGCCGCGCTGTTTCGCTTTCGCCGCTACGGCGTCGACTTCGGCGGCGTTCACGCCCATCGGCTTTTCCATCAGGAACGGATAGCCGGCATCGATCAGGTCGCTCGCGATCTTCGCCATCTGGCTGTGCCGCCCGAGCGCGAGAACGAAATCCGGACGCGTCTCCGCCAGCATTGTCTTGTAGTCGGTATAGGTCGGCGGATTTCCAACCTCAGCCGCGCGATTCCTGACGAGCCCGGCATCGGAATCCTGGATTGCAACCAGTTCGACGTCAGGCATGGCGAGAAGGTGCCGGAGGTAAGCGGCGTCGTTGAGCGCATGCCAGTGGCTCACTTCGACGGCTGCAACGCGAATAGTCATGAGAATCCCCCTCCCCGTGATTGTCACTTTTTATCGAAAGCAGCCTATCGGGGCGACCAGTCTTTCGGCGCCAGCTCAAATCCGCTGAACTCAAAGCCGGGCGCGACGGTGCATCCGCAAAGCGTCCAATCGCCAAGCGAATGCGCGGCCTGCCAGGCTTGAGCCGGTACGATCGCTTGCGGCTGTTCGCCCGCTGACAAATTACTGCCGAGCGTCACGCGGTCAATATTTCCTTCGCTTTCTGCAATCTCAAGCATAAGCGCGGCGCCGGCATACCGATGCCACGTCTCGACCGCGTCGACGCGATGCCAATGCGAACGCTCGCCGCGCGCCAATAGAAAATAAATTGCGGTCGAGGCAGCGCGGCCATCGATGGTGCGGCTGTCGCGAAACGTCTCGCGGAAATGCCCACCCTCCGGATGCGGTTTCAGATCAAGCAGCCGGATGATCTCGGTGGCGGTGGGAGACGTCATATCTGGCTTCGCTCGTCCCCGCGAAAGCGAGGACCAGGTCTGGATGCCCGCTTACGCGGGCATGGGCGGATATCATCAGAACTTGTTCTTCCGTTCGCGGATCTCCGCGAACACCTGCCAGGCCGGCTTGCCGGACAGGCCGAGCGACTTCGCCATCTCGGCGTTGTCGGCGCGCAGGAAAGGATTTTCCGCTTTCTCAGCGCCGATCGTCGCCGGAATCGTCGCCCGGCCTGCGGCAAGCTGCTGCTTGACCTGATCCGCGCGCGCGGCGAGCGCCTTGTTGTTCGGCTCGATGGTCTTGGCGAAACGTATATTGGCGTCGGTGTATTCGTGGCCGCAGAAAAACTGCGTGTCGTCCGGCAGCGCGCGGAGCTTGAGCAGCGAATTCCACATCATCTCCGGATTGCCTTCGATGACGCGGCCGCAGCCGATCGAGAACAGCGTGTCGCCGACAAAGGCGAGTTTGTCCGCGGGAAGAAAATAGGAGATATGCCCCGCGGTGTGGCCGGGCGTTTCGATCACGCGCGCCGCAATGCCGCCGACCTTGACCGTATCGCCCTCGCCGACCGTCTCGTCGACATGAGCGATGCGCGCGGCTTCCGCGCGTGGCGCTACCACACGGCATTTATGGTGTTGCTTCAGCTCCCCGATTCCTTGGGTGTGATCGGCGTGATGATGCGTCACCAGAATGTCAGTGAGTTTCCAGCCGGTCTTTTGCAGCGCTGCTTCGACCGGCGCCGCTTCCGGCGCATCGATTGCGGCGGTCGCGCCGCTTGCCGGGTCATGCAGCAGCAAGCCGAAATTGTCTTTCAGACAGGGGAACAGATAGGTCTGCGCGGCCATGGCTCCACTCATGTCATGCCCCGCCATAGCCGTTCGCAGAACGGCGTCGCTTCGCTCGCCTATGGACGGGGCATCCAGTAATACGTGGCGATCGAGACAGCGCGACGAAGCTGATCTCAATCGCCGGTGATTACTGGATCATCCGCCTTCGCGGATGATGACGCAACACAGGGTCAACCACGGTCTAATACCGCGCGGAACAAGGCTCCAATCCGTGCTATTTTATCGCCATGGATGTCGTCGACCTGCGCAATTTCTATTCCCAGCGGCTGGGCGTCGTGGCGCGGCGCTTTATTGGCAACAGTATCCGCGCGCGCTGGCCGGATACCCGGACGATGCGGGTGCTCGGCGTCGGCTACGCGACCCCTTATCTCGGACTGTTTCGCGAAGAAGCCGAACGATGCCTGGCGCTGATGCCGGCGCAGCAAGGCGTGGTGCGCTGGCCATCGCGCCGGCCTGCCCTTGCCGCGCTGGTTGAAGAAGACGAGCTGCCGCTGACCGACGCTGCGGTGGATCGCGTGCTGCTGGTCCATTCGCTGGAAATGTCGGCCAACCCGATGGAGCTGTTGCGCGAGGTCTGGCGCGTGCTGGCTGCCGGCGGACGGCTCATGGTCGTGGTGCCAAACCGGCGCGGCGTCTGGGCGCGTCTCGACACCACGCCGTTCGGTCACGGTCGGCCTTACTCGCGCTCGCAGATCATGCAGCTCCTGCGCGAGACCTGGTTCACGCCGACCGCATGGGACGAAGCGCTTTATGTCCCGCCCATCGAGCACGGCTGGTTCCTGCGCTCGGCGGTCGCCTGGGAGCGCACCGGCGCGATGCTCGCTTCGCCGTTCGCCGGCGTACACATCGTCGAAGCCACCAAGCAGGTTTATCGCGCCATCCCGGCGCGGCGCGAGAAACGCCGGCTGGTCCCGGCGCTCGAACCGGTGCTGGCGCCCTCACCGGGCGCGGCGGCGATGCGCTAGTTTTCTCTCGCGTTACGTCCTTGTACTTCGCACAAGCGAACCGCTATCAGCCCGTCGCACCAAATAAAATGACCGAACGCCGCAGCGCGTCGCTAATCTAAAAATCCAACGGAACAATTCGCGATGCCTGTTATTGAGTCTTGGTGCATTCACCTGAGGCATATTCGGAGAGGAACCGAGAAATGGACAAAAAGATCGCCGGCCTGCTGGGAGCAGCAGCCGCATTAGCTACAGTGGGAGGCGCCCATGCTGCAGTGTCGGAAGCTAACGCGGTCGATCCAGGGTTGACCTACCGCGATTTGCTCAGCCCGGTCCCGAATGCGACCGAAGCGTTGAAAGCAGACGACGCACAGCGCGAATCAGGACAAACGAAGACGGAAGTCGCTCAAATCACTATTGGCGTCGGACATCTCACCATCATCATCACCACCATCATCACGCGAGAGCACGCGTACGCATCATTCCCCCGGTCCGCCACCATCATCACCATCACCATCACCACAATATCGTATTACTCAAGGTAAGGTACGCCGGTAACGGCTCAGGCCGTGTCCTCTCGGGCACGGCTTTTCGCTGCGCGAAGCATATAACGGTACGTCCCGTCGAAGACTGTGTTGGTATTTGAAGTCCATATCGAGTCCGCGGCCAAGGTCGAACGGCTGGCATGGATACGGCGTGCGCGCATCTCCCGTTCGGCCGCTTCTTCTTCATTCATCGGCATCAGAGTGAAGTCGCGATGTTACGGGGAGCACAAGAATCTGCAGCATCGCCTCTCCCGGACGGAAGATATGGACCTGTCCCACAAGCTGGCGCCTTGAACACGACGAATGACATCATCGGCCACCACTCGGTGCGCAACAGCGCCGGCACAGCGATTGGACAGGTCCCCGTTGTGTCGGTGTAGAAGCGTGGGTGAGGCTCCGTGCGGATCGCCCAATCTTTGTCGACTTTCAGATCGAGCAGAAGCTGATGCGTATAGTACTCGCGGCCAAAGGTTCGAAACGGCGGCCATTGCAGGTCACTGTCTGGAGCGGGGCCAAAATCGCCGTCAAAACTGAAGCTCGCCATCTTTTCGTGAGACCTGAAGTTCATTCTCATACGGGTAGAAAATTTCGATCCCGTATTGGGCGCTCTCGGTGAATGGGCGTGCAGTGCCAGGCGTATTCGTGAGAGCCATCGACCCGCGGCGATGATTTTCCCGCCCACCCCGGTATCTCCATCTTGGTCCGGCGCAGTTGCAATCCCGGATTAAAATATCTGTATCTGACTTCCTGCATTTTTGCCCCTTTTCTGTCTCTTTTCCACTGTCGCTAGGCAAGTTCCTCCGGTTCGCAAAGGTTCCCTTGTGCCGGATTCAGCGGGCTAACGGCGGGACCTGACAAATGCGTCATCTCTGCTGTGCTAAAGCACCACCTTCTCCCGGCGCTCAAGCCGGTGCTGGCGCCCTCACCGGGGGCGCGGCGATGCGATGCGGTGAGGACACCACTCGCTCCGCGCCCGTCAGAGCAGAGGTTCGATCGTCTGGACTTCCTTCGGCCACACCGTGCGCAGCTCGCCTTTAGTCCACTCGGCCAACACCTCCTTGTTGTAGATGTTGAGACCGTTGTCGCCGAATTTCAATTTCCTACTAGGATTGCTTCGGCGCTCACGCTTCTCAACCGGATGTGCAGCTTCAGCGCCCCCACAATTCCCTGGATGCCAGGCGCGCGCCCTCGACCAGCGCCTCGAGCTTCGCCCACTGCACGGACGGATGACAGCGCACGATGTTGTAGCTTTGCGCGAAGCCGCAGTCGGTGCCGGCAATGACGTTTTCGCGCCCGACGACGCCGGCAAAATTCTTGATCCGCCACGCCACCAGCTCGGGATGTTCGACGACGTTGGTCGAGTGGGTGACGACCCCAGGAATGAGTATCTTGCCGTCCGGCAGCTTGACGTCTTTCCACACCATCCATTCGTGCTCGTGGCGCGGATTGGCGCTTTCGAGCGAATAGGCCTGGGCGCGGACCTTGAGGATCAGATCGGATAAGGTCTTAAGCGGCACGTCAGTGGTGTGCGGCGTGTTCCAGCTGCCCCAGCACACGTGGTAGCGCACCTTGTCTTCGGGAATGCCGGTCAGCGCGTAGTTCGTCAGGTCGATACAGCGCTCGGCGTATTTGTGCACCTCGCGCTCGTCCATGGTGCCGCGAAGCCGGTCGTATTCGTGGGCGAGGAACGCGTCGTCGAGCTGCAGGATGAAACCGGCATCGACGATCGCCTTGTATTCTTCCTTCAGCGCATCCGCGAGCGCGACCACGATTTCAGCATCGGATTTGTAATAGGCGTTGAGCCACAATCCACGGGCACTCATCGGCGCCGCGACCGGCATGAACGCACCTTCGACATTCACGCCTTTGAGCGCCGCCTTGAAGTTGTCGATGTCCTGCTTGATCGCGGCCTGTCCCTTGTAGGTGATCGGCGCCACGCACTCCCACACCAGGAGATTTTGGCGCTGTGCGGCGAGATCGGCCTTGACCGAGGTCTTCGACTGCCCGGGCGGCAGCCAGTCGTAATACTGGATCGGCGTGTAGGCGGCGTAGAATTCGGGAAATTTCTCCGCTTCGCGGATCACGTACACCGGATTGTGCTCGTGATCGTCGGAGCGAATTTCGCGGTGTTCGAAGCCGCCGAGGCGTTCGGCGACGTAGCGGATCCAACCCGACTTGCCGTATTCGCCGTCGCTGACGACGTCGATACCGACATCCGCCTGCTTGCGAACGACGCCGGCAACTTCCTCGCGCAGCGTCTTCTGATATTCGGCTTCGTCGTAAGGCTGGCCGTGTTCACGCGCCCACAGGATGTCGCGGATCGACGTCGGGCGCACCAGACTGCCGACATGGGTGACGAGAATCCGGTCGGTACTGCGCTTCATCCCGTCCTCCCCGCCGGCAGATTTTTTGTGTCCGACCGTGCGCCGTCATTTATTAGCCCGCCGATGATGAGCCCGGCTGTACAGAATGGCAATGATTACGCTTGAGACCATATTGCGCGCCCTCACCGTCTGTCGCATCGTCGTCGAGTAAGGGACTAATTCCTCCATTTTATGCCCACCGACGGAGTCCGGCCTCGTGACAGAACCGGCCGTACAAGGCGATCCACCTCCAGTGCCGCAGCCGGTGATTCAAGTGCTGACGAGCGCGGCGGTTTTTTTGGTGGTGACAGTAAAGCCCGACGCCGACAGCCGGGCAGCGGTCCGGGCGTTTGGCGGCGACGGTCTGCCGGCGCTGGTCCGTTCGGTCGGCTTCCGCGACCTTGGCGGACAACTGTCTTGTGTGATGGGGGTTGGATCGGACGCCTGGGACAAGATTTTCGGCGGGCCGCGCCCAGCCGAACTGCATCCGTTTCGCGAGATCAAGGCGGGCTCGCGTCACGCTCCCGCCACACCCGGCGACGTGATGTTTCACATCCGCGCCAAACGCATGGATCTTTGCTTCGAGCTGGCGACCCAGATCCTGAGCCAGCTCGGCGATGCCGTTACGCCGCTCGATGAAGTGCACGGCTTTCGCTTTTTCGACGAGCGCGATCTCCTGGGCTTTGTCGACGGAACAGAGAATCCTCTGGATCAGGAGGCGCTCGACGCCGTTTTTATTGGCGCCGAGGACGCCGCCTTTGCCGGCGGCAGTTACGTCATCGTGCAAAAATACCTGCACGACATGAAAGGCTGGAATGCGCTTCCTACCGAAGCCCAGGAGCGCATTATCGGCCGCACCAAACTGTCCGACATCGAGCTCGATGACACGGTCAAGCCGACATCCGCTCACAACGCACTGACCACGATCGTCGAGAACGGCAAGGAAATGAAGATCGTTCGCGACAACATGCCGTTCGGCAACGCCTCCGCGGGCGAGTTCGGAACCTATTTCATCGGCTACGCCCGTTCGCCGCGAACCACCGAGCAGATGCTGGAAAACATGTTCGTCGGCACGCCCTCCCGGCAATTACGACCGGTTGCTGGATTTCAGTACCGCCAGGACCGGCACGCTGTTCTTCGTGCCGTCGGCTACGTTCCTGGAGAATGCGGTCGACAATTCAGCTCCGGCCGACACGACGGCTTCCGAGGCGCCCGTTGCCGCGCAGGCGCGCGACGGCTCGCTTGGCATTGGTTCCCTCAAAGGAGATTCCTCTCATGAATAACCTTCACCGCGAACTTGCCCCGATTTCCGACGCGGCGTGGGCGGAGATCGAGGAAGAAACCTCGCGCACACTCAAGCGCTATCTCGCTGCGCGGCGCGTGGTGGACGTGCACGGCCCGGGCGGCGTTGCACTTTCCGCCGTCGGCACCGGCCATCTGCACACCATCAAGACGCCGGACAATGGAATTCTCGCAAGACAGCGCGACGTGAATGCGCTCGTCGAACTGCGGGTGCCGTTTGAGCTCAATCGTCAGCAGGTCGACGATGTGGAGCGCGGCGCCGAAGACTTCCGACTGGCAGCCGGCAAAGGATGCGGCGCGCCTGCTGGCGTTCGCCGAAGATCGCGCGATTTTCGACGGCTACGCAGCGGCCGGCATCGGCGGCATCCGCGAGGGCACCAGCAATCCGGTGATGACGCTTCCAGCCGACGTGCGCGGCTATCCGGACGTTTTCGCGCAGGCGCTCACGCAGTTGCGCCAGGTCGGCGTCAACGGTCCGTACTCGGTGCTGTTGAGTGCGGATGCCTATACCCGACTGAGCGAAACCAGCGACCATGGCTATCCGGTCATGGAGCACATCAAACGCATGGTGGATGGCGAAATCATCTGGGCTCCCGCAATCGCCGGCGCATTCGTGCTCACCACCCGCGGCGGCGATTTCGGCTTCCATATCGGCCAGGACATATCCATCGGCTATTTGAGCCACACTGACACCGCGGTGCGGCTTTATCTTCAGGAGACGTTTACATTCCTCCTGCTCACCACCGAAGCCTCAGTTGCAATCAATCCCGCCGGGAGTGGACGTTCGAAGTCGGCGCGGTGACGGGGCGCGGATGCCGAGGCCCTCGCCCGGCGCGGCGGCAATGCGCTAGTCTCTCCGCAGGGAGAGAAACGCTTGCGAAAATTTCTCGGCGCAATCATTGCCGCACTGGCGCTCATCGCCGCAGCCGATCACGCGGCGTGGCCGCAAAGCCGAACCATCCGCGTCATCCTGCCGGTGCCGCCCGGCGGCGCCATCGACATCCTCTCGCGCATCCTCGCCGAGGAGATTTCAAAGGCCGCCGGCGTCAACATGATCGTTGAAAGCAAACCGGGCGCCGGCAGCATTATCGCTGCCGAATACGTCGCGCACGCCGCTCCCGACGGCAACACGCTGCTCAGCAACAACAATTCCATCATCGTCAGTTCGATCCTGCACAAGGTGAACTACGATCCGCTCACCAGCTTCGAGCCTATTTGCTATCTGGTCACGACGCCGCAGATCATCGTCGTCAACAGCGCGTCGCCCTATCACACGCTGGCGGAGCTGCTCGACGCGGCGCGCGCGAGGCCCGGTGAACTGTCGATCGCCAGCGTCGGACCGAACACCACGCAGCACATCGGCATCGAACGGTTGAAAAAGCTCGCCAAAGCGGACCTCACCTATGTCCCCTATCCGGGCGGCGCGACCCCGACCAACGCGCTGCTCGGCAATCACATCACTGCCGCTGTGCTGAACTGGTCGGAAATCGGCCAGCAGATCACGTCCGGCAGCGCGCGGGCGCTGGCGACCATGGCGGCGCAGCCGATCGAGCCGCTGCCCGATTTGCCGACGGTTGCGGCATCCGGTTTTCCGGGTTTCGAGACCGACGTCTGGTTCGGCGTCGTCGCACCGGCCAAGACACCGAAGGATGTCACGGCACAGTTGATCGACTGGTTCCGGACCGCCGTGCTGGCGCCGCAGGTCAAGACCAAGCTCGTCGACCTCGCGCTCTATCCCAATCCGAAATGCGGCGCCGATTTCGCGGCGCATATCCGCCGCCAGACCGAGCTCTACACCGGCCTGGTCCATGACCTCGGCATCAAGGCGCGAATAGGAATTATCATGCGATTGCGTCGCCGTGAATTTCTGCGCCTCGCCGCGAGCGCCGCCGCGCTGCCCGTGATGATGCGCGCTGCTGCGGCCGAGACCTATCCGTCGCGGCCGGTGCGGATCGTCGCCGGCTTTCCGGCCGGCAATGCCTCCGACATCGTTGCGCGTCTTGCCGCTCAAGCGCTATCCGAACGGCTCGGGGAGCAATTCATCGTCGACAACCGGCCGGGAGCCGGCGGCAATATCGGCACCGAATTCGTCGTCAGAGCAACGTCGGACGGCTACACGCTTCTCCTCGTCAGTCCGTCGACGACGACGAACGCCACGCTTTACGGCAACCTCACCTTCAATTTTCTCCACGATATCGCGCCGGCGGCGGGCATCGCCCGTGCGCCTTACGTGATGGTGCTCAACCCGGCGCTCTCGGCCAAAACGGTTCCCGAGTTCATCGCCTACGCCAAGGCCAATCCCGGCAAGATCAACATGGCATCGTCCGGCAACGGCAGCCTGAGCCATATGTGCGGCGCGCTGTTCATGACGATGGCCGGCGTCGACATGGTGCACGTTCCCTATCGTGCCAGTTTCATGCCCGACCTGCTTGCGGGACAGGTGCAAGTGGTGTTTGGCCCGATCTCTCAGGTGATCGAATACATTCGAGACGGCAAGCTGCGCGGACTCGCGGTTACCACCGAGGCACGGCAGGAGGCGCTGCCGGATACGCCTGCCGTGGGTGAATTTGTGAAAGGGCTACGAGGCGAGCGGCTGGTACGGCATCGGCGCGCCAACGGGTACCTCCGCCGAAATCATTGACGTGCTCTACCGCGGGATCAGCGCGGCACTCATCGATCCCGCCATGAAGGCGCACCTTGCCGACGTCGGCGCCGTTCCGATGCCGCTTGAGCCCGCAGCCTTCGGGAAGTTCCTCGCTGCAGAAACCGAGAAGTGGGGCAACGTGATCCGCGCTGCCAACATCAAGCTGGATTAGATCTGGCGCGTTTCAGTAGTAGCCGACAGTCGATTTCGCTGCTCATCAACAAAATGACGTGATGGGCCGACAGCTGACATCTCTGAAGATTTGCCCTAAGTTCTGCACGGGGGAAATCACTTGAAATTCTAGATTCTGGTGAACTTGAATTTTAGAAACGACGGGAGGAAGGAGGATTGCAGAATGTTGGCCGACCACTTCCATTCAAGATGGCAAGACGACAATGATCGACCTCTACAGCGCCGCTACGATGAACGGACGTCGAGCTGCAATCGCGTTGGAGGAATGTGGTCTTGATCACCGCGTCCATGTCTTGGACCTGACTGAAAATCAGCAGAGCGATCCCGCATTTCTTAAGTTGAACCCGATTGGGGCCATCCCAGTCTTGGTTGACGATGATGGGCCACAAAATAAGCCCATTACGATTACGCAGTCGGGGGCGATCCTTCTTTATTGTGCTGAGAAATCCGGCAATTTGATACCGACCGACTCGCTGCGGCGAAGCAAATCATTTGAGTGGTTTACACAGGCACTGACAGACGTTGGCCCGGCATCTTCCATAATGTTCCAGATGTCGTTGGCACCCGAGCAAAGTTTAGAAAATATGCATTTCTTCAAGCAAAGATTTTTTAAGCACTGCATCAATGTGGAAAGACAGCTCGAGGGACGAGAGTTTCTGGCGGAAGAGTTTTCGATTGCTGATGTAGCGCTCTATCCCATAGTTGCCGTTCGGTCTGCGCTCATTCAAGCGGAGACGGGCCTTCGCAATTTGAAAGCTTGGGAGGCTCGTGTCGCCGCGCGACCTAAAACTTCTAAAGCCATGTCCGCGCATCCTTAGGCTCAGTACTCATAGGGCCGGACCTATCCGTGACTGGTGCAAAAATCTTGAATTTTGCACCGAAGCCAAGGCGAAGCGGAGTCCGGTCATTCTCGACCGGGTAAGCCCGTACTGCCTGCCGCTTGATGTCCGCCTCGCTCCCAAAGCGACCGCAGAGAAATGCAACAAGCGCAGCGATACAGGCGCGCTTCAGTAATACCCGACGGTCGAGCCGCCATCGACGGCGATCGCAGTGCCCTGGATGTGCCGCGCTTTCTCCGAGCAGAGAAACAGGCACAGCGCCGCGACATCTTCGGCCTTGCCGAGCCGGCGCAATCCGTCTTTCGCGGTCGCTTCCTGCTTGAGCTGCTCTACCGATTTGCCTGACGCTTTCGAGCGCTGCTCCATCAACTGATAGAGCCGCTCGGTTTCGGTCGCGCCGGGATGAATGACGTTGACGTTGACGCCGTCGCGCTTGCCGAGCTGCGACAGCGCCTTCGAGAAATTGCCCATGGCGGCATTGACCGACGCCCCGATCGAAAAGTCCGCGCCGGGCGAGCGCGCCGCACCGCCGCCGATATTGACGACAAAGCCCTCCGCCGCTTTCAGCATCGGCCAGAACAGCCGGCACATCCGCACACAGCCGAACAGCTTCAGCGCATAGCCGTCCATCCAGGCCTCGTCCGGCAGATCGACGAAATTGCCGGCGCGCGTTGCGCCCGCCGAGCACACCAGAATGTCGCAGCGGTTGAACTTCGACTTCACCGTGTCGAATACCTGCTGGCAGCCGTCGAGATTGCGCAGATCAGCCTTGATCGCGAGCGTTGCCGGGCCGCCTGCTTCAGCGATGGTCTTGCTGGCGGCCGCGAGATTTTCGGCCGACGACGACACGATCACCGTCTGCGCACCACCGCGCGCGAATTCAACCGCAATCTCGCGGCCGATACCGCGGCTGCCGCCGGTGATGACGGCTACTTTTCCGGAAAACTCACCCGGCATCGTTTCACTCCCTGCGCATCACGAGGCGAACGGCACCCAGGCGCGCTGCACCGCAGGCCGCGCCTCGATCGCATCGTGCCAGCGCTTGACGTTGGCATAATCGCCGAGCCCGATATCGCGCACGCCGTGGATGTGGACGTCCGAATACATCGTCATGTCGGCGATCGAATACTCGCCGCCGAAATATTCGTGCGATGCCAGATGCCGGTCGAGGATGCCGAGCATATCGCGCAGGTTGGCCGTGTAGTGGTCCTGCGCCGGCTGCGGCTTGACCGGGGAGCGGATGACCCAATGCCCGAACTGTTGCGCCAGCGTCGTGAACGTTGCCGAGCCGTAGAACAGCCATTGATCGACTTTGGCGCGCTTCGCCGCATCGGCCGGATAGAACTTGCCGGATTTTTCGCCGAGATATTTCAGGATCGCGCCGGATTCGCAGACCGTCGACTCGTCGCGCCGCCGGGACCGTCATGATCGACGATGGCCGGGATCTTGTGGCCGGGGCTGATCTTCATGAACTCCGGCTCCATCTGCGCCTTCTTGCGCAGATCGACCGGAATGATTTTGTGCGGAAGTCCGGTCTCTTCCAGCATCATGCGCGGCTTGTAGCCGTTGTCGGTAATCCAGGTGTAGCAATCGATCATGTCGTTCTCCCTATCCGCTGATTATCTTATCGCCTGCCGAATACAGTTTGGCCAATTCAGCCTGGCCACGGTTCTGCGGTGACGGAAGCTGCGTCGACGCCGACAATCGCCGTAAGATTGTCATGACCCTCGCGTGTGAGCGCGCCAAGCAGCGTATTCTTGATCTCGGCAACCAGCGGCAGGCCGCGGAACACCAGGCCGGAATAAATCTGGATCAGGCTCGCGCCGGCGCGGATTTTTGCAAGCGCGTTTTCGCCGGTTTCCGTGCCGCCGGCGCCGATAATCGGAAACACGCCTTCGACCCGCACAAAGGTTTCCGCGAGCATCCGGTTCGCCAGCGGCAGCAACGGCCGGCCCGATAAGCCGCCGGCTTCGGCCGCGGTCTTGCGGTCGCGCAGGCTCGGCGGCCGCGCCACGGTCGTATTGCCGACGATCATGCCGTCGACCCGGCGCGAACGCGCGATGCCGACCATGTCGTCGAGCTCGCCGAGCGTGAGATCCGGCGCAATCTTCAGCAGCACCGGCGTTGGACCGGCGTTTTGCACGACGCGGTCGCGGGCCTCGATAACCCGCGCCAGCAAATCGTCGAGCACGGAAGCCTGCTGCAAATTGCGCAGGCCCGGCGTATTCGGCGAGGAAATGTTCACGGTGACGTAGCTCGCGACCGAGGCGAAGCTTTCGATCAGCTTGACGTAATCGGCGACGCGATCCGGCGATTCCTTGTTGGCGCCGACATTGATACCGACGATGCCACCTGAACTGGCGCGCGCTGCAAGCCGCGCCAGCACCGTATCCGCGCCGTGCGAATTGAAGCCGAGCCGGTTGATGACACCGCCGTCGGGGTTGAGCCGGAACACCCGCGGCCGCGGATTGCCGGGCTGCGGCAGCGGCGTGATGGTGCCGACTTCGACGAAGCCAAACCCTGCGCGCAGCAGCGCATCCGGCACCTCGGCGTGTTTGTCGAAGCCCGCTGCGATCCCGACCGGGTTCGGGAAATTGAGGCCGAACACCCGCATCGCCAGCCGCCGGTCATCGCGTGGCGGCGGCGGCAGCGGCAGATGTTTCAGCACCTTGATCGTCAGACCGTGGGCATCCTCTGGGTCGAGCGCCAGCAGGAACGGCCGCGCCAGGCGATCGAGCAAACCGATCACGGCTCAAGCTCCGGAAATTGCCGCTTGCCGCCGTTTTCATCCAGCAGCGGCTTCGCCCAGCGCACGGCCGACAGCGGCATCGTGCCGTAGAGGTGCGGAAACAGCGCGCCACCGCGCGATGGTTCCCACTTCAGCGCCGCACCCAGTACCGCGGCGTCGATCGCGACCAACATCAGATCCCGCTGGCCGGAAAAGTGTTTTTCAGCGGTTTCGACGGTTTGTGCCGCGCTCGAAAAATGGATGAAGCCGTCGCGCGCGTCGATGTCCGATCCTCGATACATCCCTTCGCGCTCGGCAGCGCGCCAATCTGGCCGCCCGCAGATTTTATAGATCGTCGTCACCGCATTTCCTTCCGCACGCTATGACCCTATCGGCCCTTGAGCGCGCAGGCAATAATTCCTATGCTCTGGCAGACTTCAACGGGGTTCTGATGCTCACGCACGCGCAGGTCTGGTCGGCGATCGATGAGTTGGCCAAGCGCAAGAATTGGTCAGCCTCCTACCTCGCCAAGCAGGCCGGCCTCGATCCCACGACATTCAACAAGTCCAAGCGTGTCACCGCGTCGGGCCGTGCCCGCTGGCCGTCGACGGAATCGGTCAGCAAGGCGCTGGCGGCAAGCGGTACATCGCTTGAAGCTTTTGTCGGTTTCATTCAAGGCAGCAGCGTGCCGACGGCGACGCGCGGCGTGCCGCTGCTTGGCTTCGCCGAGGCGGGCGCGGGTGGCTATTTCGATGACGGCGGCTTTCCGGCCGGCGCCGGCTGGGATGAGATCGCATTTCCGGGGGTCGCCGACGAGCATGCCTATGCGCTCGAAGTATCGGGCCAGTCGATGGAGCCGGCCTATCGCGACGGCGATGTGATCCTGATCTCGCCGGCGGCGCCGATCCGCCGCGGCGACCGTGTAGTGGTCAAGACCAAAGCCGGCGAGGTGATGGCCAAAGAGCTGAAACGGCAGACCGCGAAATCGATCGAGCTGAAATCGCTCAACGCCGCACATCCCGACCGTACGATCGCGATGAGCGACGTGCTGTGGATCGCACGTATTCTCTGGGCGAGTCAGTGACGCCTCACGTCATTGCGAGCGGCAGCGAAGCAATCCAGCGTTCAATGCAAGCCGCCCTGGATTGCTTTGTCGCTTTCGCTCCTCGCAATGACGGCTGGCGAATCAGCCGCCGTGCCACCGCTGCATGCGCCGCACATTCGGTCGTCGATGTTATCGTTGCGCGTCGTTCGCGTTCGCCGGCCTTACCGATTGCCACGGGTCGATCTTGGCGGGTGCGGTGTGGGCATTGTTTGCCTTAAGTGACTCCTGATAGGCCTTTTCGACCTCGGCATCCTTCTTCTTTTGTGCGGCAGTCCGCTCGAATGGCGTGGGCCCTGAAGGTTGCGACCCTCCCTTCTGCGAATAAGCTGTCGCCGGCAGCAACGTGATCATCAAAACGACAATGATACGTTTTTTCATGTTGCCCGCTCCTTCCCCCGGTCGTTTGCTCCATAAAGAAAAAATAGCCATGAAGACCTTTGAGATTTCACCAGCGCCGGAATTAAATGCCAAAGCTGCGGCGAGAGCGCAACGGGTTGTCAGGATCGGTGCGGCATCGAGATCGCGTCGGGTGCACACAAGCATTTCGGCATCATGCGCCGTGCCACCACAGCATGGCACCGCGGAACAGATAGACGATGCTGACGGCGAAGATGATGCGCCGTGTCCACTGCCGGAAACCGTGGTCGGTCATGCGCTCGATAACCAGCGGCGCCAGCGAAGTCGCCGCGATCGCCAGCGCAATTCCCGGCGCCAGCGCCCATTTCGGCACGTTCGCAATGCCGGTCACGGTGCCGAAATAGGCAATCCGCACGATGTGGCTGAGCGACTGCACCGTCGCCTTGGTGGCGTTGGTGGTTTTGCGGTCGAGCATGCTCTTCTGAAAGAAAATATCGAGGAACAACCCGCCAACGCCGGCCAGCACCTGGATGACGGTGGTGAGCACGCCGGTGAGGAAAGGTATGCCGCGCCACTCGATATTCGGCCGCCATTGCTTTGGCAGCGCCTCGATCGCGAATGGCATCAGGCCGAGGCTGAAATAGACCATCATCTTGTCGGGCACGAATTTAATCGTGTACATCGCGACAAACGAGATCACGGCGCCGGCGAGATATTTGTAGAAGATCGGCCAGCGCACATATTGCCGCCATTGCCAGGCGCGCCAGCCGTTGGCGCAGAACTGGATGATCGAAAACAGGATCATCGCGCTCGGCACATCGAAATAGTTGAGCAGCACGCCGAGCAGGATCATGCCGCCGGCCATGCCGAATACGCCGGAAACGAACGAGCTCAGCAGGATCGAGAATGCGAGCACGATATAGGCGGCGAAGGTGATGGGCATGGAATATCAAGCCGAGCGGGCGAGCGCCCCGTCGATCATATCCATAGTGTTCTTCACGCCATAGGCAGCCACGAACGAACCGAAGCGCGGGCCTTTCTCCTGGCCGAGCAACACCTGGTACAGCATGTTGAACCAGTCGAGCGAGACACCCGGCTTGCCGTCCTTGCCCTTTTTCTTCTGGTCGAGAAACGGCTCGCGGCGGCCGACTTCGTAGACGACTTCCTGAATCGCGGCGGCATCAGCGTCTGACCGCAATTGCGACAGCGCATCGCGAAGATCGGTAAGCGCGGCTCGTTCGCCGGCTTCCGGCTCGCGGAATGTCTTCGACGGCGCAACGAAGTCGCGGAAATAATGAATGGCGTATTCGACCATCGCCGCAAGGTGCGGATGGCTCTGCCGCGTCACGCCGGGACGATAGCGGCCGATGAAGCCCCACAGCGTGTCGGCATTCTCAGCGTTCGATGCCGTGACCAGCGACAGCAGCATTGCGAACGGCACCGGATTGTCGGCCTTCGGCGGCGCGCCGCTGTGGATGTGCCAGACCGGATTGCCGAGCCGTTCCTTCGGCTGCTGGCGCGGATAAGCGTCAAGGAATTGCAGATACTCGTCGACGTGGCGCGGGATGACGTCGAAGTAGAGCCGCTTCGCTGCCTTCGGCTCGCGATACATGAACAGCGACAGGCTTTCCGGGCTGGCGTAGCGCAGCCATTCATCGATGGTCAGGCCGTTACCCTTGGACTTCGAGATCTTCTGGCCGTTCTCGTCGAGAAAGAGTTCGTAGTTGAAGCCTTCCGGCGGCGTGCCGCCAAGCGCGCGGCAGATTTCACCGGACAGCTTTACCGAGTCGATCAAATCCTTGCCGGCCATTTCGTAGTCGATGCCCATCGCATACCAGCGCATCGCCCAATCCGGTTTCCATTGCAGCTTGCAGCGTCCGCCGGTGACCAGCGTGGTGATGTGTTCCTTGGTGTCGGGCTCTTCGTAGGTGATGGTGCCGGCCTTGGCGTCATGAGCGACCACCGGCACTTGCAGCACATGACCCGTGCGCTGCGAGATCGGGAGGAACGGCGAATAGGTCTCCGCGCGCTCCTCGCGCAGCGACGGCAGCATGATGTTCATCACCGCATCGAAGCGCTCCAGGACGCGCAGCAGCGCCGCATCGAACATCCCCGACGTGTAACAGGCGGTCGACGACATGAACTCGTATTCGAAACCGAACTGATCGAGGAAGGCGCGCAGCCGCGCATTGTTGTGCGCGGCGAAGCTGTCATGGGTGCCGAACGGATCGGGCACCTTGGTCAGCGGCATGCCGAGATGCTGCGATACCATCTCCTTGTTCGGCACGTTGTCCGGCACCTTGCGCAGACCGTCCATGTCGTCGGAGAACGCGATCAGGCGGGTCTTGATCTTGTCGTCAGTGAGCACACGAAAGGCATGCCGCACCATGGTGGTGCGCGCCACTTCGCCGAAGGTGCCGATATGCGGCAAGCCGGACGGGCCGTAGCCGGTTTCGAAGAGAACCTCGTCCTTCGGCTTCTTTTTCAGCCGCGCGACGATCTTCTTCGCCTCCTCAAATGGCCAAGCATGCGACTGCTCGGCGAGCTGGCGCAATTCGGTCGGGCTTTCGATCGTGGCGGTCGACATTGTTTACTCTTAGAACGTTATCGGCAGCGTTTCAAAACGGGCTGATCGGGAAGTACCGCAGCCAAAGATCAGTGAAGCTGCCCTTCTCCCACTGCTGGAACAGCGCCCAGTTCAGCGCTTGCCGCAACACATCGTTGCCGCGCTTCACGGCAATGCCGATGCCTTCGCCAAAAAAACGGCTCTCCAGGAAGGGGCCGCCGCGAAACGCGCAGCAACCGCCGGAATCGGTGCCGTTGAGCCAGAACGCAAGCGATATACCGTCGCCGAACAGCAGATCGACTTCCTTGTTGCGCAGCGCAGCCCTCGCGGCCTCATCGGTTGGATAAGGACGCAGTTCGGCCTCGGTGAACATCTCTTTCAGATAGGCTTCGTGCGCGGTGCCGGCGACCACGGCAATTTTCTTGCCCTCGAGCAGCTCCGGCAGCACATCACGGATGGGACTGTCGATCCGCGCCGCAAAGCGCGCCGGCGTTCGATAGTACGGATCGGTGAAGTCGGCGCGCTTGCGGTTTTCCGCGGTCGGCGCAATCGAAGCGATCACCGCGTCGCCGCGATTGTCGTTCAGCGAGTCGAGCAACGTGTCGAAGCGGCGCGACTGGATCGTGCAGGTCGCCTTGATCTCGTCGCAGAGCAACCGCGCCAAATCGACATTGAAGCCCGCCGGGTTGCCGTCGGCCCCGGCATAATCGAACGGCGGATAGTCCATGTCGGTGAGGAAACGGATGGTTTGGACTTTGGAGAGGTCAGGCCGCTCCGGCCGGCGCCGAGGGTCCCAAAAGCCCGGCACGACCACCTGAGCCGGTTGCACCGCCCGGGCGTCCTTTGCCGCGGCATCTTTGCCAACGGAATCTTGGGCGGATGCAGGCAGGCCCGCGAAACCAGGCGCCAGCAAACATGCCACTAACGAGATTAACCGCACTGCCGCTTTCGCCGTCGTGCGGTCGTGGCGAGGTATTGTCATTCCAGCGTGCATCGGCAACGATTAAAGCGTCGGGGTTGAATATCTGGCTAGCTTCACTTTGGCCCGCTTAGCGGGGGCTTGCGGAAAAGTCGAGGCAGGACAGCGAATTTCGGGGCGGGGCGTTTCGTGGCGTTGCGTTTAGGTGAGGGGAACGGCTGTTCGCCGCTCTGACATGGCCGGATTGACCGCCGATGGGCGGCCGCCGGTAGCGGTTCGCCCGTTGCGGCGTCCCATGCGACAGCCGCCGCACCGTGCCCCAAGTACCTGCCCGGAAATCGATTGCATCCGCCACCTTCTACCCCGCCAGGTCATTGCCGCCGCCGAACGCCGTGCGCAAAGAATTGGGCTCGGTGCCGAACGGGTGCTGATCTGCGCGGATGCCCTCACCGAGGAAGTCTATCTTGCGGCGCTCGCGGCCTCGCTCGGCACCGCTTATGAAGCGCTCGACCGCGTGTCCCGCGCCGAATGCCCGCTCAGCGACCATGAACTGATCCAGGCTGCCGCGGCAGGACTACTGCCGTTGCGCCGTGACGGCCAGCTATCTGGATCGTCGCACCCCAAGGCCTTACCGCCCGCCGGCTCGCCGATCCGCGGCTGTCGCCGCCGAAGTGGCTGCTGCCGTTCCGCCTGACCTCGTCAAAGGAGCTCCAGCGCTTCGTGGCAAGGCATACCCAGCGCGCGCTGGGTGAACTTGCCATCCATGGATTGCGCCGCGCCTTCCCGTTGTTTTCAAACGCGCCACGCAAGAAAGGTTGGCGCAGCCGCGTCGCCATCGGCCTTGTCGTACTGGCTGATATTTTTTTCAGCGCCACACCGGGAACGGCGTTTGGACTGTTCGGCGCCTTCTTGTGCGCGATCTTTCTCGCCACCGCAGCGCTGCGGTTCTGGAGCACATTCCTCACCGAAGAAGAAGCCCAGACGTCTGCGCGCCATCGATGACCGGGCGCTGCCCGTCTACTCAATTATCTGCGCGCTTTATCGCGAGGCGGCGGTCGTCGAGGATCTTGTCGCCGCGATCCGCGATCTCGATTATCCTCCGGAAAAACTCGACGTGAAATTCGTTATCGAAGCCGATGACGAGGAAACCAGACAGGCGCTGACGAGCCTTGAACTCGGCGCTCCGTTTGAGATTGTGACCGCGCCGGCATTCGGACCGCGCACCAAACCGAAAGCACTCAACGTCGCGCTGCCGCTCGTGCGCGGCGCCTTTACCGTTGTCTATGATGCGGAAGATAAGCCGGAGCCCGACCAACTCAGGCGCGCGGTTGCCGCTTTTTACGGCGGCGACCGCCGGCTCGCCTGCCTGCAAGCGGCGCTGACGATCGACAACACCGCCGACGGTTGGCTCACCCGCATGTTTACCGCCGGTTACGCCGGCCAGTTCGACGTCTTGCTTCCGGCACTCACCGCGATGCGTCTGCCGCTGCCGCTCGGCGGATCGTCGAACCATTTCCGGACCGCCGTGCTCCGCAAAGTCGGCGGCTGGGATCCCTACAACCTGACCGAAGACGCCGACCTTGGAATGCGCCTCTGCCGTCTTGGCTATCGCACCGATGTAGTGCCGTCGGCCACGTACGAGGAGGCGCCGGCTCGCTTCCGAGCATGGCTCAAACAACGCACGCGCTGGTACGAAGGCTGGATGCAAACCTGGCTGGTGCATATGCGCCGGCCGTTCCAGCTGTGGCGGGATCTAAAGCCCGCCGGCGCTTTCACGTTTCAGCTTTTGCTCGCCGGCAACGTCCTCTCGGCGCTGGTGCATCCGCTTTTCATGGCCATGCTCGGCTACCTGCTGCTGACCAGACCTGCGCTGCAGGCGATGGGAGAGATGGGCAAACCGTTCGGGGTCTATTTCGCGACCTTGCTGGCTGGCTATGCGTCGACCGTCATCCTCGATGCCAACGGCCTCAGGCGCCGGGGTTTGCTGCGGCATGGATGGGCTTTGCTTTTCACGCCGATCTACTGGTTTCTGCTGTCATGGGCGGCATGGCGCGCACTGTACAAATTGCTGCGTGATCCACAGGCTTGGGAAAAAACCGAGCACGGCCTCGCCAGAACGTCACGGATGATCAAAACACAGGCTCTGGAGACTGACTGGAGCCCGGCGATCCGCGCACGACCGCAGGGTGACAGGCCGATTGTCCCCACCGCCATCATCGCGTCACCGTACGGACCGATGCTGGAATTGGCCCGTAATCGGGGAGCCGCTGCGCGCGGGCTGCAGTAGCCGCGCCGTGCGGATCGTGGCAGATTATCGGCCATATCCGGCAGCAACCAACAATCGGGGAGAAGCACGAAATGCCTTGGTCTAAAGTCACAGATATCGCGTACGGGCGTCTGCGATCGCCCGATCTCGACGTGCAGGAGGAATTCCTGACGCGGTTCGGCATGCACAAGGTCGAGCGGACCGCGAATGCCCTTTATATGCGCGGCACCGATCCGGCGCACCACATCCACATCACCGAGAAGGGCGATCCGAAATTCCTCGGCATCGCCTATTACGTCGACAACGAGGACGACCTGAAGAAGCTCAGCAAAGCGCCGGGCGCCTCGGGCGTCGAGCACATGGACGCGCCGGGCGGCGGCAAGCGGGTGCGGCTCACCGAGCCGAACGGCTACCAGATCGAAGTGGTCTGTGACATCGAGCAGCTCGCCCCGATCCCGGTGAAGCGGCAGAGACTCAATTCAGGCGACGAGCCCACCGCGCGCGCCGGCGAGCTGATGCGACTTCCGCGCGGTCCTGCGCACGTCAAACGTATGGGCCATGGCGTGATGATGTCGACAAAATTTCACGAAACCATAAAGTGGTTCCGCGAAACGCTCGGCATGATCTGCTCCGACGACGTCTATGCGGGCGAGAAGGAAAATCTGATCGGCTCATTCAACCGCTGTGACCGCGGCGACGACTATGTCGATCACCACGTTTTCTTCTGCCTGAACGCGGACAAAACCGGCTTGAATCATTTTTCGTTCGAGGTGCCGGACATCGACGACGTCTGCATGGGCCACGACTATCTTAAGCAAACCGGCAAGTACGAGCACATGTGGGGCATCGGCCGTCACGTACTCGGCAGCCAAGTCTACGACTACTGGGCCGATCCGTGGGGCCGCGTACACGAGCATTGGGCCGACAGCGACCGGCTCAATCTTGCCAACGGGTCGCACCTGATCGAGGCGGACGAAGCGCTGCGCTCGCAATGGGGCGAAAAGCCGCCGGAGAAGTTCATCAGCCACGCGAGCATCTGACACCTGCTTCCCCTCCCCCTTGTGGGGAGGGGCTAGGGGTGGGGGTCGTACGGCGACATCCAAGCGTCATCGCTTACCGAGACTTGATCACCCCCCTCCCCAACCCTCCCCCACAAGGGGGGAGAGAGACGAATTGGAGAACACGATGCCCAAACAGAAAATCACCGGTTCGTTCGTCGCGCTGATCACGCCGTTCAACAAGGACGGCTCCGTCGATTTCGCGGCGTTCCGGAGCCTGCTCCGCTTCCAGGAGGAGCATGGCACCAAGGCCGTACTGATCATGGGCTCGACCGGCGAGACCTCGATGCTGTCGGCAGAAGAAAAGAAGAAGATCATCGTCGAGACGGCGAAGATGAAATCGCCGAGCTTGCCAATCTTCTTCGGCTGCACCGGCAACAATACCGAATCGACGATCGCCAATGTCAGGTTCGCCAAGGACAACGGCGGCGACGGTGCGATCCTCGCAGCGCCGGCCTATATCTGCGCGCCGGCTTCCGACATCGAGCGGTTCTTCCTCGATGTCGCCGACGCCACCGATCTGCCGCTCGGCATCTATAACAATCCGCCGCGGGTGCAGAGCGACCTGCACTGGGACAACCTGATCCGCATCTTCAAACATCCCAATTACATCGTGCACAAGGAATCGACGGCGCGCGTCGGCCAGGTGGCGCAGGTGCTCGCAGCCAAGACCGACGTATCGGTGATGTGCTGCGACAGCCCCAATCTCGGGCTCGTGGTGCCGACCATGAGTCTCGGCGGCCACGGCACCGCGAACATGACCGGCAATGTCGCGCCCCGCGAGCTCGCAACAATCTCGTCGCCCTGGACCAGCTACCGCGAAGCCGAGAACTTCAAGAACGCCTATCTGCACCTTCTACCGCTGCTGCATTTCACCTACTCAGCGATCAATCCGGTCGCAGTGAAGTCGCTAATGAAGGCGCTCGGCATGCCGGCCGGCGAGCTGCGCAAACCGCTCAACAGCCTCGATGCAGAAGCGATCGGCAAAGGCCTGCGTATCGTCGCCGATCTCGGCCTCGACAAGGCCTACGGCTACAAGCTCAAGCCGCTGTCGGCGGTCGCGGCTTGATTTTCTGTCCGCTCGTCCCCGCGAAAGCGGGGACCCAGACGGGAAAAGCGGCAGATGGATTCCCGCTTGCGCGGGAATGAGCGGAGTGGAGTGACGTGGACCTCGGCCTCAAGGGCAAGACCGCGCTGGTTTGCGGCGCCAGCCGGGGGCTCGGCAAAGCCTGCGCGTTTGCGCTGGCGCATGAAGGCGTCAATCTCACGATCGTTGCCCGCAACCGCGACGCGCTTGAACTCACCGCGGCTGAGATCGCGCGTGCGACCGGCGTCAAGGTTGGGACGGTCGCCGGCGATCTGACCACGCCAGCCGGCCGCGACGCGGCCATCAAAGCCCGCCCGCAACCCGATATCCTGATCAACAACTCACAAGGGCCGCTGCCCGGCGATTTCCACGACTGGACGCGCGACGACTGGATTGCAGCCCTCGACGACATGATGCTCGGCCCGATCGAGATGATGCGGCTCACCGTGGACGGGATGACGACGCGCGGCTTCGGCCGCATCGTCAATATCGTCTCGCGCAGCGTGAAAATCCCGCAGGGTGAGCTTGGATTGTCGAATGGCGCGCGGGCCGGACTGGTCAATTTCTCCGCAGGCCTCGCGCGGCAGATTGCGGCGCGCAACGTCACTATCAATAACCTGCTGCCGGGCATATTCGACAGTGACGCCCAGCACCGCCACATTCGCGGCCTCATTGCCGGCAGCGGCAAGACCTTCGAGCAGATTTTTCGCGAGCGCGCCGAAGCCAGCACGGCCAAACGCTACGGCGACCCCGCCGAGCTTGGCGCATTTTGTGCTTTTCTCTGCTCGGTCCATGCCGGCTATATCACCGGCCAAAACCTTTTGATCGACGGCGGCAGCTATCCAGGAGCGTTCTAGATGTTCCGGTCATTACGCGCGCTTTCATTGGGTTGCTTGGTCGCCCTGCTCTTCGCAATGACGACGGGCACCCCCGTCTTAGCGCAGGGTTACCCAAGCCGTACCGTCACGGTAATCGTACCGTTCCCGCCCGGCGGATCGGTCGATGGCGTTGGCCGCATCATCGTCGACAAGCTCAATCAGAGCATGGGGCCACATTTCATTGTCGAAAACCGCGCCGGCGGCGCCTCCGGCAATGTCGGCGCCAACGTCGTCGCCAAGGCCGATCCCGACGGCTACACGCTCCTGGAAACCGCATCGCTGCATGTCGTCAGCCCGTTTCTCTACAAGGACGTACCGTTCGACGTCGTAAAGGATTTCACCCCGATCACGCTGATCGCCAAGGGCCCGCTGATTGTCAGTACGGCGCCGAATGTGCCGGCGAACAATCTCAAGGATTTCTTCGACCTCGTCCGCAAGGACCCGAAAAAATACACCTTCGGCAACACCAGCCTCGGCTCGGCAAGCCACCTGGTGGTCGAATTGCTCAAGCGCGAGGCGAATGTCGATACGCTGGTCGTGTCCTATAAGGGCACCGGCCCGGCGCTGACTGACCTGATGAGCGGGCAGATCCAGCTTGTCGCCGACCCGATGCTGTCGTCGTTGCCGCTGGCGCAGTCCGGCCGCATCAAGGCGCTGGCTATCACCAGCCTCAAACGCCAGCCCGCCGCGCCGGAGATCCCGACGGTTGAGGAATCCGGATTGCCCGGCTTCGAATTCGTGTCCTGGTACGGACTATGGGGACCTAAAAACCTGCCGGCCGAGATCACCGCGAAGCTACAAACCAACGTCGCCGCCATTCTTGCCGAGCCGGATGTCAAAGCACGTCTTTCCGCGCTCGGCTTCGAAGGTATCGGCTCCACATCCGACGAGTTCGCGAAATACATCGCGGGCGAAATGGCGCGGTACGGTCAGATCATTCACGACGCCAACATCAAGGCTGAGTGAACGGTGACGTCACTTGCGCGCTCTAAAGGTTCAGACAATCCGCGCGGTTTGTGAGGGCGAGGCGAACGCTTCTGCCAGCGCGCGCAAGCCCTGGGCCAGTTCATCGCGCGTCCGTGGCGCACCGACGCAAACGCGAACCGCGGGCTCTGACGTTGCTGCATCGACCGCGAACGCGTCATCCCCGACCAGCGCCAGGCCCCGGTCGAGAGCCTGACTTAAGAATTCCACGCGAGCGCGCCGCCGCGGCAACGGTACCCAAAGATGATGGCCGTGCGTTCCGGCAGCGTGCGGAATCCCTTTCAGGAATTTGGCTGCCAGGCGCTGGCGGCCTGCGGCTTCATTGCGGATCTCAAGGATGATGGCGCCGGCAATTCCCATTCTGATCCAGTGGGTGACCAGCGCCACCATCAGCGGAGGCGGCATCAGTGCGGTCGCCGAAAGCGCGTTGCGCATCGCCTGCGCCGCATTCGCATCGGGCACGAGCAGGTATGAAACGCGCAGTGCGGGCGCAATGCACTTCGACAATCCCACCGCAAGATAAGCCCGCTCGGGGATAAGATTCGCAATCGGCGATGCGCCGGGCTGGAGCCAGCCATACGCGTCGTCTTCGATCAGAATCGTCTTGCTGCTGCTGATAATGTCCGCGATCGTCTCGCGCCGTTTTTGCGGCATCGTTGCCGTGGTCGGATTATGCAGTGTGGGTGTCAGATAAACCGCCTTGGGTTTGTGCTGCCGGCACGCTGCCTTCAACGCCTCCGGCCGAACGCCTTCCGCGTCCATTTCGATGCCGACGAGACGCAACCCCAATTCGCGCGCCGCAGCTTTCATTCCCGGGAATGTCAGGGCCTCGGTCAGCACAACATCCCCCGGCGAAGCGAGTGACAATAAGGCATTGAACAGGATCGCCTGATTGCCCGGATAGACCAGCAGCCGTTCAGACCGCACGCCCGGAACGCGGCCCCGCAGCCATTGCGCGGCAACCTCGCGCTCGTCGTCGCTGCCGCCCGGTTCCTGATAATTCAGAAAAGCGCTTAGGCCTGCTTCGTCCTGGATGGCTTTGAGGCCTTGCGTGATGTGCAGATCGAGATTTGCTTCCACCGGCTGTGGCGGGACGTTCATCGAGAGATCGATCTTGACCGGGTGCGATATGCTGTCGTGCGTTCGCGCGGTCGTTTCGGAAACGAAAGTGCCGCGCCCCACCTGCCCTTCGATCAATCCTCGCCGGCGCGCTTCACCGTAAGCGCGCGTGACCGTCGTCAGATCGAGACCCAGCGCACCTGCCAGCGCGCGGTGCGTTGGCAGCTGCTGGCCACGTTTGAGCCGGCCACTCGTGATGTCGGCGGCCAGCGCATCGACGATGCGGGTGAAGGCTGGCCCGGACCATTCCGAAAGCGTAGGGATCCAATCCATGCAATTCTCGACATTGTACTCGCATGTATGGAGATACGTGATTATTGTATGGACCAACGGAGATCAAGGAATTTCCGTCGAAGAGAGGTCGCCATGCGTAACGTCGGACAGCCGGTATCCCTGGCCAAGGCACTCTGGCGCGGTTTCACTATGCGCTGCCCGAACTGCGGCGAGGGCAAGCTGTTCGGGCGGTTCCTGAAAGTCGCCGACCGTTGCGCGGTCTGTGGCGAGGATTTGACCCCGCAGCGCGCCGATGATTTTCCGGCTTATCTCGTCATCGTGGTGATCGGGCACATCACCATCCCGGCGGTCCTTGTTGTGGAAGAGGCATTCGCGCCGCCGCTATGGCTGCAATATCTGATCTGGCTGCCGTTCATCGCATTTGGTGCGCTTACGCTGCTGCAGCCGGCCAAAGGAACCGTGGTCGCACTGCAATGGCAACTTGGGATGCATGGCTTCGCACGCGCGAAGGAATTGCGAGACATTGCGGCGGCGACCGGCAGAAAACCCTTTGCCGAAACCGCTGTCAGCGCCTGATTTTCAAAAGCGTTCGGGAAAAAATTGAGAAGCTGAGCTGAAAGGCTTTAGCCGGCGGAGCGCCCGATTCAACACGCTCAGCCGCCGTATTGCCCTCGCCTGCGGCAATCGCTTCGTTGGTCACGCCACACGCCGGCACGTTCATGCCCGGAAGCAGGAGCCGCCAAAGCTCCTTCATGTCGGCACTGGGTCTGCAAGGACGTCCGGGCATGGTCCACATATAGACAGCCGAGGGGCGCGCACAAAGGCCCAAAGTCAGGCCACCTTGCGTTTCACGGCAAGCCCTTCGAGATGGGTGAGCACCTCGTCGATGTGCAGCACGTCGGCGTATTTGTGATGCAGGTCGAACAGGTTGACCTTGTGGCTCAGCAGCGAGCGGTCATAGGTGCATTCCTCGACGACGACGTTGTGAAAGCCGTAGGAGAATGCGTCCACTGTCGAGGCTCGCACGCAACCCGACGTGCTTTCTCCGCAGACGATCAGTGAATTGACCCGCAGCATCTGCAAATGCGCGATCAGCGGCGTGCCGAAGAAGGCCGAGGCGCGCTCCTTGTAAATGACCGTTTCACCCGGTTCCGGCTGAAGTTCCGCCTTGATGTCGTAAATGTCGACGCGCTCGCGGCCCATATTGCGGTTGGTCGATTGCACGCCGCCGGTATCGACATGGCGCGTGGTGTAAATCACCGGAACGCGGGCGCGGCGCGCGGCTGCCAGAAGCTTATGCGTCGGCGGCAGCGCGCTCCATGCATATTCGCCGCACGAGCCGGAGAATTCACGATCGACCTCCCGCACCGGCCGATTCCCGCCCTGATAGGCCTTGTTGTAGAGATCGATAGCGAGCACGGCGGGATTGTCGCCGACGTAAGTCTTGCGCCGGTAAGCTTGGTAAATCCCGATTGTGTCGGCGTCGACAACGTCACGCCAGCAATGATCTTCAAAATCACGTGCCACAGCTGCCCCCGCTAAGCTCGACAGCCTCGACAAAAGTTCTTCGCCAAGAGTATTAGCCAAGAGACTTCGCCAGGAGTCCCGACGATCGCCGGTTCCTTTATAGCATCGCCGGCCGCGGTGATGGAACTTGCGGCATCGCCCGCCAACAAAAAAAGCAGCGTCGCCGCACGATTTAATTTTCCAATCCCCGAACTCTTGCCATAATGCGATTGCAACGTCGGGACCGATTGCAGGGGAAAGGGTTACATCAAATGAAGTGGCAGGCAGCCTTGGCCGGCGCGCTCGCGTCGGCTTTCGTGATGCTTCGCGGCATCTTCGATCGTGATGCCGTCGACCGCGTCGGCGGATGTTCGCATCGTCGGCGATCCGGGCGGCGAAGTTTCCGCGTTCGTCCGGAAATACGAGGAGATCCGCGATAGCGGCCAGCGTGTTGTGATCGACGGGCCGTGTCTCTCAGCATGCACGTTGCTGACCGGCATCGTGCCGCGCAGCCACATCTGCGTGACGTCGCGCGCGATGCTCGGGTTCCATGCCGCGTCCTACTATGACGACGCTTCGCGTTCGCTGGTGCCGACCCGCGAGGGCAGCGCACTGGTGATGCGGCTCTATCCGGCGGAAATCCGCGGCTGGATCGCGCGGCATGGCGGGCTGACGCCGCACATGATCCAGCTTCGCGGCCGTGACCTTGCGGCGCTCTATCAGCCCTGCCGTAAAGCGGCTAAGCTAGTTAGCCAAACTGGTTGTCGCCCGGCAGGTTCCCGCCTATTTACAGGCGGCCGGAACCTGTTCCATGCCTGATGCCGCTGCTTCCCGTTTGACGTTACGCCCACGCTGGCCGTCGGGGCGATCTGCGCTGTCTTGCTTGCCGGCACGTGTCTTACTGTGGGCGCATTACGGAACCACGGTATTTTTCGAAACAATCCGTGCCGGTTTTGTCGCCTGCTTCGGATGACCGGAGAGCCGTGGTGAACGACAAGACCTCCCGCATCCTGATGATTTTCGCCGCGTTTCTCAGCGGCCTGGTGCTGTTTTTCGTCGCCATCCTGTTCGTGACCGGGCGCGCAAGCTCGCCGATCGGCTCGGCTGCGGCGGCCGGTCGGCGGGCCGTTCCACCTCGAGGACCAGAGCGGCAAGGTCGTCACCGACCAGGACATGAAGGGCAAGCCGTACCTGGTGTTCTTCGGCTACACCCACTGTCCCGACATCTGCCCCACCACCCTGTTCGACATGTCGCAGGTGATGAAGCAGCTCGGGCCCGATGCCGACCGCACCGGTGCGCTGTTCATCACCGTCGATCCCGAGCGCGACACGCCGGCGGTAATGAAGGACTATCTTTCCAACTTCGATCCGCATCTGCGCGGGCTGACCGGCGATCAGGCCTCGATCGACGCGGCAATCAAGGAATACCGGGTCTATGCCAAGAAGGTCCCGCTGAAAGACGGTGACTACACCATGGACCACACCGCCTTGGTGTACCTGATGGACAAGAACGGTAACTTCGTCGCGCCATTCGATGTCACCAACCAAAAGCCTGAGGCCGCTGCCGCGGAACTGCGCCGCTATATGTGACGCTGGCAGAGCAAGAATATTTCGAAAAAGAAAAACCCCGCCGTGCAGCCACGGCGGGGTTTCGCTTTGGGAAGACGGCTTCAGGATTACGCGTAGTAATCCGAAGGAACAGTCTCGTCGACTTTCTTGCCGCCCATCGCGTTGAACACCGGCGTCAGGACAATCGCGATAACCAGGTTGAGCACCACGGTGTAAAACGCCGTGTAGCCCGGGAAGCTCCAGCCGCCGAACGCCAGCGGATAGGCCGCGGCGAAGTTCACCGACACCGCCATCCATGTGCCGACCGCTGTGCCGATCAGCCAGCCGACCAGCAGCGCCCATTCATTGAACCAGCGCGTATAAACACCGATCAGCACCGACGGGAGAGTCTGAATGATCCAGATGCCGCCGAGCAGTTGCAGCTGAATGGCATATTGCGTCGGCACGAAGATGATGAAGACCAGCGCGCCGAGCTTGACGATCAGCGACACCCACTTCGCCATCTGCGCTTCCTGCTTGTCGGTCGGATTGCGGTTGATGAACTCCCGGTGGATGTTTCGGGTGTAGAGATTGGCCGCGGCGATCGACATGATTGCGGCGGGCACCAGCGCGCCGATGCCGACTGCGGCAAACGCGACACCGACAAACCACGCCGGGAAGCTGTGCAGGAACAGCGCCGGCACCGCGAAGCTGTTACCGAACTGCTTGAAGCCCGCCGCGAATTCAGGAGCCGTGCCGACGCCGGTGGCAATGGCGAAGAAGCCCATCAAAGCCAGCAGGCCGAGCATAAAGGTATAGCTCGGCAGCAATGCGCCGTTGCGCCGGATGGCCTTGCCGCTCGATGCGCTCAGGATGCCGGTGATGGAATGCGGATAGAGGAACAGCGCCAGCGCCGATCCCAAGCACCAGCGTTGCATACACGCCGTATGATGCCGGTGGTGTTGGCGCCGGGCACCGCCAGCAGCAATTTTGCCGGCGGCACTTTCGCGAAGATGTTGCCGAAACCGCCCATCTGGATCGGGATCGCTATCACTGCCACGAACGCCGTGAGGTAGATCAGGATGTCTTTGACGATCGCGATCGACGCCGGCGCGCGCAGGCCGCTCGAATAAGTGAATGCGGCGAGAATTACGAATGCGATCAGGAGCGGCAGGTCAGCCATCAGGCCGGTGCCGGAGATGCCCATCGCACCGATTACCACCTGCAGGCCGACCAGCTGCAGCGCGATATACGGCATGGTCGCAACGATGCCGGTAACCGTGATCGCCAACGCCAGCCATCGATTGCCGTAGCGGCCGCGCACGAAATCGCCCGCGGTGATGTAGCTGTGCTTGTGGCAGACGTACCAGAGCCGCGGATACACCAGGAACAGAATCGGATAAATCAGCACCGCGTACGGTACGGCAAAGAACGCGATTGCGCCGGCGCCGAAAGCCAGCGCCGGGACGGCGATGAAGGTATAGGCGGTGTAGACGTCACCTCCGACGAGGAACCACGTGATCAGCGTCCCGAAGCGCCGGCCGCCGAGGCCCCATTCATGCAGCTGGTCGAGATCGCCCTTGCGCCAATGAGCCGCTGCGAAACCCAGCCAGGTGATGAAACCAAACAGCACGACGAATACGGTCAGTGCGGTCCAATTGATGTCTGCCACGGCATACCCCCCAAGATCAGATCAGATTTTTTTGACTTCGAGCCGCGTGTTCGCGCAAGGCGACATCCGCAGCCGATGAGCCCGGATCAATCGTTCGTCGCGAAGTAGACGATGGCGGTCAGAATGCCGCTGATGATGACCCAGAGCATCTGGTACCAATAGAAGAATGGCACCCCAGCCCAGGACGGCTCGACCGAATTGTAGGACGGCACCCAGAGCAAAAAGACGAATTGCACCAACAGGAGCAGGTACCACCAGCTCCAGGCCGACCGTTTTCCGGTTTGCTGATCCATTTTTCCATCCCCCGAGCGAGCCATTTGAGGCCCTTGACCGGGAGGATAGTCACCGGGCTGTCGCAATCAAGGAAAAAAACAGCAACTACAGCGGGCTAGCCCGAAGCTGGCGCGCTATAGCATGGCTTTACCCGCGATTTTCGCTCGGCAGCGCAGCGACAACACGCCTCAGGCGGCGGTTTTCTCCGCCACGACGCGCTGCATGAATTTCACGAAGGTGTCGGCGATCTCTTCCTCGTAGGGGCCCCATTCCGGGAACGGGATCAGCGGCACTTCCTTGTCGGTGATCGGAAGCTGATGCACCGCGCTGCCGGGAATGTATTTGTGCGCGATCGCCGCGCTGGCGCTTGAATGGGTCTGATCGTTGCCGGGAATGATCATGACCGGCACCTTGATCGAGCGCAGCTCCTGCTCGGTCACGCCCATGACCGGGTGCTTGCCGCCGGCCTCGAAGATTTCCTTCCAGCGCGTGAACACGGCGATGAACTTGTCGGCTGGAAGCTTCGCCAGATAATCGCGGCCGGCCGGGTTCTCCTTGAACCGCTCCTTCCACGCATCCATCTCGATCAATTTGGCCATGCCGCCTTCCTTGGCGACCTTGATGAACTGGCCATAGTAATTTTCCGGCAGCCGCTTGGCCGCGAACTCGCCGCCGGTGACGCGCAGCAGCAACAGGCCGCGCACCGCTTGCGGATATTTCAGATAGAACCGGATCGAGGTGCGCGCACCCGCCGACGAGCCGCAGAAGAACGCCGGCAGCGCATCGTTCTGGCGCATCAATTCGTGCATGTCGCCGAGCCACGGCGCTTCCTCGCCCTCATTGCCGTCGATCCAGAGATCGGACGCGCCGGTATTGCGGCGGTCGTGCAGCATGACCCGAAAGCCGTGCCTGGCGATCTTCTGCGCCATCGGAATGAATTCGTCGTAGCCGCGGCGGCCGCCGGTGGTCGCCATGACCCACGGCCCGCGGTCGCCGACGACCTGCCAGTTGATGTTGAAGCCGTTGATCTTGGAAACCGGCATCGGACGCTCCCTACAAGGTTGATTTAACTGAAGTCGCTTCGCAGCAAAGGTTGGAGCGGGCGATGGGAATCGAACCCACGACACTCAGCTTGGGAAGCTGATGTTCTACCACTGAACTACGCCCGCGTTGGCTTTCAGCATAGCGAAGCGCGGCGGCGCGCGGCAACTGGTATGATGCCCGGTCTTTGTCAGGGACCGTTGCATGCCGAAAACCGAGATCGAGGTGCTGTCGCCGCCGGGCACGTTCAAGCCGACCGGCCCATGGTCGCCCGGCGTGCGCGCGGGCGATTTCGTGTTCGTCGCCGGCATGCGCGGCATCGATCCGAGCACCAACATGCCGGTCGAAGGCGACGAGGCGCGGGTGCGGCAGGCTTTCACCAACATGAAGACGATCGTCGAAGCGGCAGGCGGCACGCTGCGCGACACGGTGCGGCTCGTCGTCTACGTCACCGACATGAACCGGCACCGGCCGCTCGTGAACGGGATCCAGGAGGAATTCTGGAGCGGCGGCCCTTATCCGCCGCGCACCATCGTGGAGGTGCGCGCCCTCAACCAGCAGGACATCGTCGAGGTGGAAGGCACGTTTTATTGCCCGCCGCAAAGAGCGGGTTAGCCAAAGGCGCAACCCGCGCGTCGGCGGAAGAGAATGGCGGATTACGCTTCGCTAATCCGCCATACTCGCGCTGTTTGCGCAATTCAGCCTTGGCACGCTACTTTGCGCCGTTGCCTTGTCCCTCACATGGGAACGTTTTTCTAAGGCCCGCCAAAAGCACAATCGATACGATCATGTCATCGGGGTACGGATGGCTCTTTGCTTCCCGCATCAAAATGTCGTCGGCTTGTTCTGGTGTAAGCGCCAACGTCGGCGGCAGGCAAAACAATGGCGCCGCGCCGGTACGGGGAAGAACGATGTTGAAGGCGATAAGGCCATCCTTCAAGCCGTCCAAATACATGGCATTCAAGAGGCGTTGTTTTTCATCCTCGGGCGCCATGTAGTTCTTGAGCCGTAAAGTTGAAGCGTTCGCACTGGAGGCAACGCACAAAGCGATTGCCGCACATATGAGCCGCTTAATCATCACACGCCCTCATTAATCTCAAGGCGTAAACGCTACCTGCGGGAGCCCCAAAAAGAAACGGTCGGCCTGGTCGCCGCTCGCCAGAGCGGCTGCGGTGTAGCAGCGGAACAGCCGCTATTCGGCGGCAATACGATGGCTTGATTGCATGGCGATATCGGCGATGCATTTCGACAGCGCCTCGCCTTCCGGATCGAGCAGCGCCGCCGTGCGGGCGCTGGCGACCGCGTCAACGGCTTGATGCACCGGCATGGCGCCGGCCAGCGCCGGCTCGATCACCTGCGAGTCGATGGTGCGATAATTGTCGCTGCCGCGCTTGTGCGTATCGCCATAGCCTTTGATCAGCCGCGCGCATTCGGCAATTTCGATCGCAAGCTCGGCCGAGAGCGGCGCGGCGTGGGCGATCATGCGCAGCCAGCTTTCGATCTCCCGCTGCTCCTCCTGGAAGCGCCAGGTCTTCGGCCGGAAGCCGCGCAACTTGGCGAGGATGTAGAAGCGCAGGTAGCCGGAGACCGACGCGGTATTGATCTCCATGCCCCAATGCGCCGCGGCGAGCGCCGGGATGCCGTTCGGCGAAGGCCGAGAATGCGCCGTCGCCAGCCACGGCGGCAGCACCGAGCAGAATTCCTCGACGCCGGGCTTGAAGAATTCGGTCACCGTGAACGGCTGATCCGGCTTTCACGCCGTACTGCGCGGTGATGCGCGAGAACCGCGCCGGATCGATCTTGGCCTGCGCGACGCGGATCACGTCCTCGTAGGACATCCGCACGCGCCAGATGCCGCGCGGTTTCCGCCAGCAGCCGGCCATCGCCTTGGCCTTCGCATCGGCGTCGCGGATCGGCCCGAGGCGATCGAGATAAAGCCGCGCATAGGCAAGATCCTGATAGGACGCGAGCCGGCGCACGCCTTCGATCATGAATGCGCGCGCCGCTTCCGGCATGCGCTGCGATCTCGCTGTTCGAGATCGGCGAGCGAGGCGTCGGGCGCACGATACCGCTTGCGCGGATCGCGACGCGGCTGCGCGCCGCGCGCGCGGCGTCGAACCCGGCGCGGAAACCGCGCAGATTGGTATCGACCGCCTTGCCGTCGGCGCGGATCGCGGCTTCGAAAGCTTCGGCCGGAATCGGCAGCGCGCCGGCGCCGGCGATAACGCCCAGCATCACGGCGTTGATCATGGCGCCGCTCTGCTTGCGCGATCGCTTCGAGATCGAGCAGCAGCGTCGCTTTGCGAATTCTTCTCGACCGCTGCAACGAGTTTCTGCTGATCGTAGCGGCCGTCGCCCATCGCCATTTTCTCGACGGTCAGATAGGAGCGGCTGGTCGAGGCGATGGTCGTGGTGCGGTCGCGGCGTGACGTAGCCGCCGGCAATGGCGCGGCCGGCTTCCATCAGTTCGCTCGCCACCACGAGATCGACGTCGCCGATGCCGGGCGCAAGCGCCAGGACCGGGCGCGGCGCCGATTCGCGGCTGCGCGCGCCGGCACCATTTCGATGTGATAGGTGGTCGCGCCGGTGCGCTGCGCGACGCCGGGGATCGAGGTCGATTGCACCGGGAAATTCTGGCTCTCCGCCGCGGCGACGATCCAGTCGGTCAGCACGCCGCCGCCTTCGCCGCCGAGCGCGGCAATCAGGATCGTCAGCGGACGAACAGTCGCTTCTTGCGCCGACCTGGCTCGCCGAGCTCGCCTCTCTCCGCTTGGGGAGAGGGTTAGGGTGCCGGGCTCGATCTCGCTTCGGACGCAGGTCCGACTCGCCTTCGGGAGAGCGAGAAACTGCCGCGCAGCCATCCGATCACCGTGCTGCGCATCCGAGCAGCGTGCGGTCCCACCAATTCGGATTGCTGACGACATCGGTGCTGGTAGAACGACGGGCACAGCACGGCCGCATGCGCGACCTCGCCGCACAGGCCGCAGCCGACGCAGCTTTCGATCACGGCCGCCACCGGATCGGTGCGCAGCGGATCGGGATTGGGCTTCACCGTCAGCGACGGACAGCCCGACAGCCGGATGCAGGAATGATCGCCGGTGCAGATTTCGTCGTCGACGCCGTAACGCGTTTTCACCACGCGCTCGCCGCGCTTGAGCTTCTCGGCATCCTCGGCGCGGATGCGGCGCTGCCGCGCCAGCATGCATTCGCCGTCGGCGATGATGACCTTCAGCCCGCGCTCCGCCGTGCGCATCGCCTCCTTCAGCGTCGCCACCATCTTGGCGACGCTGTAGGTGCGCACCGTGCGCAGCCATGTGACGCCGAGCGAGCGCACCGTCTTCTCGATGCTGATGCCGGTCGGCGTGCCGCTGCGGTTCGCCTCGCTCGACGGCAGATATTGCTGGCCGGTGGCCGAGGCGTAGCCGTTCTGCATCACGATCAGCACGCCGTCGCCTTTGTTGAACATGTTGGAGGCGACGCCGGTGATCAGGCCGTTGTGCCAGAAGCCGCCGTCGCCCATGATCGAGATCGGACGCCGTTCCATGTTCGGCGCCGACGGCGGCGGCGCTGGCGAGCGACATGCCGTAGCCGAGGATCGAATTGCCGAGCGAGAACGGCGCAAAGGTCGCGAACGAGTGGCAGCCGATATCGGCGCTGATATGGGTCGGGCCGAGTCTCGCGCTGCACGAGCTTGATCGCGGCGAACACCGGCCGCTCCGGACAGCCGGTGCAGAAATTCGGCGGCCGCGGCGGGATATCGCCGACGGTATCGATCGACAGCCGGGCTTGTGCGCGAGCGAATCCGTCGACCCGCGCGGCAATGGCGTCGGCATCGATGCCGGCCGGCCGCGTCTGCCTTGCAGGAAGGCGGCGATGCCGCGCAGCAGGACCTCGGACGTTGTAATCGCCGCTGCGCGGCAGGCACTCCTTGCCGAGCACGCGCGTATCGATGTCGGCGTTGCGCAGCATGGCGTTGATCTGCTGCTCGACATATTCCGGCGAGCCTTCCTCGACCACCAGCACCGCGCGTTTGCCGGCGCAAAAATCCTTCACTTCCTCCGGCACCAGCGGATAGGCGACGTTGAGCACGTAGATCGGGATGCGCGAGGCGCCGTAGAGATCGGCAAGATCGAGCCGCGCCAGCGCGCGCAGCAAGCTCGTTGGTCAGCCCGCCGAGCACGATGATGCCGACGTCATCGAGGTCGCCCGGGATGAATTCGTTGAGCTTCTGCTCGCGGATGAATTTTTGCGCCGCCGGCAGGCGCTCCTCGATCTTCAGCCGCTCCTGGGTGAAGATCACCGGCGGATGCGCCAGCCGGCCATATTCGAAGCGCGGCGGACCGTTGAGGCGATGCACGCCGCTATAGGCGCCGCGCTTGTTGTCCTTGGCGATGAATTCGCCGGTGACGTGGCAGGCGCGGACCCGCAAATCGAGCATGACCGGCGCATGGGTCGCTTCGGACAGCTCAAAACCTTTTTCGACCATGTGCACGATGGTCGGCAGATCGGGCCGCGGATCGAGCAGCCAGATCGAGGATTTCATGGCGTAGGCGTAGGAGCGCTCCTGAATGACGCTCGCGCCCTCGCCGTAATCCTCGCCGAGCACGATCAGCGCGCCGCCGATGACGCCGGGCGAAGCGAGGTTCGACAGCGCATCGGCGGCGACATTGGTGCCGACGATGGATTTCCAGGTCACCGCACCGCGCAGCGGATAATTGATCGAGGCGCCGAGCATCGCGGCAGCGGCCGCCTCGTTGGTGCAGGTTTCGACATGGACGCCGAGATCGGTCAGCAGGTCTTCGGCATCGACCATCACGTCGAGCAGATGCGAGACCGGCGCGCCCTGATAGCCGCCGACATAGCTCACGCCCGATTGCAGCAGCGCCTTGGTGACGGCAAGGATGCCCTCGCCGCGAAATATTTCGCCGTCGCCGAGCCGCAGCGCATCGACTTCTTTTTTGAACGAGCGTTCCATGAGGTAATTCCGGCGATTTAAAGTGACACGGCAATTGAAGGGACATATAGCCGCTTTTGCCGAGCCCGTCATTCCGGCTAGTGGTGCCGCCGCGGCGCTCCTGAGAAAGCTAACAACACGGAGCCGGAGTGCGTGGGGACACACTGAGAGAATGGCAGGGGAAGCGCAAATCGTCGTCGAGGGGGTGAACCACACCTATCGGCCGTCCCACGGGCGTGTCGTGAGGGCGCTTTCCGACGTATCGCTGGAAGTGCACCCCCGGGAATTCGTGGCGCTGCTGGGCCCATCCGGCTGCGGCAAGTCCACCCTGCTCTATCTGGTCGGCGGCTTTCTGCCGATCGAGGCCGGCCGCATCACTGGTCGAGGGAAGCCGGTAATGGCGCCCGGCCCCGACCGCGGCATCGTGTTTCAGCACTTCGCGCTGTTTCCCTGGAAAACCGTGCGCGGCAACATCCTTTACGGCCTTGAACGGCAGGGGATGCCGCGCCTCGAGCGCGAGCAGCGGGCGCAAGATTTCATCAACTGGTCGGCCTGCGCGGCTTTGAGGATAGCTATCCGTCGCAGCTTTCCGGCGGGATGAAGCAGCGCACCGCGATCGCGCGGACGCTCGCCTTCGATCCCAATATCCTCCTGATGGACGAGCCGTTCGGCGCGCTCGACGCCCAGACCCGCTCGCTGATGCAGACCGAGCTGCTCAGCATCTGGAAGCGTACGCCGAAGACCGTGATCTTCGTCACCCACGACGTTCAGGAGGCGGTCTATCTCGCCGGGCGCGTAGCGGTGATGTCGGCACGGCCGGGAAAGATCAAGGCGATCGTCGACATCAAGCTCGACAAGAGCGATCCGGGCTTGTTTCGCAGCAAGGAATTCGTCGAGAAGACCGACGAGATCTGGAACCTGGTTCGCGACGAGGCGATCAAGGCGCAGGGCACGGTAACGGCGTGATGCAGACCGCGATCCGATATCTGCCGCTGCTGCTGCTCGCGCTGGGCTGGGAGCTGACGGCGCGGCTTCATCTGGTCGATTCCAGCGCCCTGCCGTCGTTGACCAGCGTTGGCGCGGCATGGGTCGATCTGATCCGGGACGGCGAATTGATCGACAATGGCGCGGCGTCGATTTATCGCGCCGCCGCAGGCCTCGCTCTTGCCATCGTGGTGGGCGGCGGACTCGGCATGGCCATGGCGCGCGTCAAGCTGCTCGACATCTTCATCAATCCACTGGTCGAATTGTTTTATCCGCTGCCGAAGTCGGCGCTGATTCCCGTCACCGTGCTGTGGCTCGGCTTCGGCAACGGCTCGAAGATTTTGCTGATCTTTCTCGGCTGCATGATCCCGGTCACCATCGGCGCCTATAACGGCGCGCGCGGCAGCGATCACGCGCTGGTCTGGTCGGCGCGCAGCATGGGCGCGGGCCGGCTGCGCATGATGTGGGACGTGATCATGCCGAGCGCGCTGCCGGAAATTCTCAACGGCATCCGCACTGCGCTGGCGCTCGCCTTCATCCTGCTGGTGAGCTCCGAGCTGATCGTATCGCAATCAGGCTTCGGCTATCTGATCGGCTATCTCGGTTCGACCGGGGCTTACGAAGGCATGTATGCGGTCGTGCTCACGGTGGCGCTGCTCGGCTTCGGCGCCGACCGCATTTATCAGCTTCTCATGCAATGGTTACTGCGATGGCGCGAGTAGACGACCAGGCCACGCTCGCCGCCGCGGCGGCCGATCTCGCATCCGAGGGGGCCAGACGGTTCGACGCGGCATTCCGTTTCGGCGCCGGCCTGTTCTCGATCCTGCTGATGCTGCTGGCCTGGGAATTGTTTGCCCGTAGCGGCAAGGTAACGCCGTTCATGCTGCCGCGCTTCAGCGTCGTGCTTGCCTACATCTACAAAGATGCGACGAGCGGCGTTCTCTGGATCAATCTCGGGACTCACGATGTTTCGCGCCCTGACCGGTTTTGTCATCGCCACGATTTGCGGCATCGCGCTTGCGATGGCGATGGCACGCTCAAAGATCGCGCGATGGTTTTTTGACCCGATGATTTCGGTCGGTTTTCCGATGCCGAAGATCGCGTTCCTTCCGATCATCATCCTGTGGCTCGGCGTCTACGATGTTTCGAAGATTTCGATGGTCGTGTTTGACGGGATTTTTCCGGTGGTAACGGCGACATTGGCTGGCATTGCCGCGGTCGAGAAAGAGTTGCTGTGGTCGGCGCGCAATATGGGCGCGAACGAACGGCAGATCATGTGGCAGATCGCACTGCCCGCGGCCGCCCCGCAAATCATCACCGGATTGCAGGTGGCCCTGCCGATTTCGCTGATCGTCACCATCATCGCCGAGATGGTGATGGGCGGCTACGGACTTGGCGGCGCCATGATGGGGGCGTCACGTTTTGCCAACTCGCCGGGCGTGTTCGCCGGCATCGTCGAGATCGCTGTGGTCGGCTACGCGCTCATCAAGGCGATGGCGTTTGCCCGCCGCCGCTTGCTGGTGTGGCACCAGGAAACCGCCGACCACAACTGATCGTTGCTTCCGCCTTCCGTCGGTGCGGCACCGCGCAACCTTGCGCGCCGCAGCGTTTTGCCGTCATCCTGACGCAAACAGGGGGGAATTCATGCGTACCGCGACTTATGCATTAGCCGGACTTTTCGGCATGGCCTTGGCCGGCACGACCCACGCCGATCCGCTGAAAATCCGCGGTTCCTGGGTGGCGCCGGTTTCCAATTGGGCCTCGATCTGGCTGGAGAAGAAGGATCTCGCGGTCCATTTCGGCAAATCCTACGTGTTCGAAAGCGCGCGCTATGCCGGTACACCGCCGATGATCACGGCGATGGCGACCGGTGAGCTGGAGATCGGCGACCTCGCTTATTCCACGCTGCCGATCGCGATCGAGAATGCCGGTATGGATGACCTGCGCGTCGTCGCCGATGAATTCCAGGACGGCTATCCGGGATATCGCGACGACGACTTTCAGGTGCTGGCCGACGGGCCGATCAAGAAGATTGAAGACCTCAAGGGCAAAGTACTAGCGACCAACGCGGCTGGCAGCGGCGTTGACGTTGCCATGAAGGCCATGCTCCACAAGCACGGCCTGGAGCCGAACCGCGACTACACCGTAGTGGAAGCGCCGTTCCCCGGCATGCGCGCCATGTTGGCGGAAAAGAAAGTCGACCTGATCCCGACCGTGCTGCCGTTCGCGCTCGATCCCGAATTAAAGAAAATCGCCCGGCCGTTGTTCTCGATGACCGACGCCGTTGGCCTTACCCAGTTCGCGATGTGGGTGATGCGCAAATCGTTCATCGACCAGAACCGCGCCGCCATCGTCGACTTCATGGAAGATTCGATGCGCATCGAGCAGTGGTATCTCGACCCGAAAAACCATGATGCGGTTGCGCAAATAGCCAGTAACGTCACCAAACAGCCGCCGGAGCGGTTCGGCTGGCTGTTCACCAAGGATGACTATTATCGTTCGCCTGTCATGCGGCCCGACATCGCCGCACTGCAAAAGAACGTCGACCTAACCCACGAGCTTGGCTTCGTGCCGGCGAGCTTCGACGTCAAGGCGCACTCCGATCTGAGCCTGATCGACGAAGCCGCCAAGCGCCTGCAGTAAGGCACTACACCGCGAGACGCCGAACCAACGGCGTCCGCATTACATCGGGAGGAAGCAATGCGCGCAGTGACATGCGTCTTGGCAGCTTTGTTTGCCATATGGCTCGCCGGCACGGCCGGCGCCCAGCCGGTGACGAATTCGCGACGGCTGGGTGGCGCCGGGAAATTGGGCTTCGATCTGGCTGCAAAAGAAGGATCTCGCCAAGCATTTCGGCCAGTCCTACGTGATGGAGCCGGTGCACTATGTCGGCACGCCGCCGATGATCACCGCGCTTGCCACCAACGAGGTCGAAGTCACCAACCTTGCTTATTCGACGCTGGGCATCGCCATCGGCAACGCCGGCCTCGATGACCTCCGCGTCATCAGCGACGAATTCCAGGACGGCGTCCCCGGCTGGTATTCGCAGGGATTCATGGTGCTCAAAGACGGCCCGATCAAAAAGGTCGAAGACCTCAAAGGCAAGGTCGTCGCGACCAATGCCGCGGGCAGCGCCGTCGATGTCGCCTTAAAGGCCATGCTGCATAAGCACGGCCTGGAGGCGAACCGCGACTACACCGTCGTCGAAGCGCCGTTCCCGGCGATGAAAGCGATGCTGGCGGAGCACAAGGTCGACCTCATTCCGGCGGTGCTGCCGTTCTCATACGATCCTGAACTGCAAAAAATCGCGCGCGACTCTATTCGTGCAGCGCGACGCTGTCGGCGTTACCGACATGATTACCTGGCAGGCGCGCAAACCCTTCATCGACAAGAACCGCGCCGCAATGGTCGACTTCATGGAGGATTCGCTTCTTATCGTCCACTGGTATCTCGATCCGGCGAACCATGAAGCGGCGAAGCAAATCCTTGGCGAACTCGTGAAACGGCCGCCGGAGACGTTCGATTGGGCCTTCACCAAAAAGGACGTCTATCACGATCCGAGCTTGATGCCGAACCTCGACGCCCTTCAGAAGAACGTCGACTTGACGCATGACCTGGGCTTCACCCAGGCCAGTTTCGATGTCAAAAAATACACCGACCTGAGCCTGGTCGAGGAAGCGGTGAAACGCCTGCAATAAGTCACCCCACCGCGAGACGCCGAACCAACGGCGTCCGCATCACATCAGGAGGAAACAATGCGCGCCGTGACCATCGCACGGGCCGGGCTTTGCGGCTTAGCCTTCGCCTTCACATCGGCTGGCGCAGCGCGCGCCGATCCGGTTCAAATCCGCGTTGCCTGGGTCGCGCCGGTAGCCAACTGGATCACATTGTGGCTCGACAAGAAGGACCTCGCCAAGCATCTCGGCCAATCCTATACGTTCGCGGCGGTTCGTTATGCCGGCACGCCGCCAATGGTCACGGCGATGGCCAACAACGAGGTGGAAATCGGCGACCTCGCCTATTCCACGCTGCCGATCGCCATCAAGAACGCCGGCCTTGATGACATCCGCATCATTGCCGACGATTTCCGCGACGGCGTCGACGACAGCTACTCGGTCCGCTTTTCCGTGCTCAAGGATGGCCCGATCAAAAAGGTTGAAGACCTCAAGGGCAAGGTTGTCGCCACCAACGCGGAGGGCAGCGCGGTCGACATCGGCATGAAGGCGATGCTGCACAAACACGGCCTCGAAAGCAAACGCGATTACACCGTGATCGAGGCGCCGTTTCCGGCCATGAAGGCGATGCTGGCCGAGCACAAGGTGGATTTGATTCCGGCGGTGCTGCCGTTCGCGCTCGATCCGGAATTGCAGGCGATGGCGACAACGCTGTTCACCTCCAAGGACGCCATAGGCATCTCGCAATTCGTCAGCTTTCAGGCGCGCAAGCCATTCATCGACAAGAATCGCGCCGCGCTGGTCGACTGGTTCGAAGACACGCTGAATATCCTGCACTGGTACATGGACCCGAAGAACCATGACGAAGTGGCGCAGATCGCCGGGCGCTTCGTGAAAGTGCCGCCGGAACGGATGGGTTGGGTATTCACCAAAACCGACGAGTATCGCGACCCGAACATGCTGCCGGACCTCGCTGCGCTTCAGCGCAACGTGGACCTGACCAAGGAGCTCGGCTACGCCCAGTCAAGTTTCGACGTCAAAGCCTATTCCGACCTCAGCATGGTCGAGGAAGCGGCGAAGCGGCTGAAGTGAAATAGCGCATCATCAATTCGAGTCGTCACCCGCGAAGGCGGGTGACCCAGTAATCAGTGCATCGACTTGCCGCCGTCGACATTGATGGTCTGGCCGGTCATGAAATCGCTGGCCCCCGACGATAGAAACATCACGGCGCCGACCAGATCGGCCGGTACCTGAACGCGCTCGATGGCGCGGCCCGCGACCCGCGTCGCCAGATAGTTTCCCGACGACGAGGCGACCTGCGTTTCGCTCTGGGTCATGCCGGGGGTCAGCGCGTTGACGGTGATGCCGAATTCTCCGACCTCGCGCGCCAAGGCGCGCGTAAGGCCGATCACACCGGCCTTCGATGTCGTGTAGTGCAACCGGTTCGGCGCACCCTCCCAAACCCGCGACGAGGAAATGTTGACGATCTTGCCGCGCTTTTGCGCCTGCATCGCGGGAAATACGGCACGGCAGCACAGGAACATGCCGCGCAGATTGACGGCCATGACGCGATCCCACTCGTCCACCGGGATTTCCAGCCACGACCGCCGGGGCAGCACGCTCATCAGCGAGGCGTTGTTGATGAGCACGTCGATCGCACCGAAGCGATCGAGCGCAGCCTTCGCCATCGCCTTGGTCGAGTCCTCGTCCGCAACATCGACGCCGAGCCCAAGCGCACTCAAGTCCGATCCGTGCAGCGACGCCGCGACAGCTTCTGCGGCTTTGACGTCAATGTCCGCCGCTGTCACATAGGCGCCGGCTTTGGCAAATTCCTCGGCGTAGACTTTGCCGAGACCTTTGCCGCCGCCGGTGATCAAGACGCTAAGGCCGGTGAAATCGAAACGCTCGTTCACGGCCATAGCGCTTCTCCCTCGGTTAGCGTCAGACGACCAGGACGTTAGTGAACTGCCAAGGATCGCGCTTGTCGATCTCTTCCTTGAACAAGCCCGGGCGCCCAGTGATCGGTGTCCAGTCGGTATAGCTGCCAATCACCGGACCGAGATAGGGCATCTGCACTTCCAGACAGCGGCGGAAATCCATCTCGTCGGCCTCGACAATGCCGGCGTTCGGATTTTCCAGCGCCCACACCATGCCGGCGAGCACCGCCGACGTCACCTGCATGCCGGTGGCGTTCTGGTAGGGCGCGATCTGCCGCGTTTCCTCGATCGAAAGTTGCGAGCCATACCAGTAGGCGTTCTTCTTGTGGCCGTAGAGCAGCACGCCGAGCTCATCGATACCGTCGACGATCTCATGCTCGTCCAGGATGTGAATGGACGGCTGCCGCTCGCCGGCCTGGCCGAACAGTTCGTGCAGCGACAGCACCGCATCGTTGCACGGATGGTAGGCGTAGTGGCAGGTCGGCCGATAAACCACCTTGCGGCCGTCACGCAGCGTGAAGAAGTCCGCGATCGAGATCGCTTCGTTGTGGGTGACCAGGAAGCCATATTGCGCCTTTGCCGTCGGCGTCCATGAGCGCACGCGCGTGTTGGCGCCGGGCTGCGTCAGGTAGATCGCCGCCTGGCAGCCAGTCTTATGCTTAAAGCCGTTTTTCGGCAGCTTCTTCTCGTGCGAGCCCCAGCCGAGCTCGGCCGGCTGCATGCCTTCCGACAGGAAGCCTTCGACCGACCAGGTATTGACGAACACCTCAAGCGGCTTCGGCTGCTTGGCCCGCTGGGTATCGCGCTCGGCAATATGGATGCCCTTCACGCCGACTTTCTTGGCGAGCTTGCCCCAGTCCTCACGCGACTTCGGCTCTTTGAATTTCAAGCCGAGGTCGCCGGCGACGTTCAGCAACGCCTGCTTGACGAACCATGACACCATGCCCGGATTGGCGCCGCAGCAGGATACCGCGGTGGAGCCGCCAGGATTCTTGCGGCGCGCTGCCAGCACGGTTTCGCGCAGCGCGTAGTTCGAGCGCGCTTCCGGGCCGAGCTTCGGAGTCGAAGTAGAAACCTGGCCAGGGTTCAGCGACGGTGTCGATGTAGAGCGCGCCGACTTCGCGGCTGAATTCCATGATGTCGACCGACGACGTGTCGACCGACAGGTTGACGCAAAAGCCTTGTCCGCCGCCTTCGGTCAGCAGCGGGCCGAGCAGTTCGCGATAGTTTTTGCGGGTAACCGCTTGATGAATGAACCGGATGCCGCGCTCGTCGAGCAGCTTGCGGTCCTTGTCTTCGGGATCGATAACGACCACCCGGTCGTTGTCATAAAGGAAATGACGCTCGATCAAAGGCAGCGTGCCTTTGCCGATCGAGCCGAAACCGATCATCACAATGGGGCCCGGTGATGCGGGCGTGAATGGGCCACTCGGTCATTATCGTATCTCCAGAGCCAATAGCGCATTGATTGCCTGAGACCCCGATCCGATTCAATCGGATCGGGGCCCAGAGCCAGCTTTGATCTACGGTTAGTGTGTCTTGCGTTTTACGCCGCGCGCCGTGCGGGCGCGCGACGCTGCTTGAAGGTTGCGGCAATGAGCAGGTTGAGCTCGGGCTTCGGCTCGAGCTTGCCGGTCGCGCCGATCATTCCGCGTGCGCCCACGAGCGCTTGCGGCTTGAGCTCAAGCGCCAGCAGACGGTCCCGCTCGAAACGCCCCGGCATCCACAGCTCGCCGGTTTGCGCCGCCGTGAAGCCGAACCGGCTGTAGTACGGCGCGTCGCCGACCAGCAGCACGACCTCGTGGCCGAGCATCCGCGCGCGGGCGATGGCACGGCGCATCAGCGCTGAACCGATACCGCGGTTGCGATGCTCCGGATGGACCGCAAGCGGGCCGAGCAGCAACGCCGGGCATCCCGGACCTGCTGTGACCTGCCAGAGCCGCACCGTGCCGATGACCTGGCCGTGTTCGACCGCGACCAGCGCAAGCCGGTCGGCCGGCAGGCGGCCTTCGCGCAGGCGCTCGGACGTCTTGGTGAAACGCTCCGCACCGTAAGCGACGTCGAGCAGCGCCTCGCGGGCTACAATGTCGGAGATTTTTTCGTCCCGAATGGTCACCATGATCCCACTCCTTTCCGACTGCCGCACCCCGGCGTCCACGCCGAGCGCGGACACGCCGGAGCCGGAAGTCTCACCGTCGTTATTTAGATGTGAAAGGTCCGCAGCGGGGCGAAGCCGTTGAAGGCAACCGCTGCGTAGGTCGAGGTGTAGGCGCCAGTGCCCTCGATCAGCACCCGGTCGCCGATTTCGAGGCTGACCGGGAGCATGTAAGGCACCTTTTCGTACATCACGTCGGCCGAATCGCAGGTCGGACCGGCGAGCACGCACGGCACCATGGCGTCTCCGTCCCGCGGCGTGCGGATCGGGTAGCGGATCGACTCGTCCATCGTCTCGGCGAGACCGCCGAACTTGCCGATGTCGAGGTAGACCCAGCGCACTTCGTCTTCCTCGCTCTTCTTGGAGACGAGGACGACTTCCGCTTCGATCAGGCCGGCATTGCCGACCATCCCGCGTCCCGGCTCGATGATCGTTTCCGGGATCTGGTTACCGAAGTGTTTGCGCAGAGCCTTGAAGATCGCCGAGCCGTAGGTTTTCACCGACGGGACGTTCTTCAGGTACTTGGTCGGGAAGCCCCCGCCCAGGTTGACCATCGCCAGGTTGATGCCGCGATCGCCGCACTCCCGAAACACGCCCGCCGCCGAAGCGAGCGCCCGGTCCCAGGCGTGCTGGTTGCGCTGCTGCGAGCCGACATGGAACGACACGCCATGCGGCACCAGCCCGAGCTTCAGCGCGTGCTCGAGCACATCGACGGCCATCGCCGGCTCGCACCCGAATTTGCGCGACAGCGGCCATTCCGCTCCGACGCAGTCGGAGAGGATGCGGCAGAAGACGCGGGAGCCGGGCGCGGCGCGCGCGACCTTCTCCACTTCGGGCTTGCAGTCGACCGCGAACATCCGGACACCGAGCGCGAAGGCACGGGCGATGTCCCGCTCCTTCTTGATGGTGTTGCCGTAAGAGATGCGGTCGGCGGTGGCGCCGGCGGCGAGCACCATCTCGATCTCGGCGACCGAGGCGGTGTCGAAGCAGGAGCCCAGCGAGGCCAGGATCGACAGCAGTTCCGGCGCCGGGTTCGCCTTCACGGCGTAGAACACCCGGCTGTCCGGCAGCGCCTTGGTAAAGGCCTTGTAGTTGTCGCGCACGACGTCGAGGTCGACGATCAGGCATGGACCTTCGTCCACGCCCTCTTCGCGGCGGCGGCGCAGGAATTCACGGATACGCTCGGTCATGGGCGTGCTCCTTCACATCCAGGTTCAAGGGGCCCAAGCGGCTAAGCTCGGCCCGACGTTGAATTTCAGCCGTCCGCGATTTTGCGCAGACGACCGGCGTCAGCGGCTTCGAGCTTGGCGAGACGACCGTGCGTTGGGGACACGGTGGACGCGCGCGGCTCTTCGCCGATGTGCTGCCTTGGATTGGAGCGGGAGAACCCGTTCCGCACGGCCGGCAAGATGGACAAGCCTCTTCGGTGTTGGCTTGTGGACAGCCAACGAGACCAAAAAAGCCCGCTCCGTCGTTGCTTTAAGCCGCGTCCCCCGTTGAGCGCGGGGTGCGCCGGTTTCGCCTCCGGCTGCCGATCACGTAGTGAGGCTCTAAACTTCGAACCTCAGGCGACTGTCCGGCCTCTTGTCCGGATGCCTACCGATCGACACACGGCCACAGGCACGTGCGAATTTGGGCGAGCCGCACATAGGGCCATTAGAAAGTGATTGCAAGAAAAAAACGACATCGGAGCGCAAATTTTTTTGCGGAGCGCGACTCGAGTGAGCGCGGAGCCTGTCGCGCGCAGCTGCGATGACGCGTGAGAGAGCGTGTGTGATACTCAGACTCCCGCCTCAACATTCTTAACGGTGTGTTCAATGTCTGGTCTGCCGATCACCTTCGCTTGCGGCCTCTACGATCGCATGCTCGCGCTCTACACAGGCGACATCAAACCCGAGGGCATCGATCTTAACTTTCTGGTCATGGACAATCCGCGGGAGATTTTCGACCGCATGTCCAACAGCCTGGAGTTCGACGCCTGCGAGATGTCGAGCTCGGAGTTCATCAGCCGCTATGCCGCGAACAAGCTGCCGTTCGTGGCGCTGCCGGTGTTCGCCTCGCGGGTGTTTCGCCACGGCTTCATCGTGGTCAACCGCAAGCACGTCAAAACCGCCAAGGACCTCGAAGGCAAGCGGATCGGCGTGCCGCTCTATACCCAGACCGCGGCGCTGTTCATCCGCGGACTGATGCAGCACGACCTCGGCGTCGATCTCTCGACCATCGAGTGGGTGCAGGGCGCCATCAACGAGCCCGGCGGCTACGGCAATCCGAACGTCATGCCGATGCTCAAGCCGGTCAAAATCATCAAGAACAATACGACCGGCAAGTCGCTGAGCGACTTGCTCGAAGCCGGCGAAATCCAGGCCATTATCGGCTCGAACCTGCCGCGGGCGCTCAAGCGCAATCCCGACGTGGTGCGGCTGTTCCCCGATTATCGCGACAAGGAACAGGACTACTACCGCCGCACCAAGATCTTCCCGATCATGCACCTGATCGTCATCCGCAACGACGTCTACGAGAAGAACCCGTTCGTGGCGACGAGCCTCTACGACGCGTTCGAGGCGGCCAAGAACCGCGCCTGGGAGAAGATGCGGATCTCCGGGACGCTCCGGTACATGCTGCCCTGGCTGCCCGATGACGTGCAGGAGATCGACGACCTGTTCGGCGGCGACTGCTGGCCTTATGGCATCGAGCCGAACCGTCCGACGCTGGAAGCGATGGTCGGCTACATGGTCGATCAGGGGCTGATCCCGGACAAGATCCCGATCGAGAAGCTGTTCGTGCCGACCTACGGCTGACGCCCGGCGCAGGCAGAGCGTTCGTTTGCGTTACCGCGACCGTCGCTTGGCGGCGCGTCGCTTCGCCGGTGCTGCGCGCCGCTTTGTGCTGCTTGACCGGGCCGGCTTCGGAGCGTTGCGCGGCGGCAACTCTCCGGCCTTTTGCAGCCGCGTGGTCCAGTATTCCCACGCTCGCGCCATCGGCCGAGGCTGCAGCTGCCGCGGCTCGCCACGCTCCCGCTCGGCAGCGCTAAGCGCGCCAACGGTCCCGATCATCATCGAACGCAACTGGATTTCAGCATTGGCGTGCGAATAGATCGGTGCGGAACACCAGTTCACGCACCGACCGCCCGGCGACGGCTCGCGCCGTGGCGGCGCATCAGCACCATCCAGTGCGGGCCGAGTGCCCGCGCCAGCGAACGCCCTTCCTCCGGCTTCACCACCAGCAGGTCGGTGTGGCCGAACTCATCGCGGCTGTCCCAGAACGGCACGACCTGGCCCATCACGGGGCCCATGTGAAACACCGGCTCGAGCGCGACGCCGGTAACGCAGAACGGCAGTATCGACGGCGAGTGATGATGACAGACGGCGTGGACGTCCGGCCGCGCCTGATAGATGCAGCCGTGGATCACGCGCTCGCCGTACATTTCGACTTTCGGCCCGCCTACCGGTTCGGAGTCCAGCGTGAACTCCAGCAGGTCGGCCGGCTCGACCAGCTCCGGGCTGCGCGAGCGCGACATCAGATAGCGGTCAGGATGTTCCGGGATGGCGCATGCTGACGTGCCCGAAACCGTCGAGCACGCCCTCATGCGCAATGATGCGGTTGGCGAGCGCCAGTTCGTAGCGCGCTTCGTCGAGCGCCTTGGACACTTAGACCGCCTTCAGGTGCGCATCCTTGCGCTTGAACAGGTCATCGTCGGCATAGCCCATGGTCTCCGGTTTGCCGCGGCCGATCATGACCTGGAAGTAGACCGGCTCGAGCGAGTCGTTCTGGTAGCCATGAATGACCCCGGCTGGGCAGCAAATGGTTTCCCAAGGCCCGAGCCGCGTGGTCAGCCGCTTGCCGCTCTCGTCCTCGACGAACACGTCGAGATAGCCCTGCAACACGAAGAAGCACTCTTCAACTTCGTGAGTATGCGCGGCATTACCCTGTCCCGGCTCGACATACATGATCGACAGCGTGAAGTTGCCGGCCGGGATCACCGACGGATCGCCGTGCTTGCCGGAGCCGCCGGCACCGATGAAGCGATGCTGCGCCCGCTTGTAGCCCTCGATCTTGGCATCCTCGAACGCGGCCCAATCCGCCTTCTTGTCCGTGAAGCGGCCGACATAGCGCTTCATGATGTCTTCGATTGGAACGCCCTCAAGTTCTTTCGGGCGCGGATGGCGGGCGACGGACATGGCTGGCTCCTGCACAAATTCGGCTTGGCTCAAACCTATTCGAAGCACCCCTCATTGTCATGCCCCGCGCAGGCGGGGCATCCAGTAATCAATGACATAGCGAGCACAAGCTCTGCCAGGATTACTGGATCATTCGCCGGAGCCTGTCATCGGGCCGCGCGACAAGCGCGGGCCCGTTGGCGGATGATGACACCCAGAAACTACTTCCGCCCGGCCTGCACCAGCTCCCAGATGTAGGCCGGCGAGAGCGGCAGCGCGCGCGGCTCCACGTGGAACGTTTGCAGCGCATTGGCCACCGCGTTCGCCATGCAGCCGCCGGCGGCGACAATGCCGCCCTCGCCCGCTCCCTTGGCGCCGAGCGGATTGATCGGCGACGGATGGTCGTCGGTGACGAAGCAACGCAGGTTCGGGAAATCCGAAGCCGTGGGCAGCAGATAATCGGCGAGCGAGCCGGTGAGAAACTGGCCCTGCGCGTCGTACTTCAGATCTTCCAGCACCGCGCCGCCGAGACCCTGCACCAGCGAGCCGATCACCTGGCCCCGGACCGTGAGCGGGTTGATGGCACGTCCGACGTCCTGCACCACGACGTAATCGAGAATCTGTATATGGCCGAGCCGCGCATCGACCGTGATGTGCGCAGCATGGGTTCCATAGCTGTAGGTGTGCTTGTGGTTGAGGAACGCGCCCTCGGCGGTGAGACCGGCAAATTCCTTGAGCGGCAGTGAGAGGCCGCCGCCGATGACTTTGTCGACGTCGAGCGTGACCTTGGACTCGGCACAGCCTAGCCGCTTGCCCGCAGCCTCGCGCAGCAAACCTAAGAATTTTTGCGTCGCGTCGAGCACCGCCGAGCCGCCCATCACCACCGAGCGCGAGTGATAGGCGCCGTAGCCGTCGCTCACGAGCCCGGTCGAACCGTGATAGACGTGGCGGATGCGCTCCATCGGCACTTCAAGCGCGTCAGCGGCGATCTGCGCGTAGATCGTCTCGACACCCTGCCCGACCGACGATGTGCCCATGTAGACCGTTATGGTGCCGTCGTCGTTGACCTCGAGCCGTGCGCTTTCCTTCGGGCCGGCAGCGCCGCCCTCGATGAAGCACGCCACCCCAATGCCGTGATACTTGCCATCGATCAGCTTGCCGCCGAGCTTCGAGACCTCGGCATAGTTGAACTCTTTCAGGCAGCGGTCGAACGCCTCTTCGTAGTCGCCCGAATCGGTCTGGTCATGGGCATTGGTGGGCTGCGCAGTGGCGAGCTGGTAGGGATGCTCGGCCTTGCCGATCAGGTTGCGGCGGCGCAGCTCGACGCGGTCGATGCCGAGATCGGCAGCGACCATGTCAAGCAACCGCTCCATGTAGAAGCTGCCCTCGAAGCGGCCCGGCCCGCGGTAAGTGCCGACCGGCGTCTTATTGGTCATCCAGAGGTGCGAGTCGACCTTGTGGTGCGGGACACGATAGGGCCCGGTCAGGAACTGCGGCGCGTTGCGCGCGCCGACCGCGCCGTTGGTGCGCATGTAGGCGCCCATGTCGGTGTGCATCTCGCCACGGAGCGCGATGATCGCGCCGTCGCGATGGCAGGCGATCTCAAGATCGGCCTCGGTCTCGCGGGCGTGGTTCATCGCCATCAGGTTCTCGCGGCGATCCTCGATCCACTTCACCGGGCGGTTGACGTGTTTCGCGGTAAACGGAATGAGAAAATCTTCCGGATAAAACTCGCCGCGCGCGCCATAGCCGCCGCCCACGTCGTTCTCGATCAACTCGATGTCGGATTCAGACAAGCCGATCTGCTTCGCCAGGATGCGGCGGTTGACGAACGGCACCTTCGAGGCGCCCGAGACAGTGAGTTTATTGTTGGCTGCGTCCCACTCCGCCATCACGCCGCGTGGCTCCATGGTGAGGCCATAGTGGCGGCCGGTACGCATGCGCTCGCGGCGTGTATAGGGCGCATCCTTGAACGCCGGGTCGGCATCGCCCTTGCGCGCCTCGAATGTAAGCGAGCGGTTGGTGCCCGTGGCCTCGAACAGCACGCTTTGATTTTTCGATGCCTCCTGCCACGTCGCGACCGCAGACAACTCCTCGATCTCGACTGCGATCTGCTCCAGCGCGTCTTCTCCGATGGAGACGCTTGACGCCAGCACCACGGCAATCGGCTCGCCGACGTAGCGCACCTTCTCAAAAGCGATGACCGGCTGCTCGTAGGGTAGGAATTCGGGCAGCGGCTGCAATCGCATCGGCACGATCGGCACGCCGGACGGGTAATCCTTCGACGTCATGTCCTTGGCGGTGATGACAGCGTGGACGCCCTCGATCTTCAACGCCTCGGAGACATCGACGGAACGCAACCGGCCGTGCGCCACAGAACTGCGCAGGATTACCGCATAGAGCAGGCCGGGCACCTGGAGATCGTCGACGTAGGTGCCGCGGCCGCGCAGGAAGCGCAGGTCCTCACGGCGCTCGATCGACGCGCCAATGAAGGTATTTCTCAACGCGCGCGTCACAGCGCGCCTCGCGTCGCCACTGTCATGGCATGGATCTCTTGTAAGACGAGCGGGCATCGAGCACGGCTTCAACAATGGAGATGTAGCCGGTACAGCGGCAGATGTTGCCGGACAGCACTTCGCGCACCCGGTCGGCGTCACAATCAGGCTCCTCGCTGAGCAGCGCGTGCGCGGTGGTGATCATGCCGGGCGTGCAGAAGCCGCATTGCAGCGCGTGGTGTTTGCGGAACGACGCTTGCAGCGGCGTGAGTCCTTCCCCTTCCGGTAGTGACAGCCCTTCGACCGTCGTCACCTTGGCGCCCTCCGCCTGCACCGCGAGCGTGAGGCATGAGCGCACAGCGGCGCCATCGATCAGCACGGTGCACGCGCCGCAGACGCCGTGCTCGCAACCGACGTGGGTGCCGGTGAGCCGCAAATGATGACGCAAACAATCGGCCAATGTGAGCCGCGGTTCGACTTCGACCTCGACCGGCTTGCCATTGACCTCGAATTTGACTGGCATGAACTGCTACGCCACCGCGACGCGTAGCGCGCGCTCGACCATGACGCCGACCAGCGCCTTGCGATAAGCGCCGCTGGCATGAATGTCGTCATGGGGATCGACTGAAGCCGAGGCTGCAGCTTCCGCCTTGGCAATCGTTGTTTCGTCAATCGCGCTGCCGTTGAGAACCTGCTCGACCGCAGGGAGCCGAACCGGCGTGTCCGCAACGCCGATCGCGCCAACGTGGGCATTGCGCGCCTTGCCGCCATCGTCGTCGTAGAACAGCAACGCTGCCGCAAGCGCAAAATCACCCCTGCGGCGGGCAAATTCCTGAAAGCCGAAACGGCGTTTCGCCGGCCACGCCGGCAAGCGAATTTCGGTGATGATCTCGTCAGACTTCAGCGCGGTCATCAAAGGGCCTTCAAAGAAATTCGCCGCATCGATCACGCGCGCGCCGGCTTTCCCCGTGACGGCGATCTTTGCGTCGCACGTCAAAACAATGCCTGGCATTTCGGCCGCAGGATCGGCGTGCGCGATACTGCCGCCGACCGTGCCGCGATTGCGGATTTGATAATGGGCGACATGTTCGACGGCCGCGACCAGAAGCGGCTGCACCGTTCGCAATCGCGCATCATCGAGGATTTCCCGCCAGCGCACCATGGCGCCAAGCGTAACGCCTTCATCCGAAATCTTGATCTGCCGCAACTCTGCCAATTTGCGCAGATCGACCACGAGCGACGGTGACGCAACACGAAACGCCATCATCGGCACCAAGCTCTGCCCGCCGGCGAGCGGCTTGGCTTCACCTTCGTGCGACGCCAGCAGCGCAACCGCCTCCGAGACCGAAGTGGGACAGGCGTATTCGAAAGGCGGAAGTTTCATGCCAGCACGCTAGCTCATCTTGTAGCCGATCCACAATCCGGCGAATGCGCCAACGCGCCGCTCAACAGCAGTGACGAATACCAGAACATATCTGCCCCCCACATTTCGGGGATGAAGCCGCCAATTGTGGAGCCAATCCGAATGCCGAGCCAGATGTCGCGCTGCATAGGGCGCTTACCGTGCCAGCCGCGCCGCCTGGATCAACTGCCATACCCGCGGCGGCGACAGCGGCAATTCGTATAGCTTTACGCCCAGCGAACCGAGCGCCGCAGCCACCGCATTGGCGACCACGCCGCCGACCGGAATGATGCCGCCCTCGCCAGCGCCTTTAAAGCCCATCGGATTGATCGGCGAGGGCTTCTCTTCCAGCGCAACGGCGCGGATGTTCGGAAAATCGCTCGCGGTCGGCAGCAGGTAATCGGCCAGCGAACCGGTCAGAAACTGGCCGTTCTCGTCGTAGATGAAATGCTCAAGCAAGGCGCCGCCAAGACCTTGAACCACCGCACCGACACACTGGCCGTGCAGCGTCAGTGGATTGACGATGCGACCGACATCCTCGACCGCGACATAGTCGATCAGTTCGACCTGACCGGTTCTCGGATCGACCGAGACATAGGCGGCGTGCGCGCCGTAGGAATAGGTACGCTTGTTGCTGGCATGCGAGCCATCGGCGGATAATCCGGAAAATTCCTTCAGATCGATCGCGGCGCGGTTCGGCCCGACTGCCATGCCGCGATCAAAGCCGATTTCGTTAATCGCGCATTTCAACCGCTCTGCCGCCGCCACACGAATCTGATCGCGCAGACTGTTGGCTGCGTTGACGATGGCATTGCCGCCCATGACGATCGAGCGCGACGAAAATGAGCCAAAGCCCTCCGCGAGATAGTCGGTTGAGCCTTTGTAGACTTGCCTGATGCGCTCCATCGGCACTTCAAGCGCATCCGCGGCGATCTGCGAGAACACTGTCTCGACGCCCTGCCCGACCGACGACGAGCCAACATAGACCGCAATCGAGCCCTCGGGCTCGATAACGAGCTTGGCGTTTTCCTTTGGTCCGGTGCCGCCGCCTTCCAGATAACAACCAATCGCAATACCGTGATAGCGGTCGTCGATCAGCTTGCCCTGCAACTTTTCCCGCTCGGGCCATTTGAATTCGGCAAGGCAGCGGTCAAGCGTCGTGTGATAGTTGCCGCTGTCGCATTCGGCCTTGATGTTGAGCACCTGCACGGTCGCGAGCTGATACGGCATCTCGCTTTCCGCGATCAGGTTGCGGCGGCGAAATTCGACGGGATCGATGCCAAGATCGGCCGCCACAAGATCGAACAGCCGCTCGCGGCAGAAATCAGCCTCGAAACGGCCGGGCCCGCGATAAGTGCCAGACGGGGTCTTATTGGTAACGATCAGGCTCACATCCATGCGCACGTGCGGAATGCGGTATGGCCCGGACATGATCTGCGAAATATTGCGCGAAGCGGTGGCGCCGTTAGTGCGCATATAGGCGCCAATATCGGCGAAGGCCTCGCCGCGCAGCGCGAGAATGGTGCCGTCCCGGGTGCAAGCGATTTCCAGATCGCAGGCGGCGTCGCGGGCGTGGCTCAGCGTCATCAAATTCTCGCGCCGGTCCTCCACCCATTTCACGGGACGTCCGACAACCTTGGCCGCAAACGGAATGAGATAATCTTCAGGGTAGAATTCGCCGCGCGCGCCGAAGCCACCACCAACATCGTACTCAAGCTGCCGCACCGACATTTCCGGCAGATTCATCATTGCCGCCAACGCCCGGCGATTGGTGTATGGCACCTTGCAGGCGCCGCTGACCGTGACGCGCTGTTTCGTGTCGTCCCAATCGGCGATCAGGACGCGCGGCTCCATCGGAACCGCACCATGACGCTGCACGCTGAAAAACTCGCGGCGTCCGTAGGGCGCATTCTTGAAAACTACTTCGATATCGTCACCGCGCGTCGCAACGATGGTACCGGCGCAATTGCCATCCGTTTCTTCGAACAACAAAGTCTCGCCCCGGCGCGCCGCGTCGCGCTCCACGACAGCCGGCAAAGACTCGATATCGACCTCAATCGCTTCCAGCGCGTCCTCGCCAAGCGCGATGCTGTCAGCGACCACGATCGCCATCGCTTCGCCGACAAAGCGCACTTTGTCGACGGCGATGATCGGCTGCACGTAGCGACGCGCGGTTGGAAGCGGGTCGTGTCGTAGTGGAATTGTCGGCACCTCGCCAATGTCGGCTGCGGTGATAACGGCGTGAACGCCCGGCTTCTTGCGCGCAGCGGTAACATCGATCGAACGAATCCGGCCGTGGGCGACCGCGCTGCGCAGGATCACCGCGTGCAGCATTTTGTCGTCGTGCAGGTCGTCAGTGTATTGGCCGCGGCCGGTCAGGAAGCGCAGATCTTCGAGGCGCTCGATCGGACTGCCGATCAGGGCATTGGTGGCGCGTCGCGTCGGAACAGTCATATGACGATCGTCGCCTCGAGATTGAGGAGCGCCCGGGCAACACTAAGCGCGGTCAGCGCCGATGTCTTCGGGTTCGTGCGTGACGGACGCCCCTGCAACGAAATGGTGAAACGGCCTGCTGCACCTTCGACTTCGATTTCATGCACGTTGCCGGGCGCTTCCGGATCGGCCACCAGTTCAACCTCGGTTTTTTCAAAACCCACACCGGCCAGCGCCACCGTGGCGGCAACATTGGCATTTTGCGGATAAAGCAGCGCCGCTTCGCCGGCGTGGCCGCGATAAAGCACAGTGCGGCCTGTGAGTTCGTCGAGATCGGCAACTTTTTCCGCGGGCGAGCCCCGCCAGGCCGCAGGCGGCTTGCGCGAGCGATAACGCACCGTGGTCAGACCGCCGACCCTCATCGCGGCAATGGCGTCGATGCCGCCAATTGCACCAGCCGGCAGCAAGATGCGGCTTTTGCCGTCGTTCGCCGCGGTTTTGAGGCGATCAAGGAGCTTGGGCTCGGCCAACGCGCCGATTGAAATGACCAGCAGATCGAAACCGCGCTTCAGAACTTCCGGCCCGTGCTCATTGATCGCCTGCTGGCCTGCGAGTTCGGCAACGACCTTAGGCTTGCGCGCCAGTAGATCGCCGAGCGCTTCGACAATATCGATGCCTGGAAGCGCGGCGCGCGCTTGATCGCTTCGCCCCGGCCGGCAAAGCGCTGCCGAAATCTCGACGCCGCTGCCGGCATCGCGCAACGCCGCGACCACATCGCGCGCGATACCGCCGTAACCGATCAGTCCAACCGAGCTCATCGCCAGCACCAATACTCTCCACGCTACGGTGGCGGCTTTTCGCAGCCTAGGCAAGGTAAGCAACGGCGGCTACAAGATCAGGCGCCGGCGTAACTCCGATCGCGCTGGTCGGCTTTGTGCTCACGGAGCTCATCATGTGGATCGAGCGGCGGTTGTCGCGCCGGCGTACCCTCGAGCGCGACCGGTTTTAACGAACCTGGCGCCGCGCAGCGGCGATCAGCGGGAATAGCCGCGCCGGAGTTACTGGATACTCGGAGATCGTTACGCCGAATGGTTCCAGCGCATTTTCAATCGCGCTGACAATCGCACCGGCAGCGGGAACGCAGCCGGATTCACCGACGCCTTTGACGCCGAGCGGATTAAGCGGTGACGGGCATTCAAGGAAATGCACTTCGATCTTAGGAATTTCCGGCGCAGTGGCGAGCAGATAATCGGCGAATGTCGTGGTCAGCGGCTGCGCGTCAGGTCCGTAGCCCATCCACTCATAGAGCGCGTTGCCGATGCCGTGCGCGGCACCGCCGACGAGCTGGCCTTCGACGATCATCGGATTGATCAAACGGCCTGAGTCGTTGACAACGACATAACGCAAGATTTTTACGCCGCCGGTTTCAACGTCGACTTCGACCTCAACCGCATGACAGCCCATGCCATAGGTCAGCGCGCTCGGCAGGAACGATTTCATGCTTTCGAGCCCGGGCTCGAATTGCCCCGGCATCGCATAGCCGGGCACGCCGGATACTGCTTCCGCGATCTCCTGGAATGACAGGCCGCTGCCGGGCGCGCCGACGAGCTCGACCCGTCCATTACGCAATTCGAGATCTTCCGCGCCTGCTTCCAGCAGGTGCGCGGCAACGGCCAGCATCTTTTCGCGAACGGCCGTCGCGGCGAGATGCACAGCCGAACCGGCGGTAATGGTCTGCCGGCTGGCGAAGCCGCCCTGGCCGTAGGGGATGACGGCGGTGTCTCCGGCCACGACCGTGACGCTGTCGGTGGCGACCACGAACTGCTCGGCGCAGATTTGCGCCAGCGCGGTCTTGATGCCCTGCCCCATCGGCATCGCGCCGGTGTAGACCGAAATCCGGCCGGAGCGGCCGACGCGCACGATGCCGGACTCGAACGGACCCCGGCCGGTTCCCTTCATGCCGTTGCCGATGCCGATGCCGATGTGCCGGCCCTCGGCGCGCGCGCGGCGCCGGCGTTCGGCAAAGCCTGCGTAATCGATGGCCTTGAGCGCGATGTCCAGGCTGCGCGGAAAGTCGCCGCTGTCGAGCGTTATCGCGGAACCCGAGCGCGTCTTCAGCGGCGTCGTATAGGGAATCTTGTCCGTCGGCACGAAATTGCGCAGCCGAACCTCGGCACGATCGAGCGAGAGCGTTCGTGCAATCCGGTCGAGCACGCGTTCCATGACGAACGCGGCTTCCGGATAACCGGCGCCGCGGACCGGCATGGTGGCCACCTTATTGGTCTCGGCCACTAGCACGCTCAGTTCGTAGGCGGGGACGATGTACGGGCCAGTGACGCCGGTCGAGGCGTTGTACGGCAAATTGAGGCCTTGCGGCGTGTACGCGCCTTGATCGTGGATCAAGGTGCCGCGCATCCCGAGCACGCGGCCGTTGCCGTCGAACGCTACTTCGAGGTCCCAGTATTGATCGCGCTCCTGCACGGCCGCCAAAAAGTGCTCGCGCCGGTCTTCGATCCATTTGACCGGAGACCGCAGGTGCAGGCTCGCGGCGCAAAGCGCAACCTCCTCCGGATACATGACGAACTTGGCGCCGAAGCCGCCGCCAACGTCCGGCGCCACGACGCGAATCTGGTTCTCGTCACGCTCCAAAAGCCGCATCAGGAAGGCGCGGACCTCGTGGGCAAGCTGCGTCGACGTCCAAAGTGTTAGCCGGTCCTCGTTGGCGTCATGGACGGCGACCGCGCCGCGGCCTTCCATCGAGTGCGCCCCGCCGCGGTGCTGCTTAAGACTGATCCGCGCCGTATGCGGCGCCTTCGCGAAGGCCGCGGCGACATCGCCGTAGGATTGGCGAAACTCGATCAGCAGATTGCTCGACTTCCTGCTGTGCGCCAGCGGCGCACCGGCGCGCAACGCATCACGGCAATCGGACACTGCCGGCAAAGGCTCGTAATCGACCTCGACCCGGGTAGCGGCATCCTCGGCAATGGCACGCGACCGCGCGATCACGAGAGCCACAGCCTCTCCCACATAGGCCACTTCGTCCTTGGCGAGAACGAAAGGGGTAACGTCGGCCGGCAACTGCGTGGTACGGAATTGCAGCGGCAGACGCTCTTCGGTCAGCAACGGCGCAAGATCGGCGAGCGTGAACACGGCGTGCACATCGGGCATCGCCCGAGCCGCGTCGCAATTGATGCCGCGGATCGTGGCGTGAGCATGCGGACTGCGCACGAAAGCCGCTTCAAGCGTGTTCGGAAATTTCAGGTCGTCGACGAACCGGCCGGCACCACGCAGCAGCGCCGCGTCCTCAATGCGCAGGACCGGCTTGCCGATTGCGTGGGTTTTTGTCACGGCGGCGGTCATAGTCGTAAACAATCAATCAATATGCACGCCCGAGGCTTTGACGACATCGCGCCATTTCGGCCGCTCCGTCGCGATGAATGCGGCGAAAGCATCCGGGGTCATCGATTCCGGCTCGCCGCCGACTTTTTTCAGCGAGTCAACCACGTCAGGCTGTTCGAACATATGTTTCACTTCGGCGGCGAGCTTGTCGACGATCGGACGCGGCGTGCCGGCGGGGGCGAACAAGCCCTGCCAACCCTCAACCGAAAATCCGGGAATGGTTTCGCCGATGGTGGGCAGATCCGGCGCGCCGGCAACGCGCTTTTCGGTCGTGACTGCCAGCGCCCGCACCGAGCCCGACTGCGCCTGCGGCCACAGCGTCGTCATGCTGTCGATGGCGATGTCGACACTGCCGTTCATCATACTAGTGATTTCATCGGTGGTGCTGCGGAACGGCACATGCGTCATGTGGGTGCCGGTCGCGAGTTCGAACATCATCACAGAAAGATGCGACGAGGTGCCGATGCCGGACGAGCCATAATTGAGCTTGCCGTCATTGGCTTTCAGATAGGTGATCAGCTCGGGCACCGATTGAGCCGGGACCTTCTGACTGACCACCAGCAGGTTCGGCAGATGCACCAAGAGCGAGATCGGCGCAAAGTCATGCTCGGGATCGTAAGGCAGCGTGCCGTAGATGAATTGGTTGAGCACATTGCCGCTCAAGGTGCCAAGCAGCAGCGTGTAACCGTCCGGCGCAGCCTTTGCCACGTAAGCAGTGCCAACGCTGCCGCCGGCACCGGATCGATTTTCCACCATGAACGGTGTGTGGAAATCGGCTTCCATATGCTGTTGCACGATACGCGCCAGCAAATCCGCCGAACCGCCAGCCTGGAACGGCACCACGATGGTCACCGGCCGCTGCGGCCAAGTCTCATACAGCGAACCATCCCGCGCCGACGCGATGCCCGAGAGCGTGCCAAACGCGACAGCGGCAGCGGTGACCCACGTGAGTGCGCGTTGCATCATCCGGGTTTTTTCGCCCGCGGTTTCGACTTCGGACCCATCGGCTCCGGCGAGAACGGGCCATCGCGCAATTCCAGATAGGCCTTCAGTCCCTTGCTGCGCTGGGCCTCGAACAGTTTTTCGCGCTCCTCGTTGTGGGAAGAATGGACGATCGCTCCCAAAGCGCCTTCGAGCAACAGCGCGGATGTCAGGCCTGCAGCCTGAATGCCCTTCATCGCGATCGCCTTGTTCATCCGGATCGAGGGCTCCGGCACCAGCGCGATGCGTTCCGCCAGCGCCCGCGCGCGCGGCATCAGTTCGTCGTGCGGCACCACCTCGTTGATCATGCCAATGCGGTACGCCTCCTGGGCGTCGAAATGATCGCCGGTGAGCGCCCAGCGGTTCGCCACCTTCCAACCGCACAGCGCGGTGAACAGGAAGCTGGTGTTGGAGATGTGGCGCACCTCCGGCTGCGCGAACACCGCCTTGTCCGATGCAATGGTGATGTCGCAGGCGAGCTGCCACCAGAACCCGCCGCCCATGGCCCAGCCGTTGACTGCGGCGATCACCGGCTTGCCCAGCGCCCAAAGGTGCGTCCAGTTATGGATGCGGCCGCCGTCGAGACGCTCCCAGTGCTCGATGTACTCGGCGTGCGACTTGCCTTTTGGATCGGAGGGGCGGACGCCGGAGGCTGGCGCTGCGGCCTGATCGTAGCCTGCGGAAAATGCCGTCCCCGCACCGGTGAGGATGATGGCGCGGACGTTGCGGTCGGCGTCGGCCTCATCGAACGCCGCCCGCATTTCCGCCTCGAGCGGACGCGATAGCGCGTTCATCCGTTCCGGCCGGTTCAACGTCACCGTCGCGACCTTGCCGTCCACGCTGTAAATCAAATCTTTGTAGCTCATACGCTGTGAACCTCCCTTGAATGTATGCAAAGGCTATACCGCGCTGCGCGCAAAGGGCAGGCGGTTCCGGTTGCATAATCGGGCATAGCTGCATCGGGTATGGCTGATGCCGGGTCAGCGCGCTAGCCCGGGCAGTTTGCCGTGTCCAACGCGGCGAAATGCTGATAGTTTTTGCGCAAGAGAACGAAAGCCGCGAACGCGTCAGGCTCAACAGCCTCGCGATAGCTGGAGGAAATCGATGCTGACCAAAACGCCGCGCAACGGAAAGAACGGCAAAGGCATTTCGCGCGTCACCGAGCTGCCGAAGATCAACACCACAACGGATACCCGCGAAATCCTGGCGCACGCCGCCAAGGAAGCCCGGCAGGACGACTACTTCATTGTCGACGTCGATGCGCACGTCACCGAGAACGCGTTCTGGTCCGAGGTGGTCGATCGCATGGACAGCGACGTCCACCGGCAGATGGCGCGTGCGTTCAAAGACCGCGGCGTTCCGACCGGGCTGCTCAATACAACGCCCGGCATGCTGTATCAGGATGTATTCGGCCGTATCCCGCATCAGCAGCGGCTTGGCGAAGCGGTGCCGGGCGGCCGCACTCATGCGCAAGTCACTCTGGTGCAGCGCGCGATGGACTCGATGGGCATCGACTACATGGTGGTGTTTCCGACCCCGATGTTGGTGCTCGGCATGCACCCGCAAGTCGAAATGGAAGTCACGATCGGCAACGCCTTCAACAAATGGCTGACCGAGGAAGTGCTGCCGCAGGACCCGCGCATCAAGGCGATGCTGTACCTGCCGTACAATCATCCCGAAGAATCCCTGAAATGCGTCGAGACCTATGCCGACAATCCGAGCGTGATCGGCTTCTCAGTAACCTCGACGCGCTTTCGCGCCGTCAATCACGACAGTTACATGCCGCTCTATTCCGCGATCCAGTCGAGCGGAAAGCCGCTGTCGTTCCACTCCGGCTTTCACTGGGGTGACCAGTCGATGCAGCAGTGCAACAAGTTCATCTCGATGCACGCCATCTCGTTCGTCTATTACAACATCATCCACATGACGAACTGGATCATGAACGGGCTGCCGGAGCGGTTCCCGAAGCTCAAGCTGATGTGGATCGAAAGCGGGCTCGCCTGGATCCCGTTCCTGATGCAGCGGCTCGACTCCGAATACATGATGCGTTCCTCGGAAGCGCCGCTGCTCAAGCGCAAGCCGAGCGAATACATGCAGGACATGTTCTATTCGAGCCAGCCGCTGGAGCGCTCCAACATGGAGCTCACCGAAGCGACGTTTAAGGCGATGAAGGCCGAGAGCCAGTTGCTGTTCGCGTCCGACTGGCCGCATTGGGACTTCGATCTGCCGAATTCGATCACCACGCTGCCGTTCCTCAACGAAGAAGCCAAGCGCAATATCCTTGGCTTCAATGCTGCGCGGCTGTTCAATCTCGACGTGCCGAAGCACAAACAGCTCAAGAAAAACGGCAAGAAGGTTCCGGCGAAACGCGAGCCGGTGACGGCTTAAAGCGCAATGCCGAAAGCTGTAAAGCGTAAACCGGCCAACCGCGGGACAATGCGCAGCGCCGAGCCGCGCCATACCGCACACAAGGTTATCAATGCTGCCGACTTCTGCGCGGCGGCGCGCGACGCCCTTAAGCGCGGCGAGCCCGATGCGATCTCCGACAAGACGCTGCAACAGGTGTTGACGGCTGCGGTCAAAATCTATGCCGCCAAAGTGGAGCGGCGCGGCTACGACGTCGTGCCGTTTCCGCAGCATGCGGTAACGGCAACCGAAACCGTGGTGACCGCGTGCGGCATCATCCGCGCCGCCGATCTCAACATGTTCGACGTGGCGATCTGGTTTCATCGTCCGCAGGGGATTGAGTGAGGGAAATAATTCATCCGCTCGTCCCCGCGACCTGCCTACGCTCGCACAGCGAGCTTCGGCAGGTTGAAAGTCCGCCGAAGCTCGGAGAGCGAAGGCGGAAAGCGAGGACCCAGGGTTCGACAAGGACTGGATGCCCGCTTGCGCGGGCATGAGCGGAGAAAAGACGGGAGGGATCAAGTGGAAGAAATCGCAGTAGGCAAACTTAACGACATCGCCGATGGCGATTACAAGATTTTCGCCGTGGAAGAGCTCGAAGTCGGCATCTTTCGTACCGGCAGCAAGGTGCTGGCTTACGAGAACGTCTGCCCCCATGCCGGCGGCCCGGTTTGTCAGGGAAAGATTTTCCATCAGGTCGAGGAAATCATCACGCCGGACAAGAAGAGCGCCGGCCTTCGCTTCGGCAAGCAGCGCCACATCGTCTGCCCGTGGCACGGCTACGAGTTCGATCTCGCCACCGGTTGCCATCCCGGCGATTCGACCGTGCGACTTACGCCGGTGAAGGTCGCGGTGCGCGACGGCCAGATTTTCGTCAGCGTGCCGGAGTAGTCGCTTCCTGTTCATGCTCCGGGAGAGCGCATGACAATGAGACGCGTGGCTTTTGCGGCAGCAGCTGTAGCCGGCTTCGCGATCGGCGCCACCAGCGCGTCGGCGCAGGATTACCCGAGCCGTGCCGTCACCATGGTGGTGCCCTACCCCGCCGGCGGACCGACTGACGAGACCGCGCGGATCGTCGCCAATTCGATGGCGGTGCAGCTCAAGGGCAACTTCATCGTCGAGGACATCAGCGGCGGCAACACCATCGTCGCCAGCGAGAAGGTCGCTCACGCAACGCCCGACGGCTCCATGCTGCTGATGCATAACCTGCAGATTTCCGCGAACGTCACACTCTATAAGACACTGCCGTTCGACACCGTGAAGGATTTCGCGCCGGTGATGCTGGTGAACCGCAACCCGCTGGTGCTGGTCGGCCGCAATTCGCTGGAAGCCAACAATCTCACCGACCTGATCGCGCTGATGAAGAAGCAGCGGCTGAAAGCGGCCATACCCGGCTATGGCGCGACCGGCCATCTTGCGACGACATTGTTCGCGCAGGAGGCCAAGGTCGAGCTCGACCAGATTCCTTATCGCGGCGCGGCGCCGGCCGTTACCGACCTGCTCGGCGGGCACGTCGACCTCTTTCTCGCCACGCCGCAGTCGGTCGGCGCGCTTGTCGCCGACAAGAAGCTGAAAGCATTCGGCATCACGTCGAAGGAAAAACTCGCGGGCTTCCCGAACGTGGACAGCTTTGTCGGCGTGCTCGGACCGAAGCTCGACGTAATCTACTGGCAGGCATTGTTCGCGCCGGCCAAAACACCCGATGCGGTGATCAAGACACTCAACAGCGCCGCGCAGAACGCGGTTGCCGATCCGGCGATCGTCAAGAACTGGGCGGCGCAGGATGTGACGGCATTTCCGCCGGATCAGCGCACGCCGGCAGCCGCGGAAGCATTTTTCAAGAGCGAGATCGCGCGTTGGAGCGCCGTGATCCGCGACAACAACATTCATCTCGAGCAGTAACGGCGCGGGCTGTCGCGGCGGCCGGCTCAATAGAGGCTCATTCCTTCGGAGCCTCTGGTCGAGCCGATCCACAGCAGTTTCCACCACGGCTCCAGCTTTTCACGGACACGCAACTGATCGTCGAGCGACGGCAGCGCGGCAAACCGCCGCCAAAAACATCGGTAATCCTGGCAAGGGGGCGCGCGGCGGCAGCGCGCATCCTTGCAATCGCGCCAGAAGCCCAAGTGATTGTTGATCGCAAGGCCGACCAGCCGGTGCTTCAAGCGAAACGGCGTGCGCCGCCATTGCGTCAACGTCATTCGGCCGGGATATTTCTTGGCCATGGTGTTCAGTTTTTCAAACTCCCTTGCAAGAAGGGACGCGGAGCGCCGAGAGGCGCACCATCCGCGACCGCGCTCTCATCGAGCACGGCGACGTGCTCAGCGAAGCACGCCTCGCCTTTCGGCGCTCCACCGCGGCACTCGCCGGGCCAGACGCATCCAGCATCGGCTTAACCCTGATCGACGGACGCATGACGAAGTCGACGTAATCGACGGATGGAAGGCCTGTCATGATGCCAAGCAGTTGGATACTTACCAACCAATGCTCGATTCCGGAAAGGCCTTTGTACAAAAGGGAGCTACATTCGAGCGGCCGATCACGAACTACTTGACCCTTTGGCAACTACGCGGTTCAGCGTCCCAGTAGAGAGGAACGCCTTTCTCACCTAATGACGCGAACGTCTAGTTTTTCGCGATAGCCGCCATGAACAAAGCTGTACGGTGTAAGAAGTTTCCTGAATTAGGGTCCGATCGGCTAATCAACAATCTGAACGATCGTATGTGTGTGCGGATCAACCAGCACCGTGTGTCCATTGACGATGGTGTATCGGTAATCCCGGGCATTCGAATATTCCGGGGGTACTTCATAGAATGTCACGTCCCGCTCCGGGAGCACCGCACCGACACGAAGTTCGCCGCTATATGCGTAAGAAGGGTAATGGCGTTCAGCAACGTAGCTGTGGAACCTGGGCCGATCATCGATACCCAATACACCGTTGACGCCGCCTATGACGCCACCGACGACGCCACCAACAATCGCTCCCACGGGACCGGCGTCGTGCTCACCGACGCGAGCGCCATGATCGGCGCCATCCGGCATGCCCTGAGCGTGTGCTCCGGCCGACAGTGCAAGTGCCAGGGCACCAACGGATATGGCACCAACGACTATGATGTATCGGTTCATGTGTATCTCTGATTTGGGGGTGAAGGTCTGCAACAACGCACTAGACCGGCATGCGTTCCGGATGATTGAGGCCTGTGGCGAAGGCCAATGGCTCAACTCGTCGGGGCGGAAATTTCTCTAGGCGTGAGCGCGAATGATCAGAAGAATGGCAAGCAGCACCGCGGTTTCGGCCACATACAACCACCAGGCTCGTCGCACGAATTCGGAAATCACATTCGATCTTGCCATAATTTTTCACCGACAAAGTTTTGCGAAAACTCTGGTCTATTCCTGATCAGCTCAACTCATGCCGTCTCCATGCGATGCACGTCAAATCCGCCCAAGCAGCATAAGGACGACGACGATGATCAAGATGGTGCCGATGATTCCGACACCGCCGTGTCCATAGCCGTAACCGTAACCGCCGAACCGGCCACTGAAGCCACCAAACAGAAAAATAACGAGGATGATTACGAGAATGAGTCCAAGTGACATCGTCTTGTCTTCCTTTGCATTCGCAGGACGTGATTCTCGCTCCTGCGCAACGTCGACCGGGCGTATGACCGGCTGGATCGAATGGCGACTCCGATCTGTCAGAATTTCGCCGCCGTGTGAGCGTGAGCGAACACGCCGGAGCAGGTGGGGCTGAGTTGCAGCTTTGCAGCTTGCTGCGGACCAGGCAGGCGATGATGCGACCTCGATCGGGAATATCTTGTTGGCAAAGCCGCATGATGTAAGGCGTAAACGCGCAACCCTTGCGAGAGTTCCATTCTTGAAGAAATATGCCGGCTGAAGGACTTTCTTGTTCTTCTTCGCGGGGGATGAACCACAACACTCCGAGATCGCCAAATCCGGGCAAGCATGACGATATCCGCAAGCCGAAGAGCTTTCTTACACCTGGCAGGCAGCAGCTTAGCGATGTCGGCGCTGTCGCGTCGCGCTTGCGCCCTCGATTACCCGACGCGACCGGTGCGCGTGCTGGTTGGATTTGCTCCCGGCGGCACGGCGGACATTGCCGCCCGATTGATCGGTCAATCGCTGTCAGAACATTTTGGCCAACAATTCGTCATTGAAAATCGCCCCGGCGCAGGCTCCAATGTTGCGACCGAAGCCGTCGCAAGAGCGGTCCCCGATGGCTACACCCTTCTCGATGTGACCGCGACGAACAGCGTCAATGCTTCGCTGTACGCCAACCTGCCCCTCAATCTGACGCGCGATTTCGCGATGGTTGCAGGAATCGCGCAAATGCCGCTGGTCCTGGAGGTTGCGCCATCGTTCGGCGTTGCAAGCGTTGAAGAGCTGATCGCGTATGCCAAGGCCAACCCCGGCAAACTCACCATGGGGTCGTTCGGGACCGGCTCGACCTCGCATGTGGCCGGCGAGCTTTTTAAAATGAATGCGGGCATCGATGCGGTACACGTCCCATACCGGGGCGCGGCACCGTTGATAACCGCTTTGCTCGGCAACGAAATTCAGGCTGCGTTCGATAATCTGACGTCTTCGATTGGAACCATAAAGTCGGGACAGCTTCGTGCGCTCGCTGTGACGACCAAGACTCGCTCGCCAGCCTTACCCGACGTGCCGACGCTGAGCGAGTTTCAGCCCGGTTTCGAAGCCAGCGGATGGAACGGAATCGCGGCGCCTAAGGCAACCCCGCCGGCAATTGTTGAAGCGCTGAACGCGTCAATCAACGCCGCGCTTGCCGATCCCAAAATCACGTCACGCATTGTCGAACTGGGCGGATCGGTATTTTCGATCTCGCCGGGGGATTTCGACAAGTTTGTTGCCGATGAGGTCACAAAGTGGGAGCGCGTTGTTAAGGCGGCGAATATCAAGCCGGAGTGATAGTCGCGTCAGGTTTAACATGCTAGCGAAGCCGGCCCAGTGACCTGGATGGCCGCTTAGATATCCACCTTCAGCGCAGCGATAAACGCTTCCTGCGGGATGTCGATCTTGCCGAACATGGCGCGGCCGCGAACGATCGGCTTATTTGGTGATTATGGATTGGGCTCAGAAGAAGACATCCTCTACCAGCTATAATTAGGCTTTAACGCGGCTCTGGTAGTCCTGTCTCGAAGTCTGGAGCAGAGCCGTCCGCAAATGATTTCACTCGATGTGTCGGCCTCCCCGGCCTCCGCGCATACCCTTCGGCTGAGCCGGCGCATTGCGCCTGCGCTGTATAGCGCGACGCTGTTCGTATCGGCCTTGCTGCTGTTCACCGTTCAGCCGATGTTTACCAAAATGGTGCTGCCGCGGCTTGGCGGTTCACCTTCGGTCTGGTCGGTGGCCATGGTGGCTTTCCAGACTTTCCTTTTCGCCGGCTACGCCTATGCGCACCTGGTTGCCCGTTTGCTGAGACCAGCCCAAGCTGCGGCGCTGCATCTCGCTTTCCTCTCGCTGGTCGCACTGACGCTGCCGCTCGGAATTGCGTCGGGCTTTACCGTACCGCCCGCCGATAGCGTGATGCTCTGGCTTATCGAATTGTTCGCGTTTTCCATCGGCATTCCCTTTATTGCACTGTCGGCGACTGCGCCGCTCTTGCAGCATTGGTTCGTCGCCACGGGCCACCCGCAGGCAAAGAACCCTTACGTGCTCTACGCCGCATCCAATCTGGGCTCATTCTGCGGGCTACTCGCCTACCCGTTCGCGATCGAGCCATTCTTCACGCTGCGAATGCAAACACTCCTTTGGTCGCTCGGGTTCTCGCTGCTCGCGCTTTGCATCGGTGCCGCCGCCTATCTCGCCGCTAACGGAGCGATAGTCATCAGCACACCGGCGGAAGGAGCGCACCCAAGGTGGCAACAGCGGGCTGCATGGCCATTATTGACGGCTGTTCCGGCGGGCCTGTGCATCGCGGTAACCTCCTTCATCGCCACGGATGTCGCGGCAGCGCCGTTTTTGTGGATGGTGCCGCTCGCGCTCTATCTCCTGACCTTCGTCGCGGTGTTCAGAGACCGTCCATGGGTTTCTCATTCGCTGGTCCTGCGTCTCTTGCCCTACGTGCTGACACCGCTCGCGATCAGCGTGTTCGGCAACGGCAAAACATATTGGTTTGCGGTCATCCTGCTGAATCTCACTGCATTCACGGTAATTTCGCTCGCCTGCCATGGCGAGGCCTATCGCCTAAGGCCCGGGACGAGCAGATTGACCGAATTTTATCTGTGGACTTCGTTCGGCGGCATGCTGGGCGGGGTGTTCGCCGGCATAGTCGCGCCGCATCTCTTCAACTATACCTACGAATATCCCGTCCTGATTGTGGCTGCGCTGTTGGTCCTTCCGGGCTTGTTCTCCGGAGGTGCGCGTTACTTTTTTCGCGAGTCCGCCCCAGGACTGATCGCTACCGCCGGCGCGCTCGCGGTATGGCTCATAATCAGCGCCCGGCTGCCACTTTCGGCTGAGCTGCCGATGCAGGTCGCGCTGGTGGCGCTGTCGGCGCTGATGCTTTTCAACGCAAAGCATCCGGCGCGGTTCGCTGGACTTGTCGTGTTTGCCTTCGTCCTGACTGGGCTGTGGCGGCCCGGACTGGGCCACGTCGAGAAATTTCGCAGCTTTTTCGGCGTGCATCAGGTGGTCGATACCGCCGATGGCAATTATCGCCTGCTATTCAATGGCACCACAATACACGGCGCGGAGCGCATCCGCGCCGAAGCCGGACAGCTGCTACCGGCGCGACCTGAGCCTTTGACTTACTATTATTTCGGCGGCCCGCTGTCGGATACAATCGAGGCCGCTCGTGGTGCGCAGCATCATCTCGATCAAGTCGCGGTCGTTGGGCTTGGCACCGGCAGTCTTGCTTGTCACCGACGCGACGGTGAACATTGGACGTTCTTCGAAATCGATCCCGAAGTGGTTCGAATTGCGCGCGACCCGCATTACTTCAACTTCCTGTCAGCTTGCGCTCCGCACGAACGAATCGTACTCGGTGACGCGCGTCTGACCTTGGCCGCCTCGTCCGAGCAGTATGATCTGATTGTGCTCGATGCCTTTTCCTCAGATGCCATTCCGGTTCATCTGCTCACCCGCGAAGCACTCCGCAGTTATATGGAGCGGCTTACGCCGCACGGGATCATGGCCATTCACGTGTCGAACCGGCATATGGAGCTTGCGAGCGTGGTCGCGGCCTTCGGCAAGGTCGAAGGGCTCACGACCTACGACAAGCAGGATAACCAGGCAGCCGATTTCATCAAAGATTACCGCGCCAATGCTGAGGTGGTCGTTCTCGCGCGCAACTCGGCTGATCTTGACGCGCTGCCGTCGTGGCGCGGCTGGCGCAAACTCGAACCGACACCCGGCGTTGCTGAATGGACCGACGACTATTCCGACATCCTACACGCCATGTTGCGGAAGAGTTTCGGCGATTAATGCGATCCGCGTCGCGCGCTGTCGATTTTATGTTTGGTGAACCGTTATCGTTGCCGTCGAAATCACGCGTCCACCTTGGCGCAGCCATAGTCTGATGCCAAGCGTCAGATGTCCACCTTCAGCGCAGCGATAAACGCTTCCTGCGGGATGTCGACCTTGCCGAACTGGCGCATCTTCTTTTTGCCTTCCTTCTGCTTGTCCAGAAGCTTGCGCTTGCGGGAAATGTCGCCGCCGTAGCACTTCGCGGTGACGTCCTTGCGGAAGGCGCGCACGGTTTCGCGGGCGATGATCTTGCCGCCGATCGCGGCCTGGATCGGCACCTGGAACATGTGCGGCGGGATCAGCTCTTTCAGCTTCTCCGCCATGGCGCGGCCGCGGTTCTCGGCGCGGGTGCGATGCACCAGCATGGCGAGCGCATCGACCGGCTCGGCATTGACCAGCATCTGCAATTTGACGAGATCGGCCGGCCGGTAATCGGTCAGGTGATAGTCGAACGAAGCGTAGCCGCGCGACACCGATTTCAGCCGGTCGTAGAAGTCGAACACCACCTCGTTGAGCGGCAGCTCGTATTTCGCCATGGCGCGGTTGCCGACATAGGTCAGCTCTTTTTGCACGCCGCGGCGGTCCTGGCACAGTTTGAGCACCGCGCCGAGATATTCGTCGGGCGTCAGGATCGTCGCCTCGATCCACGGCTCCTGCATTTCCTCGATGTGGTTCGGATCCGGCATGTCGACCGGATTATGAATCTCGAGCTGCTGGCCGTTGCGCAGCTTGATCTTGTAGATCACCGACGGCGCGGTCGCGATCAGGTTGAGATTGAATTCGCGCTCGAGCCGCTCCTGGATGATTTCCAGGTGCAGCAGGCCGAGGAACCCGCAGCGGAAGCCGAAGCCGAGCGCCGCGGAGGTTTCCATCTCGAAGGTGAAGCTCGCGTCGTTGAGGCGGAGCTTGCCCATCGCCGCGCGTAGCGCTTCGAAGTCGGCGGCATCGACCGGAAACAGACCGCAGAACACCACCGGGATCGCCGGACGGAAGCCGGGCAGCGGCGCATCAACCGGCTTCTTGTCGTCGGTAATCGTGTCACCGACGCGGGTGTCGGCGACTTCCTTGATCGAGCCGGTGAGAAAGCCGATCTCGCCCGGTCCGAGTTCATCGAGCTCAACTCGCTTCGGGGTGAATACGCCGACGCGATCCACATCATAGGCGGCATCGGTACCCATCATCCGGATGCGCTGGCCTTTTTTCAGCACGCCATCGACGACCCGGAACAGCACGACGACGCCCAGATAAGCGTCGTACCAGCTATCGACCAGCAGCGCCTTGAGCGGCGCGTTCGGATCGCCCTTCGGCGGCGGCAGCCGGGTGATGATCGCCTCCAGCACGGCGCCGATGCCCAATCCGGTCTTCGCCGAGATCAGGATCGCATCGGATGCGTCAAGGCCGATCACGTCCTCGATCTGCTGCTTGACCTTTTCCGGCTCGGCGGCCGGCAGATCGACCTTGTTCAGCACCGGGACAATTTCGAGATTGTTGTCGATCGCCTGATAGACGTTGGCCAGCGTTTGCGCCTCGACACCCTGCGAAGCATCGACCACCAGCAGCGCGCCCTCACAAGCGGCAAGCGAACGGTTCACCTCGTAGGCGAAGTCGACATGCCCGGGCGTGTCGATCAGATTGAGAACATAGTCCTTGCCGTCGTGGGCACGGTATTTCAGCCGCACCGTCTGCGCCTTGATGGTGATGCCGCGCTCGCGCTCGATATCCATCGAATCGAGCACCTGTTCGACCATTTCACGCGCTTCGAGACCGCCGGTGAGCTGAATCAGCCGGTCGGCCAGCGTCGATTTGCCGTGGTCGATATGGGCGATGATCGAGAAATTACGGATATTGGCGATGGGAGTCGCACTCATTGCGCGCAGATAACACCGGCGTTGCTAGATATCAATCAAGCAGGTGCTTGGCCTTGGCAGCCAGGTCCGGCGGCACATCGAGGATATGGCCGACGATCTTCTGCTGGTCGACGCCGTGAACCGGATCGACGTCGAAATTGGCAGTTTTGGCATCGGCAAGGAACTCCGGATCCTTTACCGCCTGATCGAAGGCGGCGCGTAACGCAGCGACCCGGTCCGGCGGCACGCCCGGCGTGATCGCCAACGGCCGGCCGAGCGGCGAGCCGGAAAACACCAGATCGACAATCCGGCGCTGCTCGTCGGTGGTGGCGAAATCGCGGACCAGCGGTGCGTCGAGATCGGGCGGGCGCGGCCCCGACTGGGCGACGATCGCGATCTTGTGGTCACGCAGCCAATCCGGCCGCGTCGCTTTCCAGCTCGACCAGGTGTTGTTGCGCGCCTCGACCTCGCCGCGCTCCATCGCCAGGTTGATTTCGTTACCACCGGCATAACCGGTGACAAGCTTGAACCGGGTGCCGAACAGCTCGTTCATCATCTGCGGAAACGTATAGGTGATCGAGCCACGCGCCGTCGCGCCGGTGACAACTTCCTTCTGCCGCGCGCCATCCACCGTGGTAACGCCGGCTGTGTGCCAAATCGTGATGGTCTCGTCCACGGGCGCCATTGCGCCGAGCCAGTTGAACTTTGCGGCGTCGAACTGCACGCCTTCCAGTCCGACGGCCTGAAGAGCCGGCAGCCCGTTCATGACCATGCCGATATAGGTGCCGTCATGCGGCGCGACGGACGCGAGATAGTTGGTCATTTTCAGCCCGCTGGCGCCGGTCATGTTCTGCGCGACGACCGTCGGGTTGCCGGGGATGTAGCGGCCGAGATATTTGCCGACCAGTCGGGCCTGCAGATCGTATTCGCCGCCGGCGCCGACACCGATCAGGATCGTGATGGTCTTGCCGTGATAAAAATCGGCGACAGGATCGGCCGCAGCCGCGGTGGCGACAAAGGCACAAGCCAAGCCGGCGAGAAGGAATGCGCGCATTGCAGAGCGACTATAGCGGATGGGCTTGGTTTCCCAACCGAAGCTAAGGCGAACGCGCTAAGAAGCCCTGATGACTTCCGCACCCTGCGCCGCATCGACAGGCTGGCCGGGGTGCCGCTATGCGCTATCGCCACGTTGCTAGTGCGGCTTCGCGGCCGCTTGCGCGGGTTTGCAGCACTGATAGTGCTAAGAGTGCGACGGATGCTCAATTCCCATGATGCAATGGCTCGGCCGTTGGCGCGGCTGGATTATCCTCGTTTTGTTGACGGCGGCGTTCTATACGCATTTCGGCAGGGCCTCCTTTAACGCGCCCTATTACGCCGAAGCTGGCCGCTGCATTTGGCGTGGCGCAGCGCTTTTGCCCTGCTTGCCGCAATTCCCCTATCAGCCGGCGCTGGCTGCGCTCTTCATTCCGTTTTCCTTCATACCGGCGGCACTACAAAACCCGGTTTGGTACGTGATCTGTGTCGGCTCTTTGGTACTCACAGTGCGTCTGGCTGAGGCCATGGCGGAACAGCTTTATCCCGGTGCCACACACGGCCGAAATCTTGTCTGGCTGCGGATTATAGTCCTCGTGACGTGCGCTAAGCATATTCTCGACGTGCTGATCTATGCGGCCTACGACGCACCTGCCCTGGCAATGATGACACTCGGAATTTGGGCGCTCTGCGTCGGCCGCGATGGCGCTGGCGGGCTATGGCTTGGGCTGGCGGCGGCGATTCGCGCGACGCCGGTGATTTATATGCCGTACTTGCTGCTGAAGCGGCGTTATCTCGCTTGCGTGGCCAGCATTGCCGCCTTTATCGCGGTGAGCCTGCTGCCTGAAATCGTTGGCGCGCTGCACGGCAGCCACACCGGCTATTTCAATGACTGGGTGCGGCAGGTGGTGGCGCCGACAATGGTGCCCGGAAGCTCGCCGAACCTTGTCTTCTGGGATACTTGGAACAACGCGGTGAATCTCTACAATCAATCGCTACGCGGACTGATCAATCGGTTAGCCCAAGGTCCGGTCTTTGGGTTCAGTCCGACGACGATCCTCATCGCGGCCGATGGTGCGTTCGCTGCGGTGTTGGCGGTATTGTTGCTCAGTTCGCCACGCAAAGAGGAGTATGCTGCGATTGACGGCGCGATGCTCCTGATTGCAATCTTGGTGCTATCGCCGATGACGAGTCGTTACCATTACATCTTCGTGTTGCCGGCCGTGATCCTGGTGAGCGCCGCCGCCATCACCGATCGGCGAATACATGTGCTCGCCAGCATCGTCCTGGGTGTGAGTTTTCTGTTGCGAGCCGGCACGTCCAACGACGTTGCTGGCCAGACCGTTACCGATTTTGCCTATATGTACGGTTTCATGCCCGCCGGCGCGATCGTGCTTTACATAGCCTTCGCGGCTATGCTGTGGGTTTGGCATCCTCCCGGTATTTCGGAGCGCGAAAGCAAGACCCCGGAGGGGGCATTCACGAGACCGGAACCGGCACTCGCGAGTCCGGAGCCAGTACCCGCGATTACAGCCGTGAGGGAACTCGACGGCTCGGTAACGATACCTGTGTCCCAAAAGAACAGGCCGCCGCGCTAACCGTCTTTTCTGTTCTCAAACGCGCCGTGCCAGCGCATCGTGGGCGCCGATTTCCAAACTGAAGTCAAACGCGCTAAAGGAACGATCTCCGACGCGGGGCTGCATTGGCACCGTAGCAAAGCAACGATGGGCGACCCGATGCATGTCGACACCATGCGCCGTATCGACCGGCAGGCCGGCGTTCCGCTCTGCGCTATCGCCACGTTACTAGTGCGGCTTCGCGACGCGCTGCGCGCCCGCACCGCGCGGCCGGTGCGGCGGGTTCTGTTCGTCGAACTATCGGAGATGGGCTCGACCGTGCTGGCGAGCCCGGCGATGCGCAAGGCGCGGGCGCAATTGTCGGCAGAACTTTTCTTCGTCATCTTCAAGCGTAACGTCGGTTCGCTCCAGCTTGTCGGGACGATTTCGCCCGACAATATTTTCACGATCTCAGATGGCTCGATCTTCATGCTGGCGCGCGACACGCTGGCCTTTCTGCTGTGGGCGCGGCGCAAGGGGATCGACACCGTCGTCGACCTTGAACTGTTTTCACGTTTCACCGCGCTATTGACAGGTCTCGCCGGCGCCGACCGCCGGGTCGGCTTTTACCGCTTCCATCAGGAAGGACTTTACCGCGGCGAGATGCTGACCCATCGCGTCACCTATAACCCGCACATTCATGTCGCCAAGAATTTCATCGCCCTGATCGATTCCCTTTTGGCGGCGAAGCCGACGATACCCTATGCAAAGACAGTGATCGGCGACGATCAGATCAATGTCGAGATCGTGCAGGCGAGCGCACGCGCGCGCGGCGACGTTCTCGAACGGATCCGCAGCCTTGCGCCGTTCGAACCGGGACAAAATCGTCTGGTGCTGATCAATCCGAACGCGAGCGAAATGCTGCCGCATCGGCGCTGGATGCAGGACCGCTTTGCCGATTTGATCCGCCGCATTCTTGCCGCCTATGGCGACGTTGTGGTGCTGATCACCGGCGCGCCGGACGAACGCGAAGCGGCGGAGCGGCTTGCCGCCCAAAACGCTCCGCGCGCGGCGTCGTTCGCCGGTTATTCGTCGCTGACCGAGCTGCCGGCGTTGTACTCGCACGCCACCCTGATGGTGACGAACAATTCCGGGCCGGCGCACTTTTCCTCAGCCGTCGGATTGCCGACCATCGTGCTGTTCGGGCCGGAAACGCCGAAGCTTTATCAGCCGCTTGGCAATTCACGCGCGATCTATGCGGGACTAGCCTGTTCGCCCTGCGTCACTGCGCACAATCACCGCAAGACCGCCTGCACGGATAATGTCTGCATGCAGGCCATCAGCGTCGATGAAGTTTACGCCGCGGTCGCCGAAATTCTTTCGCCGGCCGTGGCCCGCTAATGAGCAGTGCGGAAGCCGCCAAACCGGCGTGGAATCCTTTTGCCCGGCTGTATGACGCGCTGATCGATCCGGCGCGTTGCGAGCGGACGATGGCGCTGCTGCTCGTCGCTTACGCAATTGTTTGGTCGGCTTACGGCGCGATCGCCAAAAGCAGCCAGGATCTGCACTTCGACATTGGCGAAATGTTCGCCTGGTCGCACGAGGTGGTTTGGAGCGCGCCGACCCATCCGCCGCTCGGACCCTGGCTGATGCGGCTGTGGTTCAGCGTCATGCCCGTCGAAGACTGGTCGTTCTATCTGCTCGGTATCACCGTGGCGACGGCAGCGCTATGGATCGCGTGGCGGCTCGCGGCGCGTTATCTCGATCCGCAAAAGCGCGTCGCCGGTCTTCTGCTGCTGATGTTCCTGCCGTTCTACAACTTTCATGCGCTGAAATATAACGCGAGCTCGGTGCTCACCCCGTTCTGGGCGGTAACAACGTGGTGGTTCCTGCTGTCGTTCGAGACGCGCCGTCCCGGCTGGGCGGCACTGGCCGGCGTCGGCGCGGCCGCCGCGATACTCGGCAAATATTGGTCGATCATCATGCTCGCCGGACTAGCGCTTGGCGCGCTGACCGATCCGCGCCGCGCGCCGTATTTTCGCTCGGCGGCGCCGTGGATCACGGTTGCGGTAGGCGTCGTCTTGCTGGCGCCGCATGTCATTTACGTTGCGACCCACGGCTTTAGTACCGTTGCTTTTGCGATGACCGCACACGAGACCACATTTGCCATGGCGGGCGGCTGGTCGCTTTATTTCCTCGTCAGCGTGCTTGGCTATATCGCCGCGCCAACCGTGCTAAGCGCACTTGCGACTTATCCGAGCCTCGCGGCGATCAAGGACACGCTGTGGCCGGCCAACAAAGAGCGCCGCATTTTCGTCGTGGCCTTTGTCACACCGTTTGTTGTTGCAGCCATCGCCGCGATCGCCGTGCGCGCTCGGCTCGATCCGTTGTGGACAATGTCCGGCATGACCCTGCTGCCGGTCGTCCTGCTGTCGTCGCCGCTGTTGTCGGTCAATCGCGCAGCCGCGATCCGGCTGGTGGCGCTGGCGATCGTTGTGCCGTTGCTGGCACTCGCCGCATCACCGGCGATCGCTATCGTCCTGCATCGCGACAGCCTGCAGAATAACTACGGCACACATTATCAGCTGATCTCGCAGGCGGTGGCGAAAGCATGGCGCGAGCAAACCAACGCACCGCTTCGCATCGTCGGCAGCTTCCGCACCGTCGTTGACGGAACCAATCCTTATTTCCCGTCCCGGCCGGCGACTTATGCCATCACCAGCCCGTGGCGCACGCCATGGGTTGATGAAGCGCGCATCGCGCGCGACGGCATCGCCATCTTCTGCCCCGAGCAGGAGGTCGCTTGCGTGGAAGAAATGAAAAAATATGCCGACCAGTACGGCGCCAAGGTCGAAAACGTGACCTTGGCGCGCCATTACTTCGGCACCGACGATACGCCGGTAAAGTACGATATCGTGATTATTCCGCCGAGGACGTAAGCGGTAATCAGTACCGGTAGTGGTCCGCCTTGTACGGGCCTTCCTTCTTCACGCCGATGTAGGAGGCCTGGTCGTCGCGCAGCTCACTGAGCTTCACGCCGATCTTGGCGAGATGCAGCCGGGCGACCTTCTCGTCGAGCGACTTCGGCAGCACGTACACTTCCTTTTTGTACCTGCCGTCCTTGTTGTTGGCGTAGAGCTCGATCTGCGCCAGCGTTTGGTTGGTAAAGGACGCCGACATCACGAACGACGGATGACCCATCGCGTTGCCGAGGTTTACCAGCCGGCCTTCCGACAACATGATGATTCGATGCCCATCGGGGAACTCGATCTCGTCGACCTGCGGCTTGATGTTGTTCCACTTCAGGTTCTTCAGCGAGGCGATCTGAATCTCGTTGTCGAAATGTCCGATATTGCAGACAATGGCGCGATCCTTCATCGCCCGCATATGGTCGAGCTTGATAATGTCCTTGTTGCCCGTCGCCGTGACGAAGATATCGGCGATCGGCGCCGCATCTTCCATCGTGACGACCTGATAACCTTCCATCGCGGCCTGCAGGGCGCAGATCGGATCGATCTCCGACACCATCACGCGGCAGCCGGCCTGGCGCAGCGATGCCGCCGAGCCTTTGCCGACGTCGCCGAAGCCCGCGACCATCGCCACCTTGCCGGACATCATCACGTCGGTGCCGCGGCGGATGCCGTCGACCAGCAATTCGCGGCAGCCGTAAAGGTTGTCGAACTTCGACTTGGTGACCGAGTCGTTCACGTTGAACGCGGGCCACAGCAGCGTGCCGGCCTTCTGCATATCGTAGAGCCGATGCACGCCCGTCGTGGTTTCTTCCGAGACGCCCTTGATGCTCTTGGCGATCTCTGCCGAAGTAGCCCTTCGGCTTTTCCTTCAGGATGCGTTTGATCAGCGCGAAGAAGACTTCCTCTTCCTCCGAGTTGTGCTGATCGAGGAACACCGTGTCGCCGTGCTCGGCGCGACAGCCCTGATGCACGAACATAGTGGCGTCGCCGCCGTCATCGAGGATCATGTTGGGATAGCCGCCACCGTGCCAATCGAACAGCTTCGCGGTGTAGTCCCAATAATCTTTCAGCGTTTCGCCCTTCACGGCGAACACCGGAACACCCGCCGCCGCAACCGCAGCGGCCGCGTGATCTTGCGTCGAATAGATGTTGCAAGACACCCAGCGCACGTCGGCGCCGAGCGCGACGAGGGTCTCGATCAGCACCGCGGTCTGGATCGTCATGTGCAGCGAGCCGGCGATGCGCGCGCCTTTCAGTACCAGCTTCGGGCCGTACTCTTCACGCGTCGCCATCAGACCAGGCATTTCGGTTTCGGCGAGTGAGATTTCCTTGCGGCCGAAGTCGGCGAGGCCAATGTCCTTGACGATATATTCTTTGGCGACAGTGCTCATAACGGTCCTTTTCGGGGGCTGGTCGATGTGTCGGCGGTGGCTATAGCAGGGCCCCCCGAGCAAGGCAATAAAGACATAAAGATACCTTTATGTCCTTTCAGGAAACGGGAAATAAGGGCGCGCTAAACTGCAAAAATCGGCTGGGGCATGGTCAGCTTAGTTTCGGCGCGTCCGGCCGCGGCGGATTAGCTTTGACCACGCCGGCCTGGGTCAGCGCATTCGCGATCTGCTGCATCCGGTTGATCAGATCGACCGCGGCGGCCGGCGGCAGGACGACGCGGGCTGCCGGATAGCGGCGGCCAGATAGCGGCGTGTTGGGTTTCATTTCGTCGAAGCGCGTCACGCCAAACTCGATGCGCAGCATCTGGCCGTCGAACATCAGGCCGGTGACACAATCGGCGAAGGTCTCGGCAAGTTCGGGTCGCTCGACAATCTTGATCGCCGCCGTTGTATGAGCAGCCGCCGGTGAATTATTTGCTGTCTCGTCAGCCATTGCTGTGCTCCTAAAAAATAAATTGGACGCGTTATTCGCTTTCGCCGAAACGCGACTCGATCAGCGTCGTCAAAGCATCGATGACTTCAGCCGCTTCCTTGCCCGTGGCCTCGACCGTGATTTTTGTTCCCGGCGATGCGGCAAGCATCATCAAGCCCATGATCGAGGTGCCGCCGACGGTCTCGCCACAACGCATGACGCGAACGTCGGCGTCGAACTTCTCGACCGTCTGCACGAAACGCGCAGACGCCCGGGCGTGCAGTCCCTTGCGATTACAGATAGTGAGCACCCGGACCACGACGCCTTCGCGAAGCGGCGGATTATCGCCTGCACATTCGTCGGCGTTGCAGGCAGCTTCGTTCATTTGCCGGTCAGCACCCGGCTGGCGATGGTGACGTATTTGCGGCCGGCTTCCTGGGCCGCCGCGACGGCATCAGCGAGCGGGCATTCGTCGCGAACCTTGGCGAGCTTGACCAGCATCGGAAGATTGATGCCGGCCAATACTTCGACTTTGGGCCGGCTCATTACCGAGATGGCGAGATTGGATGGGGTGCCGCCGAACATATCGGTCAGAATCGCGACACCGTCGCCGGTATCGACCCGTTTGACCGCTTCGATGATATCGCGGCGGCGCTCTTCGACGTCGTCCTCGGGGCCGATCGTTACCGCCTCGATCTGGACCTGCGGCCCGACGACGTGTTCCAAGGCCGCCCGGAACTCGACAGCAAGACGCCCGTGGGTGACCAGCACTACACCAATCATCGAATTCCCCGCGGGCGCGTCCCGGTTGCACCGCACGAAAGGGTGCTCATCTTGACCATCCAAAGCCCCCGCGCAAGGGGCTTTCTCCTCGAATTTCGCCGGTTGTTGCATTGCGGTAGACGAAAGTCGAATCGGCGTCTGAGGCCGGATTTCGAAACGCCCGGCGAATCTAAGGGCGTTATGGTTAACAATCTCCACCAGCACCTTGGCCGGGGTTCGAAAATACAGACCCGCGCTAAAGCTGCCTACTAGCCGGAGCATGATCTTTTCCGAAAACCGGAAATCCACCCTCGGATCAAGTCCGAGGGCAAGCTTTTTCCGGATCATGCTCCGTTGGCCAGCCTGAAGTGAGATGTCCAAGCACCGCCGGCAAGGCCGCTGCTCCGGCTGCGACGGCGAGTCGCGGCAGCATGATGCCGTCAATCTCGGTGCGCCGGCGCTCCGGTTCAGGCAGCCGCTCGGCATCGGCGGCGGCAAGATCGACGACCAAACCAACCACCGCGCTCGGCTCGTGATCGAACCGTATCAACCCGACGCCGCGCACTTCAAGGAGCCCGGCTAACGCCTCAGCTGGATGGACTAGCAGCCGGCCGTTGGCAGCTTCAAGGTGCACGCGGTCATCACCGACCAATCGTGTGAAGGCGAAGCCGTTGCCGCGTACCTCGATCAGTTGGCGCGCGAGCTGCGACTTGCCCGAACCGGACGGACCGCGGATTAGAACCGCGCGCGCACCAACGAGCACTGCGGAAGCATGCACGGATGAATTCATCCGCTCGTCCCCGCGAAAGCGGGGACCCAGTCCGATCGGATGCTTTCGTTGTTGCGCTCTCTCTGGATTCCCGCTTGCGCGGGAATGAGCGGGATGGGGTTGGCCATCACATCGCCGGCAAGCGCACGACAAAACGCGCGCCGAGTACTTTCGGCTCGCCGTCTGGGCCCGGCGCGCCGGTGCGGTTCTCGACCCAGATCGAACCGCCATGGGCATCGACAATCTGCTTCGAGATCGAAAGGCCGAGCCCGGAGTTTTGGCCGAAGCCTTGATGCGGTCGATCGGTATAAAAGCGCTCGAAGATTTTCTCGCGCACATCGGGCCGCACGCCGGGACCGTCGTCATCGACGATGATTTCCACCTGGTTGCGCACGCGGCGGCAGATCACGCGCACCGTGCCGCCCGGCTGCGAGAACGAACGCGCATTCTCGATCAGGTTGTCGACAATCTGGCCGAGCCGTGAATCGTGTCCCGGCACGACGAAAGCGCGCCCGCTGCCGCCTTCGAAGCGCAAGATGACATTGACGCCGTCGTCACGCTTCACTTCGTTGGCGATCGACACCAGCGTATTGAGCAGCCGTGACAAATCGACCGGTGTCGTCTCCTGGCGTTGCAGTTCGGCATCGAGCCGGCTGGCATCGGAAATATCCGAGATCAAACGATTGAGCCGCTTCACGTCGTGCTGGATGATGTCGAGCAAACGCCCGCGGCTTTCGTCGGTCCGCGCGATGGGCAATGTCTCCACCGCCGAGCGCAGCGACGTCAGCGGGTTTTTCAACTCGTGCGCGACGTCGGCGGCAAAACTTTCGATCGCCTCGATCCGGCTGTACAGCGCGTTGGTCATGTCGCGCAGCGTGCCGGACAAATGCCCGATCTCGTCCCGCCGGCGGGTGAAATCGGGAATCTCGACGCGGGTGCGGATGCGGCGGCGAACGCTCTCCGCCGCATCGGCAAGCCGCCGCACCGGCTCGGCGATGGTGCCGGCCAGCAGGATCGACAGCACGACCATCACCGCGGCGGCGATCAAAAAAACTTTAAGGATGGCGAGGCGCTCGGCTTCCACCATATCGTCGATGTCGGCGCCCTGGGTCGACAGCATCAGCACACCGCGCACCGCGCGGAAACGCTGCACGGGAACGGCAACCGAAACGATCACATCGCCGCGGTCGTTGATGCGCACCATACTGGCGTCTTCGCCGCCCAAAGCTTGCGCGACTTCAGGGTAGCCCTTACCATTCTCCGCGCCGAGTTCGCGGTAAAGCGGCAGGTCGCCGCGCCCGGCCCAGCGGCGCACCGCCAGATAGGCGCGTTCGAAAATTCCCGGCTTTTCATCCGTGGGCGGCGGCAAGTCGTAACGCAGCACGTCGCCGCGCCCGAACAGATTGCGACTATCGACCAGCAGCACACCGTCGCGGTCGTAGATCCGGGCTCGGGTCTTGGTCGGCGAAATGAGCCGCCGCAGAATCGGCGCGACGCGCTCGGGATTGATCGGGAAATCGATCCCGTAGAGCGCATCCTCCGACGGGCCGTAGCTTTGGCCGGGCTGAAGATTGAGCAGCGTGCTTGGATCGATGGTGACGGATGAATCGATGTCGCCGGTCGCGGATGCGGCGATGGCGCCGGCAATGATCTGCCCCTGCACCAAAAGGCTTTGCACGCGCGCATCGATCAGGCCGGCGCGGAATTGCGACAGGTAGCTGATGCCGATCGACAGCGCGAGCAAGCCGGCAACGTTGAGCACCACGATGCGGCGCGTAAGGCTCGACGAACCCTGCGCGGTGAAGAACGCCAACGCACGCCGCAGCCAACTTCCGATGCGTGCAAGGCCGCGCGGCGCAGGAGAGACTTCAGCGCCGCTCTCCGCTTCGGATTCCGTTTGATCAGCAGCGAACTGACTACCCGCGCCAGAGTCCGGACGGGCTCCCGCGTTTTCTGGCGCTTGGGCTTGTTCAACAGCCCGTGCGTTTTCGGCGGTTCGATCGAGCACGTCGTTTGCCGGGGTTCCGATCATGCCTGCTCTGCGGGCACAATGGCCATTCTAGTGTAGGGCGCCGCCCTCGTCATATGCAAAGCCGCATAAACTTTACGGCCAGGGCGTTATTTAGACCGCCCATTACTCCTTGAAACGATAGCCGACGCCGTAAAGCGTCTCGATCATATCGAAGTCGTCATCGCTGGCTTTGAACTTCTTGCGCAGCCGCTTGATGTGACTGTCGATGGTGCGATCGTCAACGTAAACCTGATCGTCGTAGGCCGCGTCCATCAGCGCATTGCGGCTCTTCACCACGCCCGGACGGCTCGCCAGCGCGTGCAGGATCAAAAACTCGGTAACGGTGAGCGTGACCGGCTCGTTCTTCCAGGTGCAGGTATGGCGTTCGGGATCCATGCGCAGCAAGCCGCGCTCCAGAACCTTGCTGTCGGCTTCTTTCGGTGTCACGCCATCTTTGGGCGATACCCGGCGCAGCACAGCCTTGACCCGTTCGACCAACAGGCGTTGCGAGAACGGCTTCCGGATGAAGTCGTCGGCGCCCATTTTCAGGCCGAACAACTCGTCGATCTCTTCGTCTTTTGACGTGAGGAAAATCACCGGCAGATCGGATTTTTGCCGCAGCCGCCGCAGCGTCTCCATGCCGTCCATGCGCGGCATCTTGATGTCGAGGATGGCAAGATCCGGCAGCGTCGACTTGAATCCATCCAGCGCCGAAGCGCCGTCGGTGTAGGTGGTGATCCTGTAGCCTTCGGCCTCAAGCGCGATCGAGACCGAGGTCAGGATATTGCGGTCGTCGTCGACGAGAGCGATTGTCGGCATGGCGGCCTTCTAGCATGAATCGGCCGCAGCTTCACCAGCCCGGCCCCGTAAGTCTTTGAAAACCCATGTGGGGGCGGAAGTGTGACTAGACAAGGCAAAATCGCGGCAATTGCTGTGAGATAGAATGACATGGGTAAGGAACTGGAAAGGACGCCTTTTGGGGTCTGCAGATGGTTGAAACCGACCCAACAGCCCCGTTGCCGGGCGCGATGCCCAATCGCCTTCCTGAAAATGCGCCGGCGCCGGATTTCGACCCGAAAACAGTCGCTAAAGACCTGCTGCGGACAACACGCGCCGGGGCGCTGGCGACGCTGGACCGCAACACTGGCCATCCCTTCGCCTCGCTGGTTAACGTCGCGACCGACAGCGACGGTTCGCCGCTGATCCTGATTTCGAAGCTCTCGACCCACACCGCCAATCTTGAAGTCGACGCCCGCGCCTCCCTGCTGCTCGCAGCGACCGGCAAGGGCGATCCGCTGGCGCATCCGCGACTAACCCTGCTTGGCAGCTTTACGCAGCTTGCACGCGACGATGCGCCAGGAGCCGCGTGTACGGCGTCGCTTTCTGGCGCGCCATCCGAAGTCGGAGCTTTACGCCGGCTTCGGCGATTTCTCGTTCTGGCGGCTCGGCGTTGTGTCGGCTCATCTCAACGGCGGCTTCGCCCGCGCCGCCGATCTGAAAGGCGCAGACGTGCTGACAAATGTCGGCGGAGCGGAAAATTTGCTCGAGACCGAAGCCAGTGCGGTTGAGCACATGAACGAGGATCACGCCGAAGCGGTGCGGCTCTACGCCACCAAATTGCTCGGCGCTGAAGACGGCGCGTGGCGGCTGACCGGGACTCGATCCGGAAGGTCTCGATCTTGCGAAAGGCGAAGCAACGCTGCGGCTACGATTTTCCACCCCCGTCACGTCCGCCGAGCAACTGCGCAAAGCAGTCGTAGAACTCGCCACCAACGCCCGCGCTGGCTGACGTTGCCGTAAAAAGCATCAAACGGACACGCGGACCGCCAGGAACCAGCCCAGCTTTCGCTGCGTTGCAACACGAAGAAACCGGGCACATTCCGCCTGTTAGGCTTGGCGCAAACTTGGCCTTGGCAGAATGTTGCCCGCTCGATATAGGGTCGCACGCTTGCCGGCGGGCAAGCTCATTAGAATTAAGTCGGCAGGCCAAGGCCAGGAGCAGTTCGCGCCGACAAGGCAGGCCATCAAGGCGGAGGCGTAAGTGCAGGAAACGGGGTTGAGGAACGGTGCTTACGGCGCCGACAAATTCGGATTTAAGGATCTCGCCGAGGTTCGCTGGAATCTGCCCGACACCCTGCTGGTCGAACATGCCATCCGCAACGGCGAAGGTCGGCTGGTTCAGGGTGGCGCGTTCTGCGCCGAGACCGGCCATCACACCGGCCGCTCGCCCAAGGACAAACACACGGTCGTCGATGCTTTGACCGAGAACACCGTGTGGTGGGACGGCAACCGCAAACAGAGCAAACAACACTTCGACAATCTGCTCGCCGATATCATCGCTCACGCCAAGGGCAGGACGCTGTTCGCGCAGGATCTCTGCGGCGGCGCCGATCCGCAATACCGCATCAAGGCGCGCGTCTATACCGAACTCGCCTGGCACTCGCTGTTCATTCGCCAGCTTCTGATCCGGCCAGAGCGCGCTGCGCTCGCAAGCTACGTACCGGACATGACCATCGTCGACATGCCGTCGTTCAAACCGGACGCCAAACGTCACGGCGGACGCGAAGGCTCCGACACCATGGTGGCGATCGATTTCACCCGCAAGATCGTGCTGATCTGCGGGTCTTCTTATGCCGGCGAGATGAAGAAGTCGGTGTTCACGACACTCAATTTCTATCTGCCGGCGCAAGGCGTGATGCCGATGCACTGCTCCGCCAATGTCGGCAACGACGGCGACGTCGCGCTGTTCTTCGGCCTGTCGGGCACCGGCAAGACGACGCTGTCGGCCGATCCAAACCGCACCCTGATCGGTGACGACGAGCACGGCTGGAGCGAGAACGGCGTCTTCAATTTCGAAGGCGGCTGCTACGCCAAGTGCATCAAGCTCTCGCAGGAAGCCGAGCCGGAAATCTATGCCGCGACCAATCGTTTCGGCGCAGTGCTCGAAAATGTCGTGTTCGATCCGGAAACCGGCGTCTGCGATTTCGACAGCGACAAGCTCACCGAAAATACCCGCTCGGCTTATCCGATCGAGTTCATGCCCCTCGCATCGAAGACCGGCTTTGCCGGCCAGCCGAAGAACATCGTCTTCTTGACCGCCGACGCATTCGGCGTGATGCCGCCGATCGCCAAACTGACGCCGGCGCAGGCGATGTATCACTTCCTCTCCGGCTATACCGCCAAGGTCGCCGGCACGGAAAAGGGCCTGGTTGGCGTCGAGCCGGAATTCTCGACCTGCTTTGCCGCGCCGTTCCTGCCGCGGCCGCCGGCCGAATACGGCAATCTGCTGCGCGACCTGATCAAGAAGCACAATGTCGATTGCTGGCTGGTCAATTCCGGCTGGACCGGCGGCATCTACGGCGTCGGCCGCCGTATGCCGATCAAGGCGACGCGAGCGTTGGTCACCGGTGCACTCGATGGTTCACTGAAAAATGCCAGCTATCGCACCGATCCGTATTTCGGCTTCGCGGTGCCGACCTCGGTGCCGGGCGTCGAGCCGCACCTGCTCTATCCGATGAAGACCTGGAAGGACAAAGCCGCATTCGATGAGACCGCGCGCAAGCTGGTCCGCATGTTCCAGGACAACTTCGTCAAATATGAAAAGCACGTCGATGCCGACGTGCGCGCAGCGGCGCCGGAAGTTCGCCTCGCCGCGGAGTAGGCCGCAAATCAGTTTGCCTCTGTTATCGTCATGCGCGCCATGACGAGTGTTCAAAGTGATTGAACTACGCAAGATCGAGACCGAACCGGGCCTTGTCTTTGATGTCCTGGTCGACAGCGCAAGCGATGGGCCTCTCGTCTTGCTGCTTCACGGCTTTGCGGGATCGTTCCACACGTGGCGACCGCAATTGTCCGGTTTGGCGGCGGCGGGCTACCGGGCGGTTGCACCGAGCCAGCGCGGCTATTCTCCCGGCGCCCGGCCGGATACTCGCGACTTCGCCAACTATCAGTTCGACAAACTGGTCGCCGACGCCATGAATGTCGCGGCCGCCTGCGGACACGATTCTGGCCGGTTTCATCTCGTTGGTCATGATTGGGGCGGCAGCATTGCCTGGGGCATAGCGGACCGCTATCCAGACCGCCTCGCTTCCCTCACGGTGCTGTCACGTCCGCATCCCAACGCATTCAATCGCGCCCTGCAAATGGTCGACGGCGAGCAGGCGCGGCGCTCGCAGCATCACAGGTGGTTCCTGGAGCCCGATGCGGGGTCACGCGTGCTGGCGGACAATGTTCGTTGGTTGCGCGAACGGCTCACCAAAAACGGCGTTCCAGCCGCCGCGATCGAGCGGCACATCGGCGTCCTCGGCAACCCGGCAGCGATGGAAGGAGCGCTGGCGTGGTACCGCGCCCGCGGCGCGATCCGCGGCCCGCTTGGGACAATCAGTGTTCCGGTTCTTTATATTTGGGGCGACGCCGACGACACTGTCGGGCGTGTAGCAGCGGAGGGCACCCACGAATTCGTCTCCGGGGCGTATCAGTTCGAAATCCTCCCCGGCGTCGGGCACTTCGCTGCCGATCAGGTCCCGGACCGGATCACGGAATTGCTGCTGGCACATGTCGGGAAGCATCCGGTGTAACGTCCGGTGCCTCGTCACGCGGCTGCCACTCCGTCACTGCATCGGGTTGATACCGAGCTCTTTTGCGTAGAGCGCAACCTGCGCACGCTGCTCGTCGATCGATTTTTCGAATTCTTCCGGTCCGCCGATGTTCATGAGCTGGCCAGTCGTGGTCAGGCGATCGTCAAATGTCTTGTCGGCAACCGCGCGGATATCAGAGGCAATGCGCTGCCGAAGCTTAAGCGGCATATCGGACGGACCAAATAACCCAACAAGTCCGTCGAGCGTGAGCCCGGGAAAACCAGCTTCGGCCGCCGTCGGCAGGTCCGGCATAGTCGGCGCACGAACCGTATTCACGACCGCCAGTTCCTTGATTTTACCAGCTTGCATTTGCGGCCGCACGATCGCGAGCGATGCTTCGTAAACCTGCACGCGCCCTTCGGCGAGATCATTCGCGGCATCGACCGGATTTTTGTAAGGCACCTTGTTGATGTTGAGACCTTCACGTTTCAGCCAGCCGGCGAAGACAAAATCCAGCGCGCCGGTCACGCCGGCCCAGTTCAACTGACCGGGCTGATCGCGCGCCATCGCGACCAGCTCCGTGATCGAATTGGGCTTCAGTCCAACCGGTACTCCGACGCCGATGAGGGTATTTGAAACGCGCGCGATCGGGGCGAGGTCGCTGGCCTGATAGGGCAGGTCATCGTGCAAGTACGGATGCGCGGTGAACGACGCCGTCGGCGAGAACAGCAACACATGATCGTCGTGAGCCGAGACGAAGGTATTGATGGCAACGATACCGTCGCCGCCCGGACGGTTATCGACAATGACGGGCTGGCCCCAGCGCTGGCTGAGACGGTCGGCGAGCAGCCGCGCGCCGATGTCTGCGCCGCTGCCGGCACCGAGCGTGACGATGAAGCGTACCGGCCGCGTCGGCCAACCTTCAGCGGCCGACGCCTTCAAACCGGCACATACCGTAACGATCAGCGCGATGCCGATCACAACCAAAAAGCTCAGCCGCATAATGTCCCCCGTAACAAGTCGCGGCAGCTTTTCTCACCGCCGGCGCTGTTTGGTCAATGCGGCGAAGAGAGCAGGACGTATCCTGTGGTATGGCATTCGCCCACACCACACTGGACGACGACAGACACGAAATTGATCGCGCAAATAAGCAAGACATAGAGTGCGAGGGAGTACGTCAGGCGGCTCATCATCGGTGACAATGCACTGAGCACGGATGGTCGCGGCGCACCAAACAACGCCAACCGCACCGCAAAGCCGGCGAGCAACGCGACAGCGATAAAGACCGACCAAACCGGCATATGGATGCCGAACACGGCGCTGCCGACGTAGGCGTGGCCCGGACGCGGAAACAGATCGAGCAGTGTCTGGCGCACGGATATGACCAGCAACACCACGGCGAAGATCGCACCGACGCCGGCGCCGCGCTCCGAATTCGGGGATCGCATCTGCATGACGATTCCGAAGCAGCAGCCGAACATGGCGTAGCGTTGCAACAGACAAAGCGGGCACGGGATTTCGCCAAACCCGTATTGCATCACCATCGCCGCGGTCAAAACCGCGGCGAGCGCGATCAACATGGCAGTCAAGAGCAACCGGTCGAGTGTCGCAGCAACCGGCATATCAACTTGCGCCATGCCGCTCATAATTCGAGCCATGGCATGCGGAAGCCGTAGTCGGCGCTATAGATCTCCCACAGGAACAGCCACGTACCGAGGCCAAACGAAAGCAGCAGGCAGGCGACGGCGATGCGGCCGTATCCGGCAAACTCGAATGCGAGCGCAGCAAGCAAGGCTGCAAAGACCGCCGCCATCATGGCGTGAACACCTCGACCGGACTAGGCGGGCGGCGGCTGCATTTCGCGGTCGGCGCGGCGCGCCCAGTTCTCCCACGCGCGATTGAGGGTGTAGTCGGTCACACGCGCCGCAATCTTGTCGACTTCGCCCGGCGTGAGAAACTTGATGTCGCCCATCGCCATGGACTGCATCTGTAACTTGGCGCCAACCTCGAGATAGACCGAAACGAAAACGGCGTGGCGCACCGAGCGGCCAACCACAGTCGCACCATGGCCGCGCATCAGCGCGCTCGGACGCGAGCCGATCAGTTTCGCCAGATCGCGACCCATCTCCATGTCGCTCACCAGCAGCGTGGTGTCGCCGAACTTGTCGTGCGAATCCCATACCGGCACTTCGTGGCCCATCGAGGCGCACATATGCAAAAGCGGTTTCAACTTCTTGTTGGTCACCCCGAACGGGATAACGCTCGGCGAGTGATTGTGCACGACGGAGTGCACGTCAGGCTGCGCCTCGTAGATAGCGCCATGGATGAACCGTTCCAGATAAGGGGCGCGGCCGCGCTCATCGATCGCGGTGCCGTCAAGCGTATATTCGACGATATCTGCGCGCTCGATGCGTTCCGGCGCGCGGGCGCGCGACAGCAAGAAATGTTGCGGATTGTCGGGATGCCGGGCGCTGACATGGCCGAAGGAATCGACGATCCCCTCCTTCGCCAGAATGCGGTTGGCAGTCACCAATTCTTCGAGGATGAAATCAAGTTTGCTCATTGTGCGCCTCTCCCTTGTCGGCGGCGATCCTATGGCTCGCGATTTGCTTTGTGAACCACGGTACGGCAGAACCCCTATGCGTAGCGCGGCAGCGGGTCGCGGGACCGAGACATCAATCTCGGCTATGCCCTTTCATCATTGCGGCGCGGGATTTGGGAGCCTGAGCATGTTTGGACGTTCCATTGCAATCGCCGTCTGCGGCTGTCTTTTTGCGGCGGCGACCGCCGGAGCGCAGGACGCAAGTTTCCCCGAGCATCCGGTCAAGGTGTGGGTATCGGTTCCGGCGGGCGGCGGTGTCGATACCGTCACCCGGATTGTTGCGGCGAAGATGGGTTCGCTGTTGGGCCAACCGCTCGTCGTCGACAACAAGAGCGGAGCAGGCGGCAGTGTTGCAGCCGATTTTGTCTACCATTCTGACGCCGACGGCTACACCCTGCTGGCGTCGCAGCCGTCGCCGATCACCACCAATCCGTTCCTGTACAAATCGCTCAATTATGATCCCACCCTGCTGACACCGGTCGCGATCATGTCGCATGTGCCGAACGTGCTTCTGGTGCGGCCGGATTTTCCCGCGAAAACCGTGCAGGAGCTGATCGCTTATGCCAAGGCTCATCCCGGAACGCTGAACTACGCGTCCCAGGGCGTTGGCACGACTTCGCACCTCACTGCCGAATTGTTCCAGTCCATCACGCACACCAAGCTGGTTCATGTGCCCTACAAGGGTACGGCGCCGGCGCTGAACGATCTGATCGCAAGCCACGTCGACCTGATGTTCACCGAGCTTGCGACATCGCTCGAACTCGACAGAGCCGGCAAGGCGCACATCCTAGCCGCCGCAACCAAGCAACGCCTGGCTGCAATCCCGGATGTTCCGACGCTGGAGGAAGCCGGCGTACCCGGCTGTGACTCCGACACCTGGAACGCACTGACAGCGCCGCCAAAGACGCCGGAAGCGGTTGTCGCCAGGCTCAACGACGCCGCGAACAAGGCCATGAAGGATCCGGAATTGCTCGATCGGTACAAGGCGCTGAGCCTGTCGCCCGGCGGTGGCACGCCGGCGGAAATGAGCGCCTTCATGAAGGCAGAAACCCTGCGCTGGGGCGAGGTAATCCGCACCGCCGGTATCCAGCCGGAATAAACAGGACGATCTCGGCAAGATCGGCAGTTTCGCCGCCGGTATGACGATTATTCCGAATTCGCTCATCCGCTCTTGCGCGCGCCCCGGTGATATCGGTAGCGTGCCCCATCATGCGCGGCGCCTTGGCCAGTTTGTTCAACGACCGGAACGCTGAAATCCGCGGCAAGCTCGCCGCGATTTATAGCGCGTTGATCGGGGCCAATGTCCTGGCCTGGCTATGGGCGCTGATTGCATTTCATGATTATCCCGCGCTGGTCGGAACCGCATTCCTGGCCTACGCCTTCGGGCTCCGTCACGCTGCCGATGCCGACCACATCGCGGCGATCGACAACGTCACCCGCAAGCTGATGCAGGAAGGCAAACGGCCCGTCTCTGTCGGCCTGTTCTTTTCGCTCGGCCACTCGACCGTCGTGGTGTTGGCGTCGGCTGCTATCGCTTTGACGGCAAGCGCGCTGCAAGACCGTTTCGAAGCATTGAAGCTTGTCGGCGGCACGATCGGCACATCGATCTCAGCGACTTTCCTGTTCGTCATTGCCGCGGCGAATTTCATGATCTTGCGCTCGGTCTATCGGACGTTTCGCGACGTACGGCGGGGCGGCACTTTCGTCGAGGAGGATGTTGACCGCCTCCTGGCGCAGCGCGGGCTTCTCGGCCGCTTGTTCAGGCCGTTATTCCGCATCGTATCGCGAAGCTGGCACATGTATCCGCTCGGCGTGCTGTTCGGGCTCGGCTTCGATACTGCGACCGAAATCGGCGTGCTCGGCATTTCGGCGGCGGAAGCATCCAAAGGACTGCCGATCTGGTCGATCATGGTATTTCCCGCGCTGTTCACCGCGGGCATGTCGCTGATCGATACCAGCGACGGCGTGCTGATGCTCGGCGCCTACGGTTGGGCCTTCACCAAGCCGATCCGTAAGCTCTACTACAACCTCACCATCACCTTCGTTTCGGTGCTGGTAGCCGTACTCATCGGCGGCATCGAAGCATTGGGTCTGATCGCCGACCGCCTGAACCTCGACGGGCCATTCTGGCTGTTTGTCGGCGCGCTTAACGATCACTTCGGCAGCCTTGGCTACCTCATCATCGCAATCTTTGTCGCGAGCTGGCTCATCTCGGTTGCCGTCTATCGGTTGGCCCGGTTCGACCGGCTTGAGCAAGGCGTAACCGTCAATACCTGAGCCCATTTGGCGGCGCGCCGGTGCAGCGGCAAGGCGCCGCTTGCCGTGGCCTGCGCAGTGCCTACATCAAAGCAACGGAGAGCCGCGTACGAGTGCACCATGGTCGATGACGCAAATCCGCCGGAACGCCCCCGCGCAGAGCCGGAAATCATCCCGCCGAACCGCCCTGGTGGGCGCGGCTGGGATTCGCCTTGGCAAACAAATCAAGGCTTTTACGGTAACGGCCGGGACGGAGCGTGGCGCACCCAGCGCATCTTTGTGATGCGGCCGGGCCCACTCGGCTTTTTCGTCATCATGCTGGTGCTCGGACTTATCTTTGCGGCGATTGTCCTCGCTCTGATTGGTACATTGCTGATCTGGATTCCGGCGGTGGCGCTGTGCATCGCGATTGCCGCCGTCTATCGATTTTTGCGGCGTTAAGGCGTGCGGCCACCCGGCAGCCAATTCCTTAATTTCCTCAAACAATTCAGCCTAATACACCGAGTGTTAACCTTACTTCTTTATGAGTTGATTACCATACCGGTTCCCTGGAATTGCGACCTTTGTTGCAGCGGGGCGGGTCGTTGTGACGAGAGTTAAGTAGCGAATGTTCGAAGCGTCCGGTTACGGCCAGTCGGCAGCGGTAGCGAGACGACGCGACGTCGCGCCAGGTTTCGGCGCCTATGGCGACTTCGATCTTGGCAGGTTTGGCTCGGTCCTTTGGGAAGGCAAAGGCACGATCCTACTGTCAGTGGCGGTCGCGCTCCTGCTCGCAGTGGCGTTCGTTCTCCTTGCGCCACGAAAGTATACCGCAACCACCCAGATCCTTATGGACCCGATGGATCTGCGCGCCGCACAGACCGATGTTTCGACGACGATCCCGCAAAGCGATGCCGCCGTGCTCCAGGTCGAAAGCCAGGCCCGTGTCATTGGCTCGGACAATATATTGCGCCGGGTCGTCGAATCCGAAGGGCTCGATCACGATCCCGAATTCGAAAGCGGCGCGAAGTCGCAGGAGCAGATCCCTCTCACCGCACTGAACAACCTGCGCAAGCACGTCGACATCAAGCGGCCTGAACGCACCTATGTGATCGAGGTTAGCGTCACCAGTGAAGACCCGGCCAAGGCGGCGCGGATCGCCAACGCGATCGCTCAAACCTACCTCACCGAACAGACCGAGGTTCGCTCCAACGCCGCCCGACAGGTCTCGCAATCACTCTCCGGACGCTTGAAGGAGCTTCAGGACACGCTGCGCGCGTCTGAGAATAAAGTCGAAGCATACAAGTCGAGCCACAATATCGTCGGCGCCAACGGCGAACTCGTCAACGAGCAGCAGCTCGTCAACCTGAACACCGAACTAAGCGCCGCGCGCGCCAGGACCGCCCAGGCAAAAGGCCGCCTTGACCAGATTGAAAGCGTGCAGCGTTCGAAAACCGACATCGGCGCTTTCCCGGAAGCGGTGCAGTCGGCGACCATCACCGCGCTGCGTACGCAATATACCGACATCATGCGCCGCGAGGCCGAGCAGAAGAGCTCGCTCGGCGAACGCCACCCCGCGGTTATGGAAATCGAGGCGCAGGCCGAGCGGGTTCACAAGCTGATCGAGGATGAGGTCAATCGCATCGCGGTCTCGGCGAACACCGAATACGAGAGCGCGAAGACCAGCGAAGAGCTGATGGCGCAAAAAGTCGACGCCCTCAAAAATACGGCCGAGTCGACCAACCAGTCGCTGGTTGGCCTGCGCGAGCTGGAGCGTGAAGCACAGGCGAATCGCACGGTCTATGAGTCCTTTCTGGTGCGCGCCCGCGAAACCGGCGAGCAGGAGCTGATCGATACCAAGAACATTCGCATCATATCGCGAGCCGACCCTCCGCTGACCCGAAGCTCGCCGCCACCGAGCCTGCTGATCGGTTTGGCCGCGATGATGCTCGGCGCAGCCTGCGGCACGGGTATCGTCATCATGCGCTCGCTGAACGAGACCAATAAGCCGCGCAGGCGTCCGGCTGGTGGACAAAGAACCACCGCGGCGGTTTGGCGAGACAATGCGCAAGCTCTGGCCGATCTCCCTGCCTCTCCGCCTGCGTCCGCGCCACGATGCGGATCCTGAAATCCGGGTGTTGGCGGAGCTGCCGTCGGCCGATATTTCCTATGGCCTCGACGCCATCGAGAATCCAAATTCGCGCTTCGCGAGGGAAATTCAGAAAATCTACGACGCGGTTCGCGAAAGCCATGGAAAGCGCGGCAAATCCGAGCGTTCTTGTCGTCGCCGCCGATGACCAGGACGACACCGCGTCGGTCGCATTGGCGCTCGCCGCTGCCATCGCATCGACCCAACGCGTGCTTCTGATCGATGCCGACCTCCAGCGCCGGACGCTCTCAGCAATCGACGCCGATGAAAGCGATGCCGGACTTGTCGACGTCGCGATCGGGCGCCGCGAGCTTTCCGAGGTCATCGTTCGCGACCGCGATACCAATATCAACACGGTCGCGTTTGTCGCGCCGAACAGCCGCCGTGATCGTCCGATCAGCGACGCAGACGTCAGGCAGGCGTTCGACAAGACCAAGCGTTTCGACATGGTGATCGTGGCCGCGGTCGATTTGAGCCGCAATCCAAGCACGCTTTTCTTCGCCGGCCTGGTCGACCACATCGTGCTGGTCGTGCGGCCGGACGAAGAGGATCGCCGGGCAGCCGAACAGTTCATTTCGCGGCTCGGCCCCGATGCGATGAAAGTGCGTGGCGCGGTGTTAACCGGCGTCGGTGCGGCCTGAGCATGATCGGCAGCTCGCTGGATCCTGCTTTTGGCTGATTGGCGCGTCCGCAGGTTCCGTTGTCGCGATCAACGTTGCCATCCTTTAAGGCTAACAGCCAATTAACCTTTATTTTCCGCGGCTTAGCGCGTAGTGATTATAATCGAACGGAGCGCACCGCCATGCCGGCACAACCCGGCTATCTGAGCTTTGCTGCCACCGCCAAAGGCGAGCGATGGGACGTGCCGGTCGCGACGATCGGCGGTCTGCCAATTGCGGTGATCGATCGTACGAGATCGGCAGAGCTGATGATCGATACCGCGCTGGCGCGGCGCGGCACCTCGCAACCGCCTCTCATCTTCACGTCGGCGAACGGCCAGGTGCTTTCGCTATGTGCCCGGCAACCGCGGCTTCGCGAGCTTTTTCTCGCCGCCGATCTGATCCATGCCGACGGCATGCCGATGGTGTTCGTATCACGGCTGTTTAACCGGACGCCGCTTCCCGAGCGCGTCGCGACCACCGATTTCTTCCATGACGCCGCAATCGTCGGACAGCAGCGCGGCGCGCGCATGTTCTTCCTTGGCGCGGCCAAGGCGGTGGTCGATCAAGCCGTGCGGCGGGCGAAAGCCGCTTATCCGCAGCTCGATATCGTCGGGCACAGTTGCGGCTATCTCCGCCGCGAGGGCGACGAAGAACGGATTATCGAAATCATCAACAAGGCCGAACCCGATATTCTCTGGCTCGGGCTGGGTGTGCCGGGCGAGCAGGAGTTCGCGATACGAAATCGCGACCGGCTTGCATGGCGTCGGCTTGATCAAGACCTCGGGCGGTCTGTTCGATTTCATGTCGGGCAAGAACGCACGGGCGCCGGAATGGATGCAGCGTGCCGGGCTGGAATGGGCCTACCGGATTTATCTTGAACCGCGACGCCTCAGCGGGCGCTATCTGATGACTAATCCGCACGCGATCTATCTGTTGCTGACGCGAACCGGTGCACCATGACCGAGCGCACGGCGCCGCATGTGTGTCTCTGCGTGCCGACGTTCCGCCGCCCGGACGGGTTTACGCAAGCTTCTGGCGCATGTCGCGCAGCTGAATTACGCCGGCAAGCTTGACGTGATTGTCGTCGACAACGATGCGGAAACGCGCAGCGGGGCGGCGGTTGTTGACCAGGTCGCGGCAACTTTCCGCTTTCCGCTTACTTGCATCGTCGAACCGAACCGCGGTCATACCTACGCCTATAACCGCGCCTTTAGCGCCGCTTGCCGCGTAACGCCCAGTCCCGATTACATCGCGGTGCTGGATGACGACGAATTTCCCGATCCGAACTGGCTCACCGAGATGATCCGCGTCGCGTGCGAATACGGCGCCGACATCGTCGGTGGCCCGGTGCTTCCGGTATTCGACCGGCCCGATCATTGGCTGGCGCAAAGCGGATTCTACGCGCCGGTACGTCATGCCACCGGGCCGGTTCCCATGGTTTACGGCGCCGGCAACATGCTGATCCGGCGGGACGTCCTTGAACAATATCTGGACGAGCCCTTCCTGCATGCCTTCGCCTTCACGGGCGGCAGCGATTACGACTTTTTCTGGCGCTGCCGCATCGACGGCCGCAGCTTCGCCTGGGCCGACAAAGCCGAAGTGTTCGAGACCACGCCGCCGTCGCGCACCACGATCGGCTATCTGCTGCGCCGCAAGTTCCGTAACGGCTCGGAGGCGACCCGCCTCGAACGCAAGTTCCTCGGCCGGCTCGCCGGCGCGGTGCGCGGCTGGTACATCGGCCTTGGCTTGCTCGGCGTGGGGCTATTGTCGCTGCCCGTGGCGGCGCTACGAGGCCGGCGCGCGATGATGAGCAGTCTGATGCAAACCGCCAAGGGCGCGGGACGTTTAGCCGCCGAGTTCGATCTGCACTACGAACAATATCGCTGATTGGCGCACGACGCGAATTGACCGCGTCCGCAGACCCGCCCCGATATTAGGCTTAACGATTTACGACATTGCGCGGATGTGCGAGCGCCGCCTCGGCGATTTCGCTATCAATTACAACGTTATGGGGCGTGCGCGCTGTTTGGTCAGAAGTCTTGACCAAGCACGCCGAAAATGAAATGCCGGCATCTCGAACGCCGGAGAAATGCAGCTACGGCGGCTGAAGCATGAGTCAGATTTTATCAGACCAGAGGCCCGGAATTTCGGAAGAATTCAGCATTCCGGCGGCATTATCGCGTTCGAAGCCGTTTCGTTGAGACGACTCCGTATCAAAAGCTGATTGGCAAGGGCTCGCGATTTCTCGCGCGCAACTTCGCCACCAAGAAACTACATATGCGCAACACCAGGCCGATGATCTCGTTTACGTTCGATGATGTTCCGGTGTCGGCGTGCGACGTCGGCACGCGCATCCTCGAGCAGCACGGCGCGCGCGGCACATTCTACATTGCGGGTGCGGGATGCGGCAAAACCGGACCGGTCGGGTTGCTCGCGTCAATCGAGCAGACTCAGGGCAGTCTGGTTGCGCGGCCACGAGATCGGCTGCCAGACCTATCTTCACTCCGCGGTTTCGCGGCTTTGCCGCAGCGAGCTCGAAACAGAGTGTTTCCGAAATCAATCGACGCTCAGGATGATCGACGACAAGATTAGCGGTGCGCAACTTCGCCTATCCTTACGGCGATCTGTCGTTCGGCGCGCGGCGCTATCTTGAAATGCAATATCGACTCCTGCCGCTCCGTCGATCACGGCATCAACCATCGGACTGCCTATCTTGGTTCGCTCAAGTCATGGGCGCTGGAAAACTCGTCGATCGACCGGAAGAAAATCACCGCGCTGATTGCAGATACGATCCGGACCAACGGCTGGCTTATATTTGTCAGCCACGACGTGACCGAAGAACCCAGCAAATACGGCGTACATCCCGACCTTCTTGCTTTTGCCGTGCAAGTCGGACAGCGGTCCGGGTGCCAGCTTGTAACAGTTGACGAAGCGCTGCGCTTATCGCGCGGCACCGCCGCCGAACAGGCTTCGTGAGATGGGCGCCATTGCCCTTATTACCCCAACCTATTCGCACGACCTGGAGCGCTGCTCGCTGCTGTGCGAGAGCGTCGATCGCTACGTATCGTCGTTCACGCGGCATTATTTGATCGTTCCCGACGACGAAGTTGCCCTGTTTGCCAAATTTAGAAGCGAGCGGCGGCTAATTCTCCCGGTTTCGGAATTGTTGCCCCGCTGGCTTCGCTCTCTACCGCGATTCATCACGCGCAAGAACCGACGTTATTGGTGGTCAACACGCGCTATACCGGTAAACGGGTGGCACGTGCAGCAGTTCGTCAAGATCGCCGCAGTTTCGGTCATCCCAGAACCAATAAGCTGCATCCTGGATTCGGATATCGTATTCTTTCGCAGGTTCGATCTGGCCCGTGCGACGCAAGGCGGCATCACGCCTCTTCACGTGGAGCTGCGCAAAGTGGCCGAGGATGCAACGGATCATGCCAATTGGGTGCAATCCTCATTCCGGCTGCTCGGTCTCGGGCAGCCGAAGTTTCCCGCCGACGACTACATCGGGCACATCATCTTCTGGGATCAGCGGGCGGTCCGGGCGATGACGACTCGCATTGAAGAAGTGACGAAACTCCATTGGGTCGATGCCCTGTGTCGCGCGCACGCGATATCGGAGTACATGCTTTACGGCTATTTTGTTCGTAACGATTCGGCTTTTCTGTGCGATCATCGGCCCACATCCGATTCGCCGTGTTTGAGCTATTGGGAAGGAACTGCCCTCGATCAACCGGCGCTAAAGCGCATATTGCAATCGGCAACCGATCAATATGCCGCCTTTTCGGCCGCTTCGTTTTCAGGCACCTCTGTCCAGGACATCCGCGAAGTGCTCGGGGAATTTGAGGAATCGGATTGTGCAAGCCTCATCGGGCCCAACGCTGCCGTCATCCCCGCCAGGGAACGTCCCGATGTCAGGCTCTACCAGCAAAGCTGAGCCGCCGGACCCGCACGAACCGCATCTTCTAGAAAACTTTCAGCGCAAACATCCGAAGCTGCTGAGCCAGGCTGCGATCAATTTCGCGGCCAATGTATTCTCCGCCACTCTTGGTCTCTTGAACGTCGTCATCTTCACGCGACTGCTGTCGGCTGCGGATTTCGGCACCTATGCACTTGGTCTGGGCTTCTCCGCGATCGTCAGCACTTTCATGTGCAGCTGGCTCAGGCTTTACATCATGCGCGTCGAGCCCCGCGGCGACGGCACCGATGTTCGCGCCGCCGTGGTGCCCGGCCTGATGCTGTCCTGTCTCATCGCGCCTTTTGCTTACGTCGCCGCGCGCCTTGCCGGACTGCAGGCTCAAGCCTCGATCGCCACAATCGCCCTCGCCGTTGGTCTCGGCTTTTATGAGACGACTTTGGAATTGCTGCGCGCCCGCTTCGAGGCCTTTACGGTGATGCGGGTGACCGCGCTGCGAGCGGTCTCGATCCTGACATTCGGCGTCATCCTGACGCTCATGACCAGAAGCGGCATCGCTCTGCTCGTCTCATCAACGCTTGCATACATTCGTGGTTGCGCTGGTCTTTACCGGCCGCACCTGGCGCGGAACCACTATTAAATTCGACCCCCAGCAACTGATCGGTCTTGCCAAGGCCGGCCTCCCACTGACCCTGTCGCTGACGCTGGCCTCGATTTCTGCGACCGTTGATCGCTTCATCGTCGCTCACCTTTCGGGAGCGGCGGCAGCCGGCCAATATTCCGCCGGTGTCGATCTTGTCCGTCAGACGCTGATTATCCCGGCGATCAGCATCGCCGCGACATTCATGCCGATGGCGGTGCAAATCCTGGCCAATCGCGGACCGGACGCGACGCGCGAGCACTTGCGCGAATGCTTCGAACTGATACTGGCGATTACGCTGCCGGCGGCGCTCGGCTTCGCGATCGTATCGCACCATATCGCCAATGTAATTTTAGGTCCGGATTTTCGCGACCTGGCGACGATCGTGATGCCGATCGTCTGCGTGGCCGTGATATTTCAGATTTTGACGTATCAGTACTTTCACATCGGTTTTTTACTATCTGATCGCAATTCGCTTTATCTGATCAACACGGCATCGACGATGATCTTCAATTGCATCTTGGCCTACATCCTTATCAGTGCAGTTTGGGCCGATCGGCGCGGCATGGGGCCGGCTTGCTGCAGAAATTTTCGGCTTTGTCGGTGCGATCATTATGACGCAATGGGCCTTTCCGGTCCCGTTGCCGTGGGGGCGCGCTATTCGGGTTCTCATCGCCGGGCTGGCGATGGTCGCCGTCATCAAGACGCTCGATAGCACCCTCGATTTATCGAGCAAGGCGGCACTGATCGTTCTTATTCCCGTCGGCATGGCGACCTATTTCGCAATCTGCTGGGTGCTCGATATCGCCAAGGCACGAGCGCGCCTGATCCGCGCGCTGGAAATGCTGCAAGGCGCGCTGGCCATAAAAAGCAGTGCTTGATTTGATTTGGTGGCTTCAGTGCAGCGCGGTCGAGGCTTTGCCTTTTATAAAGCGCGCCAAAATGGTCAATGAAGATATCGCACGGAGCTGCTGAGCTGCGTGTTCGATTCCGATGTGGTGTTTTTCCGCAGCTCCGAACCGGCGCGACGCAGCCGGCACGATGTGACGCCGCTATTTGGAAGCGAGCGCACTATTGTCGACGGGCCGACCGACCACGCCAATTGGATAAAGTCCCCCCACCAGTAGCTTGGTCTAGGCCGGCCTGCGTTTCCGGCCGACGACTTTGTCGGCCATATCATCTTCTGGTGGCAGCGGGCGGCCCGAGCGTTGACGGCGCGTTTCGAGCAAGTTACCGGGCGTCACCGGGTCGACGCCTTGTGTAGCGCACACGCAATTTCTGAATACGTGCTTTACGGCTATTTTGTTTGTAATGATGCAACCTTTGTGTGCGATCATCGCCTAACGCACATCGGTCGGTGACATTCGATCGATTTGGCGGAGATCGACGCCCTGAAAGGCGCCCATCGCTCGACCAGGTCACAAGCAACGGCGGGCTTACCACTCGCTATGAATTGACGTTTCGAGCCGAACCTGGAACCGCGATACCGCGCCAAGCATGCTTGTCGGTCAGACTGCCATTAACTTTGCCGCCAATGTCATCTCGGCTGCGTTCGGGCTGATCAACGTTATGGTTTTTACCCGGCTGTTTCCGCCGGCTGAATTCGGCACCTATGTCCTCGGCGCCGGCTTTGCTGCGATAGCGGGCGCGTTGTTGTCCAACTGGCTGCGGCTTCCGATCATGCGTGAACAGGCGCGTGGTGATGGCACCGACATTCGCGGCACCTTGTTGCCGGGACTCTGTGGTCTCGGCGCTAACGGCGCCGCTCGCCTACGCTGCCGCGGTTATCTGCGGCATCGACATGTGGACCGCGGCCGCAGCCGTTGCATTCTCGCTTGCCGTCAGTTTTTTTGAGATCAGCCAGGATTTGATGCGCGTCAGGCTGCTAGCCTTCACCGTGATGAAGGCGACCATCGTGCGCGCCATCCTGGTTTCGATTTTTGGCGTCGCCGTCGCCGCTTTCGCAAGAAACGGGGCTCTATTGTTGCTGTCCTCGGCGATCGCCTATGGGCTGGCGTCCGTAGCCATTGGCCGTATCGGCTGGGCGGGGACGGTCTTTCACTACGACCGCACCCGGCTGCTGGCTCTGGCAAAAGCCGGTATTCCCTTCACCGCCTCGCTGGTCATCTATTCGCTATCGGCCGTCATTGACCGCTTCATCATTGCCCACATCATGGGTGCGGCCTCGGCCGGCGAATACAGCGCGGGCGCCGATCTCGTCCGGCAGGCCCTCATCATCCCGGCGATCAGCGCCGCCGCCGCGTTCTGTCCCCTGGCAGTAAAGATCTACGCCAACCAGGGCCGCGAAGCAACTTGAGCCCATCTCGAAGAATGCTTTGAATTTCTGCTCGCCATCGTGCTGCCAGCCTCGATCGGATTTGCCGTGGTATCGACGCCGATAGCAAATGTTGTGTTCGGACCGGATTTCAGAAGCATGGCCGCGGCCGCTATGCCGATCGTATCGATCGCAGTGATCTTCCAGTTGGTGACCTATCAGTATCTGCACATCGGCTTTCTGTTGTCGGAACGCAATTCATTTTACCTATGGAACACAGGGCTGGTGCTCATCGTCAATTTCATTGTCAGCTACTCCCTTGTTCTGCATATGGGAGCGCTAGGCGCCGCCTGGGGCCGGCTTGCAGCGGAATTCTTCGGCTTCGTCAGCGCGCTGGTGCTGACGCGTTGGGCTTTCCCGATGCCGGTACCGTTGTCCCGAACGGGACGGGTGCTGCTTGCCACCGTCGTCATGGCGACCGCAGTCCGCGGCGTGGAGCTCGAAGTCGCGCAGACCGCCAAAGCGGCGTTGGCAGTGCTGCTGCCCGTCGGATTATTCACCTATGCAGCGGCGTGCTGGCTGCTCGATGTCGCCAGGTGCCGGCAGCGTCTCGGCAAGGCGCTTTTGATCATGCGCGACGCGCTGGCGCGCTGACGGCACCAAACGCTCCCGGACAATGACGCGAGGTCAGTCCTTCACGCGGCGGAACCAGAACGATCCGACGAACGGATCGGGGCCATGCTCGGCAAGAATCGGAAACGCACGCTTGAATTCATCGACGCCCAGATGCATCAGCTGATTTAGCGAGCCGATGATCTCGTATGTGTCGTTGAACGATAAAAATGCCTCAAGCAAATATTGCTCGTTCCAGAAGCGCCGGTCGACGGCCAGCCATTGCGCCGGATAATCGCGCGGCGAAAAGATATCGTGAACCTGCACAATCACGCCCTTGGGCAGGTTCGGCAGAATGTGCAGGAATTCGAACTCCACGTCTCCCATCGGCCGGAGCGCGTGAGATGAAATCGATAAAGACGATGTCGTTAGGAGCCAGTGACTTGAACAGATCCAGGTCGCTCCGCTCGATCAGCTCGCGTCTGATCTCGATGCCGAGCCCCTCAAGCCATGGATTTCATAGGGCTCAAAGCAGATCTGCCGGCAGGAATATCCGCTGTCCGCCGCCTTGGCGTCCTCGATCGCGAACCGCGAGACAATGGTGGATTGCCCAGAGCCCACTTCGACAATTTTGCTTGGGCGGAAGTGCCTGATCATGCTGTAAAGCGCTTCGGCGTCACCCGGCCCGCAATAGCCGTTGGCGTAGTGGAACGTTCGGCTGCCGCAGCGGCGCCCTTCCAGCGCACGCAACTCTCGCTCGTAATTGAACTGCGCGAGCAGCCGCTTCTGGCCCTCGATGTTCCAGTCGATGCCGACGAGCGCGCGTGGCGCCTCGGGATCGCGGAAGATCTGCTCCGCGGTGAACACCGGCTCGTGATAATGGTTCGCCACAACCGTAACGCCGGCCCAATCAAGCAGCCGGCGGACGCCAAACAGTTCGGCTCGGCGCGGAGCGACAAAGCGGAGGAACGGTAGCGCTGGAATAAACAGTGCCAGAAATATGGCGTCGCGGACCGCCTTTTTGATCATGGCCGGGACGAACGATGGCGCTGGCGGCTGTATTGGGTTCGCCTTATATCCCGCGGCAGGCAAAGCGACCTCGGCTGATCCTCTGTGGTTTGTCATGAGTACCCTATCGGCTGCTGCGGTCGTCGCCGCCCACCATGCATTACCGTCGAACGCCGGGGTCGTGCGTTCGTCCAGCTTGGCGGCCGCTAGCAGCTTGTCGGCGATCTCCGGCAGATCGGCATGATCCGAAATGAACGACAGCACGCCTGATTCGATCACCGATGTGAAGCCTTTGTGATGGGCGAACTCGCTCATCGAACGCGGTGCGGTAACGACGACCGGACGATTTGATTGCAAGCGTGTGAATGACGCTGGAGCGGCGCGCCGTGAGGCCCTCCGGAAACAGAAACAGGAAAGCGTCGGCTTCATTGAACAGCGTGTAGAGTTCCGCCTCGTCCGTGACATAGCCGGTGACGATAACCTGATCGGCGATGCCGTATTCGGCGACCTTGGTCCAGAATTGCTGTTCGTAACCATCCAGCGATGTAGGAAAGCTGCCAACAAACAGGATAAGGGCGCGAATACCGCGGCGGCGAAGATAGTCGCAGACATCGAGCAGCGCGGTCGAGGCTTTGCCTTTGTAGAGCGCGCCAAAATGGCCGATGACGATGTCGCATTTCTCGGCCGCTTCGCGAACACGCTGTACACGCTCGGTCACATTCGGCTGCCGCGGCGAGACCGTGGGCGCATTCGGTACGAGATGGCATTTCTTCTCAGCACCGAATAGCCACCGCGTGTGCGCCATCTCGCCGGCAATAAGCGGCGAGACAACGATGATGGTCCGGCTGAGCAGAACCAGCGGCGCCAAAGCAAGCCGTCGCAGCCAATGAAGCGCTGCCCACTCGTGCATGAAAACAATGACGTTGCGGCGCCTCATCCGGGCGAATAACAGGATCGCCAGCGGCAAGAGCAGCAGATTTTTCCAGGCCGTCAGCGGCACACTGAAGACCACACTGTCAACGTGCGCGACCTCGCGCAGCGTCGCCGGAAGATCGCGCCAGCGTGGCGAGACCGGCAACAAGCGATATCCGCCGTCCGGATAAGCCGCTTGCAGCTTGCTCACCAGCAATCGAGCGAACGACTCGACGCCGCATTCTTCACCGGTCGGCGTCAGCAGAAAAAGGCAGCGCTGCGCATCCCGCGCCGCATCTGGCACAAGCGTCGCACTTTGAACGGCATCGCTGCGGAACTGGACATTCATCGTCTTTACTGTAGTGCCATGTCGTTAATGGTCAGTTCGCTTAGCCTGGAGGCGACGCGACGTTTGTTAATCCTAATTCGTCTGACCTTCACGCGCCTTATCCGCGTTCCGCGGCGCCGAAATTAACCAATAGTCGAGGTCGGACTGCAATCCAGTCACCTGATTCACACTTGGAAGCAGGTCTGTGGGCTAAAAAGCCTTTGTGGCGACCGATGGTACCGCCGGCACTGGCCGGGATTTTGGCGAATGAACGTGACCGTCCTTGATTTGCCGCAGCGGCAGCGCGCCGCGCGACCTTCATTCAAAGTCGAGCTGATCGGCAGCGAACGCCTCGCGTCGGATTGGCCGTCGATTGCCGACGAGTTGCGACGTGAAAATGTATGTCTATCAGTCGCGCGAATTTCTCGATGTCTGGATGAACACGATCGGCAGCGCCGGCCGCATCGAATGTTATTTCGTGGTGGTTAGGGATCATGACGCGGAGCCGGTTCTCTATCTGCCGCTCGCCATCGAAACCAAATTCAATATTCGCTTTCTCCGGTTCATGGATTGCGGAGTCGCGGACTACAACGCACCAGTTGTCTGCGCCCGTCGCAAGCTCACACGCCAGGAATTTGATGCAATCTGGACCGAAGTATTGGCGTTGTTGCCGAGCTTCGATGTGGTCGATCTGAAGAAGATCGCAAGCGATATTTCAGGCGTCTTCAACCCGCTGGCCTATCTCGATTGCTCGCAGCATCGTGAGAGCGGCCACTTGCTGCAATTTGTCCGATCGGCACAAGCGGACGGCTGTGGCACGCCATCCCCCGGCTTGAGGCAAAAACTCGGTCACGAGCTGCGCAAGCTCGGCGAGACCGGCGACTGTTGAATTTATTGTGAACCCTGCCGGCGCCTATGGCCGAAGAATTTATAGAAAGGTTATTCGAGCTGAAGCGGCGAAAGTATCGGCAAACAAATACTGCCGATTTTCTGGGCGTGCCCGGCGTCGCCGACTTCTATCGTCAAATCGCAAGCTCGCAGCAGCTCGGAAAAATCGGTCATCTGTCGGCGCTTTTGATCGACGATACTGTCGTCTCCGCACATCTCGGATTCGTCGGCCGAGGCCGCTTCTATTATATTTTTCCCGCTTACGACGCCGCCTATGCGCGTTACCGTCCTGGGCATCTGCTGCTGAATTATCTCGTCGACCAAACGACCCAACAGGGCTTTGAAACGTTTGATCTCGGCGTAGGCGACGAAGCCTACAAAATAAGCTGGGCGACAGAGCGGATTACGCTCTATGATCACCAGCGCGCAATAACAACGGCCGGACAGCTTTATTTGCAAATGCGCCGAGTCCGGCGTTTCGTCAAATCCGGGGGAATTCGAACCTGGTTCCGGCCGGCAAGCTGACGAGCTTGCGGAGCAGCCGGAATTTATACGCGGAATTGATTGTTTGTAGATGCGAAAGCCCGGTACCTTAACGAACTTTAATGCGCGCAGCATTGCACGCCTAAGCCAACCAGCATATTCGCAGGGGGCCCTCACCGCAGGGTGAGCGTTGGAACAGTCGATGGAAGCTAGGGTTGAGCCGACTGGGGCAAGTAGCGTGGATGGAAGCCGGCCTCATTAGCCCGGCCCAGGTCCCGGCTGATCTATTATTTGGTGGCCGGCCTCGCGGTGGTCGCCATCGTCGCCGGCTTTGTATTCCTGCGGCACGGCAAAACCACAACTGTCGCCGGCCCTCCCAAAGTCCCGGTCACCGTCACCGAGGCCGCTCAACGCGACGTGCCGATCTATTATGACGCGCTCGGGACCGTGCAGGCGTTCAACACGGTGGCTATCCGCGCCCAGGTCACCGGCCAGATCGTCTCGATCAATTTCCGCCAGGGACAGGACGTCCATAAAGGCGATGTGCTGGCGAAGATCGACCCGGCGCCATTCAAAGCCAATCTCGATCAGGCGGTTGCCAAGAAAGGCGAAGACCAGGCGCAGCTTATCGATGCCGAGAAAGATCTCCAGCGTTTCACCACCCTGGTCAAAAAGGATTTCGAGACGCAGCAGAACGTCGACCTGCAACAGGCCAAGGTCGATCAGCTCAAGGCAACCATCGACGCCGACCAGGGCGCCATCGAAGCGTCGCAGACCCAGCTCGACTTCGCGACCATCGTTGCGCCGATCGATGGCGTCGTCGGCTTCCGCCAGATCGACCTCGGCAACATCATTCACCCCACCGACGCCAACCCGCTCACGGTTCTGACGCAAATCAAGCCATCACAGGTGATCTTCACGCTGCCACAGAGCGATCTTGGCCCGGTGCGCGAGGCGATGCTTCATGGCGGCGTCTCGGTTCTCGCGTTCGATCAGAACGACAAGGAGCAGCTCGCCGAAGGCCAACTGTTGCTGATCGACAATCAGATCGATCAGACCACCAGCACGATCCGGCTCAAGGCCGAGTTTCCCAACAACGACGAGCGGCTGTGGCCCGGCGAATTCGTTCGCATCCGCATTCTGATTACAACGCAAAAGGATGCCGTGACTCTTCCGTCGGTCGCGGTGCAGCGCGGCCCGGACGGCACATATGTGTGGGTCGTCAAACAGGACAATACGGTGGAGCAGCGCCCGATCACGACCCAGACCGTCAGCGAAGACCTGGCGATCGCCACCAAAGGGCTCGCCGCCGGCGAGCGCGTCGTGCTCAACGGTCAATCCCGGCTCGACGTCGGCACTCACGTCGATATCCGCAGCCAAACATGCGCCGCCGAATACGACTGAGCAGCAGGCGGACAAGAGCTGATGAACTTCTCCGAAATTTTCATCCGCCGGCCGATCGCCACGTCGCTGTTGATGGCGGCGCTGGCGCTGGTGGGCATCGTCGCGTTTCCGCTGCTGCCGGTGGCGCCGCTGCCGCAAGTCGACTTTCCGACCATCAGCGTGACCGCAACGTTGACCGGCGCGAGCCCGGAGATCATGGGCGTCGACCGTCGCCACCCCGCTTGAATTTCAGTTCGGCCAGATCGCCGGCGTCAGCCAGATGAGCTCGGTGAGTTCGCTCGGCTCGACCGTCATCACGCTGCAATTCGATCTCAACCGCAACATCGACGGCGCCGCCATGGACGTGCAGGCCGCGATCACGGCCGCCGGCCCGACGTTGCCGAAGAACCTTACTTCGCCGCCGACCTTCAAGAAGGTCAATCCGGCGGATTCACCGATCCTGATCGTGGCGGCGACCTCCGACACGATGCCGCTCTACAAGGTCGACGATTACGCCGAAAACGTCGTCGCCGAGCAGATTTCGCAGATTCCCGGCGTGGCGCAGGTCGCAGATCGGCGGCCAGCAGCGGCCGGCGATCCGCGTCCAGGTCGATCCGGCCAAGCTGACCGCGCGCCAACTGACATTGGAAGACGTGCGGGCAGCTCTCGCAACCGCTACGGTCGACGCGCCGAAAGGCACGATGATCGGGCCGCAGCAAAGCTTCGCCATATCCACCAACGATCAGTTGACCGAAGCCGGACCCGTACAACGACGTCATCATCGCCTATCGCAACGGCGCGCCGGTCCGCGTGCGCGATATCGGTCACGCCGTCGGCGGCCCGCAAGACGTCACGCTCGGCGCGCATGCATCGCGATCAGCCGGCGATCATGCTGCTGGTCTTCAAGCAGCCGGGCGCCAACGTGATCGACACGGTCGATCAACATCAAGGCCGCGCTGACGAATCTCGCACTCGATCATTCCGCCGGGCATCCACCTGACCACGATCGTCGACCGCACCCAGACCATTCGCGCCTCCGTCAAGGACGTCGAATTCACGCTGCTGCTGTCGTGCGCGCTGGTCGTGCTGGTCATCCTGCTGTTCCTGCGCAGCATCCACGCCACGCTCATTCCCGGCGCCGCGGTGCCGCTGTCGCTGCTTGGCGCGACGGCCATCATCTATCTGGCCGGCTTCAGCCTGGATAATCTGTCGCTGATGGCGATGACGATTGCCGTCGGCTTCGTGGTCGACGACGCCATCGTCGTGGTCGAGAACATCTTCCGCCATCTCGAGGCCGGCACCACGCCGCTGCAATCGGCGATCAAGGGCGCGCGCGAGATCGGCTTTACCGTAATATCGATCAGCATTTCGCTGATCGCGGTGTTTATTCCGCTATTGCTGATGAGCGGCATCGTCGGCCGGCTGTTCCACGAATTCGCCATCACCGTCATGGCGGCAATCGTCGTGTCGGTCGTGGTCTCGCTGACACTGACCCCGATGTTGTGCTCGCGCTTTCTGGTCAGCGAACACGACCGGGAGCATGGCCGGCTCTATCTCATCATCGAACGGGGTTTCGACGCGGTTCTCGACGGCTATCGCCGCGGCCTCGATTTTGTGCTGCGACCATCAGTTTCCGACGCTGCTCGTGTTCCTGGCGACCTCGCCGTTACCGGCGTGATGTTCGTCATGATCCCGAAGGGCTTCTTTCCGACCCAGGACATCGGCATGATCCTGGGCATTTCCGAAGGCGGCCAGGACGTCTCCGCCGCAGAAGATGAAGGATATCCAGCGCCAGCTCTCCGACGTGATCGCGAAGGATCCCGATGTCGCCGACTTCGGATCGTTCTTCGGCCCGAGCTACGGCAATACCCAGAATACCGGCCGCTTCGTCATCGGACTGAAGCCGCGCGACGACCGCAACGCCAGCGCCTCGCAAATCATCGACCGGCTGCGTCCGAAGCTCGCGCAGGTGCCGGGCGCGCGGCTGTTCCTGCAGCCGGCGCAGGACATCACCGTCGGCGGCCGCATCGCGCGCGGCCAGTTCCAGTACGTGCTGCAGGATCCCGACTTCCACGAGCTCAATATCTGGGCGCCGCGCCTGATGGAGCCGAGTGAAGAAGCTGCCGCAGCTCGCCGACGTCGCCTCCGACGCGCAGAACCAGGCGCCGCTGGTGACGGTCACCATCAATCGCGACGCGGCGGCGCGGTTCGGCATCCAGCCGCAGGTTATCGACGCCACGCTCAACGACGCCTTCGGCCAGGCGCCAGGTGACGCAATACTTCACCAACAATTCCTATTATCTTGATCCTTGAAGTGACGCCGTCGATCCAGGGCAAGCTGGACACGCTCAATCAGCTCTACATCAGGGCTCCGACCAACGGTCAGCTCGTTCCGCTGTCGACGCTGGTCAATGTCGATACCAATCATATCGGCGCCGCTGCTGGTCTCGCATTCCGGACAGTTCCCCGCGGTCACGCTGACGTTCAATCTGCCGCCGGGCGTTGCGCTGAGCCAGGCGGTCGATGCCATCCAAAAGGCGTCGGACGACATCGGCATGCCGTCGTCGATGATCACGCAGCTTCCAGGGCAACGCGCAGGCGTTCCAGGCGGCGCTGTCGAACGAGCCGGTGCTGATCGCGGCCGCGCTGGTCGTCGTCTATGTCATTCTCGGCGTGCTCTACGAGAGCTACATCCATCCGCTGACGATTCTTTCGACCTTGCCGTCCGCCGGCGTCGGCGCGCTGCTCGCGCCTATGGCTCGGCGGCTTCGACCTGTCGGTGATCGGCATCATCGGCATCATTCTGCTGATCGGCATCGTCAAGAAGAACGGCATCATGCTGGTCGACTTCGCGATCAATCGCGAGCGCGCCGGCCTGTCGCCGCGCGAGGCGATACGGCAAGCCTGTCTGCTGCGCTTCCGCCCGATCATGATGACGACCATGACGGCTTTGCTGAGCGGCCTGCCGCTGATGTTCGGCTCAGGCTCCGGCTCGGAACTGCGCAAGCCGCTCGGTTACGCCATGGTCGGCGGCCTCGCGCTTCAGCCAGATTCTGACGCTGTTCACGACGCCGGTGATCTATCTCTATCTCGACCGCTTCCAGTCGTGGCTGCAGCGGCGACGAAGCAGACGAGCATGACGAAGCACCGCAAGGATTGCGGATCGCGGCCGAATAAATCGCCGCCTGTTCACGCAAAAACTTTTCGCGCTCTCGCTATTTGTTCCATCAAATTTTGTGAAATGGCTGCGGCGCAGCGGTGCCGCGCATTTTCGGAACAACAACTTTCGCCTCGCGTTTTCCTTCAGAGAAACGAGAGGAGAGTTCCGTATGAAAAAACTTGCTCTTGGACTTGTCGCGGCAGCGACGATCTTTACCGCCGTGCCGGCGATGGCACAGGTCGGCTTCTACGCGGGCCCGGGCGGCGTAGGCGTCGGGGTCGGCGTGCCGGGACCGTATTACAATTGCGGCTACCCGAACTATCCGTGCGACCGCACCTATTACGATTATTACGGCGGCCCGGGTGTGGCGGTCGGCGTCGGCCCCGGCTGGCACGGTCACCGGCACGGCGCGGCCACTGGCATCACTAATTAAGCCAAGTTTTGCAACGAGAAGGGCCCCGCAAGGGGCCTTTTTCATGATTCCGCAATCTTGCACCGCACCAACACCGGATTGTGAAGTCGTCGGGAATATTTTGGCGCTGTTCCTTCTCATTGTTGCATGCGGCCAGCGGTAGGATGTCTGCATAGAAACCTCGGGCGCCTTGCGGCCCCGGCCGCGACTGCGGCCCGAACCACAATAAGGTTCAGGAGGAAGACCTATGTCCTACTCGCACATTCTGACCGGCGCGAGCACGAGTCCTTCACGCCCCGTCGTGCGCCATATCGCGCCGTCCGATCTGTTCGATGCGCTCGCACGCGGCGTCGATGATTTCATGGCGATGCCGAGCCACGCGGTATTTCTCTGCGTGATCTATCCGCTGCTCGGCTTGCTGATGATCGGAGCAGCCGTGGGCGGCACGATGCTGCCGCTGGCATTTCCGATCGCTGCCGGTTTCGCGCTGATCGGCCCGCTCGCCGCGATCGGTCTCTACGAACTGAGCCGGCGCCGCGAAGCAGGCCTCGACAGTTCGTCGAGCCACGCCTTCGACGTGCTGCATTCGCCGTCGCTCGGCGCCATCGTCGCGATGGGCCTGTTGCTGATGGCGATCTTCCTGCTTTGGCTGGTGGCCGCCGAAGCGATCTACATCGCCAATTTCGGCTACGCCCCGCCTGGCTCGATCAGCCAATTCGCCAATGACGTTTTCACCACGCCCGCCGGCTGGAACCTGATCGTCGTCGGCACCGCGGTCGGTTTCCTGTTTGCGGTCGCTGGCGCTGAGCATCGGCGCGATCTCGTTTCCGCTGCTGCTCGATCGCGACGTCGGCGCGGCGGTGGCGCTCGCGACCTCGATCCGCGTCGTCGCCGAAAATCCGCTCGACCATGGCGCTGTGGGGCTTCATCGTCGCGGCGATGCTGCTGATCGGCTCGATCCCGTTCTTCCTCGGGCTGACGGTGGTGATGCCGGTTCTGGGGCATGCGACCTGGCATCTTTACCGGCGAGCGGTCGAGCCCGATCCCAATCCGCATCCGGATTACCAGCCGCGCGAACGGCCTCGCCGTTCAGCCGCGGACTTCCCGGCTGCGCTGTTTCCGACGCGCCGATAACCGCACACAGTCGAAACAAGCGACCTCGCGGAGCACGCTCCGCGAGGTCATTGCGCGTTTGTCATCATCCCGCAAATGCCTATCATGGAGCGCCAGTACCCCTGACCTGCGTTCCGCATGCTCGACCTCGGCCTCAGCTTCCTCGCCAGCGTTGCCCGCGATCCCGACGCGCTCGCCATCGTCGATGGCGACGTGCGCCTGACCTACGCGCAATGGTACCGGCAGATCTCGGCGCTGGTGGCGGGCTTCGACGCCATCGGGTCTCAAGCCCGGCGACCATCTCGTCACCGCCCTCACCAACCGCTTTGAAGCCGCGAGCCTGCATTGGGCCTGCCAGTTCGCCGGCATCATCATCACGCCGGTGAACTGGCGCTCGACCGCCAGCGAGATCGATTTCTATCTCGAAAATGCCGAAGCCAAGGCGATCGCCTACGAAGACGCCTCTGCCGATGCCGTCATCGGCGCTGCGGCCGCGCAAAACCTGCCGCGGATCGCACTCGATACGGCGCGCGGCTCCGACATCGCCTTCGCAACGCTCGCCGAAGCTGCCGCGCCGGATGTGGCGCCGCGCGTTGACGCCGAAGCCTGGTCGGTGATGCTCTACACCTCCGGCACCACCGCCAAGCCAAAAGGCGTGCCGCGCCGCCAGCGCGCCGAGCGCGCCGCCGCGTTGGCTCACGTGGCGCAAAATCTCTACGCCCACGGTGAACGCACGCTCGGCGTCATGCCGCTTTATCACACCATGGGTGTGCGCTCGCTGCTCGCCATGGCGCTGATCGGCGGCGCCTTCATCTGCCTGCGCCGCTTCGATGTTGAGCAAGCTCTCGGCCTGATCGACCGCGAGCGCGTCAGCAATCTTTATCTGGTGCCGACGCTGTATCACGATCTGGTCCATCACACGCTGTTTGCCGAAAGCGACGTCAGCTCCGTCCGCAAGCTGGGCTTTGCCGGCGCGCCGATGACCGACGGTCTGCTGAAGACATTGCAGGCGGCGTTCAAGCCGGACCTGTTCGTCAATCATTACGGCTCGTCCGAAATCTACACCTTCACCATCGACCAGAACGCGCTGGCTAAGCCCGGGTCGGCCGGACGCGCCGGCATCAATCAAGTCGTGCGCGTGGTAAAGCTCGGCGCGCAATCGGTGGACGACGCTGCGGCGTCCGGCGAAGAAGGCGAGATCATTGCGCTGCTCGCCGGCGATGAATCCTTCGAAGGCTATTGGCGGCGGCCCGATGCCGATGCCAGGTCGCTGCGGCAAGGCTGGTATTTCACCGGCGATACCGGCTTTTTCGACAACGATGGCGATTTGTTCGTTACCGGCCGCGTCGATGACATGATCATCACCGGCGGCGAGAATGTATCGCCGGTGGAGATCGAATCCTGCCTGTCGCTTCATGCTGCTGTTTCGGAAGTCGCCGTGGTCGGCCTGCCGGACGAACGCTGGGGCAAGATCGTCACCGCTTTCATCAAGCGCCACCAGGCCGTCGAAGCCGAAGAACTCGACGCCTACTGCCGCACCTCGGGCCTCGCCAACTTCAAGCGCCCGCGCCGCTACATTTTCGTTTCGGAAATTCCGAAATCGCCGGTAGGAAAACTGCTTCGCCGCAAGCTGGTTGCCGGCGAGTACGAACCGGCTCCAGGTCTCAACAAGGAACTGCTGCATGACCGTGTTTTCCGATCCGCGCCTGCAAAAGCTCGACGGTTTTCAGGTCGAGATCGACGCCGCGCGCGAACGCGCCGACATTATTCTCGACCGGCCGCCGCTCAACGTCATTGAAATGGCGCAGCGCGACCAGCTTCGGCTGGTATTCGAGGCGCTCGACGACGATGCGAGCGTGCGCGTGATCGTGCTGCGCGCCAAAGGCGAACACTTTTCCTCCGGCGGCAATATTGCAGGTTTTCTTGCCGCATCGCCCGAGCATGTTTCCAAGCTGGCCTGGAATATCGCCGCGCCGTCGCGCTGCTCGAAGCCGGTGATCGTCGCCAATCGCGGCTATTGCTTTGGCGTCGGCTTCGAGATTTCGCTCGCCTGCGATTTCCGCATCGTTTCCGAGACCTGCCAATATGCGCTGCCGGAACAGCGGCTTGGCCAGATACCGGGATCGGGCGGCTCGGCGCGGTTGCAGAAGATCATCGGCATCACCCGGACCAAGGACATCGTGATGCGGTCAAAGCGCATTTCCGCGAAGCAGGCTTACGAATGGGGCATCGCGACCGAATGTGTGCCGGACGACAGGCTCGAGAACGTGACTGACGCGCTGGTCGATGAGCTCCGCGCGTTCTCGCCGCTGGCGCAGCGCACGGCAAAGACGCTGCTCAACGAGACCGAGGACACCAATCTCGAAGCTGCCATCGAGCTGGAGGGGCACTGCTACAGCCGGCTGCGACAATCTGACGATTTCCGCGAAGGCGTCGAGGCGTTTCACTGCAAGCGCAAGGCGGTATTCCGCGGCACCTGACTTGTTTGTAGGATGAACGTATCCGATGAGCCCAGAGAGGCTCACGGATAAACGGGAGGATACAGATCATGCGTCATTTCAGTCTTTTTGAGCCGCGCGCTTGCGGCGCTGCTGGTCGCCTGCGCGCTCTTATCGCCGCAAGCCGCGAAAGCCGCCGATCCGATCCGGATCGGCTTGAGCGTGTCGCTCACCGGCGCCGTGGCGCCGATCGGCAAGCAGGTGCTGAGCGCGCTGCAGATTTGGCGCGACGACACGAATGCCAAAGGCGGTCTGCTCGGTCGGCCGATCGAGCTTGTGTTCTATGACGACCAGAGCAACCCCGCGAACGTTCCGGGGCTCTACACGAAGCTCATCCAGGTCGACAAAGTTGACCTGCTGATCGGACCTTACGCCACTAATATGGTGGCGCCCGCGATTCCGGTCCTGATGCAATTCCACAAGACCACCATCGGCATCTTGGCGAATGCAGCGAACAGCAAATTCCACTACGACCAGTATTTCTCGATGCTGCCGACGGGACCAGAACCGCAGAAAGCCTTCGCCTACGGCTTTTTCCAGCTCGCGGCGGCGCAAAACCCGCGGCCGAAAACCGTCGCGATCATCGCCGCAGACGCCGAGTTCGCTCAGAACGCCGCCGACGGCGCGCGTCAGACCATCAAGGAAATGGGCGGCTTCGAAACCGTGATGGATCAGAAATATCCGCCGACAACCACCGACTATGCGCCGGTCATGCGCGCGGCGCAGGCGCTCAATCCCGATATCGTCTTTGTCGCGGCCTATCCGCCGGACACGGTCGGTATCATCCGCGCGGCAAACGAAGTCGGCCTGGCGCCTAAAATGTTCGGTGGCGCTTTCATCGGCCTGCTGGTTACGCCAATCAAGGCACAGCTTGGACCGCTGATGAACGGCATCGTCAACAACGAAGTGTTCCTGCCGGCCAAGTCGCTGGTGTTTCCCGGCACCAATGAGGTGCTGGCCAAATACCAGGATGCGGCCAAGTCTCAGGGTATCGACCCGATGGGCTGGGCGTTCGTGCCGATTGCCTATTCGGCAGGCCAGACTTTGGCGCAGGCGGTCGAGGCGACGAAAGGCACCGACCAGGTCGCAATTGCGGCGTGGCTGCGCAGCCATACCGTTCACACAGTGGTCGGCGACATTACTTTCGGCAAGGATGGCGAATGGGCGAAGTCACGCGTGTTCTTTACCCAGTTCCAGAACCTCGCCGGCAATTCACTCGACAATTTCCGCGATACCACTCACGAAGTTGTTGTGTGGCCAGACGAATATAAGACCGGCAACATGATCTATCCCTACACGGAAGCAAGGAAACCATGAACGGTACTCCATTCAAGCTCGGCACTTTTGCGGCACAGAGCGGCGGCGCGTTTGCCGCCGTCGTTCTCGGCGACGACGTTTTCAGCTTGCGAAGCATCCCCGGCAGCAAGCTGACCACGACCGAAAGCATCGAAGGACTGCTGGAGGACTGGGACGCGAATTTCGCCGCGTTACAGGAGCACGTCGCCCGGATTGAAAAGGAAGGCCGGCCGGGCGCGTTCAAGCTGTCGAGCCTGAAAGCGCTGCCGCCGGTGCGGCGGCCCGGCAAGATGTTTTATGCCGCGCAAAACTTTCAGGAACATGTCGACGAAATGCTGCGCGCCGGCATGACGCCCAAGGAAGGTCCGAAATTCACCGGTGAGAAATCGACGTCGCAGCCGTACCTATTCCTCAAAGCTTCCAGCACGCTCGCTGGCGCCTACGACGACATCGCGATCCCGACCGGTCTGAAGAAGATCGATTGGGAGGCCGAGATCGCCTGTGTCATCTCGAAGCCCGGCAAGCGCATCAAGGTCGAGCGCGCTCTCGATCACGTCGCTGGATGGATGACCACCAACGACGTTTCCGCCCGCGACTTGCAGGTGCGTGCCGACCGGCCCGGCCTGCGCTCGGATTGGCTCAACGGCAAGAGCCACGACAACTTCGCGCCGACGGGACCGTTCCTGGTGCCGCGCGCTTTCGTCAAAGATCACATGAACCTGTTCATCCGGCTCACTGTGAACGGCGAAGTCAAACAGAACGGCAATACCTCACAGTTCATCTTCACGCCGGAAGAGCAGATCGAATACGCCTCGAACATCCTCTCGCTTCAAAGCGGCGATTTCTTTAGCTGCGGCACTTGCGGCGGCGTCGGCCAGGGCACCAATACGTTCCTGAAAGTCGGCGACGTCATGGAAACCGAGGTCGAGGGTCTCGGCAAAATGCGCAATACATTCATCGCCGAGAGCGCCTAGAGCATGATCCGGAAAAGTGGAAGCCGGTTTTCCGAAAAGATCATGCTCCAACTATAACCTAAACGCATGCTGGCATCGCAACGCGCGCTGTTCGATCTGCCCGATGAGATCTGCTACCTGAATGCAGCGTCTTACGGGCCGTTGCCTCTGGCAACGGTCCAGGCGGCGCGCGAAGCGGTCGCACGGAAAAGCCGGCCCTGGCTGATCGATGCAGCCTTCGCTACCGGCCAATACGAGCGAGCGCGCAAAGCGGCGGCCGGCCTGATCCATGCCGATCCGGACGACGTCGCGCTGACCGCATCGGTCAGTTACGGAGTCGCCACCGCTGCAAAAATCCGGCCCATTCCGCGCGGGTCGCGGGTCATTGTGTTGCAAGACGATCATTCCTCGCCGGTACTGGAATGGCTGGCTCGCGCCAGCACTGAAGGATTCAGTGTCGACAAGGTTGCGAGCTCCAGGCAACCACGATTGGACCCGTGCGGTACTGGAAACGATCGAACGGCCGCACGCGCCGCCGATTGCCATCGCCTCGATTTCCTCTGTGCAATGGGCAGATGGCGGCGTTCTTGATCTCGACCGCATTGCGCCGGAATTGCGCAAGCACGGCGCCGCGCTCCTTGTCGATGCCACGCACGGCGCCGGCGTGATCGAATTCGACGTCCGCAAGCTCGACCCGGATTTCGTGATATTTCCGACCTACAAGTGGCTGCTCGGTCCGTATGGCCGCGCCTTTCTTTACATCGCGAAGCGGCATCAAAGTGCGATCCCGCTGGAGCAGACCAGCGCCGGGCGGCGCAGCATCAACTCGGAAGGCGACGTCTATTTCAAGGACATCGATTATGTCGGCAACGCCCGGCGTTTCGACATGGGTGAACGCGACCATTTCATTTCGCTGGAAATGGCGTCGCTCGGCATCGAGCGCATGACGGCGTGGGGATGCAAGGCAATCAGCGAACGCCTTTCCATGCTGACCGCACGGCTTTCGGATCGCCTGCGCAGCAATCGCCTCGACATCCCTGAGACTAAAGTCAGGGCGCCGCACATTGTGAGCATCGGGTTTCGCGACGGCATGCCGGAACGGATGGTCGAAAATCTCGCCGCCGAGCAGATCTATGTCGCGCCGCGGCTTGGCCGCATCCGCGTCAGCCCGCATGTCTATAACGACGAAAGCGATATCGACCGCTTTGCCGGGGCGTTTCGTCGTCTGATGCCGGGTCGCTAAAATCCTTTGCCGCGCATGGATCGCCTCAAGGATTTGGTCTAATATCCTGTCAAATACGCGCGCCCAAGGGGCGCGGCGGCAGATGATCCTTGAAGGAAACGCCATGAAGCTGACGCCGCAGCAACTTACGGAATTCGACCAGCAGGGCTATCTGTTCTTTCCCAACTGTTTCAGCGAGGAAGAGACTGCGCTGTTGCGCGACGATGCCGACGCGATCTTGAATCTCGACCGCCAGGAAGTCTGGCGTGAGAAGTCAGGCGCGCCCCGCACCGCTTTCGCCGCCCACACCTTCAACGAGACCTTCCGCTTGCTCGCGAGCCATCCGCGCCTGGTCGAGCCGTTGCGGGAATTGTTTGGAGAAGAGGTTTACGTCCATCAATTCAAGCTCAACGCCAAAGCCGCATTCGATGGCGACGTCTGGCAATGGCATCAAGATTACGGCACCTGGGCGCGCGATGACGGCATGCCGCAGCCGCGTGCGATGAACATTGCGGTGTTCCTCGACGAGGTCATGCCGATCAATGGTCCGCTGCTTTTGATTCCGAAGAGCCATCAGCAGGGCGTGCTGTCGGCCGGCCACGACACGCTGACCACGTCATATCCATTGTGGACGCTCGACAAGGAAACCGTAACACGGCTTGCGAAGATCGGTGGCATCGTCGCGCCGACCGGCAAGCCGGGCTCGGTGCTGATGTTCCACGGCAATCTGGTGCACGCGTCACCGCCGAATATTACGCCCTATCCGCGCAAGATCGTCTATCTGACGCTGTGCGCCTGCACCAACCACATTACCAAGTTCACACGGGCCGAATGGATAGCGCACCGCGATTTCACGCCGATCGTTCCGGTGGCGGATGACGCACTGCTGCAATATGCGCGCAGTCATCGCATTGCGGCGGAATAGATCTTGAACCTGCAATCGCTCCTCGCCGCCCGGGTCGATGCGAACAAGCCGGTCCGCGTCGGATTGATCGGTGCTGGAAAATTCGGCTCGATGTTTCTGGCACAGGTGCCGACGATCCGAGGCCTCGAGGTCGCGATGATCGCCGATCTCGACCCGGAACGCGCCAAGCGCGCGTGCCAGACTGTCGGCTGGGATTCTGGGCGCATTGCACGCACGCACTTCACCGCCGACGGCCGTGACGTCTGCCACGATGAGCGCGTCGAGGTGGTGATTGAGGCGACCGGCAGTCCAGTTGCTGGCATCGCGCATGCTCTCGAAGCTATCACGGCGCACAAGCACATCGTGATGGTGAACGTCGAAACCGATGCATTGGCCGGCCCTTATCTCGCGCAGAAAGCGCGTGCGGCGGGGGTGGTCTATTCAATGGCTTATGGCGATCAGCCCGCGCTGATTGCCGAAATGGTCGACTGGGCGCGCTCCGCCGGCTTCACCGTCACAGCCGCAGGCAAGGGCACGAAATATCTGCCGGCCTATCACACCGTGACGCCGGACCATGTGTGGGAGCATTACGGCCTTACCGCCGCGGAAGCCAAGGCCGGCGGCATGAATTCGCAGATGTTCAATTCGTTCCTCGACGGCACCAAATCCGCAATCGAGATGGCGGCGGTCGCCAATGCCTGCGGGCTCGACGTCCCGCACGATGGCCTGATCTTTCCGCCGTGCGGCGCCGACGAACTTGCCAGCGTGTTGCGGCCGAAGTCACTGGGTGGTGCGCTCGACAACGACGGCGTGGTGGAAGTCGTCTCCTCTCTGACCCGCAACGGCGAGCCGGTTGCGCGCGACCTGCGCTGGGGCGTCTATGTCGTGTTCAAGGCGCCAAACGACTACGCCGCGGCCTGTTTCAGGCAATACGGTCTGCCTACCGATACAACAGGCCGTTATGCCGCAATGTACAAGCCGTTTCATTTGATCGGCCTCGAACTCCCGATCTCGGTGCTCAACATTGCGCTCCGCGGTGAACCAACCGGGACTTGCCAGAGTTGGCGCGGCGACGCTGTGGCGGTTGCCAAACGGACTTTGAAGGCCGGCGAAACGCTCGATGGCGAAGGCGGATATACCGTTTATGCCAAACTCATTCCGGCTAAACGCAGTTTGAGACTTGGCGCGCTGCCCATCGGGCTTGCGCACCACGTCAAGCTGACGCGCGATGCGGCCGCCGGCGAAATCTTGACAGCGAAGGACGTCGCGCTCGACGAGAACGCGCAACCTGTTCGCATCCGTCGTGAGATGGAACGGATGCACAGCGCCAGCACGGCGGTAGCAGCGGAATAAAATACGGCGGTCGCCAAAGCATGAAAGCATCATCGTGCCGTATCTTGCGGGCATTCACATCATGCTCGCACTGGAGGTATCGCGATGACGATCACCGTGTTCATCCGTTATCAGCTCGATCCGTACAAACGCGACAGCTTTGAGGAATACGCGCGCCGCTGGCTCAAGATCATTCCGAGATGCGGCGGCGATCTGATCGGCTACTGGATGCCGCACGAAGGCACCGATAACATCGCTTTCGCGCTGATCTCATTCGAGAGTCTTGCGGCCTATGAAGCCTATCGTGCGAGGCTTAGAGCCGACCCTGAAGGCGCAGCCAACTTCGCCTTTGCACAGCAGGAACGATTCATCCTCAGCGAGGAGCGCACGTTCCTGCGGCAGGTGATGTGATCCTCGAGCTATTCCGCCGCGACGCGCGCCGGCGGCCGCATGCTTTCAAGGCCGTCGGCCGCCGTTGCCGAAATCGTGGTGCGCACCATGTAGCGCGCCTCGTTGCCGGGCCAAGGCCGGCCGCGATGCATGGTGGCGCGGTTGTCCCACATGATGACATCGCCGCTTTTCCATTTGTGCTCGTAGGTCGTGCCCGATGCTGTCGCCGCAGCGGTGAGTTCCTCGATCAGTTTCTCGCCTGCTGCCGGCTCCATGCCTTCGATCGCGTAAGCGTGCGAAGCGATGTACAGCGCGCCGCGGTGATTAACCGGATTGCGCCAGACCAGACGCCAACATTGCGGCGGCAGCGCATCGAGCTCTTCCGTGGTGGCAAGGCCGTCCGCGATCTTTTTGCGCGAGTGGCCATAGTGATGCCAGGCGAACGCGTTCTCCAGCTTCTTCTGCGTCGCCGGATCGAGCCGCTCGAATGCGAGCCTCGTTGAAGCGAATTCAGTCTCGCCGCCGTGATCGGGAATGGTGCGCGCCGACAGGATCGACGTCAGCGCCGGCACGCTCTTGAACGAGCTGTCGGTATGCCAGAGCTGGTTGGCTTTGTTGCGCATCGCAAAGCGATGATCCTCCGGCACGACTTTGCCGTCGTCGCCAATGGTCGTGAGGATGACAAAATGCGTGCCGGTGCCGAGCGAGCCGACTTTGGTCGTTTCCGGCGGTCCGAAACGGCGTGAGAACGCAAGCTGGCCTTCGCCGCTGATCTTCTGGCCGCGAAACAGCAGAACTGAATGATCTTCAAATGCGGCACGAACGGCGTTGTAGATCGCATCGTCGTTGGCGACGTCGGCCAGGGTTACGCCGCGTATCTCCGCGCCAAAACCTGGACCAATCTGGATGATCTCCATCGGCAAATCCTCCGATTGCTTTATCGTCGTTGCGAGCGCTGCCGCCCGCGTCACGTTCTTAAGTTGTATTCTCCCGCAAAATCGCCTTGCGGGCAAGAAACGCCACAAGCAATGCTAGGCGTGCGCCGGCCTTGGTATTTCGGCGTCGCCAAGGTCCCAAAACAGGCCGGCCATCAGGCCCAGGCCTTCGCGCGCAATCGGCGCCAGCAAATGCTCGTTGGGCGCATGTTGCGAGCAGCCGGCATAGGAATGCGGCACCCAGATCGTTTTCAGATTCAACACATCGGTGAAGATATCGTTGGGCAAGGAGCCGCCGAGATTAGGTAAAATTGTCGGCGCAGATCCGGCCGTGCGTTCAAGTGAGACTTTCACCCATGTCACCCACGGATCGGCAGGATCGATCCTGCTGGCGTAGAAATGAGAGCTCCGGCCTGGTTCGACTCTGACCTGACCAAAACCACGGTGATCGAGATGGCGGCGCAATGCCGGAAGAATGTCGTTCACGTCGGTACCGACCACATAGCGCAACTGAGAGTGCGCGCGCGCCGTGCCGGGGATCGCGTTGACCGGACGATCCGGCGTACCGGTAATGAAAGCGAGGACCTCAAAGCTGTTCCAGCCGAACACGCGTTCGGCCGGCGTGAGATTCGGTTCGCCCCAATCGGGATCGATCGCCGGCCCGTCGTCGCCGCCATCGACCTCTACGCCGACGAGAGCCTTTCGCACCGAATCCGGCAACGGCGGCCGCCATTCGGGAATTTGGATCGCGCCGCGGGCATCGGTGATGGTCGAAAGCGCCTGCGCCAACACCGTGCCGGCGTTGGCAATCAAGCCGCCCCAATTGCCGGAGTGATGCGCGCCTTCACGCAGATCGACGATGAGATCGATCGGAAAGCCGCCGCGCGCGCCGAGAAACATCGTCGGCTTGTCCGGCGCGATGCGCGGGCCGTCGGAAGCAATCAGCAAGTCGGCCTTGAGCAGATCGGCACGATACCGATCGCATAATTCGCGCAGACCGATCGAGCCCATTTCCTCGGCCATCTCGATCATGATCTTGCAGTTGAAGCCGAGTGCGCCGCGTTCCTTGAGCACGGCTTCAAGCGCCGCGATGTTGACGCTGTGCTGGCCTTTGTTGTCGGCAGTGCCGCGGCCATAGATGCGTTCGCCTTCGACGGTGACTTTCCACGGTGTCAGGCCGGACCGCCACAAATCGTCGAGGCCACGAATTGTGTCGCCGTGGCCATAGACCAGCACCGTGACGAAATCCGGGTTCTCGATGCGCTCGGCGACCAGCACCGGCGGACCTGACGGATTGTCGAGCACGCGGCAGGTAAACCCGAGCGGCTTCAGGGCCGGCGTTATTTCGTCGTCGAGATAGGAGCGCAACACGCCCGCGCGTTCCGGCTCCTGACTCGAGCTCGGGATCGCGACACGGCGCGTCAGGTCGGCGAGAAAACCGCCGTCATCGAAATAGGCGTGTGCCCGGGTGATAGCTGCTGCGCGGCTCATCTTATGATTTTGAGAAACCTCCCGATTACAAACCTAAGGAATTCTCCGGCGAATAACCAGAACGGCCGCGCGTCCGGCCGTCAGCTCTCGATCACCCCAGCCGATACAAGTATGAAAATCAGTACGAAGGTCAAAATCACGAAAGCGATGAAAAACACAGCGGATACAACAACAACTCTCGATATCGGCTGAAACTCATAGTCTGCCGAATCCCTGATGGCCTCTTTCGTCATCTGGTGATTCACCGCAATGGAGCGCGACGCGAACGAATAGGCGATCGGCACCACGATTTCGGCCCAATCGGGAATGAACGGCGAGAACAGCAACAATAGCACGATGAACAGCGAGCCCCAGAACATGATCTGCTGCATGTCGCGCGGCCGTTCCAGCACCTGGAAGTTCTTCCAGAGCGCATAGATCATCGCCATCGGGCCGCCGAAGAACGAGCATGCCAGCACCTGGTTCGGCGAAAACAGTTTTTTCTTTTCCAACGTCAGCCTGCGGACTGTGAGCTCATTGCACGTCGAACCGCGCAATGACTTCAGGCGGAATCGGATGCGATCTGATCTTCATCGGATCGGACGGGTCGCGCTTCGCCCATACGCGCGTTTCCTTGCCTTCGACCGCGAGCGCGCCGTGGACGCGAAGTTCGTGGGCGACATCGAAGCTCGAACGGCGAAACTCGCTGACCCACGACGTCAACGTGATGGTATCGCCGAATTTGGCCGGCCCGATGAATTTTGCGCCGGCATCGACCAGCGGAATGCCCATGATGCCGTAGGTAGAAGTAAACTCGCTTGGCTTCACGCCGAGCGCCGTCTCGAACAGCGACCAGGTGCCCCAGTCGAAATACTCGAAGAAACGCGGGTTAAAGACGATGCCCGCGGGGTCGCAATGACCCCATTCGACGACGAGCTGACGTGTGCTGCGCAACATAGCCATGCTGCGGCATGGAAACCCTAAGAGGCGCGGCCGGTCAACCGGCGTAAAACGCTCGGCCGGAGACAACACCAAACGGCAAAGATGACGGCTGCAAGAATGACTGCATGAATCATAACGGGCGAGCTTGCGCCCGCCCGTTACGTTCTCAGCGCTGCTACCCGCTGCTGGGAAGCCAAGTCCGGATCTACCATGTGGCGCGGCGCTGGTAGCGGCTACGCAACCCAGGCCGATCCGACCTTGGCGATCGTCACATCCGGCAAGCCGTACGCGACTGATCTGACAGTGAGGGTATCGCGCCAGCAGGGAGTCGCAAGTTAAACCGTACCTACAAAAAGCGAGACGCCATTTGGGGATAACACTGGGGACGAGCCGCTTCGTGCAATGCAACAAAGTTTCAGTAATGCAGAGTTTACGCACACGCATGGCCGTCTTGACGCTGGCCACGTGAACCAGCAAGCTCGGTGGATGGCGGAACATTCGACGTCGGAAATTGCGGTCAGGGACTGCCGCATCCGGCTGATGCGCGGCGGCACCGGTGATCCGCTGCTTTATTTGCACGGCGCAAGCGGCGCGGCCTGGCTGCCGGTATTGCAAAAGCTCAGCGAAAAATACGACGTGATCGCGCCGGAACATCCGGGCTTCGGCGAAAGCGATACGCCGGATTGGCTCGATACCATTCACGACCTTGCCTATTTCTATCTCGACGTCATGGAGCAGCTTAAACTCCAAAACGTGCACCTGGTCGGCAACTCACTTGGCGGCTGGCTCGCCGCCGAAATCGCCGTGCGCAACACCTCGCGTCTTGCTTCGGTCACGCTGTGCAACGCCGCCGGTCTTTATGTGCCGGGCGCGAAGCAATCGGATTCGTTCATGATGAGCGAAGAGCAGCGCCTGCGCGAATTCTTCTACGATCCGAAGAAAGCCGAAGAGATGGTCGCACGCGTCATGGACCCGGAACGCGAAGATACTGTGCTGAAAAACCGCGCCACCGTCGCCAAGCTGTCCTGGCAGCCGCGCAGTCACGATCCGCACCTGCCGAAATGGCTGCACCGCATCGACGTGCCGACGTTGGTGATCTGGGGCGATCACGACAAGTCGTTCCCCAAGGAACATGCACAGGCCTATCACAAGGCCATCCCGGGTTCGCAGCTCGTCATGGTTCCGAAATGCGGCCATGTCCCGCAGATCGAAAAGCCGGATGAATTCGTTGCCGCGCTGGAAAGCTTCATCAGCGCGCGCAAACAAGCGGCGTAAAGGGAACACGCCATGAAGTTCTTCAACTTCCACCTGATGCCGTATGGCGCCGTCGATCTCGACGCTATCGCCAGGAACGGTTCCGCCTGGGTGACGTTCTCGAACGAGAACTACGACCCGGAAAAAGGCGCCGAGCTCTATCACGACTATCTCGACCAGATGGAGTTCGCCGATCAGCTGGGCTTCGACGGCGTCTGCCTCAACGAACATCACCAGACCGCTTACGGCATGATGCCGATACCCGGCGTGCTCGCCGGCGCGCTCGCGCGCAGCGTCAAACATGCCAACATCGCCATTCTCGGCCGCGCCCTGCCGCTGGTGAACAATCCGCTCAACATCGCCGAAGAATACGCGATGCTCGACAACCTCACCCGCGGCCGCATCATCGCCGGCTTCGTGCGCGGCATTGGCGCAGAATATCACGCGACCGGCGTCAATCCGGCCTATTCGCAGGAGCGCTTCGCCGAAGCGCACGACCTGATAATCCAGGCCTGGACCAAGCCCGGCCCGTTCTCGTACGCCGGCAAGCATTATCAGTTCCGCTACGTCAATCCGTGGCCGCGTCCGTATCAGACGCCGCATCCGCCGATCTGGATTCCGTCGCAGGGCTCCAGTTCGACCATCCGCTGGGCCGCGAAGATGCGCTACACGTATTGCCAGACGCTCTCGCCGATCGCGGCGGTGGCGAAATTCTTCCAGCTTTATCGCGACGAAGCCGACAAGGCCGGTTATCAGGCCACGCCGGATCAACTCGCATGGTCGAACACCATCTATGTCGCCGACACCGACAAGAAGGCGATGCGGGAAGCCAAGCCGCATCTCGAAGCGCTGGTGAATTATCTGCTCAAGATGCCGACCGAGATGCTGTTGCCGCCGGGCTATTCCGACACCGCTTCCGTGAAACGCATCCGCGCAGTGAAAGTCACCGGCAAGGTCACCACCATCGACGATCTGGTGAAATCCGGCGTCGTCATCATCGGCAGCCCGGAAACCGTGCGCGAGAAGCTCGCCGAGTATCAGGATCTCGCCGGCTTCAACACCTCGCTGACCAAGACCCAGTTTGGCACCATGCCGAACGAAATGGCGCGCGCCAACATGACCGCAATCGCCGAGGAAATCCTGCCGGCGTTCCGCGATCGGCTGCCGCAACGCCAGGCCAAGGTCGCGGCGGAGTAATTCGTCCATACTGCCCCGCGACTCCGGCGAATATTTGAACCACAGGCTTATCGGTGCACGCCTCCTTCTCCCCGCACGCGGGGAGAAGGGCGGGATGAGGGGGCGCATCCACTCGCTCAGGCAGCTGAGACGCCCCCTCACCCTCGCTTCGCTCGACCTCTCCCCGCACGCGGGGAGAGGTTTGCCGGCAGTCCGGCTCAATCTGAGCCCCCGCGACGGTGCATTGCACAAGGAGAGGCGCGGTGACAAAACGCGCGAATGAGCTTTGCCTTCAAAGACCTCATGGGCGCGCTGTCGGTGGCAATCGCGCTGTTCTCCTACGGACTTTATGTCTGGAAAACTTTCCGCGCCCACGCGCGGCCGCATCCGCTGTCGTGGCTGATCTTCGGCGTGCTGTCGGCAACCGGTTTTCTGATCCAGCTCGATCAATCCGCCGGCGCCGGAAGCTGGGTGATGGGCGTCACCGCCGCGGTGTGCTTCATGCTGTGCCTGATCGGCTTCTGGCAGGGCGAGCGCACCTTCCCGTGGTACGAATGGGCGTTCCTCGCCGCCGCGGCGATCGTGTTTGCGTTTTATCTCTGGTCGCAGCAACCGGCGGCGTCGGCGATCCTCGCCTCCATCGTCAACGTGCTGGGCTTCGGCCCGACCTTGACCAAAGCGTGGTCGCGGCCGCATAGCGACAGCGCCTCTACCTTCATGCTCAACGGCCTGAAATTCGTGCCGTCGCTGTTCGCGATGGATAACGTCACCGTTGCGACCTGCGTGCTGCCGGCAAGCCTTGTCGTCACTAATCTCGGTGTTGCGCTGATCATCTGGGCAAGGCGCAGGCAAACGCTCGCTTAGCGCTGCGCGGAATGCATCGCTGGGTCTCACCGTGATTTCCACGACAGCACGGTGTGCAGCGCTTCACGGCGCACTTGCCATTCCATATGCGACGTCGGCGGAACACCGCGCGGACCACCGGCAATCACTTCTTGTCGCGCGCGCTGCCGCCGCGATGGCGGCACGAACATCAGACCGCGCTGCAAACAAGCGTTCGTCGTGCCGAGGCAGTGGCGATGGTGTTGGCAGCTCCGCATCGCACAGTGGCGCCAAAGCCGCAGCGCATCGCAATACAGCCGCCACGTCGCGACATGCGCCGCATCGACCAATGCAAGACCTTGTTCAAACGTCCGACGCTTGAGGTATTTTTCGTTGCTCATGAGTTCTCCTTCTCCCGCCCCGCGATAGTGGGGAGGGGGGACCGCGCACTTGCGCGGTGGGCGGGGCGTTTGCAGTGAAGGATTTCCGGACACCGCAGGATTTTCCTCACCGTAAGCGCCCCCTCCACCATGCTTCGCATGGTCCCCCTCCCCCACTATCGTGGGGGCGGATGCAAATAATCTCGTTCCCGCGATGCGATCCGCACCCGAGTTGTTGTTCAAGAACTAAATTTCTTCGCTCTCCGCACCGATCTTCGCCAGAGAATGCCGGCGGTGGATGCCGGTGATCTCACGATCTGTGCCTTGAGCCACGAATGTAAGAACGGAAGAAAGCAAGGAAGCGGAACGCCGAGAGACGCGTATCCAACCTCCGCACCCTTGCGGGGTGCGGCGCGCGCAGAGCGCTGCGCGCTCGCCTCTCGGCGTCCCACCACGGCACTTGCTGCAGCGAGCGAACGCCACAGCTCAACCCCAGCTACGCGCTTCCTGGGACGGGACTAGGGAGGAGCGGGCGTTACCCGCTCCCGGCCGTCCTGCAGTGCAGCGGTCTTAAGACCGCAGACCGGTCATCGTGCCGGCCGGGCGTATACGCCAAGGTCGCCCGGGTGCGGAGGTGACGAACCGCCGCCCGCGGGAACCGACTCTCGCTCCGCCATGCGGAGTGACCGCATGACGTCCTTGTACGGGAGCGAGATTAGGGGTCATTTTCCAAATCCGAAACCGCGATGTCAAAGCATTTCGATTTGTTCAAACAAATCGGGACGTTGCGGGATGCCTCCCAAGACGGCTTTGAACCAATTTGAGCACAAAGATTCGCATCAGTCGTATTTATGTCAGTAGATCAATGAGTTGTGCAATTCGCGAGGTTATTTCCCACCAAAGCAAAGAGGCAAGTCTGCGACACGACGCGAAGGGACAAATTGCACCGTATGACCAAAAGCCGAATCAGGTAAGTCGGTCGGGGAGCCAAGGGCGGATGCTATCGAATGGCCAAAGCTAAAGAAAATGAGGGTCAGAAAAGCCGATCGCTTTTCCACTACACGACGGGCGAAGGTTTGATCGGCATTATTAAGAATCACAGTCTCTTTGCGACGCACGCGGAATTTTCAAACAATTCTTCAGAATGCAAACTCGTTCTTCCTCGTCTTACAAAAATCCTTGCGGCCGACTTTGAGAGGTTTGCTCCAAGACTAACGGAGCTTGGTCTGATGGACAGGAGGCTGGTGGAAATCCACGGCCATGAAATCTACGAAAAGGAAGCGCAGAACTGCGCACAAGCAATGATGCAAACAGCTAATAATCTTTCGCCTTTCTTCATCACCTCGTTCTGTATTCACGATAAAAATGATTATGAATATTCGAATGGGTTACTAAGCCAGTGGCGGGCTTATGCGCGTGGTGGCTTTGCCATTGAGTTCGACGAGTACGAGATCGACGATCTGAGCATAAAAGAAAGGAATGCTTGGAGTTATGCGGCCATTATTACTGACGTTGTATCTTATGAGAATTACGACGTTCGTATCGATCCGGATCGATTCAAAGGAATGGCCGGTCCCTTTCTTCGCAACCTTCTGAAGGTTGGCGAAGCCCCACCCCAAACTATCAATGCTTTTGATCAAATCGCGGGGACTGCAGAAATCGGTTCTTTTGTGCAACCGTTTCTTTCGGTAGCCCCATTCCTAAAGCATTACGGATTTAGAGAAGAAACGGAATATCGTATCGTCGCAATTTGCAACCGGCCTACAAAAATTACCGCCGATGATAAGCACGGCCCAAAGGAGATACGTTACAAGACCCGCAGGGGTGGAGATCCGATTCCCTATATCGCCCTATACGAGGGCCTTGTTAAGGCATTGCCGATAAAGGCGATTATTATCGGACCGCACGCTGAACAAGAAAACCAACGTCATGCAGTCGAATTACTGCTTGAACAGCATGCTATCGACGCAGAGATTCGCGTTTCCAAAACCCCATTTCGAGATTAACGAGAGTGCCGGCCCCGATGTTAACTTGCGGCTGGCGTTGAGGCCGAGGTGAGCACGGCGCTTGCAGGTTAGCCCACCCTACGCTTTCTTTGATAAATGCTCTTCAAGCAAAAACCCAATCCTTTTAGCAGGTTCAGTCGCTGGAACGGCAACAAGAAGGACATTAACTTGCGTGATGTGCTGGAGTAGCTCGACGCGATGCCCGCTTCTGTTCCTGCCATAAAATATAATCAGGTCTGTACCCCAGAAGCCGACGCCGTCGACGCTAATCACTTCGTTCGCACCAAAATTAATCAAACGCGCTCCAACCTCCTCCGTTGGATCGAGCTTTTTCTCAAAGTCGATGATCGAGCGAGCAATTCTTTCGTACATCCACTCTGCAGGGTGGAGCGAGGGGGGCGGAGAGGCGCTTGCTCCGACTAATTGCTGCTCCGCCATATTTTCTATGGGAATACCCGGCATTGAAGCGATCTCCATAATACCAATAGAGAATACACTTACATATTGGTGCCAGCACCCCGTCCGTCTAGCCTTTGTTGGAAAGACTAATCATCGCGCCGCCTTTATCGACTAGAGTGAAGCAGCGGGCATTGCACGTATACCCAATCGTGCCGTACCTCAAAACTTCACCATCATCGTCCGCGCCAGCGTGAAGTTGCTGGTGATGCCAACTGGTCCGCCCCTAGCGAGCTGAAATGCCGCGTATTGCCTCGTGATAGACGCTCTCGCCCGCCGAGCAATCCACCGGCACGATCACCTTGTAGCCGCGCTGCACCGCTTCCTGCGATGTGCCGACGGTGGTGCCTGGAACGAGATACCGCAGATGATCGCGGTCTTGATGCAGGCCCTGCATTAGCCCGCCGGGGCGCGACACCTCGTATTGAGATCGGTTTGTCGGTCCAGCCGCAGGCGGTTTACGCGACGCCTATTCCGCGCCGATCCCGATTAGCCTGCAAATAGTACAAGCGCTTGGCGTGAAGCATCTTCATGTCGGCACGTTTGACCACCTGTTCCAGCCGGTCGTTTGACCGACTGGTAGCGATTCCGACCGAGATGCTGAGGGAGAGATCCGGATAGAATTGATTGTTGACTTCGATAAGTTTCACAAGCGAGCCAAGAATGGCTTCACCGACCGCGGCGTCGGTGCCAGGCAACAGGATTGCGAACTCGTCGCCGCCGATGCGCGACACCGAGGCCGGTTTCTCAATCAGCGAATTGAACACTTCGCCCGCTCTGCGCAACAGCCCATCGCCGGCGCTATGGCCGAGATCGTCATTCGCGGCCTTCAGCCCGTTGACGTCGGCGATGATGACGGTGACGGGCTTCGGCCCCTTGCGTTCAAGCCGATTGAGCTCGTCGACAAAGAACGAGCGATTCAATGTGCGCGTCAGTACGTCGTGGGTGCCGAGATATTCGAGATAGGCTTCCGCCTTCTTTCGCGCGGTGATGTCGGTGAGCGCGACCTGCACCAGCGACCAGTCCCGTTCATGGCCGGGCAGCACTGAGAACTGCAGCAGCAGATGCAGCTTGGTGCCGTCGAGCGCGTAGTTCACGACTTCGCGCTGCTGGAACAGTTTGCCGTCCCAGAGCTCGATCAGCTGCTCGCGGAAATGCGGCTCCATCTCGTCGCGAAGTACGGTGGGAAGACTCTGCAGCAAAGTTTTCTTGTCGGGCGCGCCGAACAGTTCGAGCGTCCGGCTGTTGATATCGATCACGCGAATTTCGCTCATGCAGCGCGGAACAAACTCCTCGTGCACATCGGTGAAGACGCGGAAGTCTTCGACGCCGCGGGCACGCACCTCGTCGATCAGACGTTTCACCCCGCTGAAATCCTCCACCCATAGCGAAACCGGTGAATGCGCGAACAGGCCGGAGGCATAGTTCTCGCTGTCGACGAGACGGCGACGGGCGTTTTCCCGCTCGGTCACGTCCTCGATCACGACCATGACGCGGTCCCAGCTTTGTTCGTGGCCGGGAAGGACGGTGCCGTGGAGCTGGATATCGAGACGCTCGCCGGCGATTGTATAGTTGACCGTATGACTGGAAAAACTGGACTGCCCGTTCCAAAGCCCGGCCAGTTCATCGATAAGGTTCTTGAGGGTGGCGTCGCGCAGCACCTGGCCGAGATTGGCCTTCAGATGGGCGAGATCGCGGGCGCCGAACAGTGACAGGGTCTTGCGGTTGACCTTGAGGATGCGGATGCGCTCGGAGCACTGCCGCGCACGGTCGTCGATTGGCGGCGAGAAAGGCCCGGATATCGCTTACGCCTGCCGCCCGCCACTGTTCGAACAGCGCCTTGACCTCGCTGTAGTCCTCAATCCACAGCGAGACCGGCGCAAGCTCGAACATCCTGGAATTGTCATCTGGATCGATCGACAGAACGGGCATGACAGCCTCGGCGAAAAGGAAACGGCACGTAGGATGCCTGAATTCGTTAAAGATTTTCTCGATTTCACGCCGAACGGCGAGCGACGCCGCGGCCGGTTCCCCTCGGCACTGTATCTTGCCCAGGAGCCGCGGGTTCTTGCGAGGTATAGCCTGCCTGTGTTCTCGCCTGATGACCTCGGAACGGCGGTGCTCGGCCGGCCTATGGAGCCGCACACCGGCTGGCAAGCGCAAACGCCCTTTCCTTTTCCATATATATATGTTAAACAAAACCATGAATACCGTTAAACAAAACTGTGGGGCGTCCGTCGACCATCGGGTAAGCGAATTCGTCCGGGCGCCCTGGCGGCAGCATTGCTCGAGCGTATTCAGAAATGGGCGCGTGGTCGAAGGGATCGTTGGCCGTCCGGGCAATTCGAGCCTTGATTGGAAAGTCGATCTTGAAACTGTACGCGACAGACCAGAGCGCGTAGACTCGAACTCCTCTCGCATTGAGCATTCGAAAGATAGTGAACGTTCATAGAAGTCGTCGGCCAGCTAGTATGCGCCCGTCCAGACCGGCCGAATGACCAAGGAATAGCGCTTACGCGGCTATGCCGAAGATTCGAATTTTCGCTGAGAGCGCCTTGCGCATCGGGCGCGGGGCTTCACCGGCGCGCGATGTCGCGGTACTAAATGAGACTGCTTGGCGCGGCGCCTTACGGCACCGCGGCGCGTCCTTCGGGCAGGATTTCGATTGATGACGAAGAGGCCGATCGCGGTCATCGCGCTTGGCGACAATGAAGTTGACCAGGAACGAGGCGGCGACGTCAGCGTGAAGGCCTTTGAAGCTGCGCAGTATAATCAGGAGTATTGATAACGCAAATTCCGAAAGGCAAAAAGCTGCACGCGAACGAAATCGCTGCACAGGGCGTCGTAGACTCGCCTACGTCGATTACTGGCGTTCTGCTCGATGCTCGCATTGCTCGGTGAGATCGCTTGGACGACACTTTCCGTGGGCGAAGTGAAACAACCGATGAACTAGCGTCAGCGTCGTGCCGAATACGCCGCCAAAGGAGGTTCTTTCGACTGTATTGCACGCATGTAGTGCCTTGATGGGCGCTGCGTTGCGGCTAACGAACTGATTGGTTTTACAAGCCAATCCCCGCACTGCGGCGCTCAACCCGTTTGAAGCCGGCTGTAGGTTTGATGCCGACAAGCCTGCGTGATACGTAGCCTCGCGGGCCGCCGATTTTTCACGCATAGAAAATCGAATATCAAAACTCGGGCCGCAATCTGGCGGGCTTCTGCGACATTTGCAAGCGGTCGAGCCCACTGTGTATTTCACCGTGTTGCCGCTCTCCTTCTGGTAGTCGGGTCGACGATCTTGTCGAGCTCCCACCTTAACGCCGCCGACGCTTAATCAGCGTGATATCCCCACTTCGGCGGCTGCGGTACCCCCGACACCGACAGCAGCACGGCTGTCGCAGCGACAAACAATTCCCGTATCATACGTACTCTCCCCATTGTGTTTGCGAAGGGTCAACATCGCGCGCCTACATGGCCGCATGGCGAATGTCGCGACCTAAAACTTCACCATCGTGCTGCGCGTCAGCGTCACGTTGGAAGTGATGGGGACGGGCCCGCCTTTCGTGAGCTGAAACGCGGCGTACTGCTCGTGATAGACGCTATCGCCCGCCGAGCAATCGACCGGCACGATCACCTTGAAGCCGCGCTGCACCGCTTCCTGCGATGTGCCGACAGTCGCGCCCTGGAACGAGTTGCCGCAAATGATGACGGTCTTGATACCGGCCTGCTTGAGCACCGGTTCGAGCGTCGAACCAATAAACTTGTCCGGACCGCCCTGGCGGTACCATTCGCCGGGCTGCGGCTTGATCCCGGATCCATCACGTCGTCGGGCGTCGCCTTGCCGTCGGAGCCGACCAGGCTGTACCAGACGATCATGTCGTGAGCGCGCGCCGCGTCGTGCATGCGCCTTGACGTCCGGCATGCGCCGCGACACAGCGCGGCCGCGCGCTGCAATTGGCTTTCATCATGTCGAGCAGCAGCAGCGCCGTGGTCGACGGATCGACCGTCACGTCTTTCAACTCCGGCGCCGGCGGCGCCACCGCCGTGCTCCAGTCCGAAATCACGTCGGCGATCGACGGCGAACCGGCGAGTGCGATGGCAAGCGCGGCACCGGCCGCGGCGAAGCGTGATAAGTCTCATGACGTCCTCCCGGAATTTTGAGCGCACAGGAGAATAGCCGGCCCTGACGGTTCGCAAAACGGGTACTATTTACCAGCCAGTGCCGGTTGCCGGACCGGAAGCCATTGACGAGAACCGCCAACGAGAACCGCCATGTCCGAGGGCTTTGCAGGCAATTACAGCTTTCTCAATATCGCAGGCACGCCGAGCGTGCAGGAAGCGCAACACGCCAACGGCAGCGGCAATTACTGGGCGGCGTTCAAGGGCGACCGGACGTTCGATCGCTTCACCGACAGCGAACGGCAATTCATCGCGGCGCGCGACAGCTTCTACATGGCGACGGTGTCGGAAACCGGCTGGCCTTACGTGCAGCACCGCGGCGGACCGCCGGGCTTCATCCGCGTGCTCGATGACAAAGCGCTCGCCATCGCCGACTTCCGCGGCAACCGGCAATACATCACGCTGGGTAATCTGACCGCTGCGAACCGCGCTTCGCTGTTCCTGATGGATTATCCGAGTCGGCGGCGGCTGAAGATCTTCGCTCATGCCGAAGTGAAAACCCTCGCCGACAATCCCGAGCTTGCGCAAGCTCTGGCGACGCCCGGCTACAAGGCGTTGCCGGAACGCGCGCTGCTGTTTCATCTCGACGCCTTTGACTGGAATTGCCCGCAACACATCACACAGCGCTTTACCGAAGACGAGGTGGCGCAAGCGCTGCTGCCGGTGCGCAAGCGCATGATGGAGCTTGAGTCGGAGAACAAGGTACTGCGAGACAAGCTCGCGGCAAGCGAGGGTACCGTTCTCTGAAGGTCGTTTGCTCTGAAGGTCGTCTATTTGGCGCGGCGCAGCATGAAGCGCAGGGTGATCAAGAGGAATATCAGTGCTGCGGCGCGTCGGCTTTGCCGGCTGGCTTGACGACGTTGTTTCTGCTGCCTCGAATTTCCGGCCGAGTTACGTGGTGAGCAACGGCTACGAAATTTTGCACGGCCGGAGACCGGTCATGCTGCCGATATCCCAGCTCCAACAGTGAGCGTGGCGCGTTTCCATCAATCGGAAGGTAGACAACCGCGTCGGTCAAAATGTGGCTCATCGACTCCGGCACGATCGATACGCCCATGCCCGCGGCTACCATCGGGATGGCAGCCACAATTTGCGGTGCCTCCAGGGTCCACTTTGGGCTGAAGCCCGCGCTCTTGAAGGCCGCAAGGATCAAATCATAATTGTCGGGATTAAGCTCACGCGGATGCTGCAGAATAATGGTTTCCTTGGCGAACGCACGAAGGGATACCGAAGCCGACCGGCTCAGCGGGTGCCCGGTCGGCACGACCATGACCGTGGGTTCGTCGACGAGCAGCTCGAGTGTGAGACCTTCGCTTTCAGCAATCGGCGTCCGAATGAAGGCAACGTCGATCTTTCCGGCGCGCAGTTGCGCGGTCAGCAAGGCTGTGTTGCTCGCTTGGGCCAACAAAACGACATTGGGATAATGCTTCCGATATTCACGGATGATCGTTGGCACCAGCGGATGAAAGTATGTTCCCCCGCTGGAGCCGATGTTGAGAGGTCCGGTTTCGCCGCGGGCGCGGCGCCGCACGCCGATCTTGGCCTGCTCAACCTGCTTGAGGATGGCGCGGGCGTCCTCAAGCATCAAATTTCCGGCATTTGTCAGCTCGACGCCCCGAGCATGGCGAACGAACAGCGGCGTTCCCATCTCATTTTCCAGCTGGTGAATCTGCAAACTGAGCGGCGGCTGGTTGATGCCCAGCCGTTTGGCGGCGCGGGTGAAATTCAGCTCCTCGGCGACCGCAACAAAATAGCGGAGATGGCGCATTTCCATCAGCTATGTGTCCTTGCGGAAGTGAATTAGAGGTCGCCCAAATAAACCCTTTTTGCTGTGAGGTGCGGCCGTCAATATCAATCACTAATATGACCATACCTGACAGATATGGCAGAAGCCATAGTCCGGTATTGGACAGACGTTTTTTAAGTCGCCATCTATTGTTTGGGGGGTACCGGCGGGAGCCGGGCATGCAAAGAGATGCAAACACCCGTCATGCAAAGAGATGCAAAGCACCCGTCTTTTGACGTGATGGGCTTACTCACCCGACACACCACGCGATGGAAACTGTCGAGTTATAAAGAAAGTCAACTTCTTTACGCGCAGGGAGACCCGGCGGATTCGGTTTTTTACATCCACAGAGGCCAGGTCAAGGTCACTGTCGTTTCCGAGCGCGGGAAGGAAGCCGTCGTCGCAATCCGGGGACCGGACGAATTCTGCGGCGAGGGTGCGATGGCCGGGACGCCGCTGCGCCTGGCTACAGCCACCACCATGTCGACGTGCGAGATCGTACGATTGGAGACGGAAACTCTTGTCCGGCTGCTCCACCAGGATTCGGAATTTGCCGACTACTTTCTCGGCCATCTTTTAACCCGGACCGCCCGGGTTGAAGCAGACTTGGTCGACCAATTGTTCAATTCCAGCGAGATGCGGTTGGCGCGGGCTCTTCTGCTGTTGGCCAACTATGGCGGCGACCTTGGCGCGGAGCCGATACCCATAATGGTGAACCAGGAGACACTCGCTGAGATAATTGGCGCGACCCGGAGTCGCGTGAATTTTTTCATGAACAAGTTTCGGAAGTTGGGTTTAATCAAATACAACGGCAAGGTGGAAGTTCAAAAGGCCCTCCTGAACTTCGTTCTGAATGAACGACCCCATATTGAAAACTAGAATTACGTCGCCTGCTTACTGCAGCGGCAAATGATGAGAATCGCTGCCGGGGGAGGTGCGCGAACTTCTTTCCTCGATTACTTCCGCGACGTCCGCAGCAAGGAGCCACATTTGCTGTAAATAAAGCAGCGCCGCTGCGGCCTCTGCTGAATTGGCTTGCTCGGCACATAAGGCGCAGATCGCGGCGCGCGCTCGGTACGACGACGAATTGGACTTGGGTTTCAAGACGGGCCCCCTTCATTGTGCTTCGCGTTCGTTGGAAACCCTTTCCCGCGCCCCTCCTATCATCAGTACCGCTCGCTTATCGTTGGGATCGGCAGCTTGGCCGCGAGCAGTGCCGCTAGCCAGCCGAATTTGTGGCATGCCTGAGAGAAAAATATATGACAGTTCGTCTTCGGATGACTGCGGCGGCGGCCTGATGCAGCGATCGAAACGCGCCGCCAGGCGCAACCAGATTTCCGCCAACTGAAGAATGTTGCGGGTCTCGCGCACGGTCCGCGCTTCCCGGGCCAGCGTGAGCGCTTTGTCGGCGCACTCCCGGCACTTCATGGCAATTTCACTCGATCGCACTGCAGCACTCAATCATGGATTTTGCACACCCATAACCCGGTCGGGACAGATCGGTTCCCGCATCGGGCCGCGATTGCCGCTATCAAAATTCCCGCAGCGTATCGCGCAGATAGCTTTGCGTGTACTCGGTGCGCACCAGCCCGCGCCGTTGCAGCGCCGGTATCAGCCCCTCGGTGATCTCGGCCGTGTAGCGGCGGCTGTTATTGCGGAACGGGCTCTTGATCAGGAAGCCGTCGCCGCCGACTTCTTCCATCACCTCGCCCATCTTCGCGGCGACCGTATCCGGCGCGCCGACCAATTCGATCGACGAGCTGGTGCCGCCATCCGCCACCAATTGGCGCAGCGTCTTGTTGCTGCCGAACTGCTGGAATTTGTCGAGCGAACCCTGTTCGCCGTTGGTCGCCAGCTTGCCCGGCAGCGGCTTGTCGAGTTCGTATTTGGAGAAATCGACATCGGTGAACGACCCATACTTCGCCAGCGAATGTTCGATGAAGGCTGGCGATGTAATCAGCTTGTTGAACTTGTCGCGGGCTTCTTCATCGGTGTCGCCGAGCAATGGCGCCGCCAGGAACAGCACTTTGATATCGTCCGGGTTGCGGCCCATGGCGGCGGCCTTTGCTGCGGACATCGTCGCGATAGGCCTTCATGCCCGCGACGCCGTTCGCCACCGCGATGATCGAATCGGCATGTTTGGCCGCGAACGCCCGCCCGGTCGGCGAGCCGCCGGCCTGCACATAAGTCGGGCGTCCCTGCGGGCACGGCACGGTGTTCAGCGGACCGCGGCATTTGAAGTATTTGCCTTCGAAATGAATTGGCCGCACCTTGCTGAAGTCCGCATAGGTATCGGTGGCGCGGTCCATCACCACCGCGTCCGGATCCCAGGACGCGAACAGCTGGTTCACCACCTCCATGTATTCGTGGGCCATCTCGTAGCGCAACTCGCGCGGCGGCAACTTGTCCATGCCGAAATTCTGCGCAGCGGTGTCTTCGCCGCTGGTGACGATATTCCAGCCGAAGCGGCCTTCGGCGATATTGTCGATGGTCGCGCACAGCCGCGCCAGCAGGAACGGCGGATACGCCATCGTGGAGAGCGTCGATACGATGCCCATCCTGCTGGTCGAGGCCGCGATCAGCGTCGCGAGCGGCGCCGGATCGTGCTTGGGCACCATGATTGCCTTTTTCAGATACATCTCGGTGCTGTGGCCGTAAGCGTCGGACAACATCAAGGTGTCTTCCAGCATCAGGTAATCGAAGCAGGCCCGCTCCAGCGCCTGGGCCATTTCGACGTAATATTTTCCGTTCCACGGCTTGCCGCCGCCGGCCGCCAACGGATCGTTCCATTCGTCAACCGTGAAGTTGGTGAACCAGCCCAAGTGAAACTTTTTTGGCACGCGTGCTCCTCCGTCCGGCACCCGGCGGGACCGCAGAATTCAAGCAAGTCATATGCCATAGCGGGAGCGAGCTGAACCTCCATTGGCGCAGCCCTCTCCTGGCGTAACCGAGCTCCTTGTGGTCGGCAGGTCAGGCAATTGAGCGAGTTGCTCTGGTCCGGCGATGGCAAGCGGCTTCGAGACGGCCGCCGTCGATCAGTCCTTTGGCGGTCGCATAACCGGCGATGCCGAGCTGGACATCGCCGCAGCGACGGCGGCAGCTGCGGGGGCGGTGCCGCGATAGGGCACATGCAGAATGTCGACCTTGGCGAGGTGCTTGAGCATTCGCATCGCTAACTGCGGTGCCGTCGCCGATGCCGGCCGAGGCGTAGCTGAAACTGCCTGGCTTGGCGCGCGCCTGTTCGATCAGATCGGGCAGCGAAGTTACCGGCACCGCCGGATTGACCAGGATAACCGTCAGCAACCGACCGAGAAGACTGACGGGTGTCAGCGCTTTGTCGGGCTCGAAGGAGCCGGCAAGGTGAAGGAGCGGCACCACGGTGAAGGTCTCGTCGAAGCTGACGAGAAGCGTGTCGCCGTCCGGCTCACTGTTGGCGACGACCTCCGCCGCTACGATGGTGTTACCGCCCGGCCGATTCTCCACCACCACCGTGCGGCCAAGCTGGGTCGATAGGCCGTTGGCGAGGATGCGCGCGACGCCATCGGCCCCGCCGCCGGGCGCGTAGGGCACGATCAGGCGGATGGCGCGGTTTTGTGCGGTTGCGGCGGAGGACCAAATGGGTTTGGCGCACGATCCGGACCATCAGCGCCACGATGAGAGACAAGGCAGCTACGGCTGAGGTCGGTCGTCGCGCGCATCCTGCATCAATCCTTTTGCAAGCAATCGCGGCAACCAGACGGAAATCACGGCGGGAACACCGGCGCGGATTTGCGCCAGGCCACGGCGCAGGGCCGGCTCGACCTCGCTCGGGATCGGTAACGTTTTCGCCATAGGCGCCGGCCGCTTGCGCCTCCTTGGCGAAATCGATCGGCGGATCGAAATAGCCGCCGTCAAAGCCGGTACGCGCTGCGTGACCGTCAGGAAAGGCAGACGCCAGACGCAGCGTGCCGGTCGAATAGCTGCGGTTTTGATAAACGACCGCGATGAAGGGCGCGCTGTAGTGCACCGCCGACCATAGCGCGTGGATCGGCGTGCCGAACATATAGAAGCCGTCGCCGCAGACCGCGATGACATCTTTTTCCGGTGCCGCCAGTTTGGCGCCGAAAGCGGCGCCCGGCGACCAACCGCCGCTCGAACCCGGATTGTGAAAATAAGATCCCGGCCGCGCTGCAGGGCAGGTAATCGTGCACCTGACCGTGCGCGATGGTTTCGTCGAACAAAATGCAATTATCGTCGAGCACCTTGCCGACATTATAAGACAGCCACCGTGGATCGATCGGTGTCGCCGTGGCTGCGCGCCTGCGCGTCATCCGCCAACGCCTGGCGGCGCGCCGCGGACAGTGCTGCGCATTTGGTTGCACGCACGGCAAAGCGGCGGCGATCTTCGGCAGAGATCAGGCGTTGCACTTCGGCTTCGAGTGCCTCGATCGTCGCCAGCGCATCCGCGGTGAGCCGCAGATCGGCGGTGAACTCCATGGTCGGAATCCGTCGCTTGGCGGGGTCGACGTCGATAATGGCGACGAACGCATCGTCGGGTGGCGCATCGGGGCCCGGCATCCACGGGATGTCCACCTCGAGGGCCAGCACCAGATCGGCGTTCTTGAAACTGGCTGCGCTCAGGTACAGCGCATGATCGAGCGGAAAGCAGTGGTAGGAGCGCTGCGCCGATTGCCCCACTGGAAGTCCGATCAGTTCGCATAACCGCACCAGCGCCGGCACCGTCGCCGGATTGCGCCCTGAACGCGCCACCACCACGATCGGATTTTCGGCGCGAACCAACCGCGCGGCAAGATCGCGGATCGCGCCCGCATCAGGCGCAGGTGGACGGGCGACGCCAAGCTGCGCCAACGTCGGAAATCGTGCGCCTTCCACCTTTGCGAATGACACCTCGCGCGGCAGGCTGAGATAGACCGGACCGGTCGGCTCCGTGCACGCGACCTGCAAGGCACGCGACACGATCAATCCGGCGTTGTCCTGGAATTCCAGTTTATGGTCCCATTTAACGTATTCGCGAACGATCCCGTTCTGATCGTACCTCTGCTGCATCCAAAGATGCCCGCCATCGCGGGCACCGCGCATGCTGCCGGGGTAAGCGACCGGAGGGATGCCCGCGGTGATGAGAACCGGTAAGCCGCTATGCATCGCGGTATGGACGGCGCCCCCGTAATGCTGCGTGCCGCAGTCGACGTGGGCTGCCGTGACCGCCGGCTTGCGGCTGACCGCAGCATAGCCAAGTGCGGCGTTCAAACTGGCGTGCTCATGCGTAACGGTAATGAGCTTTGGCGTCTTCCGTCCGGCATTGCGAGCCTTGGCAATGGCCTCCTGATAAAACGCGATCTCGGAGCCGGAGGTAAAAAAGACGTATTCGACGCCGGCCTCCGCAAGAGCGGCCACCATCGCGTCGCCGTTGTCTTCGGCGGGCACCTCGATCCAGGCACGGCTGTTTTTCTGAAGCGTCGCAAAGTGCCGGTTCATCGCCCTCTCCGCTCAGCATCGTGAATTAGCAATCGAACCCGCCGGTATCTCCCCTTGGCATCGGAGAAAGAGTTAGCTCCCCGGCGGCGTGGCCGCGAACTGCGAGCCGCGCACGCACAATCTTCCGCGCGAGTCCTGCCACAGCTTTTCCGTCGTATGCAGATGGCCGATGGCGCGGGCGACGGTGTTGAAATTGTACTGCGCGAATTTTTCCGCCACGTCAGTAAAGTAGAGCGGCTGCTTGGCGATGGTGTCGAGGATTTTCGCCCGCGAGCGCGGCTATCGCCGCATCGTCGCCGCCTTCGCCCACCACATCCTTCTTGCCGCCGACGTAATCGTCGATCTTCGCGGTGTCGGCATAGGCATACGTGATGCGCTCGTAGTGCTCGAGCGGAATGCCTTCGGGGATCGTCGCATCGATGCCGACCTTGGTGCCGATCGGCACCACGCCCGCGCCCTGCAGCAGGCTCGGGTCGAGCGGCTTCGCCCGCGCGCCGGGAACGATGATGATGTCCTTGTCGCCCTGCACGCGGGTGGCGATCGCCCATTCGACGTCGGTCGGATCGTTGACGTCGATGTCGTCATCGACCACGACGACGTGTTTCAGATCCATCACCGAGAGCGCCGCGAGCAGAGCGTTCTTGCCCTCGCCGGCGCCTTTCTTGATCGAGATCACCGCGTGCCAGAACGCGCAGCCGCCGAGCGTGACATTGATATCCTTCACCTGCACGTTCGCGGTGCGCAGCGCCGTGCGGATCGCGGTGTAGCGGGTCGGCGCCGCGAGCCAGGTGTTCTCCCACGGCATGTGCAGATTGTAATAGATCGCGTCCTTGCGCATCGAGATCGCCTTGATGCGCACCAGCGGATTCCAGTGCAGCCCGCCCATCAGCCGGGTGAATTCGCCGAACCGCCCTTCCGGCCAGGTCCAGCCGGTCGGCAGCACTTCCGCTTCCAGCACGATCTCGGCATCGGCGATGTAAGGCACGTCGACGGTCTGGCACGGCGCCAGCGCCACCGCTTCGCCGCGGATGCCGCCGGCAATCGCCATCTCGTCGACGCCGAGCGGCGCGCGATAGCCGGAGCCGGTGATTTCGATCGGGTGCGTGCCGATCGAGATCGAGATCGGCAACGGCTCCTTGCGTTCCAGCGCGCGCTGCACGAACAGCCGCATGTTGTTCGGCGTGACCAGATCGATGCCGGTCAGCGCCTTTTCCTTGACGATGAAACGGTAGATGCCGGAATTGATGCCGAGCTCGGGATCGCGCGCGATGACGACGCCGGCGGTGATCATCGGGCCGCCGTCATAGATCGACGACATCGGAATCGGCAGCTTGTAGAGATCGACCTCGTCGCCGACCATGGTCACTTCGCGGGTCGGCGAGGTGGCGACGCGCTTCGGCGGAATCGGCTTGGCGATGGCGGCCGCGAGCTTGTGCTCGATCTCGGAAAAATTCTCGCAGCCCAGCGCCATGGTGGCGCGCTCGCGCGTGCGGATGATGCCGGACACCACCGGCATCTTGTAGCCGATCACGTTATGGAAAAAGAGCGCGGTCTTGGCCTGATCGACCAGCGTCGCGATGTGGCGGATATCGACCGGCTGGTGCAGGTCGACCAGTTCGCCGTTCTGGCGCAGGCGATCGAGAAACTGGCGGAAATTTTCTTGCATTGCCGACGGGCCTTCCGATGTACGGCTTCCGAACGGGCGGGGACACTAACAGACTTTAGATGCGGGTCAGGCGCAAATTTGCCCACCAGGCAGGTCGTTTATTCTAAAAAGTCGACGGCATGCAATATAGTTATGCCAATATTATTGACTTATGCAGTAAGAATCGATCTAATATTCGGTGTCGTACGCAGTCGAAATCCTTCTACGGCTGGAGCTGACCCATGGCACGTCCACAACCTCTCCTCGCTGATGACGTCGCGCCATCGCGTGCGCGCAGCCCGGTAAGCCATGATGCAGCCAGCAGCCGCGGCAGTCTTAGTAGCGGCAGCCTTGGCGCCTTGGCGGTCGAGATCAGTCTGGCTTGCGACACCGATCCGGCAACGGATCCCGAGAGAGGCGCACGCATTCGCGCTGCGCTGGAGCGTGCTGTTTGCGATCCGGGCCTGCTGAGTGCGAAGCACCGCGTGCCGGAGCGGAAATGCTACGCGCGTCATGTTCTCTACAGCGATCCGTTCCGCCGCTTCACGATCTTGGCCATCGTCTGGGGTCCGGGGCAGTTCAGCCCGCCGCACGCGCACGACACCTGGTGCGCTTACGCCGTCTATGACGGCCCCTTGCACGAAACCTGCTATGCGCTCGCTTCATCCGGCACGCGAGCCAAAGCCATTTGCACCGCGGTCCGCAATCCCGGATATAGTTGCTTTGCCGGAGCAGGATTTGACCAAATTCACAGGCTCGGAAATGCCGGCACGACGCCTGCGATCTCCATCCACGTTTACGGCGTAGAACGCGAACGCGTCGCGACCCACGTCAATCGGGTGCTTGAGATCGGCGAATAAAAGGATTTGCCGCTTTGAGCCAGACGATGAAAGCGCTCGTGCTGCGCAAGCACGGCACGCTCGATGAACTTCAAGTCGTCACCGATCATCCGATGCCGCAGGCCGCCGAAGGCCAGGTGGTGATCCGGGTCCGCGCCTCCTCGTTCAACTACCACGACGTGTTCACGGTGCGCGGCATGCCGGGCATCAAGGTGCCGCTGCCGGTGATCATCGGCCTCGACATGGCCGGCGAGGTTGCCGAGGTCGGGCCGGGCGTCACCGGCTGGAAGCCCGGCGACCGCGTGCTGGTCAATCCGCTCAACAAGAAGAAAGGCCTGATGGGCGAAATGCTCGACGGCGGCATGGCGGAATATTGCGCCGTGTCGGCCGATCAGCTCATCCGCATGCCTGACGCCGTGAGCTTCGAGGACGCAGCTTCGCTGCCGGTCGCCTACGGCACCGCGCACCGCATGATGATCACCCACGACACCGTGAAAGCCGGCGAGCGCGTGCTGGTGCTCGGCGCGTCGGGCGGCGTCGGCACCGGCTGCGTGCTGCTCGCCAAGATGCTTGGCGCCGAAGTGATCGCCTGCGCATCGAGCGACGAGAAGCTGGCGCGGCTGAAAGCGATGGGCGCCGACGAAGTGGTCGATTACACCAAGACCGACTGGTCGCGCTGGGCGGTGGAGAAATACGGCAAGCCGCAGCGCCGCTCCTACGACGGCGGCGTCGACGTCGTGATCAATTTCACCGGCGGCGAACCTGGGTGCCGTCGCTGCGCTGCCTCAAGCGCGGCGGCAAGCTTCTGGTTTGCGGCGCGACCGCGGGCTACGACCCGAAGGAAGACCTGCGCTACGTCTGGAGTTTTGAGATCAAGATCATCGGCTCCAACAGCTTCTATGACGACAATCTCTCCGCGCTGATGGACTTGATCAGCGCCGGCAAGATCAAGCCGGTGATCGACAAAGTGCTGCCGCTCGAGCAAGCGCGCGAAGGCTTGCGCCTGATCGAGAGCCGCGAGGTGATCGGCAAAGTGATCGTGACGCCGTGATCTCTATTCCGTCATCCTGAGGCGGCCGCGTAGCGGCCCTCGAAGGAGACGGCCCGAGACGCCGCGGCCGTCGCCCTTCGAGGCTCGCTGCGCTCGCACCTCAGGATGACGGAATAAAGTAAGGAATTTGCCTTCATGCCCAACGACCTCACCCTCGAACAAGTACAGGCCCTGATCACCCGCGCGCCGTTTCATCAATGGCTCGGGCTCACCGTGCTCGCCGTCACCGATGACTCCATCGAGATCAAGGCGACGTGGCGCGAGGAGTGGGTGGTCAATCCCGAACGCCGCTATACCCACGGCGGCATCCTGGCAGCCCTGATCGATCTCGCCGCCGACTTCGCCATGATCAAGCAGACCGGCCGCGGCGTGCCGACCATCGACATGCGGGTCGATTATCACCGCGCCGCCATGCCGGGGGACCTGATCGCGCGCGGCAAGGTGGTGCGCTTCGGCTCGCAGTTCTCGACCGCCGAAGCCGAGCTGATCGACAAGGATGGCAAGCTGGTCGCGAGCGGGCGCGGAACCTATTTCACAGCGCCGCCAAAACCGGCATGATTGGGGAAAATCACCGGGAGAACGTCCATGAAATTGCTGATCAGTCTGGCCGCGATCGCAGGCCTGACCGCCGTTGCTTTCGCCGCCGATAATCCCGATTGGGCCTACCCGGTAACGCCGCCGCCGCAACAGCTTGATGACACCGTGATGATGTCGGTGCCGGGCAGCAGCAAGCAATACACCCAGAAGCAGATCGACGATCCGTTCAATCCGCCGGACTGGTTTCCCGACGAGCATCCGCCGATGCCGCAGATCGTGGCTCATGGCGGCACGAAGCCCGCCGGCCGCGCCTGCGCGCAATGCCATCTGCCGTCCGGTGACGGCCATCCGGAATCCGCCGCCCTCGCCGGGTTGCCGACAGCTTATTTCCGCCGGCAGATGGAGGCGTTCAAGACCGGCATCCGCTCCAATGTTCGCTCCGGCATCATGATCGCCATGGCGCAAGTACTGACCGACGACGAGGTCAAGGCCGCCTCGGAATACTACACCAAGCTCAAGCCGACAGCCGGGCTACAACAAGCTGGTCGAGACCGACACGCGTGCCGAAGAGTTATGTCGGCGCCGGCGGCATGCGCTTTGCTTCGCCCGGCGACGAGAAAGAACCGATCGGCAACCGCATCATCAACCTGCCGAACGATGAGACCGAGGCGAAATTGCGCGATCCGCATTCCGGCTTCACCGACTATGTGCCGCCGGGCAGCGTCGCCAAAGGTCAGGCGCTGGCGGGCGGCGGCAACGGCAAGACGGTGGCGTGCTCGCTCTGTCATGGACCGGATTTGCGCGGCAACGGCGAAGTGCCGGGCATCACCGGCCGTACCGCGACCTACATTTTCCGCCAGCTCAACGACATTCAGTCTGGCGCGCGCAATGGCCTCGGCGTCGCCTTCATGAAGCCCGCCGTCGCCAACCTGACGCAGGACGACATGATCGCGCTCGCGGCGTTCCTGGAGATGCGAAATCCGTAAGACTGCGTCATTGCGAGGAGCGCAAGCGACGAAGCAATCCAGAGCGGCCGGCATTAAACGCTGGATTGCTTCGCTGCGCTCGCAATGACGCAACCAATTGATCTGCTTGGTCCCACGTTAATGCCCGATTTCACCAACCTCGGCGATCTGATCCGGCGTGATCGCGACCTCTCCAAGGTCGCGATCATCGATCTCGGCGGCGAGCAAGCCCCGCGGGAATTCACCTTCGCGCAGCTCGACGCGATGGCGAACGGCGTTGCGCGCGCGCTCACCAAGCGCGGCTTGCAGCGCGGTGACCGTGTCGCGATCCTTGCCGCCAACCGCACCGAATATATCGCGGCCTATTACGGCATCATGCGCGCCGGCTTTGTCGCGGTGCCGGTGAATTTCAAATTTCCGCGCAAGACGATTCATTTCATCATCCGCGACGCCGGCGCGAAATTCGTGTTCTGCGATGCAACGCGCGCGCCCGATTGTCCGCCGGATCTTCCGAGCGTCACCTTCGGCCCCGCGTTCGAGGCGTTTCTCGATCCCGGCCCGTTCAACGCCATCGTCCCGCACCAGGACGAGCCGGCGATGTTCCTCTACACCTCGGGCTCGACCGGCACGCCGAAAGGCGTCGTGCTCTCGCATCAGAGCCATATCTGGGTGGTGGAAACGCGGCTCGCGCCCGGTCTCGATCGCCATCGTTACCTGATCGCGGCGCCGCTCTATCACATGAACGCGCTGGCGCTGGCGATGCTCGCCTGCGCCGCGCACGCCACCATCGTGCTGCTGCCGCAGTTCACCGCGCGCGCCTACATCGAAGCCATCGGGCGCTATCGCTGCACCTGGCTCACCGCGGTGCCGCCGATGATCGCGATGATGCTGCGAGAGCACGAGCTGCTGGCGCGCACCGATATTTCCAGCGTCGAATTCGTCCGCATGGGCTCGGCGCCGGTGAGCGCAAGCCTGATGGCGGCGCTGCGCGAAGCGCTGCCGCGCGCCCAGATCACCAACGCTTACGGCACCACCGAAGCCGGACCGGTGGTGTTCGGCCCGCATCCCAAAGGCTTGCCGCAACCGACCCTTTCGGTCGGCTATCCGCATCCGAAAGTCTCGCTGCGCCTCGTCGACGGCGACAACCGCAATGCCGAGCAGGGCGTTCTCGAAATGAAATGCCCGGCACTGATGCTCGGCTATCACAATCGCCCCGACGTTAAGCCGCCGATCACGCCGGATGGCTTTTACATCACCGGCGACGTGTTCCGCCGCGACGCCGACGGCTTTCATTATTTCGTCGGCCGCACCGACGACATGTTCGTCTCCGGCGGCGAGAACATTTATCCCGCCGATGTCGAGCGCATGCTTGAGCGACACCCGGATATCTCGCAGGCCATCGTGGTGCCGATCGACGACGACATCAAAGGACAGAAGCCGGTTGCCTTTGTCATCCGCAAGGCCGGCCACACCGTGGATGCGGAGAGCGTCAAGCAATTCGCGCTGGCCAACGCGCCCGCCTACCAGCATCCGCGCTTTGTCTGGTTCGTCGATGAACTGCCGCTCGCGTCGACCAACAAGGTCGATCGCGGTGCGCTGCATCAGATGGCGGAAGAGCGGTTGACCAAGAGCAACTGACGCCTGATTTCCGCCATTGCGAGGCCAGACGCGCCTGGCCTCATTAGCGGACAATGGATCTAGACAGGATCTCAGGCCAAGCTGGTTAGTCCAAGCCCGAACGGCGGAATCCTTCCAGATAGTGCTCACGCTCGGCATCATGCTGGATCGGCATTTGCTTGGCGATCCAGCCGAGCGAAATATTGGGCTGGGCGCGGCGCAGCTCCTGCAACGCGGCCTTGGCGATATCGGTCTGGCCGGCCATGCCGGCGGCGGCGGTCAGCACCCGATGAGCGCCGACGAAATCGGCGCGCTGCCGGATGCCCTCGCGGGCGAGCCGCATCGCCTCGTCGTAATTGCGGCCGACGAACTGGGCGTAGGAGGCGATGCCGCAATAGATCGCCGCCAGCGGATCGCGCGGGCTCAAGCGCAAGGCTCGTTGCACGGCGGCAGCGGCCTCCTCCCAGCGCCCGCAATAGGCCAGCGTCAGGCCGTAATAGCCTTGCGCCAGCGAGAAATTCGGATTGAGCCGCAGCGCCCATTCAAACTCGGCCAATGAATCGTCGAAGCGCCGCGCGAACAAATAAACGCCCCCCAAAGCGAAGTGCGCCCAGGGGTCTTCGCTATCGGCCAGGATCGCGGCCGCCGCGGCGCGCTCGGCGATTGGCGCGACGCAGCCGCCATGTCCTCCCAGCCCATATGGGCGCTGAAGGTGTGGCTGGTGGCGAGCACGCCGAACGCCTGGCCGTAATTCGGGTCGATGGCGGTCGCCTTCTCGAGCAACGCCTGGGCCACGACGTTGTCCTGACGCGTCACGCGCCAGTAATGCGACAGCGCCCGCATCACCAGATCCCAGGCATCCATGCTGTCCGGCGGCTTGCGCCTGGCGCGAAAATTTTCCGCGGCATAGAGCTGCGGCTCGATCGCCGCGACGATGGCTTCGGTGATCTCGTCCTGCACCGCGAACACGTCGGCCAGGTCGCGGTCGTAACGCTCCGCCCAGATGTGGCTGCCGGTGGCGACGTCGTTGAGCTGCGCGGTGATGCGCACGCGCTCGCCGACTTTGCGCACGCTGCCTTCGACCACATAGCCGACGCCGAGCTCGTCGGCGATTTGTTTTAGGTGGACCGCCTTGCCCTTGTAGACGAACGACGAATTGCGCGCGATGACGAAAAACCAGCGCAGTTTCGACAGCGCGGTGATGATGTCCTCGCTGATGCCGTCGGAAAAATATTCCTGCGCCGGATCGTCGGTCATGTTGGTGAAGGGCAGCACGGCGATGGCGGGCCGGTCCGGCAGCGGCAAAGCCGGGCGCGACGGCTCGCGGCTTTCGTCCGCCGGCTCGGCATGAGCCGGCGCACCGCCGATCGGCCTGCGCACGTCGCCGACGAAGCGAAAGCCCTTGCGCGCGATGGTGCGGATCAGTTTCTGCTCCTCGCCGCTGTCGCCGACCGCCTTGCGCGCGGCGTTGATGCGGCTGGTCAAGGTCGAATCCGACACGATCCGGCCGCCCCAGATCGAGGCGAAGAGATCGTCCTTGCTGACGACGCGGTCGCGGTTCTCCACCAGGTAGACCAGGAGGTCGAACACCTGGGGCTCCATGGCAATGGCCTCGGAACCGCGGCGCAGCTCCCGCCGGTCGGTATCAAGCCTATGATCGGAAAAGAGAAATTCCACGTCGCCGCCCTTGCTGCCGGCATGCGCAACCGGCCTCAAGGAATAATCAAGCTCATCTCATGGGCAAATCAAGGACCGGGCAAAGTCTTTCGGCCGCGGCCCCTGGCATCCTGCTCGATCGCAAACCCCGTGATCCCAAGGGATCGGAGGAGACTATGACCCAGATCCAGGCACTGGACACGCGCGCGCCAAGGCAATGTCATCGGACGGATTATCGCGTTCCTCTATGGCATCGTGGCCTACGTCGTGTTCTTCGTCACCTTCCTCTACGCCATCGGCTTCGTCGAAGATCTGGTGGTGCCAAAGACCATCGACGGCGGAACGGCGGCGCCGACAGCGCAAGCGCTGATCGTCAATCTGGTGCTGATGTCCATCTTCGCCATTCAGCACAGCGTGATGGCGCGTCCGCAGTTCAAGCAATGGTGGACGAAATTCGTGCCGCCATCGGTCGAACGCACCACTTACGTGCTGCTCGCCAGCCTGGCGCTGGCGCTTTTGATCTGGCAGTGGCAACCGATGCCCGCGGTGATGTGGCAGATCGCCGATCCGCGCATCGCCATGGCGGTGACCGGCCTGTCATTCGTCGGCTGGCTGATCGTGCTGACCAGTACGTTCCTGATCAATCATTTCGAGCTGTTCGGATTGCATCAGGTGGCAAATAATCTCACCGGCCGCCCCATGCCGGCGCCACGCTTCCGCACGCCGCTGTACTACCATTTCGTGCGGCATCCGATTTATCTCGGCTTCATCATCGCGTTCTGGGCGGCGCCGACGATGACGGTCGGACACCTGCTGTTCGCAGCAGTGACAACCGCTTACATCATCGTCGGCATCCAATTGGAAGAGCGCGATCTGATCGACATCTTTGGCGATCAATACCGCTCCTATAAGAGCCGTGTGGCGATGCTGGTGCCTTGGCGCAGGTCGGCCTGATGGAGGTATTTGGACTGCGTTGGCCACGGCACCAGCGCCGGCCTACCAGCATCCGCGCTTTGTCTGGTTCGTCGATGAACTGCCGCTCGCGTCAACCAACAAGGTCGATCGCGGTGCGCTGCATCAGATGGCAGAAGAGCGGTTGACCGAAGAGCAACTGACGCTTGATTTCCGCCATTGCGAGGCCAAACGCGCCTGGCCTCAGGTCCGCATTCGGGGCAAAGCGAACATGACCTGCCAGGCATGACTGGCTGGATCGGTCGAAAATGACCCCATCGCGGACACGCTCCGATCCGTTCGGCCACTAACGCTTGGGGCGGTAGGGGAGCAAGCCTGGATGCCCGATGCATTCCCGTCCCCACGGCCGGGTGGCGAGGACACCCAACGTCGTTTGCCGGTGCGTAATTGAAGAAAGTGCCATGCGTTTTCTTGCGAATCGGCTACTGGTAAGCGTTCGACTTTGCAACAAAGGAGCGGAATCATGGCGAAGAAGACAAAAAAGAAAGCGAAAGCGAAGAAGAAAAAGTAATTTTCCGCATTGGCATCAAGCTACCTTTGATGCCAATTGGCTTAGAAACTTTGGTTGGGACTTCGGCGGCTGGAAACATCCAGCCGCTTTTTATTGAGACTGGCGTGCCGTGACCGGCGCGGAGAGCCATCAATTTTCGACGCTACATTACCGCGTCTTTGGCGGCCTTTACCGGCCGAGCCCTGATGATCTTCCGAGCCGGCTTTGCCTTAAATATTGTTGGCTCCTTTGTGAAAGGATTAATGCCGCTCCGCTCCTTTGTGGCGGGCTTCTTGATGACAACGAATTTGGCAAATCCGGGCACAAAAAAGGCTCCTGATTTCTTGAGTTCTTTGTAGCCTATTTCCGCGAGCGACTCGATGACGCCCTTGACGTCCTTCCGCGTCATATTGTTCGGATGCCTCTCGGCGATTTTTTGAATGAGCTCCGACTTTGACATCAGCTTGGCCATGTTTCCTCTCCTTTTTCGAATCGTCCTGTGACTACGTAGCCCGAAGGTTGAGGTAAAGGGAACTCAGTTGTTCGCCGCAATGCGGTGATTCGGCAGCTATCGGGGGAAAAGCGGGCAAAGAACCGTCCAACAGCTTCTTGATCGCTTCAAGCGAAGCTGAGAAATCCGATCCAAGTACCGGCCCAGGACCAACGGCGAGGCGATAATTCGGTTGCTATAGGGGGCATAACGGACATTGCCGGACATGACGCGAACAGCCGATTTCGGACCGGCTTGACCGGGCGATCACGTCGATGGTTGATGAACTGCGTAACCACCGCGGCATTGAACCGGGTGTATCGTCTGAGCAGACAAATAAACTGAACCGGGGGTGCCTTATGACCGGCAAGGCTGGTCCATGTTTTTAAGAGCGCGATTTTTTGGCGCATTTTTGACCGCAGCGATCCTGTCATTGACAGTTCAGTCGCCGGCGTGGATTCCGGTGCCGGCTCGCGCGCAAATCTTGAAGGACCTTAGTTGCACCGGCAAGTCTGACATCCCAGCTGGCCAACAAATCCTGGGATGCAGTGACGCAATCGAGTCGGGAACCTATGCCGGCAAAGATCTTGCGGTAGCCCTTAGCAACCGTGGCAGGGCGTATCTCGACAAAGGCGAGCTCGACCGTGCGATCGCGGATTATGATCAGGCGATCACCATCGATGCCGGCTCAGCCATTTCGTTTTACGGCCGGGGCGCGGTATATTTTGCTAAAAAGGAAAACGATCACGCGATCGACGACTTAACCAAGTCTCTCGCGCTCGATCCAAATTTTGCTCTGGCTTACAACGGCCGGGGCAACGCTTATGCAGCCAGGGGTGATATCGACCATGCCATCGCCGATTTTGATTCTGCGATAAGTATCGATCCCAAGGCCGCCTATGCTTTTAATAGCCGCGGGTTGGCGTACCAAGCCAAAGGCGATGTCGATCGTGCCATTGCCGACTTCGACGAGGCACTTCATCTCGATCCTCACTTAGCGCTCGCGGCTAACAATCGAGGCAGAGCGTATCAAGCCAAAGGCGACATCGACCGCGCCATCGCCGACTATGACCAAGCGATCAGCCTCGATCCGACTTACGCTATAGCCTACAGCAATCGCGGTGGGGCGTATCAGATCAAGGGCGACTATGACCGCGCGACCGCCGATTACAGTACGGCGATCCGGATCGACCCGAATTACGCCCGAGCCTACGATAGTCGCGGTAGCATCTACGGCTACAAGGGTGATCAGGATCGCGCCATCGCGGACTACGATCAGGCGATCCGCCTCGATCCTGATTTGGCTCATGCCTACGCCAACCGAGGCAGCGTCTACACGGACAAGCAGGACTACGACCATGCCTTGGCGGACCTGAATCAAGCCATCCGTCTCGATCCGAGGTCCGCCCAAGCGTACTACAACCGCGGGGTCGTCTACAGCATCAAAAAAGACTACGATCGCGCCATTGCGGATTACGATCAGGCAATCCGACTGCAACCACGATTACCCGTTGCCCTGAACAATCGCGGTCTCGCCTATTTGGGCAAGAACGAGAGCGACCGCGCCATCGCCGACTACAACGAAGCCATTCGGCTCAATCGAGATTCTCTGTAGCCTTCAACAATCGCGGCACGGCTTTCGCCCGGAAGAAGGACTATACTCACGCCATCGCCGATTACACTGAGGCATTTCGGCTTGATCCCGGTTACGCCGAAGCCTTGTTTCGACGTGGCGTCGTCAGGAGGCTGAACGGAGACAGGGCCAGCGGCGATGCAGATATCGTCGCCGCAAAAAAGATTAATCCCGACCTTGCCGAATAGAGTCGTGAGGTTCGCGGAGCTCAAGTCAATTGCGACCCGGGGGCTTTGGTTGAAACCAATTGCCGGGGGGACGTTCTCCCGAAATTGGCCCATAGCGTCATTTCGGTGCCGCGCGGCAATTCGGTCGCTTCTGGAATGAAACGGACATTGGACCGGATTTAGCGCTGGATTGCTTCGCTCCGCTTGCAATGACCGCTAAGCGCCCACCGCCGCATTCACCGTCTTGCCCGGCCACTTGCACAGATCGGCGATGATGCACTTCTCGCACAGCGGCCGGCGCGCGATGCAGGTGTAGCGGCCGAACAGGATCAGCCAATGGTGCGCATGCAACAGGTATTTGCTCAGGCACGACTTCCAGTAGTTTCAGCTCGACATCGAGCGGCGTCTTGCCGACAGCGAGGCCGGTGCGATTGCCGACCCGGAAGAGGTGTGTATCGACAGCGATAGTCGGTTCGCCGAACGCAATGTTGAGAACGACATTCGCGGTCTTGCGGCCGACGCCGGGCAGCGCTTCCAGCGACTCGCGATCGCGCGGCACCGCGCCGCCGTGCTTCTCGAGCAATTGCTCCGACAGGCCGATGACGTTTTTGGCCTTGGTGCGAAACAGCCCGATGGTCTTGATCAGGTCGCGTACTTTGGCCTCGCCGAGCTCGACCATTTTTTGCGGCGTATCGGCGAGCGCGAATAAAGCCGGCGTCGCCTTGTTGACGCCGGCGTCAGTCGCCTGCGCCGAGAGCACCACGGCGACCAGCAGCGTGAATGGATTGATGTGATGAAGCTCGCCGCGCGGCGCCGGATTGGCTTCGGCAAAACGGCGGAACGCTTCCTCGATTTCGGCAGGCGTCCATTGCGGCAATGCACCCTGCGCCGCTTTCACATCGGCTTTGACACGCGCCTTGGGCGGCTTGACCTGCGCGGCCTTGCCCTTGCGCGCAGCATGCAACCTTTTTCCGGGTTGCTTCGCCAGTTTGGTTTTGGCTGGTTTGGCGTTGCTGGTCGGCTTCTTTGCCGCCGACTTCTTCGCCAGGTTGGATTTTTTGCGCGCCATGGAAGACACCAAATGGAGTGCTTATAATAACCGGCATGGATACCGACGCCAGCCACAACGCTGCGGCGCCTGCCGAACCGGCGCTCTTTTCCGCGGTGATCACACCGCATCGCTCGCTGAGCTCGACCGGCTTCCTGATCTTCATGCTCTGCATCGGCGGCGTGAGCTTCGTATCGGGCGTGGTGTTTCTGATGCTCGGCGCCTGGCCGGTATTCGGTTTCCTCGGTCTCGACGTGCTCCTGGTATACTGGGCGTTCCGCGCCAATTTCCGCGCCGCTCGCGCCTATGAAGAAGTGACGGTGACGGCGACAGAACTCACCGTGCGCAAGGTCAACCAGCGCGGCGCCGTGCGGGTTTGGACGCTCAATCCGCTGTGGGTGCAGCTCGACCGCATCGTGCATGAGGAATTCGGCGTCGAGCGGCTGTTCCTGGTGTCGCGCGGCCGGCGGCTGACCATCGGACAGGCATTAAGCCCCGACGAGAAGAAGGATTTTGCCTCGGCGCTGTCCGCCGCGATCGGCGAAGCGAAGCGCGGCCCGACGCGCACTGTCTTCGAATGACACGCACAGCGTTCGAATAAAGTCAGAAATCGGGTGGGTTCGCGCGCGTCCGCGGCCTAGATGGGAGACAGATGATGGAGACCCCCATGTTGTCACCCGATCGCATGCCAAACCCGATGCCGCTTGCGGCGGCCGCCGCCGACTATGACGTGGTGCGCAAGGCCATCGGCCACATCCGCGGCCATTGGCGCGAGCAGCCCGAGATCGAGACCATCGCCGAAGCTGCCGGCGTCACGCCGACCGAGCTGCATCATCTGTTTCGCCGCTGGGCCGGGCTGTCACCGAAAGCCTTCCTGCAGGCGCTGACGCTTCATGAGGCGCGCGAATTGCTGCGCGATTCCGCAAGCGTGCTCGATGCCACTTACGAGGTCGGTCTTTCGGGCCCCGGCCGGCTCCACGACCTGTTCGTCACCCACGAAGCGATGTCGCCCGGCGAGTGGAAATCCGGCGGCGAAGGGCTGACGATCCATTTCGGTTTTCATCCATCTCCCTTTGGCAGTGCGCTGGTGATGGCGACCCCGCGCGGGCTCGCCGGCCTCGCCTTCGCCGATCCCGGCAAGGAGCGCGAAGCGCTCGCCGACATGAAGGGCCGCTGGCGACGTGCCACTTATGTCGAGGACAGCGCGCGCACCACAGCCATCGCCAAAAGGATTTTCGATCCGGCGCAATGGCAGCGCGAGCAACCGTTGCGCGTGGTGCTGATCGGCACCGATTTCGAAGTGCGGGTCTGGGACACGCTCTTAAAAATCCCGATGGGGAGGCTCGTCACTTACTCGGACATCGCCGGCAAAATTCACGCGCCGAAGGCAGCGCGTGCGGTCGGCGCGGCGGTCGGCAAGAACCCGGTGTCATTCGTGGTGCCATGCCATCGCGTGGTCGGCAAATCCGGCGCGCTCACCGGCTATCACTGGGGCCTGACGCGAAAGCGCGCCATGCTGGGCTGGGAAGCGGGACAGGTCGGAGCCGCCGCGTAACGCGGTCGCGCTGTTGCCGATTGCGCAATTAGAGTAGTCTTGCGGGAGAACTGCCGGCGGGACGTGCCGAACTCCCAGGGGCGACGGGCAGCGATCATGCTGTCGGCGAGCGTCCTTCACTTCAGAATGACCTGAGAACCTTCTTGCGTCATCGGTGTTTCACGTCCGCGCATAAACCCGCATGCGGCGTGCATACGTTTAGCAACCAAGGGAGCGACAAATGGATCGACGCAGCATTCTGACATTTGGTGCGGCAGCTGCATTGGGCTTGTTGCCGCGCGCTGCAGCGGCCCAACAGAAGACCCTGAAAGAACAGATCGTTGGGGCGTGGACGCTGGTGTCTTGGGTCCTGATACGTCCGGACGGCACCAAGAACTACCGGTTCGGAAATAATCCAAAGGGAGTCAATATGTTCAGCCCCAATGGACGCTATTCGCTCATCATCATGCAGCCCGATTTGCCGAAACTGGCCTCAAACGATGCCATGAAGCCAACCGCTGACGAAGCCGAGGCCATCGTCCGCGGCTCGATCGCTTATTTCGGGACATACGAGGTCGACGAAGCGAGCAAGACGCTCAGTATGCAAATCGACGGCACCACGCTCACAAACCAGGTCGGGCTGCCGCAACAGCGAACCATCGATTCGATCAGCCCGGAGGAAATGCGCTACAGCAACGCAACTGCTGTGGGGGGCGGCAAGATCGAGGTGGTGTGGAAACGCCCATAACGAGTCTGAGCAGCAGCGGAATATCTCGCAAACACGAAGTAGGGGTCGCGCGGCGACGTAGTGCGCACCCGTTCGCCGGTCCGGGAGGTGTGTCCCCACGAACCCGGGATGTCCGGCGGATGCGGTGCGCCAAGCCTGATTGACGGACGCATGACGAAGGCGAGGTAATTGACGGATGGCAGGCCTGTCGTCTAGCACGGAAATCAAAATCCGGAACTGAGGATTACCAATGCAGCAGCCAGTCGTTCGAGTATCGATTATGCGGTGCGCCCCGGAAAAATTTGCCGAATTTAAGCAGATGATGATCGATGCCGACTCCGTTCTTCGCCCCGGCATCGAAGCAATGCCCGGCTTGATCAGTTTCTATGTAGGCGCCGACGAGACGACCTCGTCTCTATCGCAGGTCAGCATCTGGAAAACATTGGACGATGCCAAGCAGTTGGACACTTTCCAGCCAATGCTCGATGCCGGAAAAGCCTTTGTACAAAAGGGCGCTACATTCGAGCGCCCGATCATGAACTACTTGACCCTGTGGCAACTACGCGGTTCCGCGTCCCAATAGAGAGGGACGCCGCGCCCATGCTCTAACTCATCCCCAGCAGCCGGTAGATGCGCCGGCTGTACTCGCCGAACGACTCGCTGGTCTTGATGTCGAGCGTACGCGGCTCGGGAAGTACGATCTGGAAATTGTCGGCCATGCGCGCCGGCCCCGCGGTCAGCACGACGACGCGGGTACCCAGGAATACGGCCTCGGCAATGCCGTGAGTCACGAAAACGATGGTCTTGCCGCTGCGCTTCCAGATGGCGAGCAGCTCGAGATTCATTCGCTCTCGCGTCAGCGCATCGAGCGCGCCGAACGGCTCGTCCATCAGGATCAATTTCGGATCGTGAATCAGCGCCCGCGCGATCGCCGCGCGCTGCTGCATGCCGCCGGAAAGCTCGTAAGGATATTTGTCCTCACTGCCGGAAAGACCGACCATCTGCAGAAGCTCGCGGCCGCGTTCGCGGCTTTCGCGCAGCGGCAAGCCGAGGATTTCCGCGGGCAACATCACGTTCGCCAGCACGCGGCGCCATTTCAATAGCAGCGGCTGCTGGAACACCATGCCGATATCGCGTGACGGATCGAACGGATGTGAGCCTGAGCCAATACGCGCTTCACCGGCATCGTAACTCTGAAGCCCGGCGAGAATCTTGAGCAACGTAGTCTTGCCACAGCCCGACGGTCCGACCAGCGCCACCAACTCGCCGGCGGCAACGTCGAAACTCGCATCGGATATGGCAAGGAATTCCTGCTTGTCCTTGCGATAGGCCTTGCGCAGGCCACGAACGCGAATGAACGGTTCGGCCGTCATTGTACGCGGGCGTCGCGCACGACCACTGCGCGCTCCAGGCCGAGCACCAGCCCGTAGAGCGCAACGCCGATCAGGGTAATCAGGATGACAGCCATAAACATCGCCGCGGTATCGAGGCTTACCTGGACCTGCAGCATGAGATAACCGAGGCCGCGCGATGAGCCGAGAAACTCGCCGACAATCGCGCCGGCCACCGCCAAAACCGCGCCGACTTTCATGCCGGAAAAAATATAGGGTAATGCGCTCGGCAGCTGGATCTTGATGAAGGTTTGCCATTTTGTGCTGCGCAGCGAACGGACCAGATCCAGCAGTTCCGGCTCGACCTCGCGGAAGCCGCGCGCGGTGTTCAGCAGGATTGGAAAGAAGCTGATCGAGAACGCGATAATCATGTTCGGCAAGATGCCGTATGAAAACCAAACGATGAACAGCGGACCGAGCGCTACTTTCGGGATCATGTTCAGACTGACCAAAAGCGGCATGGCCGCGGCCTCTGCCGTTTCCGACCACGAGAACGCAATCGCGATCGTCACGCCGACAACGACCGCCAGGATATAGCCGCCAAAGATTTCGCTTGCCGTGACCAGCGTATTGGCGACCCAGGCGTAGTTGGCGCCTCCGAGTGTCGCCACGGTTGCCACCGGTGACGGCATGATGAAAGCCGGGACCCGACCGTAAGTCACGACCAGATACCAGACCACGATCAATGCGAGATGCGCGGCTATGGCCAACGCGTAGCGGCGCGTCAGATCGCCTGACATGGCCTTGGCACTTTGGTTCGCTGGGTGCGCACGTTGACAGCCATTATGGCGCTATCTACCGTCGTCAAACAAATAACCCGTTACAAGCATCTGTCCTCGGCTGCAATGAGCGATACTTTGCCCATTATGAGCGTTTGCGGGAGCCACGATGAAAATCAAAATCGCGTTTATCGCTTGTGCACTCCTGTCCTGCGGAACCGCCTCGCGGGCGGCTGAGCCGGTGAGCTTTCTGCTGAACTGGATCGCCGGTGGTGACCACGCCCCCTATTACTACGCACAGAAGATGGGCTTGTACAAAGACGCCGGCATCGACCTGACATTGCTCCAGGGCAAAGGCTCCGTCGCGGCGGCACAGGCCGCCGGTGCGGGCCTCAACACCTTCGGGCTGGCCGACATGACCACGGTCCTTGTCGCCCTCGGCAAGGGCGCCGACGAAATCGCAGTGATGAATGTCTACGCCAATTATCCAGGCGGCTTTTACTGGCTGAAGAGTTCCGGCATCGCATCGGTGAAAGATCTCGCCGGCAAGAAGATCGGCAATCCGCCGGGCGACGCAGCGCGGGCGCTTTGGCCGGCGCTCGCCAAGGCCAACGGCGTCGATCCGGATTCAGTCACCTGGGTCAATATAGCGCCCGCGGCAAAGATCGCGGCGCTCAAGTCGGGCGCGGTGGATGCTGTTACCGACTTCTATAACGGCCACCATATTTATACCTCGGCACTCGGCAGCGACTTGGGTTACCTCGCCTGGAGAGACGTCGGCATCAATCCCTACGGCAATTCGATCGTCGTCAACGGCGCTTATCTCAAGGCGCACCCTGACACTGTCGCTTCGTTCGTAGAGGTCACGCAGAAAGCTTTCGCGGCCTGCGTTGCTGATGCCAAGCCGTGCATCGACGCCCTTGCCGAAGCCAATTCGGGGCTGAACGCCGACAACGAGACAATCAACTGGCATCTGGCCGAGCAGTTGATGAGCGATAAGACGTCGCAATCCGTGGCTTTGGGCTGGTTCGACCCAAAACGCATGGATGACACCTACGCTCTGGTCAAAACCTATGTCGGCTTGGAAAAGCCGGTCGACGTCACAAGTTCTTACACTGACGACTTTCTCGTAAAGTCGATCAAAATGAAAGCGGTAGCGGCCGGCGAATAGCTGGCGCGGCCTTTCAAATTCAGGAAGTGAGATGCAGCAGCGGCGTCCGGTGATGCTGGTGATCCTCGACGGCTTCGGCTGGCGGGAGGATGACGCCGACAACGCCGTGCGGCAGGCCAAAACGCCGACCTTCGACCGGTTGTGGGAAGCAGGCCCGCGCGGCTTTCTGCACCCCTCCGGCAAGGACGTCGGCCTGCCCGACGGCCAGATGGGCAATTCCGAGGTCGGCCATCTCAACATCGGCGCCGGCCGGGTGGTGATGCAGGACCTGCCGCGGATCAGCAACGCCATCGCAAGCGGCGAGATCGCAAAAGCGCCGGCGCTTACCGAGCTGATGAAGAAACTGAAAGCGAGCGGCGGCACCTGTCATCTGATCGGTCTGGTTTCGCCGGGTGGCGTGCATTCGCATCAGGATCATGCTGCAGCGCTCGCCAAAATTCTTGCCGAGGCCCGCGTGCCGACCGTGGTTCACGCGCTGACCGACGGCCGCGATACGCCGCCTCAATCGGCCGGCGATGACATCAAGCGCCTGCTCGCGGCACTGCCGAAATCGGTATCGGTCGCAACCGTGTGCGGCCGCTATTACGCGATGGATCGCGACAACCGCTGGGAGCGTGTCAGCAAAGCCTATGCCGCGATCGTCGAAGCCGACGGCCCGCACTTCCCCGATGCGGCGGCCGTCGTCACCGACGCCTATGCCAACAAGAAATTCGACGAGTTCATCGTGCCTGCGGTGGTTGGCGACTATCGCGGCATGAAAGACGGCGACGGCGTGCTGTGCTTCAACTTCCGCGCCGATCGCGTGCGCGAAATTCTCGGCGCGATGCTCGATCCGGACTTCGCGGGCTTCGAACGAAAGCGCGTCGTTAAATTCGTCGCCGCCGTCGGCATGACGCACTATTCCGACGCGCTCGAAAAATTCATGCAGGTGATTTTTCCGCCGCAATCCTTCGCGCACATTCTCGGCGAAGTGGTCGCGGACGCCGGCCGCACCCAGCTGCGCATGGCCGAGACGGAAAAGTTTCCGCACGTCACCTATTTCCTCAACGGCGGCCACGAAGAGCCCTATCGCGGCGAAGACCGCATCATGGTGCCCTCGCCCAAGGTCGCGACTTACGATCTGCAACCGGAAATGTCGGCGCCGGAACTGACCGACAAGGCGGTCGAGGCGATCAATTCCGGCAAGTACGACATGATCATTCTCAATTACGCCAATCCCGACATGGTCGGTCACACCGGCAGCCTGCCGGCGGCGATCAAGGCGGTGGAGACGGTCGACGCAGGCCTCGGCCGTATCGCCGATGCAATCCAGAAATCAGGCGGCGCGCTCCTCGTCACCGCCGACCACGGCAATTGCGAAATGATGCGCGATCCGGAAACCGGCGGACCGCATACCGCGCACACCACCAACCCGGTACCTGTCGTGCTGCTTGGCGCACGCAACCGCGCGCTGGTGGCCGAAGGCCGCCTCGCCGACATCGCGCCGACCTTGCTCGAGCTGATGGAATTGCCGAAGCCGAAGGAAATGACCGGCCACTCGCTGCTGCGCGGCGACTAACGGCCGCGCGAGCGTTCCCGTTTTCGACGTCGAGTTTGACGATCCAGAAAGCGCTCTAGGCCGGCGCTCCAGCAAACCAGTCGCGCAAAATCGGCTGATGCTGAACGGGATCGAACTCGATGATCCTGCAAAAGCGCATGACTTTGGCTTTGCAAAAGGGTTCTTCAGCCAGGAATTCGTTGAGCTCATCCAGTGACCCGCGCGAGCGACCAACACGCCGCCGGTCGGAGGAACGCTGGGACCTGACAACAGAAAGCGCCCGCTCTCGTAGCCCTGCTGGAGGAAACGCCGATGCGCCGCGATGAGCTCTGGATCGCGCTGCTCGAACGGGACAAGGTGCTGTCCCTCAAGGAAAAAATGCTTCATCGCGAATTCTCCAGACCTGACGGGTGCCAGGTTTCAAGGCCAAACCCGACTTATCACCTTGCCGGCTTAGACCACCAGTCCTGCCGGTTGCAGCTGCTCGAATCTATCGTCTGAAGCCGCGACATCTGCGCTTGTCTGCAAGCTGGACAAAGTCCGCCTTCATCTGCCAAAACGTCCCACCAAATTAAGAAATAAATCTCATCGGGAGGAGGCTATGGGCTTTTCAAAAAGCATGCTGGGGTCGCGCGCGGCATCGGCCGCAGGCGCGCTTGCGGTGTCATTGGCGCTGACCGCCGGCTCAGCGCAGGCGCAAGACAAGACCATCGTGATGAAGATCACCACGCCGACCCTCAATGCGGCGCTCGATCTGTATGCCAGAGCACTCGGTGCCGACATCGAGAAAGATACCGGCGGCCGGATCAAGGTCGAGGTTTATCCGGCGAGCCAGCTCGGCTCGATCCCGCGCCAGATCGAAGGCACCCAGTTCGGCGCGATCCAGTGCGCGGTCATTCCGCCGGAGTTTTTCGTCGGCATAGACGAACGTTTGAGGTGTTGGCCGCGCCAGGGCTCGTCACCTCCTTCGCGCAAGGCCAGAAAGTCGCCGCCGATCCGGCAGTGCAGAAATTATATCTCGGTTTAGGCGCCGACAAAGGGCTGCATGGCGTCGCCGTCGGCTTACGCCGAACCCTCGGAAGTGATTTCGAAGAACGCGATCCGCCATGTGGCCGATTTTCAGGGCAAGAAGCTGAGGATTTTCGCCTCCGAATTCCAGTCGGCTGCGTTCAAGCGGCTCGGCACGACGCCGGTCGCAATGTCGCCCGGCGACGTCATGACCGCGATCCAGCAAGGCTCGCTCGATGCTTCCGTTGCCGGCGTCGAGCTTTTGAGCGGCCTGCATTTCTATGATGCGGCCAAATACATCACGATGACCAACCACGCCGCGATCTTCTATGTCGTCGAGCTCAGCAAGAAGTGGTTCGATTCGCTGCCGGCCGACTTGCAGCAGATCGTCGAAAAAGACGCCGCGAGCCTGTCCGTGAGCTTCAATCCCCGCGCGATCGAGATCGAAAATATGGCGATAAAGACCTGGACGGACAACGGCGGCGAATTGATCAATCTGCCGGCCGACGAACAGGCGAGTATGCTCAAGACGATGTCGGGCGCGGCCGCCGATGTGTCGAAGGACAAGCCGGCGCTGGCCGAAGCCTACAAGATCGTGACCGACGCCGCGCAGCGCAGCCAGTAAAGCGGCGACTGTCCGGGGAAATTCGGCTTCAAAAGACACTCGCTAATCCAGCCAGGGTCCTAGGCGGCGATCGCGGAATCGACGCGCTGCAATGCTTGCTTCAGCGCGTCGAAGCAGCGCGGATCGATGGCCGTGCCCACCATCTCCGCCATGATCGACAACGCCTTGTCGACTGGCATTGCCGCGCGATACGGCCGATTGGCGGTCAATGCATCGAAAATATCCGCAGTCGTGACGATCCGGATTTCGAGCGGAATTTCCTGATCTTTCAGACCACGCGGATAACCGGTGCCGTCGAGCTTTTCGTGGTGGCCTCCGGCTATAGCGGCAAGATCCTTGAACGCGGCGATACGTGAAAGGATCGATTCGCCGAGCGTGGTGTGCTTCTTCATCGCCGCCCACTCGTCGTCATCCAGCTTGGCCGGCTTGTCGAGAATGGTGTTGCTGACGCCAAGCTTGCCGATGTCGTGCAATAACGCGGCGCGCTTGAGCCAACGCCTCTGCTCCGGTGAGAATTCAAGCTGCTCGGCGAGCAAGTCGCTGAACAGCGTCACGCGCTCGCTATGGCCGCTGGTATAGGGGCTTTTGGAGTCGATGACCTGCGCGAAGGCAGCGGCGATGTCGTCGAGATAGGCCTCATCGACGAACGTGCGCTGCTGCGCCGGTTCAAGATCGAAGATAATGGTTTGCAGATCCTCCGACCGCAGCGTGGCCCAGAACTCGTCCTGTGCCGCGACGCGTTCGAATGCCGCCGCGAGTCGCGGCTCGAACCAGGTGCCGGTGCGATTGCGGATTTCCTGCTTGGCGGCGTCAATACCGCTCGCGGTCTGGAACACGTCGACAATTTGCGCGATGAGCGAGATGCGCGAGTAGATCGGAATAGCTTCTCCGCTCAATCCCTCCGGCATGCCGCCGCCATCCCAGTGTTCGTCGAAGCTTCGGATCGCAGCGACCACATCTTCAGAGAAACGCATCTTTCGCGCGATCTCGGCGCCGCGATCGCAACGCGTCTCCATCAGCTCCTGAGCGATCTGTCCGCCGTTCTGGAACACATGCACCAGCGCGCGAAACCGCTCCGCAAGCCCGGCGTTCATGCCGGTGTGCGACAGCACGAACCGCAGCACCTGCGGCAGGCTGCCGTTGACCGTCATGAGATCGCGTTTGAACGTGATGTCGTCGATCATGTAGATTTGGCAGATGCGCGCGGCATTGCTGCTGCAGCCGACATCCTTGATCAGCATCGTGTAGTACAGGTCCCGGAGCTGGGAATCCGACAGGCCAACCTCGCGGCCAATCTGCATTGCGATCCAGCAGCAGCGGACGCAATGACCGGCCGGTTGGCCCTCGACCATATCGAGCGCGAAACTGAGCGCGCTGAGCAATTCGGCAAGGCGAAGGTGCGTCGTTACCGGTCCCTCGCCGTGCAAATCATTCTCTGGTGGGAGACATCGGACCCTGTTTCCGGTACGGCAGAAATCCAGGCCCACTATTCAGCCATGGGGGTTACCAATCAGATAAGATGAGTTATCAATTCTGATGCGGCCCATCATATTCCGCGTATTCGATGGCGACCTGCATGGGACCCTACGACAGCGGTAATGTAACGAAACGGGACACGCAACGTTTACTTCGACGCCATCTGTTTCATCAATCGGCGCGCCAGCAGGCCGGCGCCGACAAAACACAGCGTGCCGGCCGCGGCGAGCGCAAGCGACAATGTCATGTCCGCATTCTCATCGGCCGGGGCGATTTCGTGCGCGCCGATCAAGCCGACAAATCCCAATGCGATCAGCAGATAGATGATACGCTTTTTGCCGGCGATTTCCTGCGGTGTCATCGCGCAGCCCGCGTCACTTGTCGGCTAATCCCAGCACGTCCGCCATCGAGTAAAGCCCAGGCTTCTGGCCGCGCGCCCAGAGCGCCGCGTGCAGCGCGCCGCGGGCGAAGATCAGCCGGTCCTCGGCGCGATGGGTGAGCTCGAGAATTTCCGACGGGCCGGCGAACATCACCCGGTGCTCGCCGACATTGGTGCCGCCGCGCAGCGAAGCGAAGCCGATGTCGCCGCGCTTGCGGGCGCCGGTCATGCCGTCGCGGCCGCGCGCTGAATGCATCGCAAGATCGATCCCGCGCCCCGCGGCTGCGGCTTTGCCGAGCATCAGCGCGGTGCCGGACGGCGCATCGATCTTCTTGTTGTGATGCATCTCGAAGATTTCGATGTCGTAGTCGTCGTTGAGCGTCTTCGCCACCTGCTTCACCAGCCCGGCGAGCAGATTGACGCCGAGGCTCATATTGCCGGACTTCACGATGATGGCGCGGCTCGCCGCCTTGGCGATGACGGCTTCCTCTTCCGCCGAGTGCCCGGTCGTGCCGATGACATGAACGAGACCTGCGGCCGCCGTGAGTTCGGCAAAAGCGAGCGTCACCGCCGGGATGGTGAATTCGATCAGGCCGTCGGCAACTTTGAGCAGCGGCGCCACATCGCTAGTCACCTTGATGCCGTTTGGCCCGAGACCGGCAAGCTCGCCGGAGTCTCGGCCGATCACGGCCGAACCCGGCGCATCCACCGCACCGGCCAAAGCCACGCCCCTGGTTGCGGCGATGGCGCTGGTCAGCGCGCGTCCCATCCGCCCACCGGCGCCGGCAATCACCACCCGCATGTCCGCCATGGCACTTCCTCCACTACGGCGGGTATAGCGAGGCAGCGTTAGGCCAGCAATGTGGGCTGCTTTTTCACCTCTCCCCGGCGGAGAGGGCGGTGGAATTTACGGCTGTGGGCCGTCGTAGCCTTCGAGGATGAGCAGATCGGCCGCAGCGTGCGGCAGCCGCCGCTTGATGTTTTCCTGATACTCCGGCGAGCGATAGCAGGCGAGCGCCGTGGCATAATCGGGAAACTCGATCACGACGTGGCGCGAGCGGCTATTGCCTTCCATCAATTCGGATTTGCCGGCCCGGACCACGAAGCGTCCGCCGAACTTCTTGAAGATCGCCGGATTGGCCGCCGCGTAGGGCTTGTAGCCCTCGTCATTGCTCACATCGACATGCGCGATCCAATAACCCTTGGGCATTGTGGACTCCGTTAGCGGCTGACGAACGCGATCTCGTCGATGATTGCCTGCGCAGCCGCCTTTGGATCGGCCGCGGCGATGATCGGCCGGCCGACCACCAGATAGTCGGCACCGGCTGTAATGGCATCGCGCGGCGTGGCGATCCGTTTCTGCTCATCGGTTTTGCTGCCGATCGGCCTGATGCCAGGCGTGACCAGCGCGATATTCGGACCAACAATGCCGCGCAGATGCGGCACTTCTTCCGGCGAGCAAACTAGCCCGTCCATACCGATCGTCGCGGGCCTGAACGGCGCGCTTGGCCACAAGCTCCTTCACCGAGCAGCTGTAGCCTGCGTTGGCCAGATCGAAATCGTCCGACGACGTCAGTACCGTGACGCCGAGGATACGAAGACAGCCCTCCCGCGCGTCGACCGCAGCCTGCATGGTCTGCGGATAGGCGTGCACGGTCAGGAAAGTCGCGCCGAGCCGCGAGACGCTTTTGACACCCTGCGCCACGGTGTTGCCGATGTCGTGCAGCTTGAGGTCGACAAACAGCTGCTTTCCGCCATCGATCAGCTCGCGGGAAAAGCCCATACCGCCGGCGAAGCCTAGCTGGTAGCCGATCTTGTAGAACGACACCGTGTCGCCGAGCCGCGTCACCATGACCCGCGCTTCCTCGACCGAAGAGAAATCGAGCGCGACAATGACGCGGTCGCGCGGGTCGAGACGCTGGGGACGGTCAGGTCGCTGCAGCATGCGCCTTTCTCAAGGCCGATTTTGATTTCAGGTCAAGCCCGCAACGGGCTTATCCAGATCATCCTGTATGTAATATGGCGGCCAGTTCAACCAACCGCCGCGCCAGAGCCTTCAGAGCCGCGGCAAGGGCCTCATCCTTTAGATTATCCCGTTCATCAAATGCCTGATCCGCATGCGGCACCGCAACCTGTTCCGGGATCACCAGCGCGCCACAGCCGAGTTCCAGGATTTGCCGGAGCGCCATCAAGCCGCGGATACCGCCATGGGCGGCGCGGGACACAGAAGCGATAGCGAAAGCCCGTCCCTTGAACATGGTGTTCGGCGGCTCGCCGCGATCACGCACCCGCGTCACCCAGTCGATCGCGTTCTTGATCAGCGGTGGCACCGACGCGTTGTATTCAGGACAGGTTATAAAGACGCCGTGGTGCGCCAGCAGCATTCGCTTGAGCTGCACCGCTGCCGGCGGGATGGCATCTGCGGCAAAGTCGCCGTCAAACAGCGGCAACGAGTAATCCTCAAGCGAAATACGTGTGACCTCGGCTTCGGCCAGCACAAATTCCTTGGCGGCCAGAGCAGCCAGTCTTGCATTGCTTGAACCGGTGCGCAGGGAGCCCGGAATGATGAGGATTTTCGGAACGGGCATCTCGGAAGCACTATGACACCTTCCGCTCATTCCCGCGCAAGCGGGAATCCAGTTCTGGGTCCCCGCATTCGCGGGGACGAGCGGGTTTGAACTTTACCGCTTGCGATAAACCCAAACCCGCGCCGGCGGCAGGTTCATCCAGATCCGTTCCGAGGCTTCCGCAGTGAAGCCGCCAAGCCGCTTCGGCAACGGCGATGCAACCGAATAAGTGAACTGCACAAACGGCGCGCCAGGGACCATCAGATCGAAAGCGTCGCGGATCAGACGCCAACGCTCACGGATCGGCTTGGTCACCAACGGCAAGCCAGACACCACCGCGGCAGCCGGCTCGATAAGCAGAGTCTCGAGCAGCCGCCGGATACTGTAAGCATCGCCTTGCACCAGGGTGGCGTCGGGATAGCGCGACTGCAAAATCCGGCAGAACGACGGATTGAATTCCACCAGCACCAGGCGCGACGGCGACACGCCGGCTTCGACCAGCGCTTCGGTCACCGGCCCGGTGCCCGGCCCAAGCTCGACCACCGGCCCGTCGCTGTTCGGGTCGACATAGCTCGCCATGGTGCGCGCGAGCATTTTGCCCGACGGCGTCACCGCGCCGATGGAGAGCGGCCGTTCCATCCACGAGCGGATGAACCGCACCTCGTCGTCGAAGCGGATGCCCCGTTTTTGCTCGAACAGACGAATCTGCTTTTCGATTTTCTTGCCGATGCCGTCGCGCTTTTGATCGAAAAGCCGAATTTGCTTTCCGATCTTCCGCTCAATGATGTTCTTGCGCACTTCGAGGAGGCGAAGCTGCCGCCCGATTTTTTGCTCGAACTTTTGCAGGGCCGGCAAAGGCATGGCGTCCACGCGACAAATTCTTGACAATTTTTAGAACATTCGGCGGCCGAAAGCCAGTGGCCCGTCCCCGCACGCTTAAACCGCCTGTTCAGTCGGAGGTTGTGCGCGAACCAAACCCGTCGAGGAATTCCTTGACCTTGCCGAAGAAACCCGCGGATTCCGGATGGGTTGCCTCGGAGGACAGGCGGTGGAACTCCGCCAGCAATTCGCGTTGCTTTTTGGTCAGGTTTTGCGGGGTTTCGACCATGACCTGCACATACATGTCGCCACTCTGGCGGGCACGAAGTACCGGCATTCCCTTGCCGGACAGCCGGAAGCGGCGGCCGGACTGGGTGCCTTCCGGCACTTTTACCTTGGTCTTGCCGCCGTCGATGGTGGGAACTTCAAAATCGCCGCCCATCGCCGCCGTGACCATCGAGACCGGCACACGGCAATGCAGATCGGCGCCTTCGCGCTGGAAGAACGGATGCGCCGCGAGCGACAGGAAGATGTAGAGATCGCCCGGCGGACCACCGCGCACGCCGGCTTCGCCCTCGCCGGCAAGGCGGATTCGCGTGCCGTCTTCGACGCCCGCGGGAATGTTCACTGACAGCGTGCGCTCGCGGGTGACGCGGCCGGAGCCGGAGCACGACGCGCACGGGCTGTCGATCGACTGCCCGCGGCCCTGACATTGCGGACAGGTGCGCTCGAGGGTGAAGAAGCCTTGGGCGTGGCGTACTTTGCCCTGGCCCTGGCACATCGTGCAGACCTTCGGCTTGCTGCCGGGCTTGGCGCCGGAGCCGGAGCAGGCCTCGCAAGTGACAGAAGTCGGGATACGCACGTGCGCTGCTTTGCCGGCGTAAGCTTCGTGCAGCGAGATTTCCATGTTGTAGCGAAGATCGGCGCCGCGCTCGCGGTTATTGCCGCGGCCACGGCGGCCGCCGCCCATGCCGAACAGATCGTCGAAAATGTCGGAGAATGTGGTGGCGAAGTCGGCGCCGAAGCCGTGCGCACCAGCCATGCCGTTGCCCTGCTCGAACGCGGCGTGGCCGAACCGGTCATAAGCGGCGCGCTTGTCCGGGTCTTTGAGGACCTCGTAGGCCTCGTTGATTTCCTTGAAGCGGTGCTCGGCGTCCTTGTCACCCGGATTGCGATCCGGATGACACTGCATCGCCTGCTTGCGGAACGCAGCCTTGATATCGATTTCGGTCGCAGTGCGTTCGATCGAAAGCGATTCGTAGTAGCAACGCTTGGCCGTCATGCCGTCCCTGCCGATGTCCAATAATTCCATACAGGTAGCGAGCAAACAAAAAACAAACACCCCCGCCTTGCGGCCGAGGGTGCTGTTTTGACGTGCAGAAGCGGCATTACCGTCTCGCCGGCTTTATTAGGCCGATTTCTTGTTCTTCTTGTCGTCGTCGACTTCGGTGAACTCGGCGTCGACAACATCGTCCTTCTTGGCGTCGCCGCCGCCAGCAGGACCGCCATCGGGTCCTGCGCCGGGTTGCTCGGCTTGCGCTTGCTTGTACATCGCTTCGCCGAGCTTCATGGAAGCCTGCGCCAGCGTATTGGTCTTGGCCGAGATCGCGTCGGCGTCGTTGCCTTTCAACGCCTCCTTCAGATCGGCCATGGCGTTCTCGATCGCGCGCCGCTCGGCTTCACCGACCTTCGAGCCATGCTCGGCGAGCGCCTTCTCGGTCGAGTGGACCAGAGCTTCGGCGTGGTTCTTGGCTTCGACCGCAGCCTTGCGCTTCTTGTCCTCTTCGGCGTGAGCTTCGGCGTCCTTCACCATCTTCTCGATGTCGGAGTCGCTCAAGCCGCCGGAGGCCTGGATGCGGATCTGCTGCTCCTTGCCGGTGCCTTTGTCCTTCGCCGACACATTGACGATGCCGTTGGCGTCGATGTCGAACGTGACCTCGATCTGCGGCACGCCGCGCGGCGCCGGCGGAATGCCGAGAAGATCGAACGAGCCGAGAATCTTGTTGTCGGCCGCCATCTCGCGTTCGCCCTGGAACACGCGGATCGTCACCGCGGTCTGGCTGTCCTCGGCCGTGGAGAACACCTGGCTCTTCTTGGTCGGGATCGTGGTGTTGCGGTCGATCAGCCGGGTGAACACACCGCCCAGCGTCTCGATGCCGAGCGACAGCGGCGTCACGTCGAGCAACAGCACGTCCTTGACGTCGCCTTGCAACACGCCGGCCTGAATCGCCGCGCCAATAGCGACAACCTCATCCGGATTGACGCCCTTGTGCGGCTCCTTGCCGAACAACTGCTTCACGACTTCCTGGACCTTCGGCATGCGGGTCATGCCGCCGACCAGAACGACCTCGTTGATCTCGGCCGCGCTGAGACCGGCGTCTTTCATCGCCTGCCGGCACGGCTCGATGGTCTTCTGCACCAGATCCTCGACCAGCGCTTCGAACTTGGCGCGGGTGAGCTTCATGGTCAGATGTTTCGGACCGGACGCGTCCGCGGTGATGAACGGCAGATTGATTTCGGTCTGCGTGGTCGAGGACAGCTCGATCTTCGCCTTCTCGGCGGCTTCCTTCAGCCGTTGCAGCGCGAGCTTGTCGCGGCGCAGATCGATGCCCTGCTCTTTCTGGAATTCGTCGGCCAGATAGTTGACCAGACGCATGTCGAAATCTTCGCCGCCGAGGAAGGTGTCGCCGTTGGTCGACTTCACCTCGAACACGCCGTCGCCGATTTCGAGAATGGAAATATCGAACGTGCCGCCGCCGAGATCATAGACCGCGATGGTGCCCGTCTTGCTCTTGTCGAGGCCGTAGGCGAGCGCTGCCGCCGTCGGCTCGTTGATGATGCGTAATACTTCGAGACCGGCGATCTTGCCGGCGTCCTTGGTGGCCTGGCGTTGCGCGTCGTTGAAGTAAGCCGGAACGGTGATGACCGCCTGCTCGACCTTGGAGCCCAGATAGGCTTCCGCGGTCTCCTTCATCTTCTGCAGGATGAAGGCGGAAATCTGGGATGGCGAATAGCTCTTGCCCTCCGCCTCGACCCAGGCGTCGCCGTTCGAGGCGCGCGCGATCTTGTACGGGACAAGCTTCTTGTCCTTCTCCACCATCGGGTCGTCGTAACGGCGGCCGACGAGGCGCTTCACTGCGAAAATGGTGCGTTCGGGATTGGTCACCGCCTGACGTTTTGCCGGCTGACCGACCAGCCGCTCGCCCTCGTCGGTAAACGCGACGATCGACGGCGTGGTGCGCATCCCTTCAGCGTTCTCGATGACCTTCGGCGTCGAGCCTTCCATTACGGCGACGCACGAATTGGTAGTCCCGAGGTCGATACCGATGACCTTAGCCATGGTCGTAAAATCCTCTCTCTTGCGGCAGGTTGGGCAGGCCCCTAAGGCGCCCAATACCCAACCCCCTTATCACTCTCAATCAGCCCGGTGGAACCCAGGCGATTACCCTTGGCTCATATAGGAGAGCCACATTGGCCTGCAAGACAGGAATGGGCACGCAAACGCAGGATTGGCCGAGGCCAATACGATGGCTAACTACGGGACAGGTGCTAAGAGGAAATGAAGGCGGCGATGAATTCAGCGGCGGGCTTTAGCGGACTGCGCGTCTTTCCCGGCTACCTTGACCGGACCGCCCAAACAGCGCTCCTCATCGCGCTCCGTGAGGTTCTTGCCGAAGCGCCCCTGTTCACACCGAGGATGCCGAAATCGGGCCGCCCATTCACGGTGCGAATGTCGAACTGCGGACCGCTCGGTTGGGTGTCCGATGAAAAGGGCTATCGTTATGAGCCGACACATCCTGTGACCGGACGACCTTGGCCGGCAATGCCGGATATCCTGCTGAAGGCCTGGACTGAGCTTGCCCAGTTACGCTTCCCCACCGGAGGCGTGCCTGATCAATTTCTACGGTCCAGCCGCGAAAATGGGACTGCATCAGGATCGCGACGAGGCCGATATTCGACGCGCCGGTACTGTCGCTCTCGCTCGGCGATTCCTGTGTGTTTCGCGTCGGCGGATCGAAGCGCAACGACCCGACCCGATCATTCCGCTTGAGTTCCGGCGACGCCCTGGTTCTTGGCGGCGAATGCCGGCTGGCATTTCATGGCGTCGACCGTATCGAACCGGGCACATCGACCTTGCTGCCCGAAGGCGGACGGATCAATCTGACTTTGCGCCGGGTTACTCGTCCTGATACCCACAGCACGCAGCCACGCCCGGCTGCGGCGGAGGCGCACCATGAGACGCGCTAGTAAATTCAATCCGATCCGGCTCTGGCAGCGCTTCAAGCCTTGGTCGCTTCAAGCCTTGGCTGCGCTCGTGGCCCTTCTGGCTTTCTTTGTCTGCGTGCCGCCGCATCGGCTGCCGATCCGACCTATCCGATGGCATCGCATGTCGGCCTGGTGCCGCCGAACGGCATGGTGCGTGAGCAAGACTTTTCCCGGCTTCGAAGACGTCAGACAACGACTCTGTGATCCTGCTCGCGGTACAGTCCGCCCGCAGTCTATGAGGACTTGAAGAAGACGCTCGATCCCGACGCCCTGAAGAAGCAGGGAATCACCGTCGAAAAGCGCGAAGACTTTCCGCTGAGTTTCGGCACCGGCACTTTGGTCATCGGCAAGGCCGAAGCCGACAAGAAGGTCTACCGTAAGTGGCTGGTCGTGGTGCCGGCGAAGGATGCCACCGTACTTGTGAACGCCCAGGTGCCTGAGCAGTCGACGACCTATACCGACGCCGTGATCCGCGCCGCGCTCGCGACGCTAGTGGTACGGGATACCGTACCCGACGCGGAGAAGCTCAGCCTGCTGCCGTTCACGATCGGCGACCTCGCCGGCTTTCATGTCCAGAACGTTCTGGCCGGCCGCGCCGTCTTGCTCGGCGACACAACCGATCCGGCCGGTGCGCAAGACCTCAAGCCCCATCTGTTTATTGGGGCCTTTACCGGAGGACCGACCGAACCTGACGACCGCGCCGAATTTGCGCGCGTTGCATTCAGCCAGATCGTGGGGATCGAAGATGTCCACATCAATTTCTCCGAACCGTTGCGCATCAGCAACCAGCCCGGCTTTCAAACCGTGGCGCAGGCCAAGGATGCTCGCAGCGGCACGAATATCATGGTCGCGCAGTGGCTGCGTTTCGGCGGCGGCAGCTTTTTACAGATGATCGGCATAGCGACGGCCGATGCCTGGCCCGATGCGCAAACGCGGCTGCGCGCGGTCCGCGACAGCATCGACCTCAGGTGACAACGGTCGCTTACGTGAGCGCCTATAACGCTGAGGCTTTATTGTCGTTGCCGGAGTGGAATTCGGCGCGACCTTGGGGCCGCCTTTCGATACGCCGACCAAAGCCGGGCGTAACATCCGCTCGCCGATCATATAGCCAGGCTGCACCACCTGCACGATGCTGCCGGCGGGGACCGACGCATCCGGCACTTCGTACATCGCCTGATGGACGTTCGGATCGAACTTCTCGCCCTGCGGGGTGAACTGCCGGACGCCGTTCTTTTCCAGCGCCTTGAGAAGCTCGCGCTCGGTCAACTCGACACCTTCGACCAGAGACTTCATGCCGGCCTCTGCGCCGGCGCGCGCCTCCGGCGGCACTGCATCGAGGGCGCGGCGCATATTGTCGGCCACCGCCAGCATGTCGCGGGCAAACGACGAGGCGCCATAGAGCCGCGCGTCGGCGACTTCGCGCTCGGTCCGTTTGCGCAGGTTTTCCATCTCGGCGAGCGTGCGCAACAGCCGATCTTTCATCTCGGCATGTTCGCGCTCCAGCGCGGTCGATGGGGTCGGTTGTGGCGTGCGGCAGCGGTTTCCTGAGCCTGCTGGGCCGCTTCGTCCTCAGCGCGAGCGGTCTGCTCCGTCATGTCTGATCCTGTTGATTTCTCGTCCCGCATATCAGGGCTCAAAAGGTAAAAATCAAGCGCCTAAAGGCAGGCTGGCCAGTCAGACGCCAAAGAACTGCGCGCCAAACTCCGCACAAACTCAGCCAGCCCAAGAAGCTTGCTGACCACCTTGGCGGTGTAGTCCACCATGGGAATGACCCGGGCATAGTTCAGCCGGGTCGGCCCGATCACCCCGAGCACGCCGACGATGCGGCCGGAAGCGTCATGATAGGGCGCGATGATGGTCGAGGAACCCGACAGCGAAAACAGCTTGTTCTCGGAACCGATGAAGATGCGCACGCCCTCGGCGCGCTCCGCCCGGCCGAGCAGGTCGATCACCTCGCGGCGGGTTTCCAGATCGTCGAACAGCAGCCGTACGCGTTCGAGATCGGCCAGCGCCTTGAGATCCTCGAGCAAATGCGCCTGGCCGCGCACGATCAGCTTGCGCTCGTCGATCTCGCCGCCTGACCAGCTTGCAAGACCCGCCGCGACAACCCGTTGCGTCAGGTCGTCGAGCTCGGCCTGACGCGCGACCAAAACGTGCTCAAGCTCGCCGCGCGCCTCAGCCAGCGTCTTGCCGCGAATATGCGCGTTCAGAAAATTTGACGCTTCGGTCAGCGCCGAGGCCGGCAAGCCGACCGGAATGTTGAGCACGCGGTTTTCGACTTGCCCGTCCTCCGCCACCAGCACGACCAGCGCGCGTTCCGGCTCAAGCCGCACGAACTCGACATGCTTGAGCATGCACGTTCGACTTTGCCGTGACCACGACGCCGGCGGCGCGCGTCAAACCCTGACAGCAGGCCCGAGGCCTCGGTGAGCACATTCTCGACCGACTTCGGTTGACCCGACGCCGCAACCTGAGCCTCGATCGCCTTGCGGTCGTTCTCGGTGAGATCGCCGATCTGCATCAGCGCATCGACAAAGAAGCGCAGGCCCCTTTCGGTCGGCAGCCGCCCCGCCGAGGTATGCGGCGCATAGACCAGACCAAGCTGTTCGAGGTCCGACATCACGTTGCGCACCGATGCCGGCGACAATGTCATCGGAATAATGCGCGACAGGTTGCGCGAACCGACCGGCTCGCCGGTCGCCAGATAGCTCTCGACCACCTGACGGAAAATTTCGCGCGAGCGCTCGTTGAGCTGCGCGAGGCTGATCTGATTGGCGCCGATAGGGACGTCGTGGCTGGCCATGATCGTCCTAATATATCACTCCGCAGCCGCCATTGCCTGCGGCGCTACACGCAGCAAATCCATCAGCCGGCGGATCGAGCCGAAATCTTCCAGCCGATCGACCGCGCCGATCACGTCTGCGATATGGGCGTCGGGCAAAAAACCTTGCGCATAGGTGCGGAATTTTTGCTCGATCTGCTGCACGCGACATCGGATTATCGAAGGCGCCAAGGGGATGCACGCAGCGCGCGGAAAGCAACGAGCCGTCCACCGTATCGATCTCGACCAAGGCCTGCGAGCCCGAGATAGACGGATCGGCGCGGACCTCGACCTGCTCGGCCGCGAACCGCCGCAGCTTCGGATCGTCGTAACGCTTCGGCTCGAACTGCGCCAAGGTCAGCATCCGGTCGTGCAGGATCACCGCAGCCGTATAGTGCGTTGAAAGCAGCGCCTCGAACTTGGCTTTGTAGGTGGCAAATCCGCCATGCATGGCGAACGCCTGCGGACTGAGCGAAACGCGAACCTTGCGCATGCTCGCGGTATCGATCGGCGTGCTTGCTCAAGAGATCGAACAGCGCCGTGTTCATGCCCTGGATCAGCGTTGCCGACGGCCAAAGCCGCATGCCGATCTGCTCGAGCTCCCAGCGCGTGCCGAGATCGGCGACCGCCGCATCGGCTTTGCCGCCGTCGACATAGGTGTTGTAGAGGCCGCCATCCTTGGCGGTCAGAAATTCGCGGGTCGCGACAAATTTTTGCTGCGCCAGCAGCGCCGCCATCAGGCCCGACAGCGCGCCGCGGCACTGGTGGAATTTCACCGTCGGCGTGCCCCAGGCAGCAAAAGTGCCGGCGGCCTGGCTGCCGGCGAGCCCAAACGCGCGCGCCATGGTCTCGGCATCGAACTTCAGCAGCGAGCCGACCGCCGCCGCAGAACCAAACGGACCAAAAATGCCGGGGCCGTGCCAGCCGCGCGCGCGGAATTTCGGATAGTCGGTGCCGATGCCGACCCGCGTCGTGATTTCACAACCGGCCGCAATCGCGGTGAGCAGCGCGCGGCCGTTCAATCCGTCACGCTCGGCAATCAGCAAAGCCGGCGGCATCACTTCCGGCGTCACGTGCGTCATGGTCTCGCGATGCACGTCGCACATCGTGGTCGCGGTGATGAGGTAGGCATTAAGCAGCGTCGCGCCCGCAAGCGACATCGATTCGCCGCCGATCACGCTCGCCTCGCTCGATTGCGCAAGCGCGGAAGCGAATGCCGCAACTTGACCGGTTTCTTCGCCGAGCCGGCCGGAGACCGCGCAGGCGAGCGCATCAAGCAGCAGGTTCTTGCAGTGCTCGCGCACCCGCTGCGGAATGTCGTCGTAGCGCAGCCCGCTGACGAATTGCGCCAAGGTTTGAGTTGCTTCTTCGGCCATTCGGCCCTCCGCGGCTGGTCTCAACGGAGCGTAGCCGCTCACGGCGCCCCGTAGTAGCCCCCATACCCTTGTAGCCACTAGGGTCCGTCGCCTAAAAGCGTGGCGCGGCCGACTGCTTTGGCCGCCGAGTGTCCCGATTTGGAGACCTGCATGCGGCCAAGCCGCCGACAACCTGACGAACTGCGCCCGGTATCGCTGGAACGCGGCGTCGTGAAATTCGCCGAAGGCTCATGTTTCGTAAAATTCGGCGAAACCCATGTGCTGGTCACCGCTACCCTGGAAGATCGCCTGCCGCCATGGCTCAAAGGCCAGGGCCGCGGCTGGGTTACCGCCGAATACGGCATGCTGCCGCGCGCCACCTTGGAGCGCACCCGCCGCGAGGCATCCGCCGGCAAGCAAGGCGGCCGGACGGTCGAAATTCAGCGTTTGATCGGGCGCAGCCTGCGCTCTGTGGTCGATCTCAAAGCGCTCGGCGAGCGGCAGATCACCATCGATTGCGATGTGATCCAGGCCGACGGCGGCACCCGCACCGCCTCGATCACCGGCGCCTGGATCGCGCTTTACGATTGCCTGTCCTGGATGAAAACCCGCGACATGGTCGAAATGAGCGTGTTGCGCGACCACATCGCCGCGGTGTCCTGCGGCGTATTTGGCGGCACTGCCGTACTCGATCTCGACTATGCCGAAGATTCGCAGGCCGACACCGACGCCAATTTCGTGCTGACGGGGAACGGCAATATCGTCGAAATCCAGGCCACTGCCGAAAAGACGCCGTTCTCGGAGGCGGAATTCACCACGCTGCTGGCGCTGGCGAAAAAAGGCGTCGGCAAGCTGGTCGATTTGCAGAAAATGGCGGTGATGTGAGCGAGCATCGCCGCATCAGCCGGGCGGCTTGTGATCGCGACCCACAACCCGGCAAACTCGCCGAGATGCGCGAACTGCTTGCGCCTTACGGGATCGACGCCACATCGGCGGGTGAGCTTGGACTGCCCGAACCGGACGAGACCGGAATGACGTTTCGCGACAATGCCCGCATCAAGGCGGAAGCCGCGGCCAAGGCGACCGGCCTGCCCGCTTTCGCCGACGATTCCGGGCTTGCGGTCGATGCGCTCGGCGGCGAGCCGGGTATTTATTCGGCGCGCTGGGCCGGACCGAAAAAGGATTTCCATTTTGCGATGCTGACCATCGACCACAAGCTGCGCGAGCGGGGCGCCAATACGCCGGAACAGCGTAAGGCGAGCTTTGTCTCGGCGCTGTGCGTGGCGTGGCCCGATGGTCACACTGAAGATTTCGAAGCGCGCGTTGACGGCACGCTGGTGTGGCCGCCGCGCGGCGATCAAGGCTTTGGCTACGACCCGATGTTTTTGCCGAACGGACAGACCCGCACATTCGGCGAGATGCCGAGCGAGGAAAAGCACGGCCTGCCGCCACACGGCAAAGGGCTGTCGCACCGTGCCCGCGCTTTCATGAAACTTGCCGAGGCGTGCCTTGACTGAACAAGGCAATAAGGCCCGGAATCAGGATGCTTTCGGCGTCTATGTGCATTGGCCGTTTTGCCTGTCGAAATGCCCCTATTGCGACTTCAACAGCCATGTCCGCCGCGAGCCGATCGACGAGCAGCGGTTCCTGCGGGCGTTTCACACGGAAATCGCGACCACGGCCGAGCGGGTGCGCGACCGCACGGTATCGTCGATCTTTTTCGGCGGCGGCACGCCATCGCTGATGCAGCCATCGACCATCGCCGGCATCCTCAATTCGATTGCGCGGCAATGGCGCGTCGCATCCGATGTCGAGATCACGCTGGAAGCCAACCCGACCAGCGTCGAGGCAACGCGCTTTCGCGGCTATCGCGCCGCCGGCGTCAATCGCGTTTCGCTCGGCGTGCAGGCGCTCGACGATCGCGCGCTGGCGGAGCTTGGGCGGATGCACACCGCGCGTGAAGCGCTCGATGCCGTCGCTATCGCCCGCTCGGTGTTCGATCGTTACTCGTTCGATCTGATCTATGCGCGGCCGGGCCAGCAACCGAAGGATTGGGCGAACGAACTCAAAACGGCATTGTCCGAAGCCGGCGAGCACCTGTCGCTCTATCAGCTCACCATCGAGGCGGACACGCCGTATGCCGCGCTGCATAAGGCCGGCAAGCTGAAAACGCCCGACGACGATCTCGCCCGCACGCTCTACGACACGACGCTGGAAATCTGCGCTGCTCACGGCCTGCCGGCCTATGAGATTTCCAATCATGCGCGGCCCGGCGCCGAGTGCCGGCACAATCTGGTTTACTGGCGCGGGCAGGAATATGCCGGCATCGGGCCGGGCGCTCACGGGCGCCTCGACATCGACGGTGTCCGGCATGCGACGGCGACCGAGAAGCGGCCGGAGACCTGGCTGACACAGCGTTGAGGCGGACGGCCACGGCCTGATCACCGACGACGAACTGACCAGCGAAGAACGGGGCGACGAGTTCTTGCTGATGGGGCTGCGGCTCGCCGAAGGAATTGAGATCGGGCGTTATCAGGAGATGGCTGGACGACAGCTCGACCCGGTCAGGATCGCCGACCTGAGCAGCCACGGGCTGATCGAAACCACTCCCGAAGGCCGGCTGCGGGTGACCTTGCCCGGTTTTCCGGTGCTGGATGCGGTGGTTGCCGACCTCGCTGCGTAGAGCTTGATGCTAAGGTAGCTTAGTAATTTAGCAGAGCTTCTCGAGCCTATTAGCTCAGCTCGGTTGGCCGCCCTCGGCTAGATTCGGCACTCGCAAGGTCGACCAAGCTTCGATTCCATACCTGCACATTTAGGATTTGCGATCCCTGGAAAGCAATGCCAACATTGGGCTTTAGGGCGCTCGATAATAAGCCAGCTTATTAGATTGCGTGCCGCTCAAACATGTCGGGAAGAACCGAGGGTGGGATTTGCAGGAGCCACCTGTTTAGCAGGGCAGGCGGAGATCCCAGATTCGCTCGATAGGATTACTGACCGCGGACCGGCAAGTTACGCCTGATGAGGCGTATTGACGGTTGCCACGCCATCGAAGGCACGCCAGTAGACCGTTTTAATAGTGAGCTAGCTTATATTCCTGAGGCGCCGAATGACTTTGGCGCCGGGGAAATTATCTGCGTCCCCGTTGGAGTTACACGCAAAACCGCGAGCCCGCGGTCATTGGTGCCGTCCTGGCGAAACCGGAACAACCCGTCGATCCCGGTAAATCCGGAGGAATTGGTCAGCACCGGCTGAGAGAAGCGCTGGGCGCCTTGCGTCTTCACCAAGGCAGCGATCAGGGCCACGGCATCGTAGGCCAAGGTCGAGGTGCGCACCGGCTCCTGCTTGTATCGGGTGCGGTAACGCTCGGCGAAGGCGCGGTAGCCCGCGCCATCGGGCGCGGCATACCAGCCGCCGTCGAGGCCGGGAGCCGAACTGATCCGGGGATCGTCCCAAAGCCCGGTGCCGAGCAACTGGGTTTTCTTGGTGTTGACGCCGTTCGACACCAGCATCGCCACCACATCCGGCACGGCGTCGCCGCCGTCGGGTATGAAAATCGCTTCGGCGCGCACCGCGGCTTGCGCGACATTGCGCACCGGGCCTGCCATCGCCGCCTTGTCATGGGGGTAGTGCTCCAGCGCAACGACCTGGCCATTGCGGCGCGCCACCGCCTGCCTGAAGGCCGCCTCGACCACCGTGCCGTAGGGATTATCGGGGATCAGCGCGGCATAGGAGTGCTTTCCGGTCGAGGAGGTGTATTGCACGATCCGCTCGACGTCGGTCTCCGGCAGGAAGCTCAGGAGATAGACGCCGTTCGACGCGACGTTGGTGTCGGTCGAAAACGCGATCACCGGGATATTGCGGGCGCGAGCCACCCCGCCGACCGCGCTGACCGATTGCGCAAACAGCGGCCCAAGAATGATCTCGGCGCCCTGATCCATCGCTTGCTGCGCCATCTGCCGGGCGGTGTCGGGATTGCCGGCGTCATCCAGCACCAGGAGCTGGACGTTGGCGCCATTGAACTCGCTGAGCGCCATTTCCGCGGCATTGCGCATCGCCATGCCGGCGACGCCGGCATTGCCGCCCGCTGACATCGGCAGGATGAGGCCGGCTTTCACTTGCCCGGTGCCGATCGTGTTGGCAGCGACGGCTGGCCCAGGCGGCGGCCCGCCTTCCGGCGGCGGCGCGCTTGAAGACAGCGACGGCAGTGAATTGAAGAAACTGGAATTGTTCGAGCAGCCCGCCAACAGCGTGCCGGCCGTCGCCAGCAAACCCGCGAGCAAACGACGCCGGGACGGCGTCGCAACCGGCGTCCGGAGCGGCATTTCCGCAGGCAATGCGCTTCTCCTCACGACAGTTTTCGCAACGGCTTTCAGCATCGCCTATTAAGGCAGTGGTAATCTGTCATTCTGGCGGCGAATGGTTAACCGAATGGAAAGGATAATGAATTCGCTACAGTGACCCCGGTCAACATGACGCCGCAAGATGCAGACGCTAAAGTGGCGCAAATGGGCCCGCCAGTGCACAATCCGCCCGGCCAAGGCCGGCATTATAGCCTTCATGGCCGCGACATCGATGTCGCCCGCGCCGCGCCTGGCTTGCATATCGTCGCAACGCCGATTGGCAACCTCGGCGACATCAGCTTGCGGGCGCTGGAGACGTTGGCCGGCGCAGACCTGATCGCCTGCGAGGACACCCGCGTCACCCGGAAGCTTCTCGATCGCTATGTCATCGGCACGCCGCTAACCCCCTACCACGATCATAATGCGGAAGAAGCGCGGCCAGAATTGCTGCGCAAGCTTGCCGACGGCGCGGCAATTGCATTGGTATCGGACGCCGGTACGCCATTGATTTCCGATCCGGGCTTCAAACTAGTGCGTGCGGCGCACGAAGCCGGCCATCCCGTTACTGCGTTGCCCGGCGCGTCAGCGACATTGACCGCGCTGGCCACCGCCGGACTGCCGACCGACCAGTTTTTCTTTGCCGGCTTTCTGCCGCCGAAAGAGGGTGCGCGACGATCGCGCATTGCCGAGCTTGCCCGCATCCCGGCGACGCTGGTGCTGTTCGAAACCGGACCGCGCCTCGTCGCGACGCTCGCCGATCTCGTCGCGGGCCTCGGCCTGCGCGAGGCCGCGATTTGCCGCGAGCTGACCAAGCTGCACGAAGAAATCCGGCGCGGCGATCTTGCCGCGCTGGCGCAAGGTGCCGCAGACGGTGAGCAACGCGGCGAGTTCGTTCTGGTGATCGGTCCGCCGCAAGCCGCGGCGCAGCCGAGCGCCAGCGAAACCAACTCGTTGTTGCGCGCGGCGCTGGCGCGCGTCTCGTTGAAAGACGCCGTCGGTGAGGTCGCCGACGTCACCGGGATGCCGCGGCGCGTGCTTTATCAACGCGCACTGGAGCTGTCGAAAGAATCCGAGCATGCCGCGCCGCGCTAAACCGCTTTCATCACGCAAGACTGAGCCGCGGCCCGAGCGCGTCGCCGCATTCAAGCTCGGGATTTCGGCCGAGAGCCGCGCTGCCATGCTGTTGATTGCCAAGGGCTACCGGATCGCGGCACGGCGCTGGAAGACGCCGGTCGGCGAGATCGACATCGTCGCGCGGCGGCGGCGCGATATCGCGTTCGTCGAGGTGAAGGCGCGCGACACGCTCGATGCCGCCGCCGAAGCTGTGTCCGAGCGATCAAAACAGCGCATTATCGCTGCCGCCGAATACTGGCTGTCGCAGCATCCTGACGATGCCGAATGTTTTCTGCGCTTTGACGCCATTCTGGTTGCGCCTGGCAAGATGCCGCGCCATATCGCCAATGCCTTCGACGCCTCCGGCTAGTGATCCAAACAGTGAAAATTGCGTAGACGTTAGCCACCATTCCCGCTGCAACAGCCTTCAACCCCGTGCCAAAATCATGCGCCTGAACATCGCCGTGCAAATGGATCCGATCGAGCGGATCAATATCCGCGGCGACTCGACGTTCGCGATGTTGCTGGAGGCGCAGGCCCGCGCCTACCCGATCTCCTATTACACGCCGGATCGGCTGTCGTTGCGCGACAGCAAGGTGTTCGCCACGGTGCGGCCGCTGGTGGTGCGCGACACTGTCGGCGATCACTTCACGCTCGGCGAGCCGAAGCATGTCGACCTCTCGACCTTCGACGTGGTGCTGCTGCGCCAGGACCCGCCGTTCGACCTCGCCTATATCACGTCGACCCATTTCCTCGAGCGCATTCATCCGAAAACGCTGGTGGTCAACGACCCCGCTCACGTGCGCAACGCGCCGGAGAAAGATATTTGTCACTGAATTTCCCGACTTGATGCCGCCGACGCTGCTGACGCGCGATCTCGACGCAATCAAGGCGTTCCGCGCCGAGCACGGCGACATCGTGATGAAGCCGCTTTACGGCAAGGGCGGCGAAGGCGTGTTCTTGCTCAAGCGCGAAGATCTCAATTTCGGCTCGCTGTACGATCTGTTCTCGACGTTGTTTCGCGAGCAATGGGTCGTGCAGAAATTCCTGCCCGCGGTGAAGAACGGCGACAAGCGCATCATTCTGGTCGACGGCGAGTTTGCCGGCGCGGTGAACCGCGTGCCGGCGGCGGACGATCTGCGCTCCAACATGGTGCGCGGCGGCACGCCCGCGAGTTACCGAGCTCACTGATCGCGAGCGGGAAATCTGCACCCGGATCGGGCCGGCGCTGCGCGAACGCGGCTTGTTGTTCGTCGGCATCGACGTGATCGGCGACTACCTCACCGAGATCAACGTCACCTCGCCGACCGGCATCCGCTCGGTGAAAAACCTCGGCGGCGCCGACATCGCGGCGCTGCTCTGGGACAAGATCGAAGCGAAGCGGGCGGGCGCGCCAAGCTGATGGGTGGCGTGCTGCTTCTCGTCGGCGGCTTTGTCTTCCAGATTGTGTCAATCGTGGTTCTGTTGCGCCGGCTTCCCAAAAGTGCGGCGCTACAGCTGATGCTCGCCATCGTCGCTTTTCTGGTGCACGGCGCGATCGGCATTGCCGTTCTGATCTATTGCCAGCCTTTTCTGTCAAAAACATCAGCCGCAGCGCTTGGCGCTGTGGCTGCTTTGTTCGGCTGGTTTGCGCTCGGACTACACGGACTGTTCCGCTTGATCCCTGTCACCGGAGACAAGCCGAAACCGCGCTGGATGGAACGGCTGGGATTCTACGATGCCGTGTGCCTTTTGGTGATCGGCACAGGCATCGTGTTCGCCCTCGGGCTTGGATGACGCGCCCCAGAGAACCTACGCCCGCGCTGGTACCGGCGTCGCGACCACCGTGCCCGACGATTTACGCACCGTGATGATAGCCACCGCCGCGATGATGCAAGCGCGCCGGCGACGAAGAACGCCGGCAGGTAGGTTGAATACACCGTCCGCACCAGGCCCGCGCCGAACGCCGCGCTTGCCGCGCCGATCTGGTGGCCGGCAAAAATCCAGCCGAACACCATGCCGGCCTTCTCGCGGCCGAACTTGTCGGCGGTGAGCTTTACCGTCGGCGGCACGGTAGCGATCCAGTCGAGCCCGTAGAACACCGCGAACAGCGACAGGCCATAGAACGTGAAATCGGTGAACGGCAGATAGAGCAGCGAGATGCCGCGCAGGCCGTAATACCAGAACAGCAGCCAGCGGGGATCGAACCGGTCGGACAGCCAGCCCGAGCCGATGGTGCCGGCGAAATCGAAAATGCCCATCATCGCCAGCACACTCGCGGCAGTCACTGCGGGCAGGCCGTAGTCATGGCAGAGCGAAACGAAATGGGTCTGGATCAGACCGTTAGTGCTGCAACCGCAGACAAAAAAAGTACCGAACAATATCCAGAACACCGGCGTGCGGGCGGCATCCTTCAACACGATCAGCGGCGACAGCAGCAGTGAGACGAGACCGACGCCGGCCACTGGTGGTGGCGAAACCGCAGTCTCGCCATAGAGCGGCAGGCCGAGGTCGCTTGGCCGGTCGCGCATCAGCAGCATTCCAGCGACTCCGGCGATCGCCAGCATGCAGCAAACAAACAGCAGCGACATGCGCCAGCCGTAATTTGTAGCGAGCGACGCGATCAGGGGCAGAAAGACGAGCTGGCCGGTGGCATTGCTGGCGGCAAAAATGCCCATCACCAGGCCGCGCCGGGCGTTGAACCAGCGTGTCGCCACCGTTACGGCCAGCACCATCGCAGTGAGGCCGGTGCCGATACCGACCACGAAGCCCCACAGCAGCACGAGCTGCCAGACCTGCGTCATCATCAGCGACGCAAGAAAGCCCACGCAAATCAGGATTACCGCACTCAGCACCACGGCGCGGATGCCATAGCGGTTCATGAACGCAGCCGCGAATGGACCGAACAATCCGAACAGCATGAGCCGGATCGCCAAGGCCGCCGAGATTTGCGCGTCGGTCCAGCCGAACTCCTGCTCCAGTGGCACGATAAGCACGCCGGGCGTGCTCATGGCGGCGGCCGTGACCACAGTGACGAGCAAAGTGGCGCCGACAATAACCCAGCCGTAATGGACGTTGCGGCGATCGAGCGCCGCGGCAATCGAGGAAACCGACATCGGTCTATTCCAGTTCGTTTTAATCAGTTGACAGTCGATTTAGATGACACCCGTCATCAAAGGGTTGCTTATTGATGACGATCGTCATATAAAAAGTCAAGTCACGGCGCTGTGCGCATGGCTGACGTGACATGGTTCATAGCTAAAGTGACTGACTGAGGTGTCTGATGAGAGTGAGCCGCGAAAAAGCTGCCGAGCATCGCGAGCGCATTATCGAGGCTGCCAGCGCGTCTGTTCCGCGCCAAGGGTTTCGACGGCATCGGCGTAGCCGACATCATGAAGGCAGCCGACCTGACCCATGGCGGCTTCTACGGCCATTTTTCTTCAAAAGACGATCTCGTCGGGCAGGCCAGCAAACGGACCATGGCGCGGGCGGCGGAGAACTGGTCGAAAGTTACGGCGTCCGATCGGGCCAAGCCGTTTGTAGCGCTGCTTGATCACTATCTTTCATGCCGGCATCGCGATGACCCCGGACGCGGTTGCGCATTCGCAGCACTCGGCAATGACGCCGCGCGCAGCGGCAAAGTTGTCCGCAAGGCTTTTGCCGAGGGGCTTGAACCATTGCTCGACATCCTTGCGGAATCGATTCCCGGCAAATCGAAGGCCGTGCGCCGGCGCAAAGCGCTCACAGCCATGGCCGCGCTGGTCGGCGCGCTCACCCTGGCCCGCGCCGTAGAAGGCAATCCGCTGTCCGACGAAATGCTTAGCGCGGTGCATCACGAATTGCTGGCCGTCGCGGAAAGCTGAAAGCCCAAATTCGTTTTCAATTCCGGCAATTAGTGTTCAAGCTTGATGCCGGTCTGATCGATGACTTTTTTCCAGCGGACAAGCTCTTCGTTGAAGAAAACTTCCGCTTCGGCGTGACCTTTTCCAATCGGTTCAACGCGGAGCTGTTTCATTTTTTTGCGGAGTTATTGACGACCAGCACGTTTCCAAACTCGGCGGTGAGCGCGATCTTGACCAGATCGTTGCGCACATCGAACGGGAAATCATCGTTCATGAGCGGCGGAATGATCTGGCCGCCAAAACCGCCGACCAGCAGCGCGTAGCCGTCGGGCGCGGCGCGAACCACTTCGCCCATGCCGACTTGCCCGTCACCGACCGGTTTGTTCTCGACGATGACGCTCTGATGCAGGCGCGGTTGCAGCGCCCCTGCCACCAAACGTCCCACCACGTCGGCAACGCCGCCTGGCGCGAACGCGACCACAAGCCTTACTGGGCGCAATGGATATTGATCCGCAGCGTGGGCGACGGCAAAAATCCCTAAGACAAGAGCGGCGAAAAGGAACGTGATCGTTACCCGTGTCATGCCGTCAGCCGGCCTCCTTGACGAACGAGTCGACCAGCAGCAGCCGCAGATTTGAATTGCCCTGGCGCAGCTTTTTGGCCGCCTGATATTCGGGCGACCCGTACCAGCGGCGTGCCGCGTCGGGCGTTTCAAACTCGATGATGAGAATGTTGTGGGCCGGCCCGACTTCCAGCACTTCGGGCCACGAGCCGCGCGCCAAGTAGCGTCCGCCGTATTTCTTCACCGAGGCCATGACCATCGAGCCGTAGCCGGTCATCGCGCTCGGATTGAAGACATGCGCCTCGCCGATCACGTAGGTCGGCGTCCGCGACGCGACGGTTCTTGACGTACATGAAGCCGACCGTGCCGCAGGCTTCGGCGATCTCGTCGGCCAGCGCCCGCCGCGCCACGCTATCGCCCGACCAGGCTGGAGCAAGATCGATAACCGGCACATCCGTGAAGGCTAGTTTTCGGGCGGTCGGCAACATGGGGGCTCTCCTTGCGACAAGACGGGAAGAAAGTCTTGCGCAAAAGCCATCGAGCAGAAAGTCCTCGAGCGGAAAGGCGAAAGGCTGCAGTTCCGGGGATTTTACATGCTAGAAGTGCTAATTTTGTTCCCTAAATGTTCTTGCACGGGAACGAAAGTTCCGTTACTCTGCCGCGGAAGACAGGGCTGACAGTTCAGGGCTGCAATGGTCCAGCGCGTCTCTACGGTGGCATTCGAGGGCATCGAGGTCCGTCCTGTCGACGTCCAGGTTCAAGTTGCGCCAGGCCTGGTCGCCTTCAACATCGTCGGCCTTCCCGACAAAGCGGTTTCGGAAGCGCGGGAGCGGGTACGCTCGGCGCTAATCGCCTCGGGGCTGGCGCTGCCGGCGCGCCGCATCACCATCAATCTCGCGCCCGCCGATTTGCCGAAGGAAGGCAGCCACTACGATCTGCCGATCGCGCTCGGACTGATGGCGGCGATCGGCGCTATCCCGCACGATGCGCTGTCTGGCTTCACCGTGCTCGGAGAGCTTGGCCTCGACGGCTCAATCACCGCCGTGGCCGGCGTGCTTCCCGCCGCGATCGGCGCCAATGCGCGCGGCGAAGGTCTGATCTGCCCGGCATCGTGCGGGCCGGAAGCAGCTTGGGCAAGCCCTGAGATCGAAATCACCGCCGCGACCTCGCTCATCCAGCTCGCCAACCATTTCAAGGGCACGCAGGTGTTGTCGCGGCCGCAGCCGAAAATTCTCGAGGTCACCGGCCCAACTCTCGATCTCGCCGACATCAAGGGCCAGGAGAGCGCAAAGCGCGCGCTCGAAGTCGCTGCCGCGGGCGGACACAATCTGCTGATGTGCGGTCCGCCTGGCGCCGGCAAGTCGATGCTGGCCGCGCGCTTGCCGTCGATCCTGCCGCCGCTCGCGCCGGCCGAATTGCTCGAAGTATCGATGGTCGCTTCCGTCGCCGGTGAGATCAAAGGCGGTGCGCTGACCAACCGGCGGCCGTTCCGCGCGCCGCATCATTCCGCCAGCATGCCGGCTTTGGTCGGCGGCGGATTGCGTGCGCGGCCCGGCGAGATCTCGCTCGCCCATCACGGCGTGCTGTTCCTCGATGAGTTGCCGGAATTCGGACCACAGGCGCTCGACTCGCTGCGCCAGCCGCTTGAGACCGGCGAGGTTTCGATCGCGCGCGCCAACCACCGCGTCACTTATCCGGCGCGTTTCATGCTGGTAGCGGCGATGAATCCTTGCCGCTGCGGCCGCGCCAGCGAGCCCGGTTTTGCCTGCCGCCGCGGGCCCAACACACGCTGCGCCGCCGATTATCAGTCGCGTATTTCCGGCCCGCTGCTCGACCGCATCGATCTGCATATCGAGGTGCCGGCGGTGACTGCTGCCGATCTGATCCTGCCGCCGCCGACGGAAGGCAGCCGCGAAATCGCCGAGCGAGTCGCTGCGGCGCGCGAACGGCAAGTGGCACGTTATGCCGCGATGGGCCTGCCCCATGTCCGCAGCAATGCGCAAGTGTCAGGCGCAATTTTGGAAGATGTCGCGAAACCCGATGCGAGCGGCATGACACTGCTGCGCGATGCCGCCGACGCGATGCGGCTTTCAGCCCGCGGCTATCATCGTGTGCTTCGGGTCGCGCGCACGCTTGCCGATCTCGACGGCGCCGCCAATGTAGGCCGCGTGCATCTCGCGGAGGCATTGTCCTATCGCGCGCTGGCAGATGAAATCCGGCGCGCGGCGTAAAGCGACCTAAAAAAGTCACCCGTTGCCGTTGACCGCGATCATGCCGCGCATGCCGATCGCCACCAGGAATTCCTGCCGCGTCTCGGCATGATCGCGGAACACGCCGAGCATGCGGCTCGTCACCATGCTGACGCCCGGCTTGTGTACACCGCGCGTGGTCATGCACTGGTGTACGGCCTCAGTGACCACAGCAACGCCATGGGGCTTGAGCACTTGATCGAGACAGGTCGCGATCTCCGCCGTCATTTTTTCCTGGATTTGCAAGCGCCGCGCATAGACCTCGACCAACCGCGCCAGCTTTGAAATGCCGACCACGCGGTTGCGCGGCAGATAGCCGATGTGAACCCGCCCGATGATCGGCGCCATATGATGTTCGCAATGCGACTCGAAACGGATATCGCGAAGCACCACGACGTCGTCGTAGCCGCCGGTCTCCTCGAATGTCCGTTTGAGATATTCGCGCGGATCGTCGTTGTAGCCGGAGAACCATTCCTCGAAGGCGCGGGTTACTCGGGATGGTGTGGCCCGCAGACCCTCGCGGTCCGGATCATCGCCGGTCCATTGAATGAGCGTCCGTACGGCGGCTTCCGCCTCCGCCCGCGAAGGTTTGGCGGAGCGCCGGGCACCGCCGGATTGCGCCTTTGAGCGCCTGGAACTCGATACTTTAGCCATTCTGTGTCTCCGGCAGCGACCCACTCTTACGTCATAACGGCCCGTTGCGGGCCGAAAGGACATTAACAAAGCATCAACTGTCCCTCCAATCGCTCGCAGCGACTGCAAGGGATGCGCAATATTCATAGGCCAAAATCCGCACTGCCACACCGATAAACGGCACGAACGCGGTTTCGCACCTCAGCTCCGTGTAACGTACCAAGTAGGGTTCCGGATCAATGCGCCGTCGCGCCATTCTCAAAAAACCCGCCGTTCTCGGGCGCCGTCTGATCTTGCTTGTCGTCCGCACCATTGCGATCACCACAATGTCATTCGGAGTGGCGTTCGGCTTTTTGTCCGGCGCGACTTCGTCGATGGCTCATTACGATCCAAATTCGTTTGCGGTCGGTGTTGCCGCGCTGTTCGGCGCGGCGTGCGGTGCCATCGGCATCCTTTATTCCCGCATCCGCCAAATGAAAGCCGAGATGCGCAACCTAGAGGCCGCTCTCGAGCGCGCCGCCGACCGCACCTGGGAGATCAGCGAAACCCAGGAACGCGCCAAGAGCTTCTTCGAAGCGCAAGGCGACGTTATCCTGCGCCGCGACGCAACGTCCGCAATCACTTACGCAAACGACGCGTTTTGCAAGCTCGCCGGGAAGCCGCGCGAAGATCTGCTGGCGATGACGTTTGCGCTGCCCGTCGAAGAGCAAAGCGACGTCTCGACCCTAGCCGACGGCACGCGCGTCTACGATCAAAAAATTCCAACACCGGACGGAGCCCGCTGGATCGCCTGGCGCGAAGTCACGATGCGCGCCGATAGCGGCAATGAGATTCAGAGCGTCGGCCGCGACATGACCGATCGCATCGGCGCAGAGCGGGTCATTGCGGAGGCGCGCGATCAGGCGGAAGCCGCAAGCCGCGCCAAGTCGCGCTTCCTCGCCATGGTCTCGCACGAGATCCGCACGCCGCTGAACGGCATCCTCGGTATGGCTAACTTGCTTGGCGACACAGCGCTGATGCCCGAGCAGATGACATATCTGAACGCTGTTAGAACGTCGGGCGAAACACTGTTATCGTTGATCGAGGAGATTCTCGACTTCTCGAAGATCGAGGCCGGACGGCTTGAATTTGTGGCCCGCCCGTTCGCGCTGGCCGGACTGGTTGAGGAATCCGTCGAGCTGCTTGGCCCGCGCGCCCAGGCGAAGGGTCTTGAGATTTGCTGTTACGTCGATGAGCGTCTGCCGTCGCGCGTCATCGGCGACGCGGCACGATTGCGTCAGGTGTTGTTCAATCTGGCTGGCAACGCGATCAAATTTACCGAGCATGGCGGGGTATCGATCATCGTCGAGCCGGGCGCGGCCGCGGATGAGATTGTGATGTCGGTGCGCGACACCGGCATTGGCATGACCGCGGAAGATCAGTCCCGGATCTTTCTCGAATTCGAACAGGCTGATTCCGGCGCAGCGCGTAAATACGGCGGCACCGGATTGGGCCTGAGCATTTCCAGGCGAATCATTGAAAGTATGGGCGGCGCGATCACGGTCGAGAGTGCGGCCGGGAAAGGCTCGACATTCAACGCCACGTTGACACTGCCGCGCGCCACGGACTCCGAAGCGGCGCCCTTCATCGCACCAAACCTCATAGGCCACGACGTACTCATTGTTGCGCCGGCCGAAATCGAAGCCTCATTGATCGCACGCCGGCTGCAACGCTGGGGCGCGCGCACCAGGATTGTGCCCGACGAGACGGTTGCGGCGGCGCTGCTGCCGGAATTGTCGTGGACCGCCATTCTGGTCGATCACACGCTCGGCATGGCGGCCAGTGAAGCGCTGGCGCGGATAGCGGCGCGCATCTCACGCCGCATCGTGATGGTGCCGCCGGCGATGCGCAATAAGCTTGCCGCGCTGAAAAATGCTGGTTTCAGCAGCTATCTGATCAAGCCGGTACGTGATGTCTCGCTCGCTGCCTGCTTCACCGCCGACGATGCTTTCGACACGTCGGGTGCCGAGATCTCCGAAACACCGAAAGAGGCTCTGCCCGGCCGTTCGCTGTCGATCCTTGTGGCGGAGGACAACGAGATCAACGCAATGTTGGCGCGCGCGCTCCTGGTCAAGCTTGGCCACCGTCCAACGATCGCGGCGAGCGGCACAGCCGCCATTGAAAGCTGGCTTGCCGCGCGCGAAGCCGATGCGCCTTACGATCGCCTGCTGATGGATCTGCACATGCCGGGCATGGACGGTCTGGAGGCAACGCGCCGCATTCGCTCCATCGAAGCCGAGGAAGCAACCGGCCGCACCCCGATCATTGCGCTCACCGCCAATGCATCGCCCGAGGACCGCGATGCTTGCCTAGCCGCTGGTATGGATGGATTTTTGGTAAAGCCGCTCGATCGCGAGCGACTGGCAGGCCTGCTGGCCGCCGACAGCAGTGCGCTCGCTGCATAGATTTTGAGTTGAGCTGATCCTTTCGGAAAACCGAATCACGCTCTACAAACGCCGCAGCGCCACTTCCTCGACCTGATGGCTTTTGCCCTTTTTCAGGATCAGGTCGGCCCGGCGCCGCGTCGGTAAAATATTTTCATGCAGGTTGATGAGATTGATCCGGTTCCAGATCGATGTCGCGGTGTCGGCAGCTTCCTTGTCGGTCAGCCTCGCATAGCGATGAAAGTATGATTTCGGATCAGCGAACGCGGTGCCGCGCAGGGTCAAAAACCGGCTGACATACCAGGACAGCAGCACGTCCTCATCAGCGTCGATATAAACCGAGAAATCGAAAAAGTCGGAAACAAACGGCACCGCTTTGCCGTCCTTGGGCAAGCGCCCGGCCTGCAGCACGTTAAGGCCCTCGACGATCAAAATGTCGGGCCGGTCGATCTCGATCCACTGGTTCGGGATCACGTCATAGATCAGATGCGAGTAGACCGGTGCGCGCACCGGTCGGCGGCCGGCTTTGATGTCGGAGAGAAACAACAGCAACGCCTGCAGATCGTAGCTCTCCGGAAATCCCTTTTTCTCCATGAGCCCTTCGCGGTCGAGCACCGCGTTCGGATAGAGAAAGCCGTCGGTTGTGATGAGATCGACCTTGGGCACATTGGGCCAGCGCGCCAGCAAGGCTTCCAGCACGCGCGCCGTGGTCGACTTACCGGCGGCGACCGAACCGCCAACACCGATGATGTACGGCATCTTGGCATCTTCGGTGCCGAGAAAGCCTTGTTGCGCCCGAAACAGATTCTGCGTGGCGCGAACATAAAGCGACAGCAGCCGCGACAGCGGCAGATAGATTTCCTCCACTTCGGACATATCGAGCCGGTCGTGCATCGAACGCAGCCGCGTCACTTCCGAGGGCTCGAGCGTCATCGGCGTGTCATGTCGCAGCCTGGCCCATTCGGCGCGCGAAAAGCTGCGGTAGGGAGATACGTCCTGATCGGTGCGCTGCTCCATGCGATCTAACCGCCTTTGCGCGAGGCCTTTTCGTCAAGCCCGGACTGGCGGGTTCGAGCGCCGAGCTCGGCCTCGACTTCGTCGAGCGTGATGCCGCGGGCGTGAAGCACGACCAAAAGATGATAAAGCACGTCGGCGGCCTCTCCGATGACGCGGTCTTTGTCCTCGCTGATCGCGGCGATGACAGCCTCAACGGCTTCTTCACCGAGCTTTTTGGCGCATTGGGCAACGCCGCGGTCGAGCAGCTTCCGTGTGTAGGAAACGTCCGCGCTTTCCTTGGCGCGGGCTTGCACACGCTTTTCCAGATCATGAAGGCTGAACTCGGCCATTCGCGCTCCTTAGCATCTCCAGACCCGCACCGGGAGTCGAAGCTTGCCTGATATTTAACCGGGCTTGTTTCGCAGGCTCTTTCTCGGACATAGGATCGGAGGATGAGCCCGCCAACGATCGATTTCTGGTTTGATTTCGCCTCGACCTATTCCTACCCGGCGGCCATGCGGGTCCGCCCGCTGGCTGACGAGGCCGGCGTCGCTGTTCGCTTCCGCCCGTTCCTGCTTGGACCGATCTTCAAGACGCAAGGCTGGACCACCTCACCGTTCAATTTGTTCCCGGCGAAGGGCCAGAACATGTGGCGCGACCTCGAACGCGTCTGCTCCGATGAAGGGCTGCCGTTTCGGCAGCCCTCGCCGTTTCCGCAGAACAGCGTACTAGCTGCCCGTGTTGCCTTGGTCGGTTTAAACGAGGGGTGGGGCGAACAGTTCTGTCTCGACGTATTTCGCACGGAATTCGGCCAAGGCCGCAGCATCGACGATGCCTCTGTCCTTGCCGACGTTCTCTCGCATCTGAGCGTCGCGCCCGAACCTACGCTAGCCGCGGCAATATCCGACGACAATAAACTGAAACTGCGCGCTCAGACCGAACAGGCGCAGCAGTTGGGTGTATTCGGCGCGCCGACACTCACGACCGCGGATGGCGAGCTGTTCTGGGGCAATGACAGGTTAGAGCGCGCACTGCTTTGGGCGCGGCAAAACTCATAATCTGCTTTCCGCAGATGAGCCGCTACGGATCCATCCGCACCGGCAAACCGGCGCGGCCCATATAGGTTTTGGCGTCGCGGACCGAGTATTCGCCGAAGTGGAAAATCGAGGCAGCCAGCACGGCGCTGGCGTGACCACCGCGCACGCCATCGACCAGATGATCGAGATTACCGACACCGCCGGAAGCGATCACCGGCACGGTCACGGCATCAGCAATGGCGCGGGTGAGCGCGATGTCATAGCCGTTCCGGGTCCCGTCACGATCCATCGAGGTAAGGAGAATTTCGCCGGCACCAAGTGCGACCACTTCGCGGGCATAGGCGATAGCGTCGATACCGGTCGGGTTGCGGCCGCCGTGAGTGAATATCTCCCAGCGGTCCGCCTCACCGGGCTTCCACACTTTCTTGGCGTCGATCGCGACCACGATACATTGATCACCGAATTTTTCTGCAGCCTCTGCAACAAACTGGCGGCGTGAGACCGCAGCGGTATTGATCGACACTTTGTCCGCGCCGGATGTGAGCAACGCACGGATGTCGTCGACGGTGCGAACGCCGCCGCCGACTGTCAGCGGCATGAAGCAGGCTTCCGCCGTGCGCCGCACTACGTCGAGCATGATGCCGCGGTTTTCGTGACTGGCGGTGATATCGAGAAACGTAAGCTCGTCGGCGCCCGCCTGGTCATAGGCGATGGCCGCCTCGACCGGATCGCCGGCGTCGCGCAGGTTGACGAAATTGACGCCTTTGACGACTCGGCCGTCTTTGACGTCGAGGCAAGGAATGATGCGGACTTTGAACATCTTTGCTACGCGTTGCTCCGTCCGAGCTGCCGGCGACGCCAAATCCACCGCCCGATCCACGCCGCGAACCAGATCGCGAGGGCAACGCCGCCTACCGGAAGCGTAAGCAGGCCGAGCCAGCCGAGCACCATCATGGTGACGAGCGTTTCGCCGAGATCGACGCCCATGAACGGGCAGGGCGTGGCGCCGCCTTCGTTCACCGAGCAGCCCAATGCTGACGAGACAGCGTAGGTGAGCGACACGGAGATCACCGGCAGTACGGCGATCACCAGAATCGTCACGCATACCACCGAAAACCAGAAAAAGAGGCCACGTTGCCCGCTCATGACGCAGGTGCGCCCTGGCTTGCACTCCTGAGCAGCGCAAGCGCCGCCTCCGCATCAAGCCGGCCGTCATAGAGCGCCCGGCCCGCGATGGCGCCGGCAAGTTTTTGCGCGCGTGGTGCGAGCAAGGCGCGTACGTCTTCGAGCGACGCTAATCCGCCCGAAGCGATGACTGGAATCGATACAGCGTCAGCGAGCGCGATCGTCGCGTCGATATTGAGGCCCTTAAGCATGCCGTCGCGTGTCACGTCCGTATAGACAACGGCAGCGACGCCGGCGTCCTCAAATCGTTGCGCGATGTCGAAAACGGAGAGCTCTGACGTTTCCGCCCAGCCCTGCACTGCGACCTTGCCGTCGCGTGCATCGAGCCCGACAGCGACGCGGCCGGGAAATGCCCGCGCGGCCTCCTTGACCAGCGCCGGATTGCGCACGGCGGCAGTGCCGATGATGACGCGGGTGACCCCCCTGCCGAGCCAACCCTCGATCGTCGCGCGATCGCGAATGCCGCCACCGAGCTGCACCGGCATTTTTACCGTATCGAGAATACTTTCGACCGCCGCCGCGTTGATCGGTCTACCCGCGAAGGCGCCGTCGAGATCGACAATGTGGAGATAGTCAAAGCCCTGGCGCTCGAATGCCTTTGCCTGCGCCGCCGGATCACGGTTGAACACGGTCGCGCGCGCCATATCGCCTTGTTGCAGGCGCACCGCTTCGCCGTTTTTCAGATCGATAGCCGGAAATAAGATCACGAATTACACTCGCGCCTGTCAGCGGTTGATCTCGACCAAAAGCACCCAGGCCTCGAACGATGCCACGAACAGCGATACGATGATCGCCGCGACAATCCAATACATGCCGCTTTGGCCACCGGCGAGCAAAAGCGTTCCACCCACAAAGTACGGCAGGACCGCAGCCTGAAGCGATATAAGATGCCGGACAAAGTAATGCCGGTTCTCGGTCACGCTTCTTCGCAGCGAACCGATCGCCAGGCGGGTCACCGTTAGCCACAGCGCGATACCAACAGCAAGCACTTCTGCCGCGATCAGGCGCTGCGGTTGTCCCGGTACCAGCATCAACGATGACAATACCAGGATTGCCAGCAGCAAATAAAAGCCGGCCAGCGCTCGATCCGGGAGACCATCGTTCTCCAGGATTGTTTTCAGGTTCAACGATACACCGACGAACAGCAAGCCAACGAGCGTCGCCGACGCTGCCACCTGCGCCGTGAAAAACGTCTCCCATCCAGGCATTCAAGGACTCCAGCGCAGGAAGTTCGCGATCAGCGCCAGACCGAGCTTTTGACTCTTCTCCGGGTGGAATTGCGTGCCGACGATGTTGTCGCGCGCTACCACCGCGGTAACCGGGCCGCCGTAGTCGGCATCCGCCACCAGATCGGCGCGGTTCGAGGGCTTGAGCTGATAGGAGTGCACGAAATAAGCGTGACGCCCCTGCGGGCCGAATGTCAGTCCGTCAAGCAAAGGGTGCGGCCGCGCGACATTGAGCGTATTCCAGCCCATGTGCGGAATTTTCAGGCTCGGATCGCCCGGCGTGATGCGGTCGACTTCGCCGCCGATCCAGCCCAGTCCTTCCTTCACTTCGTATTCGAGACCGCGCTCGGCCAGAAGCTGCATGCCGACACAAATGCCGAAAAATGGCCGGCCCCTGCGGCGCACCGCTTCTTCAAGCGCCTCGACCATGCCACCCACGGCATCGAGCCCGCGCTTGCAATCGGCGAAAGCGCCAACGCCCGGCAGCACCACGCGATCCGCTTGCGCCACGACCGATGGATCCTGTGTCACCACGATAGGCTGATTGATACCGGCCTCGCGCGCCGCGCGCTCGAACGCTTTCGCGGCTGAGTGCAAATTGCCGGAGCCGTAGTCGACAATCGCGACAGTCACCGAGTTGCTCCCGGTTCAGGGAACAGCCCAACGACACCCGACGTGACCAGCCGGTTTGAATTGAGCGCATGCGGCGCGACGACGGACTGCGCCGGGGCTTGAGTGCCTTGTTGCAGCCAAGCATCGAAGAAACGGCGTTCGGCTGCCTCGCGATCTTCACCGCTTATGACGCCGACATCTCTCCAGCCACGGCGGCGTAGCGTGAAACGGCGCAATGTCGCGGCTTCGAGCCCGACCCAGAGTGAAATCAGCAGGCCAATCGCGGCAAGCACGGCGTCGGATGCGCCCGCCACCGCGACCAGGCCTTCGAGCACAAATGAGACCACCACATAGAACACGAAGACCAGCCACATCCGATGGCACAGCATCCACAGTGGCCCGAACAGAAAGGCCCAAAACGAGAAACCGTCGCGCACAAAGATATAGCGCTCCGGTTCGGGCGCAGCGGCGCCCGTCCGCAATGGCGGCTCGTGCACGGTGTAGATCGACATTTTTGTCTCGCCGATATCGTTACGTAAGACCTCGTCCCTCAAATAAGGAGAGGCCGATCATCCGCCGAGGCTGCCTTTAGTCGACGGCACCTCATTGGCGGCCCGCGCGTCAATCAAAACGGCAGCACGTAGCGCCCGCGCCAAACCCTTAAAGCAGGATTCGGCAATGTGATGGTCGTTGCTGCCATAAAGCGTCGTGACGTGCACCGTCACGCCGGAATTCATGGCGAAGGCCTGAAACCATTCCTGCACCAGCGCAGTGTCGAACTCGCCGATCTTGGCGCGTACGAACGGCACCTGAAAAACCAGGAACGGCCGGCCCGAAATATCCATTACCACGCGGCTGAGCGTTTCATCCATCGGCAGATGGACGTCAGCGTAGCGGGTGATCCCTTTCATGTCGCCCAGCGCCTGCTTCACCGCCTGGCCGAGCGCGATGCCGACGTCCTCGGTGGTGTGGTGCTGGTCGATGTGCAGATCGCCTTTGGCCTTGATCGTCAGATCGATCCGCGAGTGCCGCGCCAGCAGGTCGAGCATATGGTCCAGGAAGCCAATCCCGGTCGCGATCGAGGACGCGCCGGTACCGTCGAGATCGACCGTGACCTCAACGTCGGTTTCCTTGGTAGTCCGCTTCACGGTGGCCTTACGCATTGTGCGCCTTTCGCATGGCACGCGGCGTGAATTTGCGCGCCTTTTATCAGGGGTTGCCGGCCCCGCCAATGTCCGCCGTTCCCATAATGGTATTGGCTTGATTGCATTGCCTTAGGCCAACTCCTAAATCATGGCAGCAACAAAGGCTTTCCCGCTCATGCAGCCCTCCGAAACCAGCCAATCCGGCCTATGGCACGGCACCACGATCCTGACCGTCCGCAAGGACGGCATCGTGGCAGTCGGCGGCGACGGCCAAGTCTCTATTGGCCAGACTATCGTCAAGGCCAACGCCAAGAAGGTTCGCAAGCTCGGCAAGGGCGACGTGATCGGCGGCTTTGCCGGCGCGACGGCTGACGCGTTCACCTTGTTTGAGCGGCTTGAATCCAAGCTCGAGCAATATCCCGGCCAGCTCACCCGCGCCGCGGTCGAACTCGCCAAGGACTGGCGCACGGATCGCTACCTACGCCGGCTCGAAGCGATGATGATCGTCGCCGACAAGGAAGTGTCGCTGGTGCTCACCGGCACCGGTGACGTACTCGAACCGGAGGCCGGGATCGTCGGCATCGGCTCCGGCGGCAACTATGCGCTGGCGGCCGCGCGCGCGCTCGCCGACGGAGCGCTCGATGCCGAGGCAATTGTGCGCAAGTCGCTCGACATTGCCGCGGACATTTGCGTTTACACCAACCGCAACGTGACGATCGAGACATTGAAGACTTGAGCGCAGCGCCCATCGTGGCGCACATTCCACGTGACATGACCAATCCATTCCTCTGCTGGACAAAAGCCTTCGCCGCACGGACGCGCAAGATGCCAGCTTGGGCTTTCGTGCTGATCGCTGCGTCCCTCCTCATCATTCAGGCGGGAACCGAACTGGCCCTTGGCCGCGTTACGATGTGCACGTGCGGGACAATCAAATTGTGGGTTGGCGGCACGCAAAATTCGGAAATCTCGCAACAAATTTTCGACTGGTATTCGCTGTCGCACCTTATTCACGGCTTCGGTCTCTATGGCCTGACCTGGCTCGCGTTGCCTCGCGTGCCGGTCGCCGCGCGTCTTTTGCTCGCAATGCTGGTCGAGTGCGGCTGGGAAATTCTGGAGAACACCAGCTTCATCATCGATCGCTACCGCAGCGAGACCATCTCGCTCAACTATTACGGCGATAGCATTCTGAATTCCCTCTCCGACACACTGACCATGATGTTTGGTTTTGGCCTCGCCCACCGGCTGCCGGTCTGGTCGATCGTCCTCGCCGCCGTTTTGATGGAGGCCCTGGCCGGATATGTCATTCGCGACAACCTGACACTCAACATAATCATGCTTATCTATCCGTTCGATGCTATCCGCTCTTGGCAAAGCGGAGTCATCAGTCCCTAACGGCGCCCCGAATTGCCGACCTATGCATGCATGCCGCTATGAGTTTCGATCGATGACAGCGCAAGACCTGCCGACAGTGCGCCGCTGGCTGCGGGCACCGCATGTCAGCGAATGGTGGGGCGATCCAGACCAGCAATTCGCACTAGTGAGCGGAGACCTGTCCGATTCGGCGATGGAGCAATTCGTCGTATCCACGGAAGACCGGTCGTTTGCGTATCTGCAATGTTACGATCCGGCGGCATGGCCGGAAAATGGTTTTGGCGCGCTGCCGGCCGGCTCGCGCGGCATTGATCAATTTATAGGCGAAGCACACATGATCGGCAAAGGTCACGGCTCGGCGATGATCCGGGGCTTCGTCGATGCGCTCCTTGGATCTGGCACACCCCGGGTCGTCACCGACCCCGACCCCGCCAATGCACGCGCCGTGAAAGCTTATGAGAAGGCCGGATTCCAGAAATCCCGCCTTGTGAATACGCCCGATGGGCGCGCTCTTTTGATGGTACGCGATTTATGACCGACTTCTCCCCCCGAGAAATCGTTTCCGAACTCGATCGCTTCATCGTCGGCCAGAACGACGCCAAGCGCGCGGTTGCGATTGCGCTGCGTAACCGCTGGCGCCGGCTGCAACTCGACGAGCGGCTGCGCGAGGAAGTACTGCCGAAGAACATCCTGATGATCGGACCAACCGGCGTCGGCAAGACCGAGATTGCGCGCCGCCTCGCCAAGCTCGCCGGCGCACCGTTTCTCAAAGTGGAAGCCACCAAATTCACCGAGGTTGGCTATGTTGGCCGCGATGTCGAGCAGATCGTGCGCGACCTGGTCGAGATCGCGATCGGGCAGACCCGCGAGAAGAAACGCAAGGACGTGCAGACTCGCGCACAGAAAGCGGCCGAGGATCGCGTGCTCGATGCGCTGGTCGGCGCCAATGCCAGCGCATCGACCAAAGATACATTCCGCAAGAAGCTCCGCAGTGGCGAACTCGACGACAAGGAAATCGAGATCGAGGTACAGGCAGCCGGCAGCGGCATGCCGATGATCGACATTCCCGGCATGCCCGGCGCCCAGCTGGGCGCGATCTCTATCGGAGACATCTTTGGCAAACTCGGCGGCGGCCGCACCAAGACGCGCCGCGTTACCGTGCATGAGTCCTACGAGATTTTGATCAACGAAGAGTCCGACAAGCTGCTCGACACCGAGCAACTGACCCAGGAAGCGATCAAGGCGGTCGAAAACAACGGCATCGTTTTCCTCGACGAGATCGACAAGATCTGCGCCCGCGAAGGCCGCATGAGCGGCGATGTTTCGCGCGAAGGCGTGCAGCGCGACCTGCTGCCGCTGATCGAAGGCACCACGGTGCCGACCAAGCATGGGCCGGTGAAAACCGACCATATCCTGTTCATCGCGTCCGGTGCGTTCCACATCTCGAAACCGTCGGACCTGCTGCCCGAGTTGCAGGGCCGCCTGCCGATACGCGTCGAGCTGAAACCGCTGACGCGCGACGACATGCGCCGTATCCTCACCGAGCCGGAGGCCTCGCTGATCAAACAGTACATCGCGCTGATGGCGACCGAAGGCGTTACGCTCGCATTCGGCGAGGATGCGATTGATGCCGTCGCCGACGTTGCGGTGGCCGTGAATTCGAGTGTTGAGAATATTGGCGCGCGGCGATTGCAGACGGTGATGGAACGTGTGCTCGACGATGTCTCGTTTGCAGCGCCCGATCGCTCCGGCGATACGGTGGCGATCGATGCGGCCTACGTGCACAAGCATGTCGGCGATCTTGCCAAGAATACCGACCTGAGCCGTTTCATCCTGTAGCACGAACGCGCGTGACGGCAGGTCAGCGTGACGCAGATCGCCGCGTGGCGTGGCCCCGGCCAACCGGCTAATCTATCGCAATACAGCCGGGATAAATGTTGTGTTTACACGCCGCAGCTTGATTGCTTTTTCCGCCGCTTCCGCCGTTGCACCAAAACTTGCGATCGAAACCGCACGCGCCGCGACCTGGCCTGACCGGCCCGCGCACATGATCGTACCACTGGCGGCCGGAGGACCAACTGATTCCGTCGCGCGCGTGCTCGGCGAGCAATTGTCGCAGCTTTGGGGGCAGCAGTGCGTTATCGAGAACAAGCCGGGCGGCGGCACCAATCTCGCCAACGCCTATGTCGCGCATGCCGATCCCGACGGTTACACGATACTTTACGGCACGTCGTCGCTTGCGGTGAACAGCTCGCTCTATCGCACGCTCGACTATGACCCGTTCACCGATCTCGCACCGATATCGATGGTGGCGAAATTTCCGTTTTTCATGTTCGTGCCGAATTCCTCGCCGGCCAGGACGGTCGCGGGGTTCATCACCTACGCGAAGGAACATGCGGGCAAGCTGATCATGGGCTCGCCCGGCACCGGGAGTGCTCCGCACCTCGCCGCCGAACTGTTCATGCAGATGGCCGGGTTGCAAATGACCCACGTGCCGTATCGCGGCGCGGCGCCGGCGTTCATCGATCTCATCCCTGGCCGGATTGATTGCTATTTCGGCAGCGGCGAGCTCTTAACCTATTCACGCTCGAGCCAGGCGCATTGCCTCGCCACCACCGGCAAACAGCGCTCCTCGGCCGCACCCGAAATCCCTACTGTGAACGAGTTGGGACTGCCGAATTATTTCGTCGATTCTGGCAGGGCGTATTCCTGCCCGGCAAGACGCCGCAGGACATCGTGCAGAAATTCAATGGTGATGCGGTCAAGGTACTGGCGAAGCCGGCCGTCATCGATCTTCTCGCGCAGACCGCTTATACAGCGACGAGCTCGACGCCCGATGAGCTGCGCACATTCTTGAAAGAAGATTCCGCGAAGTGGAACGCGGTGGTCAAGCAGGCCGGAATCAAGGTCGAATAGAGCGTCGCAGGAAGCGCTAGTTCTTCACTTGCTCGCTTTTGATCTCGCGGATCATCGCCATCCATTTTTCGACTTCGGCAATAACACGTCCGTCGTTGGGGCCGCGCTGCGGAGTTTTCGGCTTAGATTGTGTGGCGAGGGTTTCGGACATGGTCGGCTACTCCAAACTGCTGTCGGCGATGTCAGACTTACTTTGACGATTTTCGCAGACGAGTTTGACCAATTCTTGCAGACCGTCCGGCAAACTGATGGTTAAGGTTAATGCTAAATTCACGATGCTATAGCTCAGCGCGGTCGGCGCAACCGCACATAAAGTGCGCCTTCACCGCCGTGCCCGACATGCGCGGCGTCGAACCCGACCACAAGCAGGCGAAATTCCGGCAGCGCCAGCCACATTGGGACTTGCCGCCGTAACACCCCGCGTTCGTGATCCTGACTGTGGTCGCGGCTACGCAAGCCTTTACCGGTGACAACCAGCACGGTGCGAACACCGTCCGCATGTGCGCGGCGCAGAAACCGTAACAGCGCAGTGTGCGCCTGCGCTTGCGTCATGCCGTGCAAATCGAGACGCGCTTCGATCGGTTCGCGTCCGCGTGCGACCCGCTGCTTTAGCCGACGGTCGAGCGGTGCAAGCGGCGGTGATTTTGGGGAAGCGGCGACATGTGGCACGGGACCGGCGGACTTTGGGCGCAGCTTTGGCGGCGGTGACTTCGGTAACGGTTCCGACAGCGCCTCAACCGCTTCCGCCAGCTTGCGCAGCGGCTTGACCGAACGCGCAACGTTCTTCCAGAGCGTCCGCTCCTCGTCGCTCAATTGACGGCGCCGGGTCATCGCCAAACGATCACGGCGTCCGCCGCGCGGACCGCTTCGGCGCAGGTGTAGCCGCAGACGTAGCGGGCTTTGCGTTCGGGACGGCCGCCGATTTGTCGTCAGGCACATCGGTCGGGTCGTCCATTGTGGTCGTGCTGACACTGAAATCGCTCGGCCGTTCCGGCGGCAGAGGCGTATCGCGGCCGACCTCGACTGGATCGAGCTCACGCGGAATGAGCATCATGAAGTCGCCGGGATTCTTGATACGCCCGGCGATCCGCGCGGCCTCGTCGCCAGCGCCGAAATAAATATCGGCGCGCGCCGGGCCGACAATTGCCGAACCGGTGTCTTGCGCAAACATCAGCCGATGAAATTGAGTGCCGGTCTTATCGTTGGCGATCGGCAGGTTGGCATCGATGAAGAACGGCGTACCGTAGACGTGCAAGGCGTGATCAACCGCAATTGAGCGGCCCGGCACCAGCGGCGCACCCTCGGCGCCAATCGCCTCATCCTCAGTCGCAAGATCGGTGATGCGAAAGAATACGTAGGATTTGTTGGCTCGCCGCACGTCCTTGGCCAGATCAGGATTAGCTTCCATCCAGTCATGGATGCTTTGCATCGACACCGCGTCCTTGGACAGGTAGCCGCGATCGATCAGAACGCGCCCGACCGGCGTATAGGGCCAACCGTTATGAGAGTCGTAATTGAGGCGCAGGATGGTGCCGTCCTCGAGCCTGATCCGCGCCGAACCCTGGATTTGCGCGAACAGCACATCGACCGGGCTGTGCAAGTAGCAGATTTCCAGGTGCCAGCCGTCGAGCGCGCCGTCTTCAATCTGGCCGCGATCGTAATACGCCACGATCTTGCGGCGGCCGACGCGGCGGCCCACCTTAACGCCCTTGCTCGGGAAAGCGTCGCCGAGCTTTCGCCGCCCCGCCACCACAAGATTGGGCGGCCGCCGATAGAGCGGTACGGTGAATTCGCCGGTCGGCACCCGCGAGCCTTCTATGATCGGCTCATAGTAGCCGGTCAGAAAACCGTCAACATCGCCAATGCGATTGATGCGAAGCGGCCGGAAATTGTCCTCGAAGAACTTCTTCGCGCCGTCGTCGTCGAGCGGGATCGCGGCAAAGGCGCGGGCACAAACGTTCTTGAGCGCATCGTTGATTGCCGGCGAAACCGGCTGGCGCTGCCGGCTATTCGTTGTCAGCGTTTTGCAGCTGGCGAGAAATGTCGAAAAGGCGGCGGCATGATCATCGCCGGCCCAGCCATCGAGATCGGCCCATTCAACCGGCTGATATTGCGTATCGGGAAATTTGATCGGGCTGGCTTCGGCAAAACGCACCACGCCGATCGCCGCGGCAAATCCGATGACCAGAACGCCAACACACAACGCCCTGGAACACACGGCCATCAGCGTCAATGTCCGGCTTCGGTAGCTACCACTTTCCAGTTTGGATCGCGCGAGGAAAGGTCGCGCGCAAAGGTCCACACGTCGGTGACATCGGTAACCTTATCGGCGCTGCCATCGACAACAGTGCCGCTGCGGTCGCGCGTCGACGACACCAGCTTGGATACGAAGCGCACCGTGATCTGCGTTGTACGATTGCGCAGTTCCGCCGCGGCGATCGTCGAGGCATCGATCGAAACGAACCGCGTCTCGGCGGTTTCACCGCGTCCCTCGCGTTCAGTAATGGCGGCGTCAAATCCGTCAAAGACTTCCTTCGACAGCAGAGTTCTTGAGTTGGCCCCGATCGCCTTCGGCAAAACTCGTTACGATCATTTCGTAGGCAGCGCGCGCGCCAGTGATGAAGTGCTTGGCGTCGAAGCTGCTATCCGCCGCGGCGATCGCATCAAGCCCCGCGGCAGCCGCCGAACCGGCTTCTGCAACATCCTTCCACCGTTCTCCGGGAGGAGCCGGCGGTTCAGCAGCGCCGGCAGGCGCCGGACGAGCCGGCGCAGCTGGTGGACTGGTCGGTAGCGTCACAACCTTGTTGTCACCCGCCGGGCTACGCACGGCGTCGCGCGCCGAATAGGGATCGTACGGCGGCCGCTCCCGGCCGGTCCGCTGGCCCAGCACCGAACGAAGGCGCAGAAATATGAAGACCGCGAGCGCCAAAAAGATAATGGTATAAATGTCAAACACTTCTGGCATCTTTCGGCGTCACGAACGTCGGTCCGTTCAATAAGCTGTGCGAGATGTGACCGCGGAAGGTCACTTCGCTCCGATACCTATGTAGGCATGCCCAAGGAACCGACTAGAGGCCGCCTACACGGCAACAGCGTGACCGCAATAAACCTTAGACGATTGCCCCCGCCCCGCCAACAACGCAAACGCGCACGTTCCGGACCTTGCCGGATCGGCATCGGCGCGTATTTGGGCACCTGAGGCGAAATCGGCCCGTTAAGGGGGGCCGCACGCGGCATTGTTCGCCCGCATACCGTATGTTAGCCAGTCGCGCGGCGCGAAGGTGCAAGGCCGGAGATCACGATGTCGACGACAAATGGCGGCCCCCAGCCGCAAATGGCGATGCCGCAGGTCGGCGTTCTCGTTCAGTACATGAAGGATTTCTCGTTCGAGAACCCGCACGCACCCCGCTCGCTGGCGCCGAGCAGTGCGCAGCCGAACATCAACATTCAAGTCAATGTTGAAGCAGCGCCGACCTCTGAAACCGACTTCGAGGTCACCCTGCGGCTTGAGGGCAAAGCCGAGGCGCAAAGCCTGGTACTCTACAGCTTCGAGCTGGTGTTTGGCGGCGTGTTCCGCATTATGAATGTGCCGGCCGACAGCTTGCAGCCGTTCGTCATGATCGAATGCCCACGGCTGTTATTTCCGTTCGCGCGCGAGATTATTGCGACCGCAGTCCGCAATGGCGGCTTCCAGCCCTTGCTGCTCAACCCGATCGATTTCGTCGAGCTTTACCGGCAGCGGATGGCGGCGATGCAAACCGAGACGCCGCAGGCGATCAATCCAAACTGAGATAATCGCGCCAGATTGCAGCTTCACCGAGCGTGGCGACGAAGCTGCGGTGTGCGGCCCGTTCTTCCTCGCTCAACCTCGGCGCCAGCGGCACAGTGCGCTCGCGCATCACCACGATCGCGCCGGCAGTAACCGCAGGTGTTGCCATTTGCGACAAGACCAGCGAAGCCTGCCGGGCGCCGATCAATTCGACATAGACTTCCGCCAGAAGCTCGGCATCGAGCAGCGCGCCGTGCTTGGTGCGTCGCGAATTATCGATTGAATAACGCACACAGAGATCGTCGAGCCGATTCGACCCGCCGGGATGCTTGCGGCGCGCCAACAGCAGGGTGTCGATCATCCGCTCGCGGCTGACGCCGGGGACACCGGCGCGCTCCAGCTCGGCGTTGAGGAAGCCGAGATCGAACATGGCATTGTGCGCGACAAGCTGCGCATCGCCAAGAAACGCCACCAGCTCCTCGGCTTTCTCGGCAAACAGCGGTTTGTCTTTCAGGAAGTCGATCGACAGGCCGTGAACCTTGAACGCCCCCTCCGGCATGTCCCGTTCCGGATTGAAATAGAAATGGAACGTCTTGCCGCTCGGAAAACGATTAACGAGCTCGATGCAGCCGATCTCGACCAGACGATCGCCCTGAAGCGGATCAAGCCCGGTAGTTTCAGTATCGAAGATGATCTCGCGCATTGAGCTCTGCCGGCCGACGAATCACTGCTGTTTTTGCATCTTAGCAACAGCGTCAAGGATGTCGCGCACCTGAGCGCGGGCGCGATCAAAGCCCTGCGATGTATCCACGATAAAATCGGCCCGCCTGCGCTTTTCCGCATCGGGAACCTGTTTCGCCACCAGCGCGGTGAACTTTTCTTCGGTCATGCCGGGCCGCTGCATGGCGCGGGCTTGCTGCATCTCGGCCGGGGCCGAGACAACGACGATGGCGTTGCAGCGCGATTCCCCGCCAATTTCGAACAGCAACGGAATATCGATCAGCACGATCGGGGTATCGCTGATCCCTGCGTCTGAGAGAAACTTACTCCGTGCCGCGCTCGACCAGCGGATGCACGATGGCTTCGAGCCGCTTGAGCGCCGTTTTATCATTGATGACTATAGCGGCGAGCTTTTGCCGATCGACTTTGCCGCCGGCGGTAGAGCCGGGAAACGCCGCTTCGATCAGCGGGGCAGCCTCGCCGGCATAGAGATCATGCACCACAGCGTCGGAATCGTGCACCGGTACACCAGCCTCGGCAAACATCTTTGCTGTCGCCGACTTGCCCATGCCGAGCGAACCGGTAAGGCAAAGCACGAAAGGACGTGGTGCGCTCATTGGACGAGACATCCGTGGCGGCGCAGAAAATCCAGCGCCGTAATCAGCGGCAAACCGAGGACGGTGAAATAGTCACCGTCGATCCGTTCGAAAAGCTGGATACCGAGACCTTCGAGCTGATAAGCGCCGACGCTTGCCGTCGCGGCATCGCCGACGCCTTCCAGATAGTCATCGAGAAACCGATCCGAGAATGCACGCATGGTAAGCCGCGCCACGCCGACGTGTTCGAACAACACCTCGTCATTGCGGGCAAAAGCAATGGCCGAATAAAGCTCGTGGGTCTGGCCGGATAATTCGGCAAGCTGCGCACGCCCCGCCGCCCGGTCAGCCGGTTTGGAAAATCGCTCGCCATTCAACGACAAGACTTGATCGGCGCCGAGAACAAGCCGGCCAGGCATTGTTCGGGCAATGACAGCCGCTTTCTCTCGCGCCAGCAAGGCTGCAACAGCGACCGGCGTCTGCAGTGGCGCCTTGGCCTCGATGCCTCGCTCGTCAATATCGGCTGGACGAATCTCGATCGGCACGCCTGCGGTCTCGAGAAGCGTGCGCCGGATCGCGCTTCTCGACGCCAATACCAAAGGCGCGGCGGCAAGCCACAGCATTGTTCACGAAACCCGATGACGCCGGCGCTCACCGAGCAGCGCCAGCACGGCGGCGGCAGTTTCCTCAATCGAGCGCCGGGTCACATCGATCAGTGGCCAATTGTGTTTGGCGCACAGGCGCCGCGATGCAGCGATTTCCTCGGTCACGGCCTGGCGGTCGATATATTGATCGTCGTCGCGCTCCACTTTGAGCCCAAGCAACCGGTTCTGCCGGATCTGCACGATCCGCTCCGGCGTTGCGAACAGCCCGACGACAAGGGGATGCTGCAATCGCTCGACACTCGACGTCAGCGGCACACCGGGAACGAGCGGCACATTGGCGGTCTTTACACCGCGATTGGCAAGATAAATCGATGTCGGCGTTTTCGAGGTTCGCGATACGCCGACCAGAACGACATCGGCCTCTTCAAGATCGTCGTGCAACTGGCCGTCGTCATGCATCATCGTGTAATTGAGCGCATCGATCCGGCGGAAGTATTCGGCATTCAGGGTGTGCTGCGCGCCGACTTTGTGCGTTGTTTCAGCGCCGAGATAGGCCTGAAACAGGTGCAGCACAGGCCCGAGGATCGACAGACACGGCAGCCCCAGTTCGCGGCATTTGCCTTCCAGCCGCTGCCACCAGACTTTCTTCCAGCAACGTGTAGAGCACGATTCCGGGGGCTTCTTCGATTTCGGCCAGGACCCGATCGAGCTGCTTCTGGGTGCGCACCAGCGGATGAACGTGTTCCACAGGCGATACCTTGGCGTATTGCGCAGCTGCGGCGCGGGCGACCGTGATCAGCGTCTCGCCGGTCGCATCCGAGATCAAATGCAAATGGAAATAGCTGGGGATCTGAGCCATGACAGCGATGAATAGCCTGTCGATAAGTAGGGAGAAGGCCACGGCTTGCGATGGGGTGCAAGCGCATCACGGGACAAGATCCGGACTCCATCCACATGCCTGCCCCTGTGAGACCACCAGCAGGGATTCAAAGCGGGCAATGGTGAAATGTGGACGGTATATTTCGCATCGCTTCGATTCATCCTTGTATGAAGGGCAAAACGCCCACGAAATTCGCTTGGCACAATGCTGGAGAATGTTGCGAGCATGTGGGTAGCGTGTGGATGAGTATGTGGGGAGTAATGTATGAGTTTAATCAACGCTCTAACTACTACAACAGATTCTCTTTAAGTTAGTTTGAGTTAAGATCGGAGCATGACCGATAGTCCTGTGATAAAACCCCTGCTCCGCGCGTTGGCACGTGAGCGCAATGCTTCACCGCCAATCTGGCTGATGCGGCAAGCCGGGCGCTATCTTCCGGAATACCGGGCTATTCGCGAGAAAGCTGGAAGTTTTCTTGATCTTTGTTTCAATCCAAAACTTGCAGCGGAGGTAACGCTGCAGCCGATCCGCCGTTTCGGTTTCGATGCGGCGATCCTGTTTTCAGATATTTTGGTGATACCGCATGCGCTTGGTCAGCGTGTCACCTTTGAGGAAGGTGAGGGTCCGAAGCTCGAAGCCTTGGGTGAGCCGGCCGCTTTGCTGCGGCTCCGCGCCGAGTTGGACCAGAGCGTATTGGCGCCGGTTTATGAGACCATTGCGCGGGTTAGACAGGACTTGCCGAAAGAGGTCGCTTTGCTTGGCTTTTGCGGCGCGCCATGGACGGTTGCGACCTACATGATCGCGGGTTGCGGCACTCCCGATCAATCACCGGCACGTTTGTTCGCCTATAACCATCCGCAGGATTTTGCCCGGCTGATCGACAAGCTGATTGATGCGTCGGCCGGTTACCTCGTTAGGCAATTCGAAGCGGGCGTTGATGCGGTGCAAATCTTCGACACTTGGGCTGGTGTGCTTCCAGCCGGCGAGTTCCAGAAGTGGTGTGTCGCGCCGATCGTGAAGATCATTGCAGCGGTGCGGCAAAGAATTCCCGGCGCAAAAATCATCGGATTTCCCCGCGGCGCGGCTACTGAACTTGAGAATTATCTCGATGCAGTTCCCGTCGATGCAATCGGCCTCGACTGGATGGTTGAGCTCGATTTTGCTCGTAAGTATGTTCAGCCGAAGCGTACGGTGCAGGGCAATCTCGATCCGCTGGTCTTGCTTGCCGGCGGTGCTGCGCTCGATTCTGCGGTCGATGCTATCCTTGAAGCCTTCGGGAACGAGCCGTTCATTTTCAATCTTGGCCACGGCATTTTGCCGAACACGCCAGTCGCCCACGTCGAACGGCTGGTTGCTCGCGTGCGTGGAGCTAGAGCGAGCCGGTGATGTACGGGTGGATCAAAGCGTTCCACATCATATCGGTGATCGCCTGGATGGCCGGAATGCTCTATTTGCCTCGGCTGTTCGTCTATCATTGCGCGGCGGAAAAGGGCTCTGTGCAGTCGGAGACGTTCAAGGTGATGGAGCGCCGGTTGCTGCGCGGCATCATCAATCCGGCGATGATCGCGACCTACGTTTTTGGCGTGTGGCTGGCGTGGCTGATCGCTGATTCTCGATATCCCGGCTACTTGCCGGGCTGGCTCTGGGCCAAAATCGTACTGGTGCTGATGCTTTCCGGTGTCCACGGCATGCTGGCGCGCTGGCGTAAGGATTTTGCCGCCGATAACAACCAGCATTCGCAGAAATTCTACAGGATAATCAATGAAGTACCGACTGTCCTGATGATCGGTATCGTGCTGCTGGTGGTGTTGAAACCGTTCTGAAGTTCATGCGTTCTTAGTGCAAAATCCGTCACGGCACTTGCTAGAACCGAACTCTTTTCTTATGTTTGGCTCATCCCACCCAACGTAGGCGGATGCATTCGCGTTTCTGGCTCCAGTGAACTGGAGCCGATAGATGCATCAGGGCTCGGGCCTGATTTCCCTTAAAGCCTGAAGACCCAAGCCTAAAGACCTACGACTTCTTCCGCCAGCGACGCCCTCCCCCTCATTCGCCGCTGGCCCAATTTCCATAGGACAATTCCGTATGCGGGAAATGAAACTCCAGGAACTAAAGGCCAAGACTCCGGCGGAGCTTGTGTCTTTTGCCGAAGAGCTCGAGGTCGAAAACGCTTCGACCATGCGCAAGCAAGAGCTGATGTTCGGCATCCTCAAACAACTCTCGGCGCGCGAAACCGATATTGTCGGCGAAGGCGTTGTCGAGGTTCTGCCGGACGGCTTCGGCTTTTTACGATCGCCGGAAGCGAATTATCTGCCCGGCCCTGACGATATCTACGTTTCTCCTTCGCAAATTCGCCGCTTCGGTCTGCGTACCGGCGACACCATCGACGGCCACATCCGAAGCCCCAAGGAAGGCGAACGCTACTTCGCGCTGCTCAAGGTCAATTCGCTCAACTTCGAAGACCCCGAGAAAGCGCGCCACAAAGTCAACTTCGACAACCTGACGCCGCTCTATCCCGACGAGTGGTTGAAGATGGAATACGAGGATCCGATCAAGAAGGATCTCTCGGCTCGCGTCATCGACATTGTCGCACCGGTCGGTAAAGGGCAGCGCGCCTTGATCGTGTCGCCGCCGCGCACCGGTAAAACGGTTCTTCTCCAGAACATCGCCCACTCGATCACGCACAATCATCCGGAATGCTATCTGATCGTGCTGCTGATCGACGAGCGGCCGGAAGAAGTCACCGACATGCAGCGCTCGGTGAAAGGCGAGGTCGTATCCTCGACCTTCGACGAGCCGGCGGTGCGCCACGTGCAGGTCGCCGAGATGGTGATCGAAAAGGCGAAGCGCCTGGTCGAGCACGGCCGTGACGTGGTGATCCTGCTCGATTCGATCACGCGCCTTGGCCGCGCTTACAACACCGTGGTTCCCTCCTCCGGCAAGGTGCTCACCGGCGGCGTGGACGCCAATGCGCTGCAGCGGCCGAAGCGTTTCTTCGGCGCCGCGCGCAATATCGAAGAAGGCGGGTCGCTCACGATTATCGCGACCGCGCTGATCGATACCGGCAGCCGCATGGACGAAGTGATCTTCGAAGAGTTCAAGGGCACCGGTAACTCGGAACTGATCCTCGACCGCAAGGTGGCCGACAAGCGCACTTTCCCGGCGATGGACATCACCCGGTCCGGCACCCGCAAGGAAGAGCTCCTGGTGCCGCCGGATCAGCTCAAGAAAATGTACGTGCTGCGCCGCATCCTCAATCCGATGGGCACCATGGATGCCATGGACTTCCTGCTCGACAAGCTGCGCAACACCAAGAACAACGGCGAGTTCTTCGACTCGATGAATACCTGAACCGCACTGGCAGCGCTGCAGGTCGCTCAGCGGTAGCTATTCGTGCCGGCTTGGGTGAACTTCGCAGCCAGCACCGGCGTTGCAGGTTTGATGCGCCTGAAGTAGCGCGCTATGTCGGGATCGACAAAGCACATGCCGCCTTTGCCGACCGCCGTCGTGCAATCCGAAGCGGTGGTGTAGCCGCACTCGATGACGGCATCCGGCTGCGTGGTGTAACCGCACCATTCGTCCGGCTTGCGCGCCGGTTGCCGAAAGGGTGAGGGCAGCGGCTGCAATAACGATCCCAAAACGCATCAGTGGATCTCCTCGCGTCGCCCCGGCAGCTTCATAAAGCACGAATCGTGCCCGGAAGAAGCCCGGCGTCAGTTTTGTCGCACCGCGGCGATGGCGTTGACGAGGCCTGCAGGATCGTTGACCGGCAGCGAGCAGGTTTCACCAATGCATACGAATGCCGCCGGCTCCTTGGCTGCGGCTGCCTTGGCGCGGGCCGGGTGCTGTGGCGGCAATCCATCCGGCGATTGAACATGAAGGACGATGCGGTCGAGGGCGGGCATTTTGCGGGCAGCGGCGAGTAATTCGTCGGCGCGCGTCACCCTGCCCTGTCACCACGATCTCGGCCGCGCGCAAGCGAAGATCGACAGCGTTCAGCAGCGCCATGTGCATGTAGAGATTTTCTACCGCCTCCGGCGCAATGGCGCCGATTAATCGGTCGGCTTTTTCACGCCATTGATCGTCGCCGGCGAGAACGGCGAGCCTGATAAGATTTTGCGCGGCGATTGCATTGTGGTTCGGCGTCGCCTCGTCTGCCGTCGAAGCCGGACGAACGACAAGGCCTTCGGCATCGGCGGCGGTGAGATAATACGTTCCGGTCTTGGCGTCGGCGTAATCGCGGTCAAGCGCGCGTTGCCAAACCAGCGCCTGGTCAAGATAGGACTGCTGCCCGGTGGCTTCGTAAAGCGAAAGCGCGGCGCGGATCATCGCGGTGAAGTCGGAAGCGAGGCCCGGAAACTTGAGCTGGTTCGCGCGCCAGGAGTGGCCGAGGCGGTCGCCTTTGGTCATGGCGCGGGTGACAAAATCGAAAGCGCGCGCCGCGATATTCAACCACGACGCTTCGCCAAATATCAGACCGGCATTGGCAAGTGCAGCGATCATCATGCCGTTCCAGTCAGCCAGCACTTTGTCGTCGAGGCCGGGACGAACGCGCGCTCGCGCGCACGTCTAAGAAGTTTTTGGCGCAGTCCTGTGAGCCGCGCTTCGTCGGCGTCACTCCGCTCGTGATGCTTGAGCCGGTTGAGGATGTTGTGGCCTTCGAAATTGCCGGCAGGCGTAACGTCGTAGTGCTTCGCAAAGAATTCGCCATCCTCGATGCCAAGCCGCTGCATCATTTCGTCATACGACCAGACGTAGAACTTGCCCTCCTCGCCTTCGGAGTCGGCATCGAGCGATGCGGAGAACCCGCCTTCGGCGGTGATCATTTCACGCTTGAGCCATTCGACGGTTTCATACGCGCGTTGCCGATAAAGTGCTTTGCCGCTGCGCTGATAGGCGATCGCCAGCAGCTCAAGAAGCTGCGCGTTGTCGTACAGCATCTTTTCAAAATGCGGCACCAGCCAGCGCTCGTCGACCGAGTAACGGGAGAAGCCGCCGCCGAGATGATCGTAGATGCCGCCTTCGCAGATATGGTGCAGCGTGATGTCGACGGCAGGCGAAGTAGCGCGCCTCGCCGGTGCGAAGCCCTGCCCGCCACAAAAGCTCGAACAGCGCGGCCTGCGGAAATTTGGGTGCGCCGCGGGTGCCGCCGTTTACCGGATCGATCATACCGCCCAACTGGCGTGCGGCGTTGTCGAGCTCGGCTTTGCCAAGCGTGACGATACCGGGCGGCCGCGCCTTGCCGGCGAGACGTTCCATCAACGCAACGCGGTTTTGCTCGATCTTTTGTGGCTCTTCACGAAACAGCCGTGAAATTTCGTGCAGCACGTCGACGAAGGCCGGCTTGCCGTAACGCGAGCCTTTGGGAAAATAAGTCCCGCCCCAAATTGGCTCGCCGTTAGGCGTGAGAAACATCGTTAGCGGCCAGCCACCGTGCTCGCCGAGGTGATGCAGCGCCGCCATGTAGATCTGGTCGATGTCGGGCCGTTCCTCACGGTCGACTTTGATGTTGACGAACAGGTCGTTCATCACCGCGGCGGTTGCGTCATCCTCGAAGCTTTCGTGGGCCATGACATGGCACCAGTGGCAGGCGGCGTAGCCGACCGAGAGCAGGATCGGTTTGTTGCTGCGCTTGGCTTCGGCAAGCGCTTCCGGCCCCCAGGCCCACCATGCGACCGGGTTATCCTTGTGCTGAAGAAGATACGGACTGGTCTCGTGGGCGAGACGGTTTTCGGTCGGAAGCTTGTGACGTTGACATGGGTGTACGGTAGCAAGTAGCCCGCGAGGCGCGAAGCACCGAAGGGGCAGGGACGTCCAACAAATCGTGATGGCTGATCGTTCCACGATTTTCGCTTTGTCATCTGGGCGGCCGCCAGCGGCGATTGCGGTGGTGCGCATTTCAGGTCCGCGGGCCGGCGTGGCATTGGAGAGACTGATCGGCCGGATACCGGAGCCTCGGAAAGCGTCGCTGGCGCGTGTGCGCGATCCTGCCAGCTGGCGAGGTCATCGATGAGGCGTTGGTGTTGTGGTTCCCGGCGCCGCATAGCGAGACCGGTGAGGACGTTGCCGAAATTCAACTGCACGGCGGTCATGCCGTCGTTGCGGCAATATTGGACGCGCTGGGTGGCCTGGAGGGTTGTCGGCTGGCGGAAGCGGGCGAATTCACCCGTCGTGGCTTTGAGAATGGCAAGCTCGATCTGACCGAAGTGGAAGGCCTGGCCGATCTGATTGCGGCGGAAACGCCTGCGCAGCGGCGGCTGGCCTACCGGCAGCTCAAGGGTCTGATCGGCAACCGGGCTGAGGAGTGGCGAAGGCGGTTGATCGAGGCCTTGGCCTTGGTTGAGGCGCGGATCGATTTCTCTGATGAAGCGGATGTGCCGGAGGAACTGGTCAAGCCAGCGCTTCATGCTGCGCAGCAATTGCGCAGCGAAATTGCAGCATCGCTGGCTGATGGAGGCCGGGGCGAGCGGCTGCGGGATGGATTGGTCGTTGCCATCGCCGGGCCGCCCAACGCCGGCAAATCAACACTGCTGAACCGGTTGGCGCGGCGCGAAGCAGCAATTGTGTCGCCTTATGCCGGCACGACGCGGGATGTGATCGAGGTGCATCTCGATCTCGGCGGCTATCCTGTGACCTTGCTCGACACCGCCGGCATTCGCGAGAGCGACGAGCCGGTTGAGCAGGAAGGTATTCGCCGTGCGGCTCGAGCGCGCCGCTGCGGCGGATTTGGTGCTCTGGGTCGTGGATGTGTCGGCCAATGGCGGAGCGGTCGTTGAACGTCCTGCAAACCTCGCTGGAAGCTGCGTTTGGCTGGTCAAAAACAAAATCGATCTTGCCGATGCAACAAAGGACAGAGGCCTTCTGTAGATTACGGTAGAAATGGATTTGAGTTCATTATATCACTATCGGCCCAATCTGGGTTGGGTCTCGATCAGTTAGTAAGGGAGCTTACGACTTTTTCCGAGGAATTCTTTGGTGCAACTGAGGCCGTTTTGGTAACCCGCGAGCGTCATCGACGCGCACTGAATGAAACGGTAAGCTATCTTGATCGTGCGCTCGCCCAAAGCGCTGCCGGCAGCGAGGAACTGATCGCCGAGGAATTGCGGTCCGCCGCGACTACGCTTGGTCGGCTGACAGGGAGGGTTGATGTCGAGGATATTCTGGACGTCATCTTCCGTGATTTTTGCATTGGGAAGTGATCTCCAAAAATATCGTCGCCTAATCGAACGATGTTTCACGTGAAACATTCTGGTCTTTGACCACCTATCCGCTGTTGGCTAGAAGAAGCGTCTCGGGGAATTTTCGATGGATGCGCGCTTCGATGTGATTGTCGTCGGAGGCGGTCACGCCGGCTGTGAAGCCGCGGCCGCAGCTGCGCGCATGGGCGCGCGTACGGCGCTGATCACCCATCGTTTTGCGACCATTGGCGCGATGTCCTGCAATCCCTCGATTGGAGGTCTCGGCAAAGGTCACCTGGTTCGCGAGGTCGATGCCCTGGACGGCCTGATGGGCCGCGTCGCTGATGCCGGCGGCATCCAGTTCCGGGTTCTCAACCGCCGCAAGGGTCCGGCAGTGCGCGGGCCGCGCGCCCAAGCCGACCGCAAGCTCTATGCGGCGGCCATGCAGCAGGCGATCCGGGATACCGCCAATCTGACCGTGATCGAAGCCGAGGTCGATGATTTGATCATCGGACCAAGTGTGTCCGGGGTTCGTTTGAGCGACGGGCGCGAGATCGGATGCGGCGCGGTGGTTCTGACCACCGGGACCTTTCTGCGGGGGCTGATTCATATCGGCGAGCAGCAAATTCCTGCCGGCACGGGTCGGGGAGGCGCCAGCAACGGGCCTTTCTAAGACCCTGGAACGGGCCGGCTTTGCCTTGGGCCGGCTCAAGACCGGCACGCCGCCGCGTCTCGATGGCACCACGATCGATTGGTCGGCAGTCGAAATGCAGCCGGGTGATTTCCCGCCGGAGCCGTTCTCGACCCTCACCGACCGGATAACGACCCCGCAGATCCAGTGCGGCATTACCCGCACCACCGCTGCGACCCACGCGATCATCCGCGCCAATGTGCATCGCTCTCCGATGTATTCCGGGCAGATCAAAAGCCGCGGGCCGCGTTATTGCCCCTCCATTGAAGACAAGATTGTCCGTTTCGGCGACCGTGACGGTCACCAGATCTTCCTCGAGCCGGAGGGGCTGGACGACACCACCGTCTATCCAAACGGGATTTCCACCTCACTGCCGCAGGATATTCAGGCGGCACTGGTCGCGACCATCCCGGGACTGGAAAAGGCTCGCATTATCCGCCCCGGGTACGCGATCGAATATGACCATGTCGATCCGCGAGAGCTGACCCCGTCGCTTGAGACCAAGCGGGTGCCGGGGCTGTTCCTGGCCGGCCAAATCAACGGCACAACAGGCTACGAAGAGGCTGCGGCCCAGGGACTTCTTGCGGGTCTGAACGCGGCGGCGCGGGCCGGCCACGCAGCGCCGATCACCTTTGATCGGGCCGAAGCCTATCTCGGCGTGATGATCGACGATCTGGTTACGCGAGGCGTCAGCGAGCCCTATCGGATGTTCACATCGCGCGCTGAATATCGGCTCACCCTGCGTGCCGATAATGCCGATCAGCGGCTTACCGATAAGGCTATCGCACTCGGCTGCGTCGGCTCCGTGCGGGCTGAGGCGCATCGCACGAAGATGGCCGCGCTTGCTGAGGCGAGGGCGGCGGCACAGATCGAGACTGTTACCCCGTCGGAAGCGGCCCATTACGGGATTCCGCTGCGCAAGGACGGCCATCGGCGCTCGGCTTTCGAGCTTTTGTCCTATCCCGATATCGGCATAGCCGACGTAGCCCGGATCTGGCCGCGGTTTGGCGAGCTATCTCCGAAGATCGCTGAGCAGCTCGAAATCGATGCCAAATACGCCGTCTATCTGAGCCGTCAGACTGCCGACGTTGAGTCCTACCGGCGCGACGAAAGCGTGGTTCTTCCGGAGGATATCGATTACGCGACGCTGCCGGGCCTTTCCAACGAAGTCCGCAACAAGCTGCAAATGCACAAGCCGCGCACCGTCGGACATGCGGGCCGCCTAGATGGCATTACGCCCGCGGCGCTGACCCTATTGGTTGCGCATCTACGCCGCCGCCGAAAGACAAACCGTGGCGCAGTCGCCTGATCTCACGGCCGATCGCAGTCGTGCGTTGGCGCTGACGCCTGTTTCACGTGAAACACTTGAGCGCTTGGACCGGTTTGTTGCCGAGCTCCTGTCATGGCAGCAGCGGATGAATCTGATTGCGTCTTCAACAGTGCCGATCCTTTGGACCCGCCACGTCGCTGATTCTCTGCAGCTCTTGCTGTTGGCGCCAGAGGCTAAAACCTGGGCCGACTTGGGCTCCGGTGCGGGCTTTCCTGGCTTAGTACTGGCCTGCGCACTGGCCGATACGCCGGGCACCACTGTTCACCTGGTCGAAAGCAGCACCAAAAAGGCGGCGTTCCTCCGTGAAGCAGCGAAGGTGACTGCCGCGCCCGCTGTAATTCATGCAGTCCGTGTTGTGGATTTCGTCAATAGCCAACCCGCTCCGATTGAGATTGTTACGGCACGGGCGTTAGCTCCTCTTTCCAAATTGCTAGCGGAGGCTTATCCGCTGTTGAAAACCGGAGCCGTCGCTTTGTTTCCAAAGGGACAAGATGTTGAGGTCGAATTGACCGATGCCGCTAAATGTTGGAACATCCAATCGTCTTTGGAGACAAGTCTAACCGAACCGAAGGCCCGGATCGTGAAGATCACGAGAGCTTCGCCAAAAGCTCAACCATAGCGTGCCGTCAGCTTAACGGCGCAAAGATCGAATACCCATGCGGAAATCGCAGTCATGAGTGACACACCTTCTCCTGACCAAGCAGCTAGCGTGGTGCCGTTTACCGCACCCGAACCGCTGAGCCACGTGCAGAGCGTCAGGCACCCGCGCGTTCTCGCCGTCGCCAACCAGAAAGGTGGCGTCGGCAAGACTACGACTGCGATCAATCTCGGCACCGCGCTCGCGGCCATCGGCGAAGAAGTTTTGATCATCGATCTCGATCCGCAAGGCAATGCATCGACCGGCCTCGGTATCGATCGCGCCAGCCGCCGGCATTCGACCTACGATGTACTGGTCGGACAAACGCCGTTACGCGATGCGATCGTCGCTACGGCAGTGCCGCGGCTGTACCTTGCGCCGTCGACGCTCGATCTTTCCGGACTCGAACTTGAAATCGGGCAAGCGCGCGATCGGGCGTTTCGTTTGCGCACCGCGCTCGCGCCGCTCGGCAGCGTCGATGCCGGCCAAACCAAATACACTTACGTGCTGGTCGACTGCCCGCCGTCGCTCAATCTTCTGACTATCAATGCCATGGCGGCGGCGAACGCGATCCTTGTACCGCTGCAATGCGAGTTCTTCGCGCTCGAAGGCTTGTCGCAACTTCTGAAAACTGTCGAGTCGGTGAAGAAGCAACTCAATCCGGATCTCACCATCCACGGTGTCGTGCTGACCATGTACGACGCCCGCAACAATCTTTCTGGCCAGGTGGTCGCCGACGTTCGCGAATTCATGGGACCCAAAGTCTACGACACCATTATTCCGCGCAACGTGCGTGTCTCGGAAGCGCCGTCTTATGGCAAGCCGGTTTTGGTTTACGATCTCAAGTGCAGCGGCAGCGAAGCTTACTTGCGTCTCGCGACGGAAATCATCCAGCGCGAAAAAGAACTTTCGTCCGGTAGCAATCAGGTCGCGTAAGTCAGCAACGTGAGTGACATGTCAGGAAAGGCCGCGATGGCGGAGGAAGCACGATCGCGATTGGGGCGCGGCTTGGCCTCACTGATCGGCGACGTCGGCAACGAAAGCTCGGCCGAGCAGCGCCCGCAAGGTCAGCGACGCATTCCAACCGCTGCGCTGCGACCCAACGCAAGAAACCCGCGCCGTATTTTTTCCAACGACGAGCTCGATGAACTTGCCACATCGTTGCGCGAACGCGGCATCATTCAACCGATCGCGGTGCGGCCAATTCGCGGCGTTGCTGACTCCTACGAGATCATCGCCGGCGAACGCCGCTGGCGCGCTGCCCAGCGCGCCGGGTTGCACGAGGTTCCGGTTTTTGTCATCGAAGCAACCGACGCTGAAGCGCTACAACTTGCCATCGTCGAGAACGTTCAACGCTCCGATCTCAATCCTCTCGAGGAAGCGGAGGGTTATCGTGCGCTTATTCGCGATTTCAGCTACAGCCAGGATGACGTCGCACGGACGGTAGGAAAGAGCCGCAGCCACGTCGCTAACCTGTTGCGGCTACAGACGCTACCCGATCGGGTCAGGGACCATATCCTTTCCGGCCGTCTCAGCGCCGGTCACGCGCGCGCTTTAGTCGGCCATCACGACGCTGAGCGGCTGGCGGACGAAATAGTCGCGAACGGTTTCAACGTGCGTCAGGTGGAAGAAATCGCGCGCCAGCAATCGAACCGCACCGGCAAGAGATCAGGCAAAAGTCCGAAAAACTCTCCTGACAAAAGCACCGATACGCTAGCGCTGGAAAAACATTTATCCAACGCGCTCGGACTCGTGGTTAGCATCGATCATCGCGGCGACGGCGGCGTGCTTAGCATCCGCTATCGCAATCTCGAACAGCTCGATGATCTGACAGGGCGTCTCAGCAAAAAGGCGTAAGGCGTTTCTCGCTCACGCTTCACGTTAGGCCTGCCATACCTTCTTGAACGCTTCCCGTTTCTTCGGGTCGTACAGGCTCGGGTAATCGTATTGCAGCGGCTTCGATGGCTCGACGTGCAAGGTCGCGAACACCGGACCTTGCTGCTCAAGTACGTGTCCGATCTGCTGTTCGAACATCCGCAGATCGGAAAAATCATAGGTCGCGGCATAACCTGCGGATTTCGCCATGCCGGCAAAATCGACTTTCCGGTTCGGAATAGGGTGACCGCCATTCGCCTCGTAAGTTTCGTTATGCGCAACGAAATGAACGAGGTTCTTCGGTGCAACGGCGCCGATCGTCACCAGGCAACCCAGGTTCATCAGCAATGAGCCATCGCCTTGCAGCACCACCACGCGTTTGTCGGGACGGCCAAGCGCGAGCCCCAAGCCGTGCGAAGAATCGAGCCCCATGGCGCCGATCGACAGATAATTGAGCTCACGCGGCGCAACACCAACCCAATCGACCGCCGAGCTATAGGTCGCGACCACCGCCTCATCCTTGATGTGACGCGCCAGGATCCGGAAGCATTCATCGCGCTTCATCATAACGGGCTCCGTCCGACCAGAAAGGCAACCGGGTGCGACTCGGCGTAAGCTTTGTCGATTGCCGGTTTGATCTTTTGAATGTCGGCATCGAGGCTGATCAGGTGGTGCTCGATACCCATGTCCTCGAGAATCGGTTCGACGATGCGGACGCCATAGCGCGATGACTCACGCGGCGTCCGGTCCGGGTCATGCTGCAACAGGCCGATCATCATGCAGATCGGCTGCTTGTATTCCACGGCAACGCCGCGGATGGCGTTGATCGAATCCAGAAAACCAGTGTGCTGGATCAGGGTCAGCGAGCGCTTACCGGAGTAGGCGAGACCGGTGCCGATGCCAATGCACTCATCTTCCTTGCACACGCGGATCAGTTCGAAATCCTTGTCCTTCGCTATCGGCGCCAACAGCCCGGAGCTGGTGGTGATGTCCGGCACGGACAAAATGAATTTGATGCCGCTCGCTTTGATCGCGGCGATGATGCCAGAGCCCTCAAGCTTACGCGGTCCGGCTTCGGCTAGTTTTGCTGGCACATCCATCCCTAACTCCAATCTCGCCCGCTCGTTGACGGGCGAAGCCGCAAAAGTAACGGCAGCGACAGATTGGTCAATCGGGGAGCACCCATGCGCGAAGCGAAGCCGGACGTGACCGGTTCTAGCGCTGAAATTAGGGCTTGATGCCCCTATGGTTTAAGCTGGCAGCTCTCATGCTGTATCGAGGTGGCTGCTCCGAAACTAGGCGGTTCTTGCCGACTTTTTGAGGCCGTCGCATGGCGCAAACGATGCGCAAGGCACGATCGCCGTAACCGACGAGCGATGAATCGCCGCCGCTATTCCTTTAACGGCAGCCGATCGTCCGAAACTGTCATACAATTACGCAATCCGCCCACAGGTTCGCCATGACGCTGGTGACTTTTTAGATTTCTCTTGGCTGGCACGTATGTTGCGTTGCATTTGTCATTACGGGCACGCGCTTGTCATCAAACCGACTGATGCAGCGTGTAGTGCACGGCCTCATAAACATAAACGTCGCTCAAGGAGATTGCGCGCATCGGCCAGTGCCGATGCCGGTAAGTCACGCGCCTATGCAAGGTATCAAAGGAGCAATGCCATGAGCATGACCCTCACGCATCACCTCGCCCAAGCGGCGCAAAAAACCGCTCAGTCGTCTCCGGTATTATGGGTCGCCGCGGCGGCCATGCTGGCGTTTATTGTTCTCGGGTGTGCGCTGCCGCCCGCGTCGTTCAACGCCGACGAGGCGCAAATGAAATCAATGCTGGTCGGTCCGTAGGTTTTCAGCAGCTTACTTATGGCCGATTGGCTCGGCTACGCCGCATTGTTAGCGGTGCTGGCAACGTTTCTGATGCGAACCATGCGGCTTCTCCGCCTGGTCGCGATTTTGAGCAATATCTTATTTGTCGCCTACGGCTATATCGATCACATCCAGCCGGTTTTTCTGCTCCACTTGACGTTGCTGCCGATCAATCTGTGGCGGCTTGTCGTTCACTGGAATGACGCAAGGCCGCAAGCGCCGCGTCAATCTTTTGTAAGACGGCCAGGCGCCACGTCGCCTTACGTGCTGTGGTTTGCGGTCGGTGTGCTGGCCGGGCTCCTTTCGCCGCTGCCAATTTTGTTCCTGGTCGGTAAGTCGGAGGCGAGCAAACTTGGGCTGTCGCTCTTGCCAGCTCCGACGAACTCCCAAGTGTTGAGCCGTACTCCAGCACCGGTGCTCCGAGAATGACAATAGCGCTTGGTTGCCCTGTAAATGGCGTGCCGTTGATCAGTTCGTGAGCGATATTATGAAACCAGCCGTGAGATTATGTTCTTTTTGAAGTTTCTCCGATGAATGCTGTGCATTGAATATTCAAATTGCTCAAATCTTCAAATTGGTCGGACGTAGCTGCCGTGTTATCATTCCATCATCGTCGGTTCATCGGTAACGACGACATTTCATTTCAGGGAAGAACCGCCCGCAAAAACTGAACCTCTCAGGAGAGGTACGGATGCATTCAGACTCGGCTTCTTCTCAAGCTTCTACGGCAACGTTCGAGATTATTGCAACATCGGTCAAACGCTGGCTCGAACGGCTTGGTCATTCCCTCAGCCTTGCGCTGCGCTCATTTCGTAGTCCGGAGCTACCGCCCGAAATCAATCAAAAGGATCTGGGCTATCCCTCCACACTCACCGCACGTTTCTAAAAATTCAGACGGAAATCCATTCGATTGGAACAGCCACTCAACAGGAGCAACCCATGTCAGGGCGACAACCGGGATACTATTGGGTTACGTGGACAAAGCTTGCTGATGAAGAAGTAGCGCTTCGCCGTCCAGGGCCTCTCGTCGCGCAATGGGATGGCGCTGTGTGGTGGCTCATCCGCTCGGACACTTATCGCTTCGATAGCGAACTCGATGCGATCGGCGAGATTCGGCAACTCGCTCCGGCCGAATTTCCGCGCCCGATTCTGGCTTACACCTGCGCCGCTCAAGCCTGAGCGTCAAAAGGTCTGCTCGTGTCATCATTAATTATGTCAGCCGCAACGATATCACCGGTCATGATGGCCGAAATGTTTTGCCTGGGCGCGGTGTTCGGCGGTTTTGGCGGGCTGTTCGGGGTTGGCGGCGGCATCATAGCGATCCCGACGCTGGTTCTGGCCTTTCATATGGACCAGCAAACCGCGCAGGGCACCGCGATGGTCATGATACTGCCGACGGTGCTGCGAGGTTTTTATAAATATCAGCGCCGCAACAATCTCAACATGCGGATGGCGCTTGTGCTTGCGGTCTCCGCCGTCGTCGCGACATATGTTTTCGCACACGTCGCCAACGCGATGTCCACTGGCGAACTGCGCGCTGCCTTTGGTGTTTTCCTGGCCTGCATCGCGATCTATCTCGCTTACAAGGCGCTGCTTCGTCCCGACACTTCTAACAATGCTCGCCAGCCACTCCCCTGGATATATTCATGGATTGTTGGTGCTGTCGGCGGTGCATTGTCAGGTCTGTTCGGCGTAGGCGGAGCGACGATCGCGCCGCCGGCGTTGACGACCTTCTTCGGCTTAAGCCAAACCGCAGCGCAGGGACTAGCGCTGGCGATGATCGTCCCCGGCATCGTTGTTGCGTTGGGGGTCTATGCCCAGGCCGGTGCCGTCAATTGGGGGTTCGGGATCGCAATGGCGATCGGCGGCTTGATCGCCGTGCCACTCGGTGTCGCGGCTGCTCACAACATGCGTGACGAGCGGCTCAAGTTGATGTTCAGCGGCTTCGTAATGCTGAGCGCGCTGATGATCTTCGTCAGCCGTTGATCGCGGCTATTCCGCGGCCGTTCTGCTACCCGCGCCGTAACGGTTTTCGATGTAATCGATCACCATCTTCTGGAAATCTGCCGAAACCGTCGGGCCACGAAGTGTTGCTGCCTTTTTGCCGTCGATGAACACCGGTGCTGTCGGATGCTCGCCGGTGCCGGGCAGGGAAATGCCGATGTCCGCGTGCTTGGATTCGCCTGGGCCGTTAACGATGCAGCCCATCACCGCGACATTGAGACCTTCGACGCCCGGATAGCGCTTCTTCCATTCCGGCATCGAGTCGCGAATGAAACTCTGAATGCTGGAGGCAAGCTCCTGGAACGTCGTGCTGGTGGTGCGGCCGCAGCCGGGGCAGGCGGCGACCAGCGGCACAAAGGTGCGCAGCCCGACCGTTTGCAGCAGTTCCTGGCCGACTTTCACCTCAAGCGTGCGGTCGCCATTCGGCTCCGGCGTCAGTGAAATGCGGATGGTGTCGCCGATGCCCTGCTGCAACAGAACGCCCATCGCCGCAGAGGATGCAACGATGCCCTTCGAGCCCATACCGGCTTCGGTCAGTCCGAGATGCAGCGCGAAATCCGAACGACGCGCCAGTTCGCCATAAACGCCGATCAGATCCTGCACCGCAGATACTTTGGCGGAGAGGATGATGCGGTTCTTCGGCAGGCCGATTTCGACAGCACGTTCTGCGGACAGCAATGCCGATTGCACCATTGCTTCGCGGGTGACGTCGCGCGCATCGACGGGATGATTTGATTTCGAATTCTCGTCCATCAGGTGCGTGAGCAGTTCCTGATCGAGCGAGCCCCAGTTAGCGCCGATACGCACCGGCTTGTTATGCTTGATCGCGGTTTCAACGATCGCGCCGAACTGACGATCCTTCTTTTCCTTGAAACCGACATTGCCGGGATTGATGCGATATTTGTCGAGCGCTTCCGCACAGGCGGGATGATCGGCAAGCAGCTTGTGGCCGATGTAGTGGAAGTCGCCGACAATCGGCACATCCACATTCATCTTGCGCAGCTTGTCCTTGATGTGTGGAACCGCAGCCGCCGCTTCGTCGCGATCAACCGTAATGCGGACGATCTCGGACCCCGCCCGCGCCAGCGCGGCTACCTGCTTCGCCGTGCCGTCGGCGTCAGCCGTGTCGGTGTTGGTCATCGACTGCACCACGACAGGTGCGCCGCCGCCGACGGTGACGTTGCCAACTTTGACAGCGACGGTTTGATGCCTTTCTGCGGGGCCGGAAAATTCCATCATGAGATCAGTGCCTTAGGTAAAAAGCGGAGGCGCAGCCGGATAAGCCGGGGCCTTTCGATCCACCACGATATAGCGTTGCAAGAGGCGATTGACGAGGAGGCTATTTTCTCGGGATCGCAGTCAGGAGGTTTCCACTCGCAACGCGTGGCGTTCATCGCGCCGTCAAATGAGGTGTTTTGTTCGGTCTTGTCTGCGCGCGATGGAATCCGGTGCCTCCGCGCTCATCGTTCGCGGCAGTGCGAGCAAATACCGGCGATCTCGATCATGGGGCTTTTCGGCGAGAAGCCCGCTGCCCGCGAGGAAGTTTTCAGCGCATCGGCGACTGAGCCGCCCGGCGCTTCGCCGACGGCGCCGCAATGTTCGCAGATCAAAAACACCACGAGATCGTCGCTGACGTGATTATGAACGCAGGCAACGAAAGCGTTGCGGCTCGCAATGCGATGCACCAGCCCGTTGTCGCGAAGAAAATCCAGCGCGCGATAGACCGTGATCGGCGCCATGCGGGTCTTGCCGCTCAACCGCTCGATGATGTCGTAAGCGCCCAGCGGCTTGTGGCTCGCCAGCAGCGTTTCCAGCACTTGGCGGCGAATCGGGGTCAGCCGTTGCGCGCGCTCGGAACATTGCGCTTCGGCGTGTTCGATCGCCGCGCTGGTGCAGCGTTCGTGGTCATGGTCGGGCGCTGGGAAGATCGCACGCGCCATCAGGCGTCACTCTCTGGTCGTCTTGCTCCGCCACTCTATTATAGTGGTTAATGGCGGGATCGCGAAAACGTGACGGCAGGGCCAATATTTATGTTGCACTGCAACAAGAAGCACTCCACATTCCCGCCAGTCCGTAAACCTCTATCCATCATTCGGCACCAAGCCACCAAGGTGCCTCATTGAATTGGGGATTTTCATGCTGAAAGGAAAGTCCGCGCTGGTGACCGGTTCAACGTCCGGTATCGGACTCGGTTATGCCCGGGCGCTAGCTGCTGAAGGCGTCAATATCACCATCAACGGTTTCGGCGACGCCGCGGCGATCGAGAAAGAGCGCAGCGGCATCGAGACGGATTTCGGCGTCAAAGCCGTTTATTCGCCTGCCGATATGACCAAGCCCGCCGAGATCGCCGACATGATCAAGACCGCCGAGACAACTTTCGGTGCGCTCGACATTCTGGTGAACAATGCCGGCATCCAGTTCGTCGCGCCGATCGAAGAATTTCCGATCGAGAAATGGGATCAGATCATCTCGATCAATCTGTCGGCTGCGTTCCACGCCATGCGCGCCGCAGTGCCCGGAATGAAAGCGCGCAAGTGGGGCCGCATCATTTCGACCGCGTCCGCTCACTCGCTGGTCGCCTCGCCGTTCAAGTCGGCTTACGTCACCGCCAAGCACGGCCTCGCCGGTCTGACCAAGACTGTCGCACTTGAGACCGCGACCTTCGGCATCACGGTCAACTGCATCAGCCCCGGCTATGTCTGGACGCCGCTGGTCGAGAAGCAGATCCCCGACACCGCGAAGGCGCGCGGCATCACCGAAGAACAGGTCAAGCGCGATGTCATTCTCGCCGCGCAGCCGACCAAGGAATTCGTCACTGTCGAGGAAGTGGCGAGCCTTGCCGTTTATCTTTGCTCGGATGCCGCGAAGGCGATCACCGGCGCCAATCTGTCGATCGATGGCGGCTGGACTGCGGAGTGACCGTTCTCGTGCGGGCATGACGGGGCAGAGATTGCCCGCATGATCAAGATGCTATCGTCGCTGCTGTCGAGCCGCTCCACAGAGCACGCCGCTGAGAAAGAGCCCGCGTCGAAAGTAAAGCGCATCAATCTTGCTTTGCAGGGCGGCGGCGCGCACGGCGCTTTCACCTGGGGCGTGCTCGAACAATTGCTCTCCGACGAGCGCCTCTGCGGTCGAAGGCATTTCCGGCACTTCAGCAGGTGCGGTTAATGCGGTGATGCTGGCTGACGGGTTGATCAGCGGTGGCCGCGAGGAAGCCCAGAAGCGGCTCGCTGACTTCTGGCGGGCGGTATCGAGCACCGGAAATTTGCCGGCATTACAGCGCGAAGTTTTGCAGCGCCTGATGTCATTCACGCCATTGGAAGGCACGCCTGTTCAAGCCTGGCTCAATTCAGTTTCCCGCTATTTCTCGCCTTATGACGTCAATCCGCTCAATATCAATCCGCTGAAGGATCTGATCGAGCGCTTTGTCGACTTCGACAGATTGCGTGCCGCCGAGGACCTTCAGCTTTTCATTTCCGCGACCAATGTGCAGACCGGGCGGGTGCGGATTTTCCCGCGCGCCAAGATCACGGCGGATGCCGTGATGGCGTCGGCTTGCCTGCCGGCTTTGTTCCGCGCCGTCGAGATCGATGGGGTGCCTTATTGGGACGGCGGCTATCTCGGCAATCCGGTGATCTTTCCGTTCTTCCGCTCCACCGCGACTGAAGACGTGCTGGTGGTTCAGATCAATCCGCTGGTGCGGCAGAAGACGCCGACGTCTTCGAGCGAGATTTTAAACCGCATCAACGAGATTACTTTTAACTCGTCACTGGTCGGCGAATATCGCGCTATCGATTTCGTTGCGCGCCTGATCGATCAAGGCACGCTGCCGCGCGGTACCGGGCCCGGCGAATATCGCCGCATCAACGTCCACCGTATCGTGCTCGATCGTTTCGGCACGCACTTCGACTCTTTCAGCAAACTGTCGACCGACTACGATTTCTTCGAAATGCTGTACACCAGCGGCAAGCGCGCGGCGCGGCGTTTCCTCGACGAGCACTTCGCCGATATCGGGGTCAAAAGCACGGTCGATCTGCAAGCCGAGGCGGCGGCCGAGTGGGCGTGATCGAGCATGATCCCGAAAAGTGGAGACCGGTTTTCGGGAAAGATCATGCTCAGCTAAGATGCGCTCATGGTCGATGTTCCATCCTTGCTGACGGCTGAAATCGGCGCGACGCGGCTCGAAATCTGCGTTGCGGACATCACGACGCTGTCGGTCGATGCCATCGTCAATGCAGCCAACACCAGCTTGCTCGGCGGCGGTGGGGTCGATGGTGCGATCCATCGCGCCGCAGGGCCTGAGTTGCTTGCCGAATGTCGGACCCTGGGTGGCTGCGCTACCGGCTCGGCGAAGATCACCTCTGGTTACCGGCTGCCGGCCAAACACGTCATCCATGCCGTCGGTCCGGTGTGGCATGGCGGCGGGCAGCACGAGGACGAACTGCTGGCATCCTGCTATCGCACCGCGCTTGATCTTGCTGCCGCGAACGGGCTTGCCTCGATCGCCTTCCCGGCAATCTCGACCGGGGTTTATCACTTTCCGCCGGACCTCGCGGCCCGGATTGCCGTCGGAACGGTCGCGGCCGAAGTCTCCGCTACTCCGCGCGGCATCACGCGGGTGGTGTTCTGCTGCTTCTCGCAGGCCTCCGCCGATTATCACAGCGATGCCTTTGCCGAGCTCGGCTTGGCCTAGGCCGTTCCGAGATCTGCAAAATCGGCAACGAAGCTATCCGTATCGACCGGCAAAATCGGCTGGACAAAATAATAAGTTACCTTATTTTATGCCAGCCTCAATTGAGCAGACCTAGGTCTGGCTGCTCCGGAGACGCATATGCTGCCGCGATCGCTCAACCGTGAATTTGCTTTTATAATCAATGATGTGGCTCGCATGCTGCGAACCTATGCGGACTACAAGGGCGCGCAGTTCGGGGTTACTCGTGCGCAGTGGGCTGTTTTGGCCCGGCTTGATCGTTTCGAGGGACTGAAGCAGTCGGAACTGGCCGAAATGCTCGACCTGCAGCCGATTACGCTGACCCGGTTGCTCGACCGGCTGTGCGAAAACGGCCTGATCGAACGCCGCGCCGATCCTAATGACCGCCGCGCCAAGCGGTTGTTCCTTACCCCTGCGGCGCGGCCAATGCTCGAACAGCTTGGCGTCCTCGCCGAGGAGACTCTGGGTACGGCGCTCTAGCCGGCGTGTCGCGCGAAAGCGTTGAGCAGATCGTCACTCAGCTCGCTGTCGTCAAAGAGAATCTCCGCCAGGCTATCCAGCAACGAACGCCGATCGCGGCGGGAGAGCAGAGCTATGGCTGAAGCCGTCGTCAAAAAGATTTATCCGGAGCGGGCCGAGACTGCGGAAGCCAAGACCAAGGCGGAAAGTCCAGCATCGCGGTCCACAGAGATCGACCGGCTGAAGCAGAAGCTGCCGACATCGCGGCGCGACCGCGTGCGCTGGTTTTTGTTCGGGTTGCTGCCGATCGCCCTGATCGCCGGCGGGCTCTGGTACGTCCTTGGCGGCGCGATCATGTCGACCGACGACGCTTACGTGGATGCCGAGAAAGTCGGCATCTCGACCGACGTTGCTGGCATCGTTCAGACGGTCGAAGTCAAGGACAACGAGCACGTCGATACGGGTCAGATCCTGTACCGGCTCGATCCGCGCCAGTTCCAGATCGCACTCGACAGCGCAAAGGCTAACCTGGCCCAGATCGCGTTGAACGTCGACGCGATGAAGCAAGATTACCAGCACATGCTTAGCGACGCCGCCGCGGCACAGGCGCAGGTCGATCTCGACCAACTCAATTTCAATCGCCAGGATATGCTGATCAAGACCGGTAACACGCCGCAAGCGGTTTACGATCAGGCCAAATACACATTGGCGAACGACCAAAGTAAGCTTGAGTCGCTGCAACAGCAGGCCAAGGTGCAACTGGCGAAACTCGGCGGCGACCCCAACACGCCGACCGATAAGCTGCCGCAATATTCGCAAGCTCAAGCGCAACTCGACGAAGCGCAACGGCAACTCGACCATACCGTTGTCAAGGCGCCGTTTTCCGGCACCGCGACCAACGTGCCGAGCATCGCGCCCGGTAAATACCTCGCCGCATCAGCGACTGCGTTCTATCTGGTCGATAACGATCATGTCTGGATCGCGGCCAACCCGAAAGAAACCGAACTGACTTACGTTCGTCCCGGCCAGTCGGCTACGATCTCAATCGACAGCTATCCGGGCGTGACCTGGAACGGCGCTATCGAAAGCGTCAGCCCCGCTGCCGCACAAGAGTTCTCGCTGCTGCCGGCACAGAACACCAGCGGCAACTGGGTCAAAGTGGTGCAGCGTGTGCCGATGCGGGTCCGAGTCGATACCAGCGACAAGAATAAGCCGCCGCTTCGCGCCGGCATGAGCGCTACAGTCGACGTTGATACAGGCCACCGGCGCGGCTTTCCGCATTTCTGGTGAGCGCCATGGCTGGCGAAGCTGCGGCACAACAAGGCGTCAACCGCGGAGCGATCACCGCCTGCGTCATCCTCGCGACGCTGATGCAGGCGCTCGACACGACGATCGCCAACGTCGCGCTGCCTTACATGCAGGGCAGCGTCTCAGCCAGTCAGGATCAGATCGACTGGGTGCTGACGTCTTACATCGTCGCCGCTGCGATCATGACGCCGCCAACGGGATTCCTTGCCGGCCGTTTTGGCATCAGGCGTCTTTTTATGGTTTCGATCGCTGGCTTCACGGCGATCTCCATGCTGTGCGGCATGGCGCAGTCGCTGGACCAGATCGTTCTGTTCCGTTTGATGCAAGGCGCGTTTGGTGCGGCGCTGGTGCCGTTATCACAGACCGTGCTGTTCAACGTCTATCCGCGCGAGCGCCATGGCTTTGCGATGGCCCTGTTCGGTGTGGGCGTCATGGTCGGTCCGATTCTCGGTCCGATCCTCGGCGGCTGGCTCACCCAGAATTACAGCTGGCGCTGGGTGTTCTACATCAATCTGCCGATCGGCATTCTTGGCCTGATCGGCATCAGCATGTTCCTGCCCGAAACCAAGCGCAGCGAGGAAAAACTCGACTGGTTCGGCTTCGGCACGTTGAGCGTCACGCTCGGCGCGTTGCAAGTCATGCTCGACCGCGGCGAGATCAAGGACTGGTTCAATTCCGGCGAGATCATTTTGGAAGCCGTCATTGCGGCGTCCGCACTTTACCTGTTCCTGGTGCATACCTTCACGGCTGAACGGCCGTTCGTTCGGCCGGCACTGTTCCGCGACCGCAACTTCACCGCCGGCACCATCTTCGTCGCTATCGTCGGCCTCACCTATTACGCGTCGCTGGCACTACAGCCGCCGTATCTGCAAGGCTTGATGGATTATCCGGTTATCACTGCGGGCATCATCATGGGTCCGCGCGGCGTCGGCACCATGGCGTCGATGATGGTTGTCGGCCGCTTGGTCGGTAAGGTCGATACGCGCGCGTTGCTGGCTTTTGGTCTCGCGGTCACTGCTTGGTCGTTTTACGCCATGACCGGCTGGACACCGGACGTTTCGCAGCAATCCATTATTGTCGTCGGTGTGGTGCAGGGCGTCGGTCTTGGCTTCCTGTTCGTGCCGCTTTCGGCCGCGACGCTGTCGACGCTGTCGATCGAAGCGCGCACCGAGGGCGCGGGCTTCTATAGCCTGTCGCGCAATATCGGCTCGGCGGTCGGCATTTCGGTGGTGAATGCGCTGCTGACGCGCAACGTCCAGGCCAATCATGCGTCAATTGCCTCTCACGTTACCGGCGTGAACCGCGGCTTCGAAAATCCGCAGATCGCTCACTTCTGGGATCCGCTGACCGCCGGAGGCCGTGCCGCGCTCGATGCCGTCATCACGCAGCAGGCGCAAATCATCGCCTACATCGACGACTACAAACTCTTGATGATCGCAACGCTCGCGGTATTTCCGCTGCTGCTGGTGTTCAAGCGCTCGTCGGATGGCAGCAGCGCGCCGGCGATCGTCTCGGAATAGAAAAAGGGCGGCGCTTGCGGCGCCGCCCTTTCATGTTCTGACTTAACGATGGCCTAGGCAGCTTTAGGCCAGGTCAAAGCGGTCGGCGTTCATGACTTTGGTCCATGCCGCCACAAAGTCCTTCACGAACTTCTCTTTCGAGCTGGAGGAACCATAGACCTCAGCGAAGGCGCGCATCTGCGAGTGCGAACCGAAGATCAAGTCGACGCGCGTGGCAGTCCACTTGACGGCCTTCGTCTTGCGGTCGCGGCCCTCATACACGCCCTCGGCGTTTGGCGACTGCCATTCCGTGCTCATGTCGAGCAGGTTGACGAAGAAGTCGTTGGTCAGCTTGCCCGGCTGTGTGGTGAAGACCCCGTGCTTGGAGCCGCCGGCGTTGGCGCCGAGCACGCGCAAGCCGCCGACGAGAACGGTCATCTCCGGCCCGGTGAGCCGCATCAACGCGGCGCGGTCCATCAACGCCTCCTCGGGCGCCATGAACTGCCTCTTGCTGCCGATATAGTTGCGGAAGCCGTCGGCACGCGGTTCAAGCGGCGCGAACGATTCGACGTCGGTCTGCTCCTGTGAAGCGTCTCCGCGGCCCGGCGCGAAGGGAACCTTCACGTCGACGCCGGCATCCTTCGCAGCCTTTTCAATCGCCGCGGAGCCGCCGAGGACGATCAGGTCGGCCAGCGAAACCTTCTTGCCAAAGCCCTTCTGAATTTCTTCGAGCTTCGCAAGAACCGTCTTGAGCTGGGCCGGTTGATTGACCTCCCAGTCCTTCTGCGGGCTGAGCCGGATGCGCGCGCCGTTCGCGCCGCCACGCTTGTCGGTGCCGCGGAACGTCGATGCCGACGCCCAAGCGGTCGAGACGAGCTGCGATACGGTGAGACCCGACGCCAGGATCTTTGTCTTGAGCGCGGTGACGTCTGCATCGCTGAGCGATGCGTCGCCGGCCGGGATCGGGTCCTGCCAGATCAGCGTCTCCTTCGGCACCAGCGGGCCGAGATAGCGCTGGATCGGGCCCATGTCGCGATGGGTGAGCTTGAACCAGGCGCGGGCAAACGCGTCCGCAAACTGATCCGGATGCTCGTAGAACCGCCGTGAGATCTTCTCGTAGGCCGGGTCCATCCGCAGCGAAAGGTCGGTCGTCAGCATGGTCGGCACATGCTTCTTCGATTTGTCGTGCGCGTCCGGGATCGTGGCTTCCGCGCCTTTCGCCTTCCACTGCTGCGCACCGGCCGGGCTCTTGGTCAGCTCCCATTCGTATTTGAACAGGTTGTCGAAGAAGTGATTGCTCCACTTCGTCGGTGTCTGCGTCCAGGTAACCTCCGGGCCGCCGGTGATGGCATCAGCGCCGTGGCCGGTGCCGTACTTGCTCTTCCAGCCGAGGCCCTGATCCTCAAGCGCGCCAGATTCCGGCTCTGGTCCGAGCAGCGACGGATCGCCAGCGCCGTGGGTTTTGCCGAAGGAGTGACCGCCGGCGATCAGCGCGACGGTTTCTTCGTCGTTCATGGCCATGCGGAAGAATGTCTCGCGGATATCCTTCGCCGCCGCGACCGGATCCGGCTTGCCGTTCGGCCCTTCCGGATTGACGTAGATCAGGCCCATCTGCACGGCGCCGAGCGGCTCCGCGAGCTGACGTTCGCCGCTGTAGCGCTCGTCGCCGAGCCACGTTCCTTCTGGACCCCAGTAGAGCTCTTCGGGCTCCCACACGTCGGCACGGCCGCCGGCAAAACCGAACGTCTTGAAGCCCATGGAGTCGAGCGCGACGTTGCCGGCGAGAACCATCAGGTCGGCCCAGGAGAGTTTCTGGCCGTACTTCTGTTTGATCGGCCACAACAGCCGGCGCGCCTTGTCGAGGTTCGTGTTGTCCGGCCAGCTATTGAGCGGAGCGAAGCGTTGCTGACCAGCGCCGGCGCCGCCACGGCCATCGGTGATGCGGTACGTGCCCGCGCTGTGCCAGGCCATGCGGATGAACAGACCGCCGTAGTGACCGAAGTCGGCCGGCCACCATTCCTGCGAATTCGTCATCAACGCAGTGAGATCCTTGATCACGGCATTGAGGTCGAGAGTTTTGAATTCCTTGGCGTAGTTGAAATCCTTGCCCATCGGATCGGAAAGGTTCGAATTCCGATGGAGCATCTCGATGCTTAGCGAATCCGGCCACCAGTCGCGGTTGGTGTGTCCACCCATGAACGGGCATTTGCCCTTCTCAGTTTTCGCGTCCATCTCCTCACTCCGATCATGTTCTGGTTCATCCCTTGCCGGGGGTAGACAAGGGTCGTCAGTCCTTGGGGAGCCGCACCTTAATCCGCTGTTTTGATCAGGTCTAATCGGTTTGACTGAACCCCCCGATAAGAATTACTTATCGGAAATGATCACGTTGCGACAGTTGCGTTACCTGGAAGCGCTTGCACAGCATAAGCATTTTGGCCGGGCGGCCGAAGCTTGCGCGGTGACCCAGCCGGCCCTCTCGATGCAAATCAGCGAGCTCGAAAAGGAGCTCGACGCCAAGCTCATCGAGCGCCGGCCCGGAGAGGCTGCGCTTGACCGAGATCGGCATCGAGGTGGTCCGTCGCGGCGAGCGCGTGCTCGCGGGCGCGCGAGACATCGTCGACTTCGCCCGGCATTGCGGCCGAACTCTTTCGGGCCGGCTCAAGCTCGGCATTATCCCGACGCTGGCTCCCTACGTATTGCCCAAGGTGCTGCCGGCCTTGCAGGTGCGCTATCCGGATTTGACCGTGGAGCTGCGCGAGACTCAGACCAAAATTCTGATGGAGGAACTGGCGGGTGGCGATCTCGATCTGGTGATGCTCGCGTTGCCCGTCGCAGATGCAGAAATCGAGACGATGCGTCTATTCGAGGATGCGTTCCTTCTCGCGGTGCCGGCCGAGTGATCCTTTGCCTGAGACGGCGCGGGTTAGCGCGAACGAAATCGATCAGCAGCGCCTCATGCTGCTTGAGGAAGGTCATTGTTTGCGCGATCAGGCGCTCGCGTACTGCGCGGCGCCACGCCAGGCAATTGCCACTCAGTCTTGGCGCCACCAGCCTCACGACAGTGATGCAGATGGTCGCCAACGGATACGGCGTGACGCTCGTGCCGGAAGTCGCGGTTGACGTCGAAGTTCGCGACGAACGCGTCAAGCTGTTGCGCTTTATCGCGCCTGAGCCCGGGCGTACCATCGGTCTTGCATGGCGGCGTACGTCGCCGCGGAAGATCGATTTCGTCACGGTCGGGCAAATCGCAGTCGACGCGTTGGCGAAGCGGATTTGACGTACGCCACGCCCGTGTGGTGTGCGGAGCGATAAAATTCGTCCTTAAAAAGGGGAAGCCCGCCCGAGCGGCAAAACTCGGGCGGGCTGGGGACTGTAATCAGAAGATGGTTGGTTGCGTCGTCTGATGTGAGCTTAGGCTGTTCCGGAAAATTGCTCCGTGACGGAGGTCACATCTTGTCGCTTTGGATTTTTTTGTCTGCGGCGCACTCGCTCAAATGAAAACCCGCTCGACGGCAAAACTCGAGCGGGTTGGGGTACTAGAAGATTCAGCAGAGCGCGGGTCAGCCAACTCCGGGGCCGTCGTATTCGTACCAACGGTGCGGCGGCTTATTCCTAGCGACGAATTCCTTACACCAGCGCGCGAACCGTGACTGTGTCTTTTTCATCAGAGCGGCCATCGTGACCTCCACTTTTTCCGCTGCCTCTTAACTTGAACTGGAGGCTACAGCAGCCCGCCCGGGGCCGAAGTGATGACAGTCACAGCTTCACGCTTTGTATAAGCTTTTGATTTAGATGAGTTATTTACCGGCTGCCGCCGGCGGGCTGGCTCGGTGACAAAAAAGGCGGCCTCACTGGCCGCCCTTCGCATTTCTTGTAAGCGAAACGACCGGCGCTATTCGGCCGCGCTACCGGTGGCTGCTTCGTGCGGTTGCTCACCTTCGGCCTTTTGCTTGCCTTCAAGGTCCTCGCCGGTCGCCTGATCGACGACCTTCATCGACAGCCGAACCTTGCCGCGATCGTCGAAGCCCAGCAGCTTGACCTTCACCTTGTCGCCTTCCTTGACGACGTCGGTGGTCTTCTGCACCCGGCGTGAGGCCAGCTGGCTGATGTGGACCAGCCCGTCCTTGGCGCCGAAGAAATTGACGAAGGCGCCGAAGTCCATGGTCTTCACCACCGTGCCTTCGTAGATGTGGCCGATTTCCGGGTCGGATGCGATCGACTTGATCCAGTTGATCGCAGCGCGGATTTGTTCGCCGTTCGCGGAAGCGACCTTCACCGTGCCGTCGTCCTCGATGTTGATCTTGGCGCCGGTCTTCTCGACGATCTCGCGGATCACCTTGCCGCCGGTGCCGATCACTTCGCGGATCTTGTCGGTCGGGATCTTGAAGGTCTCGATGCGCGGGGCGTATTCGCCGAGCTCGGCGCGCGCCGAATTGATCGCCTTCGCCATCTCGCCGAGGATGTGCATGCGGCCGTCCTTGGCCTGGGCCAAGGCGACCTTCATGATCTCCTCGGTGATGCCGGCGATCTTGATGTCCATCTGCAGCGAAGTGACGCCGCCTTCGGTGCCGGCCACCTTGAAGTCCATGTCGCCGAGATGATCCTCGTCGCCGAGGATGTCGGACAGCACGGCAAAGCGCTTGTCTTCAAGAATGAGACCCATGGCGATGCCGGCGGTCGGCCGCTTCAGCGGCACGCCGGCGTCCATCAGCGACAGCGATGCGCCGCAAACCGATGCCATCGATGACGAACCGTTCGACTCGGTGATCTCGGAGACGATGCGGATGGTGTAGGGGAACTCTTCCTTCGACGGCAACATCGGATGGATCGCGCGCCAGGCGAGCTTGCCGTGGCCGATCTCGCGGCGGCCGGGCGCGCCCATGCGGCCGGTTTCGCCGACCGAGTAGGGCGGGAAGTTGTAGTGCAGCAGGAACGTCTCTTTGTAGGTTCCCTGCAACGCGTCGATGAATTGCTCGTCTTCGGCGGTGCCGAGCGTGGTGACCACCATCGCCTGGGTTTCGCCGCGGGTGAACAGCGCCGAACCGTGGGTGCGCGGCAGTATGCCGACTTCAGCGACGATCGGACGAACGGTCTTGACGTCGCGGCCGTCGATACGCTTGCCGGTATCGAGAATGTTCCAGCGAACGATCTTGGCTTCGAGCTCCTTGAAGACGCCGGCGACCTGAAGCTTGTTGTGCTTCGGCTCGGCGCCTTCGGGGAAGAAGTGCGCCATCACCTTTTGCTTTCACGGCGGCGACGGCGTCCTGGCGGTCCTGCTTTTTCACGATCGCATAAGCGGTGCGCAGATCCTTCTCGGCGATGTCGAGGATTTCCTTTTCCAGCGCCTTGTTGTCGATGGTGGTGAGGTCGCGCGGCTCTTTCGCGGCTTTCTCGGCAAGCTGGATAATCGCCTGGATCACCGGCTGGAAATGCCGGTGGCCGAACATCACCGCGCCGAGCATGATTTCTTCGGACAGCTCTTTCGCTTCCGATTCGACCATCATCACGGCGTCGTGGGTGCCGGCGACGACGAGGTCGAGCTGGCTCTCCTTCATCTCGTCGAGCGTCGGATTGAGCACGTACTCGTTGTTGATGAAGCCGACGCGAGCGCCGCCGATCGGGCCCATGAACGGCGCGCCAGACAAGCGTCAGCGCCGCAGATGCCGCGACCATCGCGACGATGTCGGGATCGTTTTCCTGATCGTGCGAGAGCACGGTGATGGTGACCTGCGTGTCGCAGCGCCAGCCGTCGGCGAACAGCGGACGGATCGGGCGATCGATCAGCCGCGATGTCAGCGTGTCTTTTTCGGTCGGGCCGCGTTCACGTTTGAAATAGCCGCCGGGAATCCGGCCGGCCGCATAGATACTTTTCAGTGTAATTGACAGTCAGCGGAAGGAAATCGATGCCTTCCTTCGGGGTTTTGGCCGCAACAACCGCGGCCAGTACGGTGGTCTCGCCATAGGTTGCTAAAACAGCACCGTCGGCCTGACGCGCGACTTTACCGGTCTCTAGCGTGAGTGGTCGGCCACCCCAATCAAGTTGCACTTTATGGATATCGAACATTTCGATTGTCTCTCATGGTTTTTGGACAAGCGCGAAAGCGATGAGCAAGACGGCGAGAAGCTGCCGTTCGCGAAAACGTCGCGAATCCAAACAGCGTCCAGCGATCCTGCCATGGCCATCGGGCCTTCCAGTGACGCATACGGGCAATGGCCCGTTGCTCTAATCGGCAGCCTTTGCTGCCGGACAAACGGCGGCTGCATCTGCAGTCCGCCAAGCAAACGTGCGGGACTTCCCGCACGCAGAGTTTTTCAACGGCGGATACCCAGCCGTTCAATCAACTCTTTGTAACGCCCTTCATTGGCACGCCGAAGATAGTCAAGAATCTGGCGGCGCTGCGACACCAGCTTCAACAAGCCGCGGCGCGAATGATTGTCTTTGACGTGAGTCTTGAAGTGGTCGGTCAGGCTGTTGATCCGTTCGGAGAGCAGCGCAACCTGAACCTCGGGTGAACCGGTATCACCGGACTTCTTGGCGTAGGACTTAATAACGTCCGCCTTTTTCGCGGTCGAAAGCGACATCGGACTAACCTCTTTTCCTGGCGGCGCGACCAGTCACGCCGTTCAAATTGAACACGCGCTTGGGGATGATTTCGCCGCGTTCGACCTCGGCAATGGCCAACAGCTGGCCGCCACATGCGACCTGGACCATACCGCGGAAGATGGTGGCATCCCGTCCGCGCAACAAAGCGGTTTGGCCTCTTGCGAGCCTCGCCGCATCTGCCGGGCTCACGGCCAGCGCCGGGATGTCGTCCAGCGCGGTCTCGATCGGCAGGAGTGCGTCGGCAAGGTGTCCCTCGCCGGCGGCTGCTCTATGACACAAAGATTCCAGGGGTTCCAGCGGAATCATGTCACTTTCGCTGAACGGCCCGACCCGGTTCCGCCGCAGCGCCGAGACATGGCCAAACACGCCCAAAACCCGGCCTAAATCGCGTGCCAGCGCACGAACATAGGTGCCCTTGCCGCATTCGGCGGCCAAAATCGCATGGTCCGGGTCCGGTATGTCGACCAGTTCGAGGCGGTGAATTTCGACCGTCCGCGGCGCCAGTTCCACCTGCTCGCCGTCACGGGCCAGATCGTAGGCGCGCTCGCCGGCGATCTTGATCGCGGAGAAACGCGGCGGCACCTGCTCGATGGCGCCGGTGAAGCGCGGCAGCTGTGCGCGGATCGCGTCGGCATCGGGCCGGGTTTCGCTTGTGTTAACCACACGGCCTTCGGCGTCGTCGGTGTCGCGCTCTTCGCCCCAGCGTATCGTGAACGAATAGGTCTTCCGGCTGTCGACCACGAATGGAACGGTCTTGGTCGCTTCGCCGAGCGCGATCGGCAACGAGCCCGATGCCAACGGGTCGAGCGTGCCGGCATGACCGGCCCGCTTTGCTGCAAACAAACGCTTGATCACGCGCGACCGCATGGGTCGATGTCATGCCGACCGGTTTGTCGAGCACGACCCAGCCGTGGATGTCTCGCTTTTTTATTTTCTTGGCAACCTCCGCGGACGGTTCCGCGGCGGGCGATTCGAGTTCGGTCACCGGCATCATTCGTCCTTGTCGCCGTCGAGGTCGCGCTGGACCGCAGGCGTTCGCAAAAGCTTCTCGATCCGTTCCGCTTCGTCGAATCGCTCGTCAACGTGGAACCGAATTTCGGGAGCAAATTTCAAGTTGACGCGCCGCGCGATCTCGCCGCGCACAAAATTTCTTGTTGCGATCGAGCGCTTCGATCACTCTTTTCGATGTCGCGGCCGCCGAGCGGCATGACATAGATCGTCGCGAGCCGCAGGTCGGCGGCTGACGCGAACTTCCGGCACGGTGATGAGATGGCCTTCGATCACCGGATCGTGCATGTCGCCGCGCGACAGCATGGCGGCGAGCTCGTGACGGATCAGTTCGCCGACGCGCAATTGCCGTTGCGAGCCGCCGCTTGCATGATCGCGATGAGAGTGACGTTGCTGACGCGACATACTGTTTGTCATGCGCAGGGCTTGACCCGCGCATCTCGATTAAATTCGCTGCGCTTCTTTCATCGGGATTGCCGGATCAAGTCCGGCTATGACGCGCTGCGAACCGTGAGTTTTGAACTCACAGCGTCCGCTGAACCGTCTCCACCCGATAGCATTCGATCGTGTCGCCGGCCTTCATGTCCTGGTAATTCTCGAAGGCCATGCCGCATTCCTGGCCGGCGAGCACTTCGCGCGCGTCGTCCTTGAAGCGCTTGAGTTGCGACAGCTTGCCTTGATGCATGACCACGTTGTCGCGGATCAGCCGCACATTGGCGCCGCGCTCGACGGTACCGTCGGTGACGCGGCAGCCGGCGACAGTGCCGACTTTCGACACCTTGAAGATTTCGATAATGGTGGCGTTGCCGAGCATGGTTTCGCGCAGCGGTCGGCGCGCAGCAGGCCGGACATCGCCTTTTTCACGTCGTCGACCAGGTGCGTAAATGATGTCGTAGTAGCGGATCTCGATGCCGGCTTGCTCGGCGGCCTCGCGCGCCTCCTTGTTGGCGCGCACGTTGAAGCCGATGACCGCGGCGTTGCTCGCTTCCGCAAGCGTCACGTCGGATTCGGTGATGCCGCCGACGCCGGAGAAGATCACCCGCGCAGCGACTTCGTCGGTGGAGAGCTTTTCCAGCGCGCCGATGATGGCTTCGAGCGAGCCCTGCACGTCGCCCTTGATCACCAGCGGGAATTCCTTGCGGCCCGCCGTCTTGGTCTGGCTCATCATCTGCTCGAGCGAGCCGCGCATGCCGGTTGCCGCGCCGCCGCCTTCTCGCGCTTCTGCCGGGTCCGGTAATCGGTGATTTCGCGGGCGCGCGCTTCGTTATCGACCACGGCGAGGCGGTCGCTTGCATCCGGCGTGGCGTTGAAGCCGAGCACCTCGACCGGCATCGACGGACCGGCCGCGATCGATCGACTGGCCGGTGTCGGACACCAGCGCGCGCACGCGGCCCCATTCGGCGCCGGCAACGACGATGTCGCCACTGCTTGAGCGTGCCGCGCTGGACCAGCACGGTCGCCACCGGGCCGCGGCCGCGGTCGAGCTTGGCTTCGATCACGGTGCCTTCGGCCGGGCGGTTCGGATTGGCCTTGAGCTCGAGGATTTCGGCCTGCAGCGCGATCATGTCGAGCAGCTTGTCGAGATTGGTCTTCTTGCGTGGCGGAGACTTCCAGCTCCACCACGTCGCCGCCGAGCGATTCGACCTGGATTTCATGCTGCAACAGTTCGGTGCGCACGCGTTCCGGCTTGGCGTCGGCTTTGTCGATCTTGTTGATGGCGACGATGATCGGCACTTTCGCCGCCTTGGCGTGCTGGATCGCTTCCACCGTCTGCGGCATCACGCCGTCGTCGGCGGCAACCACCAGCACGACGATGTCGGTGATCTTGGCGCCGCGCGCGCGCATGGCGGTGAACGCGGCGTGGCCGGGCGTATCGATGAAGGTGATCGTGCCGCCGGACGGCGACGGTCACCTGATAGGCGCCGATATGCTGGGTGATGCCGCCGGCTTCGCCGGCCGCGACATCGGTCGAGCGGATGGCGTCGAGCAGCGAGGTCTTGCCGTGGTCGACATGGCCCATGACGGTGACCACCGGCGCGCGCGGCAGCAAATTCGCCGCGTCGTCCGGCGCGTCGAACAGGCCTTCTTCCACGTCGGCTTCCGCCACGCGGCGAACGGTGTGGCCAAGTTCTTCGGCGATCAGCTGCGCGGTGTCGGCGTCGATCGCGTCGTTGATCTTCGCCATCTGGCCCTGCTGCATCAGCAGGCGGATCACATCGACCGCGCGCTCGGCCATGCGGTTGGCGAGGTCCTGAATGGTGATCGTCTCCGGGATGGTGACTTCGCGCACGAGCTTTTCCTTCGGCTCGTCGCGGTGGCCGTTGATGCGCTGTGTGCGGCGGCGGAATGAAGCGACCGAACGTTCGCGCATTTCGTCGGCGCTCAATGCAGTAACCAGGGTAAGACGGCCGCGGCGTTTTTCGCCGCCGGCGCGCGCGACGGTTTGGCGCGGGTGCGGGACGCGCGGCAACGCCGGGCGCCGCGGCGACGCGGCCGCGGCGCTTCGTCTTCTTCGGCTTCCAGCGCCGGGCGGGCGCCGGCCGGTCTTTGACCGCCAGCTCTTCGTCGCCAAAACGCTTCTTGGCGACTTCGCCGGCCTTGCGCTTGGTCTCTTCGTCGTGCTTGCGGCGCTCTTCTTCGTCTGCGCTTGCGCGCTTCGGCGGCTTCGCGCTCGGCTTGTCGGCACTTCGCGGGTTTGGCGGCGGCGCGCTTCTTCCTCGGCGATCTTGCGCTCTTCGGCTCGCGCAACTGCGCGCCGGCAAGCGCATGCGCGCGCGCGACGCGTTCGTCTTCGGTCAGCGTGCGCAGCACGACGCCGGATTGCCGCGGCGAGCCGCGGACGGAGCTGCCGGCGCGGCGCGCGGTTCTTGCGCCGGCGCGGCAGGTGCACCGGGCGCTTCGGCGCGGCGGCGCGGTCGCGGCCGCAGCGGCTCGGGCTTGGTCTCGGCCGGGCCGATCCGGCGTTTGACCTTCTCGACGACGACCTGCTTGCTGCGGCCATGGCTGAAGCTCTGGCGCACCACGCCCTTCTCGATGCGTGGCTTTAGCGTCAGCTTGGCGGGGTCACGCTCAGTTTGTCGCCGGTATTTTCGTGTCGCTCATTACTTCTGTCCATGCGCCATCCGTCGGCGCATGCGCTCTGCTCGGCAGCCGGTCCGGAAGCGCTCAAGGCGCCGCAAACGCGCCAGGAAAGTATCGCTCACGGGTCCGGCAAGCAGGGCTGCATGTACCACATTTGGGCGGTCCAATGCCAAATCCAATTGCGCCGTGGTTAGGCTTGTGATCACAGCGATTGTCCCCGGATTTCCCGGCGCCGTGCAAGGCCGCGTCCAGCTTGCGCATTCCGTCGGGGGCCGCATCGGCGGCATGGATCAGCGCCGATGACCTTCTCGTCTTCGTCCGCCATCGCCGCTTCGGTCTTGCCGAACCCGTTAGCGACCAGGCCCGCTTTGCCGGCGATCGCCAGCGCATCGAGCGCCGCGCGCTCCAGCAATTGCTCCGGTTTGCGTCGACGAGATCGGCGTCGAGGCGAACCTCGCGCTTGAAACCGCGCGCGAACACCTTGCGTTTGACCGCCTCATCGAGCGCGTCCCGGGTCGCGGTGACCCAAACACCGCGGCCGGGCAGTTTGCTTTTCAGGTCGGGCACCGCGGCGCCGTCCGGCCCGACCACGAAGCGGATCAGATCCGCGACCGGACGTAGCTCGCGCGTGAGAACGCACATGCGCTCCCGTTCGCGCGATTGCGGTCCGTTGTCGAGCTCGTGCGTGCTGCGGTCGAAGCGGTCATCCGTTACGGCTTGCGCCTCCGCGACGGCGGCTTCCTCGGCGGCCGGCGGCGCGAGATCGGCCTCGGTGATCCAGCCGGCCTTGAGCCGCGCCTGCATGATCATGGCTTCGGCTTCCTCGCGCGACATTTCGAAGCCATCGAGGATGCCCGGCTCGCGCTTGCTCTCGCCGTCCTTGCGCTCGGTCCAGCCGGTCAAATCGTCGGTGGCGCAGCCGGCAAGATCTTCGACCGTCTTGACGCCGTTCTCGCCGAACTTCACCAGCATCGCGGTGGTGACGCCGGGGACTTCCCTCAGCTCGTCCTCCACGCCAAGCTCCTTGCGCTTGGCGTCAAGCTCGCCCTCGAGCTTGTCCAGATATTCGCGGGCCCGGGTCTGCAGTTCTCCGGCGGTCTCCTCGTCGAAACCTTCGATGCCGGCGATTTCCTTCACATCGACCATCGCCAGATCTTCGACCGAGTCGAAGCCTTCCGATGCCAGCAGTTGCCCGATCACCTCGTCGACATTGAGCGAGTCGACGAACATCTTGGTGCGGTTCTCGAACTCGGCCTGGCGGCGCTCGGACTCTTCCTGCTCGGTCAGGATGTCGATATCCCAGCCGGTGAGCTGAGAGGCGAGCCGCACGTTCTGGCCGCGGCGGCCGATGGCGAGCGAAAGCTGCTGATCGGGCACCACAACCTCGATGCGCTCGCTTTCTTCATCGAGCACGACCTTGGCGACTTCCGCCGGCGCCAGCGCGTTGACGACGAAAGTGGCGATGTCCTGCGACCACGGAATGATGTCGATCTTCTCGCCCTGCAATTCATTGACGACGGCCTGCACGCGCGAACCGCGCATGCCGACGCAGGCGCCGACCGGATCGACCGATGAATCGCGCGAAACCACGGCGATCTTGGCGCGGGAGCCGGGATCGCGGGCCACCGCCTTGACCTCGACAATACCGTCGTAGATTTCCGGCACTTCCTGGGCGAACAGCTTCGCCATGAACTGCGGATGGGTGCGGGACAGGAAGATCTGCGGGCCGCGCTGTTCGCGCCGCACGTCGTAGATGTAGGCGCGGATGCGGTCGCCGTTGCGGAACACTTCGCGCGGCAGCATTTCGTCGCGGCGCACGATCGCCTCGCCGCGGCCGAGATCAACGACGACGTTGCCGTATTCGACACGCTTGACGATGCCGTTGACGATATCGCCGATGCGATCCTTGTATTCGTCGTATTGCCGGTCGCGCTCGGCTTCGCGCACTTTCTGCACGATCACCTGCTTGGCCGATTGCGCGGCGATGCGGCCATATTCCAGCGGCGGCAGCTTGTCGGCGATGGTGTCGCCGACCTGCGCGGCCGGATGATGCTTGCGGGCTTCTTCGATGGTGATCTGCGAAGCCGGATTCTCGACCTGATCGACCACCAGCATGTGACGGGACAGGTGCAGCTCGCCGCTCTTCGGGTCGATCTCGGCGCGGACTTCAGTCTCGCTGCCGTAGCGGGAGCGCGCCGCTTTGGCGATGGCGTCTTCCATCGCACCGAGCACGATCTTGCGGTCGATCGCCTTCTCTCGGGCGACCGCGTCGGCAATCTGCAAGAGTTCGAGTTTATTGGCGCTTACGGTCGCCATTCGTCAGTCTCCCTTGGGTTTGACTCATGTGCTGGTCGCGATCCAGCGCGTTGGTCGTGTTTGCTGTCGCTCCGATTGCCGTGTTTGCTCCGGCGTAGCGATTCCGCAATCAGCGCATCGGTCAGAACGAGCCTGGCTTCCGACATCTCGCCGATCGGCAGCAATACGTCGGTGCCGTCATCTCGAGCCGTCGATGCGGATGCGGGCGCTGTCGCCGTCGGTGCCGAGCAACTGGCCGCGGAAGCGGCGGCGGCCGTCGATCGGCGCCGCCATTTCGACATGTGCGACGTGGCCGGCATAGCGGTCGAAATCGGAGCGCCGAACCAGCGGCCGGTCGATCCCCGGCGAGGAAATTTCCAGCCGATAGGCAGTCTCGATCGGGTCGGTGACGTCGAGTACTGGCGACAGGGCGCGCGAAGCGGCCTCGCAATCCTCGATCGCCATGGTGCCGTCCGGCCGCTCCGCCATGATCTGTACGGTACAGCCGGCAAAGGCGGAAATGTGTACCCGAACAAGGCGATAGCCCAGTCCGGCCAGCACCGGCTCGACGATCGAAGCGACGCGCGCCGCGCGCCCCGGCTCGGTAATGAGGCGCGGCTCGTCGGTAAATGTCGTCAGGTCGTCGTCGTTCATACGTGTCGCGTCGTCCTGCAAAACCCGTCTGGCCTCAGGTAACAAAAAAGAGCGGGTCCCGGGGGAACCCACTCTCAAAACTGCTCGGATAATCCGACCGTTATGAGGTATCCAGAATGGATGGCGCGAATATAGCGCTTTATCGGCCTCAGGCAAGGGCCGATCAGAAAAACAGGCTTCAGGGATCGGTAAGCACTGAACGGTAATTTAACCAGCCGGAAACTGTGTAAACCCCTCGCTTTGGTCGCTGATTTCTGATGCCAGCCGCTACCGCTCTCTCGCTTATTCCCGAGCTTGAAGAAGTTATTCAGCACGGCACGCGGCAGAAGCGCGTCGATACGCTCCAGCGCATCACGACTTTATTTCTTGATGGGGCCAGCCGCTTCGGCGACGACCAGGTGGATTTGTTTGATGACGTGTTTGGCCTTTTGATCGAAGAGATCGAGACCAAAGCACGCGCCGAACTCTCGAACCGTCTGGCGCCGGTCGAGAACGCGCCGGTCAAAGTACTCCGCACGCTCGCTAACGACGACGATATTTCGGTCGCAGGGCCGGTTTTGAAGCTTGCGCCGCGACTGCCGGAGTCCGATCTCCTCGACGTCGCGCGCACCAAGAGCCAGGCGCACTTGCAGGCGATCTCGTCGCGCAAGAGACTTGGCGAGGCGGTGACTGATGTTCTGGTCCGCCGCGGCGATCGCGACGTCGCGCGCAGCGTGGCGGGCAATAGCGGCGCGAAGCTTTCCACGCACAGCTTCGTCAATCTGGTCAAACGCGCGGAGGATGACGGCGTGTTGGCCGAGAAGGTCGGCGCGCGACCGGACATTCCTGCGCCGTTGTTCCGCGACCTGCTTATCAAGGCGACTGCGGTTGTGCGCGACCGGCTGCTTGCGTCGGCGCCGCCCGATGTAAAGAGCGAGATCAATCGCATTCTGGCGAAAGTCTCCGAGGAAGTGGCAGCAAATGTCGGCCCACGCGATTATCGCGCCGCGCAACGCGTCGTGCTCAATCTTGAGCGCATCGGAAATCTCGATGAGAGTTCGGTGGCTGCATTCTGCGCGGATTGTAGATATGAGGAGACGGTCGTCGCGCTGGCAACGCTCGCCAAGGTTCCCATCGCTGCCGTCGATCGCCTGATGGGTGGAGGCGAACCCGACCCGGTATTGATTCTCTGCAAGGCTATCGGGCTGGACTGGTCGACGGTGAAGGCTGTCTTGTCCTTGCAAGGCGGCAAAGACCCGGAGCGTAAGGATGCCGATGAAGCCTTCGCCAATTTCGGCCGGTTGTCGGAATCGACGGCGCAACGCGTCGTTCGGTTCTGGCAAGTGCGTCGGCCGGCGTGATCGTCGGCCCTACACTTTTCTGAAAATCAGAAAACACGACGTGCGTTGTTCACGGGCCGCTTTGGCATGATAGCGGGTTTCGATGAAACCCGGCCATGCCTTGCGCCAATCATCGGCGCCTTGTGCGGTCCACTCGAAATCCTCCGACCGCAACAGATGCTGTAACGTCCACGAAGCGTAATCGGCGATATCGGTGACGAAGCGAAACTCGCCGCCAGCTGCGAAGAATACGTGCCAGCCGTCCGATCATCTCATCCTGCACGAAACGGCGTTTCCAGTGCCGCCGCTTCGGCCAGGGATCGGGATGAATCAAATCGATGCGCGCCAGTGAACGCGGCGGCAGCCACGGTATCAGGCTGATTGCGTCATCGAAATGCAGGCGAATATTGTGCAGCTCATTGGCTTTCGATGGCCGATAGTGCTTTCGCCATGCCGTTGACGAACGGTTCGACGCCGATGAAGCCTACGCTCGGCATGTTCTTGCGCTTGCGCGACCATATGTTCGCCGCCGCCGAATCCGATCTCAAGCCTGACCTCGTTCACCGGAAGCGGAAACAAGGACGACAGATCGCCCGGTGGCTGGCTTGCTTAGATCCAGTGCCAAATCTGGCAATAGCTCATCAATCAACTGGGCGTGATTCGGCCGAAGCTTATGGCCTTTCCGCCGTCCAAAGAACGCGCGAGGCGATCGTTCTGGAGTTTCCATCTGCTTGTCATGCTCCGCGAAGGCGGAGCATCCAGTAAACACCGGCCAAGCAAAATATGCACGGCAGTCTTTACTGGATCGTCCGACGGAGCCCGTCATCGGTCCGGCCACTTCGGGCCGGACCCGTTGGCAGATGATGACAGCTAATGACGGGTCAGCGGGTTAGCGCACAGCGCGCTTGAGCGGATCGGCGAGGTCGGTGCGCTCCCAGGAGAAGCCGCCGTCCTTTTCCGGCGCGCGGCCGAAGTGGCCGTAAGCCGCGGTGCGCTTGTAGATTGGCCGGTTGAGCTTCAGCGAACGCCGAATGTTGGTGGGCCGCAGCGGAAAAATTTCCTGCAGCATTTTGGCGAGCTTCTTCTCGTCGGTTTTTCCGGTGCCATGGGTGTCGACATAGAGCGACATCGGGTCGGCGACGCCGATCGCGTAGGCGACCTGGATCGTGCACTGCTCAGCGAGGCCAGCCGCGACGACGTTCTTGGCGAGATAGCGGGCGGCGTAGGCAGCGGAACGGTCCACCTTGGTCGGATCTTTGCCGGAGAATGCGCCGCCGCCATGCGGCGCGTAACCGCCGTAAGTGTCGACAATGATCTTGCGGCCGGTGAGGCCGCAGTCGCCATCCGGACCACCGACCACGAAGTTACCGGTCGGATTGACCAGGAAGTCGGATTCCTTCTTCGGCATCCAGCCCTTCGGTAGCGCGGACGCGACCGCATCGCCGATCAGGTCCTTCACCATGCTCGGCGTATATTTCTTGCCGTTGCGGGTCTTGCGCATTGTGCTGCGTCGAGACCACGACCTTGGTGCAGCCGATCGGCTTGCCGCCGACATATTGCACCGTCACCTGGCTCTTGGCGTCCGGTTGCAAATCGAAAATCTGTCCGGAGCGGCGCTTCTCCGACAGCACTTTCAGAATCTTGTGTGCGAAGTAGATCGGCGCCGGCATGAACGAGCCTTGCTCGTAGACTTCGCTCTCGGTGCAGGCGTAGCCGAACATCATGCCCTGATCGCCGGCGCCTTCGTTCTCTTCGCCTTTTTTCTTCTTGGCATTGACGCCCATGGCAATGTCGGGAGACTGGCCGTGCAGTAGCACTTCAACATCGGCGCCGTGAAACGAGAAGCCGTTCTGGTCATAGCCAATGTCTTTGACTACGCCGCGGGCGATCTCGGTAATCAATTCGCGGTCGACGACAGACACGCCGTTGATGGTCCTGAACAGCTGGCCGCGGCCTTCGCCGGCAACAACGATTTTGTTGGTGGTGCAGAGCGTCTCGCAGCCCAGCCGGGTATTGATCTGGCTGTCATCGGCGATGCCGAGCTTGATATCACGCTCAATGAAGGCATCGAGAATGGCATCGGAAATCTGATCGGACACTTTGTCCGGATGTCCTTCGGATACCGACTCGCTGGTGAACAGGTAATCTGAACGGGCCACTGCGAAACACTCCCCTCGTAAACTGTACCGATCGGCCGGAGTTCTTTTTGGTGTGAGATGCCCCGGCGGCGGTGAATTGCCGCGCTGATCTGTTGCCTTACAGATCTTCGCGGCTGGTTGTTACAGCGTCCCTCTGCGCGGTCAAGATGTGGGCAAAACAATGGGCGGATGGGCGCAGTGCCAAATGCCGCCGGTTACTCAATGCTTGTCGCTGCCGGCTATTTGCTCAACGAGATCGACGATGCGCCGCCGTAGCTTGGCGTCCCGGATTTTCATGAACGCCTTGGTTAGCGCCAGGCCGTCCGACGTCGCGAGGAAGTCGGAGACATAAGCAGGCGACGGCGCTTCCGACAAACCTTCGTGGCGCCCAATCGTGATCGCGGCTGGCGCGCCTTCGAAGAAGAAAGAAACCTGGACCTGGAGGATCTGTGCGATTTGCTGAAGGCGGCTGGCGCCTATCCGGTTGGTGCCCTTTTCGTACTTCTGCACCTGCTGGAACGTCAGCCCCAGCGCGTCGCCAAGTTTCTCCTGGCTCATACTAAGCATCATCCGGCGCATCCGAACGCGGCTGCCGACGTGCTTATCGGTCGGATTCGGAGCTTTTTTGGCGATCATGATAATCAACTCCTATGCGACCCCTGTCTACCGTAATGGGGGGCGATTTCAAATCTGTCACAAATGCTACCAATGGCGGTCCTGTGACGGTCCTGATTGTTCGGCATCAGTTCATGCGAAAATCGGATGAACTTGTATTTCTGCGTGTTTCGCGCCATACGCGTCGCTCGCTGCAGTTGAAGTTATATCCGTGCCAGCACTACAGGTCGGTATCACTGCAGGCTGCGTCTGTCCGTCGCACCTGCGGATTAACGCCGGGCAGGCTGAATATTTGTGCGCGAGCGATCGCTAAACTTTTAGCAATTCGCTTCGCAGGCGATGCCGGACGACAATGATCAAGGCCATTACGACGATCAACGCGGCGGGAATGTCACCGAGCCGCGCGTAAATCGGTTCTCGGATCGAACGCGGCAGGCCTGAGTCGAGCACGCCTTCTTCGCCAAGCGGCAGCGCGTTAATGATGCGCCCGACCGGATCGACCACGGCGGAAATGCCGGTGTTGGCGGCGCGCACCAGCGGCAAGCCTTCCTCGATTGCGCGTACACGCGCTTGCTGAAAATGCTGATACGGCCCGCTGCTAATTCCGAACCAGCCGTCGTTGGTGACATTGACGATCCAGCCTGGCCGCCCATCCGGCGGCATGACGGCGTTCGGAAAAATGATCTCGTAGCAGATCAGCGGCAGCATCGGCGGCGTGCCTGGCATCGTAATCAGGCGGCGTCGATCGCCGGCCTGGAAGCCGCCGATTTGTTTGGTGACGACCTGCATGCCCAGACTTTCGAGCAGCGGCTTGAATGGCAGATATTCGCCGAACGGGACGAGATGAACTTTATCGTAGATGCCGAGGATCGAGCCGGAGTGATCGATCGCGTAGACCGAGTTGAAAGCTTGCGGCGCAGCAGGGTTGTACGGCTCGGCAACGCGCACCGCGCCGGTGATCAGCACAGCGCCCGGCGGCAAGAGCTGAGTGATCTGCGCCAGTGCATCGGACTCGTGCGCAAGAAAAAACGGGAAAGCCGATTCCGGCCATATCAGATGCGTCACGTCTTGCATGCCCGGCGAATCCGCGCTCGGGGAGCGACTGGAAAGCGTGACGTAACGGTTCATCACGTCGCGTCGCGCGGCATAATTGAAGCGAACGTCCTGTTGCAGGTTCGGCTGCATGATGCGCAGATGAACTTTGTCGACCAGCCGGGTTTGATTGCGATGCAGCCGTGACGCGCCATAGCCGGCAAGCGCGATCAACACCGCAACAGCAATGAGAAAAGGCAACGCCGGTCGCCGCGTTTCGGAGGCATCGTCGGCCAATGTCGCGGGTGTCGCGAACACGACGAAGACGATGAAGGTCATACCCCAAAGACCGACGAGTGACGCAATCTGCGCCAAAACCAGGGGCGAAGCGATCGCATAGCCGAAGGCGTTCCACGGAAACCCAGTAAACAAATGTCCGCGCAGATATTCCACAATGGTCAGCGCCGCGCCGAACGAAAGAATCCGCAAGCTGCCGCGCGTCCACAACAGTCGCGCCAGCGCCGCGCCGGCGGCAGTGTAAAAAGCAAGAACCGCCGGCAGGCCAAGCACCGCAAACGGCATCATCCAGCCGAAGGTCGGCGCATCGACCAAAAAAGGGTAGCCGATCCAGTAAAGCCCGGCGACAAAGTAGCCGAAGCCGAACCACCAACCGCACCATGCCGAACCCGCGATGCTGCCCCAGCGGCTGTCGCCCGAACTATCGATCAGCCAGACCAGCGTTGGAAAAGTCAGGAACAGCACCGGCCAGGCATTGATCGGGGCCATCGCCAAAGCCGACGCCGCGCCGGCGACGAACGCGATCGCGCAGCGCCGCCAGCCCCACGACAAAACGATGGCGTTGAACAGCGCCTTCAGTTTCACGGCGCAGGATTCGTGCTGGGCCGATCGGCCTCGTCACGCGGCGCTGCGGGACGTGGGGCCGGTTTGACCAGTGCCGGCAATTCGCGCGCAGCGCCCGGACGAATTTCCTTGCGGCGATAAATCCGGACCCGTTTGACGCGGCGCGGATCGGCGTCAAGGACCTCGGTTTCAAACGGCTCCGGTCCGCGCACCAGCTCGCCGCGCACGGGCACATGGCCGGCTTTCATCACCAGATAGCCGCCAAGTGTATCGACTTCCTGTGCCGCCTCGCCGACATCGAATTCCTCGCCAAGCGCCGCACGCACTTCCTCAAGACTGGCGCGCCCGTTGGCGAGATAGGAACCGTCGCTCTGCCGCATTGCGGCAGGCTTTTCGGCTTCGTCGTGCTCGTCGGCAATATCGCCGACAATGATCTCGACCAGATCTTCCATCGATACGAGGCCATCGGTGCCGCCGTATTCGTCGATCACCAGAGCCAGATGAATCTGTATCGCTTGCATCTTGGCGAGCAGATCGAGTGCCGGCATCGAAGGCGGCGCGTACAGAATTTCCCGCACGATTTTGACCGAGACCAGCGGCAAGGTCAGATCGACATTGGCGAGATTGAGGTCGGCGGCCCGTGGCGCTTCGCGTTGCCCCGCGGTGATCGGGTCCTGCGCCGCTCGCGATGCGACAAAGGCAACGAGGTCGCGGATGTGCACCATCCCAGTGGGATCGTCGAGCGTGTCGTTATAGACCACAAGCCGCGAGTGGCCGGCGCCCTGGAATATTCGGACCAGTTCGCCCAAGGCGATGTCCTGCTGCACGGCCACGATATCGGCGCGCGGCACCATCACGCTCTCGATCCGCTGGTCGCGCAGACCGAGAATGTTCTTCAGCATTGTCGCTTCTTCCGGCGAGAAGCCAGACTGGGGTTGTTCGGCGGTGAGCACCTGTTCCAGGTCGGCGCGGGTCGAAGCAGCTTTCCAGCCGAACAGAATGCGCATGGTGCGGGTCAGCCAGCCTTCTTCGCGGTGTTCCAGCGGCGGCTCGATCACGGCCGGCAGGTTGCCGTGCTCATTCGGGTCGGTGCGCGTCGGCGCTTGCGACATCGGTGTGGGCTAACCCCTCAGTTCAGGCGACAAGGACGGGGACACGGCTCAGGACTTCTTGCCGTGCCGGGTGTTACGGCCTTTGCCGGCATTCTGCCGATACGGATCGGGAATTGACAGCCGGCGCAGGATTTTACGCTCAGCCTGTTCCATCGTCTCGGCGTCGGCATCGTGTTCATGGTCGAACCCAATAAGGTGCAGGTACCCGTGCACGGCAAGGTGGGCAACATGGTGGGCAAACGGCTTGTCTTCGGCGCGGGCCTCGCGCTCGATGGTCTGGTAGGCGAGGACAATGTCGCCAAGATGCGCCGGTTCGTCCTCCGCCTGTTTGGTTGCGGCCGGGAACGACAGCACGTTGGTGGGCGCATCGACACCGCGCCACAACCGGTTGAGCTGGCGGATTGCCGAATCATCGGTGAGCACGATAGCAAGCTCGCGCCTCGCTTGTTGACTGCGCGCTGGCGGCTTCAGCAACCGCACGGCGCACCAGCGTCCGGATATTGTCGGCACTTTTCCAGCGGTCGGAGTCGATAAGCACGTCGATCTTGAGCTTTTTCCGCGCCGCGCGCGGCGCCGAAGTCATTCAGGCCGCTCGCGTTTCTTCGCCGAAGCCCGGTCGTAGGCTTCGACGATGCGGGCAACGAGTTCATGGCGGATCACATCGGCGGACGTGAAGTGGACCTGGGCAATGCCCTCTACGCCTTCGAGCAAACGCACCGCTTCGGCGAGGCCCGAGGTTTGTCCCGGCGGCAGATCGACCTGGCTCGGATCGCCAGTCACCACCATGCGGCTGTTCTCGCCAAGCCGGGTCAGCAGCATCTTCATCTGCATCGAGGTGGTGTTCTGCGCTTCGTCGAGGATGATCGCGGAATTCGACAAGGTGCGGCCGCGCATGAACGCCAGCGGTGCGATTTCGATCTCGCCGGATGTAAGCGCGCGCTCGACCGTGCGCGCATCCATCAGATCGTAAAGGGCGTCGTAGATCGGTCGCAGATACGGATCGACTTTCTCGCGCATGTCGCCGGGCAAAAAGCCGAGTCGTTCGCCGGCTTCGACCGCAGGCCGTGACAGCACAATGCGATCGACTTCCTTGCGCTCGAACAGTTGCACCGCCTGCGCCACCGCGAGCCAGGTCTTGCCGGTGCCAGCGGGTCCGGTCGCCAATACTAGCGAGTGACGCTTGAGGGCGCGGATATAGGCGTCTTGCGCCGGTGTGCGGGCGCGGACGCGCCGCTTGCGCAGATTGATCTCTTCAAAGCGTTCGCGCGCGGTGCTCGGATCGAAATCGAACAGCGAGCCTTGCGACAGCGCGAGCCGCACTGCGCCATCGACGTCGCCTTGCGTGATCTCGTCGCCGCGCTTCAATCGCTCGTAGAGTCCCTCGAGCACGCGACGCGCGAGTTCGCAGGCTTCGCGCGTGCCGTCAATCGTGACCTGGTTGCCGCGCGAGTTGGCGGCAACGCCAAGTTTTCGTTCGATCAGCGCGAGGTTCTGGCCGTATTGCCCGAACAACACCGAGGCGAGCCGGTTGTCGTCGAAGGTGAGAGAAATCTGGGTCGCGTTGTTTGGTGCGACGACGAGCGATTCATCCGTGCCGGGTGTCCGCAATTCAGGCTCCTGCGCCAACGAGGGCCGACTGCTGCGCTGGCGCCTGCGCGAGCACGCCGAACAGACTATTGCTGGAAATCTCGGTGACGCTGACTTCGGCAATGTTGCCGATCAGCGATGACGGTGCTGTGACTTGCACCAGTTGCAGATAAGGCGAGCGGCCGACGATCTGGCCGGGATAGCGGCCTTCGTGCTCAAACAGCACGCCGAAGCAGCGGCCGAGACAGCGGCGGTTGAACGCCGCCTGGCTACGCTCAATCGCGTCTTGCAGCCGCTGCAATCGCTCGGTCTTTATCTCCTCGGCGATCTGATCGTCCATGTCGGCGCCCGGCGTGCCCGGCCGCGGCGAATATTTGAACGAGTAAGCGCCGGAGAACCCGACCTCGCTGATCAGCGCCAGCGTGTCCGCAAAGTCGCTGTCGGTTTCGCCGGGAAAGCCAACAATGAAGTCTGATGTCAGCGCGAGGCCGGGCCGCGCGTCGCGCACCCGGTCGACGATGCGCAAATAGTCGGCGCGAGTGTGACGGCGATTCATGGCGGCGAGCACGCGATCGGAGCCGGACTGCACCGGCAGATGCATTTGCGGCATCAGTTGCGGCAGATCGCGGTGCGCCGCGATCAAGATCGTCGCTCATGTCGCGCGGATGGCTCGTGGTGTAGCGCAGCCGATCGACACCGGAAATTTCGGCGATGCGGGCAAGCAGCCGCGCCAGCGTCCAGGGTTGACCGTCCGGGCCATCGCCGTGATAGGCGTTGACGTTCTGGCCGATCAGCGTGATTTCGCGCACGCCCGCGCCGGCGAGCCGCTCGATATCGGCGATGACTTTGCTTAACCGGCCGCGACGTCTCCATGCCACGCGTATAAGGCACGACGCAGAAGGTGCAGAACTTGTCGCAACCTTCCTGCACGGTGACGAAAGCCGAAGCGCCGCGGGCGCGCATCGTTGCGATGCTTGGCGCGGCGAGGTGGTTGAATTTGTCGTCGGCCGGAAACTCGGTATCGATCGCGGTGCCGTTGCGTTCTGCGCGCTGCAAAAGATCGGGCAGGCGATGATAGCTCTGTGGCCCGACCACCAGATCGACTGCCGGTGCGCGGCGCAAAATCTCTTCGCCTTCCGCCTGCGCGACGCAGCCGGCTACCGCGATGGTGACGCGGCGACCATCGGCGGCCGCGGCGTCCTTCATGACGCGCACGCGGCCGAGTTCGGAATAGACCTTTTCCGCCGCTTTCTCGCGGATGTGGCAGGTATTGAGGATGACGAGGTCGGCGTCGTCGGGGCTCGCGGTCTCGACGTAACCTTCCGGCGCCAGGGTGTCCGCCATACGCTGCGAGTCGTAGACGTTCATCTGGCAGCCAAACGATTTGACGTAAAGCTTCTTCGCGTCCTTCATGCCGGGCTGTGAGAGCCTAAACCCCTGTAAAGTCCATAGAAATTCACCATACTACAGTGCGGCCAGCGACCTTCATTGTCTTAGCCGGATTCCCTCGAAAAAGAAATGCAGCGGCGCCTCTAGTCCATCGGCTGAATACGGGCGTCGTCGATGACCTTCGCCCATTTGGCTATCTCGGCCTTGATATAGGTATCGAGCTCCTCAGGAGTACTGTTGCCCGGTCCGGAAATGGTCATGCCGACCTCGGCATACCGCTTCTTGGTGTCGGGATCGGCCAGCGCCTTACGCGCGGCGGCGTTGAGCTTGTCGATCACCGCGCGCGGCGTACCGGCGGGCGCGACGATGCCGAACCAGGTGTCTGCCGCGAAGCCCGGCAATGTCTCCGCGACCGTTGGAATATCCGGCGCTGAGGGCGCCCGCTGCGGACTGGTCACAGCAAGGCCGCGCACCGTGCCGCCCGCGAGCTGTCCGCCGACGGCGGAGAGGTTGGCGAACATCGCCGGAATTTGTCCTGCCACCAGATCGTTGATCGCGCCTGCTTCGCCGCGATACGGCACGTGTGACATTTTGATGCCGGCGTCGAATTGGAACATTTCGGACGCGATGTGCGGCGTGGTGCCGACGCCACCGGTGCCGAAAATGATCTTGCCGGGTTCGGCCTTCGCCATAGCGATCATCTCGGCGGTGGTGTGGGCCGGAAATGACGGATGGACCACCAGCACCAGTGGCGACGCGCCACAATAGACGATCGGCGCAAAATCCTTCACCGGATCGATCGTTGCTTTGCGATAAAGTTTTGGCGCGACGGCGAGCACGGTCTGGCTCGCCATCATCAGTGTGTAGCCGTCAGGCGGCGATTTGATCACGTCTTCCGCGGCGAGCAGTCCGCTGGCGCCGGTGCGGTTCTCGACCAGAATGCTCTGGCCGAGAACTTCCGACATTCTTTGCGCCATGATCCGCGCCGCTACATCGGTCGAACCGCCGGCGCCGAAACCAACCACGAGCTTGATCGGATGATTTGGGAAATCGCTGCTCTGGGCGCGCGCAAAATTTTGCGCAGCCGCAAATATAAGCGCTCCATGAACAGAACGCGCAAGGCCTTCATGGCTTCCTCCCGCACCGCGCGATTATAGATCGCGTCGGAGCACCAGCGCATTCGCGCCGCTTTGATAATAGCTCTTGCGCCGTCCCACGTCGGCAAAACCTGCGCGGCGATAGAGCGCACGAGCCGGCGCATTATTTTCATCGACTTCCAGAAAAACCGTTCGCGCGCCGAGGCCGGCAAGCCGGCGCAAGTTGAGATCGAGCAATGGCCGGGAGAGGCCACGGCCGCGCTGCTTCGGTGCGATCGCGATCGATAGAATCTCGGCTTCGCCGGCGGCGAGCCGCGACAGGATGAAACCCGCCATAACGCGGCCGATCACGGCGCGGTGGGCGATGACGTTCTTGTCGATCAACAGGCTGTAGACTTCCTCCTCGCCCCAGCCGCGCTGAAACGATGCCTTATGCAAGGCGGCAATAGCTGCGGCATCCGCTGGGCGCGCTTCGGATAACGCGGGCGCGGTGCGGCCAATCAGACGGGAGATAACCCCGATCATCGGCGTCGCAGTTGGGCCGCGTTCTGCGGCTGCGCGTCCGGCGCGCGCAGATATTGCGGCTTCGGCGGCGCTTGATCCTGGTCCATCGCAGCGCCGGTCGTTGCGATCCACGCAATGTCAGGTGCAGCGCGATCGTCGACAACGATCGATTGCTTGCGCTGAGATTTAAGTCCGTCGGCGACAAGCTGTGCGGCATTGCCGACGATGCGCGCCGGTGCTTCGGCTGCGACACGCACGGCTTCGCTGATCGGTACGATCCGCGGCGCGATCACCGTGCGGCCGCCCGGCGCGAACGATTGAAGATAAACGTGATTGTGCCGTGCATCGATCACCGAAATCACCGGCGCGGTTTCGTCATCGGCAAGGTGCGGCGCGGCGTAAGCCAGCAAGGTCGAGATGCCGACCGCGGGTTTGTTGGCGGCGAGCGCGATGCCACGTGCGGCGGAAATGCCGACCCGCAGGCCGGTGAAGCTGCCGGGCCCGGTTGTCACCACGATGCGATCGATTTGGTGCAACGGCATGCCGAGACGGTCGAACAGGCCGCCGATCAGCGGCATCAGCGCTTCGGCGTGGCCGCGCAGCATGGGAACGCTTTCGCTGGCGATAATGCCGCCCGCCTCGGTGTCGAGCACCGCCGCGGAGCAGGCGCCGAGCGCCGTATCAATAGCCAGGACGCGCATCGGCGCCGTTATGGCATGAAAGCAAAGTCAGCGCAGCCGCGCGCGTCGGCGTGCTTAAGGCCCGATCAGACCGGACGGACTTCGGTGACGTCCGGGACGAAATGCCGAAGCAGGTTCTGGATGCCGTGTTGCAAGGTGGCGGTCGATGACGGGCAGCCCGCGCACGAGCCCTTCATGTTCAGATAGACAACGCCATCCTTGAAGCCCTTGAAGGTGATATCGCCGCCGTCGTTTGCGACCGCGGGACGCACCCGTGTCTCGATCAGGTCCTTGATGGTGGCGACAGTCTCGGCATCGGCGGCATCGAAGAACTCTTCGCCGTCGCCCGCCGTCTTATTGCCAGCGTCAGCCAGCAGCGGCGCACCTGACATGAAATGTTCCATGATGGCGCCGAGGATCATCGGTTTGAGCTGCTGCCACTCGGTGGCGTTTTTAGTCACGGTGATAAAATCGGAACCGAAGAAGACGCCGGAAACGCCATCGATGCCGAACAGTTGCTCGGCCAGTGGCGATTGTGCCGCCTGGCTGGCGTCGCGTAGATCGAGCGTGCCGGATTCCATGACCGGGCGTCCGGGCAGGAACTTCAGGGTCGCGGGGTTCGGCGTTGCTTCGGTCTGGATGAACATGTGCAGCCTCTGGACGTCCTTAGCACGGCTTCGGGTACCACCCTAATACGTGGCAGCTTTACGCGGAAATTCAAGCGCCTTCACCGCCAACCCTGGAGGCGCGAGCGTAAGCGAGCCTCGAAGGGCGACGGTTAACGCACAAGCCCGACAATGTCCTTCACTGCGTTCATGGTTTCGCGGGCAATCTTGCGTGCCCGATCGGAACCGTCTTTCAGCACGGCGTCGATCGCGGCGGGATCGTTCAACAGCCGTTTCATCTCCGAATTGATCGGCGTCAGCTTGGTCACGGCGAGGTCGGTGAGCGCATTCTTGAATGTCGAGAACTGCGCATTGCCGAATTGTTGCAAGCACATCGGCGCGTGTGGTGTCGGCCAGCGCGGCAAAGATACCGACCAGGTTATCGGCCTCGGGCCGGGTCTCGAGTCCTTTCTCCTCGGTCGGCAGCGGTTCCGGATCGGTCTTGGCGCGGCGCACCTTATCGCGATCGCGTCGGCATCGTCGGTCAGATTGATGCGCGACTGATCGGACGGGTCCGACTTCGACATCTTCTTGGTGCCGTCGCGCAGTGACATCACGCGGGTCGCTTCGCCGGTGATGACAGGCTCCGGCAGCGGAAAGAACGTCTCGCCGAAACCATGCGCCTGGATCGACGCGCCGAAGTCGTTGTTGAATTTCTGCGCAATGTCGCGCGAGAGTTCGAGATGCTGCTTCTGATCTTCGCCGACCGGCACATGGGTGGCGCGATAAACCAGAATGTCAGCCGCCATCAGCGTCGGATAGGCGTAGAGACCGACCGACACGTTCTCGCGGTCCTTGCCGGCTTTCTCCTTGAACTGGGTCATGCGGTTGAGCCAGCCGAGCCGCGCCACGCAATTGAAGACCCACGCCAGCTCAGCGTGTTCCGCCACCTGGCTCTGATTGAACACGATGTGCTTTTTGGGATCAATCCCGCAGGCGATGAATGCTGCGGTGACTTCGCGGATCGTCTTGGGCAATTCGGTGGGATCCTGCCACACCGTGATCGCGTGCAGGTCGACAACGCAATAGATGCAGTCGTACCGGTTTGCAGCTCGACAAAGCGCTTGATGGCGCCAAGATAGTTGCCGAGGTGCAGATTGCCGGTCGGCTGCACGCCTGAAAAAACCAGTTCCTTAAAGGCCATGCCCAAACTCCGCGGCGGTGGCGCTCAATGCCACGTCAGCGCCTTGCCCCGCAAGGCCCGGCGGTTATAGTGCGCGCCTTCAAAACCGGGATTTTCTGATGGCTTCCGCCCGCTACGACGTTCTCGGCATCGGCAATGCGATTGTCGATGTGCTCGCCCGCACCGAGGACGACTTTCTGGTCAAGCAGGGCATGAACAAAGGCGCCATGGCGCTGATCGACGAGGCGCGGGCGCAGGCGATCTATGACGCGATGGGGCCGGCGGTGGAGATTTCGGGCGGTTCGGCCGCCAACACCATCGTCGGGCTGGCGAGCCTCGGCGGCCGCGGCGCCTTCGTCGGCCGGGTCAAGAACGACGATCTCGGCCATGCCTTCTCCCATGACATACGCGCCGCCGGCGTGTCTTTCACGACGTCGCCGACGACGTCCGGCCCCTCGACCGGGCGATGCTATGTGCTGGTGACGCCGGACGGTGAGCGCACCATGAACACCTATCTCGGCGCCGCGCAGGACCTGCATCCCGCCGACATCGACGAGGGCATGATCGCGTCAAGCGCGATCGTCTATCTCGAAGGTTATTTGTGGGATCCGAAGAACGCCAAGGACGCGTTTCTCAAGGCGGCGAAGATCGCCCACCAGTCCGAGCGCAAGGTGGCGCTGTCGCTGTCGGATGCGTTCTGCGTCGATCGCTGGCGCGACGAGTTCCTGCAACTGATGCGCTCCGGCACCGTCGATCTGATCTTCGCCAACGAAGCCGAACTGCAAAGCCTGTATCAGACCTCGGACTTCGACTCGGCGGTCAAGGCATTGCGCAATGACATCGATATCGCGGTGGTGACGCGCAGCGAAAAGGGCTGTCTGGTGATCGGCCCGGACGGTACCGAAGCGGTGCCTGCGTTCCCGGTGGAAAAAGTCGTCGACACGACCGGCGCCGGCGATCTGTTTGCCGCGGGGTTTCTGTCGGGCCTTGCGCGCGGCGCCGATGATCGCACCTGTGGCCGGCTCGGCGCGCTCGCCGCCGGCGAAGTGATCCAGCATCTCGGCGCGCGGCCGGAAGTCTCGCTGAAAGACCTTGCGCGCGACAACGGCCTCGCGGATTGATCCTCATCCGAACAGCCGACGCGCCCTCATCGAGAGCGGGCGATGCCGCCATTGGCAATTGATTCACCTAGACGCTTCATTACGCAATTTTGCGAACGAACAAAGATCGCGGCGCCAGGTTACAGCTTTCAGGAATAGTCCGCGTCTGCAAGTAGACGACTGCTTCAACAATGAAATTATCACGCTGAAGGATCCCGCCGGTCCGAAGCAGCCTGATTTCGCTCGCGCACTTTGATTACGGCGGACCACGCCGAACCATAAAGGTACCGTGACAATGCGAATAAATAGCATCGTATCGAAATTACTCGCCGCGGCTGCGGTACTCGGTCTCGTGGTTGTGCCGCCTGCCCAGGCCTGTACCGGGATTGAGCTGATTGCCGCCGACGGCAGCGTCATTCACGCGCGGACGTTGGAGTTTGGCATCGACCTCAAGTCCGAGGTCATGATGGTGCCGCGAGGCTATTCACGCACGGGAACGACGCCTGACGGCAAACCGGGCAAGACGTGGACCGCCAAATACGCGAGCCTCGGCGCCAATGCACTGGGCATGCCGATCCTCATCGATGGACTGAACGAACGTGGCCTTGCGGTCGGTCTGTTCTATTTCCCGACGACCGCGAAGTACCAACCCTACGCGCCGAGTGACGCTCCCAGGACGATCGCACCGTGGGAGGTGGGATCCTACATCCTTGAGAATTTTGCGACCGTTGATGAAGTGCGGGCAAATCTTCCGAACATCGTCGTGCCCGGCGTGGTGCTTGCGGCGTGGAAATTCTCGCCGCCGGCGCACTATGTCGTGCACGATGCCGCCGGCAAGAGCATTGCCATCGAATACACCGACGGCAAACTCAACATTTACGACAATCCGCTGGGAGTCATGACCAACTCGCCGGGCTTCGATTGGCACATGACCAATCTCCGGAATTATGTGAACTTTTCCATGTCGGACTTGCCGCCCGCTCAGGTCGGCAGCGTGAAGCTCGTGCCGTTCGGACAGGGAACGGGAATGCTGGGACTGCCGGGAGATTTTACGCCGCCGTCGCGGTTTGTCCGCGCCGTCGCTTTCAGTCAGTCGGCCTTGCCATCACAAACCGGATATGAGGCGATTCTGCAGGCGTTTCACATTCTCGATAACTTCGACATTCCAAAAGGCTCATCGCGCGCGCCCGACAAGGACGAGCACGGCAATGTGGTTGCCGACTACACGCTCTGGACCAGCGCCATCGACTTGAAGGCCGAGCGATTCTATTTCCGCACCTTCGAAAACAGCCAAATCCGCATGGTCGATCTGACGAAGCAGAAAGTGGATGGCAAGGACATCGTCACGTGGTCGATGAAGGGGGGCGAAGAGGTGAAGGAATTGGGGGCGGCGCGACCAATGGGGAATGGCTTGTAAGGAAGCGGGCCAGGTTCCCGTCCGCGCCACTTCATGAAATATCCGGCGGCTTCGGGCAAGGAATGCTTCGCGCTAACCAATTCCTAACGATAATTCGTTAACGACGGATCAACCGCAACGCGGAGGATCCGACTATGGACGACAGCGCCGATAAAGGCAGCGATGGTAAAGGGTTGGGCGACGGCGAAAACGCCGAAAACAAAGCCGTTAAATCCGTAGCTGCGGAGGGCGCCACGCCGGAGCACAAGCTGCCGGTGGTCTGGTCGCCGAAGCTCGATGCCGCGGACGACATCGAGCTAGACATTGTCGACGTATCGTTCGGGCCGAGCGATGAGCCGCCGCCCTACGAAGAAATTCCAGCGGGCGAAACTGCAGCGGATAGCACCGCAACGGCATCCGCCGCCTCCTCGTCGCGCTCGTCACGTTTCGTGCTGCTTGCCGCCAGCGTCTCGATCGCCGCGGCGGTTGGTTCCTTTGCCGCGACGCTGGCTGCGGTCGGAATCGGTCACGTCAATACCGCTTCGGTTGCTTCGGTATCAGCGCCGGAGCCGGGCACCGGCACTGCCGACGCCAATTTCGTCGCCAAAACATTGAAAGCGCAGCTCGCAGAGCTCAACGCGATGAAATCGTCGCTCGACAGCGCGACGCATTATGCGAATTCGCAGTTCAATTCGATTTCGGATCGGCTGGAGAGAGTCGAGCATGCGCAGACCGACCCGGCGCAGCTTGCGCACATCGCCGACAGCGTCGACCGTCTCACGCGATTGAACACCTCGACGCCGGAAACCACCGGCTCAATTACGCCGCCGGTAGCGGGCGCAACCGCTGCCGCTCCACCTCCCGCTGAACCGAAGACCACCGATCGCATCCTGCAAGATTGGGTGCTGGAAGACGTGCATGGCGATCGCGCTCTGGTCGCGAGCCGTTACGGCGGCGAATTCCTGGTGATGCCCGGCAGCGTGCTCCCTGGCGCAGGTCATGTCGACGCCGTGAAGCGGCAGGATGGCCAATGGGTCGTCATCACCGCGCGGGGCCTAATTACTGAAGGGCACTGAAACCTCACCGCTTATTCCCGTACCGGGTCACGGCTTCGCCGGCCCGAGTACAGGCTCCAGCGGGAATCCAGCTTTATTCCCAGAATAACTGGGTCCCCGCTTTCGCGGGGACGAGCGGAGACTGAACCGCTAGCGGGGCCCGAACGGCACCAGCATCGGCACGCGGCGTCGATAATCGCCGTAAGCGTTGGCACCAAGTTCGGTCGTCAGCAGCCGTTCCTCGACCCGTGCTTTGATCCAAAGACCGAACACAATCGCGACCGCTCCCAATATGCTGGTGAAAGTGGCCCGCGCTGCGATCATCCAGCTCAACAGCCAGCCGATCCAGATAATCGCAAAAAGGATGCCGGGACGAATAGGCATGGCGGCGATGACTCCAGACGCCTAAGGCGGCGATCCAATCAGTGGTATCATCGCCGCGTTCGCCGGCAGACTTTGCAGACCGTTTGGACCTATGTATGGCGCGTGTGACGCGCCGCCATGGAAGAGCATAATCATGTTCCGCCGGCTTCTTGGGTTGATCGCTATCGTTGCGCAGACGGCTCTCATTTCCTCGATAGCGCTCGCGCAGGAGGCAAAACCGCCAAGCGCAGCCTCCCCGGAAATGACGCAAGTTTGTCCCGGTCTGGTGGCCGCCGACGAGCCACGGATTATTCCCGCCGCACTCAATTCCGATCAGGTGCGCATCACCTATGTTGGCCATGCGACGTTTCTGATCGAAAGCCCGGAACTGGTGCGGATCGCGACCGACTACAACGACTATGTGCGCCCGCCGGTGTTGCCCGATATCGCGACCATGAATCACGCGCACGATACCCACTACACCGACAATCCCGATCCGGCGATCAAATATGTGCTGCGTGGCTGGGGGCCGAGCGAGAACGAGCCGGCGAACTGGGACGTCAAATACAAGGATGTCCGCGTGCGCAACGTGCCGACCAATATCCGCAACTGGGCCGGCGGGACCGAGCGCTATGGCAACTCGATTTTCATTTTCGAAATCGCGAACCTGTGCATCGCCCATCTCGGCCATCTGCACCACACGCTGACCCAGCAGCAGCTCGACGAAATCGGCCGGGTCGACGTGGTGATGGCGCCGGTCGACGGCAATCTGACCCTCGATCTCGACGGCATGATGGACGTGCTCTCGGCGCTGAAGGCGCAGATCATCGTCCCGATGCATTTCTTCAACCCGTTCACGCTGCAGCGTTTCCTCGACCGTGCCGCGCAGAACTGGCCGATCGAGCACGCGGAAATCCCGTCGTTTGTTGTTTCAAAGACCACGCTGCCGGACAAACCGAAGGTGCTGGTGCTGCCCGGGCATTAGGCCGCGCACTCGTCAAACTGGGCCTGATTTGGTGGCTTACCAAGGGGAGATTGGTTATGAAATTCATCCTGGCTTGCGGTGGTTTCTGACTGGAGCGTGCTCGCAGATATGAAGGTGCTCTCCATTGGGACCGTGAGCTCGGTGCTGCGTGACTTAATTCCAGAATTCGAGCGCAATACGGGAAACAAGATTGAGGTCACTTACGGTGGCCCGGCAGCGATGTTGGAACGCTTGCGCAAAGGCGAGCCTGCCGACGTTATTATCGTTCCCGGGGTGCTGTGGGATCAGTCGGAAAAGACTGGCAGACTGGTTTCCTCAACCAAGATGGTGCTGCCCGCAACGACGTATGCAGTCGGCATGCCGCCCGGCGGTAACGCGTCTGAAACGATGAGTGTTTCGTATTTTCAGCGCCTCCTGGAAAATGCCAAGTCCGTTGGGCTCGTCGATCGCAGCCCGTCTACAGCGTTGCTGATGCAGAACCTTGCCAAGCTCGGCGTGAGCTCGCAACTTGAAGCGAAAGCTAAAACTTATCCCAACGGCTCGGCTATCGCCGAAGCACTCGTTCATGACGAAGTGGACATGGGAGTCACCACATTGAGCGAGCTGCTCTCGGTCCCCCGAGTTGTTATCATGGGGTCTGTCCCGGCCGACATCTTGCCGCTTAAGGCGACATCAATCGCCGCTGTGAGCGCCGGAGCGGCGTCTCCAAAAGAGGCTGCCGCGTTAATTCAGTTTCTAGTTGCGCCGACCGCAATCGCGGCCTTTAAGGCAAAAGGTTTCGAGGCGGATTGAACGCCAGCAGTCGATCGGGGAATTTTTAGTAGGCGCCTTTTAGTCGCTTCGGCTCAGGCTTGACCGATCCGGCCAGTCATCCGGCCAGTCCTACGCATGTGGCGTAGCGCGGACGAACGACCGGCGTGAAAATCATAGCGCCTGTGCAGGGCTCGTAATCGCGTTTTAAGCTGCGCCGCTCTTGTGTAGTATACTGAGCAAAGAAGGGCTTTTTCCATGCTCAGCGCGGAACAGAACGACCTGATCACCCGCACTGCGCCCGGCACTGCCGCCGGTGCGTTGATGCGCCACTACTGGCAGCCTGCAGCGCTGGTCGACGAGCTATCGACCAATCGCCCGGTGAAGGCATTACGGCTCCTCGGTGAAGACCTCGTGATCTTCAAGGACGAAAAGGGCCGTTACGGGTTGATCGGCCGCCATTGTCCGCACCGCGGTACTGATCTGGCCTTTGGCCGATTGGAAGACGGCGGCCTGCGCTGCGCCTTTCACGGCTGGCTGTTCGACGTCAACGGCCAATGCCTGCAAACGCCGGCCGAGCCCGACAACAGCAATCTCTGCGCCAATATCAAACAGAAATCGTATCCGGTGGTGGAGAAGAGCGGCATCCTGTGGGCCTATCTCGGCGCCGGCGACGCGCCGGCGTTTCCAGATTTTGACTGCTTCGTTGCGCCGGACACGCACACCTTCGCGTTCAAGGGCATGATCGATTGCAACTGGCTGCAATCGCTCGAAGTCGGCATCGATCCGGTGCACACCTCGTTTCTGCATCGGTTCTTCGAGGACGAAGACCCGGACAAGGGCTTACGGAAAGATGTTCCGGGACAAGTCGAAAGACTCTGAAATGCCGATGACGCAAATCATGCGCGAATTTCCGCGCCCGCGCATCGAGGTCGAGCCGACCGATTACGGCTTCCGGCTCGCGACGCTTGCGGCAGATTGCGGACGACAAGGCGCATATCCGCGTCACCAACCTGATTTTCCCCAACGCTTTCATCATTCCGATGAGCCGCGAGATGACGATCTCGCAATGGCACGTGCCGATCGACGACGTGAAGCACTATTGGTACGCGATCTTCACGTCGTTCGGCGCGCCGGTGAACAAGGACGAGATGCGCCGCCAGCGGCTCGAGCTCTACGAATTGCCGGATTACGTGCCGCGCAAGAACAAGAACAACGATTACGGCTTCGATCCGCACGAGCAGGAGCACACGACCTATACCGGGATGGGCGCCGACATCAACGTGCACGACCAGTGGGCCTGCGAGTCGATGGGCGCGATCCAGGATCGCACCGAAGAGCATCTCGGCACATCGGACAAGGCGATCAGCGCCTATCGCCGGCTGCTGCGGCAGGCGCTCGATCAATCCGGCAAGGGCGAGCGGCCGATGATGGTGCTCGACGACGCGTCGCGCCAGGACCATCACCGGCCCGGCCTGCGTCGACGGCATCGGTCCGGCCGGCGACTGGCAGGGCTACTGGCAGCGAACCGACGCGGCGCGGCAATCGACCAAGAGCTGGACGAACGGGCACTGAGACTCGAATGGCCCGGCGTCCGAGCTGCGAAGGACTTCGTCGAACGGCACGGACTGTGGAACGCCGGGCAAACACGCGCGGCGAAAGCCGTCGTCCAGCAAATCAAAAAGCAAAAGCTTGAACTGGTGCGCTTTGCATTCGCCGATCAGCACGGCGTGCTGCGCGGCAAGACCGTGGTGGCCGCGGACGCGCCGGCGCTGATGCGAAGCGGCGTCACCATGACGACGACGCTTCTGGCCAAGGACACCGCGCACAAGACCGCGTTTCCGGTGTTCACGCCCGGCGGCGGGTTCGGCATGGAGGAAATGCAGGGCGCCGCCGATTTCGTCATGGTGCCGGATCCGGCGACCTTCCATGTGTTGCCGTGGGCGCCGAATACCGGCTGGCTGCTGTGCGACATCGTTTTCACCAACGGCAAGCCGGTGCCGTTCTCGACCCGGCAAGTGCTGCGCGATGCGCTGGCGAAGCTGAAAGCCGCCGGCTTCGATTATCTTGCCGGCCTCGAAGTCGAATTTCATCTGTTCAAGATCGAGAATCCGCGGCTCGCGCCGGAGGACGCCACCTGGCCGCCGCGCGCGCCCGAAGTGAGCCTGCTTAATCAGGGCTATCAATATCTCACCGAAAGCCGCTTCGATCAGATCGAGAGCGCGCTCGAGCCGATCCGTCGCGGCATCCAGGCGCTCGGCTTGCCGCTGCGCTCGCTGGAGGTCGAGCTTGGGCCGAGCCAATGCGAATTCACGTTCCGGCCGCAGCGCGGCCTCGCCGCCGCCGATACCATGATCCTGTTCCGCGCCGCGACCAAGCAGATCGCGCGGCGTCACGGCCTGCTGGCGAGCTTCATGTGCCGGCCGGCGCAGCCCAACCTGTTCTCCATCGGGCTGGCATCTGCATCAGTCCTTGATCGACAAAAAGGGCGGCAATGCTTTCGTCGGCAACGCGCGCGAAGGGCTTGTCCGCGCTCGGCCTGAATTTCCTCGGCGGCTTGCTGGCGCACGCGCAGGCCGCCGCGGCTTTCACGACGCCGACGGTCAACGGCTACAAGCGCTACCGCGCCTATACGCTGGCGCCCGATCGCGCGATCTGGGCGCGCGACAATCGCGGCGTCATGGTGCGGCGTGCTCGGCCAGCCGGGCGATCCGTCGACGCATCTGGAAAACCGCGTCGGCGAGCCGGCGGCCAATCCGTATCTCTACATGGCGTCGCAGATCTACGCCGGCCTCGACGGCATCGCGCAAAAGCGCGATCCCGGACCGTCCGCCGACACGCCCTATGAGACCGAGGCGCCGCTGCTGCCGAAGGATCTTCGCGAAGCCTGCGCCGCGCTGCGCGCGAGCGAGGTCTTCAGGAAAGGCTTCGGCGACGCCTTCGTCGATTACTTCGCCCACATCAAGGAAGCCGAGTTCGCGCGCTTCAAGGCCGAGAGTCAGGCGATACCGGCACAGCGACATCACCGCCTGGGAGCAGAACGAGTATTTCGATTTGTTTTGAGGCGCGTCATGCCGCCAAGCGGGTCGAGCGAAGTCCCGCCCGACTTGCCGGGATCGCTCAGTTGCTGCGAAACGAGATCCGGGCAAGCCCAGCTATGACGAGCCGACTTCGCGGAGAATTGACGAAACCTACACGTCGACGCTCGCCGTAAGCGCGTGCTCCTCGATGAACACGCGGCGCGGCTCGACCTTGTCGCCCATCAGCTCGTCGAAGATCGTATTGGCTTCGTCGATCTCCTTGACGTTGACTTGCAGCATCGAGCGGGCGTTGGTGTCGAGCGTGGTTTCCCAGAGCTGCTCCGGGTTCATTTCGCCGAGGCCTTTGTAGCGCTGCAGCGCGACGCCCTTGCGGCCGGCGCCGGTCACCGCCTCGAACAGACTGACCGGGCCATGGATCGCGGTTTCCTCGTCCTTGCGCTTGAGGATCGCGGGCGGGGTCGGCCGCGGGAAGATGTTTTGCAGGAGCGGGGCGTATTCGTCGAGCTTGCGCGCGTCGGCGGAACCGAGCAGCGCCTGATCCAGCACCGCGGCCTCTTTCACCCCGCGCACGGTGCGCTCGAGCTTGAAGCCCTCGCCTTCGACAAAAGTGCCCTGCCAGCCGCGCTCGGTCTCGTCCGAAAGCGCGTCGAGCCGCCGGGCGATATAGGGCGCCGCGGCGGCCGCCTTCACCGGATCGCCGAAGATGCCGCGAATTGAGCACGCCGAGGATCGCGGCCTGCTCGACCACCTGGCGATTGTAGCGGCTGTGCAGGCCGCGCAGCAGATTACGGATCGCGCGCGCGTCCTCGACCAGCTTGCGCAGATCGTTGCCGGCGCGCACTTCGCCGGACGACAGCTTCAGCGCGGCGTCATCGAGGCCGGTATCGATCAGATAGTCTTCCAGCGCGCGCTCGTCTTTCAGATATTGCTCGGACTTGCGCGCGCGTCACTTTGTAGAGCGGCGGCTGTGCGATGTAGAGGTAGCCGCGATCGATGATCTCGCGCATCTGCCGGTAGAAGAACGTCAGCAGCAGGGTGCGGATGTGGGCGCCGTCGACGTCGGCGTCCGTCATGATGATGATCTTGTGGTAGCGCAGCTTGTCGATGGCGAATTCGTCGGTGCCGATGCCGGTGCCGAGCGCGGTGATCAGCGTGCCGATCTGCTCCGAGGACAGCATCTTGTCCATGCGGGCGCGTTCGACATTGAGGATTTTTCCGCGCAACGGCAGGACCGCCTGGAATTCGCGGTTGCGGCCCTGCTTGGCGGAGCCGCCGGCGCTGTCGCCCTCGACGATGAACAGTTCGGATTTCGCCGGATCGCGTTCCTGGCAGTCGGCGAGCTTGCCGGGCAAGGACGTGATGCCGAGCGCGCTCTTGCGCGTCATTTCACGGGCCTTGCGCGCGGCTTCGCGCGCCGCCGCCGCCTGGATCACCTTGCCGACGACGATCTTGGCTTCGCCCGGATGCTCCTCGAGCCAGGACTTGAGCATGTCGTTGACGACGCCCTCGACCGACGGGCGGACTTCCGAAGAGACCAGCTTGTCCTTGGTCTGCGACGAGAATTTCGGATCGGCGACTTTGACCGACAGCACCGCGGTGAGGCCTTCGCGGCAGTCGTCACCGGTCAGCGCCACTTTTTCCTTGCGCGCGCACGCCGCCGGATTCGGCATAGCCGGTGATTTGCCGTGTGAGCGCGCCGCGGAAACCGGCGAGGTGGGTGCCGCCGTCGCGCTGCGGAATGTTGTTGGTGAAGCAGAGCACGTTCTCGTGGTAGCCGTCGTTCCACCACAGCGCGCAATCGACCGCGACACCGTCACGCTCGGCCTTGATCACGACCGGCTGCGGAATGAGCGGCGTCTTGTTGCGGTCGAGATATTTGACGAATTCCTCGACGCCGCCTTCGTAGCGCATCTCCTCGCGCTTCTCGACCGCATGGCGCTTGTCGGCCAGCACGATGTCGACGCCGGAGTTGAGGAAGGCGAGCTCGCGCAGCCGGTGCTCCAGCGTGGCGAAGTCGAACTCCGTCATCGTGAAGGTTTTCTTCGACGGCAGGAAGGTCACTTCGGTGCCGCGCTTGTCGTAAGCCGAGCCGACCACGGCGAGCGGCGCCACCGCGTCGCCGTTATGGAACTCCATGAAATGTTCTTTGCCGTCGCGCCAGATGGTGAGCTTGAGCCAGCTCGACAGCGCGTTGACCACCGAGACGCCGACGCCATGCAGGCCGCCGGAAACCTTGTACGAGTTCTGATCGAATTTTCCGCCGGCATGGAGCTGGGTCATGATGACCTCGGCCGCCGACACGCCTTCGCCCTTATGGATATCGACCGGAATGCCACGGCCGTCATCGCGCACGGTGCAGGAGTTGTCCGGGTTGAGCGTGACCGTCACTTCCTTGGCGAAGCCGGCCAGCGCCTCGTCGATGGCGTTATCGACGGCTTCGTAGACCATGTGGTGCAGGCCGGAACCGTCGTCGGTGTCGCCGATATACATGCCCGGCCGCTTGCGCACGGCATCGAGACCCTTGAGGACCTTGATCGATTCCGCATCGTAATCGGAGGCCTCAGGGGCTGGTTTGCGGACAGGTTCGGCCATGCCGGGGATTTCCTGGGGTTCGACTTTTTTGAAGGTGTCTGAAACGCTGGCAAAAACAGCCGGGAATCAACGTTTATTTGTACACCAAAACCGGGCTGCGTACAGGACAAAGTGACAGGCTATAAGATATTGTCGAATCGGCATTTTTCAAGGATTTGGCCGGCGCGATTCGGAGGCCTGAATCGGTGCCTAAAATTCGCCGATTCGGAGCCGCGAAAACGGCCTCGGCGTTAAGTCGATAACGCGTGAATTTTTGCGGGCGTGGCTAGCAAATTTTGACCGAACGCGGCCTCATTACCGTCTCGCCGTCGCGAGGGCGTACGGGTAGGAGGTATTGGTCGCCGGGCCGATAGTCAGGCACCGGCGTCTGAAAATAGCCGAGTGCGGCGGTCCACAATTCCACTTTGTCCAGATCCTCGTTCAGGCGCGCCATTGCCTCGCGCGAGGTTGCGGACGATTTTTTCCTCAGCCATTTCCGTCATGGTTTGGCTCCGGCGTCTTCTGCTCCCAATACGGTAAGAAGCGCCGCTACGCTCTTGTTCCTCAAGCGCGGACTGGGCGCATGGCAGCTAAAGCCATGCAGGATGGGAGTCATGGAGGTGGGAACTTGGAACTCGCGTCCATGCGCTGTTATTTTCAGCGCGGATTTTTATATTTTTTTCCTACGCCCAGCCGCCCCGCCGCGACCTCGACAAACAGTGCATCGTCGCCGACTTCAACAAACAGCGCGGGATCCGCGCCGGTCATGAAAACCTGCGCGCCGAGTTGCTCGAGCTCGCGGTGCAGCGCCGCGCGCCGCGACGGGTCGAGATGCGCCACGACCTCGTCGAGCAACAGGATCGGCGCGAAGCCGGTCATTTCATCAATCAGCCGCGCATGGGCGAGAATGAGACCGATCAGCAGCGCTTTCTGTTCGCCGGTAGAGGCATCGGCCGCGGGCGTACCTTTTGCGGCGTAGATGACTTTCAGATCGGTGAGGTGCGGCCCGTCAAGCGTGCGGCCCGCGGCGGCATCGCGAGGCGCGATTGTCGCGCAGCACCGCGCGGTAGCGTTCTTCGATTTCGGCGGCGGGATGGTTCGGGATCAGCTGCTCCATCCAGCCATCGAGCGCGATCTCGGCCGGCGGAAACGCCGAGCCTTTGCGGCTCGCCAGCACGGTTTCAAGCCGCCGCATGGTTTCGACGCGCTGGCTCGCGACCGCGACGGCAAGCTCCGCGGTTTCGTGCTCGACAGCATCGAGCCAATGCGCGTCGGGCCGAGCGTCTTCAAGCAGGCGATTGCGCGACCGCAGCGACCGTTCCAGCGCGTTGACGCGGCTGCCGTGCTCGGCATCGACAGCGAGCGCGAAGCGGTCGAGAAAACGCCGGCGCTCGGACGGCGCGCCGGTGAACAGCGTATCCATGGCCGGCGTGAGCCAGATCACGCGCAGATGGTCGGCAAACGCCGCTGCGGAGCCGACCGGCTCGCGATCGATCCGGCACTTCCGCACCGTCGTTGCGCCGTCCTCGGCCGGGCGCTCGATGCCGGTGCCGAGCGTGGCGAGCCCCAGCGCGCCTTCGATCTCGGCCGATACGGCCCACGAACCGTCGCCTTCGCTGAACGCCACTTCGTCGAGCGTGGCGCGGCGCAGGCCGCGGCCCGGCGCAAAGAACGAAACCGCTTCGATCAGATTGGTCTTGCCGGCGCCGTTTGCGCCCACCAGCACAACGGTCCGCGCATCGGCTTTCAAGCGATGCCGCGTGATAGTTGCGGAAGTTGGTGAGCGTCAGCCTCAGGACGCGCGCGCTGGTCATGGCAGATGCTTTTAGTCGTCATGGCCGGGCATAGCCGTTCGAAGAACGCGCGCTTCGATCGAGCCTATGCCGGCTCGATGCTCGCCGATGCCGGGACATAGGCGGCGCAGCGACGTGGATGCCCGGCGGCTAGGCCCGGGCATGACGAAATCCAATACGATCGCCGATCACTAAACCCGCATCGGCATCAGGACGTAGAGCGCGCCCTTGGATTCCTTGTCCTGGATCAGGGTCGGCGAGCCGGGATCGGCGAGCTTGAGCACCGCGGCTTCGCCTTCGATCTGGGCGGCGATGTCGAGCAGGTAGCGCGAGTTGAATCCGATATCGATCGGGTCGGCGGCGTATTCGACTTCGAGCTCTTCGTTGGCGCTGCCGGAATCCGGGTTGGTGACGGACAACAACAGCTTGCCGCCGGTGATCGACAATTTCACGGCGCGGCCGCGTTCGCTCGACACGGTAGAGACGCGATCGACCGCGGCTTCGAACTCTTTCTTGTCGACCACGAGTTCCTTGTCGTTGCCTGCGGGTATCACGCGGCCGTAGTCGGGGAAGGTGCCGTCGATCAGCTTCGAGGTCAGCACCGCTTCGCCGACGGTGAAACGGATTTTGCCGGCTGACAGTTCGATCGCCACTTCGGCGTCGCTGTCTTCCATCAGCCGCTGCACTTCGGCGACGGTTTTGCGCGGCACGATGATGCCCGGCATGCCGACGGCGCCTTTCGGCAGTTCAATTTCCATCTGCGCCAGGCGATGGCCGTCGGTCGCGACCGCGCGCAACGTCTGCGCCTTACCGGAGCCGGCGGCATGCAGATAAATGCCGTTGAGGTAGTAGCGCGTTTCTTCGGTCGAGATCGCGAATTGGGTCTTGTCGATCAGGCGCTTGAGGTCGGAAGCCTTGAGCGTGAACTTGTGGGTCATCTCGCCGGGCGCGAGATCCGGGAAATCGCTTTCCGGCAGCGTTTGCAGGGTGAAACGCGAGCGGCCGGCGCGGATCGCCATCGCGGCGCGGTCGCCGGACGACTCAAGGATGATCTGCGCGCCCTCGGGCAATTTGCGCACGATGTCGAAGAACATATGCGCGGGGACCGTGGTCGAGCCGCCCGGCCCGACCTCGGCCGCTATGGTGTCCGTGATCTCGACGTCGAGGTCGGTCGCCTTGAGCGACAGCTTCGAGCGGTCGGCGCGGATCAGCACATTGGCGAGGATCGGAATGGTATTCCGGCGTTCGACCACGCGGTGAACGTGGCCCAGCGACTTCAACAATTCGGAACGCTCAACGGTGATCTTCATCGTGCAATCCGTTCACGAGGCGGGTAACAAAAGTGGCGCGGCGGATTGCTTTCGGCAAGGGCGAAAACGCTCGTTTTCCAAGAGTTTTGAAGGTTTTGCGGGCGTTTTCGCTAGTCCTGGAGCTGCCGCTTGAGGCTCTCGACTTCCTCTGCGAGTGCATTGTCGTTGCCGACCAGCGCCTCGATCTTGCGGACCGCGTGCAGGACGGTGGTGTGGTCGCGGCCGCCGAAGCGCCGGCCGATCTCGGGCAGCGAGCGCAAGGTCAGAACCTTGGCCAGATACATCGCCACCTGACGCGGCCGGACCACGTTGGCGGTGCGGCGCGACGACAATAAGTCGGCGCGGCTGACGTTGTACTGGCGGGCGACCACGCGCTGGATGTCCTCGATCCGGACCCGCTTCGGCTCGGCCGGGCGGATCAGGTCGCGCATTTCGCGCTCGGCCATCTCGAGGGTCACCGGCTGGCCGGTAAGCTTGGAGTGAGCAAGCAGCCGGTTCACCGCGCCTTCGAGGTCGCGGCCGTTATGGGTCACGGATTTGGCGATGAAGACGAGAACCGGCGCCGGCACTTCGAAGCCCGGATGGTGGGTGCGGGCGGCGGCGACGCGGCTTCGCAAAATCTCGAGCCGCAATTCTTCGCCGAGCGAACCGATCTCGACCACAAGCCCGCCGGCAAGGCGGGAGCGGACGCGATCGTCAAGGCTTTCGAGATCCGCGGGCGGTCGGTCGCTGGCGATCACGACCTGACGGCCGGCGTCGATCAGCGCATTGAGGGTGTGGCAGAACTCAGCCTGGGTCGAGCGGCCTTGCAGGAACTGCAAGTCGTCGATCACGAGCACGTCGATAGCGCGCACCGCTTCCTTGAAGGCCAGCGTGGTTTGCGTCTTCAGCGCCGAGACAAAGCCGTACATGAAGCGCTCGGCGGTCAGATACAGCATCTTGCGGTCGCTGTTGTTGCCCGCCCAGGTGATCGCTTGAAGCAGATGGGTTTTGCCAAGACCAACCGCGGCGTGAATGTACAGCGGGTTGAACATCAGGTGCTCGCCGCGCCGGCTGGTCGCAACCTGCTTGGCTGCGGCATGCGCGAGCGTGTTCGAGCGGCCGACGATGAAGCTCTCGAAGGTCAGGCGCGGATCGAGCGGTGAGCCGCCGAGCGCCTCGTGTACGGTCATATACGGCACGCTGGTAGCGCGTCTCGGCGCCATCCAGGTCGCGCAGATCGCGCGAAATCATCGCCGGCTCGGCAGGTTTCGGCTTCGGCGCGATCGGACGGATCGCCGCTGAACGCACCGAAAGCTCCAGCCGCGTAATGGCGGGCTCCTCGACTTGCCATTTGGCAAGCACGTGCTCGCTGTAGTGCGATTGAATCCAGGTACGCAGGAAGCGCGTCGGTACTGACAGCCGCACCGCCTCCTTCTCCACGGCTTCGAGCTCCATGCGCCCGAACCAGCTCGTGAAAACATCCTCACCCAGTTGATTGCGCAACTGCTCTTTGACCTTCTGCCAGCGCTGCTGATCGGTGCTCGTCATAGTGTTCTGCTCTTTATCGTCAAAGATGTGGGGTCGACCGAGCAACGCAGGCGAGAAGGCCTCGCCATGCTCGACAGCGATTGAACGCAACGCACGCGTTGAGTGGGGTGGACTGTTGTGACGGCACGAAAATCACGCTCGCCGCCGATGAATGAGAGAGGTAAAGCGGTAGACTTTAACCGCTGGGTTCGGCGAGCGTTCCGTCGACGGCATTCGGCCGATTGCGATCCGATCGCGCTACTTGATCTATCCGCGGGCGGCCACAGCACGACGCGCCATAAGGCGCCTGCCGCAAACGGATGTTGGCTCGTCGTCATCATGGCCCCGTCTCCACCGCTCCCAGTTCGATGGTCGTCACGAACATCCGCGCAAATCATTGGCGTGACTGTCCATGCCGCCCTGCTTGTTCCCTCACCCGAAGGTTCATGAGCAATCTTATTGTTGACTACTTTCAGTCCTGATGAGGTCAGAGCTGCGAACACCAACCGAATTTTAGACGCAGCTCTCCCGCACCCATTCACGATGAGTTTCCGCTCGACCAAGTTTTGAAGCCCTTCGCACATCGAAGGGAACTGGAAGCTAGCACCAAGTTTTCGGTCCGCAAGCGCGAAAAAATCGCGCCAACATTGGACTTCTCATCAACGCCGGCTTTTGGAAGGCATTTGTGTGACAGCGCAAATCATTGAGTCGTCGCGTTGAATCGCAACGCCGGTGGCGAAAAATTATGCGAAAAAATTATGAAATTACGCAGCGGAGCAAATAAAATCCGTCACACCAATTTCATCGCTGAATCGAACTCCCTGTGGATTGATCCCAATAAGTCATTCATCGCGCATTATTTCTTCTGAGCAAAATGAGAAGGGCACCCTCACGCGAAAGGGCGCGGAACAAACAAAAATCGACTCGGCGCTGAACAAAAAACGCCAAGACATACCTTTGTGCCTGATTTACCTGGCGAAAGTGACAATTCTGCAACAGAAAAATTGCAGTCCACCGCGAATTTTCGCGGGACACAAACATCGCACGCGTTCTAAAAACGCGCACGCGACCGATCGTTGAAATGGATTACTTGCCGATCTTGGCAATACGATGCGCGAGCCGCGAAACCTTGCGGCGTGCTGCATTGCGATGGACGATGCCGTGATTGGCGGCACGGATCAGTGCCGGCTCGGCTTCGGCCATGGCGGCAACAGCGGCGGTACGATCACCAGCCGAGATTGCTTCTTCCACCTTGCGCACCGTACTGCGCACGCGCGACCGACGCCCCTTGTTGACCTCGGTGCGGCGGGCGATCTGGCGGGTAGCTTTCTTGGCAGACTTTGTATTGGGCATAAGGTGTCAAACACGGACGATAGTGTACAAGAGCGGCGCTTATAGGAGGGCCGGAACGGCTCCGTCAACGCCGCCGTCCGCCTCAATTTCGTATTTATCGGCCTAATTCGGGCTTTTTGCGATGTTTCCAGCCTTGCTTTCCAGCGTCATCGTCGCTTCCGCCATCGCGCCGGCCCTGCTGCTGCTTTGGCTTGTCGTGACGGCCGACAGCCGCCCGGAACCGCCGAGGCTGGTCCTGATCGCGGTGCTGCTCGGCACCTTGAGCGCCATCCTCGCGGCGATCATCGAGACCGTGATCGTGCCGCTGCTCCCGGCCAGCGCCAATCCTTTGCGGATATTGGAGTCTTCCTTTCTGCTCACCGGCATTCCGGAAGAGACGCTGAAAATCGCCTGCATCGCCGCGATCGGACTGCGCGCGCACGACTTTGATGAACCAATGGACGGCGTGGTCTATGGCGCTGCGGTCGGTCTCGGCTTCGCCGCGTTTGAGAATTTTTTCTATCTCTGGGGCGAGCCGGATTGGGTCAGCGTCGCGATCATGCGCGGTTTGCTGACCATTCCCTTCCACGGCTCGCTCGGCGCCATCGCCGGCGCCTATATCGCCAGGGCGCGGTTCGGCGGCGCGCTCGGCGCTGATCGCCACAGCCACTGGCGGCGGCCGCGGCTGCTTGTATTGGCGTGGCTGGTACCGGTCATCTTGCACAGCCTGTTCGACACCGCGGTGATGTTGCAGCGCGACGGCATCAGTGGCGCGACCGACCTGGAGATGGGAATCTTTGGTCTGGTGATGCTGGTGACGGGAATTACCACCATCGTGTTTGCCGTACGCCTCGCGCTCCGTATCGCGCATCGGCAAAAGGCCTGGCTGCAAACCAAACGGTTGCCGCCGGCGGATTGGCGCGGCGTTTGGGCGCAGTCGCTGATCGCGGTCGGCTTGAGCATTGCCGCCGGCGCGCTGTTGTTCTCCGGCAGTCTGACAATCGGTATGGTCGCTGCGGCGATGATGATCGCCGCTATCGCCGTCGCCTGGCGCTGCGCGAAATATTTGACGTTTGCCGCGATACGGCGCCGCCATGCGGCGCCGTAGATTACGCGACCTGTTTTGCCCGAACCGCGTCGTAGCCGGCTACCACCGCGCCGAGATCGCCGGCCGGAAACGCCGACAGCGGCGGTGCGACGCGGCGCCCATTGCGGATCGCCATGGATGTGGGCGAGCAGCGCCTTGATGCCCGGCACCAGCGGCTTGCCGTCGAACAGCTTGCGGATCGTCACGGCTTCGGCGAGCGCTGCGGCATCGCCGGAGCGGTAGGCGCGGGCGCACAAATCAGGATTGAGATTGGCCGTCGCCGAAATGCAACCGGCGAACGGACCCGAGCGCGCCTGCGGCAATGCGGCTTCGGTGGAAGGAAATACTTTGAAGCGCGGATCGACAGCCGCCGCAGCGCGGGCGAAATCCATATCGCCGGAAGAATCTTTCAGGCCGACGATGCGCTCACCGAAGCTGTCGAGCAGGCGGCGGATCAGCGCGACGTGCCAGTGCAGGCCCGACTGCGCCGGGTAGTGATAGAGATAAATCGGAATCGGTTGCGCCTTGGTCGCATTCACGATTGCGTCGATGTAGGCAACCAGGCCGTCGTCGTGCACGCCTTTGTAATAGAACGGCGGCAGCACCAGCGCGCCGCCGAAGCCGAGCGACGCGGCGTGTTGGGTCAGCGCGATGGCGTCAGCCGTCGCGGCGGCGCCGGTCCCCACCATCATGCGGTCGAGCGGCAAGCCGCTGGCGGCGTAATCGTTCATGACCTTCTTGCGCTGCTCCAGCGAAAACGACGTCGCCTCGCCGGTGGTGCCGAGCACGTTGAGGCCATCGCAGCCATTTGAAAGCAGAAAGCGCGCCAGCGCCGTCGAGCGTGCGCTGTCGGGTGCGCCATTGTCGTCGACCGCGGTGGCGACGGCGGCGATAACGCCGCTGAAGTGAATTTGTCGGTCATGGCTGCGGACCTTACTCCTCTGCCTGGGTTGCGGCCAAATCGCTGGGCGATCCGTAGAACAGGCGGCGCGGATGTTCAACGGAAGGAAGGTAAATCAAGATTATTGTCACTTTTTAATTGACAATTTGTCTCTGTTTATGATAGGAATATGACGCGCCGTTAGCTTTAAGAATAACTCGGTGCGCAGATGCATCGCGAGAACGATTTCTCTCGTCATTGCGAGGAGCGTTAGCGACGAAGCAATCCAGCGGCCGCTTGCATCGAACGCTGGATTGCTTCGCTCCGCTCGCAATGACGTGCAGGGGGCATGCTAATGAATCACAATCTTGGTGGCGCGCATGCCTTCGCGTTCAACGAGGTCGAACAAAATGGCCGCATGTTCGGGGTCGAGCCGGACGCAACCATGCGACGCCGGTCCGCCAAGCCGGGAAATCTCGTACGTGCCGTGGATGGCGTAGCCGCGATAAAAGAAGATCGAGTGCGGCATCGGCGAATTGTAATAGAGGCGGGAGAACCATTGCCGCGCCAACATCTGCGGATGATAGCTGCCGGGCGGCGTGATGTAGCCGCGCCGTGCGGTCGAAACTCGCCAGCTGGTAACGCGCCATGCCATCGACGCTGACCGCCATGGTCTGATCGGCGCGATCGATATCGACGATGACGGAAGCGTCGGCACGATCGAGCGCGGACAGCGTGAAAATAACGAGAGCCAGGACGGACAACAAATAACGCATATTGACCCCGCAGTTCCGTGATTACTGCGAAACAACGCCCAGCTTGTAAAGTTACTCCGATAACGACAGTTAATCGCGATGGCAGTATTTGATCTGTTCAGTATCGGCCATTCCAACAGTCCGATTGATCGCTTCATCGCGCTGCTGGGCGAGGCGGGCGTTAACGCCGTTGTCGATGTGCGCTCGACGCCGTATTCGCGATTTTGCCCGTGGTTCTCCCGCCATAATTTGCAAGCGCATCTTAAGAGCCGGCGGTATCGCCTATCTTGGCCATGGTGAAGCCCTCGGCGGCCGGCCGGGCGATGCCAATCTCTATTGTGACGGCGTCGCCGATTATGAGGCGATGGCGCGAACGCCCGCGTTCCAGTCCGGTCTCGACCGTTTGCAAAACGATATGGCGCAACATCGCATTTGCCTGATGTGCGCCGAGCGTGAGCCGCTCGATTGCCATCGTTGCCTTCTGGTGGCGCGAGCGCTCGCTGCGCGCGGCGTCGCTATCGGCCACATTTTGCATGACGGCGCCATTGAGCCGCATGCGGTCACCGAGCGGCGGCTGCATGCAATGGGCGGAGAGCGCCGCCGAGCCTGACTTGTTCGTAACTGGACAGAACGGCCGACTCGCGGCAGCGTATCGCGCCGGGGCCGCGCCGTAGGCTACAAGGCAAAGCCGGGTTCTACGGGGGCGAACACCGTAGCAGAGCAAAGATGATGCGCGCTCCACTCCTCGCCCTGTCGATTGTTGTTCGTTACCGCGCTCGCGCCCGCGCTGGCACAAGATGCCGCGGCGCCCGCTCAGGATACCGATACTCGCGATCCGACGCCGCCCGGGACGCTCGATCCGAAACCGCTGCCGCCGCTGGCCAATCCGAATTCGCCGACGACTCCCGCTAAGCAGTTGTTCGGCCGCAAAACCGAGCCGCTGGCCGGCGCGGCGCGCTCGATCGGCGGTTACGCCGACGGCTGCCTCGCCGGCGGCGTCGCGCTGCCGATCACCGGTCCGGGCTGGCAAGTGATGCGGCTGTCGCGCAATCGCAATTGGGGCAATCCGGCGCTGATCGAATTCCTGGAGCGGCTCGGTAACAACGCCAAGAAGGTCGGCTGGAACGGCCTTTTGGTCGGCGACATGGCACAGCCGCGCGGTGGCCCGATGATCAGCGGTCACGCCAGCCATCAGATCGGGCTCGATGCCGATATCTGGTTCAACCCGATGCCCGACCATGTGCTGACCCGCGAGGAACGCGAGTTCAAGTGGCGCGACCGATATGGTCGCGGAAAGCGGGCTCGACGTCGATCCGAAAGTCTGGAGCCACGAGCGCACGGAGTTGATCAAGACGGTGGCTGAGGATCCGGCGGTGACCCGGATCTTCGTCAACGCGGCGATCAAGAAGGCGATGTGCCGCGAGGCAGGTTCCGACCGCGACTGGCTGGCGAAGGTGCGGCCATGGTGGGGCCATGCCGAGCATTTCCACATCCGCATTGCCTGTCCGGCCGACAGCCCGCAGTGCAAAGGGCAACCGCCGGTGCCGGAAGGCGATGGTTGCGGCCATGCCATGGATTACTGGTTCACCGACGGCGTGTTGCATCCGAAGCCGCCGCCGGTGCCGGCCGCACCGCGGCCCGGCCTGACGCTCGCGGCGCTGCCGAAAGAGTGCAAGCAAGTCGTGATGGCGCCGTAAGCAATTCAGATGCCGGACGCCGGGAAGATGGTGCGCTGTGCAATGACGGCGCCGACGATCAGTCCGAGCGCGCAAGCGGCGGCGAGCAGCGATGTAAAGCGGTGATTGGGCCTTCGGCGTTTTCATCAGCCGGGGCAGGCCGGCGGCGAGCACATAGACGCCGTAGAATGCGGTCAGCACCAGAAAGTGCAATCCTGGCAGCAGCAGAAAGATTCCGGCGAGCCATACCGGCGTGAACGAATAGACTGCAAGCTTGAGCGCTGCATCGAAATCCTTCTTGCCGCCGAACAGAGGCGCGACGATGTCGATGATGAAAGCAAGCACGAGCATCGCGATGACGCTCTCCATATAAAGGAAGATTGCGCCGAACGCGCCATCGAACCAGCTCGCGCGCAGCAGACCCGTGCCCGGCACGATCGCGCCGACAAAGCAGGCGCCGATGAAGCCAAACAGCGGCGGCAGCAGCGCCAGAACGGCGACGTAACGGCTGAGCAAATAGGCGGGATCGCCGGACTCGCGCTCGATCCGCGCCCATTCGGCGGACGGATCGGCCAGCATCGCTTTGGCGCGCAGTGCCGGGTTCATGATGCGCAATACCGTCATGTCACAGCGTCTTTGCGTCCTCGCGGATCAGGCTTGCGCCACGCTCCGCGATCATCATCGTCGGCGCATTGGTGTTGCCCGACGTTATTGTCGGCATCACCGACGCATCGACGACGCGCAGCCGTTCGATGCCGAACACGCGCAGCCGATCGTCGACCACCATCATCGGGTCGCTCGGCAATCCCATCTTCGCAGTGCCTACGGGGTGGAAAATGGTGGTGCCGATATCGCCGGCGGCCTTGATCAGCGCCTGTTCATCGTCGCCGATATTGGCGCCGGGCAGATATTCGTCGGGATGAAAATTCTTCAGCGCCGGCTGCGCCACGATGCGGCGGGTCAGCCGGATCGAGCTCGCGGCGATGCGGCGATCCTCGTCGGTCGAAAGATAATTGGGCTTGATGACTGGCTTGTCGGCAGGGTCGCGCGAACGCAGCCGCACATAGCCGCGGCTGGTCGGCCGCACATTGGCAACGCTCGCCGTGAAAGCGGGGAAAGTGTGCAGCGGTTCGCCGAAACGATCGAGCGACAGCGGTTGCACGTGATATTGCAAATTGGCGCGCTCCTGATCCGGATCGGAGCGGGTGAATACGCCAAGCTGCGATGGCGCCATCGTCAACGGCCCGCGCCGGAATAGCGCGAATTCGGCGAGCATCTTCGTCATGCCAAACGGCGCGTGATAGCGCTCGTTCAGCGTCGTGATGCCGTCGACCTTGTAGATCATTCGCAGCTGCAGATGATCCTGCAAATTGTTGCCGACGCCCGGCCGGTCGAGCACGATGGGAATGCCATGGTTCCTGCAATTGCTGCGCCGGGCCGACGCCGGACAGCAGCAAGACTTGCGTCGACCCGATCGAGCCGGCGGCCAAAATCACTTCGCCGCGGCATTTCGCGGTGCGGGTCTCGCCGCCTTGCGACCAGCGCACGCCAGCGGCGCGCTTGCCGTCGAACACGATGCCTTCGACCAGGCAGCCGGTTTCGAGCCGGAGATTCTGCCGGTTCAAGCACCGGCTTCAAAAACGCGCTCGCCGCGGACCAGCGCCGGCCGCGCTTCTGATTGACATGAAAGGCGCAGATGCCTTCGTTGTCGCCGCCGTTGAAGTCGGGGATGGATTTGATGCCGGCCTGTTCCGCCGCGGTGCGGAATGCATCCAGCAAGTCCCAGCGCACGCGCGGCGCCGAAATGTGCCATTCGCCGCCAACGGCGTGGGCGTCGCTTTCGCCCATGAAATGATTTTCGTGCTTGCGGAAAAACGGCAGCACGTCGTTCCAGCCCCAGCCGCTGAGGCCGAGCTGCCGCCAGTGGTCGAAATCGGCGGCCTGGCCGCGCATATAGATCATGGCGTTGATGGACGATGAGCCGCCGATCACCTTGCCGCGCGGATAGTTCAGGCTGCGGCCGTTCAGCCCTTCCTCCGGCTCGGTCTTGAACAGCCAGTCCGAGCGCGGATTGCCGATTGCGAACAGATAGCCGACCGGGATGTGAAACCAGATCCAGTTGTCGCGGCCGCCGGCTTCGAGGATCAAGACCCGCTTGGACGGGTCAGCCGACAACCGATTGGCGAGAATGCAGCCGGCGGACCCGGCGCCGACGATGATGTAGTCGAACTCGCCTTCGATCGCCCCGGCCATCCATCAATTCCTCCGCGATTCGGAGAAATGATAGCACGGCTCGCGCAGGGCCAGTCACAGCGGTGTGCGACATTGGCTGCCTTGTTCGCGTGAGGTCAGAGGCCTATTGTTGTCCCAAGACTGGCGGCGCGCTGGGCGTGTGCCGCAAACGCCTCGAACGACGGTTCTCAGGGCGGCCACTCAGACATCGAATTTCGCGTGGTTCGCGCGCATCACATGCGTGCGGCCGGATCATTTGGAGAACCGTCGTGCTTGCAAGAAGATCAGTCGTCGTCGCTCTTGGCACCGCACTTTCGATTGCCGCCATTTCAGGCGCAGCCCACGCGCAGGACAAATCCATCACCGTGTTCGCGGCCGCCTCGATGAAAAATGCGCTCGACGACGTCGATGCGGCTTACACCAAGCAGAGCGGCGTCAAGGTCGTCGCCAGCTACGACGCAAGCTCGGCGCTGATGAAGCAGATCGAAGGCGGCGCGCCGGCTGATGTGTTCGTGTCCGCCGACCTGAAATGGATGGACTACGGTTCGCAAAAGAAGCTGATCAACGACAGCACGAAGGTCAATTTGCTCGGCAATGAGCTGGTGCTGATCGCGCCCAAGGATTCCAAGATCAGCAACGTCACGATCAAGCCTGGTTTCGATCTCGCAGGCCTTGCCGGCGATGGCCGTATCGCCACCGGCGACGTGAAGGCGGTGCCGGTCGGGATCTACGCCGAAGCTGCGCTTGCAAAAGCTCGGCGTCTGGTCGGCCGTCGAGCCAAAAATGGCGATGACGCAGAACGTCCGTGCCGCGCTGACCCTGGTCGCTCGCGGCGAAGCGCCGCTCGGCATCGTTTACTCGACCGACGCCAAGGTCGAGCCGGGCGTGAAAATCGTCGCCGCGTTCCCGGAAGATTCCCACGATCCGATCATTTATCCGGTTGCCGCAACGGTAAGTGCCAAACCCGACGCGACACCGTATTTGGCGTTCCTGCGCTCGCAGGCCGCCAAGACGATTTTCGAGTTCTACGGATTTACGGTTCTGGTAAAGCCGACGACGTGAGTCGTCTATGATCCGCTGTTGCCGGGCTTGAGCCGGCAATCCGTGGGCCATCGCATTATGGATGCGCGGGTCTTAGGCGAGCGAAGCGACGCCGTTCTTCGAACGGCTATGCCCTCGCATGACGAGCTTTCTAAACCTCACTCCCGACGAATGGACGGCGGTCGAGCTGTCCCTGCGCATTTCGATCGTTGCGACGGTCTGCGCGCTGCCGTTCGGCATCGCGATCGGCTGGCTGCTGGCGCGCAAGCAGTTCTGGGGCAAGACGCTGCTCGACGGCATCGTGTTCCTGCCGCTGGTGCTGCCGCCGGTCGTTACCGGATATCTGCTGCTGATCTGGTTCGGCCGCCGCGGTCCGATCGGCGAATTTTTTTACGATTGGTTCGGCATCGTGCTGTCGTTCCGCTGGACCGGCGCGGCACTGTCATGCGGCATCATGGGCTTTCCGCTGATGGTGCGGCCGATCCGGCTGGCGCTGGAGGCGATCGACCGCAAGCTCGAGGATGCCGCCGCGACGCTCGGCGCGAACAATCTTCGGGTGTTTCTTACCGTCACATTGCCGCTGGCGTTGCCCGGCGTGATCGCCGGCGTGGTGTTGTGCTTTGCCCGTGCGCTTGGCGAATTCGGCGCGACCATCACGTTCGTCTCGAATATTCCCGGCGAGACGCAGACGATTTCGGCGGCGATCTATACCTTGACGCAAATTCCGGGTGGCGACGCCGAGGCGGGAAAGCTTGTGCTGATTTCGATCGTGCTCGCGTTTGCCGCGCTGGTCGCGTCGGAATGGCTGTCGCGCCGCGCCGCGATCCGTTTTCACGGTGAATGATCGTGCTCGCTGTCGACGTGGAAAAGCAGCTCGGCGCGTTCAAGGTCAATGTGCGCTTCGAAGCCGCTGGCGGCGCAACCGCGCTGTTCGGGCCGTCCGGGTGCGGGCAAGACCTCGCTCGTCAACATGATCGCCGGGCCTGCTCGAGCCGGATCGCGGCATTATCACGCTCGACGATACGGTGCTGTTCGACGCCGACAGCGGACATCGACGTGCCGCCGCACCGGCGCCGCATCGGCTATGTGTTCCAGGAAGGCCGGCTGTTTCCGCATTTGTCGGTGCGGCAAAATCTCGACTACGGGCGGCGCATGAGCCGCCAGCCGCGCGACCACAACGAATTCGAGCGCATCGCCGCGCTGCTCGACATCGGCCAGTTGCTCGACCGGCGGCCGAGCATGCTTTCCGGCGGCGAGCGCCAGCGCGTCGCGGTCGGCCGCGCGCTGTTGATGCAGTCCGCGGCTGTTGTTGCTCGATGAGCCGCTGGCCTCGCTCGACGCCGGGCACAAGCGGGAAATCCTGCCTTACCTCGTGCGGTTGCGCGACGAGGCTAGAGTTCCGATCGTTTATGTCAGCCATACGCCCGCAGAGGTGCGCCGCATCGCGACCGAAGTGGTGCTGCTCGATGACGGCAATGTCGTTGCGGCCGGCGGCCTTGATCTGCTGAAGGACGCAGACATGACCGATTTGCTCTGAACGGCCTTCGCTGCCGGCGAAGCTGTCTTTCAGCAAACGCGAGTTGTTCCGTCCAGCATGCGATGACTATGGTCGCGGCAATGGAACAGCCGATTTCCGCGCCCGTTCAAAAGGTACCCGTTAAGGCGTACTGTGCGGCGCTGGCTCGGCGCTGTGCTGGGCGCTTGGCTTTGTCGCCGCGCGCCACGGCGTACTCTCGGAATGTCGCCGCTGGTGCTGGCGCTGCACCGCTTCGTCTGGCCCGGCATCGTCCTGCTGCCGGTCGTCGCAGCCAACGGCTCTGAGCAATCTCGGCGGCCTCGGCTGGCGCCGCGGCATCATCATCACTGTTTCGGCGGGCTGCCGCTCGCGCTGTGGAGCTATTTTGGCTACCTGTTCGTGCCGCTCGGCCACGGCACCATCATACAGCCCTCGTGCGCCGCCCTCGGCGGGCTTGTTCTGGCGCGGCTGGTGCTCAACGAGCCGTTGCCGCCGCGCCGCATCGCCGGTGCGCTCACCATTGTGCTCGGGCTCTGCGTGATCGGCGCCGAGGCGCTGGGCACCATGGGCCGCAGCGGCTTTCCGGCGATCTGTTGTTCGTCGCCGCCGGAGCTTTCGTTTGCGATCTTCGGCATGCTGCTGCGGCTCTGGCGTATCGTGCCATGCGGGCGATGGCGGTCACGAGCGTACTGTCGCTAGCCGGCTTGCCGCTGCTGTATTTCAGCTATCAGAATTTCATTGCGGCGGGTTTTCTGGAGAATCTGCTGCAGGCCGTGGTGCAGGGCTGTTTGCCGGCGCCGGCGCCGTCTATCTGTTCACCCGCGCGGTGGTGTTGCTCGGTGTCGGCCGCGCGGCGCTTTATCCGGCGCTGGTGCCGCCGTTTGCGCTGGTCGTCGGCGCGCTGACGCTCGGTGAAGTGCCGAGCGTATGGCAACTGCTTGGGCTTGCCATCGTGGTCGTCGGTTTCCGGCTGACGCAGAGAATTAATCTCTCCGGCCCGGCATATTTGCCGGCGGTGTGCGGAAACATCGATTTGACGATCTTGAAGCTTCGAGATGTCGACGGTGGCGTCCATGTGCAGGAAGATCGCGGCATCGCGGAAAAGCTTTTCGACGCCGAAGTCGAGCATCATGCCGTTGCCGCCATGCAGCTCGACCGCATGCTGCGCGACTTTCAGGATTTCTTCCGAGGCAAACACCTTGGCCATATTGCACAGCGTGTCGGCGTCCGGCGCATTGTCATCGACGGCGCGCGAGGCGCGCTCGAGCAGAGCGCGCACCGCCTCGATGCGGGTCGCCATGTCGGCAAGCCGCAGCGCCACCGCCTGATGCTTGATCAGGATACGGCCGCCCTGCACGTAGTTTTGCACATAGTCCGAGGTGACCTCGAAGGCGCGCACGCCGACGCCGAGATTCTTTGCCGCCTGAATGATCTTGCCGGGCCGGAAATAGACCGCCGCTTTGCCGAGCGCGTCGCCCTCGACCAGGAGATGATCCTCCGGCACGCGCATGTCCTCGAATACCAGTTCGCCGTTGTTCATGAAGCGGCAGCCGAGCGTCTCGTTGCAGCGCGCGATCGTCAGCCCCGGCGTGCCGCGCGGCACCAGGAAACTCGACGTGCCCTGCAGCATGCCGACTTGCGGATTGGTGTTGGCGTAGACCACGAACAGGCCGGCGTCGTAGCCGTTGGAAATGAATTGCTTGCGGCCGTTGATGACCCATTCGCCGTTCTTTTTCACCGCGCGGGTCTGCATCGCGGCTTCCGGCACGTTGTAGGGCAGCCAGCGGTCGGAGGCGCCGCGCGGCTCGGTCAGGCAATGCGCCAGCAGGAATTGCGGATCGTCGAGCAGGCGCTTGAACCATTTCTCCTGCAAGTGCCGCGGCGCCAGATTGCGCAACAGCACCGAGACTTTCCAGTTCTGCACCAGCTTGTCGGCGAGGCCTGAATCGCCGCGCGCGATTTCTTCGGCGATGAGCGCGAAGGTCTGCACCTCGCTCGCCCGGTCGAGCTCGATGCCGCCGAATTCTTCCGGCACGCCGAGCGTGCGGATGCCGACCTTTTCGGCGCCTTCGCAGGATCGCCGGCGGCAGCCGGTCTTCCGGCGTCATCGACCATTCGCGCTGCCAATTGCCGCGGATGAACGGAATGATGACGTCGTCGACAAAGTCGCGGCAGACTCTGCCGCATCAGGCGTCTGTTCTTCGGAGAGATCGGCAGACATGGGCGCTCCTCATCCTCGTTGCGCATGGCGTTTAGCCAAGCATTTGTGTCTTGAGGGGAGAGCGTAAAGCCGTACGTGGTCGGAACAAGCCCGGCTTGGCCGCGACAGCGAGCGTCGAATTACGCCGCCTTGCGGCTCGCCAGGAATTCGCCCATGCGGTCGAGCGCTTTCAGGATATTCTCGGTCGAGTTGGCATAGGACAGCCGCATATAGCCTTCGCCGAGAATGCCGAAGTCGGGGCCGCCGATCGGCGCGACGCCGGCGTCGTTCGAGCAGCGTGTTGGCGAGCGCTTTCGCCTTCCAGCCGGTGCGCTTGATGTTGGGGAACGCATAGAACGCGCCCTTCGGCGTCGCGCAGGACATGCCGGGCAGCTTGTTCAGGCCCGCGACCACGACTTTGCGCCGCTTGTCGAACTCGGCGACCATCTTCACCACTTCGTCCTGCGGGCCGGTGAGCGCGGCAAGGCCGGCATATTGCGCCGAGGCGTTGACGCAGGAATGCAGGTTGACCGCGAGCTTGCGCGCATAGTCGTAGAGCTTGCCGGGCCATACCGCGTAGCCGAGCCGCCAGCCGGTCATGGCGTAGGTTTTCGACCAGCCATTGAGCAGGATCAGCCGGTCGCGGATCGACGGATAGGACAGCAGGCAGACATGCGTCTCGCCGTCATAGACCATGTGATCGTAGATCTCGTCCGACATCACGGCGACGTCGGGAAACTTCTCGAGGCCGGCGACGAGCTTGTCGACTTCCGCTCTTCGGCGTCACGCCGCCGGTCGGATTGGCCGGCGAGTTGAGGATGAGCAGCCGCGTCTGCGGCGTGATCAGCTTCAGCGTCTCTTCCGCCGAGAAGGCAAAGCCGTTCTCCTCGCGGATCGGCACCGGGATCGGCCGCGCGCCGGTGTATTCGATCATCGAGCGATAAATCGGAAAGCCGGGATCGGGATAGAGGATGTCGACGCCCGGCTCGCCGAACATCAGGATCGACATGAACATGGTCGGCTTGCCGCCCGGCATGATCATCACTTCGTCCGGCGACACCTTGACCTTGAAGCGCTTGTGCAGGTCGGCGGCGACCGCTTCGCGCAGCGGCAGGATGCCGATCCGCCGGCGTATAGCCATGATGGCCGTCGCGCAGCGCCTTGATCGCCGCCTCGACGATGAAATCCGGCGTGCGGAAATCGGGCTGGCCGATGCCGAGGTTGATGATGTCGCGGCCCTGCGCCGCAAGCGCATTGGCGCGCGCCAGCACGGCGAAGGCGTTTTCCTCGCCGATGCGATCGAAAGCCGGCGACGGTTTTCAGCATGGCGTTTCCCCGGGCGCTCGATTTCCGCGCGGCAGTTCAACCCAATCGGTCGTCAAATGCAAATATTGGTCGGCGAGTCGAACGCGAGCCGGCCGCAAAAGCAAGAAGCCCCGGACACGAGGTCCGGGGCTTCTGAGACGTCCACCGTAAGTCGACGGGCGCGATTAGCGGCTGAGCAGTTGTCCGTGATCAGCGCCGACTCTCGCGAGACCAGAGCGCTGCCGCTGTTCGGATCTGCGCCGATTCGGGTAGGTGCCGACGCTGTTGCGTCTGGGCATGCCCGTGAGCTCGAGTTCTGCAGGCCCTGGTACGAGGTGCTGTGCTGCTTGGCGCAAAAGCCGGAGTCGCGAGCAACGCAATGCCGAGGGCGGACAGAACCAGCTTGGTGTTGAGCGATTTCATTTTCAATTCTCCGTGTACGATCACCCCTGCGCCGCTACCTACGCTGGATTTGGCACTGCACAAGGCGATCGGCTTGCTCACTAAAATGTTATGGAATTCATGATGTTAATGCGATTTTTATGCGGCACATTACCTTCCATTTTGCGATGCAACATTAACGACAGGATCTATTACGGACTGGGCGTTGTGACGGCACGAAATTGCCGCATTCGGCGCGGCGCTTGCAGAAGCAGTCTTCGCATCCTGTGAATCTGAAAGTACAGATCTGGTGGTTCGCGCTGGGCCGTTAATCGCCATATCTGTTCCACCGCAAGAGCAGATGCTCGGGAGACAATCGATGGCTGATAGCAAGAAAATCGCAGGGCTCAGAGTCAGCGGCGTCTGCGCTCGCAATTGTGGTTCGACAATCCGGACAATCCCGGCATGACCGCGCTCTATTTGGAGCGCTATCTCAATTACGGCCTCACCCGCGCCGAACTGACCTCGGGCAGGCCGATCATCGGCATCGCGCAAACCGGCTCCGATCTCAGCCCGTGCAATCGCCATCACCTCGAGCTTGCCGAGCGCGTGCGCGCCGGCATTCGCGATGCCGGCGGCATCGCGATCGAATTTCCGGTGCATCCGATTCAGGAAACCGGCAAGCGTCCGACCGCGGCGCTCGATCGCAATCTCGCTTATCTCGGTCTGGTCGAAGTGCTGTACGGCTATCCGCTCGACGGCGTGGTGCTGATGACCGGCTGCGACAAGACCACGCCGGCTTGTTTGATGGCGGCGGCGACCGTCAACACGCCGGCGATCGTGCTGTCCGGCGGGCCGATGCTCGATCACGTCCAGGACGGCAAGCTGATGGGCTCGGGCACGCTGATCTGGCAGGCGCGTCAGGATCAGGCGGCCGGCAAGATCGACTACAAGGAATTCATCGACATCGTCGCCAACTCGGCGCCGTCGATCGGCCACTGCAACACCATGGGGACCGCCTCGACCATGAATGCGATGGCCGAAGCGCTCGGCATGTCGCTGCCCGGCTGCGCCGCGATTCCGGCGCCGTACCGCGAGCGCGGGCAGATCGCCTATGACACCGGCGTGCGCGCCGTCGAGATCGTGCATGAGGATCTGAAGCCGTCGGACATTCTCACCCGCGCCGCGTTCGAAAATGCGATCGTCGCCTGCTCGGCGATCGGCGGCTCGACCAATGCGCCGATCCACGTCAACGCGATCGCGCGCCATATCGGCGTGAGGCTTGCGATCGAGGATTGGGAGAAGATCGGCTACGACGTGCCGCTCCTGGTCAACATGCAGCCGGCCGGCGACTATCTCGGCGAGGATTATTATCGCGCCGGCGGCCTGCCGGCGGTGCTGCGTGAGCTCGACGCCGGCCGGCAAGCTTCACGGCGATGCGCTCACCATCAACGGCAAGACCGTCGAGGAAAACCTGGCGCAGGTCAAAACACACAACGCCGAAGTCATCCGCTCCTACGACAAGCCGCTAAAGCCCCACGCCGGCTTCAAGGTGCTGCACGGCAATCTGTTCGATTCCGCGATCATGAAGACCAGCGTGATCTCCGATGAATTCCGCAAGCGCTACCTGTCCGATCCCAAGAACTCCGAACGCGTTCGAAGGCCGCGCCGTGGTGTTCGACGGACCGGAGGATTATCACCACCGCATCGACGATCCGTCGCTCGGCATCGACGAGCATTCGATCCTGTTCATGCGCGGCGCCGGCGCGATCGGCTATCCGGGCTCGGCGGAAGTGGTGAACATGCAGCCGCCGGCGGCCCTGATCAAAAAGGGCATTACGGCGCTCGCCTGCATCGGCGATGGCCGCCAGTCCGGCACATCGGGCTCGCCATCGATCCTCAACGCCTCGCCGGAAGCGGCGGCCGGCGGCGGGCTTGCGCTGCTCGAGACCGGCGATCGGGTCCGCATCGATCTCAACAAAGGCACCGCCGATATTCTGATCTCGGCTGACGAATTGAATGCGCGCCGCGCAGCGCTTGAAGAAGAGCGGCGGCTATCCCTATCCGCCGAGCCAGACGCCGTGGCAGGAAATCCAGCGCTCCATGGTCGAGCAGCTCGGCGACGGCATGGTGCTTGAGCCGGCGATCAAATATCAGCGTGTTGCGCAAACTTCGATCCCGCGCGACAATCACTAGACTGTTCCGAGGAGGTTGTGTCATGTCTGGTTCACGTCCGTCGGTTGCCGACAAGCGCAAGACGTTTCGCAAGCTTCACGAATCCGGATGCTTCGTCATTCCCAATCCGTGGAACGTCGGCAGCGCGCGCTATTTGCAAGGCCTAGGCTTCAAGGCGCTGGCGACGACCAGTTCCGGCCATGCCCATGCGCTGGGCTTTCCCGACGGCGGGCAAGATCTTGAATCGAGTGCTTGCCCATTTCAAGGAGCTGGCCGAGGCGACCGACGTACCGCTTAACGCCGACTTCGAGGATGGTCTCGCCGACAGCCCCGAAGAGCGTGGCGGAGCATGTGACCCGTTGCATCGCGACCGGCGTCGCCGGATTGTCGATCGAGGACTCGCCGAACAATTCGACCACGCCGCTTTACGATCTCGATACGGCCGTGGCACGGGTCAAGGCCGCACGTGCCGCAGTCGACCGCGCCGGCGGCGACGTTGTGTTCACCGCGCGCGCGGAGAATTTCGTCCGCGGCGTCAACGATCTCGACGATGCAATCCGCCGGCTCAAGGCTTACGCCGCGGCCGGCGCCGATTGCCTCTATGCGCCTGGCATCAAAACCCGCGAACAGATCGAAGCGGTGGTGAAGGCGGTGGCGCCGAAGCCGGTGAATTTTCTCAACAGCAATGCGCTCGGCTTCACGGTCAGCGACATTGCGGCGATGGGCGTGCGCCGCATCAGCGTCGGCGGCTCGCTCGCCCGCGTCGCCATGCACGCATTCATCAAGACCGCGACCGAGATTGCCCAGGACGGCAAGTTTGACGGCTTCGCCGGCCTGATGAGCAATCCAGAGCTGAACAAATTTTTCAGCGAAGATCGCAAAAAGCTTAGCTGATGACGGCTTCCGTACCCGATCCGGAAACCGGCCAGCCGATCGGTTTGCCGGTCGATCCGACGCCGGCGCCGCGTCCCGGCCCGGTGACGTTGCAGGGCCGCTATGGCCGCGTCGAGAAGCTGCAGCCGGAGCACGCCGCCGATCTTGTGGAAGGTGTTTGCCGGGCAGGATCAGGTCTGGACCTATATTTCGACCGACGGGCCGTTTGCGAGCGAACGAGGAATTCACCGACTTCATCGCCATGCGCGCGGCCGCGGAGGATCCGTATGCCTACGCGATCATCGATGCGACGGGCCACGCGGTCGGTTATTTCACGTTGCTGCGGATCGTGCCGCAGATGCGGGTGATCGAAGTCGGCCACGTGCTCTATTCGCCGGCGCTGCAACGCACGCCGCTCGGCACCGAAGCGCAATACCTGCTGGCGCGCTATGTCTTCGAAACGCTCGGCTACCGGCGCTACGAATGGAAATGCAATTCGTTCAATGCGCCGTCGCGGCGCGCGGCGTTGCGTTACGGCTTCAACTACGAAGGCACGTTCCGCAATTACATCATCGCCAAGGGCCGCAATCGCGACGATGCCTGGTTCTCGATGCTCGACAGCGAATGGCCGGCGCGCAAGGCAAGTTTCGAGCGCTGGCTGGCGCCGGAAAATTTCGACTGCGAAGGCCGGCAAAAGATCGGTCTCGCCGCACTCAATGGCAGCCGGTCGGATGCGGCACCGCGTCACGCGATGCACGAGCGTCCGGTCGGGATCCCGTCGATACCACGCCGGCGCGCGCTGGCCCGAGCCGGTGATGCTGAAGGGCCGCTTCGGCACGGTGGCGCGGCTCGATCCGGCGCGAGATGCCGAAGCGCTCTGGGCGGCGCTCGGCGCGCATCAGCGGGAATCTGGACTTACATATCCAGCGCCGGACCGTTCGCCGACGAAATAGCATTTACGGCCTGGCTGGTCGACCGCAAGACCGAGAACGATCCGTATTTTTTCGCGGTACTGGATCAAAACGGCCTTGCGGTTGGCCTGCTGGCCTTCATGGCGATCCGGCCGGAGATGCGCGTCGTCGAAATCGGCAGCATCGTTTATGGCCCGCGCTTGCAGCGCACGCCGCTCGCCACCGAAACTCAATACCTGTCTGGCGCGTTATGCCTTCGAAACGCTCGGTTACCGGCGTTACGAATGGAAATGCGATTCACTCAACGCGGCGTCCCGGCGCGCCGCGTTGCGTTATGGTTTCACCTTCGAGGCAATTTTTCGCCAGCACATGATCACCAAGGGACGAACGCGCGATACTGCATGGTTTTCCATAACCGACAGCGAATGGCCGGCGCGCAAAGCGAGTTTCGAGCGCTGGCTGGCGCCGGACAATTTCGACGAGCAAGGGCCGCCAGAAGATCAGCCTGACAGCCCTGAACGCACAACCGCAAAACGCGTGAGGCGAATATGAGCGACAGACTGAAAGGTAAGACCGCATTGGTGACGGCAGCGGGGCAGGGCATCGGCCGTGCCATTGCCGAGACATTCATTGCCGAAGGCGCGAGCGTGATCGCCACCGATCTCGCCGATGAGAAACTCGCCGGCCTGAACGCCAAGGCGCGCAAGAAACTCGATGTCCGTTCGCAGGACAATATCGATGCGCTGGCGAAAGAGGTCGGCGCGCTCGACGTCCTGGTAAATTGCGCCGGCTATGTGCCACCAGGGCACGATCTTCGATTGCACCGACAAGGATTGGGACTTTTCGTTCGATCTCAACGTCAAGTCGATGCACCGCATGCTCAAAGCGTTCCTGCCGGCGATGCTGGACAAGAAGAAGGGCTCGATCGTCAATATTTCGTCCGCGGTGTCGTCGATCCGTGGCGTGCCGGCGCGTTACGCCTACGGCACGACCAAGGCCGCCGTGATCGGGCTGACCAAGGCCATCGCCGCCGATTTCATCAAGCAAGGCATCCGTTGTAACGCGATCTGTCCAGGCACCATCGAGTCGCCGTCGCTTGAGGAGCGGATCGCCGCGCTCTCCAAGCAAACCGGAAAGTCGAACGATGCAGTGCGGGAAGGCTTTGTCGAGCGCCAGCCGATGGGCCGGCTCGGCACCGCGAAGGAAGTGGCCTTGCTTGCGCTCTTTCTTGCCAGCGATGAGTCCAGCTACATTACCGGCCAGACCCATCTCGTCGACGGCGGGATGGCGCTGTAGCTTTTGTCATCATCCGCGAAGGCGGATGATCCAGTATTCCGTGGAGTGAATAACTGGGCATAGTGATTACTGGATGCTCCGCCTTCGCGGAGCATGACAGGTAGGGCGATGCACATCCTGATCACCGGCGCCGCGGGCATGATCGGGCGCAAGCTGACCGCGCGCCTGGTCAATGACGGGGCGCTCAACGGCAGCGCGATCGAGAAGCTGACGCTGATCGACGTGATCGTTCCGGAAAGCCGGAGAAATTCTCCGGCGCAGTCGAAAGCTTTGCGGCCGACATCGGCCATCCCGATACCGCGCCCAAAGCCATCGCCGGCCGGCCCGACGTGATCTTTCATCTCGCGGCCGTGGTTTCGGGCGAAGCCGAGACCGATTTCGAGAAGGGCATCCACGTCAATCTCGACGGTTCGCGCGCGCTCATTGAGGCAATACGCGCGGTCGGTGACGGTTATTGTCCGCGCTTTGTTTTCACGTCCTCGATCGCGGTGTTCGGCGCGCCGTTTCCCGACGCGATTCCGGACGAATTCCATCACACGCCGCTGACTTCCTACGGCACGCAAAAGGCCATCATCGAACTGCTGCTCGCCGACTATACGCGTCGCGGCTTTGTCGACGGCGTCGGTATCCGATTGCCGACAATCAATGTGCGGCCGGGCAGGCCAAACAAGGCGGCGTCGGGTTTTTTCTCCTCGATCATCCGCGAGCCGTTGGCCGGCCAGGAAGCTGTGCTTCCGGTCGAGGATAGCGTTATGCACTGGCATGCCAGTCCGCGCGCCGCGGTTGGCTTTCTCATTCACGCCGCGGGGTTGAACAAAGAGCAACTTGGCACGCGCATCAATCTGACCTTGCCCGGCGTGGGCTGTACGGTCGCGGAGCAAATCGCGGCGCTGCGCCGTATCGCCGGCGACAAGGTCGTGGCGCGCATCCGGCGCGAACCGGATCCATTGGTGTCGAGGATAGTGGCCGGATGGCCGCGGCGCTTCGATCCGCGCCGCGCGCTCGCGCTGGGTTTTAAGGCGGAAGGCGTCGTTTGACGAGATTATCCGTGTCCATATCGAGGATGAGCTGGGTGGGCACATCGCGCCGTGATCGCCGGACAAAGCCCTTCCCATGGAACCGGGCTCCGGTTAGCTCTGCGCCATGCAGTTTGTTTCGAAGCTGATCCCGGCGACGCTGGCCCGGCGCTACAAGCGCTTCCTTGCCGACGTCGTGCTCGACAATGGTGACATGATGACCGTCCATATCGCCAATCCTGGCGCCATGACGGGGCTGGACCGGCCGTTTTCACGCATCTGGATATCGAACTCGGATAATCCGATGCGCAAGCTGCCGTTCAGTTGGGAGCTGGTCGAAGCGGATTTCGGCACCGGTCCGGAATTTGTCGGCGTCAATACCGCCAATCCCAACATGCTGGTTGCCGACGTGCTTGGAACCGGGCTTATTCCCGAACTGCGCGATTACGCGTCGGTTCGCCGCGAGGTGAAATACGGCACAAATTCACGCGTCGATTTTTTGCTGGAAAGCAAGGGGCGGCGTCCATGCTATCTGGAAGTCAAGAACGTGCATCTGATGCGCAAGCCGGGGCTGGCCGAGTTTCCCGATTGCGTTACCGCGCGCGGCGCCAAACATCTCGGCGAGCTTGCGACGGTCGTGGCCGGTGGCGCACGCGCGGTGCAGCTTTACATCATCCAGATCCCTTCGGCGGATCGTTTCATGGTCGCCCGTGATATCGATCCGGCCTATGCCGCCGCGTTCGACAGGGCCAGGGCGCGTGGTGTCGAAATGCTGGCCTGGCGCTGTGCTGTTACCGTCGAGGGCATCGAAATCGCCACGCCGGTACCCATTGTGGACGGTTAGGCAAAAATCTCGCGACTGGGTCCTCGCAGTGGAGATTTACCCCCGACAACGATCGGGGGCGGGGACGAGCGGACTGAATGTCCGTTCGCTTGCGTTGGGCGTGCGCATGATTACATTGCGATTCAATCGCTTCACGGGCATCCGATCTCTATTCGCCAAGACTTATTCGCCATGACCTATGTTGACGCGGCCGCGGTGCCGCTGCGCAAAACCGGGCAGATCAAGCTGTATGGCGCATCGGCCTTCGAAGGCATGCGCAAAGCCGGCCACCTGGCGGCCGAGTGTCTTGATCTTCTGGTTGGGGAGATCCGGCCCGGCGTCACGACCGACCACATTGACCAGCTGGTCTACGAATTCGGCATGGATCACCACGCCCTGCCGGCAACCCTGATGTATCGCGGCTATCGCAAGGCAACTTGCACCTCGATCAATCACGTGGTCTGCCACGGTATCCCGAACGAGAAGCCATTGCGCGAAGGCGACATTGTCAATGTCGACGTGACGCTGATCCTCAACGGCTGGCATGGCGACTCCAGCCGGATGTATGCGGTTGGCGAAATTCCGCGCCGCGCCGAGCGGCTGATCGAGGTCACTTACGAAGGCATGATGCGCGGCATCGCCGCGATCAAGCCCGGCGCCACCGCCGGCGATATCGGCCACGCGATCCAGTCTTTTGTCGAAGCCCAGCACATGAGCGTGGTGCGGGATTTCTGCGGCCACGGTCTCGGCCGGCTGTTCCACGACGAGCCGAACATCGTCCATATCGGCCGTCCCGGCGAAGGCATCATGCTCAAGCCCGGCATGTTCTTTACCGTCGAGCCGATGATCAACCTCGGCCGCCCCCATGTGAAAGTGCTGTCCGACGGCTGGACCGCGGTGACACGCGACCGCTCGTTGTCGGCGCAATTCGAGCACAGCGTCGGCGTCACCGATAAAGGCGTTGAGATTTTCACGTTGTCGCCGCGCGGCCTGGAAAAGCCGCCTTACCTGGCGGCGAAGTAGCCTCGCGCCGCAAGGCGATTGCAAAAAATCGGAATCCGGTCATCCTTGCTGCGGGTTGCGGGGCAGCGTTCACGTTCTCATGCCGCGGAAGAAATCAGAGGATGCACCGGGTCTCGCCGAGGCCCAGCCGCATTATTGGGGCCATCGCGAACGATTGCGCAAGCGTTTCCGCGAGGCTGGTGCGGACGCGTTGTCCGATTATGAGCTTCTGGAAATTCTGTTGTTCCGCGCGCTGCCGCAGCGCGACGTCAAACCGCTCGCCAAATCCCTGATCGAGACGTTTGGTTCATTCGCCGAAGTCATCGGTGCGCCGGAATCGCGGCTCGCGAAAATCAAGGGACTTGGCCCGTCCAGCATTACCGACCTTAAAATCATTCAAGCTGCGGCGAGCCGGTCGCTGCGCGGCGCGGTGAAAAAACGCCCGGTACTATCGTCGTGGTCGACGGTGCTCGATTATTGCCGCACCGCCCAGGCCTTCGCCGACCGCGAGGAATTCCGCGTGCTGTTCCTCGACAAGCGCAACCAGCTGATCGCTGACGAAGTGCAGCAAACCGGCACCATCGACCACACGCCGGTCTATCCGCGCGAAGTGGTCAAGCGCGCGCTCGAACTATCGGCGACTGCCGTGATCCTGGTGCACAACCATCCAAGTGGCGATCCCACTCCAGCCGCGCGGATATCCAGATGACGCAGCAAATTATTTCGGTGGCGCAACCGCTCGGCATTTCCGTTCATGACCACATCATCGTCGGCAAGGAAGGTCACGCGAGCCTGAAGGGGCTGAAGCTGATTTAGCCGAACATGCAGCACGCCCATCCGTTCCTGAACAAACAACCGGGAGCCGCGCAGCCGTTCAAACCGTGGCCTCAAGTGGGCCAGCAGCGGCTGCGTAGGCTTCTGCCATTGCCGGAGAGAGCGCATAGCTCCAGGTTCGATTGCACGGATAGCAGACGAAAGTTGTCCGCTGCATTTCAGGGGCTTTCGGGTGCGACACCGAGGTGACATAGAGCAATTGCTCCCTGCACTTGGGGCATTGCGCTGTCATAGCCTCGTTTTCGGGTTCAGTTTCGGGCTCGGTTTCGCTCATGAGAGCTCGTCCGCTTATCACCGCTCAAAGAGTAATTCTGAAAGTCTAAACTTTTTGGAAAGAATTCGGCCCGGGCGGGCCGTCCCCAGCGGCTATGCGTCCCCTTCAGGGGGGACAGGCCTTCCGGACAGGCGTAAAGTTAAGCTTGGGCGGAGCGACGTTGCTGCGCCCGCGCGTCCAACAAACAAAAGTCTTTATGGGAGATAAGCCTATGAAACGCCGGGATTTACTCAAGGCAGGATTGTTCTCGGTCGGTGGTGCAGGTCTGGCGCTGGCGCTGATACTTTGCTGCCGCACAGGCCGACGCCGGCTGGACCACGCTGTTCGACGGCACCAACCTCGATAACTGGAGCCCGATAGGCACCGCCAACTGGAAGCTCGTCGACGGCGCGCTGGTCGCCGACAACGGCAACGGTTTCATGGTGTCGAAGAACGATTACGGCGATTTCAGCCTCCGCGCCGAGTTCTGGGTTGAGGCCAAGACCAACAGCGGCGTTTTCATTCGCTGTACCGATCCCGACAAGGTCACCGGCACGACGGCGTATGAAGTCAATATTTGGGACACCCGCCCCGATCCCAGCGGCGGCACCGGCGCCATACCGGGAATCGCCAAGGTCGATCCGATGCCCCATGCCGCAGACAAGTGGAGCCTCTACGAGATCACCGCCAAGGGCGATACACTCACCGTGGTGCTCAACGGCCAAACCACGGTTCCCGGCGTGCACTCCGACAAATTCGCCAAGGGCCGCATCGCGCTTCAGCATGGCAAAGGCGTGACCGACGAAAGCGGTATCGTCAAATTCCGCAAAGTGCAGATCAAGGCGCTGTAAGCCACCGGCGTAAACAAAGGTCGGCTGTTAACCGCGGCCGACCGATTTGCCGAGCGCGGCTTTGGCGTCGCTCGGCGCGGTGTCGCCGATCCACGCGACGTAACGATCCGGCCGAACCAGGATCATTTTGGCTTCGTAGGCCTCGCGGCCATCGCGATGAGCTGTCGCGGATGGTCTTGAGCGGCACGCCAAGCGCTTGTGCCGCGGCTTCGAAGGCTTGTACTGAACGGTCGTCGGCATCAAATGCCAGCAGCGTGAAGCCGGCGCCAAGCTCCTCGAACACATTGCGTCCGGAAGACAGAAGCTGCGGCGGCAGGTGATGGCCGGTGCGAGCCGTCAAGGTATGCGAGCCGCTTGCGCTCGACTTTCCGCCCGGTGGCCCGAATACGATCGGAGAGCCTTCATAGTTCGGCTCGTAAGTCATGACGCGCGGCCCCGCGGCACCGGCGTGATCTTTCCAGGCCTGTTCGAATTCTTCGAGGTTTTTGTCCGGGCTGTACCGATCGAGAAATACGGCGTCTCTTTTAATGCCAGCCTCGATAAAATTCTCACCGGTTTCCTTGAAAATCGGGCGGCGTTCCTCGGTGTAGCTTTCGAGCAGCGCATCGCTGCCCCAGCCCCTCAGTTTTGCCGCAAGCTTCCAGCCGAGATTGGCGACGTCATCGAGTCCGTTATTGAGACCGTAGCCGCCATAGGGCGGATGCGAATGCGCGGCGTCGCCAGCGATAAAGACGCGGCCGACCTGATAAGTTTCGGCAACCGCGATGCGCAAATCCCAGAACCCGACATAGTCGAAGTCGGCGGCGAACGAGAAACCCGCGGACTTTTCCAGCAGTCCCTGAAAGTCGTAATTGTCACGCGTGGTACTCGCCGGTACCGGTGAATGGAAAAACCATCTCTCGCCGACATCGACCCGGCCGAAGAATTGCCAATAGCCTTTGAGGTCCGGGTGCAGCACGCGATAGGTCGAGCGTGGCGGGAAGCGCTTCAGCTTCTCGTGCAGCTCCTTGGAGCGGAATAGCGCCAGTACCATGATCTGGTCGAAATCGGCGCCGCTGCGCTCGATACCGATCTGCCTGCGGATGGTGGAGTGGCTGCCGTCGCAGCCGACGACATAGTCGGCCTCAAGCGTTTCCGGAACGCCATCCCTGGCGATGGTAACACGCACGCCCTTGTCGTCTTGCTCGATTTTCTCGGCGGTCCAGCCGAACCGGGCTTCGACCTTGTCGAGCTGCGCCATGCGTTTGCGCAACACGGTCTCGACCAGATACTGCGGCAGCCGTTCGTTGGGCTCGAAATAATAGGAATTGACGATCTCGCGCAGCGGCGGCGCGTACCAGTATTTGTTGTTGAAGTCCCGATAGGAGACGATGCCACTCATCGGGAACTCCGGCGGCAGCAAACGAATCGCGCGCACCTGGTCGGCGACGCCCCAGGCGTGCAGGTGCTCCATCGAGCGCTGGGTCAGGTTCTGGCCTTTAGGAATGAGCTGCGGTTCGAGCCGCCGCTCGATCAATGCACAATCGATTCCGCGCAAGCCGAGCTCAACAGCGAGGGCGACGCCGACGGGGCCGCCGCCGACAACGATGACTTGATGGCGCTTACTCATTTCAATGTTGTGCTTTATTTACCCGCCTTGGCGCACGAGCAGAAACGGATCGGGAGTTTCCGGCACGCGCTGCCAGGTATTAAGATCATTTTCTTCAAAACGCCAACTCTGTCCTCGCGGCGACGACAGCACAACCTCGCTGTTGTCCATCCGCCATGCTGTCGGGCCGAACCTCGTGATCAGCGCGTCGCAGCCCGGCTTGATCTTGATCGCGAGATAGTCGCCGCCGACCGGCGCGGGATTATTCGATAATGTCAGCATGCAGATTGGCTTGCCGGCGCCGCGCACGATCGCCCATTCGCCGACGAGGTCGTCCGCCGAACGCGTTTGAACCGCTGCAGCCGCTTGCAATACGTAACGGCCTTCTTCGGGCTTGAAACCGTCGAACATGCCGCCTTCGACCCCCGAGAGTTCGATAACGGCTTCGCCATTGCCGTCGAGCAGACGCAGGCCGCCGAAATTGTCGATCGACCAGGCAACGATGTCCTTGGTCGACGGAAATACGTTCGGGCAATTCCTGTCGACATCGAGTTTGTAGCCGTTGGGCGCGGCGTCCTTGCGAAAATTAAGTTTGCAAATCTTGTCGTGATCGGCGTTGGATAATTCCCACGCTCCGATCATATCGGCGACCGGATCTCTGCTCTGAGACTGCTGCTGGTCACTTTGCGGCGGCGATGCTTGCGGCTGCGCGACTTGTGGCTCGGTTACCTGATTATCCTGCGCAAAGACGGCGCTGCCGCCGAGACCCAGCAGAAAAGCCATACCAATGGTCGCGCTGCGCCGCATGTCCGGAACTGCTCATACTCACTTTGCGCGGAAATTAGCACGCTCGCACCAGCCCCGTCATGCAAGGCCTAAGCATTGCACCGATGCAACGGCCAACGGCGGGTTCTAGCGCGCAGCCCAGCCTTTGAAAGGCGTTTCCGCGACCGGGGTCAGCGGCGGCTTGCCCACAGCCCAGGCGGCGATGTTGTCCACCACAAGCTGGTCCATTTTCTCTCGCGTATAGACCGACGCCGAGCCGAGGTGCGGGAACAGCACCACGTTATCCATGGCGATGAATTCCGCAGGCACATTTGGCTCCTTGGCGAATACGTCCAGGCCTGCCGCCATGATGCGCTTTTCCTGCAACGCCTTGATCAATGCCGGCTCATCGACCACGGAGCCGCGCGCCATGTTGATCAAGATGCCGTCAGGGCCAAGCGCGTCGAGCACCTCGGCATTGATGAGATTTGCCGTCCCGGGGCCGCCCGGAACAATGACCATCAGGATATCGACGCTACGCGCCATCTCGATCAAGTTCGGGCAATGCAGGTAGCTAACCTCGCGGCGCGGCTTGCGCGTGTGATAGACTACCGGCACGCCGAAGGCATCGAGCCGGCGCGCAATGGCCTGGCCGATGGCGCCCATGCCGACTATGCCGACGGTGCGGTTGCGCAGCGTTGCTTTGGTCAGCGGATAACCGCGCTCCAGCCATTTGCCGGCGCGAACAAATCGCTCGGCCTGCGGAAGTTCACGCACCGTGGACAGCAGCAAGCCGAGCGCCGTGTCTGCGACTTCTTCAGTCAGCACGTTCGGCGTGTTGGTGAGCACCACGTTGTGCGTCGAGGCATATTTGACATCCATGTGGTCGTAGCCGACGCCGAAGCTCGAGACGATCTCCAGCTTCGGAAAATGTGCCATCAGCGTGCCCGGGATCCGGTAGGCGGTATCGCTGCAGGCGATAGCGTGCACATCGGAGTGTGCTTTGAAAAAAGTGTCCTGATCTTGAGTTTCGGCAGCCCGATGCACGGTGCAGATGGCGTCGAGCCCCTTGACGACCACAGGCTTCAGCGGGCCGACCAGCACAATTTCACGCTTGTCGGGCATGATCTATCCTTTTCATCACACAAGCATGGTTACCGGCATTTCGAGGAAACCCCTGATTGCGGCCAGAACTTCAGCGCCAATTGCGCCGTCCAGCACACGATGGTCGCATGACAGCGTCGCCGTCAGGAAGCCTGCAAATGCCACGTCACCATCGTCCTTCTCCACCGCCTGACGGCGCGCCGCCCCGACCGCAAGAATAGTAGCGTGCGGCGGGTTGATGATGGCGGTGAATTCGCGCACGCCGTACATGCCGAGATTGGAAATCGCCGATGAGCCGCCCTGATAGTCGGCGGGCTTGAGTTTCTTGTCGCGGGCGCGGGTGGACAGGTTTTTCATCTCCGCCGAAATGGCGCTGACAGATTTTGTTTCGACACTGCGCAGCACCGGCGTTAGCAGCCCGCCATCAAGCGCCACCGCGACGCCGATGTCGGAATGCGCAAAACGCAGGATGTGGTCACCCGCCCACACCGCGTTCGCCTCCGGCACCCGCTGCAAGGCCAGCGCCAGAGCGCGGATAACGAAATCGTTCAGCGACAACTTGAATGCCGTATTGCCGTCTTTGTCTTTCGACGCGCTGGCATTGGCTTCTTCGCGCAGTGCGATCAACCGGTCGACGGCGATGTCTGTGGTCAGATAAAAGTGCGGGATGGTCTGGATCGCCTGCGTCAGCCGCGCCGCGATGGTGCGGCGCATGCCGTCGAGCGGGATTTCCTCGTAGCTGCCTTCGGCATAAAGCGCTTTGATCTCGGCCGCGCTTGGTCCTTCGGTCAATGCGGTGCGTACAGGACGCGGCGCGCTTTCGACATCGCGCGCGACGATGCGGCCATGCGGGCCGGAGCCCGTGGCGCGCGAAAGATCGATGCCAGCTTCGGCGGCGAGCCGCCGCGCTAGCGGCGTAACAAATGTGCCACCCGGCAGTCGCGCCGGGCCATAATTGCGTGCCGGTGTCCGCACTTCGAAGAACGGATCGAGTTGAATCGGACCGTTTCGCTGCCGCGATGGCGCAATTTCCGCCATCGCTGTTGGTACGGGAGCGGGGGCAGGTTTTTTTGCGACCGGCGGAGCAGGTGGCGCCACTGCGGCGGGCTTGCTCGGCTGCGGGCCGGAACCATCTGCGATCACCGCGACAATGGCGCCGACTGGCGCCACGTCGCCGGCTGCGACACGAATCTCCGCAAGCACGCCGGTCGTGGTCGACGGCACTTCCATCGAGACTTTGTCGGTCTCGATCTCGAACAGATTGTCGCCCGGCTTCACCTGATCGCCGGCCGACTTGAACCACTTGATGATCTTGCCCTCGGCGACCGTCTCGCCAAGTTGCGGCATCAGAACGTCCATCGCGTTATATCCACCGCCTCACTTGATCCGTTCCCAGATCACTTCGGCATTGGTGCCGGCGGGACGCAGGATCAGCCGCTCGCCGGCGAATTCATATCCCCGCACCAGGTCACCTTTGTCGCCGGGCTGCACGCTGGCCCTGCGATGATGCGTCACCGTCTTGGCTTTCTCGTCGACCGCATAGGTGCCGAAATAGGCGACATAGCCGTCGAGCATCGCCTTGGCTTCGTCGCCGGTCGGCTTGTCACCGGCACGGGTCACTTCGCGATCAGGCGCGACATGGCAGGCCATGTTACCGAGCGCGTCGTACATGATGATGCCGCGCGGATGCGCGCCCTGTCCGGGGCGCGGCTTGCCATCGATATTCGAAGTGATGTGACGCCAGGAGCCGATCAAGCGCTGAGTATCGGTTTGTCCGCTCACCACGGCACCGAGATGTACTGGGTTTCCATGAACTCCAACATGCCTTCATGAGCGCCTTCGCGGCCGAGACCCGATTGCTTGGTGCCGCCGAACGGCGCAGCAGGATCCGACACCAGACCGCGGTTCAATCCGATCATACCGAAGTCGAGCTTCTCGGAGACGCGAATGCCGCGGCCTAAATCCTTGGTGTAAAGGTAGGCGACCAGACCGTACTCGGTGTTGTTGGCGCGGGTGATGACTTCGTCCTCGGACTTGAAAGTCTGGAGCGACGCTACCGGCCCGAAGATTTCTTCATTCAGCATTTTGGAATTGTCGGACACATTCGACAGCACAGTCGCGGGATAGAAGAAGCCCGGGCCGCTGGGCACCTTGCCGCCGGTGAGGACCTTGGCGCCTTTTTGCACAGCATCGTCGACCAGCTCGATGACTTTGTCGCGGCCGTCTTTATTGACCAGCGGACCAAGCGCGACACCGTCGTCAAGGCCGTTACCCATTTTCAGTCCAGTCATCTTGTCAGTGAGTTTCTTGGCGAACTCGTCGTGCACCTTCTCATGCACATAGAAACGGTTCGCCGCGGTGCAGGCTTCGCCCATGTTGCGCATCTTGGCGATCATGGCGCCTTCGATCGCGGCGTCGATGTCGGCGTCTTCGAACACGATGAACGGGGCATTGCCGCCGAGCTCCATCGCCGGCCTGACGATATTGTCGGCGGCTTCGTGCAGAAGCTTGCGACCGACTTCAGTCGAACCGGTGAACGACACGACGCGGACGCGCGGATCGTGCAGCATCGCACTCACTACTTTGCCCGACGACCGCGATGGAATGACGTTGACTACGCCGGCCGGCACGCCGGCCTCTTCGAGAATTGGCATCAATGCCAACATCGTCAGCGGCGTGTCGGAGGCAGGTTTGAGGACCACCGGACAGCCGGCAGCGAGCGCCGGACCGATCTTGCGGGTTGCCATGGCTGCCGGAAAATTCCACGGGGTCACCAGCACGGCGATACCCGCCGGTTTGTGCTGCACGAAGATTCGGGCGCCGGTCGACGGACCCATGGTGTTGGAGCCGATATTGCGCACCGCTTCCTCGGCGTACCAGCGGAAGAACTCAGCGGCGTAAGCGACTTCGCCGCGCGAGTCGGACAGCGCCTTTCCGTTCTCGATGGTGATGAGTTTGGCGAGCCGTTCGGCGTCGCGCATGATCAGGTCATAGGATTTGCGCAAAATCTCGGCACGCTCGCGCGGCTTCTTGCCAGCCCAGCCAGGAAACGCGGCCTGCGCGGCGTCGAGCGCGGCCATTGCATCATCGACGGTCGCGCTTGCAACCGATGCGACCTTGTTTTCGGTCGCTGGATCGATCACGTCGAAGCGGCCGCCATCGGAGGATTTGCGCCATGTGCCGCCGATCCATAGATCGGTCGGAACATTGGCGAGCAGATTGTCGTACATGGCCATGGCTGCACTCCCTACTCTGATCGTCCATTCCCGCGAAAGCCGGGAATCCAGGATTTTGCGCTGGATCCCCGCGTTCGCGGGGACGGGCGGGTGTTTAACTCTCCAGCGAACGCTTCACTCGCTCGGCGATGCGGTCCACCGTCGGCAATGCGATGTCTTCCAGAATGTCAGCGGCCGGCAGCGGAATGTGCGGCGTGGTGATTCGCACCGGCGGTCCATCGAGATCGTAAAACGCTTCGTCGGCCACGATCGATACGATCTCTGCGCCCCAGCCGCAGAGTCGCGGATTTTCCTCAACGGTGAACAGCCGATGCGTTCGCGCCACCGAGCCGAGGATGGTCTGCGTATCGAGCGGCACCAGCGAGCGCACATCGACGACTTCGCAATCGATGCCGTGTTCGGATTTCAGCTTCTCCGCAGCTTGGAGAGCCCGCGGCACCATCAGCGCAAGCGCAAGGATAGTCGCGTCCTTGCCGGGCCGCAGGATTTTGGCGCTACCGAGCGTATCGACGATCTCGCCGTCAGGTACCTCGCCCTTGGTCGCATAAAGCGATTTGTGCTCGAAGAAGATCACTGGATCAGGATCGCGCACTGCCGCCGCCAACAGGCCGATCACATCGCGCGGGTTGGACGGCGCGACGACCTTCAGGCCCGGGATCATCATGCACCAGTTCTCGACGCTCTGGGAATGCTGGGCGCCGAAGCGCGAACCGGCGCCGTTGCCGGTTCGAACCACCAGCGGGCACTTGAGCTGGCCGTTTGACATATAACGGCTCTTGGCAAATTCGTTGGCGATGTAGTCGAAGCAAACCGCGAAGAAATCCGAGAACATGATCTCGGCGATCGGCTTCAATCCGGTCATGGCCGCGCCCATGGCGGCGCCGAGGATCGCCTGCTCCGAGATCGGCGTATCGCGCACCCGTAACGGGCCGAACTGCTCGAACAGGCCGACTGTCGCCTTGAATACACCGCCGGCCTTGGCGACGTCCTCGCCCAGAAACACCACGTCGGGATCGCGCGTCATTTCCTGCGCGATGCCGCGAGCGACTGCGTCGCGATAAGTCAGTTCCGCCATGTTAGTTTCTCCATGCCCAGCCGCCGTCGGCATAGACATCGGTGGTGAGAATATCGAGCGGCGGCATCGGCGCGGCCTTGCACTTTTCGGTCGCATCATCGACCTGCCGTTTCACGTCGGCGTCGATATCGGCGATGATGCTTTCCTTGATGCCGAATTGCTTCAGGCGTTCGCGATAGATCTTGATCGGATCGCGCTCCTTCCATTTGTCCAGTTCGCCCTCAGGACGATATTTCGCCGGATCGGCGCGGGAATGGCCGCTGTAGCGATAGGTCATGCACTCGATCAGCGACGGTCCGCCGCCGGCGCGGGCTTTCTCATAAGCCGCCGAGGCGGCGCGGAACACTTCGTCGGCATCGTTGCCGTCGATGATGATGCGCGGCAAGCCGTAAGCGCTGGCGCGGTCGGCAGCCGGATGTTGCACGGCAGTGACGTCACCGATCGGCGTGTACTCCATATAGAGATTGTTTTCGCAGACGAAGATCACCGGCAGCTTCCATACCGAAGCGAAATTCAGCGCTTCGTGAAATGCGCCGATATTGGTGGTGCCGTCGCCAAAGAAACATACAGCGACATCCTTCGATCCCTTGTACTGGGCGCGCCACGCCGCGCCGCAGGCGATTGGCAGATGCGCACCGATGATGGCGTAGGAGCCCATGACGCCGTGATCGACGGAAGTCAGGTGCATCGAGCCGCCTTTGCCGCGCATCAGGCCGTTGTCGCGCTGCATCAGTTCGCCCAATACCTTTTCGATCGCAACGCCGCGGGCCAGCGTGTGGGCGTGACCACGATAGGTGCAGAACGACAGGTCGCCTGGCTTCATTGCTGCGGCAAACCCGGTGGCGACGGCTTCCTGGCCGAGCGAAAGGTGGCTGGTGCCTTTGACCAGGTTTTGCAGAAAGAGATCGAACGCGCGCTGTTCGGCTTCGCGGAGCTCGACCTGCATACGGTACATGCGAAGCCGCATTTCCTCGCCAATATCGTCGTTCAGGCTCGCACTGGGCGCGGCTGCGCGGTCTTCCACCTTGGCCATGAAATATCCTTAAGGGCTTGCCCAAAACTGTGCTTGGGCGCCCGCAACTTAGCCTCTCTTGCGAAGCCGAGGCAATGTCATCTGCCGGCCGCTTGCGCGATACAAAATAAGCTCTTAACTGACCCGGAACGGGAGGTTTTGATGTCTCAGGAATCGCTGGAATCTCGCAGGTCGCCGGATTACGTGCACCGTTTTTTCGGTGGGCCGCCGCTTTCTGTGATTGGGCGTTTGATCTTGATGTCGATTTTGGTCGGCGTGGTTCTGGCTGCGATCGGTCTCGATCCCTGGAATATCATCGATTCAGTGCGCCGGCTGATCCTGCATATCTGGAATATGGGCTTCGATACGGTGCGCTGGCTCTGGCAGTATTTTCTGCTCGGGGCAGTGATCGTGTTGCCGTTGTGGTTCCTGGTGCGGCTGGCGAAAGCGCCGCGTGGAATGTGAGCAGTGAGTTGATTCCTAAAAATCAAATGGCCGGGCTAAGCCCGGCCATTTACGTTTTGGGTATTGCGACAATTATTCTTCGGCGCTGCCCTGATCGCCCTGCGCGTCGCCCAGGGCGTCGCCTTGCGGGGCGTTATCGCGTGGACCGCTACGGTGACGGCGGCGCCGGCGATGCAGCGGGAAACGGTCGGCTTGGCCTTCGTAACCGCCATTACCGTTACCGTTCTGGCCATTCGGGCTCTGGCCCTGCGGCGCGTATTGCTGCTGCGGTTGCTGAGGAGCCTGGCCGCCTGTGATGAACGAAGGCAGACGGTCGACGCTTTCATCGTCGTTCTGCTGGACATTCTGTTGCGGCCGCGGCTGGTAGTTTTGCTGCTGTTGCGGCTGGTGGTTCTGCTGCTGTGGTTGCTGCGGCTGGAAGTTCTGTTGCTGCGGCTGCTGTTGCGGATAGAACGGCTGCTGCTGGGGCGCCGGCGCGTAAGGTTCGCCGCTTATATTCGGCTGATCGTCACCCTCGTCATCGAACGAAGTCGTCGCTGCCGTTCGTTCCGCCGGGCTGTCCCGGTTGCTGCTGATAGTAGGAAGGCTGGTTCTGCCGCAGGTTCTCCTGCGCGGCAGCGATAAGGCGGAAATAATGTTCAGCGTGCTGGTAGTAGCTCTCTGAGGCGATTGAATCGCCGGAACTTTGCGCATCGCGCGCGAGCTGAAGATATTTCTCGGCAATGTGGGAGGCGTTGCCTCTGATTTTCACGTCCGGTCCGTTGGACTCGTACATGCGGGACAATGGATTCTGTTGGTGATGATGGTGGTGGCCGCCGCCACCTTTACCGCGGTTGCGACCCCGCATGCGCTTATTATTCTGACCGTTTCTCATGATTTGCTATTCCACCAACCCCTGTTTGCTTGTCGAATTGCCCAGCTCACGTCACTAAACTTGGCGAGATCCGTAAATCATACGACACCATCGCATCACGGCGTCTGCCATGATCGCCCGTTGTCACCGACATCACAAATCTCTCGGCAGCGCGGCCCTCACTTCGTATAGCCGCAATGTTTCATATCCCTCGTCGTGCACGCGGTCGCTAGAAGCGAATGCGCGCTTAACCGATGAAAGTTTCGGTTGCCCTTTGCTCTAAAACTTAGCGATCCCGTTTGCCGTCCATCCGGCTGTCTGTTGCGGCTTTCGCTCTTTGACCTAAGCCTGCGCTACCGACCTCTGGAGCCAATCTCCGGAAGCGAGTCTCCGGGAATTTGTACTTCGGGCCTTCAAGGCAGCGCGGCACCATTTCCTGGGCCGATTCCGTGGCGGCAAGCTAGTCGGTTCCGGCAGACATTCCAAGTGCTTTTTTGCCGGGGTCCAATGCTTCAATTTCATGCCCTTTTCACACCAACAAGGGCGCGCGGCACACCGTTTAAGTCGGGGCGGGGCGGAAGCGGCGCAAGTCCTGCTGCGGCAAATAATGCGGTCACGGGTTCCATTTGTCCGATGCCAAGCTCAACAACAAGAGCGCCGCCGGGCGCGAGAAGCGCCGGGACCGTAGCTGCGATTGCGCGATAAGCGTCGAGTCCATCCTGTCCACCGTCGAGCGCGAGACGCGGATCGTATATCCGCACTTCCGGATCGAGGCCGGCGATATCATCGGACGCGATGTAGGGCGGATTCGACACGATCACATCGAACGGGCCGCGCAATGCCTGCGCCATATCGCAGGCTACAAATGCTGCGCGATCAAGGCTGAGACGGCGGGCATTGGCGCGGGCGGCCACAAGCGCGTCGATACTCAAATCCGTCCCTACGGCGAAAGCATGAGGCAGTTCGGAGAGCAACGCCAGGGCCAACGCACCCGAGCCGGTGCCGAGATCGGCGATGCGAAGCGGGCGGGAACGCGAGCCCCGAGCATCGATCGCGGCTAGTGCGGCTTCAACAACAGTTTCGGTCTCCGGCCGCGGCACCAGTGTTGCGGAATTAAGCCGCAACGGCAAACTCCAGAATTCCTTTTGTCCGACGATGCGCGCGATCGGTTCGCGATCAAGGCGACGCTGCGCAAGCGCGTCAATAATGGCTTGTTCCGCCGGGTTGATTGAGCGCGCGCTATCCGAGGCCAACGCCGTTTGATCTGCGCCGAGAGCTTGTCCAATCAGGATGCGAGCGTCGAGGTCGGCCAACTCGATGCCGGCTGCACGAAATTTTGCGGCCAATACGCGTCGGGTCTCGGCCACACTTTGTGGGTCAAGGATTGCAGCGGTGTTGCGGCCCATCAATTGGACCTCTTCGGCGGCCAGCAATTCAGCTTGATGGTGTGTCACGAGGGCATCGATGATTTCGCCAAGCGCTTCGCCTTCGAGAATTTGCGGCAGTTTGTAGAGCGTCAGATTGATGCGGTGATCGGTCACTCGGGCCTGCGGATAATTGTAGGTGCGGATGCGTTCGGAGCGATCGCCGGTGCCGACCTGGCCGCGGCGCTCGGCGGCGCGCGCCGCGTCCTGCTTCTGGCGCTCGAAATCGTAAAGTCGCGTGCGTAGCACCGCCATCGCCTTGGCGCGGTTGCGATGCTGCGAGCGATCCTCCTGCATCATCACCACGATGCCTGACGGAATGTGGGTCACGCGGATCGCCAACTCGGTCTTGTTGACGTGCTGGCCGCCAGCGCCGCTCGAACGCATGGTATCGATTTTCAGGTCGGTATCGTTGATCGGCACATCGACGTCTTGCGCCTCCGGAAGAACTGCGACGGTTGCGGCCGAGGTGTGAATACGGCCTGAGGCTTCGGTATCAGGCACGCGCTGGACGCGATGGACGCCGGATTCGAATTTAAGTTTGGCGAAGGCGCCGCGGCCTTTGATTTCGGCGATAATTTCCTTGTATCCGCCCATAGCGCCGTCGCTTGCGCTGACGATCTCGGTCTTCCAGCCCTGATTGGCGGCGTAACGCTCATACATGCGGAAAAGATTGCCGGCGAACAGGGCCGCTTCGTCGCCGCCGGTGCCGGCACGGATTTCCAGAATGACGTTGCGGTCGTCCATGGCATCCTTTGGCAGCAGGGCGACACGCAACTCTTGCTCAAGCGCGGAACGGCGCGCTTCTAGCTCGGGCTTTTCGCTCTGTGCGATCGAGCGCATTTCCGGATCGGTCGCCGGATCGTCGATCAGGGTGACGAGTCCATCGAGCTCGCGCTGGATCTCGCGATAGGACTTCACCACGTCCACCACCGGCGAAAGCTCGGCGAATTCCCGCGACAGCTTGACGAAGGTTTCCGGCGGCAACGGCGATGCCAGCTCGCTTTCAAGCGCGGCCTGGCGGACGACGAGTGCGTTGAGTTTCTGGTCAGGTAACATCGTTTGGGCTGCTTATACTTGCAGGCCGTTGTCGGCGGCAAATTTCTCAAGTTGCGTGCGGATGCTCATGCCGCGGCTCGGCTTGTCGATCAGGGGCGACAGGAACGCGGCGGTCTTGCGGCAATCGAGATCGAGCAGCATCGCCTTCACCGGACCGATCGCCGACGGCGTCAGCGACAAAGCGCGATAGCCGATGGCAACCAGCGCCAGGGCGCCAAGCGGTTGCGATGCCAGTTCGCCGCACAACGTGACCGGCTTTTTATGCTCGCGGGCCTTTTCGGCGATGTCTTTCAGTGCACGCAGCACCGGAGCCGACAAGGCGTCGAAGCGGTTTGCCACTCGCGCGTTGCCGCGATCGATCGCGTAGAGGAATTGCACCAGATCGTTCGAGCCGACCGACAGAAAATCGACGCGCTCCAGCAATTCGTCGAGCTGATAGAGCAGCGACGGCACCTCGACCATGCTGCCGACCTCGACCTGGTCAGGCAGTTTATGGCCGTGACGGCGCAGATGAGTCAGCTCGCGTTCGACCAGCTCCTTGGCCTGATCGAATTCCTGCACCGTCGAGACCATCGGGAACATGATCTTGAGCGCGCGGTTGCCGGCGGCGCGAAGCAGCGCGCGTATCTGAGTACGCAAAAGTCCGGGCCGGTCGAGCCCGAGCCGGATCGCTCGCCAGCCCAATGCCGGGTTTTCCTCTTCAACGTTGCGCATGTAGGGCAGCACCTTGTCGCCACCGATATCGAGGGTGCGGAAGGTGACGGGCTTGTCGCCGGCGGCGTCGAGCACGGCGCGGTACAGCAGGTATTGCTCGGTGCTGCGCGGAAAATTCGGCGCCACCATGAATTGCAGCTCGGTGCGGAACAGGCCGATGCCGGCAGCTCCAGTATCGGCGATATGCGGCAGGTCAACGCTCAATCCGGCATTGAGCATCAGCGTTATTTCCTGGCCGTCCTTGGTCACGCACGGCCGGTCGCGCAGCGCTTGATATTGCTGCTGCCGCCGCGCCCGCAGCCGCACCCGTTCGGCATAGGCCGCTTCCATGTCCGGCAGCGGCCGCACATGGAGATCGCCGGTCGAACCGTCGACGATGATGGCGTCTCCGGGATCGACCACGCCGGTGGCGTTGTCGATCTCACCGACTGCCGGAATGCCAAGCGCGCGTGCAACGATCGCGACGTGGGACTGCGGCCCGCCTTCTTCCAGCACCAGGCCGCGCAAGCGCTTGCGATCATAGTCCAGCAGAGCCGCCGGGCCCATCGAGCGCGCGACCAGAATGGCATTTTCGGGAAGGCTTTCGCGCGACGGCGCATGATCGCGGCCGGCAAGCTGGCGCATCAGCCGGTTGGCGAGATCGTCCAGATCGTGCAGGCGCTCGCGCAAATACGGATCGGTTTGCCGCAGCATGCGGGCGCGGGTATCGGACTGCACGCGCTCGACGGCGGCCTCGGCGGTCAGTCCGGTTGCCACCGCCTCTTCGAGCTTGTGCACCCAGCCGCGATCGTGCGCGAACATGCGATAGGCTTCGAGCACTTCGCGATGTTCGCCGCCATCGACCACATCGCCGTGCTCGAGCATTTCGTCGAGATTGCTGCGCAATGTCTCGATCGCCTGTTCGAGATGCTTCATCTCTTTCGGGATGTCGTCTGCGATGTAATTGGTGACGACGACGCGCGGCTCATGCAGGACGACATGACCGAGCGCGATGCCGTCGCTCAGCGCCGCGCCTTTGTGATGCACCGATCGCCGTGCGGCCGGTTCGGCGCCTGGCAGCGCCATCGCCGACAGTTCGCCGGAGGCGATCATTTCGGCGAGCACCATCGCAGTGGTTTGCAGCGCCTCGACTTCTTCTTCGGAATAGGTTCGCCGAGCGCGGTTCTGCACGTCCAGCACGCCAAGCGTATTGCCGGCGCGCAGAATCGGCACGCCGAGGAAGGAATGATAAATCTCTTCGCCGGTCTCGGGCCGGAACGAGAAGGCTGGATGCGCCTGTGCGTTCGACAGATTGATGGCGCTGGCCTGGCTCGCGACCAGGCCGACCAGGCCTTCGTCGGAGCGAAGCACGGTCTGGTGGACCGCGTCGCGCTTCAAGCCTTCGGTGGCGTAGAGTTCCAGCGTGGCGTCAACACGCAAGACATAGACCGAGCACACCTCCGCAACCATGTTTGCGGCGATTAGCACTACGATCTTGTCCAGGCGCTCCTGCGCACTGACCGGCTCCGCCATCACTTCGCGAAGTCGGCGCAACAGCACGCGCGGACCGCCGAGCGCGCCACGCATCGCGGCAGCTCCCTTAGGTCTTGGTTTCAAGCCGAGGCGCCGCCCAATCGCGCCGGGCCATTGTCGAAAGAGGAGTCTGCCCGGGTCCCATCCCGCAGCGACTACCCTTCAGCCTATATCGAATGAGGTATGCAAACCGCAAGCCAGAGACAACGGTATGACCGCCGGCGCTTATTGTGCGCCGCAACGTAGCGCAGCGCTTTTACTCATTTCGGCTAAGTTTTATCGAGGCCGTACAGGGAATGCAGGGTACGCACGGCAAGCTCGGTAAACGCCGCGTCAATCAGCAGCGAAAACTTGATTTCGGACGTGGTGATGGCGCGGATATTGATCGAGCGCTCCGCCAGCGCACTAAACGCGTGCGCAGCAACGCCGGCATGGCTGCGCATGCCGATGCCGATCACGGAAATCTTGGCAACGTCGGTCGCGCCGTCGAGCCTCGTATAGCCGATGGCGCCCTTGGCCTTTTCGATAGTGTCGAGCGATCGCTGATAGTCGACCGCTGGCACAGTGAAGGTCAGGTCGGTGGTCTTGCCGTCGGCGGAGACGTTCTGAACGATCATATCGACGTTGATATTGGCGTCGGCCAGCGGAACAAAAATCGCCGCCGCCACGCCCGGCTTATCCTGCACCTGGCGGATGGAGATTTGCGCCTCGTCGCGCGAGAAGGCGATGCCGGTGACTGTCTGTTGTTCCATGATCTCACTCTCGTCGCAGATGAGCGTCCCGGGCGGGTCGCGATGCGGATCGATGTCTTCGGGCTTGTCGAAACTCGAGCGCACGAAAATGCGCACATTGTGCACCATGCCGAGCTCGACCGAGCGCACCTGTAAAACCTTGGCGCCGAGCGAAGCGAGCTCCAGCATTTCTTCGAACGCGATCTTGTCGAGGCGCTGTGCCCGCGGCACGACGCGCGGATCGGTGGTATAGACGCCATCGACGTCGGTGTAGATGTCGCAACGGTCGGCGCGAATCGCCGCGGCTATAGCCACCGCCGACGTGTCCGAACCGCCGCGGCCAAGCGTGGTCACCCGGCCGGTTTCCTCGTGCAGGCCCTGGAAGCCGGCGATCACGGCGACTTCCTTGCGCTCCTTGAAGCGACGAATGAGTTCCGCGCCGTTGATGTCCTGGATGCGCGCTGAGGCATGGGCGTCTGACGTCAGGATCGGCACCTGCCAGCCCTGCCAGGAGCGCGCATTGATATCCATATCCTGCAAGGTGATCGCGAGCAGGCCGGCCGTAACCTGTTCGCCGGTCGCGACCACGGCGTCATATTCACGCGCATCGAAAATGTGCCGTTCCTTCAGTGCACCTTCGCACCAGGCGATGAGCTGATTGGTCACGCCGGCCATAGCCGAAACAACGACGGCGACCTCATGGCCAGCGTCGACTTCGCGCTTAACGTGGTGCGCGACGTTGCGGATGCGGTCGAGATCGGCGACCGACGTTCCGCCAAATTTCATTACCAGACGGGCCATAACTTCAGTTCGCAGCCATCAGTAAACATTGCGCCGGCCGAGGTCGGCGCGAACGGCGCGTATACATACCGACGAGGTCCGGTTGCTGCAACGGCGGCCCGGTCCGGCACAAGTTCAGCGCGCCGGGAGCGCCTTTCGATGGCGTGCGGCCTCTTCGATCCAGGAACCGACCTCGTGCAGAAGCGCCTCCCAGCGGGCAACGAAGCTTGGATTGTCCGGCGTCATGCCGGTGGCCATGCGTGTGATCTGTGGCAGCATTCGCGGATAGTTCATCAAGGCAAAGCCGAGCAGCCGCAGATGGCCGGGATCGAGATCGGCAGGAAGCAGACCAGCAGCCTGGCGATCGCGGATTTCTTGCACTTGAAGCGAGACCGCTTCCTGGCGTTCTTTCTCGTACGGCACCGGCCGATTGCCGAACACCAACGCCTCGCGCATGAGATAATGCAGCCAGGCGACATCGGCCTCGGCGCCGCGGAAATGGAAGGCGAGGAAATCGCCGACCGCCTGCGGCGCTTCGTGCACGCGCTGCAGGCGCCGCTCGATCACGTGCGCGACAAGGTCTTGCACCAGACGATCGCCTAATCGTCCGCCGGTCATCAGGAACATCGAATAGGCAAAGCCCGCACTCCAGCCCGGCAACCGCTCGACCAAAGCGTTGCTGACCTCGAACGGCGTGCGCGGCAGCCGGCGGACCAGGACAGCGCGGCCAGCATCAGCACGGCGCACGCCGGCAACGTCAGGGCGAATGCGTCCGCGTACGCCGCGTCCGGTTGTTGCGGTACCAAGCAGCGTAAAGAACAACAGGCCGACGATCGCGACGCCCAAGGCGTTGCCGACCTGCAGCGTCGTCGTCACAATGCCGGCGCCGGCGCCCGCCTCCTGCGGCGCGAGGCCCGCGATGACGGTGCCAACCAGCGGGCTCAGGCCGAAGCCGTTGCCGAGGCCGACGATGAACAGGCGAGGGCGCCAGCTCGAAACCATGCAGGCGGCGCCGGCGGAGAAAACGGTCGTTGCCGTTGCCGCAAGGCCAAATGTGCTGACGATATAGCCGACGTGTCAGCACCTGGCGTCCGAGCAGCGGGATCAGCCGCGGCGCGGCAAGCGAGGTGATGAAAAAGCCGATCTGCCGTCGGCGTATAAGTCATGCCCGATTGCAGCGGCGTGAAGCCGAGCCCGACCTGAAGATAGAGCGCCAGCGTGAACAGAAAGCCGGCATAGGACGCCATGAACAGCGCTGCGATCGGTACGCCGAAGGCAAAGCTCTTGCAGGCGAACAACTCCATGCGCACCAGCGCCCTGCCGCCGCGCGCGCGCGAAGCGCCGCTCATACCAGACAAACAGAGCGAACACTGGAAACGCGGCGAGCAGACTTATCCACATCCAGATCGGCCAGCCCAGTTCGCGTCCTTCAAGCAGCGGCACGATCAGCAGCAACAGCGCCGTCGTGATCAGCGCGACGCCGCCCCAATCGAGGCCGACGGCGTCGTGTGTGCTCGTCCTTCGGCAGGATGAAGAGCGCGGCGATAATCGTCCCCAGCGCCAGCGGCACGTTGACCAGAAAGATCGGCCGCCATTCCAGATGCCAGATATCGAGCGCGAGGATCGTGCCGCCGAGGATTTGGCCGGCCACGGCGGCGATGCCGATAACCGAGCCGAAAATGCCGAGCGCTCGCGCCCGTTCGTTGCCGGCAAAATTGATCTGGATGATGGCGAGCACTTGCGGATACATCAACGCGCCGCCGATGCCCTGCACAGCGCGCGCCCAGATCAGCAGGCTGCTGGTTGGCGCCAGGCCGCATCCCGCGGACGCTGCTGCAAACACGGCTAGTCCGACGACGAAAAGAGTCTTGCGTCCGTAATTGTCGCCAAGGCGGCCGCCGGTAACAAGCAAACAGGCATAGGTCAGCGTGTAGGCCGAAACTATAAACTCGATCTCGCCGAAATTCGCGTTCAGGTCGGCGCGGATCGAGGGGATGGCGACGTTGACGATGGCAACGTCGAGGACCGCCATGAACGTCCCCATCAGCACTACGCCAGCACCAGCCAACGCCGCGTCTCTGTCATTGCTTATCTCACTGTTTGATAGGGCCGCGTTTCGCCTGCAACATATGATGTTGGTGGCGGGTTTTTGCAGCCCCGTAGGGCCCGTTTCATAAAATAGAACGCCGGCAAGAGATTGCCGGCGCGTGTCGCTTGGCAGAGCGGTTTCGCGGCGTTTAATTTTTGACGAATTCTTTAACGTCCATGTCGGCGGTAAAGCCGCCAAATATATTGCCGTCCTTATCGGCAGTGACAGCTTCGGGCATTTCCGCCTTCGGGTCGCTCTGGGGAATGAAGGCGGTTACCTTGCCGTCCTTCACGCTGCCGATACGGATGCCCTGCTTGAATGGTGCATTTGTTTTCTCGTTCGACTGGGAGTCGGCGACATAAATGACGTCGTTGCGGATATAAATTCCGCTTGGCCGGCCGAACTGTTTCCACTCGGCAATGAACTTGCCGTTTTGATCGAAAATCTGAATGCGGTTATTGGCCCGATCGGCAACGTAAAGACGGCCGGCCGAATCCATTGCAAGTCCATGCGGAACATTGAAGTCGCCTTGGCCGGAGCCATGATGCCCCCAGGTCATCAGGAATTTCCCGTTGTGCGAATACTTGACCATGCGATCGTTGGTTTTTTCGCCGTGGCCGTCGGCGACGAAGATGGTGCCGTTTGGCGCGACCAGAACGTCGGATGGTCCGTTAAGTTCGTCGTTGCCGGCGCCGGCAACGCCCGGTTTGCCCAGCGTCATCAACACGCGGCCATCGGGTGCAAATTTCATGACAGTCTCACCTTTGCCGCCGCCGGACTGACCGTCGGTGACCCAGATGTTGCCGTCCGGCGCCGCAAAGAGACCGTGCGGCCAAGCGAACAGACGTGAGCCGAAACTCACGACCTGACGGCCGGTGGCGTCGAACTTCTGGATCGGCGCGACACTCGAGCCGACGCAGGTCTTGCCGCCGCAACGGTCGAACACCCAGAGGCTGGTGCCGTCACGATCGATGTCGACGCCGATCGCCATTCCCCAGGTGCGGCCCTCCGGAAGTTTCGCCCAGTGGTCGACGACGTGATACGGATTGGGCGCGCTGTTCGGATCGTCAGCCTGCACCTGGCCTGTCGCGAGCGTAATAGACCCCGGCGACAGCCACGCCGACGAGCCCTAGGCTTAGTCCCAATTGCATGCGTTTGCGCATGGCATCTCCCTCCCGATTTTGTTTGCTGTGCCGTGACAGCTTTTTCGCAAACGTGCGCTCTTTTAAAAGGCGTCGCAAGCGGTTGGAGGCTGCGCTGCCGGAATTGTCACCTTGCGTTTTACCGTGATACAGACGGCGCAAATTTACGCTACAAAATGACGTCGTTCGTCGCGTGAGGGAGTGATATGCCGGCCGTCATCGATCCAGTCAGCAAAATCAAATTATACGAGCTCAGCCACCGCTGGGGAATGTATACGCCGATCTTCCCGGGCTACGAGGAGATCAAGCTCGAGCGCATCACTCATCACGCCAAGCAAGGGGTGATGACGCACAAGCTCACGACGATCTTTCACACATCTACACATGTGAATGCGCCGATCCATCTCATTCCGCAGTCGGCGGCGGTTGGCGATCTGGCGCTCGATCGGTTTTTCGGTACCGGCGTCGTTGTCTCGATCAAGAAAAACAAATGGGAACTGATCGAGCCGGCTGATCTGGAGCGCGCCAAGCCGACAATCCAGTCCGACGATATCGTCCTCATCAATACCGGCTGGCACCACAAATACGGCGATAGCAAAGAATATTTCGGCTACGCGCCGGGCTTGAGCAAAAGCGCGGCCGAGTGGCTGGTCAAGAAGCGGGTCAAGCTGGTCGGTGTCGATACTGCTTGCGTCGATCATCCGCTGGCGACTTCGCTCGGCCCGCATCGCAACGGTCCGCAGATCAAATATTTGCTGCCTGAATACAAGCAGGCGACCAAGCGCGAGGCGATCGAGGATTTTCCAGAATGGAATCCGGCGAGCCTGGCGCTGCTCGGCGCCAGGCATCCCGACTGTCGAAAATGTCGGCGGCGATCTCGACGAAGTCACCGGCAAGCGCTGCACCTTCCAGGGCTTCCCGTGGAAATGGCATGAAGGCGATGCGTGCGTCATTCGCCTCGTCGCAATGGTCGATCCGTCAGGGTCCTATCGCATCGAGAGCGGTGTCGGCGGCAAGACCATGTCCGCAAGCAACAGGCCGGTAAAAAAATCCGGCAAGGGCGGCAATAGCACCAGCGATCTTGAGCTGATCAATCTCAGCACCGATTGGGGTCACGGCATGCCGCAATGGCCGTCGCGCGCCAATCTCAATGTCCGTGTCGTGGAGTTTCATGCCCGCGATGGTCTTTTGGTGCAGCAGTTCGAAGGCATCATGCACCGCGGCACCCACATGGATGCGCCGATTCATGTGCAGGAGAATACGCCGACGCTGACCGGCTATCCGCTGTGGCGCTTTTTCGGTACCGGCGTTGCGGTGTCGATCCCTAAAGGCAAGTGGGGCGTTATCACGCCGAAAGATCTGGATCAGGCCGAGCCGAAGATTCAGAAGAACGACATCGTGATGATCAATACCGGCAGTCATCGCAACTACGGCGACAACGCGGATTACTTCGCCTATTCGCCGGGCCTCTACAAGGAAGCCGCGGAATGGCTGGTTGAGCGCGGCGTGAAACTCGTCGGCGTCGACGTCCAGGCGCTCGATCATCCGCTTGCCACGTTCCTCGGTCCGCACGGGCCGGGTCCGGGGCAGCCGCATCTCGATGCCGAATACAAGGCCGAGACCGGCCGCCACATCATCGAGGATTTTCCGTACTGGGAGCCGGCGCACAAGATCATGATGACCAATGGCATTCCCGGCATCGAGAATATCGGCGGCGATATCGACAAGATTACCGGTAAGCGCTGCACGTTCTTCGCCTTCCCATGGCGCTGGCCGGAAGGCGAGGGCTGCGCACTACGCGTCGTCGCGATCCTCGATCCAAAACAAGCGTTTCGATTCGAGACAGGGCGATAAGCTATGATTTCCGAACCGTTGCGTAATCCGCTGTCGCTGTTCGACGTCAAGGACAAGGTTGCGATCATCACTGGCGCATCCGGCACGTTCGGCCGTGCGACCGCGCTCGCGCTGACGTCGCTGGGTGGTAAGGTGCGTGCTTGCTTCCGGCAGCAAGACTGAACTCGACGAAGTAGCCGGCGAGGTGCGTGAACTCGGCGGCGATCCGGTCGCGCTGGTATCTCGGCCGGACAGCCTTGCCGACGCGCAAGCGATGCTCGGCGCGGGGCTGGAGAAATTCGGCAAGGTCGATCAGCTCGTCGTCGCCTCAGGCTACAACAAGCCGGGCTTCATTCAGGATCTGGAATACGAGGATTGGCAGGCGGTGATGGACGCCAATGTGCGTGGCATCTGGTTCATGGCCAAAGCGGTCGGCACCTATTGGATCGAGAAGAAGATCAAGGGCAAGGTGCTGACGATGTCATCGGTGCGCGGCCGCCACGGCAATGTTTCCGGCTATACCGGCTACTGCACATCGAAAGGCGCGACCGACTCTTTGACCCGGGTGCTTGCGACCGAATGGGCGAAGTACGGAATCACTGTGAATGCGATCGCACCGACAGTGTTTCGCTCAAAGCTGACTGCTTGGATGTATGGCGACAATGAACTCGGCCAGGCGACGCGCGCACGTTCACTCTCGCGCATTCCGCTCGGCCGTCTGGGGGAAGTCGAAGACCTGGTTGGGATGGCAATTTATCTGCTATCGCCGGCGTCCGATTTCTGCACCGGGCAAGTTATGTACGTCGACGGCGGCTATACCGCTGGCTAATTGTCGTTTGACGAATCTTTAGTCGCGGTCTGAGGCAATTCTCCAAAACATGCAGCAGACGCCATCATCGATGACCAGAAAACAACCCATAAAAGCGCAGGCATGACCAATTCTCCTCTGCGGTGCAATAACGTTCGCGCTGCACTGCAGTTCCTCTAACCAATCGAGACACACATGCGTGATCGAACGGAACAAAAGATCGGTGTCATCGGCGGCGGCCTGATGGGCCACGGCATCGCCTATCTGTTCGCGGCGGCGGGCCATCCCGTCGGTTTGTTTGAGCCGTCGGCGGATCTTCGCGCTTCGTTGCAGCAGCGACTGCACGCGATCGCCGATCTGTTCGGCGACGATCCGGCGTTCTTGAAGAAGATCGAAGTTTACGACCAGCTCGCGCCGGCAATGAAGGACACGAGCTTTCGTGTTTGAGGCGGCGCCGGAGAAACTGCCGCTGAAGCAACAGATTTTTGCTGACCTTGAAAGCGTGGTGGCGCCGGACACGATTCTGGCCAGCAACAGCTCGGCGATCCCCTCGACCGAGATCGGCAAGCATCTCAAACATCGCGAACGCGTGGTTGGCACGCACTTCTGGAATCCGCCGCATCTGGTGCCGCTGGTTGAAGTGATCCAGAACGAAAAGACCAGTGACGCGGTATTGCGCGCGACCATGGACGTGCTGCGCGACGCCGGCAAAGTGCCGGTTCACGTCCGCCGCGATATTCCGGGCTTTGTCGGCAATCGCTTGCAGCACGCGATGAAGCGCGAGGCCTTCGCGCTGGTTGAAGCTGGCGTTTGTGATGCAGAGACGGTCGATACCGTGGTCAAGGAAGGCTTTGGCGCGCGCACGGCGGTGCTCGGGCCGATGGAGCAGTCGGATCTCGTCGGCCTCGACCTCGCGCTCGATATCGCCGACGTGCTGTACGAGCATCTCGACCGGACAGCGCATGCGCCGGATATCCTGCGCGAGAAGCTCAAGGCCGGCAAACTCGGCATGAAGAGCGGCGAGGGCTTGCGCAAATGGGCACCGGGTGAAGCCGATGTGGTGCGGGCGCGGCTGTCGAAATTTCTGGTCGATCAGGCAAAAGCGCGAAAGCCGAAGAGGAGCTGACGGCGATGATGCGGGCGAAAACCGAGCAAAAAGTGAAACGCTGGAAAGATCAGCGCTGGCTTATCGACGTGGCGATTCAGACCGTCGGCATGGAATGGGACCAGCCGCGCCTGAACTATACCATGTATCCTGCCGGCGTTGATGCGATCGGCGACTTCCGCACGGTCGGCATGAGGGTGCGCAAATTCGCCGATATGCACCGCGAGTTTGCCGCCGCCGGACATCGCCGCGAGGTGAAGGCGGAAGGTTTCGAGAAGCAGGGACGCACAGTTTCTGCGCGCGAAAGCTATTTCATCGCCGCGCTGCTTTATTCCGCCGCACGCTGGCCAATCTTCGAGAACAATGAAAAGTCCATCGCCTACAACGAGCGCATGGTCGCCTGCTACGACAAGTTTGCGGCGATGATGAATCGGCCTGTGATCCGCGTCGAAGTCCCCTTCGCAGGCAAGTCGCTGCCCGGTTATCTGCATCTTCCACACCAGCCCAAGGCGGGAGAGAAATTTCCGGTCGCCATCGGCATCGACGGCATGGATGCGTCCAAGGAAATCATGTGCTCGATGTACGGCGACAAATTCCTCGAGCGCGGCATGGCGCATTTCGCCTATGACGGGCCGGGACAGGGTGAATGCACCTATCGTGATATTCTGGTCACCCCGACCAATCACATGGATGCGGCGCGCGCCGTCTATGATTGGCTCAGCAAGCATCCCAATATCGACGTAAGCCGCTCGGTCATCTGGAGCGTCAGCATGGGCTCGTTCTTTGGCCTTCAGGCCGCGGCCGCGCTCGGCGACAAAGTACGCGGCACAGCGGTGACGTTTGTCTGCCATGAGCCCGGCTTGTTCAGCCTGATGAACCGCTCGGCGCCATCGTTCAAAATGCGCTTCATGTACATGTCGGGCCACACCGACGAAGATGAGTTCGACCGGTTCATCGAGAAATTCAGCCTTACGCCGATCGCAGGCGATATCAAATGTCCGGTTCTGATCCAGGCCGGTGAAGACGATGAATTGTCGCCGCTGGAATTTTCCGATGAGCTGGCCGGTATGATCCGTTCGCCGAAGAAACTCGTGATCTATGAAGGCGAGCGCCACGCCATCGGCGGTAATAATCTTTCATCGGCGCTCGGCGAGAACTGGTTCGCCATGTTGGCCGACTGGTGCCTTGAGCGGATCGATGGCAAACCGGCACCCAACGAGCGTGTTTTCATCAATGCGCTCGGGCAGGCAAAGACAGAACCCTACTGAGTTGCCGTCCGGCACTGGCGCGGTCCTGTCGATCAGGTAAAAGCGAGGAAAGCAAAGACCTCATGAAGCAGATTTGGACTTCGAACCCGTCGTATTACGCGAGACTTCCTTGGGACGCTCTTGCTCGCGTTTGTCTGCTGCTTGGCGTTTTCGAAATGTAACAACGCTTTTGATGATAGCGAGCAGCTCTCCAACGTTCTTGACTGTCGGTTCCTGTAGGAACAATGGGCAGTGAGTTTTTTCGTTAACGGGAAATCCGACGACGCACGGCTCTTTGAAGCTCTCTATACGAAGGATTCGCTTCTCTTTCGGTTCGTCGAGACCTGGTGCTTCGAGTCTGAGCCAATAGTTCTCAACTTCGTCTTCTCCGTCCGTTAGGAAGCTGCGGTCTAGACTAGACATGCGCCGGCAATCAGAACTGCACACGTCCTGAATTTCAGACAATAATACGTCCATTATCGGCATGAGCAGGAATTCTTGGATACTTTCCGGCATATCTTCGCCTTGACCGAGCGTAATAAAATCAAAGACCAGCCGCTGAACGTTCTCAGCAGGCAACACATCTAAAGCCGCGAGTATGAAATAAGCGTACGCGCGCAATATCGGCGTTTGCTCGACGCCTGCCTTGATTGCACGCTTTCTCACATAGCCAAGATTGATAAGCCCCATATGCAAGACTTCAACCAAGCCGGACAATTCGAGAATCGCTGCCCACGGCCTGTGAATGATACTGCCGTTTGCAAACTCATTCACGACAGCCGCGAAGATGCCCATGGCACTGACATTCAGCTCCTCGCGCGCCTTCCATATCGCTGCAAGAGCGCCGGGCGTCACGTACTCAAATTTGTTCCAGAAGCGGCTTTCCATTGCCTGAAATCGTCCTTGAATACTTAGTGCTTCGGAAAACAATCGAAGAACGACTTCGGGATGCCGCGTTAAATATCGCTCAAGTTGGGATCGATCCCATAGCTTGACTTTTGGACGAGGGTGCCCCGCCCGCCACTCCTTCACCCAGTCCCGGGTCGGATTTGAAAACTGCGTGTTAGTCGCGATAGCGATGTAATCAAGCTCGGCAATCGCCAAGGCATTATTAACTGCAGATTTTACTTCGCTTGGCTCAACTGTGCCCGTGCGGCCTTTGCACTCGATCTACCATTTTTTTGCTTCAACTTCGCCGTCGACGCCCGGCGTATAGAAATTAGCTTCTAGATCGCGCCCGCCATCGGCAGCGCCGCCGCCCTTGCCACCGGTCCGCCATTCCAAGTCCTTGGCTCCCATCGCATCCAGAAGCCAGTAGACACATTCCTCAAGATCGCGCCCCTTCATCGCGTCGAATCGAAATCGACGCGGGCAAGACCCAATCCTTTAGCGGCTCGTTTGCCATCGCCGGTACAATCGGTCTATCGGCGCGCTGCATGCAGAAAGCAGAACAGCTCTTTCGTTTGCGCTGGTAGACTAGTGTCTATCCCCCAGAGTCGGCAATGCACTCGGTTCTTCGCAGACGGGCAAGGACGGATTGTTTGGAATTGTCGCCCCGTAACTGTTCTTCCAGACCTGCGCCGAATGAGCGTGTGTTCTTCAATGCGCTCGGGCAGGCGAAGACTAAATCGTATTAAACGGATTTAAGCGGCAGTTCCGAATAGCCGCGGCCTTTCAGCAAGGTCCTCGCAGCACGCACGTCGCCGCTTTCAAGGCCTTCGGTGAATTGCGCAAGTACCGTGGCCAGCATCTGCAACGCGTCATCGGCGTCCGCCGATCCGGCTGACGTTCGCACCAGGTCGGCGGTGGCGCGAAGCTCCAGCATCAGCGCGCCTGTGCGCTGCGCTTCCGCGATCGCCGGCGAAAATTCTCCGATGCCTCCTTTTGGTCGATGCGGCAGAGCGCAGTCCCGAGCGTGCGGTAAATTTCCGGCGCCCACCACCGCTCGCCATTGACTGCAATCGTGACAAGGGCCGTTTCCGATTCTTTGGCGGCTTCTCCGCCGGCCCGCCGCCAGCAGAAGCTGGGCCAACATGACGTGGAACAGGCCGAGCTGAAGTCCGCATTTCAGTGTCTCGTAAGGCGCCAGACATTGCTTGAATTTGTCGATGTAATCGGTCGGGTTGGAACGCCATGCCTGCGCCCAGGTCTGATAGGGGCGGCAGATCGAGCCGAAGTACAGAATGCCGACTCGCTCGCAGTTGTCGCCACCCTCTTTACTGAGATGCAACATGCTTTCATAATCTTGCGACATGTACTGAAGCTGAGCGGCGAGCGTCAATACTTGTCCGAGCGTAAGAGCATTTTCCAGCTGACGGGCATTCGTAATCGCGCTTTGCGCCGTCCGCAAAGCGCGTTTCCGGCCTGCCTCTGAGCCATTCCGTCATGGCCAGAAAAATCTGCGAGGCCGGCCCGGTATCGGGACCAAAGTGCAAGGCAAGTTGCTGCTGCGCTTGGGGCTGAAAAGCGCAGCGGCTTTCTCCAGCTCCTCCTCCGATGCATTCAGATCGCCCCGAAAGAACGAAAGACAGCCGAGCAGCCGGTAAGCAAGGCACAGATAGGAATGGTCCTTGCCGCGGCTCCGCGAATTGATACATCCTGGCGATCGTCTCGGCCGCGAGATCGATGTGGCCGCGCGATGAGGTGGCCGACAAAGATGCCATAAAGCGCCGAATAGCGTTGGCGCGTATCGCCGATCTTCTCGACAAGCTGTTCCGCACGCCCGAAAGCAAGAGTCGTCTCGGTCGCTGTATAGCCCCGCGCGGCAATCGGCGCCTGGCCGAGCGTAAGCTGGAGCGCCAATTCCAGCCGCGCGCGATCATGGGTCGAAGGGATGGCCTGGAGCCGCTCGATGCCGTTACGAAGATGGTTAATGGCCTCGAGATTGGCCGAACGGCTCACAGCTTTGGCTCCCGCTTTGAGCCAATAGCCGACCGCTTTTTCACCGAGCTCCGCGCGCGAGCAATGATCCGCGAAGAGCTCGGGCTCGGCGTCCGCAATCGCGGGGAATTGGGTTTCGATGACAGTGACGATCCGCGCATGCAAAGACACGCGCTGGCGGCGCAGGAGGCTCTCATAGGCCGCGTCCTGCACCAGCGCATGCTTAAACGTGAAGATGGCATCCGGCGGTGTGCCATGCTGATAGATCAGCTTCGCCTCGACCAGCCGATCGAGCGCGGAGGCGCAGGAGCTTCCTCGTCCTGGTTCAGGACCGCCCAATAATCGAATAAGCGAAACAACGGCCGAGTCGCGGCAGCCACCTGCGCCACGTCCTTGACGAAGGCCAATCGATCGATCCGTGCCCGAACGTGTCCTCCGAGTGTGACGGGTATAGACAAGGGCGGTGAGCGCACCATCCAGCCGATACGTTCCATCGCCCAATTGCAGCTGTCCCGACTCCAGAACGTCTTGGTCAGTTCCTCGATGAAGAGAGGGACACCGTCGGTCTTTGATCAGGATGCGTTCCATCGACTTCCGCCGGCAGGCGTCCTATCGCCGGTCACTTCCGAAATCATCTGCTTGGCGGCGTCCGGGCCGAGGCGCCCAAGCATGAGCGTCATGGCATGCGGATGGTCGAACAGCGGCGACGCATAGTCGGCCGCGTGGTCAGCGAAACCATGTATCCGGTGTTGGTGCAGCCGGTCGAGCAGACGGATCAATGTCTCCTCGGTGGTGGGGTCGATCCAATGCGCGTCTTCGACGACCAGAAAAATCGGCTGCCGTGCTGGCAACCCAAGCACTTGGTCGATCAGCAGCTCCAGCGTCTGCGCCCGTTGTCGTGCTGGCGGCATGGCCAGGGGTGATAGCGGTCGCTCGAAACGGTATGGAGAGAAGCGCGGCATCAGCGGCGCGCCGTCCTGTTTCCCGCGATCGTCATCAATTGCTCGATCTTCGCAAGCTTGCCGATGGCGTATCGTCCGTCCAAAGCCGGCGGCCCGCTGCAATTGAACGATCAGCGGCTAAAGCGGGCTGTTACGGTATTGTTGGGCACACTCCAGCCGTACATTGATGTGGGCTGGCGGTCGCAAGCTGTTCACGTAGCAAGGCGCACAAGCCGAGATTTGCCGATGCCCGCTTCGCCGGATACGACCATGGCCTGGCCGGACCCGTCAGCCGTCAATTGCCAGCGATCGAGAAGCAACTCCAGTTCGCGGTCGCGGCCGACGCATGCGACTTGCGTGTTTCCTTCGACTCGAATTGCTCGGCATCGGTCAGTTCGCGAAGGACCTGCCAAAGCTCCACGGTCTCGTGATGACCTTAGCGGCGTTGCGTGCCGAGTGGCTGGCATTCGAATTGCGCCGCCACCAGTCGCTCGTGCTTCGTGCGATCACGAGCGTGCCGGGCGGTGCAAACTCCTGGATGCGGGCTGCGAGGTTCGGCGTCTTCCGGTAACGGTGACCTGCGCTCGCCGTCCGCGGCCGATCAGGTCGCCGATAACGGCGGACCGGTTGCGATGCCGATCGGCCCGAATTCGATTTTCGCGCCGGGGCCGCGATGGCGCTAATTTGGGCGACGACGTGAGCACGCCAAGCCGCACGGACCGCACGTTCGGCTTCGCCCTCGTGGGCGTGGGGATACCCGAAATAGGCAAGAATGGCGTCGCCCTGATATTGCGCGATGAAACCTTCAAAGCGGCCAATTGCTTCGGTGCAGACCTGCTGGTAAGCGAGAGGATGTCGACGCAAATCTTCGGGATCGAGCCGCTCGGACATCTCGGTCGAGCCGACCAGATCGCAGAACATCACCGTCATTTGCCGCCGTTCGGCCTGAGCGCTCCTGGCGTCGCGGCGGCTGGCGCGAGCGCGAACGGCGACATTGGCCTCGGTCGGCCCGCCAAGCCTGTGATGCCCGCCTTAATCTTTTGCGGTGGCCAAGCGAGAGGCCCAGACGCTCCAACTCCGCTTCGGTGAGATCCGGAAGGACGTCAAAGTCGATATCGTTCGCAGCAAAGGATTGAGCATATTGGCCCATGCCCAGATCCTCCAGCCAACGCTTCAAGTCGACCATCTCGTCCTCCCGGCCGGCCCGGCGGCCAAAGCGTGCAGGCGGTGGTATGTCAGGTGGCACGTTGCTTCACGCATATAAATTAAAACTAATTCCGCCCATGAAAGGATTGGCGGAGGTGCGGCTGTCATCGCGCAGGAGGCTGTGAACTCGGTCGGTGTTTTACTTCGGCGATTATCGAGCGGAATACGAACATTTGCATCATGATTGTCGACTCGGCTGACGATCTCGTCATGACTTGGTGACATTTGGCTACGGTTCGATGTGTCACGGGAGGACTGAACAATGTCCACGGCAAGTAATTCGGTGGTCTCAGAGTCGAGCCATTCCTGGCGCCGACAAGGACGCCCGCCCGACAAAGAAGCGCGCTCTTACCCTGGCCGGCGGCGGTCCGGCCGTTGGTATAGGCTCGGCGTGCTACGCGCGCTGGGGGATTTTCCCGAGATCAAGTTCGAAGTCTGGAGCCTGAGTTGCGTCGGGGCCTGGCTCGGCTGTCTCTATCACGTCAGCCCGGATCGCACGAAGAAGCTCGAATACGTCGAGAATCTGCTGCGCGGCTTTTTTCGCGAGGACAAGGTCTACGACAAATTTCCGTGTCCCGACGGTTTTTTTGCCGGATCTTCCGGAGATGATCTCGGCGTCGATGCGCTTCATGATCGATCCGCAATCCTACACAAATCTCGTTGTGCCCAAGCGAGATCATGAAGGGCTATCAGGACATCCTGGATTTTTATCTAAAGCCGAGCCGAGTGGAACTACGGCGATCTTCTGCAACGTCATGCTCAACTCGGTGTTCGCCGCGAATCCGGCGTCCGCGATTTCTGATGAGCATGATGTACAAAAGCGAGCATGCCGGGACTGAACAAGCTCTGGTACGGGCCTGATTACACGCTGCTGAAGGGCTTCGACATGTCTTTGCTCGAAGCCGACGATGTCCCGGTGCTGTATCACAACGCCTACAACGTCGATCGGCAGGCAATTGCAGCTGTTTTCGAACAAGAACGACAACTATCCGAAGATCACCACACAGACGCTATGCGCTTGCAGCGGTCTGCCGTACATTCTGTCGCCGGTCGAGATCAATGGCACGACCTATGTCGAAGGCGCGACGTCGACACGGTTGGCTTCTGGCATCTGCTTAAGGATCATCCCGATCTCGACGAGGTCTGGGTCTGCCGGATTCTCGACAGCCACCAGATTCGTCCGCATCATAATCTTGTCGAGGCGCTCAATAATCTCGTCATGCTGTTCGCCAGCACGACATCCGAAGATGACGTGAAGCTGTTCAAATTTCATCTCAAGGATTTGAATGAACAGCGGGCGGCTGAAGCGGCAAAGTCAAAGACGCAGCCACATCTGATTGATCTGATCGAGTTTCCAGTGGACTACTATACCAGCTACGAGTGGACCCACACCAATTTGCGGGCCAGTACTGCGGCTTCATGCGTGGCGGCGCGGCAAACAATCCAGGATTATCTCGCCAAGGGTCAACGGGAGGAGGCCGCAGCGGCGCTCCTCCCGTATCGTCATTCAACCCGGCGCCGCTGGGGACTTCTGCTTCGGGGGTACCGGGCTGAAGACCGCTCAGAACATGTTGTATTGCTCGATCAGTGCGCCGATGTCCGGATACCGGAACATGAAGTTGAGCATAAGCAGGAGACCGGCGAGACAGAGCGCAACGATGATTGGGAGATCGGATGAATTGAACGCTGCTACGAAGCGATACCACGTAGTAGACGTTGATTGCCGTGTTCCGGGTTGTGGTAATCGCTGAAGCTCGCGGCTTACGGGCAAGTGGGCCATGGTCTTCTTCCTTCGCATTCTCATAGGCATCGTCGGTGCCGCCATGCCGGTCGCAGATCGGGCGATCGGTGAACGAAGCGGACGCTAGAGCGTCGCGGCCGTACTGGCTGTGCCGCGCGGCACAGCCAAAATCGCGTCTTAGGAGGAACTTGGGCGATGGCGACCACCACTGATCGGGGCCGGAAGCTGCTGGAAAATTCGCCGATATTTGCTGCTCTGGACGAGCACGGCCGCCGCGAATTTGTGGCACGTGCTCAACCTCGCCACTTTGCGGCCGGCGCGGCGATTTGCCGTGTCGGAGAGCCTGGTCGCAGCATGATGGCGGTGATGGCCGGAACGGTCAGCGTATCGCTGCCGAGCGCGAAGCATCGTGAAGTCATTCTGGCGGATCTGACTGCTGGCGAGCTATTCGGCGAGATTGCGTTGCTCGACGGCAAGCCGCGTTCCGCCGATGTCACTGCATTGACCAATTGCGAGCTTCTGGTGCTGGAGCGTCGTGATTTCGTTCCGTTGCTTGAGGGCAATACCGCGGTCTGTCTGAAGTTGATGGAAATGCTTTGCGCGCGGGTTCGCCGTTCCGACGAGCGCATGATCGATGTCGCCTTCTTCGACCTGTCGATGCGTCTCGCCAAGACGCTGCTGAATTATCCGACTTCGGGTCAAGGACCAGCCAAACTCTCATTGTCGCAGAAAGAACTTGGCGAGATGGCTGGCGGAACGCGCGAGAACGTCAATCGGTGTCTGCGGGACTGGGAGCGGCAAGGTATCGTGGAGTTGAAAGATCGCTGGACGATAATTCGTAAGCCCGACGCTCTTCGGCAACTTGTGGACCTGCGATAGGCGAGAGCCTAAAGCGGCAGCCCGGCATATTGTTCGGCGAGCGACGCCTGGGCGCTTTCGGAGCCGCACAGATAATCGAACTGATTGAGCCGCAACTGTTTCTCGAACGGCGGCTCCTCGGGGAAGCGATGCAGCAGCATCGTCATCCACCACGACATCCGCGCAGCGCCCCAGACACGATGCAGGGCGGTGTCGGAATAACTGTCGAGATGATGCGGTCTTGCTGCTGCGATAAAATTCGATCAGTGCGCGTGACAGGTAATAGACATCCGAAATTGCAAGGTTGAGTCCCTTCGCGCCGGTCGGCGGTACGATGTGAGCGGCGTCGCCGGCAAGAAACAGCGAGCCGTAGCGCATCGGCTCGGAGACGAAGCTGCGCAGTGGCGCAATGGATTTTTCGATCGACGGTCCGGTGACGATGTTGTCCGCCATGTCTTTCGGCACGCGCGCCTTGAATTCCTGCCAGAAACGTTCATCCGGCCAGTTCTCGACTTGCGTCGTCGAGATCGCACTGGATGTAATAGCGGCTGAGCATCGGATTGCGCATCGAGGCCAGCGCAAAGCCGCGGCTGTGGTGGCAGTAGACCATCTCCGGATAACGGCGGCGTTTCCGACATGATGCCGAGCCAGCCGAACGGATAGCCCTTCTCGTAAGTCTTGATCAGCGGAGGCCGGGATCGCCGTGCGGCTGACGCCGTGAAAGCCATCGCAGCCGGCAATGTAGTCGCAGTCGATCCGATGGGTCGCGCCGTCTTTCTCGTAGGTCACATACGGCCGGTTCGACGTCGACTCGTGCAACTGTGCATTGGCGGCTTGTCGATCATCTTGCCGCCGGCCGCATCGCGCGCGGCATAAAGGTCTTCGGTCAGCGCGGTCTGACCGTACGTCATCATGATCTTGCCGGTGAACTTCTTGGTGTCGATGAAGAAGCGCTCGCGGCCTTCCCAGGCGATTGCCGAGCCATGGTGCGGATGGCCGTCGCGGTCCATGCGTTCGCCAAGGCCGACTTCGCGCAACAGATTGACGCTGCCGTTCTCCAGCACGCCGGCGCGGATCCGCTGCAGCACATAGGCGCGCGTCTGCCGCTCCAGCACGATGTTATCGATGCCGTTTCGATCGAGGATGTGCGACAGCAGCATGCCCGCCGGGCCGCCGCCGATGATCGCGACTTGAGTGCGCATGAAGTGATCTTAGCAGAACTATCCTAGGCGCTCTGGATACCCATCGCTTCGACGAACTCGCGCCGCACCTCGGCGGGCTGGCCGAAATGGTGGCGGAATTCTTTCAGCCGCTGGCGCAGGATCGGGTCCTTGTCGAACTCGCCGAGTGACAGGCCTTCGGTATTCACTTCTCGCGCCATATTAGGCAGCGCGATGCATTGCGCTTCGTTGGCGCTGTGGATGATGCCGCCCGGCTCCTTTCCCTCAGCGATCTTCTCCATCTCCTCGAAGAACCGGTTGCGCATCAGGGTGATGCCGATATCGCTGGAGCGCAGATGCTCCCTGGTACGATCGGCGATGCGGCCCTGGCCGACCCAGGCGACGATGTCCTGGTTGATGACGTGACTGGTGATCCAGCGGCCGTTGCTGTCCTGGATTGGACTGCGCCAGGTCGGTACGCGTTTCTGTACATAAGGGTCGCGGCCTTTGGGCACGCGCATGAAGAACCAGGCCACGCTCAGCGTGTTCTCGTCATCCACCGGTACGCGCCATTCAAAATGGCTGCCTAGATAAAAGCCGTTTGGCCATAGCGCGACACGGCCGACGGTCCAGTAACGGTCTTCCTCGCTCTGGCCTTCGCGCACGCGCTTGTAGATGAATCCGTGATCGAACGGCTCGAATTTCAGCTTCAGGTGTTTGGGCGCGACATTGTTGTCACCGCCGCGCAGCCGCGCGCCCCAGTTGTCGTGCATCCATTCGAAGTGAACCGGGTCAATCGAATTCTCCTGACACTGGAACCAGTTGCAGGGGATATCGGCCAGCACGACCTCGCGAAAGCCGTTACGCCACGTGAACGGCTCCCACACCGGCAGCTCAGGTGCCGGCAGCGGCCCCAGATAGGCGAACAACAGGCCGGCGCATTCCTTGACCGGATAGGCTTTGGTTTCGCAACCCGCTTTCGACGGCTTCGGACTGGTCGTGTCCTCGTAGGGCTGCTCCAGGCACCGGCCGGTCTCGTCCATCAGCCAGCCGTGATAACTGCACCGGATGCCCTTGTCCTCGACCCAGCCGTAAAGCATGTCGGCGCGCCGGTGCGGGCAATGCCGGTCGATCAGGCCGTAATGGCCGCCGCGGTCGCGATAGAGCACGAGGTTTTCGCCCATAAGGCGAATGTCTTTGATCGGATTTGATTCAAGTTCGCTCGCGCCGGCAATCGGTTGCCAGTAGCGGCGCAACAACTCGCCCATAGGCGTACCGGGACCTACACGGGTAAGAGTGTCGTTGCGTGCGGCTGTAAGCAAAACGTCCCTCGTATTATGGTTTTGAGCGTTTCCCGGGGGCCATTATTTCACCACTTGTGCGGCTTCGGAAAGGGGTTGGTGTCCCCGTACAAGTGACGGATTTCGGTGCAACTTACCTGCCGATGCGGTTAGTCCGCTCGGCCTTTCGCTGCATTTCGATCAAATCGAAAATATTTTCTTATCGGCGATTCAAGAGATGTCGCGCTTTATGCCGGCATGCGCGTTCATACAGGGTCAGCCCAAAAGTCCAGTACATGGTTCATCGCGCCGAACACGGCGCCGCTAAAGAGATCGCGTGTCCGGGCTCGGTTCGGCGGCACCCACGTCGTCATCGTTTTCTCTCTGTTTCTGGTGCTGTTCGCCGCGACGTTATTGATCGGCGGCCACGCCGCGATCGATCCGCTATTGCAATCAGCGGCTGAGGCGCGCGAACTCCCGGGACGCGGGCGATATCGTCTACACTATGCCTGACGGCAAGTTCTGTCGTCACATGTCGTACGACAACGTAACGGGTGAGCAGACCGGGGGCAGTATCCGGCCTTGCGACAACGACATTGTCGCCCGCAATCATACGCGATCGTACCGGCACTTTACGTGGCAAAACAACTAAGTACTGTCACGCTTGAAAACGGCGCATCGCTGGCTCTGACTAATTTCTCGGCATTGGCGCGCTGACTGCGGCGCGGAGTCGCGAGCCACGCTCTTTAACTTGAGCACACAAGCCCGAAAATGCCATGTTTGAATTGCAACGGTCGGGGGAGACCGGAGCGGCATCAAATATTGGTGCTGGCGAGGAGGGGCGATGCGGGGGGCGACCTGGCCTGCCGTTCAGCGATGGATGCTTGGCGCGCTTGGCGCTATCGCGGTGATTGCGGTGGTCGTGGAGTCACGGGCACAGTCGCCGTCATCCGGCGACGAGACGCTGGTTCTTTCTGGCGATGAATCGCTCGGCGCTGCGATGCGTGCCGGCGACAAATCGATCGTGCGCAAGATTTTGTCGCTGCAATTTTCTTTTGTCGATGAAGACGGCAAAGTTTACGACCGCAAGAATTTTCTCGCTGGCCTGAAAGATATTGCCGCTGCGCCCGCGAGCGATGTGAAGGTCACGATTTATGGCCGCATCGGAATGGTGACCGGGCACCGTAAATCGGCCCACGATAACGAGGTCTTTTTCCTCGATATCTGGGCCAAGCAGAAAGGCACCTGGCGCGCGCTGGTGGCGCAGGACGTCGAGCTTGGCTCCAGCGACGCACTTCCCGTCGCGTCGGCGCCTAATCCAGATGCAATCCCTTACGACTGCAAGAATCCATGTCAGACCATCCCTTATCGCGTCCGTTCCCTCGCCGAACAGGACATCGTCAATTCATTTCAGGCGATCGAGAAGGCTGCGGTTGGCCATGATGCAGACGAATGGTCGAAACACGTCGCCGATGAGTTCGTGCTCTATGGCAGTGGTCGGACGCCGATTACGAAATCTGGGCGGATCGCCGCGATCGAGCAGCAGAAGCAAACCAACGCCGCGGTACAGGTTGGCGAAGTCGAAGCCTTGCGGTTAGCGGTCTACGACGACGGCGCCGCGATGATCGCATCTCATGTCTCGCCGGATGATTCGCGTCCGCCGTATCGTGCCGCTCGCGTCTGGGTGAGGCGCAACGGCCAATGGCAAATGGCAATCAGCGTGCAGACGGACGTCAAAAGCCCGTAAGTAGCGGTTTTAATTGCCCGCAAGCGGCTTGATGCCTAGCTCCGCGGCGAAGGCTGCGACTTCCGCGCGTTGCTCGTCAACCGATTTGGCGAATTCTTCGGGTCCGCCGATATTCATGATCTGGCCGGTGAGAGCCAGTCGATCCGCGACAGTGGAATCGGCGACGGCGCGAATATCGGCGGTGATCCGCTCGCGCAACTCAAGTGGCATTCCCGGTGGCCCGAACAAGCCGACCAGCCCGTCGAGGGTGAGCGATGGATAACCCGCTTCTCGCAAGGTCGGTACGTCAGGCTCGCTGGGCGCGCGCACGGTATTGGCCATGGCCAGAAGCTTGATTTTACCGGCCTCGATCTGCGGCCGCACGATCGCGAGCGCCGACGAAAAAACCTGCACGCGATCCTGCGGCGAGGTCGTTCGCGGCATCGACAGGATTGCGATAAGGCACTTCGACCATGTTGATGTTCATTCGCTTCAGCCAGCCGCTGAATACGAATTCGTGAGCGCCGGTGACGCCGGCCCAATCGAGTTTGCCTGGCTCGGCACGCGCCAGCGCGATGAGATCGCCGAACGAAGCGACGTTCATGCTCGCCGGTACGGAAATGGCAATGAGCGTATTTGAGATGCGCGCGATCGGAACGAGATCGTCCGGCTTGTAGGGCAGGTTGTCGTGCAGAAACGGATGCGCAGTGAACGAGGATGACGGCGTGCAGAGCAACACGTGATCGTCGTGAGCGGTGACGAAGGCATTGATAGCGACAAGCCCGTCGCCGCCGGGACGGTTATCGACGATGACCGGCTGCCCCCAGCGTTGCGCGAGCCGGTCCGCCAATAGGCGCGCGCCGATATCCGTTCCGCTGCCGGCCCCGAGGGTCAAAATCAGACGGACCGGCCTTGTGGGCCAGTCTTCAGCCGCTTGCGCTTTCGTAGCGACAGCGAGGCCGATAATCGCGCTAAAAACGAGCGCTGCCAGCCCGCGCAACCCCAAGTGCATAAGAACTCAGCTTTCAAGCCCGGTCGGTACGTTCTTGTTCTCGCTTTCAAGTTTCATGCCGGCCGCGAGCGCCATCGTTTCAGCGAGCGCTGCAAAGTCCTTGTCCAGATATTCCTTAGGATTTTTTTGCAGCATTGCGGCGCCGAAATGGCCTTGCAGCACCTCGCGGGTTGCCGCCGTTACGGGCATCGGCACGTCCATTTCGCGGGCAAGTTCGAGGCCGAGATCGAGATCCTTGCGCAGCAGTTCCGGCGTAAAGGTCGTCGTCCAGTCGAGGTTGACCAGGGCCGGCGATTTGTAGGCCGTAAACATCGAGCCCATCACGCCGTTGTTGAGGAAGGCCAGGAAGGCGTGGCGCGGTACGCCCATTTTGTTGGTCGAGCAGCGTGATCTCGATCAGATTCTCGATGACGACGCCGAGCATGACGTTGTGCGCGATCTTGCAGACGCGCGCGAGCTCACCCTCGCCGACATAGGATGCGCCGCGCGGTGCGAATACTTCGATCAGCGGCATTGCGGTTTTGCAGGCGGCGTCCGGACCGGAGACAACCGCTGACAGCTTGCCGGCCTTGATCACCTTGGCGTTGCCGCTGACGGGGGCGGCGACGAAATCGGCGCCGAGCTGTTTGAGCTTGTCGCGGATCGCAGCGGATTCTTCGACGGCGATGGTCGAGCAGTCGACCACGATCGGCGGTATCTTGCCGCCCTGGCTGCATACACCGTTTTTGCCGTACAGAACTTCCTGAACATCCGCACCGGTGGCGACGATCGAAAACAGCACGTCGACATCTTTCAGGTCGGACAGATGATTGACCACCTTGCCGCCGATCTTGGCGAGCGGTTCGGCTTTTGCGCGCGTGCGATTCCAGATCGAAACGTCATGGCCCGCCTTGATGAGACGCTCCGCCATGGGAAATCCCATGCGGCCCATGCCGATCCAGCCGATCTTCGGTGCGTTCCTGGTGGCCATGACAAACTCCCTTGCTGTTGGGCGGTGTCCTAGCACAGGGAGCGGGCACTGCAACGGCCAGCGCCGCAGGCAGCGAGGATACTCCGGCCAATACCGCTATTCCGGCTTCAGGTTGGTCTCGTGGATGACCGCCTGGTAATTATAAATTTCGCCGATAATGAATGCGTTCAACTGCTCGATGGTCATCGGCGTGATTTCGACGCCATTGGTCTCCAACTTTTTTTGCATGTCCGGCTCGACGATGATTTTGTCGATGGTCCGGTTGAGTTTTGTCACGATGTCGTCAGGCAATGCGCGAGGGCCGAAAAATCCCGCCCATAGCGTGAAATTGAAATTTCGAATCCCGGTAGCCTGCGCCATCGTCGGTATGTCGGGCATGGCCGCCGACGGTTTTGTCGTTGCCACCGCAAGCAGCTTGAGCTTGCCGGCCTTGACGAACGGCAGCGCCGCGATCAGGCCGGGAAAATAGAAATCGACTTGGCCGGCAACGACGTCGGCAAGCGCCTGGCCCGCGCCCTTATAGGGAACGTGGACGAGCTTGCTGTTGAACTTCACCTTCAAGAGTTCGCCGGCCAGGTGGCCTGAAGTGCCCACGCCGCCGGAGGCGAATGTAACCTGCTTGTCGGTCGTGCGCAGGAACTTGACGAATTCATCGACGGTGGAATACGGCGCCGTCTCCGGGACGACCAAAGCAAGCGGCACGACACCGCCGAGTGCGATGGGCTTCAAATCCTTCTGCGGATCGTAACCGATATCTTTCATGAAATAGGGATTGATGGCGATCTCAGGCGTCTGCGCCACTGTCAGCGTGTAGCCGTCCGGCGCGGCGCTGACGACGTCGCGCGCGCCGAGCGTGCCTCCGGCTCCGGACCGGTTCTCGACTACGACCGATTGTCCGAGTTCGACCGACATCTGGCCGCCGATAAGGCGGGCAATGATGTCGCCGGTGCCGCCGGGCACATAATTGACGATCAGATGGATGGGGCGGTTCGGATAGTCATCGGAGCGAGCCGGGGCGGACGACGCCGATAAGAAATGTTGCAATGACGACCAGGGCCAGCACGCGCACGACGGAGGTCATGGCGATGCTCCTCAATACCGCTGGCCGCGAGCGGCAGCTTCTGGCACAAATGCACGCCGTCAAAAGCATGTTAATAGCGAAAGAGCGGCGGAGGAAGCGTTAATGAGGGCTGAGGGTTGCGTATTCGCATCGCGCTGCGTCGCTGCCCTTGTCGCAACCGTGCTCGCGCTTGTTGTTTATCTGCCGGCGCATGCGGCTGAAAACTATCCAAGCCGTCCCATCCGTCTTGTCGTCGGCTTCGGCGCCGGTGGACCGACCGACATTCCCGCGCGCTTCATCGCCGACAAACTCGGTGCGGCGCTCGGACAACCGGTCGTCGTCGAAAACAAGCCGGCGGCTGGCGGCATTGTCGCGACCCGCGACGTGCTGGCGCAGCCGCGCGACGGCTATACGCTTTTGCTGTGCACGCATTTCGACGCGACCAACACCGCGGTCTATCGAGAGGCCGGCTACAAGCTAAGCGACATCGCGCCGGTCTCGCTGATCGTCAAATACTACTATGGTCTCGCGCTCGCCGAATGTGGTGCCGGCTGACGATCTGCGAGTCGTTTATCGCGTATGGCAAGGCGCACCCCGGCGAAGTCACCTATGCAACGGTTGGCGCCGGCTCGGCGCAGGAAATCATCTCGCTGCAACTGCAGAAGCTTACGGGCGTTACGATGAACCGGATTCCATTCCGCGGCGGCGTTGGCGTCGTGCAGGAGCTCGTCGCCGGCCGCGTCGACATGTATCCGTCACCGACGCTCGCGGTGATCTCGCAATATCAGGCAAAGCAGCTCAGGATTTTGGCCGTAACAGCTCCGGAGCGGCTGAAGAATTTGCCTGAAGTGCCAACCGTCAAAGAGCAGGGTTTCGACTTCATCCGTTTCGGCTGGCTTGGCGTCTGCGCCGGGGCGGGTACGCCGGAGCCGATCGTCAGCAAGCTCAACAGTCTGATCGTGCCCATCGTCAATTCGCCGGAGTTTCACACCTTGATCGAAAACGCCGGTTCGATTGCCGAAGTCTTCAACACCACAGGAATTCCGCGCGATCATTAACAAGACGCTGGACGACGTGATGCCGACTATTCGAGAATTCGGTTTGCAGCAGGATCAATGACCGCGCGAAACCCGGTAGAACCGGATGCCATAGCGTGATATCGGCAATCGCCCCACGAGATTGAGTTTGTTCCCAACAGGAGAGTAGGAATGGCCGCCACCGATCAAAGCCCGGTAACCAAGGGCTATCAACCCATTACCTGGAATTTCAAGCTGCTGGCGCATGACATGCTCGGCGGCTTTGGCGGCATGGGCGAAGGCATGTCGGTGCAGATCGCGCCGGACGGACGCCGCATCATCTGGCTGGCGCATGAAAGCGCCCCGAAGAATTTCACCGCCGTCGATGTGTCCGATCCGCGCAAGCCGAAAGTGGTGTGCCAGACCGATCTGCCGCACGCCAACATGCGCTCGAACTCGCTGGAAACCTGCGGCAACCTGATGGCGGTTGCGTATCAGACTTCGAAGAAGGACCTGCAGCCGGCTGGCTTCGAAATGTTCGACATTTCCAAGCCGGAAAATCCGAAAGTCGATCGGGTTCTTCGATTGCTCCGGCCCGCATTCGCGCGGCGTGCATCAGCTCTGGTTTTGCGACGGCGAATACGTGCATTGCGCGGCGGGGTCGCGTGATTTCACGCCGACCCATCCGCAGGACGATCAGTTTTACCGCTGCGTCGACGTGCGCAATCCGTCGAAGCCGGTCGAAGTCGGCCGCTGGTGGATGCCAGGAACGCGGCAGGGCGACAACGTGATGCCGCCGGCGCGCCATCCGATCGACAAGGGCTTCCGCGCCCATAACACCAACGTCTATCCGCAACGGCCGGACCGCTGCTATCTCGCCTATATCGACGGCGGCATGTTCGTGCTCGACATTTCCGACAAGGCCAATCCGAAGAAAATTTCAAGCTGGACCAACTCGCCGCCTTATACCGGCTTCATGCACACCATTGTGCCGCTGTTCGATCGTGGGCTGATGCTGGTGACCGACGAGTTGACGGAAAACAACGCCAAGGATTGGCCGAAGCTGATCTGGGTGTTGGACGCCCGCGACGAAACCAATCTGGTGTCGATTTCGACCTGCCCGCTGCCCGATCACAAGATCTATGCCGAAGCCGGCAGGTTCGGTGCGCATAACATCCACGAGAACGTGCCGCTGCCGACGTCATGGCAGAACGATCAGATCGTGCTCGGCACTTTCTTCAATGGCGGATTGCGCGCCTACGACATTTCCAATCCGTACCAGCCGAAGGAAGTCGGCATCTTCATGCCGCCGGCGCCTCCCGGCGCGCCGACCGGGACCATCCAGATGAACGACGTGTTCGTCGACGAGCGTCAGATCGTCTACACGGTCGATCGCCACGTCGGCGGTCTCTACATCCTCGAGATGGATTTCTGATAGTTTTCCGTCATTCTGAGGTGCGAGTGAAGCGAGGCTCGAAGGATGCCGGCCACGACGCCTCGGCTGTCGCCCTTCGAGGCTCGTCGCTGTGCGCCGAGCGCCTCAGGGTGACGGTTCAGGGTTGCTGATAATGCTCGATCTTTTTCCCTCGCGTCAGGCCAGCCCGTTCGGGCGCAAGCTTAAGCGCGAGCGCGGTGCGAAGATTCCGGTGACGGTGGTCACCGGGTTTCTCGGCGCCGGAAAGACCACGCTGCTGAAGCGCTTCCTTGCCTCGCCCGAAGGGCAGGGCACTGCCGTGATCGTCAACGAGTTCGGCGCAGTCGGCATTGATGACGCGCTGGTGCGCGACAGCGCCGACGAAACCGTGCTGCTCGGCAATGGCTGCGTCTGCTGCATCACCCGTACCGATCTGCAAGCCGCGCTGCGCCGGCTGGTGTTCGATCGTGAGCGCGGCACGGTGCAGCCGTTCGGCCGCGTCGTGATCGAGACTTCGGGCCTCGCCGATCCGGGACCAATCCTGCAAACCTTTTCGACCGATCGTGCGCTGGGCGGCGAATTTCATATCGACGTGGTGCTCACCGTTGTCGATGCCGTCACCGGCGAAGCATCGCTCGACGGCGCTGCCGAAGCCCGCAAGCAGGTGATCCTGGCGGATCGGCTGGTGGTATCGAAAACCGACATTGCCGACGCAGGGACCGTCGAACGGCTGACGCGGCATCTGCAACAGCTCAATCCGCGCGCCAGTATCGACATTGCTGTCAGCGGCGCGCTCGATCCGCAGCGTGTCGTCGACCCGATCGCCGGGGAGCGCAGCGGGTTTGTCGCCGAGGCGGCGCATAGCGACGGCGTGACGAGTTTTGTCGTCGAGCACGACAAGCCAATCGAATGGCTCGGTTTTGCGCGCGCCATGGAGACATTGATCGCGCTTCGCGGGGCTGATCTCCTTCGTGTGAAGGGCATTCTCAACGTCGCCGGCTGTCAGGGCCCGGTGCTGGTGCAATATGTCCAGCACCTTGCTCATCCGCCGGTCGAGCTTGAAACCTGGCCGGACAAAATCGTAATGGCCGCATCGTTTTCATCACCCGGAATATTCCGCAGCAAAAAGTCCGTGACCTATTCGCCGCGGTCGAGGCTTTAGCGGCAAACTGAGCTCACGCGAAATTGCTGCCGAAACCGTGTTTTCAGCACGGCGATTTAAGAATATCATTCGCTTGGCGGAAGCAGCGGTGCGGGAACTCGCCGGCACATGGTCGGCCCCACGAGGGTGCCGTTGCGCTTATGGAGGAACGCCTGGCCATGACTCAGATAGAATCGGCCCAGAAGTATTCGCTTAACGTCAACGGCAAGGCCGAGACCGTCGAAGCCGACGCGGACATGCCGCTTCTCTACGCGCTGCGAGACGATCTCGGCCTGAACAATCCGCATTTCGGTTGCGGGCTTGCGCAGTGCGGTGCTTGCACTGTGCATCTCGATGGTAAGCCAACGCGCTCCTGCGTTACGCCGATCGGCACGGTCGGCGACAGGGCCATCGTCACGCTTGCAGGCCTCGGCACGCCCGAACGTCCGCATCCGCTACAGACGGCTTACGTCGAGGAACAGGTGCCGCAGTGTGGTTACTGCATCAACGGCTGGATCATGACCGCGGCCGCCTTTCTGCGCGACAACAAGAAGCCGACTGACGCGCAGATTCGAACCGCGTTGACCGGGCTGAAATGCCGGTGCGCCACTCACATGGCGATCCTGCGCGCGGTCAAGCGCGCCGCCGCGATGATGGGTTGAGGGAGGCCGCCATGTCTTTGCTATGAAAACCGGCAAACACGAACAATCCGCAGCCTTCTCACGCCGCAGCTTGCTCAAGGCCGGCGGCGCTCTTGTAGTGTCGTTGGGTGCGCCAGTCGGGTTCGACGTCGCGCAGGCGGCCGGCGACGCCATGTCAGCGGCGATCAAGCCGCCGCTGACGCCGGACCAGCTTTCATCCTACCTGACCGTCAATTCCGACGGGTCGATCTCGACCTATTTCGGCAAGATGGACATGGGCCAGGGCCTGTCGGTTGCCATTAGGCAGATCGTGGCCGAAGAACTCGACGTTCCGTACGACAGGGTCACGATCTCGATCGGCGATACCGCGACCAGCCTCAATCAGGGCGGCGCCTCCGGTTCGACTGGCGTTCAGGAAGGCGGCAAACAGATGCGCATGGCCGCTGCCGAAGCGCGGCGCGTGCTGGTCGCCATGGCGGCCGACAAGCTTGGCGTCGCGCCTGAGCAATTGACGGTCACTGACGGCGTCGTCCAATCGAGCGGTGATGCGGCAAAAAAAATCAGCTACGCCGATCTCGTCGGCGGACAGTTCTTCAATGTCCATCTCGACTGGAACGGCAAATACGGCAATCCGCTCTACGCCCCGGGCAAGGCCCAGCCGAAAGATCCGAAAGATCACAAGGTCGTCGGCCAGGCCCTCAAGCGCGACGACATCGCACCGAAAGTTTTTGCGCAGGCCGATTTCGTCACGGACATCAAGGTTCCGGGCATGGTGCACGGCCGGGTGATCCGGCCGCCGGTGGCCGGCGCCGTGCCGGAAAAGGTCGATGAGGCGTCGATCAAGGATATTCCGTCCGCCAGGGTGGTTTGGGACAAGGCGTTCCTCGGCGTCGTCGCCGACAGGGAGTGGGACGCGATCAGGGCGGCGCGGCAGTTGCAGATCGAGTGGTCGAATACAGCGCCGCCGTTCCCGGACCAGGCCGCGCTGTACGATCACATCCGCAGCGCGCCCATCCGCAAGCGCGAAGTCGAAGGCAAGGAGATCGGGAACGTCGATGATGCGTTCAAGTCTGCCGCGCGCGTGATCGAGGCCGAGTACGAGTGGCCGTTCCAGTCGCATGCCGGCATGGGACCGGCCTGCGCGCTGGTCGAGATCAAGGACGGCAAGGTGACCTGCTGGAGCGGCACGCAGAAGTCGCATTTCGTGCGGGCCGGCGTCGCGGCGATCCTGCAAGTGCCAGAGAATACCGTCCGCACAATCTGGACCACCGGTCCGGGTTCGTACGGCCGTAACGATGCCGATGACTGCGCCATGGATGCCGCCGTGCTTGCCAAGGCCGTCGGCAAGCCGGTGCGGTTGCAATACATGCGCGATCAGGGCACCGGCTGGGATCCCAAAGGGCCGGCGTCGATCCATCGCGCCCGCGCGGCGATCGATGCGTCGGGCAATGTCGTTGCCTACGATTACTTGAGCAAAGGCTTCTCTCGTATCGATGTCGACACCAACGGCAGCAAGCCGCAGGATACGCTGGCTGGGCAAAATCTCGGCGTCGAGCTCAAATCGGGCGACGGCTTCGGCGTGCCCAGCGAGTCCTACGGCTTCGCCAACAAGCGCGCTGCCTGGGAGACGATCGCACCGCTGCTCGATCGCGCCTCGCCGTTGCGGAGCGCGCATTTGCGCGATCCGGTCGGGCCGCAGATCACGTTCGCCAGCGAATCCTTCATGGACGAAGTGGCGGCTGGACTTAATGTGGATCCGATCGAGTTCCGCCTGCGCTACGTGAGGGATGCGCGCGACATCGCCGTCATCAAGGCGGCGGCCGCCAAGGCCGGCTGGCAATCGCGGCCGTCGCCGCGGAAGGACCAGACCGGTGACAAGGTATCCGGCCGCGGCATCGGCTATGCCTCGCGCAACGGTACGCGCGTTGCGATCATTGCCGAGGTCGATGTCGATCGCAAAAGCGGCGAGATCTGGGCGCGCAAATTCACCGTCGCGCACGATTGCGGCCAGATCATCAATCCCGACGGGCTGCATCACACCATCGAGAACAACATCGTTCAGGGCGTGAGCCGCGCGCTCTGGGAAGAAGTCATGTTCGACAAAAAGAAAGTCGCCAGCGTCGATTGGCTGACTTACCAGATCCTCGATCTCACCGACGCGCCCGAACAGGTTGACATCGTGATGATCAATCATCCCGAGATCGCGCAATCCGGCGCCGGCGAGGCATCAACCCGTCCGGTGGCCGCCGCGATCGCCAACGCGGTATTCGACGCCACCGGCGTGCGCATCCGCCGGGTCCCGTTCTCGCCCGACAACGTGAAGTCGGCGCTGTCATAGTGGTTCTCTCCCTCCCCCCGCGCGCGGGCAGAGGGAGTAACGTGCCGCCATGACAGCGATCATCCGCTCACTCGACGAAGCAATCGCGCCGATCACCGACGGCTGCATGCTGGCGGTGGCGCGCGAGACGTCCGGTGTCGCCATGGCGGCAACCCGCGCACTGATCCGGCGCGGCGTTAAGCGGCTGCACCTGGTCGCGCTGCCAACCTCGAGCTTGCAGGCGGATTTGCTGATCGGCGCCGGCTGCGTCGAAATGATGGAAACATCGGCTGTCAGTCTTGGTGAATTCGGCCCGGCGCCACGCTTCACTGCTGCGGTTCTGTCTGACGGGATCGCTATGCGGGACGCTACGTGCCCGGCGTTACACGCGCAATTTCAGGCGGCGGAAAAGGGGGTGCCGTTCATGCCATTGCGCGGGTTGATCGGCTCGGACGTTCTGGCGCATCGGCCGGACTGGAAAGTGACGGACAATCCATTCGGCAACAACGATCCGATCGTGCTTCTCCCAGCGCTGCAGCCGGACGTCGTGCTGTTCCACGCGCCGATGGCCGACCGAGATGGGAATGTTTACGTCGGCCTGCAGCGCGAACTGTTCACCATGGCGCACGCGGCGCAAAAAACGGTGGTCACCGTAGAGAAGCTTTATGACGGCGATCTCTTGCGTGATCCTTTGCTCGCCGCCGCAACCATTCCGGGCTTTTATGTCGAAGCCATTGCCGTCGAGCCCCGCGGCGCGTGGCCTTTGCCGCTGCCTGATCACTATGATCTCGATGCTGCGCATCTTGCCGAATACGCCAAGCTCGCGACAACGGCCGAAGGCTTTGCGCAATACCTCGATCGTTACGTTTACGAACGGGTCGCGGTACCGGCATGAGCGGTGCGCCGCTTGAATCCTTTCGCGACGAAGAGTTGCTGGCCGACACAATCTGCCGGCTGATCGGCGATGTGCGGCACGTCGCCGTCGGCGCGTCGTCGCCGATCCCGGCGACCGCGGCGTTGCTGGCGCGCGAGCGTGGTGGCGGAAAGCCCTACGTATCGCTGCTCGGCAGCCGCGCGCACACTTTTTTCACCGACGGATCGCGCGAACTGTTCGATTGTGCCGGGCAGGGCCGCGTCGATGTGTTCTTTCTGTCGGGCGGACAGATCGACGGTGAAGGCAATATCAATCTGGTCAGCGTCGGCGATTATGCTCATCCCAAGGCGCGGTTTCCGGGCTCGTTCGGCTCGGCTTACCTCTACTACGTCGTGCCCAAGGTCATTTTGTTCCGCGTCGAGCATTCGCGGCGCACGCTGGTGCCCAAGGTCGATTTCATCAGTGCGCCCGGCGGCAGCACGGACAATACATTCCGCCCCGGCGGCCCGATTGCGCTCATCACCAATCGCTGTTTGTTCGATTTTGACCGGACACGGAAGCGGTTTCGTCTGGCCAGTGTTCATCCTGGGCACAGCATCGAAGAGGTGATCGAGAATACCGGGTTCGAATTCGACCGGCCGTCCGAAGTGCCTACGACTCCCGCACCATCGGCAGAGATGCTGCATCTGATGCGCACTGTGGTCGCGCCGATGCTGGCCGAGGTCTACCCGCAGTTCGCCGAGAAGGTGTTTGGTGTGACGTTAGTCCCGTCTTCCTGAGTTACGACAAGTAGAGTTCGATGCAGACGCATTGATCGCCGCGCTGAGGTGTATGTGTTGAGATTCAATACGACGGCTAAAGTCCGCTTCAGGTACAAGCAGACATTACGCCAACCTTTCAGAATGGCCGCTTTGACCCAAGCCGGACATTGTCTCCGCATGGATTGGCGCCGCGCTTCGCGCTAACCTTGCCTTCCTGATTGGACGCGATGCGAGCCAGCCGATCTGCGGATCAGATCCGCGATCCGTAATACCATTCGCGAAGCTTCAAATAGGTGATTGGCTCATAAAGAGCAGGCCGTTCAGCACTTTGGCACGTCGGCAAAACCTCTATCAGGGCGTCGCCGCTCGGACCGAAGAAAACCGGGATCGAGTAGCGGTCGACCTCGTTGGTATTGATCACCCGATGCTTGGTCGACAAATATTCATCGTTCGTCCAGCGCACGATGAGGTTGCCGGTGTTCACGAGCAGTGCCCCCGGCACGATGTCGACCGTGCGCCAGCGGCCAGAGGGCATCCGAACGGCGAGGCCGGGGATGTCCTTCTGAGCCAGAAGTGTCATCAACGCGTTGTCGGTGTGCGGCGCGATCCCGTATTGGCGGTCGCCGATCTGCTTCTGCGGCGGGTAGTACAGCAAACTCATGGTGAGGTGAGGGGTGGCAAAAAACCTGTCGAAATAGTCCAGGGGCAGTTTGAGGGATGTGGCCCAAAGCGGAAGAAACTGGCGCCCGAGCTTCTCAATTCCGGCGTGGTATGCGAGCAACGTTTCCTTGAAGCCGGGCAAGTTTTCCGGCCACACATTCACCCGTGCCCCGCGCTCTTGGTCCGACATGCTGAGGCCGCCGGAGCCGCCCTCGCGATTGATGGAGAACTTCGCAACCAGGTTGGGCTTGGCATTCGCTATGATGTTGATGTTCGTCCGCTGGTAGTCGTCCTTGAAGCACGGCTGATAACCGGACTTGAAACTTCCGGTATCGAAGTAGGGAATTGCACTTTTGGTGGCGCTCGGTAGCGAGTGAAATCGCCGCAACTCCTCGAATACGCGATCGATGAGATCCTGAGGGATACCGTGACCCTTGAGGTAGAAAAAGCCGACCGTCCTGCTGATGGTGCGCAATTGGGCGGCGACTAACTCGCGCCCCCCCGACTTCCCACTCAAATAGGGGGTCATATCCAGCGTGGGAATTTCCTCCGCCAAATCTGGATGATCCATCAAACGGATGGATTGGTCGTCGTCAGGGATCTCACCTCTGACGTCGTGCACTTTCAGGTCGGTCATCTTCGCCTCTCCTCAATTTGGTCGGCGACTAAGGTTGCAACGTGCGATGCGCAAATACGCTTAGCGTCGTCGGTGATCTTGCTCACGCCGACCAGGCCGTTCACCCCTCCTGCGGTGGTACGTATTCGCCGTCGGTCGGGACGAATTCGTTGGTATAAAGCTGACTGGTCTCGAGCGGAGCGGTCACGCCGCCGTATTGTTTGAGCACTTGGATGGTCAACTCCCAATCGGCCTCGGCTTCCCAGCCGAGCGGTTTGCCCTTGGTGTGAGGGCTCACCCAGGTCTTCCACGAAAGTTCGAATTGGCTCTTTATGATCGCCGGATCGGCGGTGGGGTCATACTTCTGCACCGCGGCAACGGCTTCGTCCGGGTACTGTCGGCCATACAGAAATCCCTTGATCGACGCCGGAACGAAGGCGCGAAGGATATCGGGATCGCTCTTGAGCAGGTCCTGGTGCACGATCATGCCGTTGCCAACGACGGTGACGCCGTTGTCGGCGAACCATAGGATTCGCGCTTCTTTCCGGCCGCGGATTTCGACGCTCGGCACATAGCTCGCCACGTACCCGCCGATGGCATCGACCTTGCCATTGATGAGCGCCGGTCCAAGCCCGGCAGGATCGATGTTGACGATCTGGATTTTCGTGGCGTCGATGCCGGCGCCCTTGACGAAGGCAGGCCATTGCAGGAACACAGCGCTGCCTGCAGTTATCGCGACGGTTTTGCCTTCGAGATCCTTCGGCGTCTTGATGCTGGAATCGGCGAGGGCGATGATGGCGGCCGGCCCGCGCCGAAAAATGCTGCCGATGGTTTTGATCGCCATGCCCTTGGCGACGCCGTTGGCGGCGACAAAGCCGTCGGAGAAGCCGATCTGTGTCGCCTTACTGGCGACCAGCTGCGCCGTGCTGGCCGAGCCTTTTCCGGCGGTGACCGTAACGTCGAGCCCGGCTTCGCGATAAAAGCCCTTTTCATGCGCCACGACGAAGCCGCCATTGCTTCCTTCATAAAGCCAATCGAGGGTCATCGACACCGGCTTGAGCAGTGCATCGGCGCGGACCCGCAACGGGGCACCGGGTAACGCGAGTGCTGCAGTCGCAAGCGCGGATTTTTTAAGAACGCCTCGGCGGGATATTGGCACGTGTCGAAAGCTGCGAGAGCTCATGACTTCACCTCCGCGTGATTGGCGATAACCATACAGCAAGTCGCTTCGGCTGCCATGACCTGTCAGGTCGCGGCTTTGCGAAGCAAGACCTATTCCACTAAAGCCAGCAGCGACGCCCGTGTCCACAGCGCGCAGGCTTTTTGGCGCTATCGCTGAAATCACGAGTGTAATGAGCGATGCTCTGATGCGGCGTTCGGCGCGCAGGGCGAGATACACTTCAAGCTCCGCGATGTTCCTGCATGGCTACTTGACGGACATGATGACGCAATTCCCCGATGGCTGCTCGTCGGAAGCAGAGCGAACATTTCGCACGGGCGGCTACGCCGTAAAACGGGAAGTTCTTCGCTAACTCAAGGTCCCGATATAAGGGACGATATTCTTGACATATGTCCCCGTCTCGGTTATATTGAGTTAGCTTGCTCATCGAAGGTCACCATTCCGGAGGCGATCCCAAAGGTGGAGCAGGCGCGGTACTCACGCTGCGGCGGTCGACAGTCGCAACGGCGAACCGCGGTGGAGCGCCGGGAGGCGCAGCGCGCCCGAAGCAGGCGGTTTCCGTGAGGGGATCGTCTGTGGCGCGCGCCGCGCCCGAAGCGCGAGCGGGTGGCAACATCCGTCCGCGTGGCGCGGCCCACGACCCTGGCGCCTCCCGGCGCTCCATTTCGTGCTTGGCGTGACGTTGCGTGACGATGACTCGGATGCAGACGCATCGCGAGAACGCCGTAACGCGTCATTGCGAGGAGTGCAGCGACGAAGCAATCCAGGGGCGGCTTGCATTGAGTGCTGGATTGCTTCGCTCCGCTCGCAATGACAAGTATCAACGCCGTTGCGCGCTGTGATGCGGCATGGTCTTTATGCGCCGCGTAAAACGCGCAGAACGCGCAATGTGAGGAACGCTTAAGTGAGAACGGTCGAAGCAGCTGTGATCGGTGTCGGGTGGATCGGGGGCTTGCGCGCGGAAGCCTTGGCGCGCACCGCGCTGGTCGACAGGTTGCATCTCTGCGACATCAAGCCGGACCGGCTCGCCGAGGTGAAGGCGCTGTTCAAACCGGCGACCGCGACGCTCGACTATCAAGACATCATCCAGAACGAGAAAATCTCGGTGGTCTATGTCTCGACCACACCGGAAGCGAACCATTATCCGATTGCGCGCGACTGCCTGCGGGCCGGCAAGAACGTGATGCTGGAAAAGCCGATTGCGCTCGAACTGTGGGAGGCCGACGAGCTGATCCAGCTGGCGAGGCGCAACAATCTGAAATTCACCATCGGCTACTCGCAGCGCTTCAATCCAAAGGTCGCGTTCGCCAAGAAGAAGATTACCGACGGGACGCTGGGCAAGGTCGTCTCGGTGCTGGTCAGTCGGCATCTGTCGCGCGAACTCGGCAAGAAGATCGCAAGCCGGGTGCGGCTGTCGCCAGTGGTCATGGAATCGACCCACGATCTCGACTTCGTGTTCTGGCTGCTGGAGCCGGCCAAGCCGGTGCGTGTGTATAGCCAAGGCGCTTACGGCTACATGGAGCCGATCAACGGCTCGCACGACATCATGTTCACCACCGTCACCATGGATAACGGCGTCGTGGTGATGATCGGCGGCGGCTGGAATTTCCCGCCGAGTTTTCCGAATTATTGCTCGACCTGGATCGAGATCACCGGCACCGACGGTGCGCTGACCCTTGACGACACCCAACGCGACAACTGGCTCAACACCGTCAAGCGCGGCCAGGAATTTCCGATGTCCACCATGCCCGGCGAATGGGTCGATCACGTGTTCGCCGGCGGCATGGGGCCGGAGACGATTCACTTTCTCGAAGCTTGCATCCGCGATGCGCCCGTGATGGTGACACCGGAAAGCGCGCGGCTGGTCATGGAAACCTATAGTGCGGCCGACCTCTCCGCCGATCGCAACGAGCCAATCGACCTGCCGCTGACCAATGAGACGATTTCCGGAATCGCGGAACTAAAAAAGAAAAATCGCTCGGGTTTGAACGTATGAATGAGGCTAGCGAGTTCATTTCCCGCTCGTCCCCGCGCAGGCGGGGACCCATCTGGATTCCCGCTTGCGCGGGAATGAGCGGAATAACTCAGCGGACACACGCATGAAGGAGTCCGCTAAGGGCATCGGGCTTGCCATTATCGGCGCCGGGCGCGTCGGTTTGTTTCGCGGCGAAGTAGCGAAGCGCCATCCGGCGGTCGAGTGGATCGGCATTGCCGAGCTCAATCACAACCGCGGCGGCGATGTTGCCGCGCGGATCGGCGCCGACTTCGTCACCACCAGCCATCGTGAACTCTTGGCGCGGCCGGAAGTCACCTGTGCGATCATCGCTACCGACGAGCATCTGCACGTCGAACCGATCCTGGCCGCGGTCGAGCGCGGCCTGCCGATGCTGATCGAGAAGCCGCTTGCCACCGACCTTGCGCAGTCGGCCAAGGTGCTCAAGGCGATCACCGACGCCAAGCTTGATGCGGTGGTTGGCTACACTCAGCGTTTCCGCCGCAAATGGCTCGGTGCCAAAGAGAAGGTGCGCACCGGTGCACTCGGCGACGTTACCATGGTGACGTCGCGCGCCTTTATGAATCGTCTCGTTGCGATCGATAATTACAAACGCACCGACGATCCGGCGACGATCTCGCCGATGGTGATTTCGGGCACGCACGCGCTGGATATCGTGATGTGGTACATGGAGCAGAAGACGCCGGTCGAATGTTACGCGCGCTCGGTCGATAAGGTGCTCGGCCCGCTCTATCACGGCATCGATGCCACGGCCGGCATGATTATGTTTTCTGACGGCGCGGTCCACACGCTCAGTATCTCGTGGGCGCTGCCGGTGACATGGCCCGGCGCGGTGTACAGCCTCGAAGTCGGCATCAACGGCACCGACGGCGTGCTCACTATCGACGACACCCATCGTGACATGGTGCTCGCGGTATCGAAGCCGCAGAGCGAAGGCTACGCACCGGATAGCAGCCGGCTGGTCGATTTCATGGGTTCTTATCCGCCCGGCGACATGGTGCTCGGTGAGTTGCGCGGGCCGATGGCTGAGGAAACGGTGTCGTGGCTCAACCGCGTATCGCTCGGGACTGCCGACGCAGGCAGCGACGGCTGCAGAAGCGCACAATCGGTTGATGCTGACCAAAGCACTCGATCTTTCAGCGAGGCTGAAACAGCCGGTGAAGCTGCCGCTCGATCCGGAGCAGCTTGTGGCATAGCTAGATTGTTAGTTGGTGCGTGATCTTTTCGGAAAACCGGAAGTCCACTTTTCCGGATTATGCTCTAGTAGACGTCCTGCTGATAGCGGCCGCTTTTCTTCAGTTCGGCAACGAAAGCGATCGCTTCTTCGGTTTTGCGCGCGCCGTATTGCGCGACAATATCCACCAGCGCGCGTTCGACATCCTTCGCCATGTGCTTGGCGTCGCCGCAGACGTAAATGTTGGCGCCATCGGCGAGCCACGACCATAAATCGCGGCCGACTTCGCGCATCCGATCCTGCACATAGAATTTCTGCTCGTCGTCGCGGGACCAGGCAAGCGACAGGCGCGTCAATACCTTGGCCGCGCGCATACCGGCCAACTCGTCCTCATAAAAGAAATCGTAATCACGGCGCTGGTGGCCGAAGAACAGCCAGTTGCGGCCAGGCGCCTTGGTCGCCATGCGTTCATGGAGGAAGGCACGGAACGGCGCGATACCAGTTCCAGGACCTATCATGATGACCGGGGTCGCCGGATCCTTCGGCAATTCGAAGTGCTGCGCCTTTTGCACGTAGACTTTGACTTTTTGCTCCGGCGCGGCGCGTGCGCCAAGAAACGTCGAGGCGACGCCGAGCCGCTCACGCTTGCCGATCAGGTAGCGCACGGTGTCGACGGTCAGCGACACACGGCCCGGATTGCTTTTAAGCGACGACGAGATCGAAAACAGCCGCGGCTGCATGACGTCGAGCGCCTCGATGAAAGCCTCCGGATCGGGCTTGACCGGTGCGAACTTCTCCATGGTGGCGAGCACGTCGAGGGTTTCCGCATCGCCATCCGGGTTTTCACCTGAAGAGAGAGCCTTGGCCTTCTGCCGCCGCTCGCCGCCGGTGATGTAGGAGTAAAGCTGGAATAGCGTGTCGGACGCCAGGCCGAGCGATACGTCGCTCGTCAACACGTCTTGCAGCGGGCGTCCCTTGATCGGGAAATCGGCCGGTACGCCGAGCATTTTGATGACAGCGGCGACGAGACCCTGATCGTTGGCTGGAAAAATTCCGAAGCTGTCACCGACGACATAATCCAGCCCGCACGACGAGAGATCGAATTCAATGTGCCAAGTGTGCTTGTTCGAGCCGGGCTTGTTGAGCAGCTTGCGCGACAGGAAGATAGCTTCGGCCGGGTTGTCACGCGCACGGCCGAGCGGAGTCGTTGTTGTTGCGGCCGGCGAAACGCCTGCTTCAGCCTGGGCGGGAACGAGCGCCGGCGCTGCGTCCAGTTCTGTGAACAGGGATTTGAGAGTACGCAGCGTCTCCTTGCCGCCGGGCACACACAGATTGAGCTTTGCCTCCTTCTTCCCGGCGATCGCGTCGGCGTAGTCCTGACAGTTGTAGCCGCATTGCCCGCAGTCCTGCTGGCCCATCGCCGCCATCATCCGGCGGCGCAATGCCTTGCCTTCGGCAAGCTTCATCCGCTCGGCCATCGGCATGGTCTGGTCATGCCAAGGCGCGCCGTCGTCCTGCTCCACGGTGGGCGCCGCACCACCAGCCATGATGGCCGCCGCGTCCTGCGGCGAGAGCGGCGTGATACCGCTGTCAGTGAGTCCGAGTGCGGCGACGAAGAAGCCGTCGAGCCAAGCGCGTTGTTCCGGCGTGAAAGGCGCGCTTTCCGGCAGCAACGAGAGTTTTGGGGGCGGCGGGCTGTGGGTCATCACCCACCTACACTTCAAGCTTCATGCCAAAGCAGAAATCGGAATATCTCAGTAAATACAATAATTTGTATGGAGCCGGGCTGCTTTGCTGTGCTCGCACGGGCTGCACCGTGCGTAAAACCTGTGCAACCCCGTCGGACCGCAAAAAAGATCAGTGCAAAGCGACGAGGAGGATGACGATCTCACCGACCTGCTCGAGTGCGCCGAGCACATCGCCGGTCTGGCCGCCGATCTGTGCAGAGCACAGCCACACCATCAACCCCACTGCGGCAGCGAGCAGGATCAGCGCTACGAGCCCCGGTAGCGGCCCGAGGAAGAGGCCGAGGATGACAACAGCAAGCGCGCCGGCGATCAGCAGGCGATCCTGTGCCGGCTTGCCGGCAGCGTGGGACAATCCATCGCTGCGCGCTGGCGGAGCGAGCACCATCAAAAACGGCAATGTCGCGCGCGCCGCGCCGTGCGCTGCGATCAGCGCGAAAACGACAATCCGCGGATCGGCAAGGCTGGCGAGCGCTCCCGCGCGTATCAACATCGAAATTATCAGTGCACAAACGCCGTAGGTACCGATGCGGCTGTCGCGCATGATTTCGAGCTTGCGCTCGCGGGTCGCGCCGCCGCCAAAGCCGTCGGCTGTATCGGCGAGACCGTCTTCGTGCAGACAGCCCGTGACAACGAGCGTCGCCGCAAGGCTCAGGATCGCGGATGGCCACGGTCGAAGTCCAAACTTGTACGCCAGGACGTAAGTCAGAGCGCCGATCAGGCCGATAACAATCCCTGCAATCGGAAATGCCCAGCTCGCCCGAGCCAGGTCTGCATCGCTGTCCGGAGCAGTGCGCGAGATTGGCAGACGGGTCAGAAACGCGACGCTGGTTCTGATGTCGCGTACACAATCTGCGATGATCGGATTTTCCAGCATAGACGCCAATCTTTCTCAATCTTCTCGCTGTGGCCACGCGGTGGTGGATTTGTTAAATGTTGAGTTCCACCTCCGCCGGAAGCAAGGACCAAGCAGTAATGGCGAACTTTACCTCATTTTCGGCGTTGCGTGCCGCCTGTCTCGACTTGCCGACCGGACATCCGGCCGCGAGCGCCGCCGTAGCACAGCGCGAAGCGACCCTGACCAAGCCGCCGCGAAGCCTCGGCCGGCTCGAGGATCTCGTTGCGTGGCTGGCACACTGGCAAGGTCACGCGCCGCGGCTTGATGGCGTCACGATTCTGGTTTTCGCCGGCAATCACGGCGTGACCAAACAAGGGGTCTCGGCTTATCCCGCCGAAGTAACAACGCAAATGGTGGCGAACTTTGCCGCAGGGGGTGCCGCGATCAATCAGCTCGCGCGCACTGCCGGCGCAAAGCTGCAGGTTACGCCGCTTTCGCTCGATACTCCGACGGCCGACTTTACCCAACAACCGGCGTTGACCGAACCAGAATTCCTGACGGCGGTGGCGGCGGGCTATGAAGCGGTGCCATCCGACTGTGACCTGATCTGTCTGGGTGAAATGGGTATCGGCAACACCACGGCGGCGGCGGCCATTGCCGCTGCGTTGTTTGGCGGCGGTGGTGCGCGCTGGGCCGGGCGAGGCACCGGCGTCGATGAAGACGGCTTGGCACGCAAGCGCGATGTGATTGATCGCGCTCTGCAACGGCATGCTGCGATCCTGCACGACCCGCTGGCGGTTGCGGCCGCAGTCGGCGGTCGCGAGCTTGCCGCGATTCTCGGCGCGACGCTTGCGGCGCGGCAAAAAAATATTCCGGTGCTGCTCGACGGCTTTGTCTGTACGGCGGCTGTTGCGCCGCTGGCGAAGCTGCGGGCCGATACGCTTGCACATGCGCAAGCGGCTCATGTTTCCGCTGAAGCGGGACATCGTCTGTTGCTAGAGGAACTTTCGCTTGTCCCGATCGTCGACCTGAACATGCGGCTCGGTGAAGCCTCGGGCGCTGCGGTGACATTGCTGATCCTACGCGCGGCGCTCGCCTGTCACACTGGCATGGCGACGTTCGCCGAGGCCGGTGTTTCTGACAAACCGGCCGATGACGCGGAGCCTAAGGCGGCTGGTTAGGCGGATGCGATGGCGTGAAAAAACGTCCCGGTAACACGGCCACGCCGGCCACCGGCGCGGCCTAGGAGGCGGCCTTCCGCGTCCGCCAGTTCTGCAAACGGTTCGTCGTCTCCAGTGAATGTCAGCGTCGCATAGTGAAATTCGTGGCCGCGCAAAGTTGTGTCGCGCTTGCCAAGTGCCGTATCGGCAATGAGGCGGGCAGAGCGATAACCGAGATGCAGTTTGCGTTTGGCGAAGCTCGTCGCGTGACTTAGCAGCCCAGTCATCGCGTGACGTTGTCCCTGTGCGTCTTCGATGCTTTGGCCGAGCACCATGTAGCCGCCGCACTCGCCATGGACCGGCCGGGCTTCGGCGAAATGCCGCAAGCTTGTGATGAAGTGCTGGGCTCCGGCGAGCGTTCCGGCGTGAAGCTCGGGATAACCGCCGGGCAGCCAGCAGCAGTCGGCCTGCTCCGCTGGCGGCTCGTCGGCGAGCGGTGAGAACGGGATGATCTCAGCGCCGCTGTCGCGCCACGCCGCGAGGAGATGCGGATAGATGAAGCTGAACGCCTGATCCTGTGCCAGCGCGATGCGCTGACCCGGCGGCGGCAGCGCAGGAGCGTTCATTGCCGTCGTTGTTTTGAGCGGTGAGGCACGTGCTGCGATCGCATCGAGATCGAGATGACGCTCGGCCGTGGCAGCGAGGCGGCCGATCAGCGCTGTCAGATCGGGGTGTTCGCCGGCTTGCACCAGACCGAGATGACGTTCCGGCAACGCCAGCTCGGCGGTGCGTGGAACTGCACCAAATACCGGAATATTCATCGTCGCGATCGCGTCCGCGACCATGGCGGTGTGCCGTTCGCTCGCCACGCGGTTAAGGATGACACCGGCGATGCGTACCGCCGGATCGTGCGTCGCGAAACCGCGCACCAGCGCGGCGGCCGATTGCGCCTGCCGCGACACATCGAGCACCAGCACGACCGGTAGACCGAAGTGCACGGCGAGATCGGCGGTCGCCCCGCGTCGTCCGGGCGAGGCATTTGCGCCGTCGAACAACCCCATGACGCCTTCGACAATCAATATTTCCGCATCTTGTACTGCTCGCGTCGCCACGGCGTTGAGCAGGGGAGGCGACATCGCCCATGAATCAAGATTGAGGCTCGGTGACCCGACTGCAGCGGTGTGGAACGCCGGATCGATGTAGTCGGGGCCGGCCTTCGCTGCGCGAGTGACGATGCCGCGTTGTCTGAACGCCGCGAGGATTGCGAGCGTGACCGTTGTCTTGCCGGCGCCGGAATGCGGCGCGCCAATAATGAGACCGCGCGCGCTCACGTCGACTGCTTCTCTGCGAGTGTGGTGTCGCCAAGCAGCTTTTCCCGCAGATCCACGATTTCGCCAATGACGACAATCGCAGGCGGTTCAAAATTTTGTTCACGCGATGCAGCGGCAAGTTTTTCAAGCGTAGAGACCAGCACGCGTTGCTTCGGCGTCGTTGCCGACACGATCACTGCCGCAGGCGTTTGCGCGCCGAGACCGGCTTTCATCAAGGCGCCAGTAATCTTCTCCAGATTGTGCATCACCATGTAGAGCACGATCGGCTGTCCGGTGCGGGCCAGCGCAGTCCAGTCGAAATCCTCTTCGGCGCCGTGACCGGCGGCAAAGATCACGGCGCGGTTGATGCCGCGCAGCGTCGCCGGAATCGATGCGCTCGCGAGCGCGGCGAGGCCGGCAGTCACACCAGGAATGACGCGGAACGGCACGCCCGCAGCCGCGAGCGTCATCGCCTCCTCGCCGCCGCGGCCAAATACGAACGGATCGCCGCCTTTGAGCCGCAGCACACGATGACCGGCGCGCGCCAATTCGACCAGGCGCTGGCTGATATCGGCCTGGGTCGCTGATGGCTTGCCACCACGCTTGCCGGCAAATTCCAGCCGCGCCTGCGGACCGGCAAGCGCCAGCACCCGCTCGTCCACCAGCGCGTCGTGGACGACGACATCGGCTTGGGTGAGGCCCGCAAGTGCATCGAGTGTAAGCAGGCCGGGATCGCCCGGTCCGGCGCCGGCCAGCCAGACGTGGCCGGGAGCAAACACCGGCACGCCGGCTCGTTTTGCCGCCATCGCGTCCCATGCGGTCATGGCGCGGCACCACCGCGAAAGCGTCGCCGATAGTCGGCGTCATAGAGAGCGCTGTCGCGAAATTCTTCAGCGACAAGGGCAGGACCGATCATGATGAGCGCGGTGCGCTCGATCTTCGCTGCGGCGGTCTTGGCGGCAATGTCGGCAAGCGTTCCGCGCAAGATCTGCTCCGCCGGCGTGCTGGCCTGTACAACAACAGCCGCTGGACAATTGGCGCCATAGAACGGCATCAGCTCGGCGACGATCGTTTCGATGGCGTGGATTGCGAGATGAATGACAAGGGTCGCGCCGGTCGAGGCGAACGCTGAGAGCTTTTCCTCTTCCGGCATCCGCGACGCGCGGCCGGAAACCCGAGTCAGCACGACGCTTTGCGCGACTTCCGGCAGGGTGAGTTCGCATTGCAAGGCCGCGGCGGCCGCGGCAAAGGCCGGCACGCCCGGCGTCAGGGTGTAGGGAATCCGGTGCTGCCCAAGACGGCGCAGCTGCTCGGCGAGCGCGCTGTAGATGGACAGGTCGCCTGAATGTAGCCGCGCAACGTCGAGGCCTTTGGCGTGGGCAGAGACGAATTCAGCGTCAATCTCGTCGAGCGACATTGGTGCGGTATCGACGATGCGCGTGTCGGGCGGACAATAAGCAAGCAATTCACGCGGCACGATGGAGCCGGCGTAGAGACAGACCGGGCAGCGGGCGATCAAGTCTCGCCCCCGCACCGTGATGAGATCGGCCGCGCCCGGTCCAGCGCCGATGAAGTGAACCGTCATGGCTTGATCCAGACCCACTGCGTCACCGGCATCGCCGGCCGCCAGCCGGTCTCGCCGCCGACCGGCGCGGCGCGCGATATCGCGATACGAATGAGCTCGCCGCCGAGCGCGGCGTGGTGGGCGAGCAGCACGCCTTCGGTCTTCACGGTTACGGCGTTCACCACCAGGCGGCCACGCGGCCGAAGCGTCCGGGTTGCGGCATCAAGCACATCGGGATGGCTGCCTCCGCCGCCGACGAAGACAGCGTCCGGTGTCGGCAGGCCGATGAGCGCTTCCGGTGCCTCTGCTTCAACGATCTGCAACCCCGGCACGCCGAATGCCATGGCATTGCGGCGGATGCAGGCGGCGCGGTCTTCGCGGCGCTCGATCGCGATGGCTCGCATGCTGGTATCCGAAAGCATCCACTCGATCGCAATCGAGCCCGCCCCGGCGCCGATGTCCCAGAGCAGTTCGCCTTTGCGCGGCGCGAGTGAAGACAGGGTCATCGCACGGATTTCGCGTTTGGTGATCTGTCCGTCGTGCTCGAACAGATCGTCGGCCAGGCCGGACGTCCGGGTCAGCACGCGCGCGTCCGGTGCGGCCTGTACTTTAATCGCGACGATATTGAGCGCATCGACGGTGCCGAATGGAAATTCCGCGGCTTCGCAACTGCGGATGCGCTCGCGCGATCCGCCCAGCGCTTCAAGCACGGTGAGATGCGACCTGCCGAATCCGATTTCCGTAAGCAATCGGGCGAGTGCCCGTGGATCTTCGCCGTCGGATGTCAGCGCGAATATGCGGGCGCTCGGCTGCAAATGCGGCCGCACCAGATCGAGCGTACGGCCATGCAGCGAGAGCAGCACCGTCTCCGGCAGCGACCAGCCAAGCCGCGCCGCCGCGAGGCTGAATGCGGAGGGCGCGGGCACAACGATCATTTCGCTGGGATCGATCCGGCGCGCCAGTACCGCGCCGACGCCGTAGTGAAACGGATCGCCCGACGCCAGCACGCAAATCTGCCGGCCGCGATGGCTGAATACTTCGTCGGCGGCACCGGCAAACGGCGACGGCCACGGCCGCGCTGCGCCGCGAATGAGCGGCCCGGCGAGACTGAGATGGCGTTTCCCGCCGAACACGATCTCTGCGCCGGCAATCAGTCCGCGCGCGGTGGCGGTCAGGCCTTCGATACCGTCCTCGCCGATACCGACGATGGACAGCCAACGAGGCGATGCGGCACTGTCGGTCGGCGATGGACCCGGAAACGGCACATTAGAAGACATGGCAAAAGACCTGGCACGCGTCCTTATTCTCGGCGGCACCACCGAGGCACGCCTGCTGGGCGAACGGCTGGCCCGGCGCGTCGGCCTCGACGTCACGCTGTCGCTCGCCGGCCGCACGACATCGCCGGTTCCGCATGCCGTGCCGGTTCGCGTCGGCGGTTTTGGCGGCGCCGGATGGCCTTGCCGATTATATCGTGAAAGAACGCGTCGATGCCTTGATCGATGCGACGCATCCTTATGCGACGATGATCAGCGAGAATGCTTCGGCAGCCGCGCGACAAACCGGCGTGCCGTTCGTGGTGTTGCGTCGCGCGCCGTGGAAGGCCGTCGTTGGTGACCGCTGGATTGAGGTGGGTGATACCCGCGCCGCGGTCCAGGCGCTCGGTGAAGCTACGCGCCGCGTTTTTGTTACGCTGGGACGCAACGACCTTGCGCCTTTTGCTAGCGCCCCGCAGCACTTCTATCTGATCCGCAGTGTCGATCCGGTCGATCCGCCGTTGCCGTTGCCGCACGCGAGCTATGTCACCGAACGCGGTCCATTCAGTGAAGCTCATGACCGCGCCCTGATGACCGAGCACAACATCGATGTCGTGATCGCAAAGAACAGCGGCGGTAACGCCGCCTACGGCAAAATCGCCGCGGCCCGTGCGCTTGGCGTTGAAGTTATTATTTTGCGCCGGCCACAGGTATCGGAAGGACCTGCCGTCCATACCCTCGATGACACGATCGCCTGGCTCGATCATGCGCTGACTCCGGCCGTAGCGCGCGGCGTGTAAACCAGCGGTGGCTGGCCAGGCCGCGCGATGACGCGGGTTTCGCGCGAGCCGACAATCACCAGCGTTGCCATGTCCGCCGACTTCACAGCGGCGGCATCGAGCGTGGTCACGTCGATCTTTTCGTCGGCCCGTCCGACGGCGCGGCCGAAAATCACCGGCACCGAATCCGGCAAATGCTTGCGCAGATGCTCGATCGCCTGGCCGAATTGCCATGGCCGCGCCCGCGACAGCGGATTGTACAGTGCGATGACAAAGCCCGCGCTTGCAGCGGCTTCGAGCCGGCGCACAACGAGGTCCCATGGTTTCAGGTTGTCCGAGAGCGAGATCGCGCAAAAGTCATGGCCGAGCGGCGCGCCGATCCTGGCAGCAACCGCAAGCATCGCAGTGACGCCGGGAATGATCGCAACATCCAGCGCTGCGCCAGCTTTCCGGTCCCGTTTCGATCCGTTCGCAAACCGCCGCCGCCATAGCAAATACGCCAGGGTCACCGCCGGACACGATGGCGACGCGCGCGCCCGACGCGGCATGACCAAGCGCGGCATCGGCGCGCGCGCCTTCCTCGCGATTATCAGAAGCATGGCGGCTCTGTCCGGCGCGCGCCGGCACACGATCGAGATAGGGTCCGTAGCCATAGAGCGCTTGCGCGGTGATCAACGCTTCCTGCGCTTCGGGAGTGAGGTAGCGCGGATCGCCCGGGCCAAGGCCGATGACGGAAAGATGCCCGGTCACGGCTCGGCTCCCGGGCGCGTCTTCCAGCCCGGCACCAGCACCACGGCAAAATAGGGCGCATCGTCGTCGGGTTTGTCGCGCGAGCGGGATCATCTTCGCATCCGTCATGGTGCCGCGCTCGACATAGATCGCGCTGGCGAAGGCGGCCGCTGCGGTCCAGCGCGCGGCGCAGTTTCGGCAGATGCCGGCCGACTTTCATCACCACCGCGGCATCAGCGTCGGCGAGCCGACGCACCAGCTCGCCTTCCGGCAACGTCGCCGGCAGCACGGTGAAAACATCATTGCCCTGGGCGATCGGCATGCCGGCGGCCGACCAGCAGCCCGACATGCCGGTAACGCCGGCGACGATCTCTGCCGGATAGCGCGGCGCAAGTCGCGTATGCAGATGCATGTAGGAGCCGTAGAACAGCGGATCGCCTTCGGCGATAACAGCGACGGTAAGCCCGGCCTCAAGATGCGCGGCAATGTCGGCGGCAGCCTTGTCGTAGAACGCGGCGATGGCGTCGCGATAGCCGCTGCTGCACGACGGCAGCTCGGTGGTGACAGGATAGTACAGCGGCAGTTCAACAACGCCGCTGCGCAAGTGTGTTGCGACGATCGCGTGCGAATGACTGGCATTGCCTGCTTTGGCGAAATACGCGACCACATCGGCTTCGCCAAGCGCGCGTATGGCTTTGAGCGTCATCAGTTCCGGATCGCCCGGTCCGACGCCGACGCCGATCAGCTTGCCCGCGCTCATAGGCCGGGCCTCGCCAAGGCGTTGATCGCCGCGGCCGTCATGGCGCTGCCGCCGATGCGTCCGCGCACGATGATAAACGGCACGCCGCGTGAGTCCGCGGCCAGCGCTTCTTTCGATTCCGCGGCGCCGACAAAGCCGACCGGAATGCCGAGAATGGCCGCGGGCTTCGGCGCGCCGCTGTCGATCATATCGAGCAGATGGAATAGCGCGGTCGGAGCGTTGCCGATCGCGACCACCGCGCCAGCGAGGCGATCGGTCCACAGTTCGAGCGCTGCCGCCGAGCGCGTCGTGCCGTTCTGTGCGGCAAGCGCTGAGGTGCGCGGATCGTTGAGCGTGCAAACCACGTCGTTGCGCGCCGGCAGCCTCGCCCGCGTGATGCCGTGCGCCACCATTTCCGAGTTGCACAGGATGGGCGCGCCTGCGGCAAGCGCGCTTCGCGCTGCTTGTACCACGTCGCCGCCGAATACGATGTGCTGCGCGACATCGACCTGGCCGCAGGCGTGGATCATGCGTACCGCTACATCGGCCTGTTCCGGCATGAAACGTGAAAGATCGGCCTCGGCGCGGATGATGGCGAACGAGCGCTCATAGATCGCTGTGCCGTCGCGCAGGTATACTGAACGATCAGCCATGGCCGGCTCCGCATTTCAGGTCGCGGATCAGGCCGGCGATTTTCCCGGGCAGTTCGTTTCCGGCAACGGTCATGAACGGAATGTCGCGGGCCGAGCCGTCGGCGACAAGGGCGCATCCGGCCTCAGTGCCGACAATCGTCAGTGCCGCCGGCGCCGGATGGGCGCAGCCCTTAGCGCAGCCCGAGACATGAATTTTGAACGCGCCTTTGAGGTACGGCGCAGCGGCAGCCGCGATGTTCGGCCCCATCGCACGCGCCGCGATGTACGCGGATGCGCAACTCGGCGCACCGGCGCAGGCGACGACATGGCGGCGCGGATCGGCGGCATCGACGATAAAGCCAAGGTCTTTCGCAGTTGCCACGAGCGATTCCAGCTCTTCTTCAGTTACGCCGATGACGAGCATCGCTCGGCCAGGTGCGGTGCGGAAGCCGTGCGCACCCGACGTTCTTGCTGCGGCAGTTAGTCGTTGCAGTGAGTCCGCGTCGGCGTGACCGAAGGGCAGAGCAATGCCGCACGCGAGCGACCCGTCGCGCAGTCGGTACGCGCCGATCAGACTCCGCTCGTTCCCGCGCAAGCTGGATTCCAAAGCAGGCTCTCCGCTTTCGCAGTGACAGACCGGAATCAGGAGATCGGCGATTGCGGCGCGAAACGCTGTAATGCCTTCTGCCGGAACAATATCGCGCGCTCGGGCCTGCCGGCCGTGGCGCGCCACGACCTCTAGCAGGCGCATGACGACAACAACGACATCGTCAATAACAGCCGCCCCAAGTTCGTGACCGGCAACTTCGATCCCGAGTGATCTGCCGTCGTTTAGCGCGTGCAGTCGAATGTCAGCGGCAACATCGAGCCAATAAGTTCCGCCGCCGTCGATGGCGATCAATGTTTTATGGCTAAGTCGCGAAGCGAGAGAGAATCGCGCCAACGCGTCTCTAAGATCGGCGACGATGATGCTGGTATCGATCAGCTCTTCCGGATCGAGTCCAGAGAGAGGATTGCAGAGAGTGGGTATGCCGCCTCTGGCGGCGATGTCGAGCGTTGCCATTGTGTTGGCAAATGCCGACGCGGACGCGACGCTCAGGCCGCGCACCTGAACGTTGCCGCGAGCGGTAACTTCAATGATGCCGTTGCCATAGCGTTTCGCCGCGTCACACAGCGAGCCGAAAGCATCGAGCGGCAGTGTGCCAATCGGCGAAAATCGCACCAACAAGCCATCGCCAGTCTCCATCGGCGCGGATAATCCAGGACATGCGCCGCGACGATGAATTTCTTTGATAGCGGGCGCGGTCACGGCACAGCCTCTACGCGCAGTGCGGCGAGATCGGCATCGATGTCGTTGCGGCGAGGGTGCCAGAAGCCATTGCGCCGTGCGTCGTCCAGCCGTTCGGCGATCGCGGCGGCGGCTTGAGGATTTTCGCGCAGCAGGAAATCGCGCACGGTTGCGTCGGCTACATAGGCTTCGTGCAACAGGTCGAACAGTTCGCCGTCGACCGCATCGGTGGTTTCGGCGAACGTCACAAGCTTGTCGACTGTTTCGGAAAGTTCGGCGGCGCCGCGAGGGCCGTGGCGCATCTGCCCGGCGATAAAACGCGGGTTGACCGCACGGGCGCGAACGATGCGCGCCAGCGCCGCCGATAGCGCTCGCGCCCGAGGCCGCTGCGGATCGGTCGAGTCGAGCATGATTAGGTCGGCGGATCGGCCAAGCAGTTTTGCCGCGGCAGCGAACCCGCCAACGAAAGCTGCGTCTTCCGCGCCTTCAAGCAGATCGCGCGTGGAATCGTCGCTGGTATGCAGCAGTGCATCGGCATTGGCGACGTGTTGCCCGAATTCTCCGCTCACCTCGCTGGCTTCGCCATCGGCGCCGCCGTAGCTGTGCGACGCAGCGGCAAGATACGCAGCGCCGATCGCATTGGTATCCGCGCTGCGGCCCAGCAGAGCTTCGACGCCCGATCCGTACACCCCGGGAGCCGTCCCGAATATACGGTGCAGCGGCGCGGTGGCTTTGCCGTTTATGGCCCGCCGCGCGGCAGCAAGAGGGTTTTCGTCATTGTCCTCGTCGCGCGCCGCGACTGTCTGCACGGCGGTATCGATTAAGGCGATCTGCGCCGGGAACAGGTCGCGAAACAGTCCGGAGATTCGCCATGTCACGTCGACGCGCGGACGCCCAGCGGTTGCCGTCGGCAGCACCTCGACACCGGTGACACGGCCGCTGCCGTGATCCCAGATCGGCCGGCAACCCAACAATACCAGACCTTGAGCGATTTCTTCGCCGCCGGTGCGCAATGTCGCGCTGCCCCAGAGATCGATCACTGCGGTGCGCAACATCTCGCCATGGGTTTGGAGATGCGCGCGGATTACTTCGTCAGCGGCAAGCCGGCCGAGATCCATGGCCGTCGGTGTCGGCAAGGTGCGAGGATCGGCGGTGAACAGGTTGCGGCCGGTAGGCAGCACGTCGCGGCGCCCACGCGTCGGCGATCCCGCGGGACCGGGCGCAATACGCTTGCCATCGAGCGCGGCGATGAGAGCCGCGCGTTCGGCCGTGGCGCTCGCTTGTCGGGCTGGTTTGTCTGACGCAGGTGCGCGGCCGTAAATGTGCAGGCCATCTTTCACTGTGAGGTCTTTGAGATCGCACAGCCAGGCATCAATGCGCCGCAGAGCTTCGTCGGGTGCAACGTCACCGGCGACGCCGGCTTCCCGCGCCAGGCTGGTGCGCTGCGCGGTCTCGACAATCAGCTTCGCCAGGCTTTCGCGACGCCGACGATCGAGACCATCGGCTTGCGCATACTCGTCGACCAGACGTTCGAGTGTGAGCGCGTCGCCGGACAATTCGGCGCTGGTTAGTGGCGGCGGCAGATGGCCGATGGTGATCGCAGCAATACGCCGCTTGGCCTGCGCCGCTTCGCCCGGATTATTGACGATGAACGGATAGATCACCGGCAGCGCGCCGGTGACGATTTCCGGAAAACATTCCGCCGTCAGCGCAATGGCCTTACCGGGCAACCATTCCAGCGTGCCATGCGCGCCCATGTGAAGGAGAGCATCAACTTTGGCGACGTGTTGCAGCCAAAGCCCGAAAGCAACCAGCGCATGCCGTGGCGGCAGCGACGGATCGTGATAGTCCGCGCGGCGCTCCGACGAGCGGCCGCGGTCGGGCGGCAATGCGACGAGAAGATTGCCGAAGGTCCTGGCGCGGAAGTGGAACGCGCCGTCGCGCGCGTCAGGGTCGTTAGCCGGCTCGCCCCATGCTTCGCGGATGCGCGCGGCCGCAGCATGCGGGAGACGCGCAAGCAATGCTTCGTATCGTTCGATCGTGAGCGTTGCATCGCCGGCCGCGAGCGCACCGAGCAATTCACCCGATGCTGTCGGCGCGCCGTTCACCGTGTAACCGGCGGCGGTGAGGTCGTCGAGCAACGCGACCACGCTCGCCGGAACGTCGAGGCCGACGGCATAGCCGGTACGCCCCGGTGCACCGGGATAGTCCGGCATCAGAATCGCAACGCGCCGTTCGTGACGCGGCAGTACGGAAAGGCGCACCAGCGCGGCAATACGATCGGCGACGATACCGACGCGATCCGGTTCGGCGCGGCTGCCAAGCGCCGTGAAGGACAGTCCTTCCTGCAGCGGCAACGAATCCTTGAACGCGATTACGCCTGCCAGCACGCGGCCATCGAGTTCGGGCAATACCACGTGCATCGCGAGATCGGCGGCACCAAGTCCGCGTGGACTGTTCTGCCACGCTGCGCGCCGGGTCGTCGCGCTGACCACCTGCAGGACCGGGACGCCCGGCTCATCGAGCGGCGTGGTCTCGTCGGCGTTTCCGCTCGCAGCAAACGCCGTGGTCGTGACAATGACAACGGGGTGAAGCCGCGAGAAAGCGTTACGCAGAAACACTGCGGCATCCCGATCCTTCAGGCTCGGGACCAGTAGCGCCGCCGGTGCGAGACCACGTTCGTCGAGCGCCGTGCAGAGTGCGTCAATCGGCGCAGTATCGGCGGCAAGCAGTATGGCGCGATAGAAAATGATCGGTACGACAGCATTGTGCGGCTTGAGCGCCGCCGCGAGGCGATCGAGATCGACCGCGCCTTCGCCGGGCAGATAGCCCGCAAAGCGGGGCACCGGCTGGGGTTCGTCAAGATCAAGATCGCTGCCGGCATGGCGCGCCAGCCGGCGCAACAATAAACGCAAGTTTTCCCGCCCGCCCTCGCGGAAGAAACGCAGCAGCGTGTCGACTTCTTTTGCCGGCAACGTGGAAACAGCTGTGAGCCGCGCATCGTCGCGGTCCTCGCCAGGTAACACGGCAAACGCAATGCTTCGCTCGCGCGCCAGCACCGACAGCCGCTCGATGCCGTACTTCCACCATTCGAGACCGCCGAGCAGGCGCACTACGATCACCTTGGCGTGGCTCGCAACGCGGTCGATCCACAGATCCACCGACATCGGATGGCGCAGGTCGCGCAGATGGGCGAGCCGTACGCTTGGCAATGCAGCGCGCTCTGCCCGCCATGCCGCAGCGAGGCCAGCCAGATCGCTATCGGCGAACGACAGCACCACGATATCGCCGGGCGTCTGGCCAAGATCGACCGCTTCGACGATCTCGTCGAGATTGGCCGAACTGGTCGTCAGCAAGTGCATCGCTTGATCCGGTTTTCAGTTGGCGAGTGCGCGCGTGATGGCGGCGCGATCAAGTCCCTTAAGCCCGATCACCACCAACCGCCCTTCGCGCGCTTCCGTCGCCGTCCATGGCCGGTCATATTGGTGCGTCACGCGTTTTCCGACCGCTTGCAGCAGAAGCCGGAGCGGCTTGCCGGCGACCGCGGCAAAGCCCTTCACCCGCAGCACATCGAATTTTTCAGCGAGCGCCGCGACGCGCGCGGCAAGCTGCGCCGGATCGGCGATCTCGCCAACGGGCACGACGAATGAATCGAAATCGTCGTGATCGTGATCGAGTTCGTCATCGTGATGGGTGCGGCGGTTTTCGATGTCGTCTTCTGTGCCCACACCAAGACCGAACAGCAAAGCTTCGTCCACTTTTCCGTCGGTTGCGGCAACAACCTTGACGCTGCGCGACAAAGCGCCGGCAATCGCCAGGCGAGCTCTTTCGACGCCGGCGTCGTCGAGCAGGTCGCGTTTGTTGAGCACGACAAGATCGGCGCAAGCGATCTGGTCCTCGAAAACTTCCTCGACCGGATCGTCATGATCGAGCGCCGTGTCGGTTGAACGCTGCTGTTTGAGCGCTTCGAGGTCGTGCGCGACACGTCCATCGGCGAGCGCTGCGCCATCGACGACGACGACGATGCTGTCGACAGTAACGCGGTTCTTGATTGCCGGCCAATGGAACGCTTGCACCAGCGGCTTCGGCAGCGCGAGGCCGGACGTTTCGATGACAATGTGTTCGACGCCGCCTTTAGCGAGTATCGCATCGAGCGCCGGTACGAACTCGTCAGCGACGGTGCAGCACAGGCAGCCATTGGCAAGCTCGACGATATTGTCTTCCGGGCAGGCTTCGTTGCCGCAGCCTTTCAGAATTTCACCGTCGATACCGACGTCGCCGAACTCGTTGACGATGACGGCAAGGCGGCGGCCTTGCGCGTTAGACAGGACGTGGCGGATCAGCGTGGTTTTGCCAGCACCGAGGAAGCCGGTGACGATCGTGCAGGGAATGCGTGTGAGCGAACCGGTCATTCGTTCATTCCTTCAAAATCGAGCGGCGGAACGCGGGCAATCAGTCCCCGCTTGAGCACATCGGGGCGTCCGCGCCACGGCAGGATGCCGTCTTTGGCGTCGGCAAGAAGTCGGGCGCCTTCAACCAAAGCAGGGCCACAGTTCGCGTCGAGGCCGCCGAACACGTAAGTCCAGGAACCGTTGCACCGCATCGCAGCGCTTGGGCCGCGCATGCAATTGGCGAGACAGCTCAGACGCCGCACTTGGATTTCTGTTCCATCGGCGGCGCGTTCGGTGGCAGCGGCGAGCAGCGCACCCGGGCGCGGATCGCTGTCTGCTTCGCCCGCGCGCTTGCAGGTCGTGCAGACATAGATCGTCGGTGCGGCGCTCACGCGGCACGCTCCGCAGCCGGCCGATCGAGGCGCTGCCAGCGATAGATCAGATACGAGACAGCCCAGCTCGCGATAAATACCCCGACAACCAGATAGCCAAAATTGGCAAGGCCATCGTTGAGATCGCCGATCACGTTCCAAAAGCCGCCATTAAGGCCGAGCTTGTCGACCATCAGGCCGAGGGCCTCGATACCGCCGATCAAAAGAGCGACAACGACAGAAATCGCGGTGATGGTAAGGTTGTACCAGATCTTGCGGATCGGATTGAGAAACGCCCAGCCATAAGCACCGACCATCAGCACACTATCGGTGGTGTCAATCAGCGTCATTCCGGCGGTGAACAGCGCAGGGAAGATCATGATCGTGCCCAGTGTCATGCCGCCTGAGGCCTGGCTTGCGGCAACAGCGAACAAGCTGATCTCGGTCGCGGTGTCGAAGCCAAGCCCGAACAAAAATCCCACTGGAAACATCTGCCAGCTCCGAGACACCATACGGAACAGGGGGCGAAAAAGGCGGGCAAGCAGGCCGCGGCCGGCGAGAAGCGCATTGAGTTCGTGCTCTTCGACCGGTTCGCCGCGACGGGCCTTGCGAAAGCTCTTCCAGACGCCGCGTAGAATCACCAGGTTGATGACGGCAATCGCGAGCAGGAAAAATGCCGATGCCCCAGTGCCGATCACCGCGCCGATCGATTTGAACTCGGCAAATCGTCCTTGCAGCGCGAAGGCGGCGCCCGCGATCACGGCAACAGCGACTACGATCGACAGGGAATGGCCGAGCGAGAAGAACAGTCCTACTGCATAGGGCCGCTTGCCCTCCTGCATCAGTTTGCGCACGACATTGTCGATGGTCGCAATGTGGTCGGCGTCAACCGCATGGCGCAGACCGAGCACGTAAGCGAGAAAGGCGGTGCCGAGCAGGGCCGGCCGGCCGGCGAGCGCGATCATCGCCCAGGTCCAGACCAGAACGGTACCTAAAAGCAGCGCAATATAGAGCGCGACTATCTTCGCACGCTGATTGGCTGACGCGTCGTCGACCGCCGCTTTAAGGTATGTAAGCATCAATGGTCCTCGCGTGACGAGCCGCGCCGTTGGCGCGACTTGCCGTCTGACGCCGGCGCGAGCGAGGACCAAAAGACCTTGTGTCTTTCAGATCATCCACAGGTGCACCCCGACCCGTGTTTGTCGCGTCGACTCTTACCGACGGCAGGTCTCCTGGCTCGCGGATCGGCGCTTCGCCCGGCCTTCCCGGAAGCCCGGTGCTTCCAGTGGCTTGGTGGACGAAACTTCTCGCTCACAGTTGCGGGGGCAGCTGCGGAATTGGCCATGCTTGCGCGAGGCCTCGCCGCATTCCCTTTTCACCCTCTTGCGAGGGACCATCGATCCACTAGTGATAGATTTCGCCGGGCCGGCCTGTCAATCTGGCCAATAATGGCGCGGTTTTGGTTCCGTGAGCGATGTCGAACCTGGCAAAAGTGACTCTTGTTCTTGGCGGCGCCCGCTCGGGCAAGAGTCGCTATGCGGAAAGCCTGATGGCTGCTCTGCAGCCGCCGTGGATTTATGTCGCGACGGCAGAAGCGGGCGATGCCGAAATGGCAGAGCGTATCGCCGCGCATCGCGCGCGCCGCGGGCCGAACTGGCGCACGATTGAAGCCTTGGCGAATCTCGATCGTGTATTGGCCGATCATAGATCGGAGCCGGTTCTGGTCGATTGTCTTACCCTGTGGCTGTCAAAACTGCTGCTCGATGACGGCGCACTCGAAGACGAGATGGTGCGGGTGGAAAAATCATTGCTGCTGGCGACCGCGCCGAAGGTGCTGGTCAGCAATGAAGTCGGCGCCGGCATCGTGCCGGAACATCCGTTAGGCCGGCGCTTTCGCGATCTGCAAGGCGTCCTCAATCAGCGCGTGGCCGCAATCGCCGATCGCGTGGTGCTGATGGTGGCTGGCTTGCCGCTCGTGGTGAAAGGGAGTTTGTAGGCGCCATGAGCGAGCCGATCGATCAAGCCGAGGCCGAACGCCACCGCGCCAAGATGGCGAAGCGCAAGGCGGTGCAGGATGCCGAGGTCGCCGGCAAGACCGCCGAGAAGGGTCTGCTGATCGTTCACACTGGCACCGGCAAGGGCAAATCGACGGCGGCATTCGGCTTGGCGCTGCGCATGCTCGGGCGCGGCCATCGCGTCGGCGTGGTGCAATTCGGCAAGGGTGCCTGGCAGTCCGCCGAACGTGCCGCGCTGGAGCAATTCGGCGCTCAGGTAGTGTGGCATACGCTAGGTGAAGGCTTTACCTGGGAGACGCAGGATCGGGCCCGCGATGTCGCCGCGGCTGAACGGGCGTGGTCGAAAGCATGCGAGCTGATGGCCGAGCCCAGCTTCGGCATGGTCGTTCTCGACGAGCTCAATATCGCGCTGCGCTATGAGCATCTCGATCTCGGCGCGGTGATCGCGGCACTCACGGCGCGGCGGACGGGATTGCATGTCGTGGTCACCGGGCGAAACGCCAAGCCGGAACTTGATCGCGGCCGCCGATCTCGTTACCGAGATGACTTTGGTGAAGCATCACTTCGCCGCCGGCGTGAAGGCACAGCCCGGCATTGAGTACTAAAATGCCGGCGCGCGCGCTGATGTTTCAGGGCACCGGCTCCGATGTCGGCAAGTCGCTGATCGTGGCCGGCCTGGCGCGCGCATTGACGCGGCGCGGTCACAAGGTGCGTCCCTTCAAGCCGCAGAATATGTCGAACAATGCGGCGGTAACGGCCGATGGCGGCGAAATCGGCCGCGCCCAGGCGTTGCAGGCGCGCGCGGCCGGGGTGCCGTCGAGCGTGCACATGAACCCGGTGCTGCTGAAACCGCAGAGCGAAATTGGCGCGCAGATCGTGGTGCAAGGCCGCGTCGTCGGCAGTGCCAAGGCGGCGGCCTATCAACACATGAAGCGCGATCTTCTACCGGCAGTGCTGGACAGTTTCGCACGGCTGAAGGCCGAGGCCGATATTGTTCTGGTTGAAGGCGCCGGCAGTGCTTCCGAGATCAACCTGCGCGCCAACGATATTGCCAATATGGGTTTTGCCCGCGCCGCCGATGTGCCGGTGGTGCTGATCGGCGATATCGACCGCGGCGGTGTGATTGCCAGTTTGGTCGGCACCAAGATTGTCATCGCGCCCGAAGATGCCGCGCTGATCTGCGGCTTCATTGTCAACAAATTTCGTGGTGACCCGTCGCTGTTCGCCGACGGCATGGGCCGCATCACGGCGCTGACCGGATGGCAGGCGCTCGGCCTCGTTCCGTATTTTGTCGACGCTCGATTGCTGCCTGCGGAAGATGCGCTGGCGCTCGATGCCGCGCAGCCCGCGAAAGCCAATGGGCGCGTACGAATCGCGGTGCCGATCCTGCCGCACATCGCCAATTTCGACGATCTCGATCCGCTTGATGCCGAACCGGCTGTAGATCTCGTGCGCGTACGTCCTGGAACCGCGCTTCCCGGCGATGCCGATCTTGTTTTGCTGCCGGGGTCGAAAGCGACTATCGCCGATCTCGCCGCTTTGCGCGCCACTGGCTTCGACATCGATATCGCTGCACATCTGCGGCGCGGGGGCAAAGTTCTTGGGCTCTGCGGCGGTTATCAGATGCTCGGACGCACGATTGCCGATCCAAACGGCATTGAAGGTGCTGCCGGCAGCGTCGAAGGTCTCGGGCTGATCGATGTTGAAACCACATTGTCGGATGAGAAACGGCTTGAGCCGGTCTCTGGCTTGACAAGCGATAGCGTGCCGTTCTCCGGCTATGAAATGCATATGGGGGTCACCGAAGGTGCGGACCGTGCGCGGCCGTTCGCACGGCTCGCCGATGGTTCGCCGGAGGGTGCGATTTCTGCCGATGGGCAGGTGATTGGCACTTACGTGCATGGCTTGTTTACCGATGATCGGCAACGCGCCGCGTGGCTCGCTCGCTTCGCGGGCGGCGCAACGAATGTTGCCTACGAAGCGCTGGTCGAGCGCACGCTCGATGCGCTGGGGGATCATCTCGCCCGGCATATCGATGTTGATCGGCTGCTCAAAGCGGCGCGATGAACATCATGGCTGCCAAGGCGGCGATTAGTCCAATCAGAATCGCATCGGCGCGCCGGTAAAGTCCCAATGCGCGGCGGATGTCGGCGGCGGTCGCGCCCCAACGGCCGTTGCCCATAGTCGCGTCTTCAATCCGCTCGCCGCCATAGGTGCGCGGGCCGCCAAGCGATAGGCCGAGCGCGCCCGCCATCGCCGCTTCGGGATAACCGGCATTAGGCGAACGGTGGCGCGGAGCGTCGAACCACACCGTGCGCCATGCCTCGGCCGCAGCGCCATCTCGGCGCAAAGCTGCCGCAGCAATGAGGAGCAACGCCGACAGTCGCGACGCCGGCAAATTGACCAGATCGTCGAGCCTCGCCGCCGCCCAGCCGAAATGCTCATACCGTTCGGTATGGTGGCCGATCATACTGTCGGCGGTATTGATCGCTTTGTAGAGCGCCGCGCCGGGGAGACCGGCAATAGCGATCCAGAACACCGGCGCGACCACGCCGTCTGAAAAACTCTCGGCGAGGCTTTCGATCGCGGCGCGAGCGATCCCGGCCTCATCCAGAAGTTCCGTGTCACGGCCTACAATATGCGCTACGGCAGTACGGCCGGCGGCGAGGCCGTCTCGTTCCAGAGCGGTCGCGACATTGTTGACGTGCTGATACAAGCTACGTTGCGCCACCAGAGAACTGCCGATCAGCGCCGTTGTCAGAAGGCCGAACGGCAGTTTCAACAGTGCGTGTTGGACAATGGCGGCAATCGATCCGACAATGACAAGGAGCACTAAAAGGGCAATGATGCCGGCTGCGCGGCCGCTCTTCCTGGAATTAAGCCGGCGGTCAAGCAGCGCAATCAGGGCGCCGATCCAGGTCACCGGGTGGCCGATCGCGCGCAGCAACGCTTGCGGATAGCCGAAGCAGAGTTCGACCAGCATGGCGAAGAGTGCGAGCGCGACGGACATCTTTTCCCACGGCGATGCGGACGAACCGTTGTTGCACGGCGGCGATCTGGGCGCCGCGCGGCGCCAGTTCCCTGACGCTCCCGAACCTTTCATCGACCTCTCGACCGGGATCAACCCCAATTCCTATCCAGTGCCGCCGCTGAGCCCGGAGGCCTTTGCCCGCCTGCCGGAGCCCGAGGCAGTCACTCGTCTCGTTGCTGCGGCTGCGACATTCTACGGCACGCCATCAGCCGCTCACGTCGCGCCGGCGCCGGGGACGCAAATTTTGCTGCCGCTGATAGCCGGGTTGATCCAGCCCGGCCGCGCCGCTGTTTTGTCACCAACCTACAACGAACATGCACGATGCGCCGCGCTGGTCGGCCATCGCGTCACGGAGACCTGCGACATTGCCGCACTCGGGGAAGCGGAACTGGTGATTGTGACCAACCCCAACAGTCCGGATGGCCGGCTTCTTGATCGCGATATGCTGCTTGCTGTCGCCGCGAAGTTGCGGTCCCGCGGCGGCATACTTGTGGTGGACGAGGCATTTATGGACGTCGCGCCTGCCGGTTCGAGTATTGCAAGCGAAGCAGCGCGCAATATCGTGGTGCTGCGTTCGTTCGGAAAATTTTTTGGGCTCGCTGGCGTGAGACTGGGCTTCGCGTTGCTCGATCCAGAAGTAGCCGCGCGGCTCCGCGCGTTGCTCGGTCCCTGGGCTGTGTCCGGTCCAGCGTTGACGATCGGCACGGCTGCATTGCTGGACAGGCCGTGGATTGAACGAACACGACGCGAACTTAATGAAGCCGCCGCGCGCCTCGACGCAGTGTTCGGCCGTGTCGGCCTCGAGGTGATCGGCGGTACCGCGCTGTTCCGTCTGGTGCGAATGCAGGCAGCGAGTGCGTTATTCCGTCACCTAGGGCGCGACGGAATCCTGGCGCGGGTCTTTCCAAATAATCCGGCGTGGCTTCGCTTTGGCCCTCCGGGCAATGAGGAAGCGTGGGCCCGTCTGGAAAATTCCTTGAGCCGCTTTCGCGACCGCGGGTAGGGTTGCGCCGTGAGCACCCAAACCATTCCTCCGATAACGCGGCCGCCGAGTTTCGATGCGGCTTTTCGCGCGCGGCTGCGCGATCTGTTGATCTGGCGGCGCGACGTGCGGCGATTCCGGGCCGATCCATTGCCTGACGGCACTCTGGAGTCGCTGATCGAGCTTGCCTGCCTCGCGCCGTCGGTAGGTTTGAGCCAGCCGTGGCGCTTTGTCGTCGTCGCGAACCATGCGATCCGTACCGCAATCCGGCAGAATTTTGCCGCTTGCAACGCTGACGCGCTTTCAGCGCAAGGCGCCTCGCGGACAAGCCTCTATGCACGGCTCAAGCTTGCCGGCCTTGATGAGGCGCCGGGACACCTTGCGGTTTTTGCCGATCGCTCCACCGAACAAGGTCACGGGCTCGGGCGCCGTACCATGCCGGAGATGATCGAATATTCCGCGGTGACTGCGGTGCACACGATCTGGCTCGCGGCGCGCGCGCAAGGCATCGGCATGGGCTGGGTATCGATACTCGATCCGCAAGCGGCTGCAGCTGCACTCGATGTGCCGGCCGATTGGAAATTCATCGGCTATTTCTGTCTCGGTTATCCGCAGGCTGACGACACTGTTCCTGAATTGGAGCAGAGTGGATGGGAGCAGCGGCGCTTGCCGTCGTCCGTTATCCTTCACCGTTAACATTACTCGCGTTGCGCGACAGCGTTTTTGCTGCGGCTTTCGCTCACTGTTTCAAATCAGGGCAATTTTGCTGGCACCTGCCTTGCTCACTCTCGCCTGACGCCCGGCGTGTGTCCCGGAAAGACCTGACGGTCTCATGGAATGCCGCGCGGGCTTGGTGAGAACGGGGCATCGTCTGATCGGAAAGATCGGCGGCGCTCGAGGGAGAGAGTGGTGTCAATTTTCACTCGTGCCAAAACATGTATCCTCGCAGCATCGACGCTGTCGGCCATTACATTGACCGCAGCAGATGCGGACATGGTTGGAGTCGGCGGCTGCGTCGGCGCTAAGGGCTCGGTCAATTGCGTGGTAAGGGTAGGGCCGGCGGGCGATCCGTACATCCGAACAGTGCCGCAACCTGAAAACGAGGCGGACAAGGAGCGGGCTGCCGCCCGCGATCGCAAGTGGATCGATCGTTGCCATCCGACAATTGCGCAGGATCGTTACGGCGTACCGCGCTATCACTACGTCGCAGCGGGTTGCGAATTCGGCGTTATCGAGTAAACCGGAACGACAACGCTAAAACTAAAAGAGCGCCGCGCGCTTCAGCATGAAGCGGCTGGCGCTCTCTGTATTAGTATTAGTGGACCGGATTTCCCGCCTTGGCGGTTGTGGTCTGGTGTCGTGGCCCCGACGTCGAGCCCGTCGTCATGCCGGGCAGGTACTGCGCGACGATGATCGGATCGAGATCTTTGTAAGCGGTGTCCGGCAAGCGATGCCAGGTTTCGTCACGTCCGAACAAAGCGATGCCCAGATAGCCGCGCATGGTCAGGGTCTGACCGTCGGGGCTGACGTGCATCATGGCGTTGTAGATGTTGCCGTCGCGCGGATCGAGGATGTTGCCGCCTTCGTAACTCAATCCGTTCTGCTTCATGTTGCGGATTAGCGACAGGCCCAGGATGGGTGCGTCTTTTCGATCGTCGCTGCAATGTGAACAGGTCTGGTTCGGCGGATCGCCCGGCCGCAGAAACACCTTGGCGATATATCCCTCGTAGGTGCCGCTAGGACGGCTCGTGAATAAGAACCAGCTGACCGGTTTTCCGGTGTCATCATCGGTCTTTTGCCAGAGGCCGGCTACGGTGGGTTGCTGCCCGAGCCGGCGAATTCTGCTGCTGCGGAGATTGCTGCTGCCAGGAATTCTGCTGCCAGGAATTTTGTTGCCAAGATTGCTGTTGCGCCAAGGCGGAACTACTAGCGGCGACCAACGAGAGCAGCGCCGCTATCACAAGCTTTGAAGGTTGCACTACCAATGGATTCTCCATTCGTCATGCCGCGATACGAATCGAATTGTCTGCGTTTCTGACCCAGAAACACTGACTCCACAATGCGGTGATTTCTGGACACGCCGATTTTGGCTTGGGCCTATTGGCACCCGCCGCGATATGTCGTTGCGGCGTCCTGGCGGCGCTTTCACGGCCGTGGGGAATTTCGCTTAAATCCATTCGTAAAATGGTTTGAACACCGCTGCCGCGATGATATGGGATCGCAGGGGTTCGTGGCTGCGGGATGACCGGCGGCTGCATCGTCCGCGACAATTCTGTGACAGCCAAGGCAATAGACTATGCGCGTTTTTGTACCGATATCGGTCGGCGGCTGGGATCGTTTGTTCAGCCGCTGGGACGTGTTCGCTGTCCTGTTGATTATCGGCCTCCTGGTATTTCTGGGTGAAGCAAGTCGTCACCTGTTTCAGCCGCTCGTCGACCTGCAACGCTCGCCGCCCTCGCTCGATCCTGCGTATTTGCCGGAATATGCCGCGCGCACGACCTTGCGCATGCTGGTCGCGATGGCGCTGTCGCTGCTGTTCACCTTCACCTATGCGACGCTGGCGGCAAGAAACCGCAATGCCGAGCGTCTGCTGGTTCCATTGCTCGATATCCTGCAATCGGTTCCGATTCTCGGCTTCATCTCGGTCACCGTCGTATTCTTCATGGCGCTTGCACCCGGAAAAGTGCTTGGTGCCGAATTCGCCGCGATCTTCGCCATTTTCACCAGTCAGGCCTGGAACATGGCGTTCAGCTTCTATCAGTCGCTGCGCACCGTGCCGACTGAGCTTGTCGAAGCCTCGCGCAATTTCCGACTCAGTCCCTGGATGTCGTTTTGGCGGATCGACGTTCCGTTCGCGATGCCGCAGCTGATCTGGAACATGATGATGTCGATGTCCGGAAGCTGGTTCTTCGTCGTTGCTTCCGAGGCAATCAGCGTCGGCAATACCACCGTGACGTTACCCGGTGTCGGCTCCTACATCGCGCTCGCTATTCAGCAGCAAAATCTCAGGGCAGTGGGGTGGGCGATCTTCACGATGCTGATCGTGATCCTGATTTACGACCAGATCCTGTTTCGGCCGCTGGTCGCCTGGGCGGATCGCTTTCGTTTCGATCAGGAGCCCGGCATCCTCGTGCCGGAATCGTGGATGCTGAATATCCTGCGGCGGTCACGCATCGTCGATCGTCTGACCCATCCGTTTGGCGCATTGTGGCGGCGTACTTTGATTGGGCATCCCTCGGACAGCCTCGCGACGATAAGACCCGCATCGCAGCCGCGGCGCGGCTGGATCATCTTTCAGTGGGGCCTGATCATCGCGCTTACAGCGTTCGCCTTGTGGCAATCGATCTCTTTCCTGATCGAAGGCATCACCTTGTCGGACGTCGGCACCGCATTGCTCCTTGGCTTTTATACTTTAATCCGTGTTGTCGTCCTGATCGGACTAGCGAGCGTGATCTGGGTGCCGATTGGCGTCTGGGTCGGGACGCGGCCTTATGCGACTTAGATCGTGCAGCCTGTTGCTCAATTTCTCGCGGCGTTCCCTGCCAATGTGGTGTTTCCGATCGTGGTCTCCCTCATTGTTGCCTGGAAGCTCAATCCGAATATCTGGCTCAGTCCGCTCATGATCCTCGGCACGCAGTGGTACATCCTGTTCAACGTGATCGCCGGCGCGTCCTCTATCCCCAATGAGTTACGCGCAGTCGGCGCCAATTTCCGCGTTCGTGGTTTGCTATGGTGGCGGCGTATTGCGTTGCCGGCAGTGCTGCCATTTTATGTGACCGGCGCGATCACGGCGTCCGGCGGATCGTGGAACGCCAGCATCGTTGCCGAGGTCGCATCCTGGGGCAACGAGCACCTCCAGGCCGCAGGGCTCGGTGCTTATATTGCTCAGCAAACCGACGCCGGTGACTTTCATCGCATCGTGCTCGGCATCGTGGTGATGAGTTTTTATGTTGTGCTCATCAATCGCATACTGTGGCGGCCGTTGTACGAATATGCCGAACGCAAATTCCGGTTGGGATGAGGTGTGACCATGAGCGAGGCCTTGCTCGATATTCACGGCTTGCGTCAGACTTTCCCCAAAGCCGACGGCGGCGAACTTCTTGTGCTCGACGGCGTCGAGCTCAAGGTCTCTGAAGGTCAGATCGTCGGGCTGTTAGGCCGCACCGGTTCGGGCAAATCGACCCTGCTGCGGCTGATCGCGGGCCTGGCGCTGCCGTCAGGCGGCACCGTCACTTATCTTGGCCACCCGGTTAATGCGCCAGCCCCTGGCATCGCCATGGTGTTTCAGGGCTTCGCGCTGTTTCCCTGGCTCACGGTGCTGGAAAACGTGCAGCTCGGTCTAGAAGCACTCGGTCTTCCCGATACCGAGATCCGCAAACGGGCGCTGGCTGCGATCGACCTGATCGGTCTCGATGGCTACGAGTCGGCCTATCCGCGCGAGTTGTCCGGAGGCATGCGCCAGCGCGTCGGCTTCGCCCGTGCGCTGGTGGTGCATCCGAACATTCTGCTGATGGATGAGCCATTCTCCGCGCTCGACGTGCTCACGGCTGAAACGTTGCGCACCGACTTTCTCGAGCTTTGGGGTGACGGCAAGCTGCCGATCAAGGGCGTCATCATGGTGACACACAACATCGAAGAAGCCGTGCTGATGTGCGACCGTATCCTGCTGTTCTCCAGCAATCCGGGGCGCATCATCAGCGAAATCACCGTCGATCTGAAACAGCCGCGCAATCGGCTCGATCCGCAATTCCGCGATCTCGTCGAAAAAATCTACGTGGCAATGACGAGGCGCGGGCCGGGCGCCATGCAGACAGGTTCGGAGCGTCAGGTCACGATTAACACTGTGTTGCCGCGCGTCTCAGCCAACCTGTTTTCCGGATTGGCCGAAACGCTTGCCGCAGCCCCCTATAACGGCAAGGCCGACCTGCCGGTGCTCGCCGACGAGCTGCACATGGAAGGCGACGAACTTTTCCCAGTCGCCGAGGCAATGCAGATGTTTCATTTCGCCGAAGTCGGGGATGGCGACATAAAGCTTACCGACACCGGAAAACAGTTCGTCGAACTCGGAATGGACGACCGAAAAAAATTATTTCAGCGCCAGTTGCTTACCTACATTCCGCTCGCGGCACATATCCGCCGCGTTTTGCAGGAACGCGCCAATCACTTTGCGCCGAAAAGCCGTTTTTTGGACGAATTGGAAGATCACATGAGCACGGACGATGCCGAGCATACGCTGCGCGCGGTAACCGCCTGGGGCCGTTTTGCCGAAGTATTCGCTTATGACGACGATTCCGGCGCCTTCAGCCTGGAGAATCCATCCTAGGTTTTCCCCAGCTTGAACTGCCGGATAGCGAGTGTAGATTTGATCGCGTCAATACCGGCGGTCGAGCCGGGCTTGAGGCCTACGTGGGGGTGACGATGTCGATACTACCGAAAATCCAGCGCAGCACTTATGCGCGCTGGCTGCTGCCGATATCATTGGCGCTTAACGTGTGTTTCGTGGGCGCGGCCAGCGCGGTCGCCTACCGTTATACCGGCGATGTTCCGCTGCCGGCCGTTGATTTGATCACCCGCAGCGCCGGGGATCGTCTCGATCGCGTAGCGGCTGCGTTGCCGGCGAACGACGCCCAGATCATGCGCGCTCAGGTCCGTGCCGAGGAGGTGCGGGTCGCCGCTGCCCAAGCCGATCTCCGCCTGGCGCAGGAGGAGGCGCGCAACAGCCTCCGTGCCGAGCCTTTCAACATTGATGCGATGCGCGCGGCGATGGCGCAGGTGCAGATCGCACGGGAGAACTATCATACAGTTCTCCATGAAGTCTTCGAGGCGGCGGCGCCGAAGCTGTCGGTGGTCGGCCGCAACATGCTCGCGAACCTATCCGCCATCCGCGGCAACGTCTCGCCCTAGCGAGCTGATTGGCGCTCAGGCGGCGCGCCGCCCGTTTGCGGCGATGGCGAGCAACGCGCGTTCGGCGATGGTCCCGGCAAGATCGGCGTTGCGCCGCGATTGCAGCACCGTGTCGGCAAGCTCCGACATCGCCAACAGCAAGCGTGCCGCGCTCCACTGCCGGAGCGCTGCCTCGATATAGGCGCGGCGCCGGAAATTCGGCGGCGGCATCAGCGCATCGAACGAGGATGGTGCGCCGCCCTCGATCGCCGTTTTCCATTTGTGCAGTTGCGCGACCTGACGCTGTGCTGCGAACAAGATCGAGCCCACCGAGGTGCCGGCGGTTCGCGCTTTGCCAAGCTGCGTTTCAAGCTCGGCCGGCCGGCCGGCAAAAGCTGCGTCGATAATATCGTCGATGCCGAGAGCCGAGGCGTCCGATACTACTGCGGCAACGTCTTCCGCGCTGACCTGTTCCTGGCCGAGGGCGTAAAGCGCAAGCTTCATGATTTCGCTGCGCGAGGCTTGCCGGTCGCCGCCAAGAAGCGGCACCAGCATGGCGCGGGCGTCAGGCGCGAGTTTCAATCCGGCTTCGCGCATTTCGTTGTCGATCAGCCGCTCGCGATCCCTTTCGTTGTCGGCGTAGCACGGCAGCGCCGCCGCGTTCTTTGCTTTTTCGATCATGGCGCGGAGCGGCGCATTGCGGCGCAGATCGCCGGCTTCGATCACGATCCGGCATTCGAACGCAGGCAGCGCCAACAGCGGTTCGACGGCGGCGGCGATATTGCGGCTGCCGGCCTTGACCCAGACCGCGCGCTTGCCGCCAAACAGCGGAATGGTTTGTGCCTCTTCAACCAGTCGCGACGGCTCGGCGGCAAGCTCTTCGCCGTCAAGCCGCGCCAGCGCGAACGGATCGTTGATGTCATCGACTGCCGATTTGACCAGCGCATTGGCGCGCTCGCTGACCAGGCCGGAATCTGGTCCGAACACCAGCACGACCGGGCGTTTCGGATCGGGCCGCGCGACGAAGGCATCGACTTCAGTTCGCCTTCAGCGCGGTCATCACATCACCACGTTGACGATACGGCCCGGCACGACAATCACTTTCTTCGGCGGCTTGCCGCCCAGTGCGGTGGTCACGGCATCGAGCGCCAGCACCGCAGCTTCGACATCGGCATTTTTTGCATCGCGCGCCACGGTAATATCCGCGCGCTTCTTGCCGTTGATCTGCACCGGCAGCGTGATCGTGGTCTCGATCAGCAGGTCGCGCTCGACCTGCGGCCACGGCGCCTGCGCCACCAGTCCCTTGTGGCCGAGCGCGGACCAGCACTCCTCGGCGAGATGCGGCATCATCGGGTTGAACAGCTGCACCATCACGTCGGCGGCTTCGCGCATCGCCCAGGCGAAGTCGGGCGCAATCTTCGCCTCATCGACATTCGCCGATGGCATCGCCAAGCGCATTGGCGAATTCGTAGATGTAGGCGACGCAGACATTGAAGTGCAGTTTGTCGACGGCGTCGGTGACGTTGGCCAGCGCACGATGTGTCGCCTTGCGCAACTTCAGTGCCGCTTCCGAGAAATTCGCCGGGCGATTGGCCGGCGCGGATTTGGCGATCTCGGCGGCTTCGCCGATCAGCCGCCACAGCCGGTTGGTGAAGCGCCACGCGCCCTGCACGCCGCGCTCGGTCCATTCCACGTCGCGCTCGGGCGGCGAGTTCCGACAGCATGAACCAGCGCGCCACGTCGGCGCCGTAGCTCGCAGATGATGTCGTCGGGATCGATCGTATTGTGCTTCGACTTCGACATCTTCTCGATGGCGCCGATCGTCGATCGGCTCGCCGGTCGAGATCAAGGTGGCGCGCGCGCGCATCGCCGTCGCTTTCGATCTTGATTTCCGCAGGCGCCGCCCATTCGCCGTTCTCGCGGCGATAGGTCTCGTGCACCACCATGCCCTGGGTGAACAGGCCGGCGAACGGTTCGTCGAGGCCGACATGCCCGGTCGCCTTCATCGCGCGGGTGAAGAACCGGCTGTAGAGCAGATGCAGGATCGCGTGCTCGATGCCGCCGATGTATTGGTCGACCGGCATCCACGCATTGACCATCGGCAGTTCGGTCGGCGCCGTCGTGATCCACGGATCGGTGAAGCGCTCGAAATACCACGACGAGTCGACGAACGTGTCCATGGTGTCGGTTTCGCGCCGCGCCGGGCCGCCGCATTGCGGGCAGGTTACGTTCTTCCAGGTCGGATGATGATCGAGCGGATTGCCGGGCCGGTCGAACGTTACGTCCTCCGGCAGCGTCACCGGCAAATCCTTTTCCGGCACCGGAACGACGCCGCACTTCTCGCAATGGATCACCGGGATCGGACAACCCCAATAGCGCTGCCGCGAAATGCCCCAGTCGCGCAGGCGGAAATTCACCTGCCGTTGCGCCACCGGCGCGTTGCCGCGATTTTCCTTTTCCAGCCGCTTCGCCACTTCCTCCTTGGCGTCGGCAATGGTCATGCCGTCGAGGAAGCGCGAATTGATCATGCGGCCGTCGCCGTCATAGGCGGTGTCGGTGATGACGAAGGATTTCGGGTCCTGACCCGGCGGGCAAACCACCGGCGTATTGCCGAGCCCGTATTTGTTGACGAAGTCGAGGTCGCGCTGGTCGTGTGCCGGGCAACCGAAGATCGCGCCGGTGCCGTATTCCATCAGAATGAAGTTCGCGACATAGACCGGAAGCTGCCACGACGGATCGAAGGGATGCACGGCGCGGATGCCGGTGTCGAAGCCCATCTTTTCTGCGGTGTCGATCTCGGCCTGCGCGGTGCCGCGATGTTTGCACTCGGCGATGAACTCCGCGAGCTTCGGATTCTTCTTCGCCGCCGCCGTGGCCAGCGGATGATCCGGCGCCAGCGCCATGAATTTCGCGCCAAACAAAGTGTCCGGCCGCGTGGTGAAGATTTCCAGCTCGCTCTCGCCGTTCGGCGTAGTTTTTTGATCGAGCGCGAAGCGGACCAGCAGGCCTTCCGAGCGGCCGATCCAGTTCTTCTGCATCAGCCGCACTTTTTCCGGCCAGCGGTCGAGCGTGCCGAGCGCGTCGAGCAGTTCCTGCGAATATTTCGTGATCTTGAACACCCACTGGTTCATCTCGCGCTGCTCGACCAGCGCGCCGGAGCGCCAGCCGCGGCCGTCGATCACCTGCTCGTTGGCGAGCACGGTGTTGTCCACCGGGTCCCAGTTCACCTTGCGCTTCTCGCGCTCGACCAGGCCTGCGCCCATGAAGTCGAGGAACATCTTCTGCTGGTGCTTGTAGTAAGCCGGATCGCAGGTCGCGATCTCGCGGCTCCAGTCGAGCGACAGCCCCATCGACTTGAGCTGTTTCTTCATCGCCGCGATGTTGTCGTAGGTCCACGCCTTGGGGTGGACCTTGCGCTCCATCGCGGCGTTCTCGGCCGGCATGCCGAAGGCGTCCCAGCCCATCGGATGCAGCACCGAGTAACCCATCGCCCGCTTCACCCGCGCCACCACGTCGCCCATGGTGTAGTTGCGCACGTGCCCCATATGGATGCGCCCCGACGGGTACGGGAACATCTCCAGCACGTAGTACTTTTCCGTTGCCGCTGAGGGCTTTAAACAGGTTCGGCGTGGCGAAGATGCCGCGCTCGTCCCAGACTTTTTGCCAGCGGGGCTCGGCTTCGGCGGCGTTATAGCGGTCTGCAGTCATCGTTTCGTGGTCGTTCCCGGCAGGTATTTAAGGCCGGGCGACGTGACACGAAAGGGCTCAGCCGGTCAATGTCGTGCGCTTTTCCCCGTTGAAGGCATCGAGCACGTCTTCGACGCGTATGCGGGTTCGGTCCTTTCGCCTGCGAGTCAGAAAAACTCGGGCACGTACATTTCTTCCGGGATCGGGCCGCGGTGATAGTCGGGATTGCGCACCCGTTCCGGCAGCACCACAGGATTGTGCGGCACCGCCTGATAGGGAATTTGCGTCAGCAGATGGCTGATGCAGTTCAGCCGTGCGCGTTTCTTGTCGATCGCTTCAACCACCCACCACGGCGCGTGCTTGGTGTGGGTATGCTCCAGCATATCTTCCTTGGCCTTGGTGTAGGCCTCCCAGCGCTTGCGGGATTCGACGTCCATCGGCGACAGCTTCCACTGCTTGAGCGGATCCCTGATCCGCATGGTGAAGCGGAATTGCTGCTCGTCGTCGGTGATCGAGAACCAGTATTTGAGCAGGATGATGCCGGAGCGGACCAGCATGTGCTCGAACTCGGGCACCGAGCGGAAGAATTCCTTGCAGTCCTCCTCGGTGCAGAAGCCCATCACGCGCTCGACGCCGGCGCGGTTGTACCAGCTACGGTCGAACAGCACGATTTCACCGCCGGCCGGCAGATGCGTGACATAACGCTGGAAGTACCATTGCGTGCGCTCGCGCTCGGTCGGCGCCGAGAGCGCGGCAACCCGGCAGATGCGCGGATTGAGCCGCTGGGTGATGCGCTTGATCACGCCGCCCTTGCCGGCGGCATCGCGGCCCTCGAACAGGATAGCGACCTTCTTCTTGTTGGTGACGACCCAGTCCTGCAATTTGATCAGTTCGCCCTGCAAGCGGAGCAGTTCGCTGAAATAGAGCTTGCGGTCCATGCTGTGACCGGGCTCGTGCTGCTCCGCCTCGCCCAGCAACCGGGCGAGCCGGTCGTCGTCGAGCTCCATCTCGAATTCTTCGTCGATGTCATCGGCGAGCTCGCGATCGACGCGTTGTTGCAGATTGCTTGCAGCAGCGACCGCCGGGCGTTTCGCTTTGGGGCGGCTGGCTTTTTTGTTCATTGGCTTGCGTTTTTATCTGTGAATTCGGCTTTCCCCTGCAACAATGAACGCGCGCCGATGACAGAACCATGACATGCGGCAAATTTTTTTATCCCGCACGGTCGCGGATGCTACGCGCTCATGTCTTCACCAGCGTCCGGTAATCCATCTGCCGGTGGAACCAGTAGCGATAGCCGCTGATGTTCTTCTGCATCGCGACATAGGCGGACGGCTGATAAACCGGAACGTTCGCGACGTCGTCGAACACGATCGTCATGAATTTCTCGACCATCTCGTCGTACTTCACCGGATCGCGCTCGAAACGCGCTTCGTGCAGCATCGCCATCGCGGGATCGTTGTCGAAGTCGCCGGAATTGAAGATCGAGGTCTTGCCCAGCGCCATTTCAAAGAAATAGCTGGGATAATCGATCCAGCCGGAGAACAGGTTGGTGTGGAACGGCAGCGATTTGCTGGTGAAGCTGGAGCGCCAATTGGCTCCTGCGATCTTGTCGAGCGTCACCTTCACGCCGATCTGGCCCATACTCTCCTGAATCAGCACGCTCATCGGCTCGAGAATTCCTGCCGCGCTGGCATCGAATGAAAACGTCGTTTCGAAACCGTTGGCGAAGCCGGCCTCGGCTAGCAGAGCTTTCGCTTTTGCAAGATCGGTGTCGAACGGCGAAGGCTGCGGCCATGTTGCATCCGTGATTTGCGCCGGTCCGCCGAACAACGGCCGCGCCTTGTTGAACAGCGCTACATCCATGATCTTCTGGTAGGGAATGGCATAGGCGATGGCGCGCCGGACCTTCACATTGTCGAACGGCGGCATCTTCTCGTTCATGACGACGAATTGCACGGCGTTGTCGATCGGAGTCGAGAGCACCTTGAGTTTGCCTTCCTTCTCCATTTCCACGATGTCCTTGGGTGGAAACTCGTTGGAGACATCGACATCGCCGCGTTCGAGAAGCGCGCGGCGCGTCGCTGACGACGGCACGATGCGCCAAATCACGCGCTCCGTTTTCGGCAGCGGGCCGGATTTCCAGTTGTCAAAGCGGGTGTAAGTTATGCTGTCCGGCGTGCGATCGACGATTTGATAAGCGCCGCCGCCGGCGAGATTGTTTTTCGACCATTCCAGTCCCCATGGATCGGCCGCTGTCGCGTTCTTCTTGATCAGCTCGGAATTGAGAATGTTGGGGACGCAGAATGCAAGGTTCGGCAGCATCTGGCGGTCGAAACGATCGTAGTCGATACGGAACGTATGGTCGTCGACCACGACGAACTGCTCCGGACTGCTGAGCGAAGCGGTGCTCATCTGAAATCGTGGATTGCCGCCGGCGGCAATGGCGCGATCGAGCGACCACTTCACATCCTTCGCCGTGACCGGCGCGCCGTTATGGAAGGTTGCGTCTTGACGCAGTTTCAGCGTCACGGCGTGGCCGCTGTCGTCCCATTCTTCGGCCAGCTCCGGCGCGGGCTTTTTTGCGTTGGCGTGATCGGTGCCGTTCGCATCCTTTTCGATTTGCAGCGACAGCAGGCGGTCGTAGCAGTTCCAGGCGACTTCGTAGGAGCCGCGATTGGCGCCCGGGCGTGTGCGGGTCCACGCTGTTCGCGCCGGATTCGGAAATCAGCAGGATCGTGCCGTTCGATTGTGCCCGCGCCAGATGCGGCGCCGCGAGGCTCGCCAGTCCTGCGGTTGTTCCTTTGAGGAAATCTCTTCGTCTGATTTTCACTCGGCTACGCATCGGACACCTCTGAATGGTTTCCCGTTGTCGTCAGCAAGATCGAGGCCAAACCGGGTACCAAGCCAGCTCGCCAAGCATGGCTCAGCCCAGCGCTCCATGCCCGCTTGCCTGCCTGCTTCCGCCGCCGCTGCCATTTCGCTAGGTTCCCCGCCCGCAGAGGCGCAGATGACGGTAGGCCTCTTAAACAGGGGTCACCAAGGGTCGCGCCAGGGAATACACCATGGAATACACCACACTCGGAAAAACCGGCCTTCGCGTCAGCGTTGCTGGTCTCGGCACCGGCGGGTTTTCCCGCATGGGCCTGAAAACCGGAAAGAGCGAAGACGAGTCGGCGCGGCTCGTGCTCGACGCCATCGATCTCGGCATCACTTTCATCGACACTGCGCCCTCCTACGGCACCGAAGGCGTGGTCGGCCGCGCGCTCAAATCCATCCCGCGCGACAAGGTCGCGGTGGCGACCAAGACGCATGCCTATCGCGACGGCAAATGGACGTCGCCGGACGAGCTGGTCGCGAGCATCGACAAATCGCTGCGCCTGATGGGCACCGATTACGTCGATATATTCAATCTGCACGGCATCGAGACGCAGATGTACGATCACGCGTTGAACATGCTGGCGCCGGTGCTGATCGAGCAGAAACAGAAGGGCAAGATCCGCCACATCGGGCTGACCGAAAATCCGATCGTCGATCACACCAACGCCGCGATCAAGCTCGCGCTGCGCGATCCGGTCTGGGAAGTGTACATGGTCGGCTTCCACATGATGCACCAGGGCGCGCGGCAGAATGTGTTTCCGCTGACCCGCGAGAAGGGCATCGGCACGCTGCTGATGTTTGCGGTGCGCAGCATCTTCGCCGATCCGCCGCGAATCGCGCGCGAGATCAAGGAGCTTGCAGCCAAGGGGCTGGTGGACAAGTCGCTTGCCGCATCGGACGATCCGCTCGGCTTTCTGGTGCATCCGGGCGGCGCTTCCAACATGATCGAGGCGGCCTATCGTTTCGTGCGCCACGAGCCGGGCGTCGACGTGACCTTGTTCGGCACCGGCGACGCCGATCATTTGCGCAGCAATGTCGCTGCACTGTTGAAACCGCCGCTGCCGGAGGCGGACCGCAAGAAGCTTGCGGATCTGTTCGGCCAGCTCAAGGGCATCGGTCTCGACGGCCATCAGGGTCGTTGACGCAAGCGCGGCCGGATCGTGCCCAGCCGCCGCCGCAATGAGCGAACACAAGGTTGCGGTGAGAGCGGAACAGGGGAGGAGACCATGACCGCGTCGCCTGGATGGCTTCGGGCCGCAGCATTTGCGATCGCTTTTGCGGCAGTGCCGGCATTCGCACAGACGCCGCAGTCGCAGGGGTCGGACGCCCGCATCGTGGTCACCGGCGAAGGTAGTGTCAGTGTCGCTCCGGACTATGCCGCGATCAGCGCCGGCGTCGTGAGCCGCGCTAAAACGGCCGGCGAAGCAGCGGACGCCAATGCCAAATCGATCGCCGCGGTCATCAGCGCGCTCACCGATGCCGGCGTCGCCCGCAACGATATCCAGACCGCGCAATATTCGCTTGCGCCGGTGTACGCATCGCCGCAGCCGGGCAGCGAGCAGAAACTCACCGGCTTCAGCGTTTCGAACCGGCTGAACGTCAAGATTCGCGATATCGGCAAAACCGGCGCCATTCTCGACAAGCTGGTTGCCGCCGGCGTAACGGATGTCGGCAACGTCGAGTATCTGCACGCCAATTCCTCGGCACTGCTCGATCAGGCGCGGCAGGCCGCCATGGCGGATGCGCGGCGCAAGGCGGAGCTCTATGCAAGTGCCGCGGGGCTTACGCTCGGCGTCGTTGCGTTCGTCAGCGAAGACTCCGGCTTCGCTCCGCCTGTGTTCGGAAAGGCTCATGCGCGCTGCTGCATCGGCGGTGCCGACACAAATTCTCAGCGGCGAAGATACGTTGAGCGTCCAGGTCACCGTCGGCTTCGACGTTTTGCATTAGCATGTCTTCATCCCGCCCCGCTTCGCACTCCCTCGCCCAGCTGCAGCGAAGGGTCGGGTGAGGGGGCGCCACAAGTGCAGAGCCGCCCTGTGGACTTGCTACGTCCTCTGCTGGGCCTCGCAATGACGTCAGAATCTTCTCGTTCTCGCGATGCATTCCGCACCCGAAGGTTCGATTCGTCACGTGCATCAAATAAAACGACGAAGTTTTCGCTCTCCGCACCGATCTTCGTCAGAGAACACCGGCGGTGGATGCCGGTATCCTCACGATCCGTGCTTCAAGCATTCTAAGTAACGAAGGAAGAAAGCAAGGAAGCGGAACGCCGAGAGACGCGTAGCCAACCGTCCGCACCCAGCGGGGTGCGGCGCGCGCAGAGCGCTGCGCGCTCGCCTCTCGGCGTCCCACCACGGCACTTGCTGCATGGGAGCGACACCCAAGGCTCAACCTGGGCCACGCGCTTCCTGGAGACGGGACTAAAGGAGGAGCGGGTTACCCCGCCCGGCCGTCGTGCACGTGCAGCGATGCAGCCCGCAGACCGGTCATAGTGCCGGCGGGCTATACCCAGGCCGCCCGAGTGCGGAGGTGACGAGCCGCCGCCCGCGGGAACCGACTCTCGCTCCGCCATGCGGAGTGACCGCATGACGTCCTTGTACGGGAGCGAGATTGGGGGCCTTTTTTCAAATCCGGAACGCGATGTCACGGAATTATTTCCTGATGCAACTTATGCCCATTTGCGCAGGGCTTTTCGAGGTCTGCGATCCGCGACATCGGCAGCAATTTCTGTGCGTTTTGAGCACAAAGATTCGCTGTGACGGCAATGCGTTTAAGCCTGCGATTGCACAGGACCAGATGCCGGCGCTTCGCGCGCCGTCTGCCAAACGGACGCGCGACATCCGCGGCGTCTCGATTCGCATTATGCACGTGGAGCCTTGCCGATTGAATCGGGATTGCCGACGAGTCGGCAAGCGCGGCAATGACGCTTGAGCTTACCCGCCCAAACTATCCGGCTCGATGATCGCCTGCACACGCCTCGCGGCCGTAGTGCGCGGATGCTTGTCGTGCAGCAAGATCGCGAGCTGAGGCCGCAGCTTCACGTCCTGCGCAGTGGTCGCTTCGCGGAACAGCCGGTTTTGCAACCCGGCCGGCAACTCGCCCCACAGCTTGAGCACGGCGTCTCCAAGCGCGCGCGACAGTTGTTCGGACGTGTCTTTCGGGAAAGTCTCACGGGTACGGTAGGCATTCATAGCCAACTCCAGCGTTGAGACGATTGGAGGGAACGCCCGGCAGCGAAAAAAGTTCCGCAGTCCCATTGCCGCGGTTATTGGCAGTTAAACGACATCTCGCAGCGCAGTCCGTCCGGATCGAAGGCGAAGGTCGTGTCCGCCGGAAAGCGATTTCAGGCTCTCGGTCACGATCATGGTGCCGAAACCCTGCCGCTGCGGCGGTGAAACCGGGGGGCCGTTCTGCTCGCGCCAGGTCAGGTGCACCATGCGGTCTTCAGCCTGCCAATCCACTACGACGCGGCCGTCCGGGTTGGCGAGCGCGCCATGCTTCATGGCGTTCGTTACCAGTTCATGAAAAACCAGCCCGAGCTTTCGCGCGGCGTCGGACGAAACCTCGACAGCGGGGCCGGATGCCAGCAATCGCGTTTCCGGGTTCGGCGCGAATTCAAGCGACAACAATGCCGGCAAAGGCACCATCTTTTCGTCGGACTGGTTCACCAGATCGTTCGCCGAACTGACGGCGCGGACCCGCCCGGCGATGGCGTCGGCGCTGGCGCGGTCATTCACCAGCGTCGTGCGTACGATCGACTCCACGACGGCGTAGGTATTCCGTCCACGATGCTGCATTTCCTGAATCAGCAATTCGCGCTCGCGGTCGCGTCGCCGTAGCACGATCAGCGCATCGCGATAAAGATGCGACATGAAAACAAGGCAGCCGCTCGACGCGGCGAACAGCACCAGATTGGCGATTTGATCGCCGGTCAGCGGACCGAACTCATAAAGTGGCGGGATGAATGCCCACCAGGCGATCAGGATCGCGCCGATAATGGTCACGATTCCCGCCGGCGTGCCGGCAACCAGTGCCGTCAGCAGTACGGCAGGATAAAATGTCGGGAACAGCGCATTGAGGCCTAAATCGGAAATGACGACACGGAGCAGCCACGCCACCGCGAGACAAACAATGACGACGAAGAGCGCCGTCCACGAGTAAGGACGAACGCGCTCCACAAAACGGGTTCGGCGATCTGTGTTCGACTGATCGGTCACGCCCACTGCCAAGCCGAAGGTTTAATCAAATTCAACCTGTCGCTTTCCGGCGGCTAACCTCATCCGCCACAGTTTGCACGGTTTCGCAGCCGCTCACAATCGTTTCGCGTCAAACCACGTTTTTCCGCAAAATTTATGTGTTTTGAAATGTGGTGTATCCGACGTCTCGGCCGGGCGGTTCAGGAAATCCGGAGGCCGGCATTTTCGGCAACGGCCACACCAGGGCGCTGGAGAAGAACAACAAAGCAGATCATGTATCGCATGATCGCGTGGCTGGAAGGCAACGGGTTCAAGCCTAAATAGCGATCGCTATCAGGAGAATTTCCCCGCCACCCGGATGTCCTCGCCGCTTTTGTAGGCCGGGTGTATCCAGCCGTTCTCGTCGTAATCGGCCATGCATTTGTCGACGAGGGCTTCCATCTGCTTGAGCTGGCCGTTGAACTGCGCCTGTTGCAGCGGAAAGATGCGCACCAGCTCGTGGCTGCCGGAATAGTTCATCTCATAAAGCTCGTGGCGGGCGCCGAACTCGGTGCCGATCGCGTCCCACAAAAGCTTCATGATCTTGATGCGCTCCTTGTAATCGATGCCGTTCGAGCCGCGCACATATTTGGCGAGATATTTGTCGATCTCGGGATTTTTGAAATCGAGCGCGTGGGAGGGCAGGTAGATCAGGCCTGACGCCACTACCTTCTCGACGATGTTGCGGATCTGCGGGTAGGCTTCCGTCATGAACAGGCGATAGGTGCTCGACACCTGTCCGTTCGGCAGCACGGCGCCGTTGACCCACGGCTCCGGATTCATCGCCATGGCGTCGGTCAGCGACCAGAACAGGTTGCGCCAGCCGATCACTTCGCCGATCTGCGCCTGTACGCCGCGGAAGCTTTCGACGCCGGTGACACGCGCCGCCTTGAATAAAAGCCCGGCAATGAAATCGAGCTTCACCGCGAGCCGCGTGCAGCCCTGCATGGTGAAGCCGTTGAAGAAGCCGGAGCGCGGATAGAAGTTCTTCAGCCGTTCGATATCGCGATGGATGAAGACGTTCTCCCACGGGATGAACGCATTATCGAACACGAAGATCGCGTCGTTCTCGTCGAACCGCGAGGTCAGCGGATAATCCCACGGCGAGCCGGTGGCGGCTGCGGAGAATTCATAAGATTGCCGGCAGATCAGCTTGATGCCGGGCGTGTCCATCGGCGCGATGAACATCACCACCATCGCCGGATCGTTGATCTCCTGGCCCATGTTCTGGCCAAGGAAATTGTAATGGGTCAGCGCCGAATTAGTCGCGACCACCTTGGCGCCCGAAACATAGATGCCGGCATCGGTCTCTTTCTGGATGGTGATGTAGACATCCTTGACCTCTTCGGCCGGCTTGTTGCGGTCGATCGGCGGATTGACCAGCGCGTGATTGAGATAGAGCACTGCTTCCTGTGAGCGCTTGTGCCAGGCGCGGGCGTTGTCGGCGAACTTGCCGTAGAAATCCGCATTGGCGCCGAGTGTATTGAGGAAGGCCGCCTTGTAGTCGGGGCTGCGGCCGGACCAGCCGTAGGTGATGCGCGCCCAGTCGGCGATGGCGTCGCGTTGCCCGATCACATCCTCTTTTGATCGCGCCACTTTGAAATATTTGTGGGTGTAGCCGCTGGAGCCGGTGTCGGTCGGCGCGGTGAGCACCGCCTTGTGCTTCTCGTCATGCAGCGCATCGTAAAGCAGCGCCATCGAGGCCGCGGAATTGCGGAACGCCGGATGCGTGGTGACGTCCTTCACCCGCTCGCCGTAGATGTAAACCTCGCGGCCGTCGCGCAGCGATTCCAGATATTCCGCGCCGGTGAAGGGCCGGTTCTTGCCGGCAAGGATATCCTCGGGACGCTGGGACATTTTCCAATCTCCGTTTCCTCGGGCGCTTTCGCTGTGCTTCATGACGCAATTCGTCAGCATACTGACGATATCGTTCAGTGTACCGATTATTTCCGGCTCGCGTCAACGCGGGAATCCGGCCCAAGAGACGGATCTCGGATCAGCCATGTCATCTAGCGATGTCTGACGACGACAGCCGCCTCCTCGACATGCCGGGCCATTTGATCCGCCGGTTGCAGCAGATCGCGTCGGCACTGTTCCTGGAACAGGCCAAGGCATTCGACTTCACGCCGGTCCAATACGCGGCGCTGTTCGCCATCAAAAACAATCCGGGTCTCGACCAAACCGCGCTGTGCAACACCATCGCGCTCGACCGTTCGACCATAGGCGACGTGGTCGGCCGCCTGGAAAAGCGCCGCCTTATCAGCCGGGCCAATGGCTCAGCCGACCGCCGCACCAAAACCTTGCACATCACCGCGGCCGGCAACCGCATGATCAAGGATATCGACTCCGCGGTTGCCGCCACGCAACGCCTGATCCTGGCGCCGCTTAAACCGAACGAGCGTGCCGCCTTCATGCAGATGCTCAAGCATCTGGTGCATCTCAACAACGAGCACAGCCGTGCGCCGCTGCGGCCGAATGGGCTGCGCGCTACGCCTCGTCCTCGCGGACAAGCGCCGACAGCGCCAGCGCGACGACAATCGCGACCGCGAGCAGCGCGCCACTGATGCCGATCGTCACAAAGGCGATCGCGCCGGCCGCGGCGCCGACCAGGAATCCGACCGCGACCGACAGCACCACCAGCAATTGATCGCGGACTGCGTGATAATGCCGGGCGGCCGCAGCATCGTGGCTGCTGCTGGCGAACCGGCGTCGCGCAATAATGATGTCGGTCAGCGCAATGCCAAGCTGCGTCATGTTGCCGGTCATGACGTTGGTCTGCGGAATGCCTTTCATCAAGAGCCGCACCAGCACGCTTTGCGTGCCCATCGCGCTCGCGGCAAATAGACCGGCCACGATGCCGTGCCAGTCGGCCGCGCCTTTCACATCCGGGCCGAACAAAATGATCGCGACAAACGCCGCAAGCAGGCCCGCTTCGAGCGCCAGCATCCACGGCATCGGCGCATGGCCGCGCTTCGCGCGATAGTCCGATCAGCGCTGCGGTAATCGCTGCCGCGACGATGAACACGACAATGGCAAGGAGCTTGCCGACCACGCCGGAGTCGTGCCGGACCAACTCGGCGCCGGCGATGACAAAGCTGCCTGTGACCTGCGCCGCGAACAGGCCGAACAGTGCGAGATAAGTGTAGCTGTCGACATAGCCGGCGACGAAGCTCAGCAGCATCGGCATCGTCTTTTGCAGCGGTTCGTGACGGTGCGGATGCGCTTCGGCCATCGACGGGTTCGTTCCGGCTATGCCGGCAAGCGTAGCAGTTTTGCGGCGGTGCCGCCGAGGATCGCCACCTTGTCGGCCGGGCTGAGATCGGGGGTCGACATCACCAAACTGACTGGATCCTTGGACCAGTTGAATCCGTAGTCGGTGCCGACCATGACGTGATCGGGGCCAACCACGGCGGCCAAGTGGCGTAGCGCCTCAGGCGTGAATACCAGCGAGTCCACATAGATTTGCTTGAGGTATTCGGTCGGCCTCTTCTTCAGCGTCACATCCTTGCACCGGAACGGGAAAGTCTCGCACACCGCGTCAGAGCGGTCCGCATAGGACGCCAGATAGCCGCCGCCATGCGCCGCGCAGAGCCGCAATTTGGGGAAGCGGTCGAACGTGCCCTCGAAAATCAGATGCGACAGCGCAATCGTTGTTTCCAGGGGATTGCCGATGGTGTTGTCGAGATAGCCTTTGCCGCGCAAACGCTTCTCAACGCCGGTTGCGACTGCGCTGTCCTGCGGATGCATGAACAGCAGTGCATCGAGCTCTTCGCACTTCGCCCAGAACGGGTCGAAGCGGGGTGACGATAGTTCCTCGCCCTCAACCGTCGGACCGATCGCGCCACCGACCAGGCCAAGCTGCTTCATGCCGACTTCGAGTTGCTCGGCCGCAAGCTCCGGGAATTGCAGCGCAACGCTGGCAAAGCCGGCCAGCCGGCCATTCGAAGCCTTGCAGGTCTTGGCGAGATTTTCGTTCTGCACGTCAATCAGCCGGCGCGCGAGGTCACGGTCCGCGCCGTACCAGAATTCGTTGATGCTCATCGCCTCGACGTCGATGCCCGCCGCGTCCATCGTGGCGATGCGATCTTCCATCGGCGGATTGTTGAGCCTGCTATCCAAGCCGGCGCGGAAGCGCTTCTCGAGCGGCGTGCCTTCGACGACAGCGAGCGCTTCCGGAATGACGCAATGGCAGTGCACGTCGACGACGCGCACCCGCTTGCCGTCGACTTCGACCCGGCGCTGCGCCCCGCCCGGATTGGCCTGCGCAAACGCGCGCCGCATGCCGCAGCCGGCGCAGATGCCGGCGGCAGCCGCGCCCGCGGCGAGCTGCAGGAATGAGCGGCGGGGTAGTGATGACACGAAGGTCAGTCGAGCGGCTCGACCTTGACGATCGAGGCGCCGTGGTTGCTGCCAACCCACAGCACGGTGCGCGGGCCGCGGTCGTCAACGAAGACGCGGCGGATATTGGTCGTCCGCGGCAATTGATATTCGACGATATCGTCGGTCTTGGGATCGAGCCGCGCGACCCGGTCATCCAGCATCGATCCAGTCCAGATCTCGCCGTCTTTGGCCTTGACCACGTCGTAGGGGGCCATCCACGGCGTCGGCAGCTGCCATTCCTTGATCTCGCTGGTCTTCGGATCGAAGCGGCCGATGCCGTTGGCGCCGTATTCGGCGAACCACAGGATGTTATTCTCGTCGACCCGGCCGCGGCGCGGCCGGGAGGACGGCAGCGGCGTTTTCCAGATCGTCACTTCCTTGGTCTTGCCGTCGATCCGGCCGATCGAGGCGCCGCCGAAGTTCAGCTGGTAGGAGCCGTTCTGCGCATCGGTCGGCATGCCATAGCCAGCGATGTGCGTGCCGCTTTTGTCGACAGCCTGGCCAAGGTCTTCGTATTGGCCGGTATTGATGTCGAACCGGTAGACCAGGTGGCTGTCCTGGTTGTTGGTCCACACCTTGCCGTCGACATCGTCATGCTGCGCCGACAGCATCGAGGACTGCGTGGTCGGATTGAGCCATTCCTTGGGGTAGGGGTACGCGGTGACCTGCTTGGTCTTGGTGTCGATCTTGTAGATGCCGGCCTGATACATGCCTGACATCCACAGCGCGCCCTTGGGATCGAACTCAAGCGCGAGCCCGCCCTTCGGCTCCTCCGGCCGCAAGGTCGGGATCTCGATGTCGGTGACTTTCCCGGTTGCCGGGTCCATCTCGCCGATGAACTGGTGGCTGAAGTCCGAGTACCAGATCATGCCGTCCTTATCCATGACGACGTCGTGCGGTTGTGCGCCTTTGCGCGGCAGGTCGTACTCGGTGATGATGACGTGGGTGGAGCGCCCGGTCAGCCGCGGGAACGGCTTGGGCGGGAATTCGAGCGTATCGGCGGCGCTTAAATTCACGCCGGCGAGATAGTTCGCCATCGTCTGCTGCATGGGCTTCGGCATCGGCGAGCGGTTCGAATTGTTGCCGCCCTCGTGCAGCGGCTGCGGAAAGGTCGGAGTCGAGCTCGGCGCATAGCTGCCCATGCGCTCGAACACCTGCATGAACTCGTCGGCGTTGTGGGTCGATTGCACGATACGCTGCAAGGTGTGGCAGCCGACGCAGTTGGTCAGCGTGGCTCTGAGCTTCTCGTCGCCGGGCAGGCTGTTGAGCCATTCGCCATTGGAGAGCTGATTGGCGAGCGCGGTCGACTTGCCGAGCGTGAGGTCGGCCGTGGCCGGAGCGCCGGCTGTGATGTCGGCCGTTTTCGCGCCGTCAAGCTGGTAGCCGACGGCGCGGATTGCCAGCGTGTAATGCCCCGGCGCGAGCCGGTCGGCGGGGAAGCTGTAAATGCCTTTGTCGTCGGTCACGACGGTGGTGGTGATATTGCTGCCGTCGCGTTTAGCGCTGACCAGCACGCCTTCCATCACCGGTTCTTGCGCGGACGTCACCTTGCCGGTGAGCGCGGTAGTGCTTTGGGCTTGCGCGGCAGCGGAAAGCATGAGGCCGCCGACAGCGGCGGCCGAGGTCAGCAGCAGGATTTTGCGGATTGCCATTGTCGTCTCCAAAAGCGTTGCCGTCCGGGGCGCGATTGTCAGACTCGCGCTTACGTTGCAGGCATTATCGGCATCAGTCTGCGAGACGGCAAGGCCTCCGCTAGGCCTTCGCCTTCTGGCAGGCTTCCCACACCCGCTGCGCCGTCGCCGGCATTTCCATGTGATCCGCGGCACCATTCGGGATGGCGTCCGCGATCGCATTCATCACCGCGGAGATCGCCGCCGTGGTGCCGGCTTCGCCGACGCCTTTGACGCCGAGCGGATTGGTGGTCGCCGGCACGTCATAGAGCGCATCGCGCATCGGCGGAATGTCATCGGCGCGCGGCATGGCGTAGTCCATGAACGAGCCGGTGACGAGCTGGCCGTTGCCTTCGTCATAGACCACGTTCTCCATCAGCACCTGACCAAGGCCCGCGGCGACCGAGCCGTGGAGCTGGCCTTGCACGATCATGTGGTCGAGCGCGCGGCCGCAATCGTCCACCGCGGTATAGGTGCACGATGTTCATGCGGCCGGTATCGGGATCGATCTCGACCTCGGCGGTGTGCACGCCATTCGGATAAGCGAGCGGCGTGTCCGTCGTCGTCTTGGTATCGAGATCTTCGGCGATCTCGCCGCGCTTCTTCATCTCGGCCGCGCGTGTTGCGACCTCGAACAGCGTGACACGGCGGTCGGTGCCGACCACTTCGAAATTGCCGTTGCGATAAACGATATCGGCTTCGCCGGTTTCCAGCATCGTCGCGGCAATCGGCTTGCCCTTTTCCAGGATCGTATCCATCGCCTTGACGATGGAATGCCCGACGGTCATCGCCGAGCGGGAGCCGACCGAGGCATAGCCCGGCAGTTCGTTCGATGAATCGCCGTTGCGGTGCGCGAATCTTGCTCGCCGGGATGCCGAGCGTCTGCGCGATCACCCGCGGGAATACCGTGGCGTGGCCTTGCCCGGTGTTCTGCACATTAAGCGTCAGCAGCAGCGTGTCGTTGCCGGGAAAGCTCAGCTTGGCGCTTTCGGTCGGCGCGCCGCCGGAATGTTCCAGCAGGCAGCAGATGCCGAAGCCGCGATACTTGCCGTGCTTTTGCGACTCGCGCTTGCGCTTCTTGAAGCCTTCGTAGTCGGCAAGCTCCAGCGCCTGGTCGAGGATCGGTTCGAAGTCGCCGGAGTCGTAGGTGGTGCCGACCGCGGTCTTGTACGGCATCTGCGATTTCTTGATCAGGTTGCGCTTGCGCAGCTTCACCGGGTCGATGCCGGTAATGCGCGCCGCTTCGTCGACCACGCGTTCGAGCACATAGCTCGCTTCCGGCCGCCCCGCGCCGCGATACGGCGCGGTCGGGATCGTGTTGGTGAACGCGCATTTCGCCGAAACGTCCATGTACTTGATGTCGTACATGCCGGGCAGGCAGCGGGCGAAATTCGCGGTCGGGATATTGGCGCCGACCGGGCCGACATAGGCGCCGAGGTTGCCGACATTGCGAATGCGCAGCGCCAGGAATTTTCCCTTCTCGTCGAGCGCGAGCTCGGTTTCCGAATAGATGTCGCGCGCCTGGTTGTCGGTGAGGAAAACTTCCGAGCGCGTCGACATCCAGTGGATCGGCCGGCCGAATTTTTTGGCGCCGACAAGAAGCGCGATGTTTTCCGGATAAGGCCCGGTCTTGATGCCGAATGCGCCGCCGACGTCTTCGGTGATGACGCGGATACGCTCCTTCGGCAGGTTCATGATCGCCATGATCGCCTTCGCGCATGGCGCCGGCGCCCTGCGAGCAGGCGCGCATCAGAGTAGCAATCGGTCGCCGGATCGTAGCTCGCGGTGGCGCCGCGCGGCTCCATGCAGTTGCCGACCATGCGCTGGTTGAATGAAGTGATGCGCGCGACGTGTTTGGCGGACGCGAAAATCTCGTCGATCTTTTTGGCGTTCCCGTCCGGATCGGGATTCGGCCCCGGCCAGTCGACCGCGAGATTGCCCGGCGCCTGCGGCCAGATTTGCGGCGCGCCTTCGCGCAGCGCCTCGCGCGCGTCGGTGACCGGCGTCAGCTCTTCGTATTCGACGGTGACGAATTCGCCGGCGTCCTGCGCCGCGGCGAACGTCTCCGCGACCACCATCGCCACCGGCTCGCCGATATGCATGACGCGCTCGCCGGCCAGCGCCGGCCGGTGCGGCAGGACCAGGTTCTTGCCGCCGCGTCCCGGCACCGGCGGATGGCGGCCGAGATTGCCGACGCCTTCCATGTCCTTCGCGGTGAGCACGCCGATCACGCCCGGCGCCTTCAGCGCGGCTCGACGTCGATGCTCAGGATCTTGGCGAAGGCATGGGGCGAGCGGACAAAGAACGCATAAGCCTGGTTCGGCAGCGGCGCGTCGGCGGCGTAGCGGCCAAGCCCGCGTACCAGCACGTTGTCCTCAACGCGCACGTGTTTTTCTTCTTGGTGTTGGGCTTTGGCGTCCATGCTCTGTTCCCGGAATGCTGTGTTGGGAGGAGGCCGTGATATCCGGCGGCCTCTTTATAGCGAAAAAAGCCGATAGCTAAAGGGGACCGGCAGCGGTCGCGCATAGCCTATCGATACCGAGCGCTGACGGCGGGGTCGGCTGCGACCGGCCAGCAGGAGCCGCTGCTTAATACGATCCGTAGAAGATCTGCGGGATGCAGCCCGGATTGGAATTGGATCGATGTCCTTGCACAGCACCTTGTTGCTGCCGGTCTCGACGACGCGGGTGTGGGCTTTGAGCTCGGGATCGATCGATTTGATCGAAATCACGTTCACCAGCCCCTTCGACCGCGACACTGTGATCGCATGGTCGGCGATCGTCTCGACCTTGAAGCCGATGAAATAGGCCACCGGGTAGTCGTCGTGGCCGCACGCCCAGTCCTGATCGGCCTTTGTAGTTCGTGCCCGGGTCGGAATGGCCCTGGAACATGTGCAGGTCGAAGTCGCCGGAGCCGGACTGCTCCGACTTGATGACGACCTGGGTCGAGAAGAAGTCTGGGCCGCCCGCCTTCTGCTGCTTGATGAGATCGTCGATCTCTTTCTTGTCGTAGCGCTTGGCCTTTTTGATGAAGGCGATGTGGTCGGCGAAGCTGCCGAACGTCATGTGCCCGATTGCGCAGAATTTGATCGCGTCGGCCGCTCGTGCCGGCGGCGCGAGCGCGAGTGCTGCCAGAAAAGAAAGCAAAGAGCACCGCATCGGATCAACGCCCCATCGTCCGCTGGTCGCCCATTGTGGGGTGAGCCACGACGATTTGGCAACGCATGTTCGGGTGGTGGAGCGACAAACGGGAATTGCCGTGCGTTGATCCGGTCGGTAACAACTTGAAACGGCAAGCTATCCGCTGCGCGACATCGAAGTTATCGAGCGGGAAGGGGGCGGCGCCGAACTGGTCGCGACATTGCTTGGGACTACCGCCGATCCGCAGGAGCTTGACGATATCGTCGCCCGTCTCGACAAGAGCAATCTCGTCGAAAGCGCGAGCTGGAGCGGGCGGACAAACGAATAAAGGGCAAGAGACGCGGCTACGGGCGCGTATGGGGGAGCAACAATGACTAAAACCATCGACATCCATACGCATGTGCTGGCCGACGCCACGATCAAGCTCATGCAGAAGGAAATTCCGAGCCTCGGTCTGAAGATGACGCCGTTCGACGCCGACAACGCGGTCTGCGAAGTCGCCGGCGTGGCCGTATCGGCCGTTCCCGCGCGGCGGCCACGATATCGAGCGGCGGCTGAAAGACATGGATGCGACGCTGGTCGACATGCACCTGCTGTCGGTCGCGCCGCAGACCTGGCTTTACGACCGCGAGGAGGCGGTCGGCATCGCCGGTTCGCAAATCCAGAACGACGAGATCGCGCGGCTGGTGAAGGAAATGCCGGATCGCTTCGACGGCATCGCCACGCTGCCGATGCAGGCGCCGGAAAAAGCCGCCGACGAATTGCGCCGCGCCATGACCAAGCTCGGGCTGCACGGCGCGATGATCGGCTCGAATTGCCGCGGCAAGAATCTCGACGATCCGAGCTTCGAGCCGATCTGGGCGGCGGCCGAAGAGCTCGACGCCTTCATGATGATCCATCCCGGCAATGTCGCCGGCGCCGACCGGCTGCGCTCCTATTATCTCGGCAATCTGATCGGCAATCCGCTCGACACCACCATCGCCGGCGCCTGCCTGATCTTCGGCGGCGTGCTGGAGCGGCATCCGAAGCTCAATTTCATCATGTCCCACGGCGGCGGCTTCATTCCCTATCAGGGCGCGCGCTGGGTGCATGGCTGGCAGGTGCGGCCGGAGCCGAAAGTGAATGTCAAACATTCGCCGGCGCCGTATCTCGATCGCTTCATTTACGACACCATCCTGCACGCCAAAGCACCGCCGAATGGCTGATCTCTCAGGTCGGCGCAAATCGGGTGTTGCTCGGCAGCGATTACCCCTACGACATGGGCATGATGGATTGCGTGCGCTTCGTGCGCTCGCTGGATATTTCCGAAGCGGATCGCGCCATCATCCTTGGCGACGAAGCGGCAAAGATTTTGGCGAAGAAGCGCAAGATTGCTTAGCGACATCTTAGAGGCGATTTGATCGCACATGGCTGACGAGAACTTCGCGAAAATTCCGGCACGCGCGATCCGCTCGATGATCGCGGATTGCTTCGTGGCCGCCGGATTGCCCGGCGAAGATGCCGCGCATTGCGCCGCGCTGATGACCGAAGCCGATCTCACCGGCGCCGACGGCCACGGCATTTTCCGGCTGGCGCAATATGTGCGCCGGCTGAAAGCGCGCGGCTTCAACGCGCAGCCGAACATCACCGTGACGCGGACCGCGCCGGCGACCGCTTTGGTCGATGGCGACAACGGCATGGGGCATCTGGTGATGACGCGCGCCGCCAACGAAGCGATCGCGCTCGCGCGCGACACCGGCGTCGCCTGGGTCGGCGTGCGGCGATCCAATCATGCCGGGCCGGCCGGCCTCTACGCGGAAATGCCGGCGGCGCACGGCATGGTCGGCATCTATGCCGCGGTCGCCAATGCCAATCACATGGCGACCTGGGGCGGCACGGAATTGCTGCTCGGCACCAATCCGCTCGCGATCGGCGTGCCGTCGGGATCGGGGCCGATCGTGCTCGACATGGCGACCTCGATCGTCGCTTACGGCACGGTCAAGAAATATGCGCTGCGCGATCTCGCCATGCCGCAAGGCTGGTTCGTCAATCCGCGAGACCGGCGAAGCCATCACCGATCCGAAGCGGTCGCATGAAGGCGTTCTGCTGCCGATGGGCGAATACAAAGGCTCCGGCCTCGCGCTGATGCTCGGGCTTCTCGGCGGCGTGCTCAACGGCGCCGCGTTCGGCCGCGACGTGGTCGATTTCAACGCCGACGATTCGAGCGAAACCAATACCGGGCATTTCATTATTGCTGCCGACATCACGCGCTTTATTCCGCTCGAGACGTTCAATGCCGAAGTGGATCGGCATGTGCGCGAGTTCAAGCAATCGAAGCGCTTGCCCGGCGTCGATGAAATCCGTCTGCCCGGCGACCGCCGCGCGCGAGTGCCGCGCCGAGCGCCTGCGCGATGGCGTGCCGATCGCGCCGGCGCTGATGGCGCAGCTCGACAAGCTCGCGGCGGAATTGAAAGTGACGCCGCTGCGGGAACGATGAGATCACGTCGAATTGCGAGGCGCAAGGGCTTTGTCATGCCCGGCCATAGCCGTTCAAAGAACGGCGTCGCTTCGCTCGCCTATGTGCCGGGCATCCAGTCTTATGCATGGCTTGCAATGGCTCAAAGACGTGGATTGCTCGCTTCGCTCGGCAATGACGGTTGTTAGGATAATGCCAATGCTCCGTCCCGGCACCTTCGCGCTGACATTGTTGCTGTCGCTTCTGACCGCGCTCGGGCCGCTGTCGATGGACACCTATCTGCCCGCGTTGCCGGCGATCAGCGAAGCGCTGCATGCGCCGATTGCGCAGGTGCAGTTCACCGATATCCAGTTATCTGATCGGCTTTGCCGTCGGACAGATGTTCTACGGGCCGATCTCGGATCGCTACGGCCGCCGGCCGGTGATCCTCGCGGCGCTGGCGTTGAACTGTGTTGCTGCCATGTTTTGCGCGCTGACGCCATCGATTGGGGCGCTCATCGTGGCGCGCTTCGTTCAGGCGCTTGGCGGCGCCGGGTGCATCGTGCTGGCGCGCGCCGCGGTGCGCGACCTTTATTCCGGCGTTCGCGCCGGGCGCGAGCTGTCGTTGATGGGATCGATCACGGCGTTCGCGCCGATCGTCGCGCCGATGATCGGCGGCGCGCTGGAAATGGCTTATAGCTGGCGCGCGATTTTTGTTTTGTTGATGGTGTTTGCGCTGTTCGCGGCGGCGATGGCGGCGCGCTTTCTGCCCGAAACGTTGGCTCCGCAGCAGCGCAACACTGAGGCCGTTCTCTCTTCGCGAGATGGTTGCGCTCTATCGCTCGGTGCTGATGCATCGCGGCTTTCTGGCGTTGGTCGCGCATTCTCAGCGTGACCTTCGTCGGTTTGTTCGCCTGGATTTCCGGCGCGCCAATCGTGATGCAGAGCGCACGCTATGGCCTCACGCCGCTCACCTTCGGCATCATCTTCGCCTCGGGCGCCGGCGGCTACATGATCGGCGCTTACGCCGCGTCGAAAGTGGTGATGCGGTTCGGTCTCGACCGCACCATCGGCATCGGCTGCGTTATCATGACATTCGGCGGCTTGGCGATGGCGGCGGGCGTTGCTCTCGATCTCAGCAATGTCGCGTGGTTTGTCGGGCCGATGATGATTTACCTTGCCGGTATGGGGCTGACATTGCCGCAGACCCAGGCTGCGGCGCTGACGCCGTTTCCTGATCGCGCCGGCACCGCGTCGTCGCTGCTGGGCTTCGCGCAGCAGACCAGTGCGGCAATCGCTGCGGCGGCGATCGGACTTTATCTCGGCTCGTCGGCCTGGCCGGTGGCCGGCACTGTCGCCGCGATGGGTTGTCTGTCGCTCGTGATCTGGGCGCTGACCCGCAACGTGCGCAAGGCATAGTCATAGATAGTGTCATGGGGCTCTGCGTTTTCCGCGCGCCGCACCATGCCGGCCGTAATGCCCATCTTGCGAAGAGGGCGGCAAAGCGCCGATACTGACCACGACTGGAGCCTTACGGGACACTTCAACGTCGTACCGTGGTGGTGCCGTGCTGCAGGGGCGTCATATCAAAAGACCTGAGCCGTTTGCGGCCTTGTTGGCCGTGCTGGTTTTCCTGTCTGTTTGCGTGATGCCGTTGCAGACAGCGCAAGCGCAGGGCATTTTTGATTTTCTGTTCGGCGGCCCGCAGCGCCCGCCACCGCCGCCGCCCAATTATCCGCCGCCGCCCGCGCCGCCGATCGGGCGGATCGCGCCCGCTCCGCTCGGACAGGAACACGTTAACATTGAGGGTGGCTCGACCGGGCACGGTGTTGCGTTTTGCGTGCGGCTTTGCGACGGCCAGCATTTCCCGATGGAGCGCATGGCGAATGCGACACCCGCCGATACCTGCAAGGCGATCTGTCCGGCCAGCGCCACCAAGGTCTATCTCGGCTCGGAGATCGACACCGCGGTGGCCGCCGACGGCGCGCATTACACTCAACTCAACACCGCTTATCTTTATCGCAAGCAGATTGTCGCCAACTGCACCTGCAACGGCAAAGATCCGTTCGGCCTCACCACGCTCGATCCGAAAGACGATCCGACATTGCGGCCCGGCGATATTGTTTCAACCAAAGATGGGCTGATGACCTATAGCGGGCGCAACGGATCGGCGGCATTTACGCCGGCAAGTCCAGTAATGAATCCAGCCGCGCGGCAGTAGATTGCCGCGCTGGGCAATTGCAGATCTCGGCCCGTTTCCTCCGTGATCCCGTCGCGCCGCGCAGCAACGCGTCGCGTTGACACCCGCAGTGTCCGTGGTCAGGCTGGCGGCGGGAGAGGGAATGCCAATGAGAAAGTTATTGCTGCTCGTCGCGGCATTGTGCCTGCTCGCGGTTAATGGTTCTGCTTCGGCGCAGGAATGGCCGACCAAAGAGCCGATCAAGGTCATCGTCCCGTTCACGCCCGGCAGCGCCACCGATATCGTTGCCCGTGTGGTGTTCAACCAGGTGTCGCAGCAGATCGGACAAGCTGTGGTGGTCGAGAACCGCGGCGGTGGCGGCACCACCATCGGCTCGGCCTTCGTCGCGCATGCCGATCCGGACGGCTACACCTTGCTGGTCAACTCGACGTCGCATGTCGTCGTCGCGTCGGTCTACGCGCATCTCTCGTATAACGTCGCCGATGACTTCACCGCGCTGACTCCGCTGGCCTCGCAACCGTTCGTCGCTACTTCGTCAGTCAAATACAAGACCATGGCTGACTTTGTCGCCTATGGCCGCGCCCATCCCGGCGCCCTCAATTATGGCTCCAACGGTATCGGTACCGCCGGTCAATTGTTCATGGTCAATATCGGTCTTGCGGCCAAGATCACCATGACCCATGTGCCGTTTCGCGGCACGGCCGATGCGCTAACCGAAGATGATCTCCGATCGTCTCGATCTGTTTCCCGCGCCGGCAACGGCGATGATCGAGCTTGCCAAGGCCGGCAAGGTCAATGCGCTCGCGGTCTCGACCGCTCAGCGCTCACAAGCGATGCCCGACGTGCCGACCATCGCCGAAGCCGGCTATCCGGATGCGACTTACAATTTCTGGATCGGCGCATTTGCGCCGGCCAAGACGCCGCCGGCGATTTCGGCCCGCCTGCACGAGGAGATCATCAAGGCACTCGCCGTGCCGGAAGTGAAAAAGGAAATCATCGCTCTCGCTGGTGATCCGATGCCGATGTCGATGAGCGATTTTGATGCATTCGTGCGCAAGGAAATCAAGCTCAATGCCGGGATCGTCAAGGCGGCCGGGATCCCGCCGGAATAGCCGCGCAATGATATGGAGATGCACCAAACAATTCTTGCCGGCGCTCGCCGCGCTGGCACTGCTTGTGGTCGTTGCGCCGGCGCGGGCGCAAGATTATCCGCAGCAGGCGATCCACATCATCGTGCCGTTCGGTCCGGGCGGCGGCGCCGATCTCATCACCCGCATCCTCGCCGAAGCCATGGAAAGGCGCCTCGGCAAGCCGGTGGTCGTCGATAACAAGCCGGGCGCCGGCGGCATCATCGGCAACGAGGTCGTCGCCAAGGCAAACCCGACGGTTACACGCTCGGCATGATGACGGCGGGGCAGATCATCGCCGCGGTGACGCGAAAGCATGTGCCCTACGACACACTGGCCTTGACGCCGGTGGCGCAGGTCGCGACCGCGAGCCTCCTGATGCTGACGCGGCTGGATTTTCCGGCCAGCAACGTCAAGGACGTGATCGCCCTCGCCAAGGCCGAACCGGGCAAATACATCCTCGCCAGCCCCGGCTTTGCCGCGACCCAGCAATTTGCCGGCGAGCTGTTCAAGCAGATCGCCGGCATCGACATGCTGGACGTCGCGTTTGGCACGACGCCTGAAGCCATCAATGCGTTGCTCGGCCATCATGCCGACGTGCTGTTCGAGACGATCGGCGCCTCTCTCGGCCAGGTGCGGGCCGGCACGTTGAGGGCGATCGCCGTCACCGGCAAGGATCGCTTTCCGACCGTGCCGGACGTGCCAGCCGCCGTTGAGTCCGGCCTGGTGCCGGGCTTCGACGTGACGACGTGGTACGGCATCTTCGGTCCGCCCGGATTGCCGGCGCCGGTGGTCGAGCGGCTGAACCGGACGCTGATGGATGTGATCGCCGACGACAAGGTGCGCGAGCGCATGGTGACGGCCGGCGTTGTGGTCAAAGGCTCGAGCGCGGCGGAGTTCGGCGCGTTCATGGCGAGCGAGTACAAGCGCTGGAACGAAGTGCGCGAAGCCGCGGGCATTGCGCAGCAGTAACTACTCCGTCATCCTGAGGTGCGAGCGAAGCGAGCCTCGAAGGATGCACAGCCCGGGCCGTCGACCCTTCGAGGGCCGCTGTCGCGGGCACCTCAGGGTGACGGATTACAGCCACCTTCACCGGCTTGCCTTCGTCGATCGAGCGGATAATCGCCTCGAACGCGCCGACGACATGCAGCATGTCGGCGGTGGTGACCGGAAACGGCTTTCCGGTTTCGATGCTTTCGGCAAAAGCTTCGAGCAGCACCGCAAGCGAATCGACCGGAGGATAGGTTCGCACATCCGGCTTCTCGCCGATCAGCGACAGCGTCAGCGTGGTTTCGTCGCGCGATTCCACCGAGCCTTTGGTGCCAAACACATGGATGCGCCAATACATCGGCGCGGCGCGCACGGTGGCGAGCAGGCCGGTAGCGCCGCTTTCGAATTGCAGCAACGCTGCCGCGACGTCGCGCGGATCGGGCGATGGCTTGCGCGAGAACAGCTTGGCGTCAACCGATGCGATCGGCCCGGCGAGATTGACGAAAGCGTCGATCAGATGCAGCCCGGCGCCGGTCATGCCGCCGCCCGGCAACTCGCGCGGGTCGTCGCGCCAGCCGCCTTTGACGCGGGTCGAGTGCTCATTGCTGAAATGGCCTTCGACATGCAGCACCTCGCCGATCACGCCGTCGGCGACGATGCGCTTGAGCTCGCGCATCGAGGCAAAGAATCGCTTGTTGTTGCCGAGCCCGAACGGCACTTTGGCCGCGGTGACGGCGGCGATAGCGCGCTCGGCTTCGGCGCGCGTCAGCGCCAGCGGCTTCTCGCACCACACCGGCTTGCCGGCTGCGGCCACGGCGCAGATCTGATCGACATGCAGCGAATGCGGCGTTGCGAGGAAGATGGCCTGCACCTGCGGATCGGCGATGGCGTCGGAAAGCTCGGTGCTGAGCTTGAGCCCGTGGGTTTTGGCGAAATCAGCAAGCTGCTCCGGCTCTTTGCAGATGCCGCGGACAAAGCGCAGCCGCTTGCTCTTCTGACCCCGTTCTTGCGCCGCTTCGACGATGCCTTTGCCCCAGCGGCCCAGTCCGACCATGGCGGCGTCGATCATGGGCGCGCTCCGTAAGCTGTCGCGGCGAAATATGTCATAGTTCATTTTAGTCATTAGCTTGCGCGATCGGCAATCGCGCGGCCTTTGCCGACAGGAGATCGAACGATGGACGAGAACGACGACCAGTATCAGCGCGGGCTGAAACTGCGCACCGCAATGTTCGGCCGCGAGGCGGTGGAAAAGCGCATGAACGCGTTCGGCGAGTTCGGCAAGCCGCTGCAGCACATCATCAACGCCTATGCCTATGGCGACGTCTGGCAGCGCGACGCCTTGCCGCCCGCGACCAAGTCGCTGGTCATGGTGGCGATGATGGCGGCGGCCGGTTACCAGAACGAGCTCGGCGTGCATCTGCGCGGCGCGCTGAAGAATGGCTGCAAGCCCGAAGAAATCCAGGAAGTGCTGCTGTTGTTGACGCTCTATTGCGGCATTCCCGCCGCCAACGAGGCGCACCGGATCGCCGCCGATGCGTTGCGCGAGCACGGCGTGCGCTTATGATGTCTGAAAAATAGGGGAGGGCGGCGCTGCATGGTTCAGCTCGTCGATAGCGACATCAAGACCCGCGAGGTGCTCGGCTGGAAGGGCATTCACGTGCTGCATTTTGCCGGCTCGTCGTGCTCGCAAAAGCTTCGCGTCTTTCTCAATCTCAAGGGCATCGAGTGGCAGTCGCATCCGGTCGATTTGCCGAACTACGAGAACATGCAGCCGTGGTTTCTCGGCATCAATCCGCGCGGGCTGGTGCCGGTCCTGGTGCGATGACGGCGCCGTGCATATCGAGAGCAACGACATCATCCAGCATCTCGAGAAGAAATTTCCGGAGCCGCGCCTGATCCCGCCCGGTCACGAGAGCGAAGTCGCGTCCTTGTTGCACCACGAGGACGATCTGCATCTCGATCTGCGCACCTTGAGTTTCCGTTTCGTGTTCGCGCCGCCCGGGCCGCCGAAGCCGGCCGCGGCGCTGGAAAGCTACAAGGCGAACGGCGCCGGCACGGTGCGAGGGGCGGTCGACCGCGAGAAGCAGGTACAGCTCGATTTCTGGCAACGCGCCGCGAAGGAAGGTTTCACCGACGAGCGGGCGCGCGTCTCGGCGCTGCGTTTCCGCGCCGAGTTCGATGCGCTGGAAAAGCGTCTGGCGAAGCAGCCCTATCTGTTGGGCGATAATCTCAGCGTGCTCGATATCGCCTGGCTGATCTATCAGCACCGGCTGTCGCTGGGCGGCTATCCGTTCGCACGGCTGCATCCGCACGTTCATGCCTGGGCCGAGAAGCTTCGCGCCATGCCGGAATTCGCCAAGGAGATCGGGCAGCTTCGTCATGCGCCGGAACAGCTCGACGCCATCAAGCGCGCGCAGGGCGGAAGAACACTTGAAGCCGTCGCGGGATTTTAAGAAGCTGATCCGGGAAAGTGGGTGCCGATATCCGAAACGAAATGCTTCGCTGTAGTATGCGGCTCTTGTAGCGTTATCTTGCTCGTGGCGGCGGCAACCGCACAGGCCGCCGAGATCAACGCCTTCATCTCCACCGCCGTCAAATCGGCGACCGACGAAATCCTGCCGCCGTTCGAGCGCTCGAGCGGCTATACCATTCACGCGCTCTATTCGCCGCCCGGTGCACTGCTCAAGCATTTCGCGGCCGGCGAGCCTGCGGATATCTTTGTCACCGGCAGTGAGGCGATCGACACGCTGATCGGCGAAGGCAAAATCGCGCCGGGCCGGATCGATCTCGCCAAAACCGGGATCGGCATCTGCGTGCAGAAGGGCGCGCCGCATCCGGATGTCTCAACGCCGGAAGCGTTCAAGCGCGCGCTGCTCGCAGCCGCGAGCGTCGCCTATGTTGCGCCGGCGGGCGGCAGTGTCACCGGCCCGCATATCGAGGCGATGTTCCGCAAGCTCGGCATCGCGGACCAGATGGCGGCAAAGACTGTGCTTGCCGCCGGCGGGCCGAACGGCCGGGTCAGCGTGAAGGTATCAAGCGGAGAGGCCGAGATCGGCTTGCAGCAGGTCTCCGAACTGATATCGAATCCCGATGTCGATGTGATCGGTATGCTGCCCGGCGACTTGCAGCAGACCACGATCTATTCCACCGCCATCACCACCAGCGCCAAAGATGTCGAAGGCGCAAAAGCGATGATCAAGGCGCTGATCGCGCCCGGCGCCGTTGCGATCTTCAAGAGCAAGGGGCTCGATCCGTTATGAGGATGTTGATCATGCGCATCGCCATGCTCGCAGCCGCAATGTTCGCGGGCACTGGCGGCGCGCAGGCGGCGGAGCTGCACGCTCTGATCACGACGGCGATAAAGGATGTCGTCGACCAGTTGGAGCCGCGCTTCGCTCACGATACCGGCGATACAGTCGTGGTTGGATACGGTCCTTCCGGCGGCGTGGCGCGGCGTTTTCTCGGCGGCGAGCCCGCCGACGTCGTCGTGATCGACAGTGCCGCCGTCGACGGTCTCATCAAGCAAGGCAAGCTTATGCCCGGGCGTATCGACCTTGCCAGTACCGGCATCGGCATCTGTGTGCGCAAAGGCGCGCCGCATCCGGATGTCTCGACTCCGGAAGCGCTCAAGCGCGCATTGCTCGCCGCCAAAACCATCGGTCATACCGATCCGGCTGGCGGCGGCATCACCGCGGTCCACATCACGAAGATGTTCGAGCGGCTGGGGATTGCCGCCGAAGTCGCTCCCAAGATCAGGCTCGCTGCCGGCGGACCGAATGGCCGCGTCAGCGTTTTGGTGTCTGGCGGTGAAGCCGAAATCGGGTTGCAACAAGTCTCGGAGCTTATGTCCAATCCCGACGTCGAGGTGATCGGGATGCTGCCTGCGGAGTTGCAGCAGATCACCGTCTATTCCGCCGGCATCGCCACGGGCGCAAAGAATGCCGATGACGCGAAGGCCTTCATCGCCGCACTGGGGGCGCCGTCGGCGAAGCCGATCTACAAGGCCGGTGGCCTCGATCCGTTATGACGGCTTCGGCACCTGCGCCGCGTACCAATCGTAAATCTGCTGCCCGGTCCAGTGCACGACATCGTGCCGGTTGATGTAGTCGTAAAGCTGCTCGAAATATTTGATGCGGTGCGCGGCGCCGGTGACGTAGGGATGCACACCGATCGCCATGATGCGCGCCGACTCTTCCGACTCAGCATAAAGCCGGTCGAAGGCGTCGATGGTCCGCCGCAACAGCACATCGGACTCGTGATGGTGCGAGATCATCAATGTGATGTCGTTGATCTCGGCACTGTAGGGCACGGCGAGAATTGGGCCGTGCGTTGTCTTCACCCATAGCGGCTGGTCGTCGAGGATCCAGTCGCCGAACCACGTCAGGCCACATTCGGTGACGTAATCCAGAGTATCGAAGGTTTGGCCGCGGCCCGGTCCGAGCCATCCGGTCGGCCGTTTGCCGGTGAATGTCTCGATCACGTCGCAGGATTGTTTGATGACGGCGCGCTGATCCTCGATCTGCTGGATCGGCATCTGGACGTAGGAATGGGCCATGAATTCCCAATCGGCGTCGCGCGCTGCGGCGGCGACCTCGGGATAGGTCTCGCAGACCTTGGCGTTGATCGACATTGTTGGCGGGACACCGGCGTGCTCCAGCGCGCGTAACAGTCGCCAGAAGCCGACCCGCATGCCATATTCGTACCAGGTCCAGTTCGGCATATCGGGTATTGGCGTCTGGCCCATCGGCGGCTGCGAGAGCTGCCGCGCCATCGGCCGCGTGATCTCCCATTCCTCGATATTGACAACCGACCAGACGATCATGCGCGCCTCCGCCGGGCAATTTGAGCGGCGGCCGTGTGAACGGCGACGAATAAGACAAGCGATCGCGCGGTAACATCATCGGCGGCCTCCCCAATCGCGAGATCTAATTTCGTTAAATCTAATCGTAATTATTTCCTCGTCGCAATCGGTGCGCTACGATAATGCGGGCGGACGTCATTCATATTCGTTCAAGGTGAAGCCATGAGGCTGAAACGTATTGCGCGATACGCATCTTTCATCTCCACAGTTTTGTTGGCGATCTTTTCGGGTCCTGGCGCTGCATACGCGGCAAACAATGAAGAGGCGGCGCGGGCGCAGTGCCGCGAGAAATTTGTGCCGGTGGTGAAAGACTGCGTGCGCCAAAAGGTCATGGCAAGCGGCGGCTCGCCGGCCCAATACATTCCCGGATGCCGCGCCGCGATCATGGATCAGGCGCGCGAATGTGTCATGAAGCTGATGGCGGCAGCCGGTGCTCGTGAGGCGGCTACTACGGCGCTGGGGTCAGAAACCGATATCGCACCGCCTTCGGGCAAGGGTCGCGTGGTCATCGTGCTGTCCGGCATCGACGGGCCGGGTCCGGTGCAGGACTACGCCAACAAGGTGGCGCAGCTTGGCTATTTCACCGTTCTCTTGGACGGCAACGCGATCCTGTCTGAGGACAGGCAAGGTGGCACGCGTCTGGCGCAGGTCATCGCCAAGGCCCAAGCTTCGCCTAATGTGCTTCCGGGTAAAGTCGCGGTGATCGGCTTTGCCGTGGGCGGTGGCGGCGCACTGGCTTACGCGGAGGCACAGCCAAATACGGTCGCAAGCGTCATTGCCTATGACCCGGTGACGGCATTCATCGCCAAAGTCGGCGGCATGAAAGCTTTCGTCGGCAATTTCCAGGTGCCGCTACTGGCTTTCGCGGCCGCACAGGACAAATTCAAGGACTGCTGCCTGCTGGCGACCATTCAGGACATGCAGACGACGGCGAAGGCACTCAACAAGCCGATGGAGCTGATCGTCTATCCAAACGCCGATCACAATTTCAGTTTTGCCGGCGGACCGACCTATCGCCAGGACGATGCCGACGACGCCTGGAAGCATACGACCGATGCGTTGCATCAGGCATTTGGCGACGCGGCCGCGCATTGATCGGTGCGGTTGCGTACGAATTGTCACCACCACCCGTATGTTGTCTGAGCCTGCGGCGCGCATCATTTCCGCTACCTCTCGGCCGAAAAAATTACTGCTCCTCTCTTTATTGGAGTGTGCTGTTTTGCACACTTCGGGAGAGCGATGTTCGCTATCAAAATAGTTGGGGCATAATGATTCGCTGACAGCCGAAAAGTACGAAATGAATTACGGGCGGCTAGTCAGAGCCAGCAAAGCGGGCGCTAAATCAGTTGCATATATCGTCGCACTTGAAGACGCCGCTGCTGCGATCGCTGCAATTCAAGCGGTCTCGGCGATTGATGACTGTGTGGAAGCTCTCGGCCGCGTCAGCGTGGCCCTTTTGAAATCGCTTGATCTGATGCCAGGCCAATTCCGGCGCGTTGACGATACTCAAAAGTAGATGTTTCAGGACTATCGCGCCCCGTACGTTGCCGGCCATGACGACATCCTCGCAGGGAACGCCGCGGCAATCCATTTCGTAATCCAGGCCGACGACCGGTGGCCGGCAGTAGTGCCAGGTCAGCCCGGCATGGGCCGCCTCGCGCTTGACGAGTTCGTCGGCAAGAAATGGATGAAGGTCGTGCACGGTATAGACCTGCGCTGCCGTGGTATCGCGCCAGGTAAAGCCGAGCGCAGCCATGCGACGCTCCATTTCACCGAGCACGAAGCGCGCTTTTTCGCGAAGGCCATCGGGGCTCACGTCGCCGAGCCGTATGATGCGCTCGCGGTAGCTGGCGTGACCCTCCTGTGCTTCGGCACTACCGGCAATCACGAAAGACGGCGCAGCGTCTTTAGCAGGCTCTGTGTACGAGAATGCGTGGAACGATGGTTCGTCGACCGTATCGATCTCCGGACAGACATTGCTGCGCGCCACCGGGTTGGTCGTGCCGTCGAAAATCGACCAGTGCTTGAGTGTTTCGACATATTTTCGATTGAAGGCGATGAACCCTTCCTCGCTGAACTGCGCCGGTGAGCGCAACTCGCACTGGCAAAACGCGGTCAGCGGCCGTTCGGCGGCGCGAATGATTTGCTCGATCCGGACGAAGCCCTGCGCCAGCGGCACCGGCCGCGCGAAGCGGATCCGGCGGATGCGATAACCCGGCAGCGCGGCGACACCGCCGGAATATTGGAAAACCGCCTTGATGAAACGATAGCCGCCGGGTGTGAACTCTCCAACGTCAGCCATCGTGTTCACCAGCCGTCGTGTTTACCAGCCATCGTGTTTACCAGCCATCGTGCTTACCAACCATGCAGCAGCCGCTCATCGTTCTCGCTCGCGCCGGGGCGTGGCCGGTCGAGTTGATGATAACGGCCGGAGAAAAACACCAGCGGGGCTCCGACCGAGCCGGATGGCCGGCCAAGCGACAGAACCTTGCCGACGAGGATCAGGTGATCGCCACCATCGTACACGGCATAGCGCTCGCACTCGAAATGCGCGAGCGCACCGGGCAGTAACGGCACGCCGGTCGTGGCCGAGATCGGCTCGATGCCCGACCATTTGCCGGGTCCGGATTTTGCGAACCGCGTCGAAAGTCCATCCTGGGATTCGGCGAGAATATTGATGCCCCAATCTTTAGCCTGCTCCCAGACCGCGAAGCTCTGCACGGTGCGCGCGACGGAGAACAGCACCAGCGGCGGGTCTAGCGAGACGGAGTTGAATGAACTCACGGTCATGCCGTGCAGCGCGCCGTCGGGGCCGCGCGCGGTGATGACGGCGACGCCGGTCGGGAAAGCGCCGAGCGCGTTGCGAAAATCGCCTGACGAAAAAGCCATGGTGTCCTGTTATGTGAAAACCAGCGCCCGTAATTATTCAGCCGCACAATTACTCAGCTGCTTTGGCAGCCTCGGCGATGTCGTAGGTCGAAAGCAGATGATCGACCATGCCGCGCGCCATGCCCCAGTCGAAGGTGCGGTAATTGTGGCCGTTGGTGACGAAGCGCGCCCCGCATAAAACATTTCATATTGCGTATGGCGCGAGCCGAATTCCGAACCGATCGCGTCCCACGCCGCCTTCAGCATTTTGACCCGATACTCCGGACTGAAGTTCGGCGAGCGCTGGGTTTTGCGGATGATCGGCGTCAATTCTGGATTCGACCAGTCGCGATAGGACGACGGCAGCATAATCAGCGAGCCGCCGGCGAGATCGCGAATTAGATTGATCAGTTTCGGATAAAGATCCTGGGTCGTCGATTGCGCTGCATACATCATCTGCCGGTTTGGCAAATAAAATTCGCCGCGCATAGAGCCGGCGGCTTCCATGCCCCACAGCATCGCTTCGACCATGCCGGCATTGGCGGCAAGGCCGCCGAGCTGCTCACGTACCTGCGGCATGTTGGTGGTGCCGATCGCTTCGGTGATCTTGTGGGCGACGCCGACCAGAAATTTCATCTTCACGGAAAGCCGGATCTGCGACTGGTAGTTCTGGAACACATGGCCCGGGGTGTCGTGGAACTGAGCGCGGCACATATCGACGTCGCGATACACGAATACCCGGTCCCACGGCACTTTGACATTGTCGAAATAGAGCAGGGCATCGTTCTCGTCGAACCGGGCCGACAGCGGATTGTCATAGACCGAGACGGCGTGCGCTTCGTAGCTCTTGCGCGACAGCACCCGCAGGCCAGGCGCATTCATCGGCAGCGCACAGGAAAAGGCCAGCGCTTCCTCGCCCGGCTTCAACGGCTGGAGGTTGGCGACGAATACTTCATTCGCCATGATCGAACTGGTGCCGAGCATCTTGGCGCCGCGGATGGTGATGCCCGTCGAATCCTCATCGACGATCTGCGCAACCAACTCCTCGACCTGTTCGCCCCAATCCTTGGAGCGATCGGCCTGCGGATTGACGATCACATAAGTCAGGAACAGGTCGTTGCTGGTCGCATAGTCGACATAGTCGGCCAGCGCCTTGGCGCGCGCCGGGCCGTGTTTCTGGAACACGTCGAGGCCCATGCGCTGCCCAATCAGGGTCGAGGCGACATGGTCGGGCGAGCGGCCCATGAAGCCGTAAGAGACCTGTGCCCAGGCCTGCAGCGCTTTGCGCCGCTGCACCAGTTCGTCATAGCTGCGCGGCATTTGCCAGCAGCGGTTCACGCGCCGCGTGCCGCCATTCGGTACAAATGTCATCAATTCGAGGTTTTCCGGCCGCGCCTGATAGTCATAAAGCAGGGCTGCCGAAGCCACTGCGTTGCGAAAGGCCGGATGGGTGGTGACATCGGCCACACGCTCGCCGTCGATATAGACGGTCCGGCCGTCTTGCAGCGACTTGATGTGGTCCGCTCCGGTCTTGCATTCCATCGACGCGCCCTCAGCACCGGCTTTCCTTCTATCCTAGCACAGGGAGGGGGGGTCGCGCGCGTGCTGCCTCTTTGGCATTTCCGCGATCGGTTCACGTCAGACGATTTGCGCGCCCGATGCCTTGATGATCGGCGCCCATTTATCCAGTTCCGCTTTTACGAACGCTGCGGTCGAGGCCGGGGTGCTTCCCGGCCGCAGGAAACCAAAGCGGTTCCTGCTCGTTTCCGCGATGGGGCTGTCCAGGAAGGTCAAACGGGAGAGTCGCCTAAATGTGCGATTACAGTCTTCAGAATGTCAGGTCGCGGCCAGCCGCGGTGGGCGATAAGCTCATCACCCGTGACTTCGGCACCGGCACTTGCGGCTTCAGCGATAGGCAGGATACCGGCGCCGACCTCCTGGCGGTCTGCTGTCGTGCCGGGCGTACTGGTCAAGATCAAGCTCGCTTTCGAGAACCAGATCCGTGGCCTTCTCAAGAACCTCGGTCTCGTCATCGGCCGTGCCAAGTTCAATATCTTTGCGGTGCGAACCGAGGAGTTGATCGAGAACCGTCCCGAGCTGGTGACTGCGGTCAGCCCGCTGCTTGAGGCGCGCAAGGCGATCGAGCAGCAGGTCGGCGATCTCGATCGGAAGGTTCACAAGCTGGCACGTCATGATGTGCAGGTCCGCAGGTTCATGACTGCGCCTGGCGTCGTCCGATCACGGCGCTCGCTTCAAGGCGACGATCGATGATCCGACACGCTTCAAGCGATCGAGAAGTGTCGGCTCCTATGTCGGATTGACGACCCGGCGCCATGCCTCCTGTGAGATCGATTTGTCCGGCCGAACCTCGAAGTGCGGTGACGCCATGATGCGCATGTATTTGTTCGAGGCAGCCGGCGTGCTGCTGACCCGGCGTGCCAGGATCGACCCGACCGATAACAATGATCACCGCCGGATCGGCCAGCGCCTTGTTGGCGGCACTATTGAGCTTGTCGACGATCGGCTTCGGCGTCCCGGCGGGGGCCAATATCACATTCCAAGTGTAGCACTCGTAGCCTTTCAGTCCCTGCTCATCCAGGGTAGGCAGGTTCGGCATCGCGTCGAGCCGCTTCAGCATCCCGGCGCCCAGCGCGTGGAGCTTGCCCGACTGCGCGAGCGGCAATGCGGTCGGCGTTGCATCGAATGCCATGGTTGTCTGGCCGCCCATCAAGTCGGTATCCATCGGCGCCGAGCCTTTGTACGGCACATGGGTGATTTCGAGGCCGCCTGCCATCGCTTTGAATTCTTCGCCGCAGAGATGAAGGATCGAGCCGGTGCCGGACGATCCATAATTGTATTTGCCCGGGTTGGCCTTGAGCAGTGCGATCAGGCTTTTCACGTCGGTCGCCGGCACCGACGGATTCACCAGCAGCAATGTTGGCGTGACGCCGACCCGCGCCACCGGGGCGAAATCTTTGATCGCATCATAGGGCATGTGCTTGTACAGGCCCGGATTGATAGCGTTGGTGGAGACCGTTGCAAACAACAGCGTGTAACCGTCGGGCGCCGATTTGGCGACGTAATCGCCGCCGATATTGCCGCCCGCGCCGCCGCGATCCTCGACGACGAATGTTTGCCCGAGGATTTCGCCCATCCGAGCCGTCGTGATGCGGCCGACAATGTCGGTCGGGCCGCCCGCCGCGAATGGGACGATCAGATTGATCGAATGCGAAGGGTAATTGTCGGCGGCCGGTGCGGCGCTTGCCGTAAGCGCAACAGCGGCGGTAGCCGCCCACAGGCGGCGGTACTTGCTCATGAAACTCCTCCCAGATTTCACAAACAACGATAGCTAGTGCCCGGTTTTCGAAGTTCGCAATGCGTTTTGGCATCCTCTGACGCGAACTTCGAAAGCCAAAAGGGCACTAGCAACTTTATGACTTTAGTGCCGCTTTTCGATTTGAAATTCCTGAAAGAGCTTGCGGCAACCGGCGCAGGAATTTCAAATCGGCGGCACTAGTGTAGCAAGCTAAAGCAGGCGATCGGCGGTCTTCCGCCGCGTCAGATCAGCGCTGCTCGGCTTCCAGCATTTTGTTCAGCACCCGTTTGTAGCGCACGCAGCCGACATCGACGGCGAGAACCACCGGATCGAGTGGCTCGGTCGCTTCCTCGATGGTTTTTTGCTGCGCCTCGATCACCGGCGCATCCTGTTCCTCGAAGGCAAAACGGCGCATCTCCGCGATCTTGGACTGCAAATCGCGATTGAGCTTGTCCTCGGTGGTCTGGACGCCCCAGCGGACCGCAGTGAAGAAATAATGCGTCGAGCGGTCATTCTCCGGCGTCAGCAGATGGATCGCGTGGTAGCCGGTGCCGGTTTCCGGATCGGCGCCCATTTTGCAAATGCCGGTAAGCAGCCGCAGCGTTGACGGCGCCATCCAGCGCATCTTGGTGAACTTGTCGACGCGCGGCGGATGGTTCGGCCAGAACTGCGCGAACATGCCGGGCGGCGCAGAGTTGGTGGCGTAGCGGCCGACGACTACATCGTCACCATCCATCTCGGCGGTGATGTCGGATTCGACCGTGTCGGCATTCCCCAAAATGCCTTCGTGCAAGTAGGAGGTGTGGCTGAGGTCGAGAAGGTTGTCGATGATGAGCTGATAGTTGGCATTGATGACGATGCTGTCGCGTTTGGTGGTGTGCAGCTCCGGCACGTTGTCGAGCACGCTGAAGTTCGGGATCTTGCTTTCATCGGGCGGCTCCGCGCCCATCCAGACCCACACCGCTTTGTGCTTCTCGACGACCGGATAGCTTTTCACCTTGGCACGTGACGGAATGTTCTTTGTGCCGTGTGGATTTCTCACGCAGGCGCCGGTGCCGTCGAATTCAAGGCCGTGATACGGGCACTGGATGCGGTCGCCGCCGACAATCTTGCCCATGTGCAGCGGCGCGAACCGATGCGCGCAGCGATCCTCGATTGCCGCGATATTGCCGTCGGCCTTGCGGTACATCACGACCGGCTCTTTCATGATGGTGCGTGGCACCAGCTTGCCGTCGCCGATCTCATCCGCCCACGCCCCGACGTACCAGGAGTTGCGCAGGAAAGACCCGCTGATCATCTCCTGATGCGGCTTGCCGCCGTTACCGTTCGCCGATTGCGTCATGTGAATTCTCCGTAGGCGACACAGGCTACATCAGAACCGCGCCTTTGCCACGCGCCTTGCGGTTGGAACAGCAATGCTCTGCCGGCTGAGGCAGGCCTCAGTCCGGTGCCGTCCGCTGTGACGATCGGCGGCGGGCTGCCGCCATTGCCGGTTCTGTTGCTGTGCTACTGTGACACTCAAACCGGGCGGATAAGACCGGGTGTCATTGGGGAGGACGTCGTGAGGGTCGTTTCGTATCGCCATCAGGGCAAACCGGGTGTCGGCGTCGTCACTGGCGCCAATGGCCTGATCGCGGTCGCCAGGGCCGCGCCCGATCTGCCCCACGATCTGCGCAAAATTCTCGAAATCGATCCGACGCTGGCGAAAGTGCGCGCCGCAACGAACGGCAAGTCTGCCGATCTCTCGCTTGATGACATCAAATTCGATCCGGTGATCCCTGAACCGCATGCCACCTGGGCGCTGGCGCTCAACTACAAACTTCACATCGAGGAGACCAAGCTCACCACCTCGCAGGTCTATCCGCAGATTTTCCTGCGCATGCCGATTGCGCAGGTCGGTCATAAGGAAGCGCTGTGGGCGCCGCGCAAGGATGTCGCGGAAGCTTACGACTATGAAGGCGAGCTTGCGGTGATCATCGGCAAGCCGGGCCGCTTACATCAAACGGCAAAACGCGTTCGATCATGTCGCCGGCTATTCCTGTTACAACGAAGGCTCGGTTCGCGAATATCAGGGCCACAACCGGCAGTTTGGCCTGGGCAAGAACTTTGAACGCTCCGGCAGTTTCGGCCCATGGCTGATGACGCCGGACGAGTTCGGCGATCCCGCCAGTCACACGCTGATGACGCGGCTCAACGGCATCGAGCGCCAGAACGCGAAAATTTCCGGCCTGCTGCACGACGTGCCGCGGCTGATCGAATACCTGTCCGAAGGCTACACCTTGCAGCCAGGCGATGTGATCGTCACTGGATCGCCCGGCGCATTGCCGCTGCGTCCCGGCGAGCAACCGGAAAAGCCGGTCGGCAATGTCATCGTAGCCGGACAACTGCACATGCGCTACAGGCGACGTCTGCGAAGTCGAGGTCGACGGACTCGGCGTGCTGTCGAATCCGGTGATCGAAGATCCGACGCCGCGCTGATGCCAAGCCGATGATACCGAGAGGGAATGAGAGTGCGCGCACGATTTTTTGTCTTATGTGTTTGCCGCTGCCGCGATGAGCGCTGCGATCGCAAGCATCGCCGCAGCGGAGGATTATCCGACGCGAACGATCACCGACATCGTCGCTTCGACGCCAGGCGGCGGCACCGACATCATCTCGCGCATCTTCGGTGAGCAATTGTCCAAGCAGATGGGCCAGCCATTCATCGTCGAGAACATTGCCGGCGCGGGTTCGCTCACCGGTACAGTCCAGGCGGCGCGGGCCACGCCGGACGGCTACATCTTGCAGACCGGATTGAACGCCAGCATGGCGGTCAATCCGAGCCTGTTCGCTCATCTGCCCTACGACCCGGTCAATGATTTCGAGCCGGTCGGTATGCTGGCGCAGTTTCCCTTCGCGCTGGTCGTGAGCAATAATTTCCCGGCGCATTCAGTGCAGGAGCTGATCGCCATGGCGAAGGAGAAGCCGGGCAGCGATCAATTACGCATCGGCCGGCAACGGCACCGGGCAGCAATTGTCGATGGAGCTGTTCAAGCTGATGACCGGCATCAATCTCGCACATGTGCCGTATCGCGGTGCGGCGCCGGCTTATACCGATGTGATGTCCGGCCAGGTGCCGGTATTCATCGACAATCTCGCGAGCGCGCTGGGTCAGATCAAAGGTGGAAGTGTCCGCGCGCTCGCCGTGACCAGCAAGGAGCGATCGCCATTATTGCCGGACGTGCCGACCGTCGCAGGAAGCCGGCGTGCCGGGTTACGTCTATTACACCTGGTTCGGGCTTTGGGCGCCGAAGGGCACGCCGCAGCCGATCATCGACAAGCTCTATGCCGAGATCAAAAAGGCGCAGGCAACTCCGGCGGTGAAAGAATCGCATCGCTGCGCTTGCCGGTGAAACGATGGATATGCCGCTTGCCGACATCAAGCCGTTCCTCAAGGCCGAGATCGCCAGATGGGCCGACGTGGTCAAGCGCGCCAATATCCAGGTGCAATAGCTGGTTCCGCCCGCGTGGACGGATAAGCCTGACGCGCGTAGGCTCGGGGCCAAATTGCTCAGGAGGAAAACCATGGCCGAAGCCGCATCGCTCGCCGCCCTGGCATCGCGTTTCATCCATACCGAGTCGCTGCCGTGGATCGAAACATCGCCCGGCAACAAGATGAAAGTGATCTATCACGATCCCGACAGCGGCATGCTGACGATCCTTTCCAAGCTGGCGCCGGGCTCTGGCATTCCCGCTCATATGCACGAGGATCTCGAGCAGACTTTCGTGCTGGAAGGTTCGCTGGTCGATGATGAAGGCGAATGCACCGCCGGCAATTTCGTCATCCGCGCCAAAGGCAGCCGCCATTCGCCGACCGCGCCGAATGGCTGCACCATGCTGGTGTTTTTCTTAAAGCCGACCGAAGGCTTGAAGAAGGCGCTGCTCAAGCACGCTTGAGCTCGAAGCCATCGCGTAACCTTGGGTGCAGCGCAGTGGAACTTTTGCGCAAGCTCGGCAGCACAGGGGCTACTCCATCCTAGCTTTGCCGCCGTCGCGACATCTTGATGTGCTTTTAATATCCCTGCCATTCAGCCACGGTTCATTGGGCTGGCGGCATAAATCGCCGGTCGCACTGTCCAAGTGGGGCGGCAATTTGAAACCCGGGAAGGAAGATACCCATGGTGAAAACAATTATCTTGAGTGGCGCGTTGGCTTTTGGCCTCGTTTCGGCTGCGAGCGCTGGTATTGCCTACACGCCAATCGCGAAGCCGGATCCGGCAGTCGTCAAGGTTGCCGAGGGTTGCGGCGCCGGATGGTGGCGCGGACCGGAAGGACGTTGCCATCCGATGGCGGTTGGCCGCGCGTGCCCACCCGGATACCACCTCGGCCCGGAAGGCCGTAAGTGCTGGCCTAACTGATTTCGCAAGGCAGCATTCGTCGTTTAGCAACGGCCGGACCTCATGGTCCGGCCGTTCGCATATTGAAAGCCGCGCCAATTGTGGGTACGCCCACCGCGCGATGCCATTTGCTCCAAAACTTCCGGCGCACGGCGCGGAAATTCCCGCCATCGGCTTCGGCACATCCGGTATGGGCGACGTTCGCGCCGAGCATATCGCAACGGCGCTGCAGGCCGGCTATCGCCACATCGATTCCGCCTGGAAATACGGCACCGAGCGCGCCGTCGGCGAAGGCATGCGCGCGTCAGGCGTGCCGCGTTCGGAAGTTTTTCTCTGCACCAAGGTGTCGCACGAATATCTGCATGCCGCCGATTTCGCCCGCTCGGTGGACGAAAGCCTCGAAAAACTTGGGGTCGATTACGTCGACCTGCTTTTGGTGCATTGGCCCGAGAAGAACACGCCGCTGGCCGAAACGATGGGCGCGCTCGCCAAGGCAAAACGTCAGGGACTGACGCGTCACATCGGCGTCGCCAATTTCAATATCGCCATGCTCGATGAAGCGATCCGGCTGTGTCCGGAACCGATGGTGACGCTGCAAGTCGAATGTCATCCGTATCTGGATCAGAGCAAAGTTATTGCCGCCTGCCGCGAGCGCGGCCTGGTGCTCACGGCTTATTGTCCGCTGGCCCGTGGCGGTCTGATCAACGATCCGGTGCTGGCCGAGATCGCAAAGCGTACCGGCAAGACATTTGCCCAGGTGGCGCTGCGCTGGCTGATGCAGCAAAACATCATCGCCGCCATTCCGCGCTCGTCGAACCCGGTGCGGATCGCGCAGAACATCGACGTGTTCGATTTTGAGCTCAGCGACGACGATATGCGCAGGATCGGCAATCTGAAAAAGCCGAACGGCCGCATCGCCAATCCGGCCGGCCGCGCGCCGCAATGGGATGTGTGATGGCAACAGCGCCGAAAATACTTCATGTATTTTCCCGGCAATTACCGCTGGTCGGCCGCGTTCGTGAACATGCTCGGCACCGCGCTGTCCGGCGGGGTCGATATGAGCGAACTGCACAAGATCGGCCGCATGCTGGAAGGCAAAAGCGGCGACGATGACGAGGCGTGGTTCGATGCCTGCGTGAAAGTTGCCGACACCGTGCGCGGCCAGGCCGAGAAATTCCATGCCGAGAATTATCCGATGGCGGCGGCGCCGTTCTATTTGCGCGCCTGTCATTACTATCAAATGGGCGAACGTTTCCGCACGCCGAAGGATGCGCGCGCTCTGGATGCCTACCGCATCTCGGTCGAATGCTTTCATCAATTCGTCGCGCTGTCGGGAGCAAAGATCGAAATCGTCGATGTGCCGTTCGAAGGCAAGATGCTTCCCGGCTATTTCGTGCCGGCACAGAATGCGAAATCGTCGCGGCCGCCCTGCGTGGTGTTTTTCGACGGCCTCGACGTCACCAAGGAAATTCAATATCTGCGCGGCGTGCCCGATCTGGTTCGCCGCGGTATTTCCGTGCTGGTGATGGACGGTCCCGGCACCGGCGAGGCCATTCGCTTCCGCGGCATGCCGTTGCGCTACGATTACGAGAAAGCCGGCAGCGCCTGCATCGATTATCTGGAAAAGCGCGGCGATATCGATCCGAAGCGCATCGGCATCGTCGCCATCAGCCTCGGCGGTTACTACGCGCCGCGCTGCGCCTCGCTTGAGCCGCGCTTTGCCGCCTGCATCGCCTGGGGCGCGATCTGGGACTATCACGGCACCTGGAAGAAACGTATCGATGCCGGCTTCAAGGCCTCGATGTCGGTGCCGGGCCATCACATCATGTGGATCCTCGGCGTGGATTCGCTTGATGCCGCGTTGAAGAAGCTCGAGCCGTTCCGGCTCGACGGCGTGGTGCAGAAAATGCGCTGCCCGTTCCTGATCGTGCACGGCGAGGACGACGAGCAGATTCCGCTCAAGGATGCGCAGGCGCTTTACGACGCCTGCGGCTCCGCCGACAAGACGTTGCGGGTGTTCACGGCGGAAGAAGGCGGCGCGCAGCATTGCCAGCGCGATTACCTCTCGCTCGGCACCGCCACGATGTGGAACTGGTTCGAGGACAAGCTGCTTCGCGCCTGATCTAAGGCCGACTACGTTCCGCTTCCGCCACGGCGCCAGCGCCTCGCGCAAAATCTCGCGCGAGGGCTCGGAGCCGTCGACCAGGCGCAACGAGCGCCGTTTGATCTTCCAGCCCTCGGCGGTGCGTATCAGCTCCCAGCGGTTGGTGACGACGCGGTGGATGTGATAGCCGCGCGAACTGCCGTGGTTGGGTACCTCGACGGCTTCGCCTGATTTCCGGGGGGTCAGGATTTGCAGGTAGGAGGTTACGACCGCCCGGTCGCCGTCGAGCGCGACATACGGCAGCCCGGTGAAGTGCGCGATCCCGCCGGCGATCGCCGCCTGATGTGCCTCGCTTTTGAGCATGGCGCCCAGCGCCTTGTTGCCTTTGGCGCCGGTGAGGCCGGGGCCGCGGTCGAATTCGCCGTCCTCGGCATAGGTGGCTTCGGCATAATAGTCGGCGCCGGTGTCCGCGCTCGGCGGATGGCTCGCGATCAGGTTATAGATTTCGAGCCGGTCCTCGATGGCTCTGACCCGCTGCTCAAGGGTGCTGTTTTTTTGATCCATATTTGGAGCCATGGTCCCGGCTCCCAAATTGTGATTCACAAGCGTGCTGATCATGGCCTATCATAGCGCGGGGCAGAACTTTTGCGCTCGGCGCAAGGCATAAACCTGGCTCACTCAGCGCTGGCAGGGGCATCTGATGACGGCAAGCGGCGACATATAATCGCCGTCGGTTTCTTGTTGGTGCGAGCGCGGCAAGCGGCGGCCTGGCGCTCGGTTTTGCCGTACCCCTCAGCCGCCAGGCCGCGGCGCAAGGCTGACGAAGCGTCCGCCGGCGAACCGCAGGAAATCAATTGCTGGATGGTGATCGCGCCGGACAACACGGTCACGGTGCGTTTTGCGCACGCCGAAATGGGGCAGGGCGCAATGACAGCGCTCGCCATGCTGGTTGCCGAAGAGCTTGAATGCGACTGGCCAGCCATTCGCATCGAACTGGTTTCGCCGACCGATAATTATCGCCGGAACCGGATTTGGGGCGATATGTCGACCGGCGCCAGCCGCTCCGTTGCAGCGTCCCAAACCTTTCTGCGCAAGGCCGGCGCCACCGCGCGAACAATGCTGATTACCGCGGCCGCCGCGCGTTGGGGTGTCGTGCCGTCGGAATGTGTCGCGCAAAACAGCATCATCACGCACAGGCCGAGTGGCCGCACTCTTACTTTTGGAGCGGTTGCGCAAGATGCCGCCAAAATCGAACTGCCGGCCGATGTCGCGCTGAAAGACATTCGCGACTGGAAACTTGCCGGCACGCCGCAGCGGCGGCTCGACGTGCCGGAAAAGGTCACCGGTGGGACCCTTTACGCCATCGACGTGCGCTTGCCGGACATGCTCTACGCCGCCGTTTTGCAGTGTCCGATTTTTCGCGGCGTGGTGAAGTCGGTCGACGAAAGTTCGATCGCTGGTTTCAAAGGCGTGCGGCGCGTCGTGCGGCTGCCGGATACGGTCGCGGTGATCGCCGATAGCTGGTGGCAGGCCAAGCGCGCGGTCGACGCATTGCACGTCGAGTGGGACGGCCGCGGCAATGGCAATGCGTCAAGCGAGTCGATTGCGGAATTCGTTCGTCAAGGCCTCGATGCGCCGGCAACCCAGGTCGGACGCACTGACGGCGACCCGGCGTCGGTGCTGGCCAACGCATCGCGCCGCTTCGAGGCGGATTACACCGTGCCGTTTCTCGCGCACGCGACCATGGAGCCGCAGACCTGCACCGCGCATGTCACCGCCGACCGTGTCGATATCTGGACGGCGACTCAGGATGCCATGTCGACGCTCGCCACCGCCGCGGCGGCAGCCGGTGTGAAAGAAGATAAGGTCATAGTTCATCCGCTGTTGCTCGGCGGCGGGTTCGGCCGTCGCAATGTGGTTCAGGATTACGTTCGTCAGGCCGTGCTGATCGCCAAGGAAGTGCCGCAGCCGGTGAAGATGCTGTGGAGCCGCGAGCAGGATATCGCCCACGATATCTACCGGCCGTTCGGCATGGCGCGGCTGGTGGCGAGTCTGGATCAGCGACGGCATGCCTGAGGCGCTGACCATTCGCCTCACCGGGCCGTCATTCGTTGCCTCGCTGGTGCCGCAGTTCGGCGCTGCCCAGATTATCGACTGGAGTTTTGTCAGCGGATTGACCGACGAACTGCCGTACCGGTTCCCCCACTATCGCGTTGACGCTGCAATCCGCCAGACCAGCGTTCCGCTCGGCGCCTGGCGCGGCATCAATTACACGCAGAATGCGTTCTATCGCGAGAGCTTCATCGACGAGCTCGCGCACGGGGCAGGGATCGATCCGTATCAGTACCGGCGCCGCTTGGCGCGCAACAGCCCGAAGAATCTCGCCGTACTCGATGCCGCCGCGCAAAAAGCCGGCTGGGATCGGCCGCTGCCTCCCGGTATATTCCGCGGCATTGCGCTGAATGCCGCCTGCGATTCCTATTGCGCGCAGGTGGTCGAGATTTCCATCACCGATGGCCAGGTTCGCGTTCATCGCGTGATCTCGGCGCTCGATTGCGGCTACGTGGTCAATCCAATGTCGGTCGAGATGCAGATTCAGGGCGGCGTCATCTACGCGATGACGGCGGCGCTCTACGGCGAGATCACCATCAAGGATGGCGCCGCCGAGCAATCGAACTTTGACGATTATCAGATGGTCAAGATGGCTGATGCGCCGGAAGTCATCAGCGTCATCGTACCGAGCGGCGATTTCTGGGGTGGCGTCGGCGAGCCGCCGGTGACGCCGCTGGCGCCCGCTCTATGCAATGCGATCTTTGCTGCGACCGGCAAGCGCATCCGTTCGCTGCCGATCAAGAACCACGACCTGCGCGCGATCTAACGAAGGCCAGAACGCGCCTAGATTTCTTATTGGAGCACGATCTTTCGGAAAACCGGAAGTCCACTTTTCCGGATCATGCTCTAAGCGCCGGCCGCGTTTCAGTGTCTTCCGAACAGTTTGTCGAGCAGCCAGGAATCGAGTGTACCACCGCCGCTGTCGCGCGGATTGTTGTTGACGGGCGCGCCGCCATCAAGGCCTTGCGGCGGCGTTGGCGCCCGAGCTCACCCAGCCATTGCCGAAACCGGGCAATGGCGTCGGTGTCACGCCCTGATGCGCGACTTTCATGAAGCGGCTCCAGATATCGACCGGCAAGCTGCCGCCGGTGGCTTTCTTGGTCGGTGAATTGTCGTCGTTGCCGAGCCAGATGCCGGTGACGAGATGCGAAGTGTAGCCGATGAACCAGGCGTCGCGGAAATCTTCCGTGGTGCCGGTCTTGCCGGCGGCTTGCCAGCCCGGCAGGTCGGCGTGGCGCGCGGTGCCGGACACCAGCGTCTCGTGCATCATCGTATTCATCATGCCGATGTAGCGCGGATCGACGATACGGCCGAGAGTTTGCGGCGTGCGTGCATAAAGGATTTTGCCGTCGGCGCCCTTAATGCGTTCGATGACATGCGGCGAGATCGCAAAGCCGCCGTTGGCGAACGTCGAATAGGCCGAAACCATTTCGAGGACGGAAACTTCCGATGTGCCGAGCGCGATCGAGGCGTTCGGCTCGAGCTTTGATTCGATGCCGAGCCGGTATGCGGTGCGTGTCACCGCGTTGGGTCCGAGCTCCAGCGTCAGCCGCACCGACACGGTGTTGAGCGAATTGGCGAGCGCCTGCGTGAGCGTCACCGGGCCGAGATATTCACGCTCGTAATTCTCCGGCTTCCAGCCTTTCACCGAGATCGGCGCATCCTCGCGGATCGTGTCAGGCGTCAGGCCGTGTTCGAGCGCGGTGAGATAGACGAACGGCTTGAATGACGAGCCAGGCTGGCGTCTCGCGTCGATAGCGCGATTGTATTGGCTGTCGGCGTAATTGCGGCCGCCGACTAGCGCGCGCACCACGCCGTCCGGTGTCATCGCTACCAGCGCGCCTTGGCTGATGTTGAGCTTGTCGCCCTTTTGCGCCAGGGCATCATCCAGCGATTGCTCGGCTGCGGTCTGCAATGCCGGTTCAATCGTGGTATCGACGGTGACGTCCTGATCGACCTGGCCGATCAGGTCGTCGACGGCGTCCATCACCCAGTCGGCGACGTAATTGAACGAGCCGCCGCCACTCGGCCTGATCGCATGCGCGGGGTTGGCGAGCGCGCGTTTGGCCGCCTCATCGCTGATCATCTTGCTGCTCGGCCATCGCGGCGATGACCAGTCCGGCGCGACGCTCGGCGCCTTCCGGATTGCGATTCGGTGCGAGCCGAGACGGCGATTGCACGAGGCCCGCGAGCATGGCGGCCTCCGGCAATGTCAGCTGCCGCGCCGATTTGCCGAAGTAGCGCTGCGCTGCACCTTCGATGCCGTAGGCGCCGGAGCCGAAATAGACGCGGTTGAGATAGAGATCGAGGATTTGCGCTTTGGAGAACTTGTGCTCGAGCCACAGCGCCAGCACCGCTTCCTGGAGCTTGCGCGTCACCGTGCGTTCCTGAGTGAGGAACAAATTCTTGGCGAGCTGCTGCGTCAGCGTCGAACCGCCCTCGGCTCGACCACGGCGCAGCACGTCGCGGATGCCGGCGCGCAGGATGCCGAATGGATCGATGCCGTGATGCGAGTAGAAGCGGCGATCCTCGATGGCGACGAACGCCTTCGGCGCATAATCCGGCAAGATCGCGCAACGGCACTTCGGCGCCGCCCATGTCGCCGCGGGTTGCGAGGGTCGCGCCGTTCGCGCCGAGGATCAGAACCGACGGCGGCCGTTTCGGAATTTCCAGCGACTGGATCGGCGGCAGGTGGATGCCGACCCAGACCAGCAAGCCGATCGCCGCGATGATCGCCCACAGGGCGAGTACGGCGAGCCAGTAGACTACCCGGCCGATACGGGAATGGCGTCTTCCGCCGCCGCGTTTTTTGCCTGGCTTCTTCGCAGGCGTGTCGCTGTCGTGCCGATGGCGGCCGGATTCGCCGCGGCTTCGGGAGGTACCGCCGACCCGATCGGTCGGACGCAGCCGGAGATCAAGCAGGCCGGCGCCGGAATCGCGCTTCTTGCTGGCCTGACCCCTCGCCATGTCCGTCCCCGGCGCCGAAAATGCGCTGAAAGACGGTAATTTGCGCGGTTTAAGGTGGGGTTACTGAGGCCCCCAGGACAGGAAACTAGGCCGCTTTGCCCTCGGCCTGCGCCGTAAACAGCGCCAGCAGTGGCCGCTTGATCGCGGTCTGACGGATCGGCGCCGTGATCTGCGCGCCGGTCAAATCGGTAATGTAGAACACGTCGACCACGCGCTCGCCGAACGTAGCGACATGCGCGGACGCAATATTGAGGTTGAGCTTCGACAGCGACGTGGTCAGCTCATAGAGCAGGCCCGGGCGGTCGAGGCCAGTAACCTCGACGACCGTGTAACGGTTGGACCATTGGTTGTTGATGGTCACTTCGGGCTCGATCGCGAAAGCTTTCAGCCGGCCTTTCGGCGGGGCGCGCTTCGCAACCACGCTGGGCAGCTCGATCTCGCCGCGCACCGCTTTTTCGATCGCATCGCCGATCCGCGCCGCGCGCCGCGCTTCGTCCTCCTCGCGTTCGAACTCGCGGGTGACTGAAATGGTATCGAGCGCGAGCCCGTCGGTGGTGGTGTAGATCTGGGCGTCGACGATGTTGGCGCCGGCCAGCGCGCAGGCGCCGGCGATGATCGACAGCAGCCACGGATGATCCGGCGCGAATATCGTGAGCTCGGTGACGCCGCGCGACGCATCGAAGCTGACACTGGTCGCGAGCCGCTTGCCGGCGGCTTTCGGCATCGCGGACGAAGCGGGCATGGGCGACCTTGTGCGCCAGATCGACCTTGAGCCAATAGGCCGGATAATGCCGGGCCACCGAGCGCTCGATGATTTCGGCCGGCCAGTCCTTGATCTCGGCGCGGAATTCCCGTTGCGCGGCGGCGACCCGCTGCGCGCGATTGACCTCGGAGAAGCCGCCGGTGAGCACGGGCTCGGTTTCATAATACAGGGTCCGGATAAGCTGTGCCTTCCAGCCGTTCCAGACGCCAGGACCGACCGCGCGGATGTCGGCAGCGGTCAGGATGGTGAGGAGCTTCAGCCGCTCCAGCGATTGCACCACGGCAGCGAAGTTCTCGATGGTCTTGCGGTCGGACAGGTCGCGCGATTGCGCGACCGTCGACATCACGAGATGAACTTCGATGAGCCAGGCGACGAGATCCGTGTCGGCGGCGTTGAAGCCGAGGCGCGGGCACAGCCGTCGCGCGATCCGTGCGCCGGCGATCGAGTGATCTTCGATCCGGCCTTTGGCGACGTCGTGCAGGAACAGCGTGACCCAGAGCACGGCGCGATGCTCGGGGCGGATCGTCTTCATCAGTTCGCGGGCCAGCGCGAATTCCGGATTTTCGCCGTGTTCGATTTCGTTGAGCACGCCGATGCAACGCAGCAGATGCTCATCCACCGTGTAGTGGTGATACATATTGAACTGCATCATCGCGACGATGCGGCCGAACGCCTGGACGAAGGCGCCGAGCACGCCGGCCTCGTTCATCCGCCGCAGCACGGTCTCGGCGTCGTTCTTCGAGGTCAGGATCTCCATGAACAGGCGGTTCGCTTCCTTGTCTTCGCGAACTTCCTTGTCGATCAGCTTCAGCGAGCGCGTGGCAATGTGCATCGCCTCCGGGTGCATGGCGAGATTGTGCTTCTGCGCCAGGTAAAACAGCCGGATCAGATTGACCGGATCGCGCCGGAATACGTCGGCGCGGGCGATGTTGATGCGGTTGTTGTCGATGACGAAGTCGTCGGTGCCGCTGAGCTTCTTGGGGCTGCGCGCGGGACGTAGCCGCGCGATCATGCGGCTGAGCACCGGGGCGGGCTTCGCCTCGCGCTCTTCGAGACCAGCGCACAGGATGGCGGTGAGATCGCCGACGTCCTTCGCAGTCAAAAAGTAGTGCTTCATGAAGCGTTCGACGTCTTTGAGGCCCGGGTGCTCGGTGTAGCCGAGCCGCACCGCGATATCGCGCTGAACGTCGAATGACAGCCGCTCTTCGGCGCGGCCGGCGAGGAAGTGCATGTTGCAGCGGACCGACCACAGGAAGTCTTCGCAGCGGCGGAACACCTGATATTCCGAGCGATCGAACACGCCGCGCTTGATCAATTCCTCGGGCTCGCGCACCCGATAGACATATTTGGCGATCCAGAACAGCGTGTGCAGGTCGCGAAGGCCGCCCTTGCCGTCCTTGACGTTGGGCTCGACCAGATAACGCGACTGGCCGGCGCGGCGATGGCGTTCTTCGCGCTCGGCGAGTTTCGCGGCGACGAATTCCGGCGCCGTGCCCTGCACGACTTCCTTGTCGAATCGCTTCGTCAGCTCGTCGTACAGTTTCTTGTCGCCGAGCAGGTAGCGCGATTCCAGCATCGCGGTGCGGATGGTCATGTCCGCTTTGGCCTGACGGATACATTCGCTGACCGAGCGCGTCGCGTGACCGACCTTCAGCCCCATGTCCCACAGGCAATACAGCAGCGCCTCGGCGACCGACTCGCTCCAGGCGGTCTGCTTGTAGGGCAGCAGAAACAACAGATCGATGTCGGAACCGGGGGCGAGCAGGCCGCGGCCATAGCCGCCGGTGGCAACCACCGCCATGTGTTCGGCTTCCGACGGCGCTCGTGATGGATAGAGCACACCGCCGATGAATTCGAACAGGATGCGGATGATGTCGTCCTGCATCTGGCACAGTCGCTCGGCGCAGCGCCGGCCGTGACGGTCTTTCAGCAGAAGCTGCTCGGCGCGCGAACGCGCTTGCGTCAGCGCCTGTTTTAGCCGCATCGCCACCGCGGTACGCAACTCGCGCTCGCGGCCGGCATGGGTTTCGGCCAGCGCCTTGAGATCGGCGACAATCGCGGGGGCGTCGATCAGTTCGACATCGACGCGCGCTGTCCGTTGCGTATCCATCATCCTCCCGGCATACCGAAGCTATGTCCTGCTGTCATCGTGCGCTGCGACGGCCGCCATGGAAAAACGTCGCATATCTGTTTCCAGGATTTTGCAGATATAAATTTCCTTTGAGGGCGTAAGAGAGGTATTTATTTTCAATTGACCGCTCCGATCCGGTTTCCTAAAGAATGTTTATAGCGCCGATTTGAGCGAGCAGCTTGCGGGCGCTGAACACAGGACAAGCTCGATCAGCTTCTCAAGCTCACCGAACGCTATTGCGTCGTCTATCAAACCATCAAAAGCGGTCCGCCGGTCGCGGTGAGCTTGCAGCGCGCCAAAGCTGTATTAGCGAAGTCGCCGATCCGTTCGGCAACTGGCTCGAATTCGTGCGACCCAACGCAGCCCCGTCTTGAGTTAAGCGAAAGACGGGAACAGTAACGGCGGAAATGTCGGTCCTGGTGAGCCAATCCACGCTAATGTTTCGCTTCCGAAGAGCGTAACATCATGTCTCCCGAGCTTCTGTTCTGGGTCGGCCTTGTCCTGAAGATGGTGATGACGGCGTCTATCGTCGTCGTCATCTCCGTTGTGGTCGAACGCTCCGGGCCGTTCATCGGTGCGCTTATTGCCGCGTTGCCGACCGCCGCCAGCGCGGCTTACATCATTCTCGGCATTGAGCACACACCGGAATTTATCGCCGCGAGCTCGGTAGGCAGCGCGGCGGCGACGGCGGCCGTATCGATCTTCTGCCTGGTCTATGCCGTACTGGCGCAACGGCACGGCGTGGTCTTGAGCGTCGCCGTTGCTGTTGTGGCGTTTTTCATTGCCGCCGCTGCGCTGAAGCTCGTTACCTGGACGGCGCTAACGGCATCGCTCCTTAACATCGTTGTGTTCGCCATTACGGTGCCGCTGAGCTGGCGCTACCGCACCTCTGGCCCGCCGGCGAAATTGCTGCGCCGGCCTTATGATATTCCGTTGCGGGCGCTGGCTTCGGCGATCGTCGTTGTTGTGGTGACGACCGCGAGCTTCAGCATCGGCTCGTTCGCCTCCGGAATTTTCGCGGTATTTCCGATCGTGATGGGTTGCTCGATCGTGATTCTGCATCTGCGCGTCGGCGGTGTCGCATCGGCCAGCATGATGGCGCATGCGCAGATTGCGCTGAACGGACTTTGGCTCGGCTTTATCGCCGTACACTATCTGGTTCCGCTATTCGGCGTTTGGGGAGCCTATGCGCTCGGCATGCTGGTGTGCATCGCTTGGAGCGGTGGGCTGTGGCTTATCCGCGCTTGGCCGCGCAAGCGGCTGGCATGAGCGTCAATCTTTTTTGACCTTCGCTAACTGGGTCTTGAGCGAATAAAGCGCCTCGAGTGCATCGCGCGGCGACATCTCGTCGGGATGCAGCGCGGCGAGCGCGTCGACCAAGGCCGTGAAAGCCTCGTCGCGCTGCGGCGCGGCCGATGCGGGCCGCGTCGCGGCGAACAAGGGCAGATCGTCGATCAGCTTTCGCGCCGGCGAAGTACGGTCTTCTGCTTCGATCTGCGCCAGCACCAGCTTGGCACGCTCGATCACGCTCGCGGGAAGCCCGGCGAGCTTTGCCACCTGGATACCGTAGGAACGGTCGGCCGCGCCGGCGATGACCTCGTGCAGGAACACGACGTCGCCGTGCCATTCCTTCACCCGCATCGTTGCATTGTGAATGCGCTTAAGCTTCGCGGCGAGCGCGGTCATCTCGTGGAAGTGGGTGGCAAACAGCGTGCGGCAGCGATTGCTCTCATGCAGATGCTCGATGGTCGCCCAGGCGATCGAAAGGCCGTCGAAGGTTGCCGTGCCGCGGCCGATTTCGTCGAGGATCACCAGCGCGCGCTCGCCGGCCTGATTGAGGATCGCGGCGGTCTCGACCATCTCCACCATGAACGTGGAGTGTCCGCGGGCGAGATCGTCGGCGGCGCCGACGCGCGAGAACAGCCGGTCGACCACGCCGATATGGGCGTGCTTCGCCGGCACGAAGCTGCCCATCTGGGCGAGCACCGCGATCAGTGCATTCTGGCGCAGGAAGGTCGATTTGCCTGCCATGTTGGGGCCGGTGATCAGCCAGATGCGGCCGTTCTTGGCGTCACCGGGCGGAGAGAGATCGCAATCGTTGGCGACGAAGGGGCCGCCGTCCGTACCGAGAGCCTGCTCGACTACCGGATGCCGGCCTCCGGCGATCACGAACGCGACGCTGTTATCGACTTCGGGGCGCACATAGTCGCGTTCGACCGCGAGTGTTGCCAGCGCCGTTGCCACATCGACCACGGCAAGTGCGGCGGCAGCTTCCTTGATAGCTACGTTGTCTGCGGTCACTTGCGTGGCGAGGCGATCGAAGATTTCAAGCTCCAGCGCCAGCGCGCGGTCAGCCGCGTTCGCAATCTTGGCTTCGAGTTCGCCGAGTTCGGTCGTGGTGAAGCGGACCTGCCCGGCAAGCGTCTGGCGATGAATGAAGGTTGCGTTGAGCGGCGCGCCCAAAAGCTTCTCGCCGTGCTGCGCCGTAACGTCGACGAAATAGCCAAGCACATTGTTGTGCCGGATTTTGAGCGTCTTTATTCCGGTGGTCTCTGCGTAACGCACTTGCAGCGCCGCGATCACCCTGCGCGACTCGTCGCGCAGCGCACGTGCCTTCATCGAGCGCCGGTTCGTAACCGGAACGCACGAAACCGCCGTCACGCCGGAACGCCGGCAACTCGTCGGCGAGAGCCCGCGCCAGTTCGTCGGCAATCGCCGGGATCGGGCCTGCGCAAGCCTGCGATGGCCTGCGTCGAGATCGCGGGGCACTTCGGAAAGCGCGGCAAGCCGTGCGGAAAATTCCACTGCGGCAAAAATTCCGTCACGGATCGCAGCGAGATCGCGAGGTCCGCCGCGACCAACCACGATGCGCGCCAGAGCGCGAGCCAGATCGGGCACGGCCTTGAGCTTGGTGCGGAGGTCGCTGCGTGCCGCGCTGTCCTCGACCAACGCCGCAACCGCATCGAGCCGGTGCGCGATCTCGGCGGGATCAGTCAGCGGGGCGGCAAGCCGCTGCGCCAGTAACCGCGAACCGGCGGCAGTCACGGTGCGATCGATGGCGGCGAGCAGCGAACCGCGCCGCTCGCCGCCGAGCGTGCGGATCAGTTCGAGATTGCTGCGGGTCGCCTGGTCGATTTGCAGCGTAGCGCCGGCCGCTTCACGCATCGGTGGCGACAGCGGCGGGCGTTTGCCGATCTGCGTGCGCTCGACGTAAGTCACGGCTGCCGCCGCAGCGGTCAGTTCGACACGCGACAGCGCGCCAAACGAAGCCGTCGTCGCTACGGCGAAGAACGAAGCAAGCCGCCGTTCTGCGGTGGCGCCGTCGAACACATCGCGGGTCAGCGGCGTCACCGTCGGCAGCGAACGCAGGAACGGCATCAGCTCGGCGTCCGCATAGAGCGCATCGGCAACGATGATTTCGCCTGGCTCGATCCGCGCGATTTCTGCGGCAAGTCCCGAGCGGTCGCATTCGGCGACGCGGAATTCGCTGGTCGAAATATCGATCCAGGCCAGCGCGAAACGGTCTTCGGTCGAGGACGTTCGCAAGCGCGCCAGCGCCAGCAGATAGTTGTTGCGCCTGGCGTCGAGCAGCGAGTCTTCGGTGAGCGTGCCGGGCGTCACCAGCCGCACCACGTCGCGGCGCACCACGCTCTTGCCGCCGCGCTTGCGCGCCTCCGGCGGGATCCTCAAGCTGTTCGCAGACGGCGACCCGATGGCCGAGCGCGATCAGGCGATGCAGGTATTCGTCGGCCCGCTCGATCGGCACGCCGCACATCGGAATATCGCGGCCGAGATGCTTGCCGCGCTTGGTCAGCACGATGCCGAGCGCGCGCGATGCGGTTTCGGCGTCATCAAAGAACAATTCGTAGAAGTCGCCCATCCGGTAGAACAAGAGGCAGTCCGGATTAGCGGCTTTGATCTCGATGTACTGCTCCATCATGGGAGTTATGCGACCGATTTCATCGGTCGCTTTGGGCGTAACGCGACCGCCTTCGTCAGCCGCCTTGGGCGCGACGCCGGTTGGCAAAGCTTGGGCAGCCGCTTCCGGCTCCGGCTCTTCTGCGATGATTGGGACGTGCAGTTTCCATGGCGTGGGACGCTAGCAAAAATCCGGCGGCGATGCGCCCGCCGCGTACCGGGCATCCACGACTTAGTTCTCGCCGCCGCCGCGAACACCGCCTAAATTGCCGGCGCGCATAACGAAAAGGGTGGAAACGATGAGTGACAGTCTCCTCTTGGTCGGCAGTGTTCCGCTCGATTCGGTGGAAGACGTGATGCGCACGTTCGGCGGCAAGCTCGGCCCGTATTTGCCGGCCATGCCCGACGGCGAAGTCGGCGAGCGCCGCTCCTGGGTCAATCGCCTCGGCTATCAGATTTTCAACGGCCATCAGGATCTCGACACCATCCGCCGGCCGAGGCCGGTGAATGGCGTCGAGCAATTGCTGCCGCGCTCGCGCGACGAGTCATGGCAGTTCAAGGTGAAGCCCGGCGTTGATCAGGTACGGTTTGGCAATCCGGGATCGCGCCTCGGCTACGCCCGCGATGCCGTCACCTCGTATTTCATCTTCCGTACCCTGCGGGAGAAGGGAGTGTTCCCGCAGGATTTGCGCTTCCAGATTTCAATTCCGATGGTCAATAGCGTGATCCGGCCGCTCTATTTTCCCGATCCGGCCGATCTGCCGCGCGTCCGGCCGGGTTTCGAGGCGGCGCTCGCCGCCGAAGTCGCGGTCATCGCCGACAAAATTCCGCATGACGATCTGGCGATCCAGTGGGACTGCGCCTGGGAATTGCAGGCGGTGTGCGGCGCCGGCAAGGACGTGCCGTCGGAACTTGAAGTGGGCGCCCATGTGCCGGTGATCGCGCGGCTGTCCAATATTGTTCCGGACGACGTCGCGCTTGGCTTTCATTATTGCTTCGGCACGTTCGGTGGCTGGCCGGCTTTCGCGCCCGAGGATTTGAGCCGTCCCGTCGAACTCATCAATGCAGCCAATGCCGAGATCAAGCGGCGCATCGACTGGATTCATATTCCGACGCTCGATCGCACCGACGACGCGTTCTATGCGCCGCTTGCCAAGCTCGATACCAAAGGCGCGCGGATTTATCTCGGCGCGATCCATAACATGGCGACGCTGAAGGATCGCGTCGCGGCAGCGCGCAAGTTCCTTCCGGATTTCGGGCTCGCCGCCTATTGCGGCTTCGGCCGCACGCCGCCCGGCGACATGCCGAAGGTTTTGCAGGATCACGTCGACGCGGTGAAGATCGCCGGGCTGGCGTGAAGTTTCCGCATGCACTCGGACTGCCATCATCCGCGAAGGCGGATGATTCGGTAATCAATGAGTGGCGGACCCGAGAGCTTTGCGGTTACTGGATGCCCCGCCTTCGCGGGGCATGACAGTGCGTAACGGTCGAAGCTACTTCACGATCTTTCTTCCAGTGACGGCTTCGAGGTTCTTGTAGAACACCTTGTCCGCGGTCGCCTTGTCCATCTGCAGCGAGTCGAGAATCTTCAGCGTCTCGCGCGGATACATCGCGCCGCCTTCCGGGTCGAACGGGCAGTCGGAAGCGAACAGGATCTTGTCGATCGGGAAGAATTCCATGCCGGCTTTGGTCGCAGGTACCGCGGTGAAGGCCGCCGTGTCGGTCCAGAAATCTTCCTTGAAATAATTGAGGATGCGCTTCTTCAAGCTCTTGCGCAGGCCGACATAGTCCTCGTCGGTGGTGCGCGATCCCATGACGTCGTTGCCTGGCCCGAGCCGGCCTTCCAGCATCGGCACGATGCCAGCGAAGTGGTGGGTAATGATCTTGATGCCCGGGTGGTCGTCCATGATCTTGGAGAACACCAGCCGCGCCATCGCCGCGGCGGTTTCGTAGGACCAACCGAATGTCCACCAGATCTCGTACTTTGATCTCTTCTCGGTGATGTAGTCCGGCACTTCGGCGCCGCGGGTTGGATGCAGCCAGATCGGCGCGCCGAGCTCGTGCATCTTTTTGAAGAATGGCCGGAATTCCGGGTTGTCCAGCGGCCTGCCTCCGACGTTCGTATAAATCTGCACGCCGAGCGCGCCGAGTTGCTTGATGGCGCGTTCCGCCTCGGCGACGCCGGCGTCGTCCGATGCGAGCGAAACCTGCGCTACCCATGCCGGGAAGCGATCCTTCTCCTTGGCGCACAGTTCGGCGAAACCGTCGTTGACGATGCGCGCCAGCTCATCCTGCTGTTTCGGTGTCTTGCCGATTGTTTCCAGCGGCGCGTTCGGAAACGTCAGGATTTGTTGATAGTCCTTGTGGGAGTCGACGATTTTCTTGCGGACATCGAGATCGTGGAGCGCTGCGATCGATTTGCTCCGCTTGCCCATGTCTTTCCAGTTCGGCGCGATCTCATCGAGCCGGTCGAAAAATTCTTTGGGAAAGAAATGGGTAAAGGCATCAACCCTCATGAACGTTACTCCTGATGATCGCGAGGCTTCTAGCATCGCGGATTTACTACGTCACCCGCCGGCAACGGGCGCATTGCGTAGCCGCTCTGCAATTTCCGCAGGGATCGGCTCTGACTTTACGCGCTCGGGATTGCCGGGATCGCGCACCGCCCACACCCGGGTTTCGGATCCCTCAGCGGCCAGCGCGTCGTCGAGAAACAGCCGGTGTTCAAGCTTGATGCTCGATCGCCCAACCGCGACAACCTGCGTCTCGATCGTGACTTCGTCGCCGAACCGCGTCGGTACACGGAATTTTGCCCGTGTTTCCGCGACCGGATGGCCGAGGAAATTGTAGGCCTTAAGGTACTGGATCTTCTTCATCCCGATCACGCGCTCGAACAGCATCGTGGTCGAGACATCGAAAATCTCGAAGTAGCGGACGTAATAAATAATGCCAGCCGGGTCGCAGTCGCCCCACTCGATACGCGTCCTTCGAGTATTGCTGAACATCAGGACTATCGCGGCGCCATGCGCAGCGCGCCATCGAGGCGCACCACTTCGCCGTTGAGATACCGGTTCTCGATCATGTGGCGAACCAGTGAGGCGTATTGCACCGGCGTGCCGAGCAATTTCGGGAACGGCACGGACGCCGCGAGACTCTGCTGTGCCGCTTCGGGCAGGGCATGCAGCATCGGCGTGGAAAATATACCGGGCGCGATGCCGGTGACCCGGATGCCGAATTGCGCGAATTCGCGCGCCGCCGGCATAACAAGTCCGACCACGCCGCCCTTTGATGCGGCATAAGCGGCCTGGCCGATCTGGCCTTCGTAGGCGGCGACCGACGCGGTGCAGATAATGATGCCGCGTTCGCCGTCTTGCATCGGCTCGATATTCTGCATCGCGGCGGCAACCAGCCGCATCGCGTTGAAGGTTCCGATCAGGTTGATCGAGACAACGCGGCTGAAATCTTCCAGCGGCATCGGGCCATCGCGGCCGACAATTCGTTTCGCTGGCCCGACGCCGGCGCAATTGATCAGGATGCGCGCGACGCCGTGCTTGTCCTGGGCTGCGGCGATCGCTTTCGCCGTGCCATCGGCGCTGGTGACATCGCAATGTAACGCCAGTCCGCCTATTTTCTTGGCGTTGGCATTGGCGCCGTCATCGTTGACGTCGAGGATCGCGACCTTCGCACCAGCCTCGGCCAGCATTTCGGCGGTGGCGGCGCCGAGGCCGGAAGCGCCCCCGGTCACGATGGCGGCGTGTCCTCGAATATCCATGCAATTCACCAATCAGCTTGCTTTAGCCGCTTGCGGGCTTGTTGCGACAATGATGTGGCGCGGCGGGACCGCCGCGTAGAGTTCTTCGACCAGCCCGGCGCGATTGGCAAGCACCGCGCGCTGGTTGATCGAGCCTTTGTCGGTCATTTCGCCGATATCGAGCGAGGGCGGTGTGGCGAGGAGTGTGATGCGGCAGACTTGAGTCGAAGAGCCGCGGCTCGCCGCTGCCAGTATGCTGAGCCGATGGGAAAATTCGGTGGTCACGCGCGGATCGGCCAACAACTCTGCCGGGCCGGTGTCTGCGGCCAGATCGAGAATGAGTTTGCGGCAGGCGTCCAAATCGGGAAACACCAGCGCCGTTACCTCGTCCCGGTCGGCGCCGGCAAGGACGACGTCCCGCACCAGCGGGGCAAAGTGCGCGATAAAGGCTGCGCGCAGCGGCCCCACGCTGACCCAGGTGCCGGTCGCAAGCTTGAAATCCTCGGCGAGTCGTCCGTCAAACAACAGACCCTTTGCAGGATCCGCAGGGTCGGCAAACTTAAGCGCATCGCCGATCTTGTAAAAGCCTTCGTCGTCGAATGCCTCGGCGGTAATCTGCGGCGCGCGCCAATAGCCGGGTGTGATATTGGGGCCTCGCATCCGCGCTTCGAGCTTGCCGTCGCGCGGCGCGAGTTTCAGTTCCACGCCGGGCAGCGGTAGTCCGATATTGCCGGCGTGTTCGCTTTCCCAGGAGCAGGCGATGGCGGCCGGGGCGGTTTCGGTCGAGCCGAGGCTGGAAATGAAGATGATCCGCTCGCCGGTGGTCGCGACAGCGATCTCCTGCAATTCATCGCGGACGTGCTGAGCGAGACTCGCGCCGGCGTAGAACATGACTTTCAGCCTGCTGAAAAACCGTTCGCGCAGCACGGCGTCGCTCCGCATAAAGGGCAGCAGCATCTCAAAGCCCTTGGGCACGTTGAGATAGATCGTCGGCGCGATGTCGCGCAGGTTGCGCACGGTCGCCTCGATGGCGCCCGGCAGTGGCCTGCCTTCGTCGATGTAAAACGAACCGCCGTTATCGAGCACCATGCCGAAATCGTGATTGCCGCCGAAGGTATGGTTCCACGGCGGCCAATCGACCAGCACTGGCGGTTCGTCGCGGATGAAGGCGAGGCCGGCGCTGATCATCGACTGGTTAGCGCACAGCATGAGCTGGGTGTTGATGACGCCTTTGGGCTGGCCGGTCGAGCCGGAGGTGAACAGGAATTTTGCAATCGTCTCGGGGCCGACTTTCGCGTGGGCGGCGTCGACGGCCGCGGTCGGCACTGTCGCCGTGAGCGCGGCAAATGGTGTGGTCTTGCGGTCGGCCGGGGGATCGGTGGTGACAACCACTTCGACGTCGGCGGTACGGTGGCGGCAATCGCGCGGGCGAAAGCTTTGCCATTGGCTGCGAAGACCAGCCCCGGCGTGAGAATGCCGATAATGGATTTCAGCTTGCCGAAATCCTGCGACATCAGCGAGTAGGGCACCGAGATCGGCGCGTAGGGAATGCCGACATGCATCGCGGCAAGTCCCAGCAGCGCATGCTCGATGTCGTTGCCGGACAGGATTGCGATCGGCCGTTCCGGTGAAAGATCACGTTGCAACAGCGCCGTGGCGATGGAGCGGACCGACGCAAGTGTTTGGGCGTAAGTCAGCGTGCGCCAGCCGCCGGCTGCTGTCGCGCTGCGCGAGAAAGATGCGATCGGGCGCGGCGTTGGCCCAGTGCACCAGCCGTTCGGTCAGATTCTTCGGATAGGGCCGCAACGGATGCGGCGAGCGCAGGATGATCGCACCGTCGTTACGCCGCTCGACCGTGACGTCGGGCGGTCCGAGTTTCACCGGCCGCAACGGCGGTTTCTGATGCGACGACAACGCTGTGTTCGCCTGCGTCATGGCCTAGCTGCGCACGACTTTCGGCGCGCGCTTCTCCAGAAACGCCTTTAGCTTGGCTTTGGCTTCCGGTTCGCCTTGCGCGATCGCCGCGGTCAGCGCCTCGGTGGCAAAGCCGGTCGCGGGATCGCTTTCGGCGATGCGCGGCAGCACATGCATCACCGCGAAATTCGTGAATGGCGCATTGCCCGCGATCTTGTTGGCGAGCTCGATGCCTTTGCCGAGGCCTTGGCCGTTCTCGACCAGAAACTGGGTCAGCCCGATGGTCTGGCCTTCCTCGGCAGTCAGCGTCTGCCCGGTCAGCATCATCGACTTCATGCGCGCAAGCCCGATCAGCGGCGGCAGCCGGACCGAACCGCCGCCACCGACAAAGATGCCGCGGCTGGCTTCCGGCAGGGCATAAAACGCGCTGCGCTCCGCCACTCGGACGTGGGTTGCGGCGGCAAGTTCAAGACCGCCCCCGACCACCGCGCCATGCAGCACCGCGACCACCGGTACTTTGCCAAACTCGATCCGCTCGAACGCCCGGTGCCAGGATCGCGAGTGCTCGATGCCCGGCAACGACGTCACGCTCGGTCAGTTCGGAGAGATCGAGGCCGGCGCTGAAATGTTCGCCGTCGCCGGCCAGCACGACGGCCCCGACGCCGTCGGGGATCGCGGAGAAGAATGTCTCGATGCCCTCGACGGTCGTGTCGTCGAGCGCATTGCGCTTTTCCGGCCGCGCCAGTTTCAGGATCGCAATCGCGCCTTGCCGCTCGGCGCGAAGCGACGGTGGCAATGCCGGAAATTCAGTCGAAGATGTACCCTTGGTCATGCGTTTCCTGCAGTAGCGGCAGCCATTTGACCCTGTCTATAGTGCCCCGTAAATAGGCCGGAACCACCTCAAAGCCGCTTTCAGGGAGCGTCCGATGCGAGAGGTCTATATTTGCGACGCGGCACGCACGGCGATCGGCCGTTACGGCGGCGCGCTTTCCAAGGTGCGGACCGACGATCTCGCCGCAGTGCCGCTCAGGGCGCTGGTCGCTCGCAACAGCAAAGCCGACTGGTCGCGGCTCGACGAAGTCTTCCTCGGCTGCGCCAACCAGTCGGGAGAAGACAACCGCAATGTCGCGCGCATGGCGCTGTTGCTTGCAGGCCTGCCTGACACTGTTCCCGGCAGTCACCATCAACCGGCTTTGCGCGTCGGGCCTGAATGCGGTCGGCGATGCGGCGCGCGCGATCCGCACCGGCGAAATGGACTTCGCTATCGCCGGCGGCGTCGAGTCGATGACGCGCGCGCCCTACGTGATGGGTAAGGCGACCGAGGCGTTTTCCCGGTCCGGGGAAATCTTCGACACCACGCTCGGCTGGCGCTTCATCAATCCGCTGATGAAGAAGCAATACGGCGTCAACTCGATGGCGGAAACCGCCGAGAACGTGGCGCAGGATTTTCAGGTCGAGCGCAAGGATCAGGACGCCTTCGCGTTGCGCTCGCAGCAGCGCGCCGCCGCCGCCATCGCCAAAGGTTACTTCGCCAAGGAGATCGTGCCGGTGGAAATAGCCGGCGAAAGCCGGCCCGATCGTGGTCAAAGAGGACGAGCATTGCCGGCCGGATACCACCATCGAGAACTTGCAGAAGCTCAAGCCGATCGTGCGCGAGGCCGGCACAGTCACCGCAGGCAACGCGTCAGGCATCAATGACGGCGCAGCCGCCATCATTCTGGCGAGCGAGGATGCGGTGAAGGAACATGGCCTGACGCCGCGCGCCCGCGTGCTCGGCATGGCTTCGGCAGGGGTGCCGCCGCGCGTCATGGGCATCGGCCCGGTGCCTTCCACCCGCAAGCTGATGGAGAAGCTTGGGCTGAAGATCGGCGATTTCGATCTGATCGAGTTGAACGAGGCGTTTGCCGCGCAGGGTTTGGCGGTGCTGCGCCAGCTTGGCGTTGCCGACGATGCCGAATACGTCAATCCGCACGGCGGCGCCATCGCGCTCGGTCATCCGCTTGGCATGTCTGGCGCGCGGCTGACGCTCACGGCGGTGCATGGCTCTGGAAAAGCGCGGCGGCAAGCGCGCGCTCGCCACCATGTGCGTCGGTGTCGGCCAGGGCGTGTCGCTGGCGGTTGAAAAAGTTTAGTCATTCAAGGGAGTTTGTCGCGTGCCGATGTCACCGGGTTACATCCCGTACCATCCCCATCCGTCAAAGCCGAAATTCAAGGCGCCGCCCGGCGCGGTCGATGCGCACTGTCATGTGTTCGGGCCGGAGAGCAAATTCCCCTACGCGCCGGAGCGCAAATACACGCCGTGCGATGCTCCAAAGGAGAAGCTGTTCGCGCTGCGCGATTTCCTGGGTCTCGACAAGAACGTCATCGTGCAGGCGTCATGTCACTCCAAGGACAATCGCGCCATGGTCGATGCGCTCGATGCCTCGAACGGCCGGGCCAAGGGCGTCGCCTTTGTCGGCGAGGAAGTCAGCGACGATCAGCTTAAATGGATGGACAAGGCCGGTGTGCGTGGCGTGCGGTTCAATTTCCTCAAGCGGCTGGTCGATTTCACGCCGCGCGACGTGCTTGAGCGCATCGCCAAGCGGGTCGACAAGCTCGGCTGGCATATCGTGGTCTATTTCGAGATGCCGGACTTGCCGGAGCTCGAGAGCTTCTTCACCTCGCTGCCCACCACGGTAGTGGTCGATCACATGGGCACGCCCACGGTCAGCAAGGGTGTCAACGATCCGGAAAACCAGCGCTTCCACAAGCTGATGGACAAGCACAAGAACTTCTGGGTGAAGACCACGGCGCCGGAACGGATGACGATTGCCGGCTCGCCGTTCGACGACGTGGTGCCGTTCGGCCGTGCGCTGGTCGAGAACTTTCCGGATCGGGTGATCTGGGGCACCGATTGGCCGCATCCCAACATGAAGCGGGAAGCACCCGACGACGGCGTGCTGGTCGATTTCGTGCCGAAGATCGCGCCGACAGCGGAGTTGCAGCAGAAGCTATTGGTCGACAACCCGATGCGGCTTTACTGGAGTTGACCGATCTGCCGCTGTCGCTCATTAAACCCGCGCAAGCGGGAATCCAGGCCAGCTTGTACGGATTCTAAGCTTGTTGCGCTGGGTCCCCGCTTTCGCGGGGACGAGCGAAGTTGGGAACCGCTTACGTTGCCAAGGTTTCCTGCGCTATATATGTGAAGCCAAACGGAGTAATGCGGATGGCGCGCGAGCAGCACGATTACGACGATATCCCCGGCACTTTTGTGTTCGACGCCGAACGGTCCCGGCAGGGCTTCGGCATCAATATGTTCTGCATGTCGCTGATGAAGGATGAGAACCGCAAGGCCTTCAAGGCGAACGAAGCGGAGTACCTGAAGAAGTTCAATTTGACGCCCGAGCAGGCTGACGCGGTGCTCAAGCGCGATTACAACCGCATGCTGGAACTCGGCGGCAACATCTATTTCACCGCCAAGCTCGGCGCCACCGACGGCCATTCGTTCCAGCATCTCGCCGCGACAATGACCGGGTCCTCGCAGCAGGATTATGCGGACATGATGATCAAGGGCGGGCGCAACGTCGAAGGCAACCGCTCCAGGACAGGCAAGAACACGCCGTCGAAATTCCTTTCGGATGCTCAACCGGCGAAGAAGAGCGCTGCGGCGAAGCCGAAGCTCAAAGCAAAGACCAAAGCCAAGGCAAAGCCCGTAGCCAAGTCCAAACCGAAGTCCAAATCCAAATCAGCGAAACGGAAGTGAAGCGTGGCCAGGATCATCGCAGGCGTAGGTTCATCGCACGTGCCGGCCATCGGCGCGGCGCTCGATAACGGCAAGACCGAGGAGCCGTACTGGAAGCGGGTCTTTTCGGGCTTTGAGAAGTCGCAGGAGTGGATGCGGGAGACCAAGCCGGACGTGGCGATCGTGGTTTATAACGATCACGCCTCGGCGTTCTCGGTCGAGATGATCCCGACCTTCGCGCTCGGCTGCGCCGCGGAATTTCCGCCGGCCGACGAAGGCTGGGGTCCGCGTCCGGTGCCGGTCGCCAAGGGCCACCCGGCGCTGGCGTCCCACATCGCGCAGTCCTGCATCCTCGACGAATTCGATCTCACCATCTGCAACAAGATGGAGATCGACCACGGCATGACCGTGCCGATGAATCTTCTGTTCGGCAAAGTCGAGAAGGACGGCCACTGGCCGTGCCCGGTTATTCCGCTTGCGGTCAATGTGGTGATGTACCCGCCGCCGACCGGCCATCGCTGCTACATGCTCGGCCGTGCGATCAAGAAGGCCGTGGAGTCGTTTCCTGACGACCTCCGGGTCGTGATCTTCGGCACCGGCGGACTGTCGCACCAGATTTCCGGTCCGCGCGCCGGCCTGATCAACAGCAAGTGGGACAAGAACTTCCTCGATAATCTGACGAAGGACCCGCAGAAGCTCGTCAAGATTCCGCATCTCGACTACATGCGCGAGGCCGGCGCCGAGGGCATCGAGATGGTGATGTGGCTGATCATGCGTGGCGCGCTCGACGACAAGGTTGACGAGGTCTATCGCTTCTACACCGTGCCGGCGTCGAACACCGCGGTCGGACACATCATCCTGGAAAATCGCGCCAAAGGGTCGGCCAAGCGCAAACCAGCGGCGGGGCACAAGCGTGCCGCAGCGCGTGCCAAAGTCGACGGATTCGCAGCTAGAGATAACCATCGCGTCATGCGCGGGCTTGACCCGCGCATCCCGATCATTTTGGCAATGTGCCCTGGATTGAATCGGGACATAGGCGAGCGAAGCGACGCCGTTCTTCGAACGGCTATGGCCCGGCAATGACTTTAAAGATGTAAGAGGACACCAATGAAAATCTGCGTAGCGGGGCAGGGTGCGTTCGGCCAGAAACATCTCGACGCGCTCAAGCGTATTCCCGATGTCGAAGTCACGTCGCTGGTCGGCGGCAATCAGGACTCGACCGCCCAAATCGCGAAGAAATACGGCGTCCCGCATTACACCGGTGATCTATCCGAGGGCATCAAGCGCGCCGATGCGGTGATCCTCACCACGCCGACCAAGATGCATTTCCGCCAGGGCGAGCAGGTGATGCGCGCCGGCAAGCATGTGCTGATCGAAATTCCGGTCACCGACAGCGTCGAGGACGCCGAGGCGCTGGTGAAGATCGCCAAGGAGACCGGCGTCACCGCGATGGGCGGCCATGTTCGCCGCTTCAATCCCAGCCACCAATACATCCACAAGAAGATCCAGAAGGGCGAGCTGAAAATCCAGCAGATGGACGTGCAGACCTATTTCTTCCGGCGCAAGAATATCAATGCCGCCGGCAATGCGCGAAGCTGGACCGACCATCTGCTCTGGCATCACGCCGCGCACACCATCGACCTGTTCCAGTATCAGGCCGGCGAGAACATTTCCGATTGCTACGCGGTGCAGGGCCCGATTCATCCCGAGCTCAAAATCGCGATGGATATGGGCATCGTGGCGCGGACGCCGTCCGGTTCGATACTGACCCTGTCGCTGTCATTCAACAATGACGGGCCGCTCGGGTCGTTCTTCCGTTACATCTGCGACAACGGCACGTTCAAGGCGTTCTATGACGACCTGTCCGACGGCAAGGACAACAAGATCGACGTGTCGAAGGTCGACGTCTCGATGGACGGCATCGAGCTTGAGGACCGCGAATTCATCTCAGCGATCAAGGAAAAGCGCGAGCCGAACGGCAGCTCGCGCAGCTGTTGCCGTGCATGCACGTGCTCGGCAAGCTGGAAAAGATCATCGACCCGCAGCGCAAGGCGCACGCCTGACGTGAGATTCCGCCTCGGCCGGGCTATTTTATCTTTGTTTCTCTTGACGGATCGCCGCAATTATCGCGGCCGCGGCTCGCTTTGTGCGTGATAGCGTTGCCGCGACGGCAGTCAGGACGGCGATAATAAGATCGTCGGGCTCCTCGTTCGATTTCGAAGGCTCTTTGCACGCGAGCGGCAAGCGGGTGTGACCATGCTTTTTTTGACCGAGCAGGATGTGAAGGAAGCGCTGGCCGGCGATGACGCCTACAAGTCAGCCGTCGATGTCATCGAGCGGGTGTTTCATCAGCAATCTGAAGGCACGACGTATCACTTGAAGCGATACACCATGACGCATCCGGCTCATCCCGGACATCTGTGGCATAATATTCGCATGCTTCCGGGTATGGTGCCTGATCTCGGTGCGGCTGCGGTACGCGTGTATTCCGGATATCGCGGGACCAATCGGTCGGAGGTGATCTGCCTGTTCGATTGGGCGGATATGAGGATGTCGGCGATCATTTCCGACTTCCATCTTCACGCCATTCGAACCAGTGCGCCCTACGGTGTGGCGGCAAAGCATCTGGCGCGCGACGGACGCCAGCACGCTCGGAATTATCGGCACTGGCCGTTATGCCCGCGGCATGGCCCAGGCGGTTTGCGCTGTGCGCCCTATCAAAAAACTGCAAGTGTACAGCCGGGACCCGGCGAACGTTCGGCGCTTCTGCGAAGCGATGAGTGCGACGCTCGGGATCGACGTGGTCCCCTGCCACTCCGGACGCGATGCGGTGCGCGATGCCGAAATCGCAATCACGGCAACATCGGGAAACACCATTGTTTTCGAATCCGATTGGCTGGAGCCGGGCATGCTGCTGATGTCGTTGGCGCCCGGCGAGTTTGACGAGCAGACAGCTTTGCGTGCTCGGGTCTATCTGTCCGCGATCGAGCAGGTGCTCGGAGACGACCCGCCGCGGAAACCTTTCGATAGTCTGGTTGCCAGCGGCCGGTTTGGCGCGAGCGATGTGGTCGCCGACCTTTGCGACGTCGTCGCCGGAAAAAAGCCTGGCCGTACCGCCGATGACGAGATCATTCTTTATGAGTGCGCCGGCCTCGGATTGCTCGATGTGGGTATTGGCCAATGGATCTATGAACGGGCGCGAAGCCGAGGCCTTGGCAGCGAAATGCCGTTTGGCGAGGAGCAGGCGAGCGAGTCTTGAATGCTGTATCGGGAAAGGATCTGGTCTTGAACCGTCGCGAGTTTCTGCATTTGGGCGTCGTTTCGGCCGCGACCGCTATGGTCACGTCGCCAGGCAGAGCTCAGTCAGAATATCCTGATCATGCGGTCAGGCTGATCGTGCCGCGTCCAGCCGGCGGAGTTGTCGATATCATCGCCCGCGAATGGACTAACGCGGTTGGGACCGCATTCAGCCCGACCGTTATTGAGAATGTGGGAGGCGGCGGCGGTACGATCGGTGCCGCGCTTGCGGCGCGCGCGGCGCCTGACGGTTACACGCTGTTGTTCGGAACGACCAGCGAAATGGTGCTCAGTCCAATCTTGCCAAATCTTTCGTATTCCGTTGCGAGCTTCGAGCCCATCGCGATCATTTGCGAGTCCATCGCGTCGATCGTGGTCAACCCCAGCGTGCCAGTTACTAATCTGAGCGAACTGGTCGCTTACGCGAAGAGTAATCCCGGTCGTCTCAGTTATGGTTCGGCGGGCGCAGGAACGGTATCCAATCTGGCCGGCGAACTTTTCAAGCGCCTGGCCGATTGTCCGGACATCACGCACGTTCCGTACAGAGGTGGTAACCCGGCGATGACGGATGTGATTGCAGGTCACGTCCCGATAGCGACGCCGATGATGAGCGAGACAATCCTTGAAATGCATCGACGAGGTGAGATCAGGATCCTCGCCGTGGCGTCGGATCGGCGCCTTGCAGCAATGCCCGACATCCAGACGGGTGCCGAGCAAGGTTACCCCGGACTTATTGCGCGCCTGTTTGTCGGCTTGTTTGCGCCGGCAAAGACGCCTCCGCCCGTCGTCGCCAAGGTCGCCGACGTGACGCGGCAGGCGATGCAAAGTGCAGTGCTAAAAGATCGTTTTGCCGCCGCAGGCTTTCAAGTCGTAGCTGATGTGGATACGGCCGCCGCAGCGCGGTATATCAATGAAGAAGTCGCGCGCTGGACTCCGATCGTCCAACAGGTGGGCTTGCAGCAGGAGTAGCCTGGACGGAAGCCGGCTCAGCTGGCACGATGAACCGTAATGCCATCCGAGATCAGAATATTGAGTTCCAACATCTTGCGAGGCGTATTGCAGGAGATCGCGCCACAATTCGAACGTGAAACGGCGTGCAAGCTGACGATAGACGTACGGCCCGCCGGGCCAGATCAAAACAAGTCTGAAGCGCGGCGATCAGGCGGATCTGGTGTTGCTCGGCGCGCCCGGCATCGAGGATCTTCGGCGTGAAGGTTTGATCTTGCTGGAAAGCCGAACCGACATAGCCACCAATCGTATCGGTGTCGCGGTGCATGCCGGCGCAGCCAAACCCGACATCAGATTCGGTCGAGGCGGTTAAACGGATGCTGCTTGCTGCGAGATCGATCGTCTACACCGATCCCGCGGTCGGAGGCAGGAGCGGTATTCATTTCGCCAAGGTGATCGACCGATTGGGTATAGCTGACCAGCTCAAGGCCAAGTCAATACTGAACGACGGTAGCCTGAGCGCCGAGCTGGTCGCGCGCGGCGAGGCCGACGATTGCCATTCAGTTCATCAGCGAGATCGTACCGGTGCAAGGTGTCCAGCTTGTCGGCCCATTGCCGGAGGAGTTGCAGGACGTCACGGTCGTCGCCGCTGCGATCACCAAAGATGCCGCGGATCCGGCTGCTGGCCAAGGCGCTCATCGATTTCCTGAAGTCTCCGTCAGCTACTGCCGGCGATCAAGGCGAGAGGGATGGAGCCTTGCGCCTGACGCAGTGTTGAATTTCGCGCAGCCGCGATGGATTAAAGCAATTACGCCCAGCTTGCGAAGCTCAATCCCGTGCCGGTGCCGGCCGGGGTGCGATAGCCGGGCACATATTCAAACCAGTTCAGGTCGAGGTGCTCGCAGGCGCCGGCGACGCCGACCCAGTTGAGGATTTCCGAGCTGCCGGAATGCAGCTTGTTGCGCGGCAGGTTTTGCAGAAAGTTTGCATCCTTGTCGGCGCAGGCTTTGAGAATGGCGCGGTCGAAATCCTCATCGACCAGGAAATGACTCAAGCCGCCTGAAGCGATCACGCCGACTCGTACATCGCCCGGAAAACTCTCGACCGCCTTGCGGATCGCCTGGCCCAACTCGTAGCAGCGCCGCGGCCGCGGCTGGTTCGGCGGGAAGTAGGTGTTGAGGAACACCGGCACGATCGGGATCGGCTTGGCTTCGTCCATCAGGCGGCGATGCACATAGGCCATGCCGTGGCCTTCGCCTTCGCCCTCGCGCATCCGCTTCGAGGAAGCCGGGTCGAAACCGTGATCCATGAGATAATCGATCAGGTGCACGGCAAGTTTTGAATCGACCGGATAGGCGCGCGGCTTTTCTGCCTCGAAGAAGCCCTGGCGGTTCTTCACGTACCATTCCGGAAAACGTTTGTGGTACTGCTCGTGCTGTTCGTTGCTGTTGAGGATGGTGTCGCCGTAATAGATCGCGAAAGTCGGCCGCGCGTCCTCAAGATACGCTTCGTCCTGGTCGTCGCTCATCACGACCAGTGTATCGAGGCCCGAATTGTTCAGGGTCTTGCTTAGCTGCGCCATCGCAGCGCGGACCTTGTTTTGCCGCGCCACCAGCTCGTCCGGCGCGGTCATCGCCGCCATTTTCGGGTCGGCCTTTTCCAGAAGATCGGCATAGGTGGTCGGCTGGCCTTCCTTGTCGCGGTGTTTGATCTTCTGGTCGGTCTCCAGAAAGCGCGGCAGCGTCTCGTCGGAGGCGAGCAACATCGGCGTGTGGGAGCTTCCGGCTCCGAGAACGATTTTACCCATGACCAACTCCTTCGTTTTCGCCTTTTGCTAATCGACGCTGATATGCGCGGACTTCGCCACCTGCAGCCATTTGCGGTGCTGCGCCGCGATGAAGGCCGCAAAGTCCTGCGGCGAGCCGGGATTGGAGATCGCGCCGAGATGTGCGATCGCGTCCTTGTTCTCCGGCGTCTGCAAACCTTCGTTGATCGTCTTGTTCAGTAAGGTCACCACCGGCGACGGTGTGCCAGCCGGTGCGACGATGCCGTTGAAACTGGTCACCTCGTAATTGGGAACGCCGGCTTCGATCATCGTCGGCAGGTCGGGCGCCAGCGGTGTGCGTTCGCGCGACGTGATTGCCAGCGCGCGGAGTTTGCCGTCGCGGATTAGTGGCAGCAGGATAGTAACGGTCTCGAACGTCATGTCGACCTGATGGCCAAGCACCGCCGCCACCGACTCTCCGCCGCTCTTGTACGACACGCCGAGGATATCGACTCCGGCCAGCGCGTTGAACAGTTCGCCGGTCATATGCGGCAGGCCGCCAGGTCCGGTATGGGCAAAGGTGAGTTTGCCGGGATTGGCCTTGGCATAGGTGACAAGCTCGCCGATGGTCTTATAGGGCAAGGACGGATTGAGCACCAAAATCTGATAACTCTCGGAGACTTTGGCAACCGCAGCGAAGGCGTTGATGGGATCGTATCCCGCGCTTGCTGAAACGGCCGGAGCAACCGCAAGTACGCTGGTGTTGCCAACAAGCAGGGAGTAGCCGTCGGGTGTCGCGCTGGCGACAAAACGTGCGGCGATCACGCCGCCGGCGCCAGGACGGTTCTCCACTACGCCCGGTTGCCCGAGCTTCGGGATGATTTGCGAGACGAGCCGGGCGGGAATATCGGTCGGTCCGCCGGGCGCAGCTGGGACATACAATCGAACCGGCTGATTGGGGAATGGCTGCGCTGTTGCCGTGCTCACAAAACCGGCAGCGGCGATAACGAACATCGCCCATCCCAGCGCTCGTGTTCCGCCCATTGTCACGCTCGTTTTTTAAGCGGCGTCATCCGCCTTGTTCGTCGAATGCTAGCACAGCTTGCCTGGTACAGCAGGCACGCCGCGACACGTGACAAGGTGAACCGGGGTGAGATCCGTGCGAAGTCTGGACAAGACCGGGCCGGAATGGTGGTATGCCGCCCAATCGCGACGAAAGATCTCTGCCGGAGGGAACTCTATGAATCGTAAGCTTTTTCTGGCCGCGGCATGCGCCGCCTTGGTGTTCTCCGCGGCCCAGGCGGCGCTTGCGCAAGATAGTGTCAAGATCGGCTTCATCCTGCCGATGACCGGCCAGCAGCAATCGACCGGCAAGCAGATCGCCGCGGCGATCAAACTGTATATGGCGCAAAATGGCGACACCGTTGCCGGCAAAAAAGTCGAGTTCCTCCTCAAGGACGACGGTGCAGTCCCCGACAACACCAAGCGCATCGCACAGGAGATGATCGTCAATGACAAAGTGACATTCCTCGCCGGCTTCGGTGTGACGCCGGCCGCGCTTTCGGTTGCGCCGCTGTCGGCGGAATCCAAGACGCCCGAGATCGTTACCGCGGCAGGCACCTCGATCATTACCGAGAAGTCGCCTTACATCTCGCGCACCAGCTTCACGCTCGCGCAGTCGACCGTGCCGATGGCCGACTGGGCGGCGCAGAACGGCATCAAGAAAGTCGTCAGCATGGTGTCGGATTACGGCCCTGGCATCGATTCGGAGAATTCATTCAAGCAGGAGTTCACAGCCAAGGGCGGAGAGATTCTCGACACGATTCGCTTTCCGTTGGCCAATCCTGATTTCGCACCGTTCCTGCAAAAGGCCGCCGACCAGAAGCCGGACGCGATCTTCGTGTTCGTGCCGTCCGGACAAGGCGGAATTTTCATGAAGCAATTCGTCGAGCGCGGTCTCGATAAGGCCGGCGTCAAGATTATCGGCCCCGGCGATGTCACCGACGACGATCTGCTCAATGGGATGGGCGACGCGGTGATCGGCACGATCACGGCGCATATCTATTCCGCCGATCACGACTCGGCGATGAACAAGGCCTTCGTCGCCGCGTTCAAGAAAGCCAATGACGGCATGCGCCCGAACTTCATGGCGGTCAGCGGCTACGATGGCATGCACCTGATGTACGAGGCGGTGAAGAAAACCGGCGGCAAGACCGACGGCGATTCGCTTATCGGCGCCATCAAAGGCATGTCCTGGGAAAGCCCGCGCGGACCGATCTCCATCGATCCAGATACCCGCGACATCATCCAGAACGTCTATATCCGCAGGGTCGAGAAGAAGAACGGTGAACTCTACAACGTCGAGTTCGCGACCTTTCCGAACGTGAAGGATCCGATCAAGGCGGCGGAGAAGAAGTAATCGCGCCGCCGGCGTCGCCTGCGCTGGGGGCGTTGGGCCGAACATGCTGACGATCATTTTCGATGGTGTGGCCTACGGTATGCTGCTGTTCGTGCTGGCATGCGGGTTGTCGGTCACGCTTGGCCTGATGAACTTCATCAACCTCGCCCATGGCGCATTCGCCATGGCTGGCGGCTACTGCACGGTGGTCCTGGTCAATCGCCTCGGCGTGCCGTTTGCGCTCGGCTTGCCGATCGCGTTCCTGTTGACGGCGATCCTTGGCGGTTTGTTCGAGCGCACGCTTTATGTCCACGTCTATGCACGACCGCATCTCGACCAGGTGCTGTTCACCATCGGCCTTGTTTTCATGGCGGTCGCGGCGACCGACTACACCATGGGTTCATCGCAGCAATTCGTGCAGATCCCCGAAGCGTTGCAGGGCCAATACAACGTGTTCGGCGTTGGCATGAGCAAATATCGACTGCTCATTATCGTGGTCTGTGGCTTTCTCACCGTGGCGCTGCAACTATTGCTGACCCGGACGCGGTTCGGCAGCCGGTTGCGCGCGGCGGTGGACGATCAGCGCGTGGCCCGCGGGCTCGGCATCAATGTCGGCGCGGTATTCGGCATCACTTTCGCGTTCGGCTCTGGTCTTGCCGGATTAGGCGGCGCCCTTGGCGCTGAAATTCTCGGACTCGATCCGACATTTCCGCTCAAATACATGATCTATTTTTTGATCGTTGTGACGGTCGGCGGCACATCGAGCATTACCGGGCCTTTCCTTGCCTCCATCCTGCTCGGCCTTGGCGACGTCGCCGGCAAATATTATGTGCCGAGGCTCGGCGCCTTTGTCATTTATACGATAATGATCGTTGTCCTGCTGTGGCGGCCGCAAGGCCTGTTCGCGCGTTCGACGGCACGGTGAGCTGATGGGACCGGTCGCCGACGATGTTTCCTCTTATCTGAAGCGCCGCGCCCGCTGGTCGCCTTTCGAAATCGCATTTTGGGTGTTCGCTTTCGCCAGCATCTGGCTGTTTCCGGGCAAGCACCTGATCCTGACCGAGACCGCGATCCTGGCGCTGTTTGCGCTGTCGCTCGATCTGATCCTCGGCTACGCCGGGATCATCTCGCTCGGCCAGGCAGCCTTCTTCGGGCTAGCAGGATATTGCGCCGGCCTCCTCGCTAAATACGGGCTGGTCACGGAGCCGGTGCTCGCGCTTCTCGTCTCCGGCGTGGCGGCGGCCATCCTCGGCTTTGTTACGAGTTTCCTGGTGTTGCGCGGTTCGGATCTGACCCGGCTGATGGTCACGCTCGGCGTTTCGCTGATGCTTGGTGAACTTGCCAATCGTTTTTCCGACATCACCGGCGGGGCCGACGGTCTCCAAGGGGTCGAAGATCGAGCCGATCCTGGGCCGTTTCCGTTTCGATATGTTCGGCCATAACGGCTACACCTATTCGCTGATCGTACTGTTCGTCTGTTTCCTGATTGTGCGGCGTATCGTTTATTCGCCGTTCGGTCTGTCGTTGCGCGCGATCAAGGGCAATGCGCTGCGCTCCGCTGCCGTCGGCATTCCCGTGAAATGGCGGTTGGTTGCGATCTACACCGTAGCGGCGTTCTTTGCCGGGATCGCCGGCGCTCTGCTTACGCAAACCACCGCGTTCTGCTCGCTCGATGTGCTCTCGCTCGACCGTTCGGCGGACTTGCTGCTGGTGCTCATCATCGGCGGTACTGGTTATCTTTACGGCGGATTGATTGGAGCCGTGATCTACAAGTTCCTGCAAGACTGGATCGCGACGCTTACGCCGCAATACTGGCAATTCTGGATCGGTCTCGTGCTGGTCGTGATCGTGCTGATCGGCCGCGAACGCTTTGAAAGCTGGATCACGGCGATCCGTCTCGGTCTCGCCAGGTTTGCCAGCCGACTGGTATCGCGGCCGGCAACGCTCGGCGCGGGTGAGGGGCCCTAAACGATGGCGATCCTCGAAACCAGAGGGTTGGAAAAGCGCTTCGGCGGCATCATCGCCGCCCAGAACGTGTCGCTTGCGATCGAGAAAGGCGCGCGCCACGCCCTGATCGGGCCGAACGGCGCCGGCAAGACCACGGTGATCAATCTGCTGACCGGCGTGCTCAAGCCGACCGCCGGCACGATCCTGCTCGAAGGCCGCGACATCACCGCGCTTGAGCCGCATCAGCGTGTGGCGCTCGGCATGGCGCGCACGTTCCAGATTAATCAGTTGTTTCCCGATCTCACGCCGCTCGAGCATATCGGGCTCGCGGTCTCGGAACGTCTGGGCTCCGGCGGCGATTGGTGGCGTCTGGTCGGCAGCAAGTCGCAGGTGACCGAAGAGATTGTCGAGATTATCGAGCGCTTTCGTCTCGCCGACGTGATGCATCTCCGAACTGCGATTCTGCCCTACGGCAAACAGCGACTACTGGAGATCGCTGTGGCCTTTGCCTGCCGGCCCCATGTCCTGCTGCTCGACGAGCCCGCCGCCGGCGTGCCGGAGGCCGAACGGCATGAGCTTCTGGCGACCATCGAGGCGCTGCCTGCCGAGGTTACCGTGCTGCTGATCGAGCACGACATGGACCTGGTGTTCTCGTTTGCCGACCGGATATCGGTGCTGGTCAACGGTACCCTGTTTGTTGACGGCGCGCCCGAAGAGGTCGCGCGCGATCCGCGTGTCAAAGCGGTTTATCTCGGCGAGGAAGCCGATGCCTGAGCTTCTGAGCATCGAGAATCTTTCGGCCGGCTATGGCGAAGCGATCGTGCTGTCGGGCGTGTCGCTTGCTATCGCAGAGGGCCACGCGCTGGCGCTGCTCGGCCGCAACGGCATGGGCAAAACCACGCTGGTCAATACCATTGTCGGCGTCACGCGCTACTTCGGCGGCAAGATCATGCTCGACGGTGCCGATATCACGAGGCTTCGCCCCGATCAGCGTGCCCACGTCGGCGTCGGTTGGGTGCCGCAGGAACGCAATATTTTCAAGTCGCTCACCGTGCATGAAAACCTCACCGCCGTCGCACGGCCGGGACGCTGGACCACGGAAAAGGTCTACGGGATGTTTCCGCGTCTCAAGGAGCGGCAAAACAATCTTGGCAATCAGCTTTCCGGCGGCGAACAACAGATGCTCGCGGTTGGCCGCGCGCTGGTGCTCAATCCGCGTATTATGCTGCTCGACGAGCCGCTGGAAGGCTTGGCCCCGATCATCGTCGACGAATTGCTGGCAGCGCTGCGCCGTATTATCCGTGACGAAGGCATGTCGGCGATCCTGGTCGAGCAAAACGCCAAGAAGATTCTCGGGGTCACCGATACCGCGGTCATCATCGAGCGGGGTTGCGTTGTGCACGCTGCTGACAGTGCGACGCTGATAACCGACCACGCGGCGCTGGAGAAGCATCTTGGCGTCACCGGTACCGGTCCGCGCCGCATGGGCCGCGCGCGCCAATAGCAACGGAGCGAGTCGCGCCGTCCGGCGCTATTTGCGGCCAAGCAATAACCGCAAGGCCAGATTGCGCGGGTATCGGAAATCCCGTAATGACCGGTAAGAAGCGCCACAAAATAGCAAGGAGCGCGCAATGACCGGAATGTTGGAACACGAATTGCCGGGTCTTGGCCACAACAAGCCGTCCCAGGAAGACCAGGACGAGATCAAGCACGGCAAGTGGGAGCGTTGGGCCAAGAAGCGCACCTTCGTTCGCGCGCTGGAGGGCACCTACAGCCACCTCTACAAGAAGCTGCTCGAGGAGCCGCGGGTTTATTCGTCCAAGGACCATCCCTGGAAGGGCGGGCCCGCGATGTACGGCAAGCACATCATCTCGCCGCAGGCAGTAAGCGTCGTGCAGTCTATTGAATCCCACATCGAATGTTACGCGCCGCTCAATGCCGGGCAAAAGCACGGGCATCTCAACAGCGCAGTGTTCTACGTCCTCAAGGGCCACGGCCACGACGTGCACGATGGCCGTTACATGAAATGGGAAGCCGGCGACGTGATGCTGGTCGAGAACGGCTGCGTGCACCAGCACTTCAACGACGACGAGAAGGAATCCTGCATTCTTCTCGTATTCAAGGCGAAGCCGCTGTTTCTGTTCATGCACCTGTTGTTTCAGAAGATGGTGGAATGGCCGACCGACAAACTGCCGCCGGGTGTCGAGGAATTCCATCCGCCGACGGAAATTTGAGCGCAGGGGCAGTTATGACCTTATTTGAAGACAAAGTGGCTTCGCTCTCCGGCTCCAACAAGGCCGAATTTCTCGCCGAGGCGATGGTGGAGTCGGAGAAGTTTCGTGCCGATTATGCGACGCTTCCGAATGTCATCAAGGCGAAGGACATGCCGTGGGAGCGTTCACCCGACGGCCTGATCAAGCATCTTGTCAATCAGAAGATGCACACCCGCGAATGCTGCATCGAGGCCTATATGCAGTTCCTCAAGGACGGCGAACGCTCCGGCAAGCATCGCCACATGTGGGAGGAGCTGTTTTTCGTGGTCGAAGGCTCAGGCTACGACCTGCATTGGGATTTGAATTGGGATTGCCTTGAAGCATTTGACTGGCAGTGGGCAGCGGAGCCGAAGAAGTTTGAGTGGACCGTCGGCGACTATGTTTACATTCCGCCCTTCACTATGCACCAGCACTTCTCGAATCCTGGCAGCGAATGCCGCATCATCGTGATGAGCAACCGCATCGTCAAAGACATGGGCTTTGACTGGTACGACCAGGTCGAGCACGCACCCGGGTTTTGATAGCTAGTTCATAGCGCCGAGTAAGATCTTGACCGGCGCGCCGTTGCGAACGAGCGCAATGCCGGCACGGCCGGCGAGGCCCTGCCATGATGCTGGTGGACTTGAGAAAGTCCACAGCTCGTCGCCGGGTTGCATCTCCTCTTTCAAGGCTTCCCATTCGGCATTTTTGAAACCGAACGGTTTGGCGGCATCTGGAAAGTGCTTCGCCCGGTCGTCGGTGATGCCGGGATAGGCAGCTTCCGCTTCAGCGACGCTGATCGGCTTTTGCAGCCACTCTTTTGGAATCGTGGAATTGTTATCCGCGGCATAGGCGGTCATGCCGCACAATAATGCGCATAACAGGATAATGATGAAGCGCATTACAAACTCCCGGGCCACGGGCGATACACCACATTAAAGCGATATCGGACGCTTTTAAGGCTGTGCCTCGGTGGCCGCTTGGAGGGTAACAAGGAACGCCGATTCTCAATCGAGCGTAATGTGCGCTTCGGTAATCACGCGGCTCCACAATCGCGTTTCATCGCCGATGAATGTCTTTGCATCCGCCGTCGTGCCACCCATTACTTCAAGCCGCAGCGCTTCGATCTTTTCGATCACTTCCGGTTTGCGAAAAATCATTGCTACGTCGTGATTGATCTTTTCGACCAGCCGCACCGGCGTGCCGGGCGGTGCTGCCATGGCAAACCAGGTAATCGAGCGGAAGCCCGGTATGCCGGATTCGGCGATGGTCGGGATTTCCGGCACGTCCTTGGAGCGTTCGGTGCTGGCGACGCCGAGCAGCTTCAGCTTGCCGGCGCGATAGAGCGGCACCGATGTGGTGAGTGTATCGAAGAACATGTCGACGTTGCCGGACATTACATCCGTCAGCGCCGGCTGCGCGCCGTGATAGGGCACATGGACCATCTTGATGCCGCCCAGCACTTCAAGCTCGCTGCCGGATAGATGCGCTGTCGATCCGATGCCCTGGGAGGCGAATGAAAGCTTGCCCGGATTAGATTTGCCGTAAGTGATTAGCTCTTGCACCGACTTCGCCGGAAAATCCGGCCGCACCGCCAGCACGTTGGCGATCTTGGCGAGCAGTGCCACCGACACGAATTTAGCCGGGTCATATTTGAGGTCATGATAGAGCAACTGGTTGATGGCCAGCGGCGAGGGTGGGCAGATCATCAGCGTGTAACCGTCGGGATCGGCATGTGCGACGTACTCGGACCCAAGATTCATCGCCGCACCTGCCATGTTTTCGACAATGACCGGTTTGCCCCAGGTCTCGCTGAGTTGGCTGGCGACCAGCCGTGCCACGATGTCGGTTGTAGAGCCCGGAAGCACCGGGAGCACGATCTTTACGACGCGCGTCGGATAGGCGTCCTGCGCCCGTGCCGTGGCGCTGGCCGTGAGCGCGCAGGCGAACGCAACAACGCAGGCAAGTAATCGCGGCATATCGGCCCCCGGTTTCCGCATTTGCGCGAATGGCTGCTGCGACTATAGAAAACCCTACAAGGATCAGCCAAGGCCCGGCTCCATCTGCGGATTGTGGCGTGTTGCTCGGGCAAATTGTGGGAAGAGCGTCCGGCGATGAGCGGCAGATACCGATTGGGTGTCGATGTCGGCGGCACGCACACCGACCTCGTGCTGCTCGACGCGGCGGGTGGCGCGCTGGCCGTGGAGAAGGTCTCAACCACGCCAAAAAATCCGGCGCTCGGCGTTATGAACGGCATCGAGAAATTTGCCGCGCGCGGCATCGACCTTGCCGCCATTGATTTTTTCTCTCACGGCACGACGATCACCACCAATGCGCTTCTGGAGATGCGCGGCGCGAAGGTCGGTCTTCTGATCAATCGCGGATTTCGCGCCATCCAGGAAACTCAAGGCCAGGCGCGCGACGGCAATGTATTCGACTACTTCTTTCAGAAACCCGAACCGATCGCGCCGCAGGATCTCACCCGCGAGATCGGCGGCCGTATCGACTACACCGGCGCAGAGCTTGAGCCGCTCGACGAGGACGCGGTCCGCAAGGCGGCGGCTGAATTGAAAGCCGCGGGCGTCAGTTCGATCGCGGTCTGCTACTTGTTTTCCTTTATGAATCCCGTACACGAACGCCGCACCGGTGCGTTGATCAGTGAAGTTTTTCCGGAAGCGCACGTTTCGCTCTCGAGCGAGGTGCTGTCGCGGGTACGCGAATGGCCGCGCATGTCGGCGACATTGCTCAATGCCTATCTGGCACCTGTTCTTGTGACTTACATTGCCGATCTGGAGAAGCGGTTGACCGGCGCAGGGGTGGTCACGCAGCAGCGCTTCCTCATGCAATCCAACGGCGGTGTCATGCCGTTCGCCGCAGCGATTACCGGCCACAAGACCGTGCAGAGCCTGCTGTCGGGTCCGGCGGCCGGCGCGCAGGCCAGCGCTTATCTTCCTCATGAAGGCATGCGCGGCCTCGTTACCCTCGACATGGGCGGTACCAGCTGTGACATCGCCTTCATCGAAGGTGCGGCGCCGCTCGAAGTCACCGAGGGCACGGTAGCGCGGCGGCAGCTCGATGTGCCGGCGCTCGATCTCACGACGATCTCCGCCGGCGGTGGTTCGATCGTCTGGATCGACCGCGCCGGTTTTCTTTCGGTCGGGCCGCAAAGCGCGGGTGCCGATCCGGGCCCGGTATGCTACGGCCGCGGCGGCAAAAATCCGACCGTGACTGACGCCGATATCGTCTGCGGTTTTCTCAACCCGGATTATTTCCTGGGCGGCACGCAAAAACTGAACGCCGAAGCGGCTTACACCGCGCTCGGAGAAAAGATTGCCGGGCCGCTGAACATGACAGTGCCGGAAGCCGCGGCCGGCATCCGACGCATTGTCGACATGCGCATGGCCGATGAGGTGCGCGTGTTCGCGGCGCGCCGCGGCGTGGATTTAAGCGAGTTCGCCTTGCTGCCGTTCGGTGGTGCTGGCGCCGTGCACGCCGGCGCTGTCGCTGAAGAACTGGGCATGCGCCGCATCATCGTGCCGGCGCGGCCCGGTGCGTTCTCGGCGCTCGGCTTGCTATGCACGGATGTCTTGCACGACTACATCCGCTCCGAGCTTGGCGCGCTCGATCGGCTCGATCCAGCGCACGCCGAAGAGATCTTCCGTGACATCGAAGCGAAGGCGGCAGGCGAACTGGTCGAGGAGGGTCTCGATCCAGGCACGGCCGCATTCGAGCGCGACCTTGACATGCGCTATGCCGGGCAAGGCTATGAACTGCGCGTGCCGCTCGGCGGCCTTTGGCAGGGCGCGCTCGACGCCAAAGCACTCGCAGCAGTACGGCGGCGTTTCGACGAGGTGCACGAAAAAATTCACGGCCACGCCGCCAAGGAGAAAGCTGTTGAAGTGGTGAGCTATCGGTTGCGCGTACGCGTCGCGGTGCCGAAATATTCACCGCAAGCGGCAGAGGCGCGAAAACCGTCATCGCCGACGCTTGGCGCGCTCAAAGGCACACGGCGCGTCTTCTTTGAGCCGGGCAAGGCGGTCAAGACGACGGTCTATGATCGCGACAAACTTGCCGTCGGCACGGTCTTTACCGGGCCGGCCATCATCGAGCAGTTCGACGCCACGACGGTCGTGCCGCACGGCTGGCGCGTGATGGTCGATCGTTACGGCAACCTGATCCTCGAGCGCGAAGAATCCTGACATGGTCGATGCCATTACCACGCAGATCGTGCGCAACCGTATCGGCAGCCTGATGCAGGAGATGCATTATCATTTTTATCGGTCCGGCTATTCCACCATCATCCGTGAATCGCGTGACTTTTCCTGTGTGATTTTGGATCGGCAGGGTGGCCTGATTGTCGCGCCGCCGATGTTCTTCCACGCGCCGGTCTATCGTCATCTGGTCGCAAAGATACTGGCGGTCCACGGCAACGACGTCGCCGACGGTGACATGTTCGTCTGTAATCATCCTTATGACGGCGGCCTTCCGCATGTTTCCGACATGGCGTTTATCGCGCCGATCATTTTCGATGGCACCTTGGTCGGCTTCGCTGGGTCGATTGCTCATAAAGCCGACGTCGGCGGCGCCAATCCGGGATCGACATCGGCCAATGCCACGGAGATTTTTCAGGAAGGCTTGCTGCTGCCGGCAGTAAAAATCTATGCACGTGGCGTTTTCATCAACGATCTGGAACGTCTCATCCTTGCCAATAGCCGCCAGCCCGAGCTGGTGCGCGGCGACATGCATGCGCAGATCGCGGCGACACAGATGGGCGCCGAACGTATTAAAACGACTTGCCGACAGTTCGGAGCGGCGACGGTGATGGAAGCGTTCGCTGCGCTCTTGGCTGGCGCCGCCGCCGAGCTTCGCGCGGCGATCCAGGCGCTGCCGGATGGTGAAGCTTCCGCAGAAGGCTTCATGGATAATGACGGTGTCGAGCTCGACCGGCCGGTGCGCTTCGCCGTCACCGTTCGCGTTGAAAAAGGCGAGATCACTTTCGATTTTCGTAACGCCGACCGGCAGGCCAAGGGGCCGATCAATCTGCGGCCGTCGATGGTCGAAGCCTGCGTGTTCTATTCGCTGATCGGCGGGCTCGATCCGAAACTCCATTTCAATGACGGTATGCGCGAGGTAGTGAAATTCATCTACGCGCCGAATACCGTGACCAATGCCAGCGCGCCGGCGCCTGTCAGCTCTTATCAGGCCGCAAACCTGAAACTCACTGACGTAATCCTGGAAGCGCTGGCAGCGTTCCGTCCAGAGCGCGCAGTCGCCAACGGCGGTGCAAGCGGCGCGATGCTGATTTCCTGGAAGGAAGGCGGCCGGCCTGGTCAGCCGTCACTGCAATACGAGATCCTCGGCTCGGCCTATGGCGGCGGCAACGGCAATGACGGAGCGTCTGCGGTTGCCACGCATACCAGCAACCTGCACATCACGCCGATCGAGATTCTGGAAACCGAATTCCCCTGTCGCATCGTCGAATTCGACATGGTTCAGGACTCCTGCGGCGCTGGAGAGTTCCGCGGTGGGCTCTCATTCCGGCGCATCTACGAATTGTTGCAAGATGCGACGGTAGTGCGGCGGTATGATCGCGCCAGGTTCGCGCCCAAGGGTGTCGCCGGCGGCAAGCCGGGCAGCCGTAGCCGCTTTGTTATTCATCTTGGCGCAGCCGAGGAGCGGGAAACTCCGGCTTCCGGCAAATACGAGTTGCGCGCCGGTGAGCGGTTCCTGCTGCAAAGCGCCGGCGGTGGCGGGTTCGGCGATCCGCACAAGCGAGATCCCGCGGCGCTCGATCGCGATATCGTACAGGGTTATGTCTCGGCCGCTTCGGCTGAACGCGACTATGGCAAGAAGGATTGATCGCTATGGTGGACGGTAATGAACGAGTTGGCATTGTTGGTGCGGGTCGCATGGGGCTCGCTATGCTCCGGCATCTCGTCAAGAAAGGTTATGCGGTCACGGTCTGCGATATCAGCGACAAGCAGCGTGAAGTGGCACGCGGCTTGGGCGCGACGGTCGTCTCGACGCCGGCGGAGGTCGGCAAGGCGAGCGACATCGTGATCCTAGGCGTCGGTTACGACGATGAGGTCGAGGATGTCGTGTTCGGCAACAACGGTCTGTTTGAATCGATGCCGCGCGGCTCCATAATCGCTGTGTCGTCAACCGCGAAGCCCGACAATATGAAAGCGCTTGCCGAGCGTGTGGCGGTGAATGGTATCGAGGTAATGGATGCGCCGATTTGCCGTGGCCGGTTTGCGGCGGATAGCGGCACGCTGTTGGCCTTGGTCGGTGGCAAGCCCGAAGTCGTCGAACGCGCTCGGCCGGTCTACGCCACCTTCGCCTCGGACTTCGTACATCTCGGCGAGGTCGGGAACGGCCAGGTCGGCAAAGCAATCAATAACATGATGCTGTGGTTCAATGCCTGTGGTGTGATGGAAGCCGGAAGGCTCGCCGAGAAAACCAGCGTCGACATGGTCAAGCTGCGTGATGCGCTGCTGACGAGTTCCGCGGCATCGGACTCGCTGAAGGAATGGGATCGCGTATCTTTCACCTGGGCGATGAAAGACATGCAGATCGTTTCGGATATGACCGACAAAGCGGGTTTGTCGCTGCCGCTCACCGGCGCGATCAAGGAAGTCGTGAAAGAAGCACGCCGCGTCAAAGCCGCGAACCCGCCGAACTGGACCGGTAACAAGCCGCTGAAATACGAGTAATGCGGAAGGTTACAAGACCGTCACCATCCGTCGACAACTGATGACAAAAATCTAATCGATTTCGACGCGTGCGGCGCATGCGCGTTGCGGATTTTTGCCGCAATGTTTCCGTCAATAATGCTCCGACGATCCAATGCAGTGGGAGCAGTCCTATGCCGATGAGGGGCGAGTTGCCGATCGCGACAGCACGGGCTTGCATCCGCCAGTCGGCCGCGGAAAGCTTCTGGTCGAGCTGCTTTGCGATTATTTCAAATCGCGATCTTCATTTCGTGGTTGGATTTTGTCTCGTCGGATTTCTTTTGACGATTAACGTAGTTCTTCGCTTTCCTGATTTTGGTGAGACTTTCGCAGCACTCCAAGTGTTCCCTGGCTAACCAAAAAATTCCCAGGGCAATTGGGTATTCCCGATAAGAGCTGGGTTCGCCGAGCGCCGCTTCTACGACAAGTCCATTGCCGAGACGCCGCCGTCGACGAACAGGTTGGCGCCCCACACGAATGACAAGTCGTCGGTCACCAGGAACAGCACCGCCTTCGCTGCCTCGGCCGGCTCGCCCGGCCGCTTCGCCATGTTCGGCACGGGACGCGATGCATCGAATTCATCCTTGCCGACCGGTGAGCCGATCTTGTTTGGCACGATGGCATTGACCCTGATCTTGTGCGGGGCAAGTTGCACCGCCATCGCGCGCGTCAAGTTGGCGACGCCGCCCTTGGCCGCGGAATAGGCGATCGCGCGTTTGCGGCCCATGAACCCCGAAGTCGAACCGATATTGACGATGCGGCCGCCACCCTGCGCCGCCATCTGTGCTCCGACATGCTTGCCCATCAGGAATTGGCTTTTGAGCGTCACCGACAGCACGCGATCCCATTCCTCTTCGGTAATGTCGAAGATGTGCTTGTTGTCGGAGATGGCGACATTGTTGACCAGGATATCGATGCGGCCGTAACGGGTGACGACGTCCTTCACCAACGCCGTAACGTCGGCACCTTTGGAGACGTCGGAGACGAACAGCGTTGCATCGCCGCCGGATGCCTTGATGTCGGCGGCGACGTGCTCGCCGCGCGCCTTGTCGAGGTCGACGATGGCGATTTTGGCGCCCTCGGCGGCAAACAGCTTCGCGATTTCTTCGCCAATGTTGCGGCCGGCGCCGGTAACGATCGCCACCTGATCCTTCAATTTCATCGTTCTGGTCCCTTTGATCACTTCGAACGATAGGCTGCCGACTTTCCTGCTTCAATCGTAACGCAACATATTGATTTAATTGCCGAAAGTGTGATGTATGCGCAATCGCGTCGCCAACCGTTGCGCCGCCGTCTACATTGGGCAGGCGAACCGGCGCGAACCATAGCGCGACGAAACGGCGAGAGAGCCAGGGGCAGCCATGTTCACGTCATTGATGACGACACGCCGGTTTCTGCCGCTGTTCCTGTGCCAGTTTTTCGCGGCGTTCGGCGACAACTTCCTCAAGACCGCGCTGGTCTTCGTCATCCTGTTTCAGGTCGCTGGCGAAAATTCAGCGGCTCTGATCACGCTCGCCGGCGCAACGCTGATCCTGCCGTTCTTCTTCCTCTCCGGGCTCGGCGGCGAACTTGCCGATCGCTACGACAAGGCGCTGGTCGCACAGCGCATCAAGTTCGTCGAAATCGGCGTCACCGTAGTTGCGGTGGCGGGCTTTGCATTTCATTCGCTGATCCTGCTGTTCCTCGCGGTGCTGCTGTACGGCATCCTGGCGGCGCTATTCGGCCCGATCAAATACGGCATCCTGCCTGACCATCTCAGCCGAGCCCAGCTGACGGCGGCCAACGCGCTGATCGAGGGCGGTACGTTCCTCGCCATCCTGATCGGCACAATCACCGCCGGCGTTGCAGCGCGTGGCAACAGCAACCCAATCCATTTTGCGTGGCTGATGATCTTCACCGCGCTGGCGAGCTGGATCGCAAGCCGGTTCATCCCGAAGACAGGCGAAGGCGCGCCCGAACTCGCCATCAACCGCAACATACTGGTGTCGACCGGTTCGCTCATCAAACAGCTTCGCGTTGATCCACGCCTTTGGTGGGGCGCGATCGTGGTGAGCTGGTTCTGGCTCGTCGGCGCGCTGATCCTGTCGCTGCTTCCGCCGCTGGTCACCGTCAATATCGGCGGTACCGAAGCAGTTATCACCGTGTTCCTGACGATTTTCTCGGTCGCGGTTGCGATCGGCTCGGCGTTGGCGGCGTGGCTGGCGCATGGACGGATCGTGTTGCTGCCGACGCTGGTCGCGAGCGTTCTGCTCGGCCTGTTCTCCCTCGATCTCGGCTGGACGGTATCGTCGCTTGTGCCGGCGTCTACCCCACTGGGTCTCGGTGAATTTTTCGCCGCGCGCTATAGCTGGCACATCGCGATCGACCTCGCGGCGCTGGCAATCGCTGGCGGCCTGTTCGTGGTGCCGACATTTGCCGCTGTGCAGGCATGGGCCGGCGCCGATCGCCGCGCCCGCATTATCGCCGGCGTCAATGTGCTCAATGCCGCCTTTATGGTGGTTGGCGCTATCGTTCAGGCGGTTCTGCAAAAATTCGGTTTCGGCGTCGCGAGTCTGTTCGCGCTGATCGGCGTTGCCAATCTCATTGTTGCGATCATCATCGGCCGCACCATGCCGGCAAGCTGGGCGATCGATTTTCTCTCGATCGTGTTTCGGGCGTTCTATCGCCTCGAGGTCAAAGGCCTGGAGAACATCGAGAAGGCTGGCCATAACGCCATCATTGCGCCCAATCACATCAGCTTCCTCGACCCGCCGCTCGCGATGTCGATCCTGCCGAAGCAGCCGGTCTTCGCTATCGACGTGGCGATGTCGAAACACTGGTGGATTCAACCGTTCCTGAAAATGGTGCGAACCATGGCGCTTGATCCGCTCAAGCCCATGGCGATGCGCACCGTCATTAACGCGGTACGTGACGGCGAGATGCTGGTGATCTTCCCGGAAGGCCGTATCACCGTCACCGGCAGCCTGATGAAGGTGTATGACGGCGCGGGGCTGATCGCTGACAAGTCCGACGCCATGGTGGTTCCGGTCCGTATCGACGGGCCGCAGAGGACCATGTTCAGCCGGCTCAAAAAATCCCAAATCCGGCGTAAGCTGTTCCCGAAAATTACCGTCACAATTCTTGAGCCGGTCAAGCTTAAGATCGATCCCGAGTTGAAGGGACGCAAACGTCGCCAGGCCGCGGGCGCTGCGCTGTACCAGATTATGTCGGACATGGTCTTCCGCACCACCTCGACCGAGCGCACCATCGTCGAAGCGTTGATTGATGCGGCGCGCGATAACGGTCCGGGATGGCTAGCGGTCGAGGATCCGGTCAGCGGCCAGTTGACCTATAAACGGCTGTTGCAGGCGACCCGGATTTTGGGCGCCAAGCTTATGCCGCTTGCACCCGAAGGACACGCGCTTGGCGTCATGCTGCCGACGTCGAATGGCGCGGTCGTCACCTTGTTCGCCGTGATGTCGGGGGGGCGCGTCCCGGCAATGATCAATTTCACGGCGGGAGCCGCCAACGTTCTCGCTGCTTGCCGTGCCGCCGACGTCAAGACCATCCTGACGTCGCGCGTGTTCGTAGAAAAAGGCCGGCTGGAGAATCTTGTTGAGCAAGTCGGCAAGCAGGTGCGCATCCTCTACCTTGAGGATATTCGTCCGACCATCGGCCTTTTCGACAAGCTCTCGGGCGCTTTGCACTGGAAGAAGCCGCTGGTCGCGCGCAAGCCGGACGATTGGGCGGTGATCCTGTTCACGTCAGGCTCGGAGGGCTCGCCCAAGGGAGTCGTGCTGTCACATCGCAATATCCTGTCCAACGTTGCGCAAGCGGAAGCCAGCATCGATTTCGGCCGCGAGGATAAGCTGTTCAACGTCCTGCCGGTGTTTCATTCCTTCGGGCTCACGGCCGGCACCATTCTGCCGCTCGTCTCCGGCGTGCCGACTTATCTCTATCCGTCGCCGCTGCATTACCGCACCGTGCCGGAGCTGGTTTATGGCGCCTGCGCGACGATTCTGTTCGGAACCGATACTTTCCTCAATGGTTATGCGCGCGCCGCGAACCCTTACGACTTCCGCTCGCTCCGGCTCGTGTTGGCGGGCGCCGAGCCGGTGAAGGAATCAACGCGCCGGATCTATCTGGAAAAATTCGGCCTGCGCGTCCTCGAAGGCTACGGCGTCACCGAATGTTCGCCGGCGATGGCTTTCAATACGCCGATGTTCAACAAATTCGGCACTGTGGGCCGCTTGCTGCCGGGCATGTCGTCAAAGCTGGAAAAGGTCGAGGGTGTCGACGAAGGCGGGCGGCTTTACGTCAAAGGCCCGAATGTCATGCTCGGCTATCTGCGCGCTGACAACCCGGGTGTGCTTGAGCCGCCGGCTGATGGCTGGCACGACTCCGGCGATATCGTCACCTTCGACGATCAGGGTTTCATGACCATCAGGGGCCGCGCCAAGCGCTTTGCCAAGGTCGGCGGCGAAATGGTTTCGCTGGCCGCAGTCGAAATGCTGGCGGCTGAGCTGTGGCCGGATAATCAGACTGCGGTGGCAGCGGCACCCGATGTGCGCAAGGGCGAGCGCCTGATCATGCTCACCGACAAGAAGAGTGCGACGCGAAGCGATTTTATGGCTTTCGCGCGCAGCAAGCATGCATCCGAATTGATGCTGCCGGCGGAAGTCATCGTGCTCGACAAGTTGCCGATGCTTGGCTCCGGCAAGGTCGATAATCTTGCCATCGCGAAATTCGTGCAGGAGCAGGCCGCGGCGAAGGCCGCCGCAGCGGAGTGAGAGCATGATCCGGAAAAGGCCTGCCCTCGGACTTGGTCCGAGGGTGGACTTCCGGTCTTCCGAAAAGATCATGCTTCAATAAGAAATCTAGACCTTGATCCGATTCAATCTGATCGGATCAAGATCTAGGCGCCGCGCATCGCCAGCACCCGGTCTACCATGGCGCCGGCCTCGCCGAGATAATTAGCGGGGTCGCAAAGTTTCGCTAGCGCCGTGCGATCGAGGTGCTTGGTGATTTCCGCACTCTCAGCCAGCAGGTCGACCAGCGGGCGGCCGGTGGCGACGACTTTGCGACAAATGTCGTAGACTAGGTCGTGCGCGTATTGGCGGCCGAGATAGGGACCGAGCCCCATCATCACCGCTTCCGACACGATCAGTCCTTTGGTGATATCGAGATTGGCGCGCATCTTCTTTTCGTCGACTTGCAGGCCGGTGAGTACGAACAGCGTCTGTGCCAACGCACCCGCGGTGAAACAGAAGATTTCCGGTAGTACGATCCACTCGATTTCCCACGGGCCGGTGGCGCGTTCATGGTCTTCGACCATGGCGTCGAGCAACGCAGCGGCTTGCTGGCGCACCACCGACGTTAGCGCGGTGATGTAAACCGACGAGATCGGGTTGCGCTTTTGCGGCATGGTGCTGGATGAGCCGCGGCCTTCGTGGAAAGGCTCGTAAAGCTCTTCCACTTCGGTCTGCATCATCAACTTGATGTCGAATGCGATCTTGCCGCAGGTGCCGGTGACGAGGGCGAGAAAACAGCCGACCTCGGCAATGGTGTCGCGCACCGTGTGCCAGGCGATCGCCGGTTGGCCGAGTTTCAGTTCCTTCATCAGCTCGGCTTGCGTCTCAAGCCCGCGTCCGGACAGCGACGACAGCGTGCCTGCCGCGCCACCGAACTCGCCGACCAGCACCCGTGCTCTCAGCTCTTTCAGCCGCTGCTTGTGCCGCTCGAACGCGGCGAGCAGTGTCGCCATCTTGTAGCCGAAGGTGATCGGCACCGCCTGTTGCAAATTGCTGCGACCAGCCATCGGCGTGTCACGATGCTTGCGAGCGAGATTGGCAAGCGCGTCGGCGATGCCGTTCAGATCCGCTTCGACGAGCGCCAGGCCTTCGCGGATCTGCATTACTGTGGCGCTGTCGGTGATGTCCTGGGTAGTCGCGCCCCAGTGGCACCATTCACCAAGCCCGTCTTTGCATAGTCCGACAAGTTGCTGCACCACCGGCAGCACCGGATAGCCGATGCGCTCGGTCTCGGTCTTGAGCTTTGCGAAATCGATCTCGCTGACGTTGCAGTGCCGGACGATCTCCTCGCCGGCCTCGTTCGGAATGATGCCGAGCCGCGCTTGCGCCTTCGCCAGTCCGGCCTCGAAATCGAGATATTTCTGCACACGGTTCTCGTCGGAAAACACCCGTCGCATCGCCTCGGTCGAGAAGATGTCGCGGAATACAGCGGAATCGATCAGGGACGAAGGCATAGCGGGAAATCTCCTGGGCAATGCGTTAGCATCGGCGAATGCGAATGATCCAGTAAGCAGAGGCGCATATTACTGTACAATCGAGTGTAGGGCTTACTGGATGCCCGGCATCCGCGGGGAATGGCAGGAGTAATAGGTGTCGGTCAAGTCGGACGATTTTACGCTGCCCGCTCGGTTGTGCGCCCTCCATGAAGCGGATTATCCGCGCTTCAGTGACGCCGAGATGCAGCGCCGCCGCGCCGCTGTTGCCGGCTTGCTGTTGGAGGCCGGTGTCGATCATCTGGTCTATTGCGGCGCTAACCGTTTCGGCTCTGCGGTGCAGTGGCTGACCGGCTGGCCAGTGACCGCGGAAGCGGTTGGCGTATTAACGCCGGGCAAGCCGGACGCGATGTTCGTGCAGCACGTCAATCACGCGCCGCTGGCGAGCAGGCTCGCGGCGCCGGCAGAAGTCGCTTGGGGCGGTGCGTCCTGCACCGAAGCTGCCATTGGAGTGCTGGAGAAGCGTGGCGCGAAGAATGGTCGGGTCGCTGTGATCGGCCCGATGACATTCGAACAGCACGCAATGTTGTCGGCGAAATTCGGCGCCATCGCCAATCTCAATCGCCCCTATGGCCGATTGCGCCAGGTTAAGTCGGCGGAGGAACTCGACTGGATGCGGATCGGCGCCGCATTCACCGATCGCGGCATGATGGCGTTGCGTAACGGGCTGCGTCTGGGCTTAAGCGAACGCGAACTCTCCGAACTGGTCGAGCGCGCCTACGTCTCGCTCGGCGGCATCAATGTCATTCATTTCTTCGGTGTGACGTCGATGACCAATCCAAACCTCGGTGTGCCGACGCAATTTGTCGGCAATCGCAAGGTGGCGCGCGGCGACATCGTCTTTTCCGAGATCAGCGCATCGTTCTGGGATCATCCCGGTCAGGTGTTGCGCAGTTTCGCGGTTGGCGAGGAGCCGACCGGGCTCTATCGCGATCTGCACGCTGTTGCCGATGCCGCATTCGATGCAGTTGCCAGAGTGCTCAAGGCCGGCGCGATGCCGCGCGAGGTGATCGAAGCGGCCGGTGTCATCGAAGAGGCCGGCTTCACGATCATTGACGATTTGTTGCACGGCTATGGCGGCGGTTATCTGCCGCCAATTCTGGGCACCAAAAGTCGCCCGAGTGCTTATGTTCCCGATGAGCCGTTCCGGGCCAACATGGTGGTGGTAATCCAGCCCAATGTGGTGACCACCGACGGCAAGGCCGGCGTGCAGACTGGCGAAATGGTGCTGATCACCGAGACCGGCATCGAGCCGATGCATACGGCGCCGCGCGGCTTTGCGATCGTTTAGCTACTCGGCCGCACGCGCCGCGGCGACGTTACGCCGGGCCCAATAATCTTCGCTCTGCTTCGCGTACGCCGAGGTTTCGGCACTCTCGAAGCCCGGCGCCATTGATGCGTCGGTGCCGGCCATGATCTGATGATGATCGATATTGAGGGTGCGCAGCCAGCGCTGCTGTCCCATAGTCAATGCAACGAAATAACCGATCTCGACCAGCTCCGGCTCGCTGAAGTGCTTGTGCAGCCGCGCCCAGAACTTGTCGTCTACCGGAAGATCCCAGGTGATCGCTTCGGCATAAGATAGCGCCGACTTCTGCCGCTCATTGTAATGCGGCGAAGACTCGAAGTTGATCAGATCGCGGTAATCATCCTCGATAAGTCCTTGCGACGCGGCTTTTATCGAACGTTGATTGCCGCAGAATTCGCACTTTACGGAACGCGAAACATAAACGCGGCATAGCTCCTTGAGGTCGTGATCGGCGACACCGTTCTTGAATACGTCGCGCCATGAATTGGCAAACGCCCAGAAAACCGCGGGCACATGGGCGCGGATGGCCTGGCTTTCCGGCCGCGGCGTACCCTCGCGCGCGCAGCGGTCGAACTCGGCGAGCATGGCCTTATCCGTTACCGTCGCGGGGTCCACATAACTGATGTACGGCTTGCTCATCGGGCGTTTTCTCCAGGCGTTCCGATCGTGTGTTTTTCTGTCCTTAATAGTGTACTATCGCGAATTGTTAAAAGCCAGTACTCGTCGATTGCCACAATTGCTGACGCGGCATCGTTCGATTCCGCCAGTATTTATGGGCTTTGCGGCGCGACGTGGTGCGGAGAAAAATCATCGCGCAAATTTTGTAAAGGATACCTCTTCACTTTGATCGTTGCGATACACGCGCTGTAAAGAATACCGCTTCAACCAATCTTCAGCATAGGCTGAGAACCGTCCGTAATTTCACTAATTCAACACTACGCACAGGCCAATAGTCGTCCCCGACGAAACAAGAATTCACGGCGTCATTCAGGGGACGAAGTTGCGCGCGAGTACCGTAGTCATGATTGGCTTTGCAGTCCTGTTCGGACTGCTCGCGGTATTTCTCGCGCAGGTGTGGCTCAACAATCAGGCCGATCAGCGCCTGAAGAGCCTCGAAGCACAACGTAAGGCGGAGCCGCCGGCACGCACCATCGTTGTCGCGACAAAGCCGTTGCGGTTCGGCGATGAGTTGAGCGCAGCGGCGATGCGCGAAATGGCGTGGCCGGAAGGCGCGCTGCCGGCAGGAGCTTTCGGCAAGATCGCGGACTTGATGACCGGCAAGCGTATCGTGCTCGCGCCGATCGACACCAATGAAGCGATCCTTGCCGCCAAAGTTACCGGTCCCGGCCAGCGCGCCACGCTGTCGGCGATGCTCGGCGAAGGCATGAAGGCTGTCACTGTTCGCGTCAACGACGTGGAAGGTGTTGCCGGCTTCGTTTGCCGGGCGATCACGTCGAAGTTTTGTTGACGCGGACCGGTGAAAAGAACACCGCGGTCACCGACGTCATTCTCCAGGACGCGCGCGTGCTGGCGATCGATCAGCTCGCCGATCAGCGCACCGAGAAGCCGTCGGTCGCCAAGGCGGTCACGCTCGAAGTCAATATTACCGACGGCGAGAAAATTTCGCTCGCAGCGACTGTCGGCACGCTTTCGCTGTTGCTGCGCAAGGCCGGTGAACTCGCGGACGACAATGCGCGCCGCGTCAGTTCGGTCGATCTCGGCAAGGCAAACGCGCCAGCAGAGGAAAAACATTTTGTGACCATCGGGGTGATCCGCCCGTCGAAAGGCGAGCGGACAGAATACACCGTGCCGATCGAGGGAGCGGACAATCATTCGGCCGCGCTTTCGACCGGGGCGGCGCATGACTGAAGGTTTTGGGGATAACGAACAGCGGCGGGGAGGCCGACGTGATCAGCCAGTACAAAGCTAAAAGCTACGGCATAAGCCGGCGATATTCGGACAGGAGCATTGGTGTGAGCGCGCTGTTGCGCAGCGTTGCAATCAGCGCGGCGCTGGTGTTGCCGGCCATGGCGCTGTTTGCGCCGTCGGTGGCTCAGGCGCAGCAGCGGATCCAGTTTGCCAATGCGCGCACGGCGACAGTCACCGTGACGGTCGGCAAATCGGAGGACGTTCACACCGATCAGGGTTTCGTCGACATCGTGGTCGGCGATCCTGACGTTGCCGACGTCAATCCGCTGACCGATCATGCGCTCTCGATCCTCGGCAAGAAGATCGGCACGACGCGCGTAACGGTCTATGGCCCGGACAAGAAGGCGGTCGGCATCTTCGACATCGAGGTGTCCTACGACGTAACGCGGCTTTCTACCGAGATCGCCCGCTTCACCGGCGGCGGCGTCAAGGTCTCGTCGATCGACGGCCGCATCATGCTGAGCGGCACGGCTCCGGATGCCGTCACTCTCGACAAGGCGGTCACCATCGCGCGTCAGTTCGCGCCGGACATCATCAATACCGTCGAGGTGACACAACCGCAGCAGATCATGCTTGAGGTGCGCTTCATCGAGGCGTCACGTCAGGCCAGCCGCGAACTCGGCGTGCAATGGAACGCGTTCGGCGGCAGTGCGATTGCCAACATCGGCAACCAGGTGCCGGCCTCGCAACTGCCAATCACCACACCCGGAGGCTCGTTCCAGCAGCCGGGCGTCACCGTCGGCGGCCCCAACATTTCACCAGGTTCGGTGACGATGTCGCCGGTGGTTGCGGCCGGCGTGCTCTCAGGCGCCTCCCCGTTCGGCTTTCTGGTCGGCCGCGTGCTTGGCGGTTCCAATCCCATCGACGTGGAACTGAACGCACTCGAACAGAAAGGTTTGGTTCGTGAGCTGGCGCAACCTAATCTTGTTGCGCTGTCGGGCGATACCGCGAGTTTCCTCGCCGGCGGCGAATACCCGATCCCGGTTCCGGGCTCTCTCGGTCAGGTCACGATCGAATACAAAAAGTACGGCGTCGGCCTCGCCTTCACTCCGACCGTGTTGAAGAACGGCCAGATCAATCTGGTGATCAAGCCGAATGTCAGCCAGCTCGATCCGGCGCACTCGGTGTCGATCGCCGGCGGCATTTCGGTGCCGGCGCTCACGGTACGGGAGGCCTCGACCACTGTCGAACTGCGCGACGGCCAGAGCTTCATGCTTGGCGGCTTGTTGCAGAACGAGAGCCAGACCAGCCAGGATCAGTTGCCCTGGCTCGGCGACGTTCCGGTGCTTGGCGCGCTGTTCCGTAGCGCCGCGTACCAGAAGAACGAGACCGATCTGGTGATCATGGTGACGCCGCATATCGTGCGTCCGCTGCGCCCGACCGATCCGGTGCACACGCCGCTCGACGGCACGCTGCCGGGCAACGACGTCGACTTCTTCCTCATGGGTCAGGCCGAGGTAAGCCCGGCGCTTGCCCGGCTCGCGGTCGGTGCGATCAACCGTCCTTATGTCGGTCACATCCTCGACCTGCCGAAAAACGGAGGCGTCTATGTCACAGCCAAGGACTAAGAGCGCCGGCCGCGCTATCGCCGCGCGCGGTGGCGCTCGGCGCGCTGCTCGCGGGCTGCTCCGACATCTACTACGACCGCCGCGAGACCATCTCGCTCGGCGCCGAAGATGCGGTGGCGTCGAACATGGTCGAGGAGATGGTCGATCCATGGCCGCGCTACAGCAACAACAACAATCTCGCCTTCAATGGCGAGCGCATGCAGCGCGCGGTCGAGTGCTATCGCAAGGACAAGGTGACCCAGCCGGCCGATCTCAATCCGTCGACGGATTCTTCGGCGCCGGCGTCGCCGGCGGCCGGTGACGCCTGTGCGGGCCAGATGAGCGCGGGTAGTGCGCAACCGGCCAGTGGAACATCGGTAGGCGGTACCGCCGCCGCAGCCCACTAAGCAACTGTGCGTTTGTTGAGCGAGTGCAAGTGATGCAGGCGAGTCGGACCGCGCCATCGGGTGCGCAGACCAAGGTGGTCGTTGTCACCGGCGACGACGCTTTTGCGGAGCAGGTCCGCTCGACCTTCGGCGCCAGCGCGAAGATCACACTCGATGTGATCAAGGGCGGATTAACAGGCGCCAGGCGATATCGACGTCACCGGCGCCAGCGTCGTCGTCGTCGATATCGATGCCAGCGATGAGGCGCAACTTGAGGCGCTTACCCGCTTGATGACGCGCATCGGCAACTGGCCGCCGGTCGTCGCCGTGACGCAGGCATTTGAAGAGGCCGTCGCGCGCCGCCTGATGCAGATGCGGGTCGCGGATTTCCTGGTCAAACCGGTAGCGCCGGTCGAACTGGTGCGGACATGCGCCCGCGTCGCCAAGGCGCCGGGCGGCGCCGATACCACTGAAGCCCAGATCTTCACGTTCCTGCCCGCGGTCGGCGGCGCCGGGGTCACCACGCTCGCGGTGCAGACCGCGATGCTGCTGTTAAACAGCGGCGCGCGCGGCAAGACCGCTACTTGCCTGGTCGATCTCGATTTCCAGCACGGTGCCTGCGCCGATTATCTCGACATCGAACCACGGCTCAATCTCAGCGAGATAGAGCCGAGCCCGGAACGGCTCGATCGGCAACTGCTCGAAGTGATGCTGTCGCGGCACCCCTCCGGCCTGTCGATGATCGCGGCGCCAAACCGCCCGGCGGAAATGCGCTCGTTCGATCCCGACGTCGTAACCCGGCTGCTCGATCTGGTGTCGTCGCATTTCGACTACGTCGTATTCGACATGCCGCGCACCTGGTTCTCCTGGACCGACAGCGTGTTGCTGGGCTCTAACAAGCTTTTCGTCGTCAGCGAAACCACCGTGCCGGGCTTGCGGCAGGCCAAGCAGCTTGTCGCGGCGATTCGCGAGCGCCTTGGCGACGGGCCGAAGCCGCAGGTCATCATCAATCGCTTCGTGCAGAAGATGTTCTCGGCGGGTTTGCGCAAGAGCGACATCGAGCAGGCAATCGGCGACGCATTCCTTGCCTGCATACCGAACGATTATGGGCTGGTCCGTGAGGCGATCGATCGCGGCGTGCCGCTGGAGGAAGTCAAAAAGGGCAACAAGATCACGCTGCAACTCAAGCAGCTCGTCCTGCCGCAGCCGTCGGCCAAGTCGGCCACGGCGTCGGCGGTAAAGAAACTGAGTTTGTCCTTGGCGCGCGGCTAAAGCGACCAAAGTTGAAGTGCAGTCATAGGTAAGTGTAGGTATGGCCGGTCGTTTCTCCACCCATCGCGTCGCCGCCCCGGCAATCGTTCCGGCGGTTGAAGAGAGCGCACCGGCTGCCGTTTCCTGGAATTCGTTTCCGGAGCAGCCGGCGCCGGAACCTGTGGCGCCGGCGCCGGCCAATCCGCTGCTGACCGACAAGCTGCTCGATGCCAAGGTGCGGCTGCACCGCCGGCTGATTGAGGAGATCAACCTCTCGGCGCTCGAAAAGCTGCCGGAAGACGAGATGCGCGGCCACATCCAGCAGCTTGTCGCGCAATATGTTTTGACCGAGCGGTTGGCGCTCAACACGAAAGAGCTCAACGACTTCGTCTTGGAAATTCTTGACGAGATGACCGGGCTTGGTCCGCTCGAACCGCTGCTCAAAGATGAAACCGTCAATGATATCCTGATCAACGGCCACGAATGTGTCTATGTTGAGCGTCGCGGTGTGCTCGGGCCGACTGGCGTGCGCTTCAAGGACGAAGCGCATCTGTTACGCATCATCAACAAGATTGTTTCGGCGGTCGGCCGGCGCGTCGATGAATCGCATCCGATGTGCGACGCCCGCCTGCTCGACGGCTCTCGCGTCAACGTCGCGGTACGCCCGGTGGCAATCGACGGTCCGCTGGTGTCGATCCGTAAATTCTCCAAGAAGCCATTCAATCTGAACAAGCTGGTCGAAGTCGGTGCGTTGCGGCCGCAAATGGCGGAATTGCTTGCGGCGGCAGTAAGGGCGCGCGTCACCTTGATTATTTCCGGCGGTACCGGCTCCGGCAAAACCACAATGCTGAACGCGCTCTCGGCGTTTATTTCCGAAAAAGAGCGCCTGCTCACGATCGAGGACGCCGCCGAACTGCAATTGCAACAGCCTCACGTCGGCCGCATGGAGACGCGGCCCCCGAGCATCGAGGGCAAGGGCGAAATCCGCCAGCGCGACCTGGTGAAGAATGCGCTGCGTATGCGTCCGGACCGCGTGATCCTTGGCGAGTGCCGCGGCGAAGAAGCCTTCGACATGCTGCAAGCCATGAACACCGGTCACGAAGGCTCGATGGCGACGATCCACGCCAATACGCCGCGCGATGCGATTTCGCGGCTTGAGCAGATGATCGGCATGGCCGGCCTGCCGATGACGGTTTCTTCGATCCGCGGCCAGATCGCTTCCGCCATCCGCGTCATCGTGCAGCTGTCGCGATTATCCGACGGCAAACGCCGCGTCATGAGCATTGCGGAGATCACCGGTCTCGAAGGCGATATCATCCAGATGCAAGAGGTCTACAGGTACGTCCGCACCGGCACCGCTCCTGACGGCTCCGTGCAGGGGCACTTTCAGGCCACGGGCGTACGGCCGCGCTTTCTTACCGATCTGGTCGCCATGGGCATCAAGCTGCCGGGCACCTATTTCGATCCGTCGCAGCCGCTATGACCTCGCTGCTCGACTTCGATCCCATCTATCTGGTCTGGTTGTTTATCGCCGTGTCGGTGGGACTGACGGTTGAGGCGGTCTATCTGACGGCCTATTCGGCCGCTTCCTATCGCAGCAAAATCAACCGGCGGCTCATGCTGTCGAAGGATCGTACCGACCGCGAAAGCGTGTTGATCGAATTGCGGCGTGAACGCGGTCTGACCGGCAGCGGTAATTACCGGCTCGATCTGGTTTCGCTGAACCGCTTGATCCTGCAATCCGGTCTTACCATCGGCTTTGCGCGCCTGTTCATCATTATTGGGATTACGATGGTAGCCGCGTTCTTGCTGACCTGGATCTTTCGCGACAGCCTGCTACAGGCCCTGCTGGCGGCTTTGTTCAGCGCGACGGTGCTGCCTTATTTCGTGCTGCGGATGCTGCGCGCGCGCCGGCAGAAGAAATTCAGCGCGCAATTTCCCGATGCCCTCGACATCATCGTTCGCAGCCTGCGCGCCGGTCATCCCGTGCCGATCGCCATTGCCATGGTCGGGCGCGAAATGCCTGATCCGATTGGCAGTGAATTCGGTATGGTCTCGGACGAAATCACCTATGGTGCCGATCTTGAGACCGCGATGCGCAATCTTTATGGCCGCATCGGCTCGGACGACTTGCCGTTGTTCGTCACTGCCGTCGCCATTCAGGGCTCGACCGGCGGCAATCTCGGAGAAATCCTGGAGAATCTTTCCAGCGTGATCCGCCAGCGCTTCAAGATGCGGCGTAAGATCCGGGCGCTGGCAGCCGAGGGACGCACCTCGGCGATGATCCTTTCGGCGCTGCCGATCGGCATGTTCATCGTCGTCCAGATCATCGCGCCTGAGTTTTACGCTTCGGTCTGGCACGAGCAGTTGACCAAAATTATGCTGTTCTCGGCGGCCGGCTGGATGAGCATCGGGAATCTCATCATGTTCAAGATGGTCAACTTTAAGATCTGATCGATGGATCCCACCGCAACCTTCGTCATGTTTGGCAATGGCGCGTCGACGATGCTGACGGTGCTAGTGTTCCTTGCGGCCGCGACGCTCGCTTTCGCGGTGATGCTCGGTGTTCGGGTGCGCGAAGCGGTGCGCCGACGCGCGGCTCGTGTCAGCATCGACGTCGACGAGCCCGGCGGCCGACGCTCGATGCGCTATTCGGGGCTACGGGCAGCGCAGAAACTGATCGAATACACCACCAAACATTACTCCTCGGTCGACAGCGACAATGTAAAGGTGTTGCGGCGCCGGCTGACGCAGGCGGGCATTTATAGCCCACACGGAGCCGCGATCTTTTTCATTGCTCGCGGCCTGACCGCGGTCGCGCTAGCGGGTGCGGCGTTCTTTCTGCTGCCGACGTTCGGCTTTGGCGGCAATGCGCCGTTCTGGCTTTTCGTGATGGTCGGGGGATTGTTCGGCTATCTGGCGCCGAGCTTTTGTCTCGACCGCATGATCGAAAAAAAGCGCCTGGAGCACCAGTCCGGGTTTCCCGACTTCATGGATTTGCTGGTGGTATGCGCGGACGCCGGTCTGAGCATGGAAGCGGCGCTCGATCGGGTCGGCCGTGAACTGGTCGATTCCTATCCGTCGCTTGCGGCCAATATCCATATGGGCAATCTCGAAATCCGCGCCGGCAGCACCATGACAGAGGCGCTTGAACATCTTGGCGACCGGCTTGGGCTCGAGGAGGCCCGCTCTTTCGCCACTCTCATTCAGCAATCGGATGAATTGGGCTCCAGCATCGGTGACGCGCTGCGGGTCTACAGCGACGACATGCGCCACAAACGGCTGTCGCGCGCCGAGGAGAAGGCTTACAGCCTGCCGGCGAAGCTCGCGCTACCGATGATGATCTGCATCTTTCCGGTGCTGTTTGTGGTCATTCTCTGCCCAGTCATCGTCCGCATGGTGACTGGCAATTGGTGAGGTTTTCCCCGCTGAATCAGTGCTGTAGTCGGATCGAGGGAATCTTAACGATCGTCGCCTAGTTTTGGCCGTCCGGTGCTGTCCAGGCACGGATGGGACGGGTCCCATCCTCGCATTTTTTGCGCAAATCGCTGGGCGTGTCGTGATCCGGGGCGCGTGATGAGTATCCGAGTGGCGCGGATTGTGACCGTCATGGCTTTTGTGACGTGTCTCGGCGCCTGTTCGAGCTCGACCAAGCTCAGCGATATGCTGAAACCCAATTCTGCCGCCTCCGGCGACACTCAGGATAGCGCAATCGAGCCAAGCGACGTCACCGGCTCCTTCGCTACCCAGCCCGCTGAGCCCGGACCGAGTGGCGAGCCGGTCGCCCCGCTGTCGAAGCCTGGCCTGGTCGGGGACGATCCGAACGACGATTTGTCGCTCGCCAAGAAATATTTCCGCAGCAACAATTTCGGTCTTGCTGAAAAGAACTTCCGTACCGCGGTCGAGAAACATCCCAACGATGCCGAAGCCTGGGTCGGTCTCGCGGCGTCCTACGACCGGCTGCATCGCTTCGATCTCGCCGATCGCGCCTATACCCAGGCGATCCGTATCATCGGACCGACCGCCGAGATTCTCAACGACCAGGGCTTCTCCTACATGCTGCGCGGCGATTACACGCGCGCACATAAGAAGCTTCAGGAAGCGCAGACCAAGGATCCGTCCAATCCTTACGTTCAAGCCAATTTGCAATTGCTCGAAGAGAGCTATCGCGAAGGCAAGGCGATTCAATAGCCGCTACGGCACAAGCCCTAGACTTCCCGCCTTCGACATGCCACCTCAAGCCTGCATGGAGGTGCGCGCGTGTTCGAATCTTTCAGAAAATTCATCAGCGAATTTGTCGACGGCGAGAAGCATCTGAGCCAATTCGGCGAGGACGATTATCGGACTTGCTGCCGCAGCCATGCTGGTCCATGCCGCGGCGATCGACGGCGAGATGTCGCAGAGCGAGAACGACAAACTCCATGCCGTGATCAAGCAGCGCTTCAATCTCGACGACGCCGCGACCGAAGAGCTGATCGAGAAAGCTACCACGGCCGAGCACGAAGCGGTCGATCTGTATCATTTCACCCATCAGCTCAATCGCTCGCTCGACGAGGAGGGCCGTGCCCGCATCGTCGAGATGATGTGGGAAATCGTCTACGCCGACGGCAAACGCGACGAGCTCGAAGACAATCTGGTCTGGCGGGCTGCCGATCTGCTGGGTATTTCGCCGCGCGAGCGCATTTTGCTTCGCCGCCAGGTCAGCGGCGAGACTGACTCCGGCGATTAGGCATGAAGGCCATCACGCTGATCACTGGCGCTTCCGCCGGCATCGGCACGGAGCTGGCGCGGGTATTCGCGGCTCATGGCCACGAGCTAGTGCTGGTCGCGCGGCGTCAGGATCGCCTTGAGGCTCTGGCCGACGAGATCGCAGCGACCGGCAAGCCGCGCCCGGTGGTGCTGGCTCGCCGACCTCGAACAGCGTGACGCCGCGATCAAGATTCGCAGGCAGCTTCTCCTGCTCGAGCTTGAGCCCGAGATTGTCGTCAATAATGCCGGCTTCGGACTGGTTGGCTCGGCGACCGCGCTGTCGCGTGACGAGCAGCTCGGCATGATCGATTTGAATGTCCGCGCGCTCACCGAATTATCGCTGATCTTTGCCGAGAGTCTTGTCCGTCATCGCGGCGGCATACTCAACGTGGCTTCGGTCGCGGCATTTTTGCCGGGCCCCAGCATGGCGGTTTATTACGCCACCAAGGCTTTCGTACTGTCGTTCAGCGAAGCGCTACACCGGGAGCTTGCCGACCGCGGCGTGCGTGTAACAGCGCTGTGCCCAGGGCCGGTGGTGACCGAGTTTCAGGCGCGGTCGGGCATGCGGATCGATCCCGCCGATGCGGCTGATTTTGGTTCCGCCCGATCGGGTCGCGCAAATCGGCTACGATGGACTGATGCGTGGCAAGCGCGTCGTTGTCGCCGGTCTTGGCAACAAGATTGCGGTGCTGCTGTTGCGCTTCGTTCCGCACGCGCTGCTGTTGCGGATTGTCGATCAGCGCAAGCGCGATCGGCCGAGTAGCTCACAGCAAGCCAGTTAAAATCTTCAAATTCCTGGGCGAACGCGGTACAAAAATTGCGGAAGCGCGCCCGAATCGCCAATGCAAAAGTCGATCCTGATCGTTCTGCACCAGGAGAATTCCACGCCCGGCCGTGTCGGCAACGCCCTGCGCGATCTTGGCTACCATCTCGATGTGCGCCGGCCGCGCTTCGGTGACCCGTTACCGGAAACCATGGCGGAGCATAGCCGCAGCCATCATTTTCGGCGGTCCGATGAGCGCCAACGATCAGGACGAATTCATCCGCCGCGAGACTGAGTGGATTGGTGTGCCGCTCAAGGAGAGCAAGCCGTTTCTCGGTATCTGCCTTGGCGCGCAGATGTTCGCCAATCATCTCGGCGGCACGGTCTTCCGGCATCCCGAGGGTCATGCCGAGATTGGCTATTATCCGATCCGCCCGACCGCCGCCGGCTTCTCACTGGTCGAGCAATGGCCTGAATGTGTCTATCAGTGGCACCGCGAAGGTTTTGACGTGCCGCACGGCGCCGAACTTCTGGCCGAAGGCGATACGTTTGAAGTGCAGGCGATCCGCCACGGCTCAGGCTACGCGCTTCAATTCCATCCGGACGTGACTCACGCCATGATGCATCGATGGACGACCCGCGGGCATGATCGCATGCAGCTTCCCGGTGCGCGGCCGCGCGATACGCATTTTGCCGATCGCGCGGTGTACGACTATTCGGCGCGCGCCTGGCTCAGCGTCTTTCTCGAGCGCTGGCTCGCCGTGGCCTGAACGTCATACTTTCGGCGGACGCGAAGAGACGAGCGCGTGCGGAGATTAGTGGCCGCTGGCAAGCTGGTCGGCAAAATAGGCTACGGTCTTGGTATAGATCTGCGACGCATTCCATTGCAGCAGAACCTGGAAATTCGGCGTGCCTTCGTCCCAGGGCTTGCCCGGTTGCCAGCCGTAGCCTTTCAAATAATTCGCCGTCGATGCGAGCACGTCCGGTACGTCGTGAATGAGATCGCGCCGGCCATTGCCGTCAAAGTCCACGGCGTATTTCAGATAAGACGAGGGCAGGAATTGTGTTTGTCCGATTTCGCCGGCCCAAGCGCCGTGCATGTCGCTGGGAGCCATGTCGCCGCGGTCGACGATCTTGAGCGCCGCAAGAAGCTCACTACGGAATTTATCGGGACGGCGGCAATCGTTAGCCAGCGTGGCCAGCGAGCGGATGGTCGAGAAGTTGCCGTTACCTGCACCGAAGTCGGTTTCGAGGCCCCAGATGGCGACAATCACTTCGCCCGGGACACCGTATTGCTGTTCGACGCGGCCGAGGATCGAGCCGTACTGGATCATCTTGTTTTTAGCGCGCGTCATTCGCGGCGGGACCATGCGGCCGGAGAATTGCTCGAAGCTTTGCTTGAACACGCCCTGGGCGTGGTCGCGCGCGATAATCGCCGGATCGGAAGTTACGCCCGTCAGGCCGGCCTGGATCGCGCGCTGCGAAATGCCCTGAGCCGCAGCTTCCGTTTTGAAGGTTTGGAGCCACGCTCCGAAGTCGCCTCCGCAGGGCGCGGTCGCAGTTTGAGGAGTCGCGTCTGGGAAAATGCGGCGCTGGAGCAGAACAACAACAAGAACGCAGATAATAACAGGCTTAAATGGCTCATCCGGGAGCTATGGAATGGCATAGAATCGTCCTTTGTCGCTCCTGGCATGAATCACTTCATTTCGGCAATATGATGCCGCAGCCGGTTGATAGGTTCCAGCTTTACGGAGCCTCGGGTTCGTACCTGTCGGTCTGATAGAGCGTGCGGAAAAGCCGGGTTGAAACCGCGACGACCGCAAGCGTGCAGCATCCACCGATCAATACCGCCGGAATGGTGCCGAGCAGCGCTGCCGCCGAGCCGGCACGGAAGTCGCCGAGCTGATTGGAGGTGCCGGTGAACATCGAGCTGACCGCAAAGACCCGTCCGCGCATCTCGTCGGGTGTGTGCAGTAGGAGCAACGATTGCCGGATCACCACGCTCACGGTGTCTGCGGTGCCGACGATGAACATCGCACCCATGGCGTAGGGAAGGCTTGGCGACAGCGCCAGCAGGATTGTGCCTGTGCCGAAGGTCGCCACTGCCGCGAACATGATGTGACCGACCTGATGCGAGATCGGCCAGCGCGCCAAGGTCAGCCCCGATAATAACGCACCGGCAGCCGGAGCGGCACGCAATGCGCCGAAGCCCAGCGGTCCTGCCATGAAGATGTCGCGTGCGAAGATCGGCAACAGTCCCGTGGCATTGCCCAGCAACACGGCAAGCAGATCGAGCAGGATGGCGCCGAGTACGACTTTGTGCCGGCCGATAAAGACCAATCCGCTGAAAAGCCGTTTCATATCCACCGGCTCATGCTTTGCGGACGATCGCTCCATGGCAATGTTGCGCATGACCAGTGCAGACGAAAACCACAGCACCGCGCAGGCGGAGAAGACGATCGTTGGGCTTATCGCAATCAAGATGCCGCCGAGCGCCGGACCAGCGACAATGGCGATCTGTGCTGCCGAGGTTGAACCAGCGATGGCGCGGGGTAGCGCATTGGCCGGCACGATGTTCGGCAGCGCGGTTTGCAGGCTCGGTTGCTCAAAGGCGCGGCCAATACCGATTATGAATGCCATTGTTAGCAAGAGAGCGGGCGTAAGGTGGCCGCTGCCGATCGCAAAGGCCAGTACCGCAACGGCAGCCGCTTCGGTCATCTGCGCAGCGGATGCGATCAGCCGCCGATCATAGCGGTCCGCGGCATGACCGGTGGCGAGGAACAGTCCAACCGCTGGGACGAATTGCACAAGCCCGATCAGGCCAAGCCGGAACGGGCTGTCGGTGAGAGCATACATCTGCCAGCCGACTGCGACGGCCTGGACCTGAAGTGCAATCGAGGCGGCAATCCGCACGTAAAGAAACTGTACGTATGGCCGATGGTGAAGGAGGTTGATATCGGGCTGGCCATCGGCGGTCATTACGTCCGCTTCATAAGCGGCGCCTGCAAATTTGTCTCGGATTTTCGGCGGCAGTCAGCCGCAGTCCGGCGGATATTCGAAGCCCCATTTGATGAGCAGCTTGTGGCCAAGCTCGGTGGCGTTGGCGAAGCTGTACCCTTCGTAGATTGCGGCCGCGGCGAGAGCCCCGGAACTAAGACCAATGACCACAGCCCTGAGAATGGCCGTCTTGGTGCGCGGGCGGCGTGCGACGGCCGGTAATTTCGGAAGGTTGCCGTGCATGGCTATTGGTCAGCCAGCCAGCTTCGTTGGTTCATGACAGAATCTGGCGGAGGCGCCGAGCCGTAGCTCGCGCAGCGAGCGAAGGCTGGTGGAGCCGAGGGGAGTTGAACCCCTGACCTCCTCATTGCGAACGAGGCGCTCTCCCAACTGAGCTACGGCCCCGGCCAAACGGCAAAAATCGCGCCTTTTGGGCGAGAGCGGGCCATTTAGGACCGTGGCCACCCACTGTCAAGGACAGCCGAAATCGCCGATTTTGGCTCCGGCGCGTCGACTTGTTCACACCGTTTTAAGCCGCTAGGTTCCCCTCATTATCAGCAACGAAATCGAGCCATGCGCGCCCTTTTTCTTGTCATCGATCTGGCCCTGCAGCTTTACATCTGGATCGTGATCGCTATGGCGATCTTCTCCTGGCTTGTCGCCTTTAACGTGGTGAACACGCGAAGCCCGGTGGTCTCGATGATCGGCGATTTTCTTTATCGCATCACCGAACCCGCGTTACGACCGATTCGTAACATGCTGCCTAATCTGGGCGGCATCGATGTTTCCCCGGTGATTCTATTTTTGATCATCGTGTTCATTCGCTACGTGATCGCGCTCTATATCCTGCCGAATGTCTACTAAAACGCCGTGACTGCCCGGGTCATCGACGGCAAGGCGATCGCTGCCGAGTTGCGCGCCGCCGTAGGCACCGAAACACGCCGGCTTGTCGCCGAGAGGGGCCTGACGCCGGGACTGGCAGTCGTCCTTGTCGGTGAAAATCCCGCCAGCAGGGCCTATGTCGGCAGTAAGTCAAAGGCGGTCGTCGAGGCGGGAATGCGGCCGTTCGATCACCATCTGCCGGACGACGTCAGCGAAGATGCGCTGGTCGCGCTGGTGAAAAGGTTGAATGTCGATCCTGCGGTAAGCGGTATTCTGGTGCAGTTGCCGCTGCCGCCGCAGATCGACGCCTCGCGCATTATCGCAACGGTCGACCCGGACAAGGATGTTGACGGTTTCCATCCGCTCAATGCCGGACGGTTGGCGTCGGGGCTTCCCGGCCTCGCGCCCTGCACGCCGCTAGGCTGTATCAAGCTCGCCAAAACCGTTCAGGCTTCACTCGCGGGACTGGATGCGGTCGTGATCGGCCGCTCGAACATCGTCGGCAAGCCGCTGGCGCAATTGCTCCTTGCCGAGAATGCAACGGTTACGGTGGCACATTCGCGGACGCGCGATCTTCCGGCGCTGTGCCGCCGCGCCGATCTACTGTTCGCCGCCATCGGCCGGCCGGAAATGGTGCGCGGCGACTGGATCAAGCCGGGTGCGACGGTGATCGACGTCGGCATCAATCGCATTACTGATGGCGGCAAATCGCGCCTGGTGGGCGATGTGAATTTCACCGAAGCTGCGGCGGTAGCTGGGGCAATTACGCCGGTGCCGGGCGGTGTCGGTCCGATGACGATAGCTTGCCTGCTGGTGAATACGCTCCGCGCCGCCTGCATGCAGGCGGATCTGCCAGCGCCGGGTGTTTAGAGTTGACCGATTAGCTCTGCCAGCCGAAGGCGACCTTATCCAGCACCCGCGTGCCGAATTTTTCCGATGAGCGCGCCACGGCCTTGCCGCCGAGTGCGCGATAGAACTCAACGGCGCTCTCGTTTTCCGACAGCGCCCAGACGATCAGCGATTTCATCGCGCTCTGCGCCAGATCGCGGCGCGCCGCGGTGAACAGACGTCGCCCGAAACCGAGGCCCTGATATTCCGGCCGCAGGTAAAGCTCGTAAATCTCGCCGTCATAATAGAGGCTGCGCGCGCGATTGCGGCCGTAATTGGCGTAGCCTGCGATCTTGTCGCCGAATTGCAGCAACGCGATGCGGCTGCCTTTGCGGATGGCACTGTCCCACCACGCCGGTCCGCGGCGATTGATCAGCTTTTCGAGTTCGGTGCCGGGTATGACGCCTTGGTAGGCCATCCGCCATGCCTCATCGTGGGCGGACGCGATCGCGCTGGCATCGCTTGCCTTGGCGCGACGTATTTCGATGAGGACTGTGCTCATGGTGCGATCAAAGCGAGCGATTCCGTTAGCTTCAAGAGCGCTGATTCACGAACTTATCAGGGCGTAGATTATTAGCGGAAACGAGGGGGTGTCTATTGCTGCCAAGCGAAAAAGGTGGGGCCGGTGTGTAATCTGGCCAAGCTGTTGCAGAACCGACACGGTCCTTGGCTTGCAAGGTTCTTGGCTTGCCAGGTTCCTGGCTTGGATGCCCGAAGAAGGCCAGATTTATCGCCAGTTGCGCAGGTTCGCGGCGTTACCCCAACGCAGCTGTACCGAAACGGGAAATAGAATCGGTAAAAGCTAGACCCGTTCGGCTTCTTTGCGCCGCTCGTCGCGCTTGCGGTCGTTCGGATCGAGTAGCTTCTTGCGCAGCCGGATCGATTTCGGCGTCACCTCGACCAATTCGTCGTCTTCGATATAGGCCAGCGCCTTTTCCAGCGTCATGCGGATCGGCGGCGTTAGCCGGATCGCTTCATCCTTGGAGTGGGTGCGGATATTGGTCAGCTTCTTGCCCTTGAGCACATTGACTTCGAGGTCATTGCCGCGGGTATGCTCGCCGAGAATCATGCCGCGATAGATCTTCCAGCCCGGCTCGATCATCATCGGGCCGCGGTCCTCCAGGTTCCACATCGCATAGGCGACGGCCTCGCCCTGGTCGGTCGAGATCAGCACCCCGTTACGCCGCCCAACGATGTCGCCGCGGTGCGGACCGTAAGCATGGAACAACCGATTCATGACCGCCGTGCCGCGTGTGTCGGTGAGGAGTTCGCCCTGATAGCCGATCAGTCCGCGCGTCGGCGCGTAGAAGATGAGCCGTACCCGGCCGCCGCCGGACGGGCGCATTTCGATCATCTCGCCCTTGCGCTCGGCGAGCTTCTGCACGACGACGCCTGAGTGCTCCTCGTCGACGTCGACGACCACTTCCTCGATGGGTTCGAGGAGGTCGCCCGAGGGGCCATGCTGGAACAGAACCTTCGGCCGCGAGACGGCAAGCTCGAAGCCTTCACGTCGCATGGTCTCGATCAGGATGCCGAGCTGCAGTTCGCCGCGGCCGGCCACCTCCATCGAGTCCTTCTCGGATGATTCCGAAATCCGCAGCGTGACGTTGCCTTCGCCCTCGCGCAGCAGGCGGTCGCGGATCACGCGGCTTTGCACCTTGTCGCCTTCGGTTCCGGCAAGCGGCGAATCGTTGATGCGGAAGGTCATGGTCAGCGTCGGCGGATCGATCGGCTGCGCCGGCAGCGGCTCGGTCACTTCGGGCGCGCACAGCGTGTGCGATACGAAGGCTTCCGGCAGACCGGCAATGGCAACGATGTCGCCGGCTGATCCTTCCTCGATCGGCGTTCGCTCCAGCCCGCGGAACGCCAGAACCTTGGTGACGCGGCCCTCTTCGATCAATTCGCCGTTGCGGTCGAGGACTTTTACCTGCTGGTTGGGTTTGACCGAACCGGAGGTAATGCGGCCGGTGACGATGCGGCCGAGATAGGGGTTTGATTCCAGAATGGTGCCCAGCATGCGGAACGGGCCTTGCTCGACCTGCGGCGGCGCTACGTGGCTCAGCACGAGGTCGAACAGTGGCGCCATGCCCTGGTCCTTCGGTCCGTCGGCGCTAGCGGCCATCCAGCCTTGTTTCGCGGAACCGTACAGTATCGGGAAATCGAGCTGTTCCTCGGTGGCGTCCAGGGCCGCAAACAGATCGAACACGGCGTTGGCGACTTCGGTGGCACGGGCGTCGCTGCGGTCGACCTTGTTGATGACGACGATGGGTTTCAGCCCCATCTTCAAGGCCTTGGTGACGACGAACTTGGTTTGCGGCAGCGGCCCCTCGGCGGCGTCGACCAGAACCAGGGCGCCGTCAACCATATTGAGAATGCGCTCAACCTCACCGCCGAAATCGGCGTGACCGGGGGTATCGACGATGTTGATCCGGGTGTCTTTCCAGACCAGGGAGGTCGCCTTGGCCAGGATGGTGATGCCCCGCTCGCGCTCAAGGTCGTTAAAGTCCATGGCGCGTTCAACGACACGCTGATTCTCGCGGAACGAGCCCGATTGCTGCAACAGCCGGTCGACCAAGGTGGTCTTGCCATGGTCGACGTGAGCGATGATGGCGATATTGCGAAGGTTCATAGGTGCTCTGAGGAATCAGGGGTGGTTGCGCGCGAATGCGACGTTTTGCTGCGCTGCATATAATGATTTGATGGCGGAAGGGCAAATTCGGCGCGCCGGCGCCGCAAAATCGCGTTCGTTAATTTGTCGGTCTATTCCGTTGCCGGGCTAACCACTTGCCGGAGCTATTGAATATCACTGTCGCTTTATACGATGATACCCATATCGCCAGCGTGGAGTAACGCATGCGTTGCCAGGTTGCTGTCCAGAATCGACGCAACATCCTGTGCGTGTTCCCAAAATACGCACCGGCCTTCGGAACCTTCCAGCACGCTTACAAGCTGATGTATCGGGTGAAGGCGTTCATGCCGCCGCAGGGGCTCCTCCTGATCGCCGCCTATATGCCGTAGAATTGGCCGGTCCGCTTCGTCGATGAGAACATCGCATTCGCGACCGTGTCTGACTTTGCCTGGGCGGACGTCGTGCTTGTCACCGGCATGCACATCCAGGCCGAGCAAATCCGTGACATCCGTCGCCGCGCGCACGCGGCCGGCAAGGTCGCGGTGCTGGGCGGGCCGTCGGTGTCGGCGTCACCCGAGAGTATCCGGATTACGACTATCTCCATATCGGCGAAATGGGCGACGCGACCGACCAGATCATCCGCGCTCTCGACGCGAGCGCGGCGCGTCTATCGCGGCAGGTCGTCGCGAAAACGCAGGACCGCCTGCCGCTGACCGAGTTTCCGATCCCGGCCTACGAGAAGGTTCCGTTCGGCCGCTATCTGCTCGGCAGCGCTGCAGTTCTCGTCCGGCTGCCCCTACCGTGCGAGTTCTGCGACATTCCCGGCCTCTACGGCCGCCAGCCGCGAATGAAGACGCCGGAGCAGATCGTCGCCGAGCTCGACTTCATCTTCTCGCGGCCGAATCCGCCAACGACGCTCTATTTCGTCGACGACAATTTCATCGGCAACCGCAAGGCCGCAAAGGAAATGCTGCCGCATCTCGTCGAATGGCAGAAGCGTAATTCCTATCCGGTGATGTTTGCCTGCGAGGCGACGCTCAACATCGCCAAGCAGAACAGAGATCCTTGAATTGATGCGCGAGGCGAACTTCACCGGTATGTTCGTCGGCATCGAGACGCCGGAGGCGGACGCGCTCGACGCCATCAAGAAGGGGCACAACAACGCCGTGCCGATGATGGAATCGATCCGGACGCTCAACAGCTACGGGCTGGAGATTACGTCCGGAATCATCCTCGGGCTCGATTCCGAGACAGCGGACACCGAGCAGCGGCTCAAGGACTTCATCGATCTCTCCAATATCCCGATGCTGACGATCAATCTCCTGCAGGCGCTGCCGAAGACGCCGCTATGGGACCGCCTCAAGCGCGACGGCCGGCTGCTCGACGACGATGCGCGCGAGAGCAACGTCGTGTTCTTGCGTCCGCTACGACGAGGTCGTCGGTATGTGGCGCCGCGCGATCGCCTACGCGAACGATCCGGAGCGGCTGTTCGCGCGTTTCCGCTATCAGGTCGAGGCGACCTATGTCAAACGCATCGTCACGCCGGCGAGGGGCAAGCTCAGCTGGTCGAACCTGCGCGGCGGCGCTGTGCTGGCGTGGCGCGTGTTGCTCCACGTCTGCCTGTTATCGGACTTCCGCAAGCCGTTCTGGCGCACCGCCAAGCATGCGCTGCGTCACGGCCAGATCGACGGCATGTTCGGAGCGGCGTTTATGGGCTATCACCTGATCCAGTTCACCCGCGAGGCGCTGCGCGGCGATCAGAACGCGTCCTATTACTCGGCGAAGAAACGCACCAAGCCGATGGCGGTGGCGAAGCCGCCGGCTTCGTCGAAAGAGCAGGCAGCAGCGTAACGGACCGCCCCACGCACCGCTTACAGCCGCATGGTCATGCGCGGCGCCTGTACTGGGCGGGGCTCAAGCGTGATCGACCAGAGCGCACTGTCGGCGACATCCTTCAGCGTCACGGTCAAAGTTTCGTCCACACCGTCGATCTCGACACGACCGAAAAATTGCAAGTCCGTAGCACGGCGCGAGGTTCTCACCTTGCTCCTTGCTCGACGCTTTCTGGAACATGACCTGCGGGCCGAAGGTGCGGTCCAGGTTTTCTGACGGCCAGGTGCCGGCGTGTATTGGACCGGAGACAAACTCCCAGAACGGCTCGAAGTCCTGAAAGATTGCGCGGTTCGGGTCGTAATAATGCGCTGCAGTGTAATGAAGGTCGGCCGTGATCCAGATCGTGTTGCGGACGCCGGCATGTTTGATGAAGGACAGCAGTTCGGCGATTTCGACGCCGCGGCCGCGCGGGCCGTCGCTATTGTTCTCAGTGCCCGGCGGCGTGATGACGTAGCCGATTGGTAAATCGGCGGCGATCACTTTCCAGGTCGCCTGCGAGGCTGCCAGTTCACGCTTAAGCCAGGCAACCTGATCGGGTCCGAGTAAATAATCGTCCGACGTCAGGACACGATCGCCATGCGCTCCGTCTGGACCGCGGTAGCTCCGCATATCCAGCATAAAGACGTCGAGCAGCGGGCCGTATTGGATTTTGCGATAGACGCGGCCCGGCTCGGCCATGGTGTCGCGAATGGGAAGGAACTCGTGAAACGCTCGCCGGGCCCGGGCGGCAAACACCAGCGTGTTTTTCTCGCCAAGGGGCTCGTTCGGCAGCGCTTCATCGGGCCACCAGGTTTCCATCACCTCGTGATTGTCCCATAGCGCAAATGTCGGCACCGCGGCGTTGAAGGCGCGCAGGTTGTCGTCGAGCAGATTATATTTGTAGTTGCCGCGATAGTCGGCAAGCGTCTCGGCCTGCTTCGATTTCTCTTCGGTGACGATGTTGCGCCAGACACTACCGTCGGGCAACTTTTGCTCGGCGGCGATGGGGCAGTCGGCATAGATGTTGTCGCCGCAATGGATGAAGAAATCCGGCTGGTTGCGCAGCATGGTGGCGTAGGTTCGCATCCCGCCACGTGACCGATCGATGCCCCAGCCTTGGCCCATCGTGTCGCCGGACCACAGAAAGTTGACGGAGCGTCGCCTGCGTGACGGCGTGTGGAAACGGCCGATCTGCGCTTCACCGAACACGGCCGACGAAAGGTCCTGGAACTTGATGCGGTAGAAAGATGCCTGGTTCGGCGGCAAGTTTTCCAGCAGGGCTTTCGCCGTGAAATCCGATTCCGGCAGCGCGTCGACAAACACTGCGCTCTTGATGTCGCGGAAGCTGTCGGTCGTCGCAACCTCCACCAGCATCCGTGACGGCCGGTCGGCGCGGGCCCAGACCACGCCTGAGGTGAGCGTGATATCGCCTGATTGGATACCGTGGGTGATCTGCGCGCGATCAGGCGCGAAGCTCAGCGAAGGCCGCGCGATAGCGCTGATCGCAGTGAGTGCCGCCGATGCGCCTGCGCTCTTCAACAGCGCGCGGCGCGTGAGTGCTGCTCGTCTTCGCATATTGGCAGCCATTGGGCCTCCGCCGTCGAGATGCGGCGGAAAATGCTTTCTGATTCTGACGAAGACTCGAACAATATGCGACGGTGGGATGACTCTATTGCGGCGGTTCCCGCGGCAGTTCCAGGTTCCATCTTACAAACCCAAGAAATACCGAACTGTCTGCGCTTGACCGAATCGTTAGCTCAGTTAGGCTGCTGCGGCTTTGGAACCCGGTTTGGGCGACGGACCGGCCTCGGTGCTGGCATCCGCTATTGCCTTCGCTTCGGTTGCCGCGTTGCCATCAGCGTGATCGAGAATTGCCGTGCGGCGCGCGGCAACAGTGAAACGGAGTTGATCGAGCGCGAACGCGAACGACATGCGCACCGACTCGTCGAACTCTTCATGCTCGGAGAGGTGAATGATCGCGATCACCAGATTGTCGGCTTCGACCTGGAGATGCTCGATCGCCTCGAGTGTCTGCGCAATGTGTGCCTTGCGCACCATGTCGAGCACCTTCTGCAGCAGCCGCAGCCGGCGGGTGCGGCTATCGCTGCGCAGATAACTTGCGACGCCGGCAATCGCCGATCCGAACACCGGGAAGATCAACATGCCGTAGAAAATGTCGTCGCCGTATCTGTCGAAGAACGTTTTCTGATCGTCGTTCAGATAATCCAGCGTACCGGGATGGGCGAGCACGTCGGCGTCCTTGTCGGTGGAGGGCGCCTCGATCTTGATCTCGCCGGCCATCTGGTTAGCGATCGCGAGGCGTGAGGTGTAGATCAGCCTAGAAAGTTCGGCGATGCTGTTGTGATTGACGATTTTGCGCGCCACCAGGTATTCGGCAAAAGTCAGGCTCTTGAGGTCATCGCTCGGCGTCGGCGGATTGCCGCCGAATGTTCCGGCATCGATGCTGTCAGAATCGAACGCCGTATTGCGTTTCGAAATTCCATCAGCGTGATCGATTTCGATAAAGGTCGGCGCTACGCCATTTTGCGTCGCGGCTGCAACGGCATCGGAAATCGCTTTGCCGGTTGCGGCGCCGGCGACAAACAGTACATCGACGGTACCTTTCTGAACTGCGGCTGCGACATTAGCCGGATCGATTTGCGAGATCTGAACTTTATCGAGCGGCACACCGTAATGTTTGAGCACGACGTCGAGCAGATCGGTACTTGCCTCGTTGCCGGTCACAATACCGACGCGTTTACCGGCAAGGTCGGTCACTTTCATTTTTTTGGTTTTAGAATCGCCGGACGATTTGTCGGAAGTCATCCGAATCGTCGGAGTCGTCATCATCGCTGCTTTTGGCGCTTTTGGCGGTGGCGTTCTTGCCCTTGGCGCTGGGGCTGTTGTCTGAGCGCGGGGCTTTGGCTGGCGCTCGGTGTTGCGCTGGCGGCCTTTCCGCCCTTGCCGCTTTTGCCGCCCTTGGCGGGTGCTGGTGCCGGCTTGGCGTCCTTTGCGGCAACCGGCGCGGGGAGGGGTGGTGGCGGAGGAGGTGCGGGTACGATAAACGCCATCACATTCTTGCGCAGGATCGCCACCACCGGCCAATTCGGCGATTGTCCGACAGTCGTCGGCACCACAGCGAGATCGGCTTGTCCCTTGGCGAGGTCCTGAGCGGAAGCAGCAGCGTCGTCCGTCGGTACGATGTCTATCTTTATTCGGTCGTGACTGTCGGTGACGATCTTGCTCAACACATCAACGAACCTCGCGTTGGCGCTATCCGGCGGTCCGACCGCGACGCGCATCACCGTATCTTGCAAAGAGTAGTGCACGCCCGCCCAGATCAGAGCGCCGACGACTACGGTGCCGAGCAATGTGACGAGTGTAGTGTGCCGCAAAAACGTCCTGACGCGGCTTCGCACTATATTCTCGAGCGAATGCATACTCATGGTTCTACCCGATGAGCGGCCTTCCGCCGCCGCATGCATGCCATCCCCGCTGCCGCCTTTGCCGGAACGCCGGGCGAGCCAAAGTTTCATGGCAAGCGGTGGACGGTTCGGCAGTCCAGGCGGCATGGTTAATCTTAACACGGGTCCGGCGTTTTGACGCCATAGCGGAGCCGTTGGTTCATCGGTCAAACCGGGGCTTTGGTTAATCCCGAGGGCCGGGCGCTATTTGCCATAGTCTCTGGCGCGGATGTGACCTAGTTTTGACGGGGACCGAATGGCCGCTCGCCGTCTCTCGCCGCGACGGAACCTCAACCCTTGAAGCCGGGTTTGCCCCGTGGTGTTTTGTTGAACGGAATTGGCCTCACCAATGGAGATTTCACATGGCTCAAAAGCTATCCGCCGACGCCCGCAAAAGCGCGCTCGCCGGCCTTAAGGGCTGGAACGAGGTCAAGGATCGCGACGCCATCAGCAAAAAGTTCGTGTTCGCCGATTTCAATCAGGCTTTCGGGTTCATGACGCGCGCCGCTCTGATCGCGGAAAAAATGGACCACCATCCGGAATGGTTCAACGTCTACAAGAACGTCGAGGTCACGCTCTCCACCCACGATGCCGGCGGGTTGACCGAACTCGACGTCAAGCTAGCTGAAGCTATGGACAAGTTGGCTGGCTGACTGAGCCTCGCTGTTTGCGGCTGCTGCTTGCCTTGCGGTTGCCGCGTTTCGAAGCCAATTTTGATCGATTCTACCGATCGTGCGAGGGTTCCATGTGGTTTCGGGCGCAAGCAGCTTCCTGGCAAGACATAGCGGCATTGACGCAGCGGGCGGCCGCCGATGAGCCGAGCCTTCGACACAAAATCTGGCGCAGGCTGCTGCGGGAGACGGCCAGCCTTCCATTCGCCGAAGAAGTGCTGACCGCACATTATTGCGTTTTCGATCGCCACACACCGCTTTACGTGAAAGCAGTGCTGGTGGGCGCGATCGTCTATTTCATTGCCCCTGATGATCTGATCCCGATCCCAAGTTCGCTGATCGGTCTTGCCGACGATGCTGCGGTATTGGGTGCGGCGTTCAAAGCGGTCTCCTCGCACATCAAGCCGGAACATCGCGAGGCTGCGCGGCGCACGCTTGAGCGCATGCGTGTCGAGACCGTTTAGCTCAGACCCGAAGGACGATCTTTCCCATTACCTTTCGGTCAGCAATGGCTTTCATGGCCGCCGCGATCTCCTTGAGCGGATAAACGGCGTGCACGTGTCCGCTGAGCTTGCCGGCGGCACACCACTTCGCGATATCTGACAGCGAGGCGCGCAACGCCTGCGGCTCGCGTTTGCCCCAGGAACCCCAGAACACGCCGCGGATATCGCAACCACGCAGCAGCACGAGATTAAGCGGTAGTTTTGGAATTTCTCCGGCGGTGAAGCCGACCACGAGATACCGTCCCTTCCATGCCATTGAGCGAACTGCGGGTTCCGCGTAGGGACCGCCGACCGGATCATAGATCACGTCGATACCATGCTCGCCGCCGAGCCGCCGCAGCGTATCGCGCAGGTTTTCGCTGTCATAGTTCACGGTCTCATCGGCGCCGTGCTCTCGTGTAAATTTCAGTTTTTCATCGGATGAAGCACAGGCGATTACGCGGGCACCCATCAGCTTTCCTAGTTCGACCGCCGCAAGTCCGACGCCGCCGCTTGCGCCGAGCACTGCAAGCGTTTCGCCGTGCTTGAGCTGGGCGCGCTCGCGCAAAGCATAAAGCGATGTACCGTAGGTGACGCTGAGGCCGGCGGCACGCTCGAAGTCGAGATTTTCCGGGATCTTCACGAGCTGCTGTGGCTCGGCCGCGACGTATTCTCGCGCCGCGCCCCAGCCCATCCATCCCATCACGCGATCGCCGGCTGTGATGTCCGCCACGCCATCGCCGATCCGCTCGACGATGCCGGCGAATTCCGCCGCCGGTGAGAATGGAAACGGCGGTTTTTGTTGATACTTGCCGGCAATAATCAGCGTGTCGAAAAAATTAAGTGCCGCGGCTTTGACGCGAACCAGAACCTCGCCCGGGCCCGCTTGTGGCTTGGGTATGTCGGTTAGTTCAAGTTCTTCAGGCTTGCAGAAATGAGTGCAGAGAACGGCTTGCATCGATGTCATCCAGACGCGCGCGGTGCGCGCATACGCCGAATAACTATCACGCTCCTGTCACGCCCGCATCACCCAGCAGGCGGCGCAAGCGTGTGAAGGCGAGACGAAGCCGCGATTTCACTGTACCGATCGGGATCTTGGTGCGTGCCGCGATCGTCGCGTGCGACAGTCCCTGAAAGAACGCAAGCTGCACCATCCTGAATTGATCCTGCGGCAACGCTTCGAGTGCGGCATGGACATGCTGTTCGCGCCGCGCGGCATCGATATTGTCATCGTTATCGGGAGCGGTATCGGGAATGGCGAACAGATCGGCGTCGACAAAAATATGGTCGCGGCTGCGCCGCCGCACGTCGACACGCCGGTTCTGCGCAATGCGAAATACCCAGGTTGCCGCTGCCGATTTGTTGCGATCGAACTGATGCGCCTTGCACCAGATGGTTTCCATCACGTCCTGGGCGACATCGGCTGCGGCAAATGGCGCCAGGCCGAGCCGAAGCATCTGTGCGTGAACCCGCGGCCGGAAGTGATCGAACAGCGCAGTGAACGCTTCACCGTCGCGCTCTAGGCCGACCGCGGTCAGCAGTTCGTCGAGCTCGCCGCCTCGTATTGCCGAGTATTTGCGCTGACGCGACGGTGATTCGATGTGACTTAAGGAGGTCACGCCCCAACCCCAATTGGCCTCTAACTGACGGCGACTATGGGCGGCTGCCGGGCAGCTGACTGTGTCGCGGATCACACTTTCGCCAAGTCCGGGCATGACCTATCGGGTCGCGTTACGTATTCGTCAGAATTGGATTAAAATTGAAAAGTTTGCTATTCTTTCCATGGGGTTATTCGCGAGGCGTGATGCGGATCCGAGTAGGGGAGGCTATCCTGCCGTTGTTGCTGGTAGTGGCTTTGGCCGCTCCGGCCGCTGCACAGCAGGATCCTGATAGCGATTCCGCGCCTGCGGCTCCGGTCGCGCCCGTGAAAAAGCCAAAGCCAAAGCCAAAACCAAAGCCTGCAGCTGCTACACCCGCCGCCACTGCACCAGACGCCGCCGCCAGGCCCGCCACCCCGCCAGCAATAGGAGGGGTCAAGCCGACGCTGCTCGGCCAATACGGCGACTGGGGCGCCTATGCAGCTTCCCCCGGCGGCAAGAAGGTGTGCTTCGCTATCGCCAAGCCGGCTTCGTCGGAGACCAATCCGCCCAATCGGCCGCGCAACCCGGTTTTCATGTTCATCTCGACCCGGCCGGCCGACAAAGTCGTCAACGAGGTCTCGATCATCATCGGCTATCCGTTCAAACCCGGCACCGAGGCGTCTGTGGATGTCGGCTCCACCGACTACGCGCTCTATACCCAGCAGGACGGCGCCTGGATCAAGAACGCCACCGAAGAAGCACAAATGGTGGATGCCTTGCGCGCCGGCCAAAGCGCTGTGGTCAAGGGCGCCTCGGCCAAAGGCACCCAATCGACCGACAACTTCTCGCTGCGGGGGTTGTCCCAGGCGCTCGATCGCGTGGCGCAGGACTGCAAATAGTCACGCCGGTCCTTCTCGCTTAAACGGCTGCGCTTATTTATATGCAGGGCGTTTCGCCCTTCCGGATCGATAATGACCTCTGTCGCCACACCCGATCACGCACCTGCGCCGTTCCTTGAAAAGGCGCCGCTCGCGCAATTCGTCGCGCCGGCAAAGCCGTCGCTGGTCGGTCTGACCCGCGCCTCGCTTGCCGCAGCTCTTGGGACGATCGGCGTACCCGAACGTCAGCAGCGCATGCGGCTGCAGCAGATTTGGCACTGGCTCTATGTTCGCGGCGCCCGCGACTTCGGCGAGATGACGACACTGTCAAAAGAGCTGCGTGCCGATCTGGACCGGCATTTCACCCTGGCGCGCCCTGAGGTTGTTGCTGAGCAGATTTCGGTCGATGGCACGCGCAAGTGGCTGCTGCGATTGCCGGGCGAGACGGACAGCCGACCGCATGAGGTCGAGTGCGTCTATATCCCCGAGACCGACCGCGGCACCCTGTGCATTTCCAGCCAGGTCGGTTGCACGCTCACCTGCACGTTCTGCCACACCGGCACACAGCGCCTGGTGCGCAACCTCACGGCCGGCGAGATCGTCGGCCAGGTGGTGCTGGCGCGCGACCGTCTCGACGATTGGCAGAAAATCGGCGTCACCGGGCCGGAGGCGGAGAAGCGCCTTGTCTCCAATGTCGTTATGATGGGCATGGGCGAGCCGCTTTATAATTTCGAAGCGGTTCGGGACGGACTAGGTGTGGTTGCTGATGGCGATGGTTTGAGCCTGTCGAAACGTAGGATCACGCTCTCAACATCCGGCGTGGTCCCGAACATCAAACGTGCCGGTGAGGAGATCGGCAGCATGCTGGCGATCTCGCTGCATGCGGTGACCGACGAACTGCGCGATGTCCTTGTTCCGCTCAATCGCAAATATCCGATCCGCGAATTGATGGATGTATGCCGCAACTATCCTGGCGTTTCCAACGCACGGCGCATCACTTTCGAATATGTCATGCTCAAGGGCATCAACGATTCATTGGTCGACGCGAAGGCGCTGGTCCGTCTGGTCAAAGGCATGCCCGCCAAGATCAATCTGATTCCGTTCAATCCATGGCCGGGTACCAAGTACGAATGCTCCGACTGGGAGCAGATCGAGAAATTTTCCGAGGTCGTGTTCGACGCCGGCTATGCGTCGCCGGTACGCACGCCGCGCGGACGCGACATTCTCGCCGCTTGCGGGCAACTCAAGAGCGCGACGGAAAAGCTCTCCGCCCGCGAGCAGCTCGCGCTGCGCGCCATGGCAATGACGGACTAGGCGGTCGATGACAATCGTCGCCCGCATTTTTCTGGTAATCTTCGCTTATTTCCTCGCTTGCACCGCCGCCTCAGCAATTCTCACCATCGGCACGCTGACCCCCGAATGGGACGATTTGGTTGCAGCGGGATTCAATTCGACCGCAGCGTGGATCGTGATCCTCGTTGGCGCCTCGGCCATCGCGGCGATTGCCATGGTGCCGTCACTGCTCTTGATCGCGCTTACCGAAGGGTTCGGCTGGCGATCGATACTGGTCTATGGCGTGCTCGGCGCTGGATTAGCATTGGCGCTAAGCTACGGGCTCGATTTTGCCGGCTATGTCGGCGACCCTGACAGCTTTCTCGTGCGCGAGCGGGAAGTGCTTGCCGCGTCCGGCATCGTCGGCGGCTTCGTCTATTGGCTGATTGCCGGCCGCGCGGCTGGCTCCTGGCAGCGGTAACTATTCCGGGGCGCCAAGAACCTGGAAAATCTCAGTAAGCTGCGGGCTCATCGGCAAATTGAGCGTTTCGCCCGTCGGCAGCCGATGCATGAACCATTTGTTGTAAAGTTCTCCGAGCCGCCGCTCGGCTGCCATGCGTGCGAACGTGCGTTCGACCACCGCTGCAAAACCCGGATCGTCGCGCCGATAGGCCAGCCCGTAAGGATCATAGGAGAGGTAATCGCCGACGACTTTCATGTCGTGCGCGGCCGGGTCGGTGGCGATGAAGCCGTAGAGCAGGACGTCGTCGGTGGCGAAAGCATCCGCCTTGCCGGCGGCCAGCAGCGCAACCGATTGGGCATGATCGGGCGCCGTGATGATGTTGATGCCGAGCTTTTGCTTGTCGGAGAGCGTCCGCAGCGCCGCCTCGTTGGTGGTGCCCGCGGTCACGACGACAGTTTTGCCGGCGAGATCGCGATAGGACTGCACAGCGGAAGCGTTCGGCACCATCAGCTTGGTGCCGGCGACGAAAAACACCGGCGAGAACGCCACTTCCTTCTGCCGTTGCAGGTTGCTGGTGGTCGAGCCGCATTCGAGATCGACGGCGCCGGATTTTACCTTGTCAAGACGATTGGCCGCGGTGACCGGCGCCAATGCAATCTTGATGTCCATGCCGTCGAGTTCGGTCGAGGCTTCATCGACGATCTCGCGGCACAGATCGATCGAATAGCCGATCGGTTGCTGCCGCTGGTTGAGATAGGAGAACGGCAGCGAGCTTTCGCGATAGCCGAGCGTGATCGTGCCGCTGTCGTGGATTTTCTTCAGCGTACCTGACAACTCGCTGACGTCCTGTGCAGCCGCCGGCAGCGCAAATCCGGCGACAAGCAGCAAGCCCAGCAACAAATGCCGCGCGATCACAGCGGGCCTCAGGCCGCGCGCGGTTCAAGCATGACTTCCGGCTCGACGCCGACGACGATCTTCTCGCCCTCCCATTTCGCGACGACGGCGGTCGCCAGCGAGTTGCCGATGACGTTGGTCGCGGAGCGCCCCATGTCGAGGAACTGGTCGATGCCGATGATCAGCAGGAGGCCGGACTTCGGGAAGGTTAAAGCTCGTCAGCGTCGCGGCGATGACGACCAGCGAGGCGCGCGGCACGCCGGCCATGCCTTTGCTGGTGAGCATCAGGAGCAGCAGCATCGTGATCTGCGTGCCGATCGAGAGCTGGATGTTGTAGGCCTGCGCGATGAACAGGGTCGCAAAGGTGCAATACATCATCGAGCCGTCGAGGTTGAACGAATAGCCCATCGGCAGCACGAAGCTGATGATCTTTCTGCTGACGGGAAATTTCTCGAGTTGCTCCATCATTTTCGGATAGGCCGCCTCGCTGCTCGCGGTGGAGAACGCGAGCAGGAATGGCTCGCGCACCAGGGTGACGAGGCGCAGAGCGTGGTTGCCGAAGAACAGATAGCCGACGACGACCAGCAGCCCCCACAGCAGCACCAGCCCGAAATAGAACTCGATCACGAACTTGCCGTAGGTGACCAGGATGCCAAGTCCCTGGGTGGTGACGATCGCGGCCATCGAAGCGAATACCGCGAGCGGCGCGAGCTTCATGATGTAGCCGGTGATGGTGAGGATGGCGCGCGAGAGCTGCTCGATGCCCTCGACCAGATCGTGCGGCGCGCTCGCCCAGCGCCGCGCAGGCGACGCCGAAGAACAACGAGAACACCACGATCTGCAGAATCTCGTTGTTGGCCATCGCCTCGACGATCGAGCGCGGCACGAGGTGTGCGACGAAATCCTGCGCGGACAGCGAGGCGACCTTGAGATTGGTCGCGGCTTGGGCGTCCGGCAGCGGCAGATTGAGGTTGTCGCCGGGACGCAGGATGTTGACCAGCACAAGGCCTAGCAGCAGCGACACCAGCGAGGCCGAGATGAACCAGACCATCGCCTTGGCGCCGATGCGGCCGACGGTCTTGGGATCGCCCATATGCGCCACGCCGACGACCAGCGTCGAAAACACCAGCGGCGCGATGATCATCTTGATCAGGCGCAGGAACACGTCGGTCATCAGCGAGATGTAGCCGGCGATGCTTTTTGCCGTCGCGGGATCGGGCCATAACGTGTGGCAGGCATAGCCGACCGCGATGCCGAGCAGCATGGCGATCAGAATGATGGTCGTGAGCGTCGAACGCATGGGGCCCCTCCAAAGCGATCCGTCGTAATCAAGTCTAGGCGAAGCCTGCAGGGTCGCAAAGAGCACAAAAGCAAAGCTTGCGTCGCGCCCGCGCCTGCCTATAGTCCGCGCACTTTCCGCCCAATATCGCCCCTTTTTCAGGACGTTCGATGCCAAAAGACGGTGCAAAGGAAGTGAAAAAAGTTGTGCTCGCCTATTCCGGCGGGCTCGACACGTCGATCATTCTCAAGTGGCTGCAAACGACCTATGGCTGCGAGGTCGTCACCTTTACCGCCGATCTCGGCCAGGGCGAGGAGCTTGAGCCGGCCCGGGCCAAGGCGCTGACGCTTGGCATCAAGCCGCAGAACATTTTCATCGAGGACCTGCGCGAGGAATTCGTCCGCGATTACGTGTTCCCGATGTTCCGCGCCAACGCGCTCTATGAGGGCCAGTATCTGCTCGGCACCTCGATCGCGCGGCCGCTGATCGCCAAGAAGCAGATCGAGATCGCGGAGAAAGTCGGCGCTGATGCCGTCGCCCATGGCGCGACCGGCAAGGGCAACGATCAGGTCCGCTTCGAACTGGCCTATTACGCGCTCAAGCCCGACGTGAAGGTGATCGCGCCATGGCGCGAATGGGATTTCAAGTCGCGCGAGGCGTTGATGGCTTTCGCCGAGCTGAACCAGATTCCGATCGCCAAGGATAAGCGCGGCGAAGCGCCGTTCTCGACCGACGCCAATCTGCTGCACACGTCGTCGGAGGGCAAAGTTCTGGAAGATCCGGCAGGCGAAGTGCCGGATTACGTCTATTCTCGCACCGACGATCCGGAGAGCGCGCCGGACAAACGCGGAATATCATCACCGTCGATTTCGAGCGCGGCGATCCGGTCGCGGTCAACGGCAAGAAGCTGACGCCGGCGGCGCTGCTGACCGAGCTCAATGCGCTCGGCCGCAAGCACGGCATCGGCCGGCTCGACCTGGTCGAGAACCGCTTCGTCGGCATGAAATCGCGCGGCATGTACGAGACGCCGGGTGGCACGATCCTGCTTGCCGCTCATCGCGGCATCGAATCGATCACGCTCGACCGCGGCGCGGCGCATCTCAAGGATGAGCTGATGCCGAAATATGCGGAAGCGATCTATTACGGCTTCTGGTTCTCGCCCGAGCGCGAGATGCTGCAAGCGGCGATCGACAAGAGCCAGGAATTCGTCACCGGCCGGGTGCGGCTCAAGCTTTACAAGGGCAACGCCGGCGTGGTCGGCCGCGAGAGCAAATACTCACTCTACGATCAGGACCTCGTGACTTTCGAAGAAGGTCAGGTCGCCTACGACCAGCGCGACGCCCAGGGCTTTATCCGGCTCAATGCGCTGCGGCTGCGGACGCTCGGGCAGCGGAAGCGGAAGCTGAAGCTGTAATCAGGTCTGCGTTCACGCCGGTGCGTGACAGACGGCTTCGATATTGTGGCCGTCGGGATCGAGCACAAACGCGCCGTAATAATTTGGGTGATAATGCAGGCGTAATCCGGGCGCACCGTTATCCTTGCCGCCGGCTGCGATTGCCGCGCCATAGAAGGCATCGACTGCCGCACGATCCTTTGCCGCGAACGCGATGTGGATGGGTTTGTTGAGGCCGCCTTCGCCGCCGATCCAGAAATCCGGCTTGCCGTTGGCACCGAACCCGGCAGCAGGAGCGTCGTTCTGGTCCTGCTGACACTTCCATCACCAGCACATAGCCCGAGCGGCGCCAGCGCTTTCTCGTAGAAGGCTTTGGATCGCTTGTAGTCGGAAACCGGAAATCCGCGTGTGATCGAGCATGTCGATCCTGGACGTATCGTCCTCTAAACCTGCCGCTCGACCAGCGTCCGCTTGATCTCGGCGATGGCCTTCGCCGGATTGAGGTGCTTCGGGCAGGCCTTGGCGCAATTCATGATGGTGTGGCAGCGATAGAGCCGGAACGGATCTTCGAGATTGTCGAGCCGCTCGCCGGTCGCCTCGTCGCGCGAATCCACGATCCAGCGCTGGGCCTGCAACAGCGCCGCCGGGCCGAGATAGCGGTCGGAATTCCACCAATAGCTCGGGCATGAGGTCGAGCAGCAGGCGCACAGGATGCACTCGTAAAGCCCGTCGAGCTTGGCGCGGTCGTCGTGGCTCTGCTTCCATTCCTTCTGCGGCGTCGGCGACACGGTCTGCAGCCACGGCTCGATCGAGGCGTGCTGGGCGTAGAAATTGGTGAGATCGGGAACCAGATCCTTCACCACCGGCATGTGCGGCAGCGGATAGACCCGCACCGCGCCTTTCACTTCGCTCATCGCCTTGGTGCAGGCGAGCGTGTTGGTGCCGTCGATATTCATGGCGCAGGAGCCGCAGATGCCCTCGCGGCAGGAGCGGCGGAAGGTCAGCGTCGCGTCGACGTTGTTCTTCAGCCAGATCAGGCCGTCGAGAACCATCGGCCCGCAATCGTCGGTATTGACGTAATAGGTGTCGATGCGCGGATTGGCGCCGTCGTCCGGGTTCCAGCGATAGATGCGATATTCATGCTCGACTTTGCGCCTTAGCCGGATGCGGCCAGGTTTTGCCTTCGGTGACTTTGGAATTTTTCGGCAGTGTAAATTCGACCATTGTCTCTATTCGCTTTCAGTAAACGCGCGCTTTCGGCTCGATATACGAGACGTCGTTGGTGAGCGTGTAGGTGTGCACCGGCCGGTAATCGATCGTGACCTTGCCGGTCTTGGGATCGAGCCAGGTCAGCGTGTGCTTCATCCAGTTCTTGTCGTCGCGGTCGGGGAAATCTTCGCGCGCATGGGCGCCGCGGCTTTCGGTGCGGTTGACCGCAGAATCCACGGTGACGACGGCCTGCTCGATCAGATTGTCGAATTCCAGCGTCTCGACCAGGTCGGAGTTCCAGATCAGCGAGCGGTCGCTGACGTCCGCACGTCGCCGATGCCGTCGAACACTTCGTGGATCAGCTTCGAGCCCTCCTGCAGCACCTCGCCGGTGCGGAACACGGCGCAATTGTTCTGCATCACGTGCTGCATCTCGGCCGCGCAGCTGCGCGGTCGGCGTGCCGCCGGAGGCGTTGCGGAATTTGTCGAGCCGCGACAGCGCCAGCTCGGCGGAATCCTTCGGCAGCTCCGGCTGCTTGTCGTTCGGCGGTCAGGAGCTCGGCGCAGCGCAGCGCCGCGGCGCGGCCGAACACGACGAGATCGATCAGCGAATTCGAGCCGAGCCGGTTGGCGCCGTGCACCGAGACGCAGGCCGCTTCGCCGAGCGCCATCAGGCCGGGCACGACGTGGTCGGGATTGCCGTCTTTCTTGATCAGCGCTTCGCCGTGATAGTTGGTAGCGATGCCGCCCATGTTGTAGTGCACCGTCGGCACGATCGGCACCGGCTCGCGGGTCAGATCGACGCCGGCGAAAATGCGCGCGGACTCGGTGATGCCCGGCAAGCGCTCGGCGAGAATCTTCGGATCGAGATGGTCGAGGTGCAGGAAGATGTGGTCCTTCTTCGGTCCGACGCCGCGGCCTTCGCGGATCTCGATGGTCATGGCGCGGGAAACCACGTCGCGCGAGGCGAGGTCCTTGGCCGACGGCGCATAGCGCTCCATGAAGCGCTCGCCCTGCGCATTGACCAGATAGGCGCCTTCGCCGCGCGCGCCTTCGGTGATGAGCACGCCGGCGCCATAGACGCCGGTCGGATGGAACTGCACGAATTCCATGTCCTCGAGCGGCAGGCCGGCGCGCAGCACCATGGCGTTGCCGTCGCCGGTCTGGGTGTGCGCCGCCGGTGCAGGACGCGTAAGCGCGGCCATAGCCGCCGGTCGCCAGAATCGTCATCTGCCCGGAGAAGCGATGGATCGTGCCGTCGTCGAGATTGATCGCGATGACGCCGCGGCAGCGGCCCTCGTCGTCCATGATCAGGTCGATGGCGAAATACTCGACGAAGAATTCGGCCGAATGGCGCAGCGCCTGGCCGTACATCGTGTGCAGCATGGCGTGGCCGGTACGGTCGGCGGCGGCGCAGGTGCGCTGCGCGGTGCCCTTGCCGTAATGGGTGGTCATGCCGCCGAACGGCCGCTGATAGATTTTGCCGTCTTCCTCGCGGCGCGAGAACGGCAGGCCCCAATGTTCCAGCTCGTAGACCGCTTCCGGCGCGGCGCGGCACATATATTCGATAGCGTCCTGATCGCCGAGCCAGTCCGAGCCCTTGACGGTGTCGTACATGTGCCAGCGCCAGTCGTCCTCGCCCATATTGCCGAGCGCGGCGGCGATGCCGCCCTGTGCCGCCACGGTGTGCGAGCGGGTCGGAAACACTTTGGTGATGCAGGCTGTGCGCAATCCCGCCTCGCTGCATCCGACCACGGCGCGCAATCCAGACCCGCCAGCGCCGACGACCACGACGTCGTAGGAGTGATCTTCGATCGGATACGCGCGTCCGTTGATCGAGGGAGCTGCGCCTTTTCCGTTGGTCGCGTTGTCCGCCATGCCTACAATCCGAACGAAAGCTTGAGGATGCCGTAGGCGGCCGCGAGGCCAACCACGACGGTGAAGAAGGTATTGGCTATCAGCAATGCGAGTTTTGCTGTTTCATCATGCACATAGTCCTCGATGACTACCGCCATGCCGATCCGCATGTGAACGGTAGTCGAGCCGATGAACAGCAGCATGATGATTGTGATCGTCGGCGAGCCCAGAATTTGCGCCGCTGCCGCCTGGTTGCGGCCAAGCAGCGTGATCAAGATGACCACCGCCGCTATGGTCAGCGGGATATTGGCGAGCGCCGTAAGCCGCTGATGCCAGAAGTGCTTGGTGCCCGATTTCGCCGAGCCTCGGCCGCGCACTTTGGCCAGAGGGGTTCGGATATGGGTCTCGCCGCTCACACCGAGCCTCCCATTGCCAAGAGCCCGATGATCCAAAGCAGAATGGTAATGATGATGGAGCCGATCAGGTTCGCGGCGACGAGCCATTCCCGCTCGCTTGGCCCGAGGCCGCGCCCGCTGTCCCAGATCAGATGGCGGATGCCGCCAAGCATATGGTGGATCAGCGCCCACGTGTAACCGAACAGGATCAACCGGCCGATCCAGGAGCCGATGAACCATTCAAAGCGGGCATAGCCGTTAGGGCCTGCGGCGGAGATGAACCACCAGGCCAGCAACAGCATGCCGAAGTACAAGCCAATGCCGGTGATGCGATGCACGATCGACATCATCATCGTCAGCGTTGGCCGATAGATTTGCAGGTGCGGCGATAACGGCCGCGCAACACGGGCCTTGGTTTCGGCCATGGCGTTCATCCGAAATCGTCCGGCGGGAGCCGGACTTAGAACCGTTCCTATCCAATCAACGAGACCGCTGCAATGCAACGCTACACGGCTGTGCATTGTTGCAAACAGTATCATTTCGTATTAAGCGAAAGAATAGCGCCGATAAAGGCTTTAACAATAGTGTTTATGCAAAGCCTGACTTCGCAAAAAACGAAGGGTGCTGACTATGCGTTTTGACCTCGCCGATCTGAGCTTGTTCCGGCATGTGGTCGAAGCCGGCAGCATCACCCATGGCGCCGAACGTGCGCATCTGGCGCTCGCCGCCGCGTCGACCCGTGTCCGTAACATGGAGGATGCGCTTGGCGTTCCGCTGCTGACGCGGGGCCGCCAGGGCGTTACCCCGACCCAGGCAGGCCGGACCTTGTTGCAGCACGCTCGCACTATCCTGCGGCAGGCCGAGCGCTTGCATGAGGATCTCGGCGCTTATGGCAGCGGCTTGGCCGGGCAGATTCGAGTGCTGTCAAACACCAATGCGCTAACCGAGTTCTTACCTGAAGCCCTGAGTTCGTTCCTCGCCACGCATCCGACCGTCAGCGTCGATCTCGAAGAGCGGCTAAGCGACGAAATCGTCGGGCTCATTGCCGAGGGCGTCGCTGATCTTGGCGTTGTTGCCGGCACCGTCGATGCCGGGGCGCTCGAAACCTATCCGTTCCGCCGCGACCGCTTCGTGCTGGTCGTGGCACAGGATCATGCACTGGCGAAACGAAGCCAGATTAGTTTCGAGGAGGTGCTGGAGCATGATTTTGTCGGGCTCGATCGCTCCAGCGCCATTCAGCGCTTCCTCGCCACCAAGGCTGTGCGGATAGGCCGGCCGCTGCGGCTTCGCGTACAGTTGCGGAGCTTCGATGCGGTGTGCCGGCTGGTCGAATGCAAAGTCGGTATCGGTATCGTGCCGGAGACCACGGCGCACCGTGTCTCGAAGACCATGGCGATCAAGCCCGTCGTGCTATCCGATCCGTGGGCGGTGCGCGATCTTACCATCTGCGTGCGCAGCCGCGACGACTTGCCGGTCTATGCGCGGCAACTAGTGGAACATTTGAGAGCAAAGGCATGAAGCGTCATTGCGAGCGAAACGAAGCAATCCAGATCGGTGTGCATTGAATCCAAATCTTCTTGCGCTGGCGCTGGATTGCATGTCGCTCCGCTCCTCGCAATGACGGGCTACCTCGGCATCAAGACCCAGTAGTCGAGATCGAGCAGGACGGCGGGATCGTATTCGTCACCGTTCTTATACGGGAAGTCGCGACATGGCTTATCGTTGGTTGCGACAGTGCGCAGGCGAAGCGCACCGACGTCGTCGCGGCCCGGCAAATCCGCTTTCGCCAGGATCTCCGACCACGCGAAAATAGTGCCGCCGGCAAACAGCGGCGCAACGTGCCGCCCGCCATTGATGCCTGCCACATGGAATGCGTTGGCGAGACCATTAAATGACAACGAACGTGCTAGCGAAATCACATGGCCGCCATAGATCAGGCGCCGGCCGAAACGGCCCTGTTTGGCGGTGAACAGATCGAAATGGATTTTCGCGGTGTTCTGGTATAGCCGCGTTGCAGTTTGATGCTCGGCTTCTTCGACCGTGATGCCATCGACGTGATCGATCTTTTCACCGACCGCATAATCGCCAAAGCGATACTCGCTGCCGGCCAGGACGCAATCATAGGCTTCGGTGTCGATCGCCGGACATGCCTCGCCTAGGACTTTGGGATCTACTGCGGTCGGCAGGCGCGGCACGTGATCGCCAAGCGCAGGCGCCGCGTGGTCATGTTTGTTCACCATCACCCAACGGACATATTCCAACACCGGCTTTGAGTGCTGGTTGAAACCCGTGGTGCGTACATAGACAATGCCGGTCTTCCGACTTGAGTTTTCTTTCAGCCCGATAACTTCGGAAAGCGCGCTCAGCGTATCGCCCGGATAGACCGGTGCTCGGAAGTAGCACCCGGCATAGCCGAGATTGGCGACAGCGTTGAGTGAGACATCAGGCACGGTCTTTCCGAACACGATGTGAAATACCAGCAGATCGTCGATCGGCGCGTGCGGATAACCAATCTCTTTGGCGAAGGCATCTGACGATTGCACGGCAAAACGGCCGCCGAACAAGCCGGTGTAAAGCGCGACATCGCCGACCGTGACCGTGCGCGGCGTAGCGTGGCGGATTATCTGGCCGATGCGAAAATCTTCAAAGAAATTGCCGGGGCTGGTCTTGGGCATTGGATCCTTGTGACGATCGTGAGTAGCGGAACCCGACTTTTGGCAGGCGTTTCATAGCTTACCCTCGGCTGCCACGGAAGGCCGGCCGCAAAAGCATCGTTCACGCGGCCGTGACCATGAGACTGAAACTCCCGCAGCAAGCGTCCGTATCTAAATCCGACGACGACTTTGACTGTCGTCTCGCCCGCGGGTTCGCCGCGGCGCCAGCAATCATAAATGGAGACTCCGATGTCCAAGCGTATCGCTTTGTTTGCTTCTGCGGCTGTAATCGCTTTTGCCGCCGCAATCGCGCCCGCTGCACCCGCTCTTGCGCAGATGAACGAAAAGACCGTCACCGTCGGCGGCGCGCCGATGTATCCGTCAAAGAACATCATCCAGAACGCGGTGAATTCGAAAGATCACACCACGCTGGTGGCTGCGGTGAAGGCCGCTGGCCTCGTCGACACCCTGTCCGGTCCCGGACCATTTACGGTGTTTGCGCCGACCAACGCGGCCTTTGCCAAGCTGCCGGCCGGCACCGTCGACACACTGCTCAAGCCCGAGAACAAGGCGACCCTGACCAAGGTCCTCACCTATCACGTCGTGCCGGGCCGCATGACGGCGGTCGCCTTGATGAAGGCGGTGAAGGACGGCGAGGGTGAAGCCCACCTCAAGACGGTCGCCGGCGAAGACCTGATCGTGAAGCAGGCCGGCCCCGGCAAGCTCACCGTCACTGACGTTAAAGGCGACGTCGCCATCGTCACCATTCCGGACGTTTTGCAGTCCAACGGTGTTATTCACGTGGTCGATACCGTGCTGCTGCCGAACTAAGGCCGCTGGTCAGCCCCTCTCCCCGTTGTGCGGGGAGAGGGATTTCTACTGACAGGAATGTGAGGCGCTTGCGCCTCGTTATTTTGTTAGAAGCCTGCTTATGACACTCGAAGCAACCAGTCCGGTCGTCATACCCGCGGAAGGGCCGGTGATTCATCCGCTCTGGGTGCGCGTTACCCACTGGATCAACGCGCTTGCGATCCTGATGATGATCGCCTCAGGCTGGCAGGTTTACGATGCCTCGCCGTTGTTCAGCTTCATCTATTTCCCGTCCCAGATCGCGCTTGGTGAATGGCTAGGGGGCGCGCTGCTCTGGCATTTTGCCGCTATGTGGCTGCTCGTAATCAATGGCATTGTCTACGTCACGCTCGGCTTCGCGACCGGGCGTTTCCGCCGCAAGTTCTTTCCGATCCGCCCCCGCGACGTCGTGCGCGATTTGGCTGCGGCGCTGCGCGGCAAGCTCTCCCACGACGATCTCTCGGTCTACAATGCGGTCCAGCGTCTGCTTTATGTCGGTGTGATTCTGGCTGCGGTCGTGATCGTGTTTTCGGGCCTCTCGATCTGGAAGCCGGTGCAGTTTAAATACCTGACCGACTTCTTTGGCGGCTATGATTTCGCCCGCTATGTGCATTTCTTCGCCATGGCGTCGATCGTCGGTTTTCTGGCCGTGCACGTCGCGCTGGCGCTGCTTGTACCGAAAAGTCTGCGCGCGATGATTACCGGTCGCTGAAGGAGAAAACGATGGCTCGTCAGCGCAAACCGATACCCGGCGTCGATCCGAAATCTCTGATCAAGGACGCAGCAAAACTGCTTCCCGATCAGTCGCGACGATTTTTCCTTCGCGGGGCGGCGAGCCTCGGTGCGCTGGCGACGCTTACCGGCTGCGACATCATCGACGGGCCGACGGCGGAAAGTGCGCTGCGCGTAATTTCGAATTTCAACGATTGGGTTCAGGCGCGGATTTTTAATCCGAATACGCTTGCACCTGAATATCCGGAAAGTGCGATCACGCGACCGTTCCCCTTCAACGCCTATTACAGCGAAGACGAGGCGCCTGAGGTCGATGGCGACACCTATCAGCTCGAAATCGGCGGGCTGGTCGATAACAAGAAGCCCTGGACGCTGCCCGAGCTAAACAAGCTGCCGGAAGTTTCACAGATCACCCGCCACGTCTGCGTCGAAGGCTGGAGCGCGATCGGCTCATGGCAGGGCGTGCGGTTGTCTGATTTCCTGAAAATGATCGGTGCGGACACGACTGCTAAATACGTCTGGTTCCAGTGTGCCGAAGGCTACTCCAACACTATCGATATGCCCACCGCGCTGCACCCGCAGACGCAACTGACGCTGAAATTCGACCACAAGACTTTGCCGACCGCTTACGGCTTTCCGATCAAGATCCGTATTCCAACCAAGCTCGGCTTCAAAAATCCGAAATACGTCACCGCCATGTGGGTGCAGAACAACGACGCCGGCGGCTATTGGGAAAACCAGGGCTATAACTGGTTCAGCGGGCAATAAAGTCCCCGTCTTTTCTGAAGGCCCCGCGGCTTGCCAAGCCCCGCATGGGGCTTTAGCAATCTCGCCTCATTGTCTGTGAGGCGTATTGGATGGCGACCTACAAACTCCTTCTTCTTCCCGGCGACGGCATCGGCCCGGAAGTCATGGCCGAGGTAAGGCGGCTGCTCGGCTTCTACGCTAATAAAGGCATAGCCGATTTCCAGACCGAAGAAGGATTGGTCGGCGGCAGCTGTTACGATGCTCACAAAGTCGCCGTCACCGACGAGACGATGGCGAAGGCGCACGCCGCGGATGCGATCATCTTCGGCGCGGTCGGCGGCCCGAAATGGGACAAGGTGCCGTTCGATGTGCGCCCCGAAGCGGGCTTGCTTCGCCTCCGGAAGGATCTTGGGCTGTTCGCTAACATCCGTCCGGCGATCGTCTATCCAGCGCTGTCAGACGCCTCTAGCCTGAAACGTGAAGCGGTCGAAGGCCTCGACATTATCATCCTTCGCGAGCTCACCGGCGGCGTCTATTTCGGCGAGCCGAAAACCATTACCGATCTCGGTAACGGCCAGAAGCGCGCCATCGATACCCAAGTTTACGACACCTACGAGATCGAGCGTATCGCCCGCGTCGGCTTCGAGCTGGCGCGCAAGCGGAGCAATAAAGTCACGTCCATGGAAAAGCGCAACGTGATGAAGACTGGCGTCCTGTGGCACGAAGTTGTCGAACAGGTGCATGAGCGCGAATACAAGGATGTGCAGCTCGAACACATGCTGGCGGATGCCGGCGGCATGCAGCTGGTGCGCTGGCCCAAACAGTTCGACGTCATCGTCACCGATAATCTGTTCGGCGACATGTTGTCCGATGTCGCGGCAATGCTGACTGGCTCGCTCGGCATGCTGCCTTCGGCATCGCTCGGCGAGCTCGATCCCAAAACCAGGCGGCGCAAGGCGCTCTACGAGCCGGTGCATGGTTCGGCGCCGGATATTGCCGGCAAAGGCATGGCCAATCCGATCGCCATGCTCGCCTCATTCGCCATGGCGATGCGCTATTCATTCAATATGGGCAAGGAGGCCGATCAGCTTGAGGCGGCCATTGCCGCGGCGCTCGCCAGAGGCCTTCGGACCGCTGACATCAAGTCCGAAGGCTGTACGATCGTCAGCACGCCCGAAATGGGACAGGCGGTAGTTGAGGAACTAGGGCGACTTTCCAGCTAACCGCGATCGCGATTGGCTAATCCGGTGTGTCCCAGCTGATTCTCAGCGTGCATTCCGGAAATTATGACGCAGTCGCCGCGGTCTTTCAGGACTATGAGCTGCGCGCTGCAGCGCAGCTCGAACGCCTGACGCGACGAAAGAGCGATGGCCGCGAACATCCCGACCTCGCCAGCAACGTCAAGCCGGAATGGCGGCAGCGTATTGCGGCGGTCGTGCATATTGATGGATGGGCGCGTCGATTTCATTGTGACGACGCAAGGTATCCACGAGCGCGCGTCATCCAACGCACAGCAGCAATAGCCAGCAGGCTTTATCCGCTCAGTACGGCGCGTAAGGATTGAAGCCGGGAATATAGAGCGGCGCCGCCATCGGCAGGTAATTGCCGTTGCCGCTCAGATCGGGGCCGCCCATGGTCCAATTTGCGCGCCCAGGATCGCCACCGGGCGGCATCATGTAGTCCCTGAAGTGGCGGTCGCCCACCGAAACTTCCGTTCCGGTATCGAGATAGGAGCGGCGTGGAATGACGATAACCGTCGTCGATCCATCTTGGTGGTGAATGATGGTCTTGGTGGGCTGGATCACGGTCCCGCTCGCCGAGCGCATCACCGGATCGGGCGGTACTTTCTTCGTGGCAGCTCCGGCAGAGCCAGCCTGGACCGCGAATACGGCCAGTGCAGTAGCGGCAACAGCAAATACGCGCATGATTCCTCACTCCCGCTGACCACCTTAGCCTGCCGGGTCGGTTTACGACAGCACCTTGGGTAACCCGGCTTAAGTGGGCCGAGTTCCCCGGTAGCGCGGTGAATTTCGGGACGGAATTAACGCGATGACAGGCGTCCGCGCAGCGCGGACTTTAATTTTGAGAGGTTTTCCGGCGCGATATGCTCCTCGCGCTCAGGGGTTGCGGCGAGGATCGGGCTGCGCTGGCCGCAGAACGTGCGCTTGACCTCGGCGCGGGCGAAAAATGTCGCCGTTTGGGTGTCGGCATTGACCATGGTCAGTCGGTCGATCAGGCACGCGACTGTCGCCCGGTCGACCACTTCCGCACTCGCGCTGCAATACCAGCCGGCAATCTGCATGAACGGGTTGTCAAAGGCGTGAGCGAAGCCAAGGCAGCGCTTGAGGTGGCCGTTCGGGGCGATGGCGAAATCGACCAGAGGCATTGGACCGAACTTGCTTTCGATTTTGCCGGCGGGCTTAACGTCATCGGCCACCGTGTCGTCGATAATGCTCGCGGCGATTTCGCTCGGTGCGTCGAGAAAGGCTTCGGCCCGCGGGCCCGCCCGGAAAATCTCGACCGTGGCATAAGGCCGGGGGATGGCCGGCGCTCCCCAGGTCATCACGTCCTTGCGCGCGTTGTCCATGCCTCGGCGCAGGATCGCGTAGTTGAACGGACTGCCGTTGAGTTCCGGCATCAGCAGTTCGAAGGCGGGGTAAGGCTTCTCGGCGGCGGTCCAGGCCGGGATCGGCGCCGAGGCAACGGTCGCGAGGGGAGCGTGATCGTTTTGAAAGAAACCCGCAGCAGCTACGGCAACAAGCCCAAGACCACCCATATATGCGATGACGCGCACCAAGGTGGCGCGAATGTCGCCCGGAACGGAGTACGAGGCCGGGTGCACCACCCCTCCTATCAACGTTGTATTAGGGGTGGTTCTCGCCTAGAAGCGCTTCCGCTCCGGTTCCCGGCGTATGCGTTTGGGGCCGAATTTTCGGTGGAGAGTTAACAATGGGTTACAGCGTCGCTGTGGCTGGCGCGACCGGCAATGTGGGCCGGGAAATGCTCAAGATCCTTGCCGAGCGATCCTTCCCCGCCGACGAGGTGATCGCGCTCGCATCCCGCCGCAGTCTGGGCACTGAAGTTTCCTACGGCGACCGCACACTGAAAGTGAAAGCACTGGAGCATTTCGATTTCTCAGGCGTCGACATTTGCCTGATGTCAGCCGGCGGTACGGTATCCAGGGAGTGGTCGCCGAGGATTGTGGCCGCGGGAGCGGTGGTGATCGATAACTCCTCGGCCTGGCGTTATGATTCCGATGTCCCGCTGATCGTGCCGGAAGTGAACGCGGATGCCATCGCAGGTTTCCGCAAGCGCGGCATTATCGCCAATCCGAATTGCTCCACGGCGCAACTCGTCGTCGCGCTCAAGCCGCTACACGATAAGGCAAAGATCAAGCGTGTCGTGGTCGCCACCTATCAATCGGTGTCGGGCGCCGGCAAGGATGGGATGGACGAGCTCGATCGTCAGACCAAGGCGATCTATTCGCTGCGAGATATCCAGCTGAACAAGTTTCCGAAGCGTATCGCTTTCAACATCATCCCGCAGATCGATGTCTTCATGGAGGACGGCTACACCAAGGAAGAATGGAAAATGGTGGTCGAGACCAAGAAGATTTCTCGATCCCAAGATCAAGCTTACCGCGACCTGTGTGCGTGTGCCGGTCTTCATCAGCCATTCCGAAGCGGTGAACGTCGAATTCGAAAATCCGATCACGCCCGACGAGGCGCGGGACATCCTTCGGAGAGCGCCGGGCTGCTTGGTGATCGATTCACACCAACCGGGCGGCTACGTCACGCCGTATGAAGCGGCCGGTGAGGATGCCACCTACATCAGCCGCATCCGTGAGGATGCGACCGTCGAGAACGGGCTGTCGATGTGGGTCGTCTCCGACAACTTGCGCAAGGGTGCGGCGCTGAACGCCATTCAGATCGCCGAATGTCTGATCAACCGCAAGCTGATCACCGCGAAACAAAAGGCGGCTTGAACTCTTTCCTGGCGACATTCGGGCGACCAACAGACAGTGGCATGCGTCATGCAGGACCGCTAGTTTGAGGGTATAGGGATACAGGGGATCGTTCGATGACCGTCCGTCCACGTCGTAGCGTGCTTTACATGCCGGGATCGAACGCGCGCGCGCTGGAGAAAGCGCGCGAATTACCGGCTGACGGTCTCATTCTCGATCTAGAGGATGCGGTGGCGCCGGAGGCTAAGGGACAGGCGCGTGAAGCCATTGTGAAGACGCTGAAAAAGGGTGGCTTCGGCGATCGCGAGGTCATGGTGCGGATCAATGGCCTCGACACCCGATGGTGGGTCGACGATCTCGATGCGATTGCGGCGGCGAAGCCTAACGCTGTGCTGGTCCCGAAAATTTCCGATCCCGGACAATTGCAGGATCTCGCCGCGCGCATCGTCGACATGGGTACCGATCCGCATATCCGCGTCTGGGCAATGATGGAGACGCCACTGGCGATGCTCAATGTCCGCGAGATCGCCGCCGCCGCCCTCGATTCCGAAACTCGGCTCGCCGGTTTCGTGATGGGCACCAACGACCTTGCCAAGGATACGCGCGCGCGTCTGGTGCCAGGCCGCCAACCGATGCTGCCATGGCTGATGAGCTGTGTTGCCGCGGCACGCGCCTACGGTCTCGATATCCTCGACGGGGTCTATAACGATCTCGGCAACGAAACAGGCTTTGCGGAGGAATGCCGTCAGGCCGTCGATCTCGGTTTCGACGGCAAAACGCTCATTCACCCGAAGCAGATCGCGCCGTGCAATGAGGCGTTCTCGCCGTCGCCGGAAGAGGTGGCAACCGCGCGCAAGATGATTGCCGCATTCGATCTTCCGGAAAACGAGAACAAGGGTGTCATCCAGATCGACGGCCGCATGGTCGAGCGTCTGCACGCCGAGATGGCGCGGCGCACGGTGGCGATCGCAGACGCGATTGCCAAGCAGTCGGCGCGCGCCGACGAAAGAACCGAGGTTGCCAGTTCTTGAGGATGGCGGCTGACTGCAATCGCTCGTTGCGGCCCGGGGTCGCCAAGATTCCAGCGTCAAAAAGATTGCGCAGAAAGTTCAGCCGATAAATTTCGCTTTGATCAAGCTGTTCATTTGAACGGCGATCCTGCAATATTTGACGTGAAACCACGATCGACCCGTACGGGGGAACACGCATGTCCTATGAATCCATCACAGTAACGCCAGTCTCGCCGCACATTGGCGCCGAAATCGGCAGCATCGATCTGACAAAGCCGCTTCCCAACAGGCAGGTTGAAGAGGTGCACAAAGCGTTCATCCAATACCAGGTAATTTTTTTCCGCGATCAGAAAATTAGTTTCGACGACCAGATCAGGCTCGGCCGTTATTTCGGAGCGCTCGGCACGCACGTCGGCAAATCGACCATCAGCAAGGTCTCCGAAAACCCGCTCGTGCGGAAATTCCACTACGACGAAACCTCGACCCAGATCGCGGGCGAGAATTTTCATTCCGATCAGTCCTGCGCCGCGATCCCGCCGCTAGGCAGTCTTCTTTACAATCACACCGTGCCGCCGGACGGCGGTGGCGACACCATGTTCGCCAGCATGTACGCGGCCTATGACGCGCTGTCGCCGCGCATGAAGGATTATCTTGCGGGTCTGACCGCAACACACGACGGCACACGGGTATTTGGTCCCGGTACGCCGGTATCGGTGCACCCGGTGATCACCAAGCATCCGGTCAGCGGCAAAAAGGTGATTTACGTCAACACCGACTTCACGTCGAAGATCAATGAACTGCCGGCGCTGGAAGGCGAGCGCTTGCTGCGTTTCCTGATCGACCATTGCAATAAGCCGGAGTGGACATGCCGCTTCCGCTGGCGGCCGCACTCGATTGCGTTCTGGGATAATCGCTGCACCCACCACAAGGCCATCTGGGACTATTGGCCGAGCGTGCGCTCGGGCTATCGTATCCAGATCGAAGGCACGGCGCCGCCGGTCGCGGCCTGACGCCTCGCGCAAGCGCCGCATCGGGTTATTCCGGCTTGAGACCGGCAACCGAGATCATCTCTTTTTTGTATTTTATGTCTTCCTGGATGTCGGCGGCGAAGGCTTGGGGCGTACTGCCGAACGCGATATATCCGAACGCCTCGACAAAATGCTGCTTGAAATCCGCATCGTCGATGATGGCGGCCATGTCCCGCTGAATCTTCGCCACGATCTCGGTGGGCGTTCCGGCCGGAGCGAATACGCCGAACCAGGTGCGCGGATCGACGTTCGGAAATCCCGCTTCCTTGAGCGTCGGCACGTCGGGAAAGCTGGTGAGCCGCTCCCCGCTTCCGGTGGCGAGCGCGCGCAACTGGCCCGCGGCCACGTGAGGGCCGGCCGTCGCGGCGCTCCCCAGCGTCAACTGCACGTCGCCGGCGACCGTCGCGGCCACCGCCGGCGCGGCGCCGCGGAATGGCACCTGTGTGATGTCGATGGAAGCCTCGGTTTTGAGCGTCTCGAACAGCAGATTCGGCGGACTGCCGCTGCCGTAGGAACCATAATTGAGCCGGACCGAGCCTTGCTTGGCAAACTCGACTAGCTCCTGCATCGAGTTGATCGGAAGTGACGGATGGACCACGACCATCTGATACATGTCGACAAGCTTGGTGACCGGCACCAGCGCGGTCATTGGATCGAACGGCAGATTGTTGAACAGGAACGGGTTGCTGGTAATGGTTGAATTGCTGGTGACAAGCAGCGTGTAGCCATCGGGCTCGGCGCGGACAACGGCGTCGCCGGCGATCGTGGTGTTGCCGCCGGGTTTATTCTCGACAATGACCGGCTGTCCCCATCGCAGCGACAGACGTTCGGCGAGTGGACGCGCGAGGCTATCGATGCCGCCGCCAGGCGCAAAGGGCACCAAAAGCCGCACGATATGGGTGGGAAATTGCTGAGCGCGTGCCGACCCAAAACCGGCGAGGGCAGCTACCGCAAAGATAATTATGAACCGCTTCATGTTCGGGAGTGTCTACCGGACACGCGGGCTCAGCAATCCCATGCGCGGGCGGTTCGCTAATTCTTCAGCCGATAGCCGGTCTTGAAGAACCACCAGACGATGGCCATGCATACCGCGAGAAACAGAAATGTCATGGCAACGCTGATTTCGACATTGACGTCGGCAATATCGAAAAAGCTCCAGCGGAACCCACTAATCAAATAGACCAGCGGATTGAACAGCGTCACGGTGCGCCAGAATGGCGGCAATACGCTGGTGGAATAAAACGTGCCGCCAAGAAACGTCAGCGGGGTGAGGATCAGCAGCGGTACTATTTGCAGCTTCTCGAAGCTGCTTGCCCACAGCCCAAGAATGAACCCGAACAGGCTGAAGCTGATGGAGGTCAGTATCAGGAATGCCACCATCCACACCGGATGATCGATCCGCAGCGGCACGAACAGCCACGACGTCGCCAGGATGATCGCGCCCAAAATGACCGATTTGGTCGTCGCGGCACCCACATAGCCGAGTACGATTTCGAACGATGAAACCGGCGCCGATAAAAGTTCGTAGATTGTGCCAACAAAACGCGGAAAGTAGATGCCGAAAGCTGCGTTGGTGACGCTCTGCGTCAACAGCATCAGCATGATCAGTCCTGGAACAATGAATGCGCCGTAGCTGACACCCTCTATCTCGGTAATGCGTGACCCGATCGCCGCGCCGAATACGATGAAATAAAGCGAGGTCGAGATCACCGGCGACACGACGCTTTGGAACAGTGTCCGTCCGGTGCGAGCCATCTCGTAGCGGTAAATTGCCTGAACAGCGTAGATATTCATCTGACGTTGGTGCCCATTATTGGCGCTGGATGTGGGTTTCGTCGACCACACGATTCCAGCGTGAGATCTCCGCTTGCATACGGTTAGAAAGTTCATCTGGCGATCCTGTCCAGGTTTCGATGCCTAGATCGCGGAATTTCGCAATCAGATCGGGTTCGGCCAAGGCAGCTTGAAAGGCCTTTGTTAGCTGTTCGACGACAGTTGCTGGTGTCCCGGCCGGCGCCTCGATCCCGTTCCAGGATGAGACTTCGAAGTTCGATATTCCAACCTCCTCCATCGTTGGCACGTCCGGCAGGAAGCTGAAGCGATGTGCTGTCGTGGTAGCGAGCGCCCGCAACTGTTTGGTAGCAATGCCTTGGCGATAGGCGCCGTAAGCGTTGATCGCCACATCTACGTCGTTGCGGAGCATCGCCACGGTCAGATCGGGAGCTCCGTGGAAGGGCACGATGGTGAAGTCAATGCCGGCGGCGCGCTTGAACAGCAGTGCCGTCAGGTATGGCGTCGTGCCGCCATCCGACGTGCCGACATTCAACGCGTCCGGCTTTGCCTGCGCCGCCGCCAAGACATCCTGCAATGTATGAAAGCGCGATTGATAATTGGTCAGGAACAGATAGGCGAAGTCACTCATTGTAGAGACTGGCTCAAAGTCCTTCAATGGATCGAACGGCAATTGCCTGAATAGCGCTGCGCTCACTGCGGTGGCGTTCGACAGCAGCGCGAGGGTGTAGCCGTCGGCTGGCGAGGACAGCACTTGGCGTGCCGCAAGCACGCCTCCGCCGCTCGGCTGATTCTGCACGATGATTTGTGTGTTGAGGTGTGCGCCCGCGTACTCGGCCAAAATACGAAGCGAGATGTCTGAGACAGCACCAGCCGGAAATGGCGAAATAACGCGGATTGGCCGGGTTGGGAATGAAGGTTGCGCGAACGTCGATGCCGCTAGACCGTAAAAGAAAAGGATGGCTGTCACGAGAGCCATGCGACCCCACATGAAGGTGGTTTCCATGGCTACGGTCAGGCCTCCTCCACCACGCGATTACGCAACACCCCAATGCCGGTGATCTCGATTTCGATCAGATCGCCTGGTTTGATCGCTTTGGGTACCTCGTCGGTGCCGAGCCAGACAACATCTCCGGGCGCCAGCGTATTGTAGCGTGACACGTCACTGATCACTTCGCCTGGGCTGAACAGCATATTCGCGGTGGGAAACGAGTGCTCAAGTTTGCCATTGATCTTCACATTGGTCGTCATGTCGCGGATGTCTACGCCGGTAACGATCCAGGGGCCCATTGGCTTGAACGTGTCGGAATTCTTGCCGCGTAGATTTGTAGGATCCTTGGCCTGCCAATCGCGCTCCGTCATGTCATTCCCGATGGTCCAGCCGAAGATGCAGTCGGCGGCCTGCTCTGGGGTAACCCGCCGCGCTGGCTTGCCAATTACCGCGACCAGCTCGGCTTCGTATTCGAATCTCGGACCCGAACCGGCCGGTTTTATGATGTCGCCCTCATGCGGGAGCAGCGCGCTATTGGCCCGGTAGCCGACGCGGGGTGTCTCATAAAAAATTGGGTCCCGCCCCTTCACTTTAGCGCGGCCGACGATGTGGTTCCGGTAGTTCGAGCCGATTGCGTAAAAGGTAGGCGGCTTGATCGGCACCAGTAATCTGACGTCTGCAAGAGGATAACGCTCGCTGCCAAGCCGGTATTGCGAGAGCGGCTCCCCTTCGATGATGCGTACTATGTCGTCCTCAACGATGCCGTAAGAAATGCGGCCGGATTTTTCGAAGCGGCAAAAGACCGTCTTGCTCATCAGCATAGTTCCTCAAGAACTTCCACCGCGTTAGAAAGGCAAGCGCCGCCAATCAGGTCGCCGGAGCAATCGGGTAGGGGCACCGTTGCTCCGGTCATGACTTTTGCTTCACCAGCGTCACAAAGATGTCTTCGAGGGAGCTTTGCCGGGTTTGCAGATCGCGGAACCCGATACCGGCCGCACGCAGCTCGTCGAGCAGGGTCGTGATCCCGGTACGCTCGCCCTTGGGGTCGTAGTCATAGATCAGCGATTTTCCGTCTGGGCCGAGCGTAAGCTTGTATTCGCTCAGTGCGGCTGGGATCGTCATCATGGGATCGCGCAATTCGAGCGTGAGCTGCTTCTTGCCGAGCTTGTGCATCAGCTCGACCTTGTCCTCGATCAGGATGATCTCACCTTTGTTGATGACGCCGACCCGGTCGGCCATCTCTTCGGCTTCTTCGATGTAATGGGTGGTGAGGATGATGGTGACACCGGAGGTGCGCAGCTCGCGCACCAGCTGCCACATGTCCTTGCGCAGTTCGACGTCGACACCAGCGGTTGGCTCGTCAAGAAATAGAATTTTCGGCTCGTGCGCCAGCGCCTTGGCGATCAGGATTCGGCGCTTCATGCCGCCGGACAGCGTTATGATTCTGGCGTCGCGTTTGTCCCACAGCGACAGGTCCTTCAGGACCTTCTCGATATGGCCGGGGTCTGGCGGCTTGCCGAACAATCCGCGGGAGAAGCTCATGGTAGCCGGGGGGGTTTCGAAAGCGTCGGTGGTCAGTTCCTGCGGCACCAGACCGATCAGCGAGCGCGCCGCTCGGTAGTCCGTGAGGATGTCGTTGCCATCGACTGCGACAGCACCGGATGACGGTTTCACGATCCCGCAGATAATGTTGATCAGCGTCGTCTTGCCGGCGCCGTTCGGGCCGAGCAGCGCAAAGATCTCGCCGCGCCGGATTTCCAGATTGACGTCTTTAAGAGCCTGGAAGCCAGACGCGTAAGTCTTGTTCAGATGTGAGACGCTGATAGCGGCTGTCATGGTCGTGCGATTATTGTTGTCGGGGTCATCGCCGGGGCTTGAGCCCGGTGAGCAATCGTAAAGCGTCAAGTCAGCACGGATTGTCAGATCAAGTCCGACTATGACGATCTATGAAGTATCTTGCAGCCGTCTACGCCCAAGGCCGCTCGGATTTGGCCTTTTGCTCGAAGCTGTCGATCTTTTTGCTCTTGACCATGGTCAGGCCGATGTCATCGAGGCCTTCAAGCAGGCACTTCTTGCGGTGCGGATCGATATCGAACTTGACCACGCCGCCGTCCGGGCCGCGGATTTCCTGCTTCGCGAGATCGACAGTGAGCGTGGCGTTGGCGCCGCGCTCGGCATCATCGAACAGCTTTTCCAGGTCTTCCGGCGACACTTTGACCGGCAGCACGCCGTTCTTGAAACAGTTGTTGTAGAAAATGTCGCCGAACGAGGTCGAAATCACGCAGGTGATGCCGAAATCCATCAGCGCCCACGGCGCGTGCTCGCGTGACGAGCCGCAACCGAAATTGTCCCCGGCGACCAGAATCTTCGCCTTGCGATAAGCAGGTTTGTTGAGCACGAAATCCGGGTTCTCGCTGCCATCGTCGCGAAAGCGCTTTTCCGAGAACAGGCCCTTGCCGAGCCCGGTACGCTTGATGGTCTTCAGATACTGCTTCGGGATGATCATATCGGTGTCGATATTGATCATTTTCAGGGGCGCCGCGACGCCTTCCAGGGTCGTGAACTTTTCCATCCCGGGTTCCTTAAGAAACGAGCGATTTGTGCGGTTTAATGGCGGCTAGCCGGGCGCTGGTCAAGCCCGCGCTTTTGCCGCGTGTTCTGCCTCATTGAACCGGCTTTCGCGGTCGAGCGTGCAAACCTGCACGCTATACTCGGTATAGTACTTCAGACGCGCGTTTTTCTGCGCCGCGATGTGCTCGGCATTGGTCCGCCAGGTCCGAAGCCCCTCCTCATGCTCGAATTCAACGATGGTGCATCGCTCGCCGTCAGCTGCGAAAAACGTCTTGTGGGATATATAGCCCGGCATGGTCTCGGCTAGTTCGCTCATGCGCGCGACCGCGGCGTTGTATTCTTCGGTCAAGTCGGGCTTCAACCGCGAACGGAAAACAGTGATCAGCATGGCAACCCCCTGATTTGAGGCGGCGCGAACCGCCACCGCAATCAAATGGCGTGCCGCATCCGTGGCATCAAGCTCTGTTCTCTGCGGCACCCACCCCCGATCAGTCTGCGGCTTGCTCGATCGCCTCCATGGCGGCGTCCGAGAGTCCGAAATGATGGCCAATCTCGTGAATCAGCACGAGCCTGACGATATCGCCGAGCGCCTCGTTGTGCTCCGCCCAGTAATCAAGGATCGGCCGCCGGTATAGCCAGATCATGTTCGGCATCTGCATTGGCGCGCTCTCGCTGCGGAACGGCAGGCCGACACCTTGAAACAGGCCGAGCAGATCGAACTCGGTTTCGGCCCGCATCGCCTCGATCACCTCGTCGGTTGGAAAGTCGTCAACCTGGATGACAACGTCGGTGCAAAGATCACGAAATTGTTTTGGCAGATTACGAAAAATTTCGGCGGCGAGCCTCTCAAGCTCGGCGAGCGACGGCGTCTTCGCCATTTGCCACGCGATCGGACTGGATGGGTTATCAACCATGCGCGTGCCTGCAACAGTATTTCGTGTTCGATGCAATTCCCGTCACGGTGCACCTGCCGGCAACGCACGAGCGTAAACGTGACGTCACAATCGCGTCTCGCGCGTTAATTCCGGGAGTCTCCTTGCGTCACGCGTGTATATTTTTACCCGTGCTTTATTGAACGATGCTTCGTATTTATTTTCAACAGCATGGCTTTCGAGGATGCCGGCAATTAAATGCTTGCGGCGGGGCGGATAATTCCGCGCCACACTGTGCATAATCCATGTTGCAAACTCCCATATACCAGACCTTTGCCCGCAGGCCGGCGGAGCTGGCCGCCAAACAACTGTTTAAAATTTTTCCAACACCGATGTTCACGGGCATGCTGCCGGACATCGGTATGTGCGACCCGATTGAGAAAAAGCTCCGTGAATTGCAAAGGTCGGGCAACGGCTTCCCTTCACCCGGAGTGACTCTTGCGTATATGACTCCTGACGATCTTCAGAATCTACTGGAGATGAAAGAGCTGGTTGACGTGATCATGGCGGAGACCGGGTCTATCCTGGATGCATTCGCGATAAAACGTGAGTCCCACTACATCGCGAATATGTGGGCCAACATCGCCAATCCCAATCGGCGCCACAATTTTCACATCCATCCGAACTGCTTGCTGAGCGGGCTTGTCTACATCAAGACACCGATGAATTGCGGGCGCACGGTCTTCGCTTCGCCGCGCATGCACTCGAAAAATCTCGAACCATCGTACATGCAGAAGAACGAACTCAACGCCGATATTTTTTCGATGCCGCCGGAGAAAGGCCGTATGCTGATCTGGCCGAGCCATCTTCCACACGGAGTCGAGGAGGGTAGGGCAAACGAGGCGGAGGACCGGATCGTTGTAGCGTTTAACGTCATGATCCGCGGTCTGGTCGAGCAGCCGACCGCGCGTTTGTACCTAGGCTGAATATTCGGGCTGAACACCAGGACTGAACGCTCCGGCCGGGAACCTCCGCAACGGGCAGTGTTTATACCCCCAAGACTGGAACCGAGAACTGCCGTATTGTTGTGACGTACTCCGCCAAGGTCCGCGGGTGTGTGGCGTTAGGTGATGCAGTAATGACGTTAAGAGCGTTGATCGTTATTGCCGTATTGATGTCGTTCGCGGCGCCCGAACTCGCGATGGCTCAAGGTGCGCCGCCTGAGGTCGGCAATCAGATTGTGCCGGCGCCTGTTCGCGTTCAGCAGCGTATTGAAATCCATCCGGGACGGTTACTCTTCCGGCAGTGCGCCGATTGGTACGAGCTGCAACACCGACCGAGCGGCACAGTGCTATATCCTGGCAAGCATTGCTGGTGGGTGCGGGGCTGACGCTTTGTCAGCCCGCGTCCGCTAATGCCACTCTCTGATGTCGACGAAATGCCCGGCGATCGCGGCGGCTGCCGCCATGGCCGGCGACACCAGGTGCGTGCGGCCCTTGTAGCCCTGGCGGCCTTCGAAATTGCGGTTCGAGGTCGAGGCGCAACGCTCGTTCGGTGCGAGCTTGTCGGGGTTCATGGCCAGACACATCGAGCACCCGGGCTCACGCCACTCAAAGCCGGCTTTGACTAAGATCTTGTCGAGGCCTTCCTGCTCGGCCTGCTCTTTGACCAGGCCCGATCCCGGCACGACCATCGCGTTGACCTTGCTGTTGACGGTCTTGCCATCGACAACCTTGGCGACCGCGCGGAGATCTTCGATGCGCCCATTGGTGCAGGAGCCGATGAACACACGATCGATGCCGATGTCGGAAATCTTTTCGCCGCCCTTCAAGCCCATGTAATTCAGCGCGCGGCCAATGGCTTCGCGTTTGGCTTCATCGGTGATGCCGTCCAGGCTCGGCACGTGGCCGGTGATGGAAATCACCTGCTCGGGACTGGTGCCCCAGGTGACGAGCGGCGGCAGTTTTGCGGCGTCGAGCGTGATCTCGCGATCGAAATGGGCGCCGTCGTCGGAGCGCAGCGTTTCCCAATAGCGCAGCGCGGCATCCCAATCCTTGCCCTTAGGCGATTTGGGACGGCCTTTCAGATAGTCGTAGGTTTTCTGGTCCGGCGCGATGAAGCCCGCCTTGGCGCCGGCCTCGACCGACATGTTGCAGACCGTCATGCGGCCTTCCATCGACAGCGACGTGATCGCGTCGCCGGCATATTCCAGCGCGTAGCCGGTGCCGCCGGCGGTGCCGATCTCGCCGATGATGGCGAGGATGATGTCTTTCGCGGTGACGCCTTCCGGCAGCTTGCCGTTGACCACGGCGCGCATGTTCTTCGACTTCGACTGGATCAGCGTCTGCGTCGCCAGTACGTGCTCGACTTCGGAAGTGCCGATGCCGTAGGCGAGGGCGCCAAATGCGCCATTGGTCGCGGTGTGGCTGTCGCCGCATACCAGCGTCACGCCCGGCAGCACGAAGCCCTGCTCCGGGCCGATGATGTGAACGATGCCCTGGCGCTTATCGAACTCGTCGTAATATTCGAGGCCGAAGAACTTGGCGTTCTCGGCGAGATATTTGATCTGCGCCTCGCTCTCAGGATCGGGATTGGGCAGATTGCGATTGGTGGTCGGTACGTTGTGATCGACCACGAGCAAGGTCTTGTCCGGCGCGTGCACCTTGCGGCCGGCAAGCCGCAGGCCTTCGAACGCCTGCGGGCTCGTGACTTCGTGGACGACGTGGCGGTCGATATAGATAAGGCAGGCGCCGTCCGGATCGTCCTCGATCAGATGGTCTTCCCAGATTTTATCGTAGAGGGTGCGCGACTTACTCATCTGAAATTCCCGCCGATTACTCCGCCGCCTTCTCCCCGGCACCTTCAGCCACGTGATCCTGCCGCTCACTGATGCGGGCAGATTTGCCGCGGAGGCCGCGCAGATAATAGAGCTTGGCGCGGCGGACCTTGCCGCGGCGCACGACCTTGATGGAGTCGATGATCGGGGAGTAGAGCGGGAAGACGCGCTCGACGCCTTCGCCATACGAAATCTTCCGCACAGTGAAATTCTCGTTCAAGCCGCCGCCAGCGCGGCCGATGCAGACGCCTTCATAAGCCTGCACGCGGGTGCGTTCGCCTTCGATGATCTTGACGTTGACCACGACGGTATCTCCCGGCTGGAAATCGGGAATTTCCTTGCCGGCAGAAAGCTTTGCGACTTGTTCGTTTTCGATCTGTTTGAGCAGGTTCACGGCGAATTCTCCATCGGCTGCGGCTTCCCTTGCGCGCGGCTCCGACCTGGGCTTAAGCGGATTGGGCGAGCTTCTACGCCAGCCAGAGGCCTTTGTCACCCTCCGGTCATCCGCTTGGCGGCCCGCTGTAAAAAGGCCGCCCAGAGGTCCGGCCGACGTTCCTTGGTCAGCCGTTCGGCCTCGGCCCGCCGCCAGGCGGCGATTTTACCGTGGTCGCCGGAGGTCAGTACTTCCGGGATCGGCAGGCCCTCCCAAAGCTGCGGGCGGGTGTAGTGCGGATACTCCAAAAGACCGTCGGCAAAGCTTTCCTCGGTGCCCGAATCCGACCGCGCCCATGACACCGGGCAGCAGCCGCACGCAGGCATCGATCAGCGCCATGGCCGCGATCTCGCCGCCGGACAGCACATAGTCGCCGACCGAGACCTCTTCCAGGCCGCGCGCCGCAATCACGCGCTCGTCGACGCCTTCGAACCGGCCGCAGATCAGGATTGCGCCTTGCTCGCGGGTCAGCGCCTCGACCCGCGCTTGGGTCAGCGGCGCGCCGCGCGGCGACATCAGAAGGCGCGGCCGCGTATCGGTCGCCGTGGCATCGATCGCGCGGCCGAGCACATCGGCTTTCATCACCATGCCCGGACCGCCGCCGGCCGGAGTGTCATCGACGGTGCGGTGCTTGTCAGTGGCGAAACCACGGATATCGACGACGTCGAGCGACCATGCACCGTTCGCCAAAGCCTTGCCGGCAAGGCTCGCGCCCAGCGGGCCCGGAAACATATCCGGGAAGATGGTGAGCACGCTGGCGCGCCACATGTCAGTCGAACTCCACCGGCGGTTCGACTACAAGCCGACCCGCGGCAAGATCGACTACCGGCACGGTGGCCTCGTCGAAGGGCAGTATCTTCGTCATCCCGCCATTCGCGGGCTTGATCTCGATCAGATCGCCGGCGCCGAAATTATGGATCGCAATCACGGTGCCGAGATTGTTGCCGCTACGATCGACCAGCGGCGAGGCCGATCAGATCGGCATGATAGAACTCGTCGGCGTGGTCAGGCGCGGGCAGACGCTCGCGCAGCACATAAAGCTTGACGTTGGTCAGGCGTTCGGCGGCGTCGCGATCTGAAACCCCAGCAAGCCGCGCGACGAAGTGATCCTTCGCACGCCGCAGCGACTCGATCTTCACGACATGACCGTCTTCGGTCTCAAGCGGCCCGTAGCCGGTGATCGCGTCCGGATTGGCGGTGAAAGAGCGCAGCCGCACCTCTCCGCGCACGCCGTGCGGCGCGCCGATTTGTCCGAGGCAGATGCGCGCGTCTGCCATCGTTCACGCCGGTTACGCCGCCGGCGCGGCGCCTGCGGCCGGCGCAGCAGCGGCGGGAGCGGCCGCTGCCGCAGCCTTGGCGGCTTCTTCCTTCGCCTTGCGTTCCTTGCGCGGTACGGCCTTCTCCGGATTGTTGCGCTTCGGCCGCTTCAAAATGCCGGCGGCATCGAGAAAGCGCATGACGCGGTCGGAAGGCTGCGCGCCCTTGGCCATCCACGCCTTGACCTTCTCCATATCGAGCCGGAGCCGTTCGGTCTTTTCCTTCGGCAGCAGCGGATTGAAATAGCCGAGGCGCTCGATGAAGCGCCCGTCGCGCGGGCTGCGGCTGTCGGCCACGACAATATGATAGACGGGCCGCTTCTTGGTGCCGGCGCGCGCCATACGAATTACGAGCATTGCAGTTCCTTTCGTTAGTTATTCGAGTTGGTGTTGAGAGCGATCACTTCTTTTTGCCAAGTCCCGGCAAGCCGCCGGGAAATTTCGGGCCGAGGCCGGGAAGACCCGGGAAATTCGGCGGCAGTCCAGGCATTTTCGGCGGCAGGCCGGGAGCACCTGGCATTCCTCCGGCATTCCGGCGGTAAGCCGCCCGGCATTTTCTCCGCAAGCTTCGCCATCTGCTCCGGGCTCGGCGCGCCGCCGCCGAAGCCGAGCATGTTGGCGAGGCCGGCCATCGGTCCGCGCTTGGCGCCGCCCATCGCCTTCATCACGTCGGCCATGGTGCGATGCATTTTCAAAAGACGATTGATGTCTTCCGGCTTGGTGCCGGAGCCGGTGGCGATGCGCCGCTTGCGGCTCGCTTTGAGAACGTCCGGATTGCGCCGCTCCTGCGGCGTCATCGAGTCGATGATCGCGACTTGCCGCTTGAGCACTTTCTCGTCGAGATTGCGTTCGGCGAGCTGATTTTTGATTTTGGCGACGCCCGGCATCATCGCCATCAAGCCGCTCATGCCGCCCATCTGCTGCATCTGCATGATCTGTTCGCGCAGATCGGAAAGATCGAATGCGCCCTTGCGCATTTTCTCGGCGACGCGCGCCGCCTTTTCGGCGTCGATGGTTGCCGCGGCTTTCTCGACCAGCGAAACGATGTCGCCCATGCCGAGAATGCGGTCGGCGATCCGCGCCGGATAAAAGTCCTCGATGGCGTCGAGCTTTTCACCGGTGCCGAGCAGCTTGATCGGCTTGCCGGTAACCGCGCGCATCGACAGCGCCGCGCCGCCGCGGCCGTCGCCGTCGATACGGGTGAGCACGATGCCGGTGAGACCGACACGCTCGTTGAACGAGCGCGCCAGATTGACGGCGTCCTGGCCGGTCAGCGAGTTGGCGACGAGCAGCACTTCGTGCGGGTTGGCGGTGCGCCGGACTTCCGCCGCCTCGGCCATCATCGCTTCGTCGAGCGTGATGCGGCCGGCGGTATCGAGCATCACTACGTCATAGCCGCCGAGTTTCGCCGCCTGCACCGCGCGGTTGGCGATCTGCACCGGCGTCTGGCCGGCGACGACCGGCAGCGTCTCGACGCTGACCTGCTGGCCCAGCACCGCGAGCTGCTCCATGGCAGCCGGCCGGCGGGTATCGAGCGACGCCATCAGAACCTTGCGCTTCGCGATATCGGTAAGGCGCTTGGCGACTTTCGCTGTCGTCGTGGTTTTGCCGGAGCCTTGCAGGCCGACCATCATGATGACGACCGGCGCCGGCGCGTTGAGATCGATCGGCTGCGCGTCGGAGCCCAGCGTCGCGACCAGCTGGTCGTGCACGATCTTCACGACCATCTGGCCGGGTGTGACCGACTTGATGACATCGACGCCGATGGCGCGCTTCTTCACTTCCTCGGTAAAATCGCGCGCGACGTCGAGCGCCACATCGGCTTCGAGCAGCGCGCGCCGCACTTCGCGCAGCGCCTCGTCAACGTCGGCTTCCGACAGCGCGCCGCGCCGCGTCAGGCGATCGAGGACTGCACTCAGCCGTTCCGAAAGACTGTCGAACATCCTAAAAGCACTATGGCGCCCGAGGGCGCATTGCGCTGTCGGGCGGTTACCTCCGGCCTCTTGGACCGGTCGGCGGGTTAATGTCGTTCTCTTAGCGAGAGCGCGCGGAAAATAGGGGCAGGTCTGACTGCCGTCAACCGCAAGGATTATATGGCACGGGAACCTTCATGACGGGGGAAAATGTCCCGCTATTACAACGGTCCGGTCTCCGATCATTTCGACGGCGAGCGCTTTTTCGACCCCCACGGCGTGCCGCCACGGGACCGGCGTGACCTGTTCCGATGGTTTATCGACCGGCGCTGGCGCGGCACTCGGGCGAAATGGCCGACTTGGGCGCCATCGCCTTTTGCCGACCACCCGCCGCAAAGGGTCGAGGGCGCCGCGCTGCGGATCGCCTATATCGGGCACGCAAGCTTCCTGATCCAAACCGCGGGCCTCAACATTTTGCTCGACCCGGTCTGGTCGAAGCGTGCGTCTCCGTTTCGGTTCCTCGGCCCGCAACGGGTAAACGATCCTGGCATCGCCTTTGCCGATTTGCCGCCGATCGACGTGGTGCTGGTGTCGCACGGCCACTACGATCATCTCGATGTCGCGACGCTGTCGCAAGCTTGCCGCCGCGCACCGTCCGCGCGTGATCACCCCTCTCGGCAACGACACGATCATGCGCAATCACGATCCGGCGATAGCGGCGGAAGGATACGATTGGCAGCATCGTATCGATCTCGGCAGTGCGGCTGTGACGCTGGTGCCGACGCGGCATTGGTCGGCGCGAAGCCTGTCTGACCGTAACATGTCGCTGTGGGCATCTTTTGTGATCGAAGCGCCGTGCGGCCGCATCTATTTCGTCGGCGATTCCGGCTATGGCGATGGCCACAATTTCCGCGATGTGCGCGAGCGCCACGGCCCGCTGAAGCTCGCTGTCTTGCCGATCGGCGCCTATGAACCGCGCTGGTTCATGCGCGATCAGCACATGAACCCTGCGGAAGCGGTGCAAGCTTTCATCGATTGCGGTGCCGAATTTGCGATTGCGCATCATTACGGCACGTTTCAACTCACCGACGAGGCCATCGATGCGCCGGTCATTGCGCTGACCGAGGCGTTGCAAGCAGCCAACATTTCAGCCGACCGATTTCGCGCGTTGCGGCCGGGCGAAGTCTGGCAATTCTGAGTCGCTTGCTATTTCAGCAAAACGTAGACGTTGACGGTGAGCCGTTTCGGGTCGGCGGTGATCGGATCGGTGACATATTGCTCGATGAACAAGTCTTTGGCTTCGAGCCGCTTCTCGTCGAGATAATTGGTGATCGCCTCGTAAGTGTTGTCGAGGTCGTCATATGAGCCGTGATGAATGAATTTCAGCGCACGGCCTTCGGGTGATTGGCCCAGCGCGATGTCGCCGTGCGGCGGATTTTTCGGCGACTCCGCCAGCGGAACCGCTGCCTGATACTGAAAACCGGTATCGTCGGTCGCGGTGAAGATCGTCATCTGCATGCCGTCGGCCTTGAGGCCTTCCTTGTCGGTAAAGACCTTCAGCTTCTTGAATGCGCCACTGATCGTCTGAAAGGCGGTCTCCCAGGTTCCGCTGCCTTTAACGTAGACGATCGTTTTCGCTATCAGTGTCGCATCCTCGCCGAACGGCTCGTCAGACGGTGCGGTAGTGGCGGGTGGCGTCGCAGGGGTAATTGCTTGCGCCGGCGCGGGTCCGGTTTCGGCAAGCGCCAGCGTGGTAGCGATTGCGGCTCCCGCCACACCGAGCGCAAAGCGCAGGAACATCGGATTCTCCACAATTCCAGGAAACGGACGCGTTCGGCCGGCGCCGTTACCGCCGGTTCAATCGCCCCAGGCGGATTTTAGCACGGTCCAGCTCGGGTGCCGCGACCAATTTTGCTACTGGCGTGCGATGATCGAGTTCTCATATAAGTCGCGCACAATCGGGCATAAAAATGGGCGCGCTGGCAAACCGCGATTTCGTCAAGATGAACGGTCTCGGCAACGAGATCGTCATCGTCGATCTGCGCGATGCGCCGGGCGCGATCGCGGCAGCGGAAGCGCGCGCCGCGGCGCAGCAAGAGCCCTACGATCAACTCATGGCGCTCTATCCCGCCCATGACGGCACCGATGCTTTCGTGCGCATTTTCAATAACGATGGCTCGGAAGCGGGCGCTTGCGGCAACGGCATGCGTTGCGTCGCCGCCCTCGTCAGCGCCGAGACGAATAACGCGAGACTGACGTTTGAGACGCCGGCTGGCCTTATTCCTTGCTGGCAGGCCGACGATGGACAATTCACTGTCGATATGGGGGCGCCGCATTTCCGTTGGGATGAGATACCGCTCGCCCGTGAATTTCCCGATACCCGTGCGATCGATCTGACCGTTGCCGGCGTGCCCAGCCTGCATTCCCCGTCGGCGGTGAGCATGGGCAATCCGCATGCGATCTTTTGGGTTGACGATCCGCAACGTTACGATCTGTGCAGCATCGGTCCGAAGCTCGAGCACGATCCGCTCTTTCCGCAGCGCGCCAACATCACGCTCGCGGCGACGCCCGCGCGCGATCACCTGGTTATTCGCACCTGGGAGCGCGGCGCCGGGCTGACCAAAGCGTGCGGCTCGGCGGCGTGTGCTGCTGCAGTCGCTGCGGCGCGGCTCGGCCGCACGGGCCGGAAGGTGAGGGTGACGTTGCCCGGCGGCGATCTCGCTATCGAGTGGCGCGAGAGCGATGATCATGTACTGATGACCGGGCCGACCGAGTACGAGCGCAAGGGCCGCTTCGATGCCGCGCTGTTCGCCGGCGTGGGAGCCGGGTGATGAGCGTCCAAAGATGAGTGTCGATGTCGTCACGTTCGGCTGCCGGCTCAACGCCGCCGAGTCCGAGGTGATCCGCCGCGAAGCTGAACGCGCCGGCTTTGATGACACGATCGTGGTCAATACCTGCGCCGTCACGGCCGAAGCGGTGCGCCAGGCGCGGCAAACGATCCGCATGCTACGCCGCGAGCGCCCGAGGGCAAAGATCATTGTCACCGGCTGTGCGGCGCAGACCGAGCCGCAAACCTTCACTGCAATGGCGGAAGCCGATCAGGTTCTCGGCAACACCGAAAAGCTCGACGGTGCGGCGTGGGCCAAAGCGCGCGCCGCTTTCGGTCTCGGCGATACGCAAAAGGCCGTCGTCAACGACATCATGGCGGTCAGGGAAACGGCAGCGCATCTGATCAGCGTGTTCGAAGGCCACACCCGCGCGTTCGTCCAAGTGCAGAACGGCTGCGATCATCGTTGCACTTTTTGCATTATTCCCTACGGCCGCGGCAATTCACGCTCGGTGCCGATGGGCGCAGTGGTCGACGATGTGCGCCGTCTGGTCGATAATGGCTATCGCGAAGTGGTGCTCACCGGTGTCGACATCACGTCTTACGGCGTTGATCTGCCCGGCGCGCCAAAACTCGGCCGTCTGGTGAGGCAAATTCTCAAGCACGTCCCGGAACTTAAACGGCTGCGGTTGTCGTCGATCGATTCCGTCGAGGCCGACGACGAATTGCTCGATGTGATTGCGCAGGATGCGCGGCTGATGCCGCATCTGCATCTATCGCTTCAGTCAGGCGACGATCTGATCCTAAAGCGCATGAAGCGGCGGCACTCGCGCGAAGATGCAATCAGGTTCTGTGAAACAGTGCGCCGTCTTCGGCCCGACGTGGTATTTGGCGCCGATCTGATCGCCGGTTTTCCAACCGAGACCGAGGAAATGTTCCAGAATTCGCTCGATCTGGTGGAGGCCTGCGGCCTGACGCACCTCCATGTGTTTTCATTCTCGCCTCGCCCGGGAACGCCGGCAGCGCGCATGCCGCAGGTATCGCCGGCGATCGTGAAAGAGCGGGCAAAACGCCTGCGGGAGCATGGCGGGGAGGCGCTGCGGAAGTGCCTCAATGCCGAAATCGGTGCTACGCGGCGCGTTCTTACTGAATCGCATGGCACCGGCCGTACCGAGCAATTCATCCAGGTCAAACTCGCAGGTCCCTTCGAGCCCGGGCGAATTCTCGATCTGACGATGGCCGGTCACGACGGCAGACAACTGCTGGCGGCTTAATTAGACTTCTGCGTGAATCGGAGGCTGTGGCATGGGCGGCGACGAACACCTCATAACTACAACCGAACAGCTTGAGACTTTGTACAACGATGTGCCTTATGGCCCCGCTTTGTTCAAAGAAACCGACCGCATCACGGCGCAATATCGCAAGCTGATCGAAGCGGCGCCTTTTGTCGTGCTGGCGACAAGCGGCCCGGACGGCCTCGATTGCTCACCGCGCGGCGATCCACCCGGCTTCGTGCGCGTGGTCGACGAGACGACGCTCATCATTCCCGACAGGCGCGGCAATAATCGCATCGACAGCCTCCGCAATCTGGTTCGCGATCCGCACATATCGCTGCTGTTCCTGATACCCGGTGTCGGCGAGACCATGCGCATCAACGGCCACGCCAAAATATCGATCGCCCCGAAGCTGACCGAAAGTTTCGTGGTTAACGGCAAAGTCCCGAAATGTGTGTTGGTGGTGACGGTGGAGAAAGCCTATTTCCAGTGCACCAAAGCGATCATCCGTTCGAAGCTTTGGGATCCGGCGAGCATCGTCGACCGCAAGACCTTGCCGACGCCGGGTTCGATCCTGGCCGAGATAACCGACGGCAAAATGGGTGGCCCCGACCACGACAAAGCCGCGCCGGCGAGGATCAAAGAAACGATTTACTGAGCGGCGTCGACGTCGGCTTCGACTTCAGCTTCCGTTGGCGAGATCCGAAACATGTTCGGATCGTCGCCTGGCCAGCCACATTGTGCGAGACGCTCTTTCATGTGTAGCGGCACCGGCGCCGTGACGCGGACCGGTTCACGGTTCTTGTAGAGCGGCACCGCAATAGAGCGGGCGTGCAACTGCATGCCAGGTCCGCCAAAACGCGGCGCGCTGCCGTAGATCCCGTCTCCCATGACCGGCCAGCCCATTTCCGCGCAATGCACCCGGATCTGATGGGTGCGGCCGGTCAAAAGTTCGAGAGCGAGCCACGTCAGATTTTGGCCCGAAATGGACGTGCGCCCCATCACCTTCCATTTGGTCACCGCAGCCTGGCCCTGCGGATCGTGCTTCATCCACCAGCCGATTTTGTCGTCGAGCCGGCCAAGCGGCAGTTCGATGACGCCTTCATCGGCATCCGGGGCGCCTTCGACAATCGACCAATAGGTCTTGTCGATTACCCCATTGCGAAACAGCTTGCCGAGTTGCGCCAGCGCCTTGCGGTGGCGGCCGAGCACCAGGCAGCCCGACGTATCGCGGTCGAGCCGGTGCGCCAACGCCGGCAGGCGTGGCAGCCCGAAGCGCAGCGTATCGAAGTGGTCTTCCAGGGATTCCTTGTTCCGGTCCTTGCTGTTGGGCGAGCCGCGATGCACGGCCATGCCGGCCGGCTTGTCGATCACCAGCATCATCCCGTCGCGGTAAAGCAGCCGCGACACCATCTCTTCCGGGGTCATATTTGCGTACCTTGCCGAAACCGCTATCACGGGCGCCGCATGAGCGACAGCGTTACCGGAACGAACGACAGCGCCAAGGGCGGTTGGTGGCGCCGCCTCACCGGCGGGCTCAAGCGCAGTTCCTCGGCGCTGGGCGGCGCGATTTCCGATCTGGTGACCAAGCGCAAGCTCGATGCCGAGACGATCGAGGAGATCGAGGATGCCTTGATCCGCGCCGACCTCGGTATTGACGTCGCGCGGCGCATCGCAACGACGCTGGGTGCGGACCGCCGCGACAAGGCGATTTCATCGGACGAGGTCAAGGCGGTCGTTGCCGGGGAAATTGAAAAGGCGCTCGCCGACGTTGCGCTGCCGCTGGTCATCGATACGGCGAAAAAGCCGTTCGTGATCCTGGTCGCCGGCGTCAATGGTTCCGGCAAGACCACAACCATCGGCAAGCTTGCGGCGCAGTATCGCGCTGAAGGCCGCAGCATCATGCTTGCGGCAGGCGATACGTTTCGCGCCGCCGCGATCGATCAGCTCAAAATCTGGTCAGGGCGCACGGGGGCCGATTTCATCGCGCATAAATCCGGCGCCGATGCCGCAGGCCTTGTGTTCGACGCCGTCGCTGCGGCGAAACAAAAAGGCATTGACGTTTTATTGATCGATACCGCTGGCCGCCTGCAAAACCGTACCGAGTTGATGAACGAGCTGGAAAAAGTGGTGCGTGTGATGAAGAAGGTCGATCCATCGGCGCCGCACGCGGTCCTGCTGGTGCTCGATGCAACCGTCGGTCAGAACGCACTATCGCAGGTCGAGATCTTCCGTAAAGCGGTCGGCGTCACCGGCCTGGCCATGACCAAGCTCGACGGCACCGCACGTGGCGGTATTCTTGTCGCTATTGCCGAGAAGTTCAAAGTCCCGGTCCACTTCATCGGCGTCGGTGAAGGCGTCGAGGACCTTGCGCCGTTCTCGGCGCATGATTTTGCCCGCGCCATCGTGGGGCTGGAAGCCTGATTGAGTAAGTAGATTAGCCGCGCTACACACCCCGCAGATGACCCCGACCAAACCGCAACTCAATCCAATCGTGAAACTGGTCCTCGATTTCGGGCCGCTGGCAGTGTTCTTCTTCGCCAACAACCATTACGACATATTCGTCGCCACCGCGACGTTTATGGTCGCGGTGCTGGTGGCGCTGGTGATCTCCTATATTTTGACAAGGCATCTGCCGATCATGCCGGTGGTCACCGCGATCATCGTCGTGGTGTTCGGCGGGCTTACGCTGTTCTTGCACGACGCGACCTTCATCAAGGTCAAGCCAACGATCATCTACGCGTTGTTCGGCGCGATACTGCTGGGCGGCTTGTTTTTCAATAAGCCGCTGCTCGGCATGGTGCTCAATTCGATGTTTCAGCTCACCGACGAAGGTTGGCGCAAACTGACGCTGCGCTGGGCGTTGTTCTTCTTCGTGCTCGCCGTGCTCAACGAAATCGTCTGGCGCAACACCTCGACCAATGTGTGGGTTGACTTCAAGGTGTTCGGAGTTGTGCCGCTGACATTTATATTCGGCGCGCTGCAGGTACCGTTGCTGAACAAGTATGGGATCGAACGCCCGGCGGAGTAATAGTTAGGAGCCGGCCGCGAGCGCCTTCTCGATCTGCGGTTTCAACACCGTTTCAAAATTATCCGGCGTAATCGGTCCAACCAGCTTGTAGTCGATGCGCGCGCCGCGGCCGACTACAAAGGTCTCCGGCACGCCATACACGCCCCACTCGATCGCGGCGCGGCCACTTTCGTCGGCGCCGGCTGCGGCGAACGGATTGCCATAGCGGCCGAGAAAACGCCGCGCGTTGTCTGGCTGATCTTTGTAGTTGATGCCGGCAAGGTGCAGCCGGTTGTCCTGGGCCAGTTGCATCAGCAACGGCGCTTCGTCGTGGCACGGCACGCACCATGACGCCCACACGTTCACCACCGTCACCGCGCCTTTGAAGCTTGCCGGGTCGATCCCCGGAACCTGCTGGCCGTCGCGATCGAGGCCGGTAATCGGGGGCAGGTTGGTTTGCGGCGCCGGATGGCCAATCAGTGCCGACGGAATGAGCGAGGGGTCACCGCCGCCGGTCAGACGGAATAGGAACAACAGGCATAATCCGACAAAAACCGCGAGCGGCAACAGCACGACGATCCGCCGCCGGCCGACATTTGTGCTGGTTGTGTCGGTCATGCGTCTTCCCGTGCCTGTTCCATAGTCCGGCCGCCTTGCGAGGGGACTGAGCGTCTTGTGATACCGCGCGCTTCGAGCTCGGCAAGATTGCGGCGCTGAGCACGAAAATCGAGCATCACCCATGCAATCAGCGCGACAACCACAATCGTTGCCGCAGCATAGGACGCCACGATGAAGCCGGCATGGTTCATCGTTTCCATCGTCAGCTCACCGCACTCGCTTGCATCAGCCGCAATGTGCGTACCCGGCGTCGCAGGATCTCGTTACGCATCGCGGCGAGTTGCAGCGTCACGAACAGCAGCGTGAAAGCGATCGCCATCACGAACAGCGGCATCAGGATCGATGGATCGATCGTCGAACCGCCAAGGCGGAATACCGAGGACCCCTGATGCAGCGTGTTCCACCAGTCGACCGAGAATTTGATGATTGGCAGATCGACGGCGCCGACCAGCGTGAGCACGGCAACGGCGCGTGCCGCACGCGATGGGTCTTCGACGGTGCGCCACACCGCGATAACGCCGAGATAGAGCAGCAACAAAATCAGTTCCGACGTCAGTCGCGCGTCCCACACCCAATAGGTGCCCCATTCCGGACGCCCCCACAGCGAACCTGTGACCAGGCAAAGCAGTGTGAATGCGGCGCCGATCGGTGCGGCGGCTTTCGCGGCGACGTCGGCAAGCGGATGGCGCCAGACCAGGGTGCCGAGCGCAGCTACCGTCATCACGCCCCAACCGAGCATGCCGAGCCATGCCGACGGCACGTGCAGGAACATGATCTTCACGGTTGCGCCCTGCTGATAATCGTCAGGCGCCAGCATGGCGCGATCGATGCCATAGGCGAACGCGATCAGCGTTGCTGCGCCGAGCCAGGGAATCAGGCGGTTGGCAAGCGCAAGGAAACGCGTTGGATTGGCAAGGTCCGTAACTGGCATTCCTAAGTCCCGGTTGAACTGACGGCGGCACTATAACGCTGCCGGCACCGTTGCATTTCACTTTTCCATGAGCGGACCGCTTTCATGGTTGGATCGCTATTCCATTTCCTGCCGCAGTGCTGCTGCCGCGGCGAATGGTCCGACCACGATGCTGGCAAGCGTTAATGCGCAGAGGATCGTGAACGGTGTGCCGAACGGCACCGGCCCGACCACTGCGGCGTTGGCCGCAGCGACGCCGAAGATAAGAACCGGCACGGTAAGCGGCAGCACGATCACTGCGAGCAACAGGCCGCCGCGCCGCAGCGTCACCGCGATCGCCGCGCCGATCATGCCGATAAAAGTGAGGGCCGGCGTCCCGACCAGCAGCGTCAGCGCCAATGCCGCCTCGGCAGGCGGATCGAGATTGAGGAACAGGCCGATCAGCGGCGCAGCGATGATCAACGGCAGGCCGGTCGTCAGCCAATGCGCAATGCCCTTCATCGCGACAACAAGCTCGAGCGGCGCACGGCCCATCAGGATAAGATCGAGCGAGCCGTCCTCGTGATCGGCGGTAAACAGCCGGTCGAGCGCCAGCAGGCTCGCGAGCAGTGCTGCGAGCCACAGGATCGCAGGCCCGATACGCTTGAGCAGCGCGAGATCCGGCCCGACCGCAAATGGCACCAGCGTCACGACGACAAGGAAGAACAGCACGCCCATCAGCGCGCCACCGCCGACGCGGATGGCGATGCGCATGTCGCGGATCAGGATGGCGGCGAGCGAATTCACGGGGCGGCCTCGACCGCTACTGGCTGTATATTATCGAGCCGCAGCTCTTTTGCGCCGGAAAGACCGAGCGTGGCATGGGTAGCTGCTAGAATAATGCCTCCCTCCTTCAGATGGGTGTGCATAAACCCAGCCAGCCGTTCTTGAGCCGACGCGTCGAGTGTGCTGGTCGGTTCGTCGAGCAGCCAAAGCGGCCGTTTTACCGCCAGCAGGCGGGCGATCGAGAGCCGGCGGCGTTGGCCGGCCGAGAGATACGCAGCCGGCAGATCGGCCAGCTCATTGAGGCCGACCGCATCGAGCTCCGGGCGGAAGTCGGTACGGTCGGCACCCAAAAAGCCTGCCCAGAAGCGGAGGTTTTCACTTACCGACAATGAGGGTTTCAGGGCGTCCTGATGGCCGAGATAGTGGGCCTGTTCGGCCACGGTGAGTTCGGGGTCGCCACCCTCAAGCTCGATTCGGCCATGCGCGATTTGGACGAACCCGACGATGATCCTCAATAGCGACGATTTGCCAGCCCCATTGCGGCCGGTGACGATCAAGGCCTCCCCTGATGCTACGGCGAAGCCAAGCCCGCTGAACACATCCCTGCCGCCTCGGTGACAGGCAAGATCAACAGCGCAAAGCCGCATCGGTGAGTTCCTGGACGTCGCGTAGAGCCCGACTAAACCCGCCTATTTCTTGCGTGCGATGACGGGAAGACCGGTATCTTACCGGCCTTTTGTTGTTGATCTGGCACAAAAACTGAAAAGACCTTATAAGCCGAAAATCGAGTGGTGCCGCGCCGGCGACGCCTCCCGTTTCTGACTACCAACCTCCTGTTGGGCCTGTTTCGGCAACAAATTACCTCGAATTTGCCCCGGCGCCCGGCCGGGAAGATGGGAAAAAAGTCATGGACTCGGTCGATAGCTTCAAGTGCCTGCGTTCCATCAAGGTGGGGTCCAAGACCTACGCCTATTTCAGCCTGCCGGCGGCTGAGAAAAACGGGCTCAAAGGGATTTCGCGACTACCATTCTCTCTCAAGGTTCTGCTGGAAAACCTGCTCCGGAACGAGGATGGCCGCTCGGTCACCAAGCAGGACATCCAGGCGGTCGCGCAGTGGCTCAAGAACAAGACCTCCGACCGCGAGATCGCGTTCCGCCCGGCGCGCGTGCTGATGCAGGATTTCACCGGCGTGCCGGCGGTGGTCGATCTCGCCGCGATGCGCGACGCCATGGAGCATCTCGGCGGCGAAGCGAAAAAGATCAATCCGCTGGTGCCGGTCGACCTTGTGATCGACCACTCGGTGGCGGTGAATTTCTTCGGTCACAAGGACTCGTTCAAGAAGAACGTCGAAGAGGAATACAAGCAGAACCAGGAGCGCTACAGCTTCCTCAAATGGGCGCAGCGTTCCTTTGAAGGCTTCCGCGTCGTGCCGCCCGGCACCGGCATTTGCCACCAGGTCAATCTCGAGTACCTGTCGCAGACGGTCTGGACCTCGAAGACCAAGATCACGCTGCCCGACAAAACGGTCGCCACCGAACTCGCTTATCCGGACACGCTGGTCGGCACCAACTCGCACACCACGATGGTCAACGGCCTCTCGGTGCTGGGCTGGGGCGTTGGCGGCATCGAAGCCGAAGCCGCCATGCTCGGCCAGCCCTATTCGATGCTGCTGCCGGAGGTTATCGGCGTTCGCTTCAACGGCAAACTCAAGGAAGGTGTCACCGCCACCGACCTGGTGCTGACCGTGACGCAGATGCTGCGCAAGCGCGGCGTCGTCGGCAAATTCGTCGAGTATTTCGGACCGGGTCTCGCCAGCCTGACGATCGCCGACCGCGCTACGCTCGGCAACATGTCGCCGGAATACGGCGCGACCTGCGGCTTCTTCCCGATCGACGACGACACCATTCACTATCTGCGCGAGACCGGCCGCGCCGCCGATCGCATCGCGTTGGTGCTCGCCTATGCCAAGGTGCAAGGCATGTACCGCACTAAGGGCACGCTGGATCCGATTTTCACCGATGTGCTCAAGCTCGAACTGTCGTCGATCGAACCGTCGCTGGCGGGACCGAAACGTCCGCAAGACCGCGTCGCGCTCAAGGAAGCCAAAAGCAATTTCGCCCAGTCGATGGACAAGGAATTCGGCAAAGCAAGCGAAATGGACAAGCGCGTTCCGGTGGAAGGGCGCAGCCATACGCTTGGCAATGGCGACGTAGTGATCGCGGCGATCACCTCGTGCACCAACACCTCGAACCCGAGCGTGATGATTGCTGCTGGCCTGCTCGCCAAGAAAGCGGTAGAGAAAGGACTCACGGTAAAGCCGTGGGTGAAGACCTCGCTCGCGCCCGGTTCGCAGGTGGTCGAGGAGTATTACAACAAATCAGGCCTGCAGACCTATCTCGACAAGCTTGGCTTCAACCTTGTCGGCTTCGGCTGCACCACCTGCATCGGCAATTCGGGCCCGCTACCGGAAGAGATTTCGGAAGCGATCAACAAGAACGATCTTGTCGCCGCCGCTGTGCTATCCGGCAACCGTAACTTCGAAGGTCGCGTCAACGCCGACGTGCGCGCCAACTACCTGGCTTCGCCGCCGCTGGTGGTTGCCTACGCGATCGCCGGCTCGATGCAGATCGATGTCGCCAAGCAACCGCTCGGCACCGACCAGAAAGGCCACAAGGTCTATTTGCGCGATATCTGGCCGACCAGCCGCGAGATCGCGACCGTGATCAACAAGAACATCAGCAAGCAGATGTTTACGCGCAAATATGGCGATGTATTCAAGGGCGACACCAACTGGCGCAAGATCGCGGTGAAGGGCGGCCTGACCTACAAGTGGGACGATCGTTCGACCTACGTGCAGAATCCGCCGTATTTCGAAGACATGCCGAAGCGCAGCCAGCCGCTCGAAGATATCGTCGATGCACGCGTGCTCGGCCTGTTCCTCGACTCGATCACTACCGACCACATCTCGCCAGCCGGTTCGATCAAGGAGGAAAGCCCGGCGGGCGAGTACCTGCGCGATCATCAAGTCCGCCCGAAGGATTTCAATCAGTACGGCACGCGACGCGGCAATCACCAGGTGATGATGCGCGGCACGTTCGCCAATATCCGCATCAAAAATCAGATGGTGCCGGGCGTCGAAGGCGGCTTCACCATCCACTATCCGTCGAAACAGCGCATGACGATGTACGACGCCGCCATGCGCTACAAGAAGGAAAGCGTGCCGCTGGTGATCTTCGCCGGCAAGGAATATGGCACCGGCTCGTCGCGCGATTGGGCGGCAAAGGGCACGATCCTCCTTGGGGTGCGTGCGGTGATCGCGCAGTCGTTCGAGCGCATTCACCGTTCCAACCTTGTCGGGATGGGCGTCGTCCCGCTGGTGTTCGAGGAAAATACCTCGTGGCAGACGCTCGGCCTCAAAGGCGACGAGCTGGTTACCATTCGCGGCCTGCACGGCGACCTGAAGCCGCATCAGCGGTTGCTCGCCGAGATCGTCGCATCGGACGGCGGGCTCAAGCGTGTGCCGCTGATCTGCCGCATCGATACGGCGGATGAGTTGGACTATTACAAGAACGGCGGCATTCTGCAGTACGTGCTCCGCCATCTGGCGGCGTAAACTTCGTTCCTCACCGCTATTTGAGTGGCGAGTGACTATGCCCGGCGTTACCAAAGGCGCCGGGCGGTATCACCGCTTCAAGGGGTGTGCGGGGTGGAGACTGGAATGTTGCGTTGCCGCCTCGCATCGGCTCCCCTGATTGCCGGACTGCTGATCGCCACGTCGGGCTTGGCGTACGCCGAGCCCAAGGCGCTGCTTGAGCTATTCACCAGCCAGGGTTGCTCGTCGTGTCCTCCAGCCGACAAGCTGCTCGGCGAGTTCGCGAACGACCCGTCGTTGATCGCGCTTAGCGATCCGATCGATTACTGGGATTACCTCGGCTGGAAAGATACGCTCGCGATGCCGGGTCATTCGGCGCGTCAGCGCGCTTACGCGCATATGCGCGGCGATCGCGACGTCTATACGCCGCAAGTCGTCGTCAACGGCAGCATGGATGCGCTTGGCAGCGATCGTGCTGCGATTGAACATACGATTGCACAGACCGAGGAGAAATCCGCGGTCATGTCGCTGCCGGTCTTGCTGTCGCTCGGCGGCGGCAATCTGAATGTCAACGTTCTGGCTAAAGGGTCCGAGCATGCCGGCGGCGAAGTCTGGCTTTGCCCGTTGGCGCGTGCCGTGACGGTTGAGATCGGCCGCGGTGAAAATCACGGACGCACGATCACCTATCACAACGTCGTGCGGCGCTGGGTCAAGCTCGGCGAATGGAGTGGGACGGACGCGGTCTGGTCGGTGCCGATGTCCGAAATCAAGGGTGACGATATCGACGCTGCCGCTGTCATGGTGCAGGAGGGCACGCGCGAGAAACCCGGAATCATCCTGGGCGCCGCTTATACCCAGTTCGGCGCATCCCCGAGTGCCGGACACCAATCGGCCAATACCCAGCACTAAGTCTAGCGTGCTGGCGCTCCTGATCCGATCAGCTTCAAAAAGAAAAAGGCCGGCGACTAACTGACTGCCGGCCTTCTAGGGTACTGGGGATTGAACCGTACGCGGAACTCTGGCCCGGTCCGTCCACACCCCGGGGGGCTGGGGGGCTGAGGAATCCGGAGAGCGATCCGGACCGGGCCCTGAGGCAACGGTGACGTTTTTCGCAAGTCAGCTTGGCGCGTGCTTGACCGAAGTTTGTCCGGATTATGATTCGCTTAACGAACGCGTGATTCCGGCGGTCCGAAATGTCGCACCTGTGGCAATCTGGCCCTGCGGTTTTGCCCTCAAGAAGCCCTTGCCGACGGCCTCCGTCCGGCGCGATCATGAAGGCGAGATGACAAAGGAGGCGCCGCATGGACATCGGCGAAATCGATCCCAGCATGTGGCGCGGGGGTGATGCTCGAGCAACCGCCCCCGCAAGTGAGGTCAGATTCAGCCGGCGTGAACTTGACCGTATTTTGAGCCTTTACGGCCGTATGGTCGCCGCCGGCGAATGGCGTGATTACGCCATCGATTTTCTCAAAGATCGCGCGGTATTTTCGATTTTTCGCCGTGCCTCCGAAGTCCCGATCTATCGCATCGAGAAAAACCCTAAGCTCAGTCGCAAGCAGGGCGCTTACAGCGTCATTTCAGCGACCGGCCTTATCCTGCGCCGCGGCCATGAAATAGATCGCGTGCTCAGCGTGCTCGAGCGGTCTTTGCGGGTGGTTGCGAGCTAAAGCGGTTGCGGCGGAGCGCGGTCGCCGCTGCCCAGGGCGCGCTGCATCAGCACGGTGTCGAGCCAGCGGCCGTGCTTGTAGCCGATCGATTGAAAAGTTCCGATCAGCCGGAAGCCGGCCGCGGCGTGAACCGCGACGGAGGCGGTATTCGCCGTGTCGCCGATCACCGCGAGCATCTGGCGAAAGCCGCGTGCCTCTAAATCCGCGATTAGGCGCTCAAGCAGCCGCCGGCCGATACCCTGACGGTGAAATGCCGGCGCGACGTAGATCGAGTCCTCAACGCACCAGTCGTAGGCGCGGCGCTCGCGGTACGGCCCCGCATAAGCATAACCGGCAATAACACCGGCGCGCTCGGCGACGAAGTAGGGATAGTTCTTCGCCAACAACACCTGTTGCCGCCGCGCCATCTCCGCTTCGCTTGGCGGTTCGAGCTCGAACGACGCCGTGCCGTTCTTCACGGCTTCGGCGTAGATTTCCGTGATGCACGGAATGTCGCTTGGCTTGGCAGGCCTGACACTGAAATCGCCAGTAGCTGAATTCACCGAAACTTTCTCCAGTCAGAGCTTATACTGCGGCCGCAGGCGGATTCCTGTAAAGTTTAGCGCCCGGCGAGTGGCCGAATTCTCTGCGATAAGGTGCTCGGGATTTGACGGAATCCAGAGACAAATCCATCGCCAGTTCGCTCACGGCACCTCGTCGTCACAGCGCTCGGCCTGTCGCAGACCCTGGCCTGGGCGTCGAGCTACTACCTGCCGGCCATCCTCGCCGATCCGATTGGAGCCAGCCTCGGCGTTTCGCGCTCCTGGGTTTTTGCTGCGTTCTCCGCGGCCTTGCTGATCGCCGCGTTTGCTGGTCCGGCCGTCGGGCGTATCATCGATCGTTACGGCGGACGCGGCGTGCTCGCCTTCTCGAATATCGTGTTGGCTGTCGGCTTGGTCGCACTGGCTGCAACCGTCAACACCGCGACGCTGTTTGCGGCCTGGGCGATTCTTGGCGTCGGCATGGCACTCGGCCTTTATGATGCGGCGTTCGCCGCGCTTGCCGCGCTCTACGGCCACAGCGCGCGCGGGCCGATCACGGGCATTACGTTGTTCGCCGGTTTTGCTTCGACGGTGAGTTGGCCGATCTCGACCTTTCTCAACGGCGCGCTTGGTTGGCGCGAGACCGTGCTGGTTTGGGCTGCGCTCAATCTGATCGCCGGCTTACCGCTCAATCGGTTCTTGCTGCCGGTGCCGTCGCAGCCGGCGCATGTATCGCGCGAAGGCGGCGCCGTCGTCGGTTGGCAACCGCGCAAGGAAATGTTGCTTCTCGCCTTCGTCTTTGCTGCTGCCTGGTTCGTCACGGGCGCAATGGCGTCGCAACTGCCGACGCTTTTGGAGCGCGCCGGCGTGACGCCGTTGCAGGCCGTCGCCGCCGCGTCGCTTGTCGGTCCGGCGCAGGTTGCCGCGCGCCTCGCGGAGTTCGTGATCATGCGGCGAATTCACCCGCTGATATCCGCGCGCGATCGCGGCCTTGCTGCATCCGATCGGCGCTGTGATCTTCGCCATCATCGGGCCGCCGGCGGCGGTCGCTTTCACCGTATTTTACGGCGCCGGCAATGGCTTGCTGACCATCGCGCGCGGTACCGTGCCGCTCGCTGTGTTCGGTCCCTATGCCTATGGCGAGCGGACCGGCTTGCTCGGCGCGCCAGCCCGCGCAGCGCAGGCTTTCGCGCCGCTACTGTTTGGTCTGCTGCTTGACCGCATGGGAACCTGGGTGATCGCGGTCTCCTCCGCGCTTTGCCTGGCAGCGCTGGCTGCGTTGTTTTGCCTGAAAGCATCCGAAGCAAGCGTGGAGACAGCCCCGTAAAAGCAAAACGCCCCGGTGATGAACCGGGGCGTTTCGTTTAGCAGGGTTGCGCAGATATTAGCGGCGGTCGCCGAAAATCCGCAGCAGCATGATGAACAGGTTGATGAAGTCGAGATAGAGCGACAGCGCGCCCATCACCGCCTTGCGGCCGGCGATCGTGCCGTCGTCATTCACGCTATACATCTCCTTGATGCGCTGCGTGTCCCAGGCCGTGAGGCCGGCGAACACCAGCACGCCGATGACCGAAATCATCCAGCTAAGGCCGTTCGAGGCCAAGAAGATATTGACCAGACTCGCGATGACGATACCGATCAGACCCATGATCAGGAACGAGCCGACCGGACCCAGATCGCGCTTCGTGGTGTAACCGTAGAGACTCAGCGATCCGAACGTCGCCGCCGAGATGAAGAACACGCGCGTGATCGATGTGCCGGTATAGGAGAGAAACATCGACGAGAGCATCAGTCCGAGCAGCCCCGCGTAGATGAAGAACAGCGACAGCGCGGTTCCCACCGAGAGCCGATTGATGCGGTAGCTCATGAAGAACACCAAGCCGAGCGTGCCAAGCGCCAGCACGATCGTAAGCGGGCCGCCGAAGATCGCCTGCCCGAAGGCGGTCAATCCGCTGATCCGCCCACCGGAGACCTGGATAGCGTCGCCGCCGGCAGCTTGATAAGTGAGCCAAGACACGACGCCGGTCAGCGCTACGCCGGAAGCCATGTAATTGTAGACGCGGATCATGTAAGCGCGCAGGCCCGCGTCGGTCGTGACCTGGTCCGTGCGATAGCCGGCCCGTGCGGTCGCGTAATTCCGATCGAAGTCGGACATGGAAGTTACCCCTGGGTTGTCCCGGACGTTTCCGGGCATTGGCGTTCGGCGAACGCCGAATTCACGTAGCTCGAATTTAGTGTGAAAGGACTGGGCGCGCCAGATGGGTGCGACGCCATATTTGGCGGGGTTACTAATCGTTCACCTAGGTTACAAATCGGGGATTCCTTGGTTACCGGTCAGAGATTCCTCAAGACCTCCGCTGGTTTACGGCCCAGCGCGGTAAAGGTGCCGGCAAGCCCAAATACCACGGTAACGGCCAGCGCCGTAAATGCCGCAGCGCCTGCTTGGCCGGCTACCCAGGTGAACGGAAACTCCATCACCCGGGTCACGATCAGGGCGGCGGCAATCGAGCCCATGGCGACCCCGAACACGACGCTGATCAGGCCAATGAAAAGATATTCAAGCGCGTAAGCGGCAAGCAGCCGCGCGCGCGTTGCGCCGAATGTCTTCAACACGACGGCATCGTAGATGCGAAAGCGCTGGCTGGCCGCGAGCGCGCCGCCTAGGACGAACGCTGCGGCGATCAGTGTGATCGAACTCGCGCCGCCGAGCGCGAGCACCAGCTTATTGATGATGCCGTCGAGTGTATCGAGCGTGTCCTTGACCCGCACCGCAGTAACGTTCGGAAATGCGTCTCCAAGCGCTTTGATGATGGCGGTTTCCTCGGCATTGTTGCCGCCGTCGGCAAACGTAAGCGTTGCAATGTCGCTGTGCGGTGCGCCGCTGAAGGTGCCGGGCGAGAACACCAGCACAAAATTGATGCCGAGATTTTCCCAATCGACGGCGCGGAGATTGGCGATTTTGGCGTTCACGTTGCGGCCGAGCACGTTCACTGTGATCGGCTCGCCGATCTTCAGGTTGAGATCTTCCGCGGTTTTGCTTTCGAGCGAAACCAGCGGTTCGCCGGAATAATCAGGTCCCCACCAGTTGCCGGCGACGATCCGCGAGCCGGCCGGCACTGTCGATGAGAAGGTGATGCCGCGGTCGCCCTGTAACACCCAGCGCGATCCAGGTGCGGCTTTCAGGTCTTCGGCCCTGATGCCATTCGCCGCGACGATACGGCCGCGCAGCATCGGTACGCGGTCCAGCATGGAGGCGGGCGCACGGTCATGCACGAAAACATCGAAGCGGCTGGCGTCCGTTGCCGGAATGTCGAGAAAGAAGAACGACGGTGCTTTCTCCGGCAGCGCCGCGGTGAACTCGCGATTGAGGTTGCCGTCGATCTCGATCACCGTCATCAGCAGGGCGAGCCCAAGACCGAGCGAAAGGATCACGGTCGGTGTCAGCGATCCCGGCCGATGGATATTGGCGATAGCCAGCCGCAATATCGTCGAGCCTTGGCGCGGCAGGCGCCGTGCAATCCACACTGTCAGAATCGCGACGAGGCGCAGCAGCACGAACACGCCGACCGCGGCGGCAATAAAGATCGCCGCGATGCGGTGGTCGTAGGTTGTCTGGACTGCAAGCGCAGCGAGGATCGCCGCGATGACGACGGTGGCGAGAACGTAACGTTTTCGCGGCCAATGCCGTTCGGCTGCGATCTGGTCGCGGAACAGCATCGAGACCGAAATATCGTGCGCCCGTCCGAGCGGCCACAGCGCGAAGGCGAGCGCGGTCAGCAACCCATAGAACACCGACAGCGCCAGCACACCGGGATGCAGCGATGGCGCGACCGGAAACGGGATGATCGCGCCGAATGCCCAGCTCACGATATACGGCAGCAATGCCCCAAGCGCCGCGCCGATGACGGCCGCAAACAGCGCCACCAGCAGCATCTGCGCGCAATAGATCGCGAACACGCTGCCTCCGGTCGCGCCTAGCGCTTTCATAGTCGCGATTGCATCGCGTTTTCTTGCGAGATGTGCGCTGACTGCATTGGCGACGCCGACGCCCCCGACCAGCAGCGTCGTCAGGCCGACCAGGGTTAAAAATTGCGTGAAGCGTTCGACGTTACGCTCAAGCTGAGGTGTCGCTTTGCTGCGGGTCCGGACTTCCCAGCCCGCGTCTGGAAACGTCGTTTGTGCTTCTTTTTCAACGGTCGTGACCGCGCGATCGCTCGTGCCGCTGTCTGGCAAACGCAGCCGGTACACTCGTCGCACCAGGCTTCCGGGCTGAATGAGCCCGCTTGCCTGCAACGCCGCATCGCTGATCAGCAAACGCGGCCCAAGTCCGATTCCGCCCGTCAACTTATCCGGCTCGCCGGTCAGGGCCGCGCGCAACTCAATTGTGGCGTTGCCGATTGTAATGCGGTCGCCGACTTTCAGATCGAGCCGCGTCAGCAGCGCGGGGTCAACCGCCGCGCCGAAAGCGCTGTTGTTCTGCGCGAACAGTTTGTCGAGCGGGAGTTGCGGGTCGGTCACCACTGACCCGAACAGCGGATAAGCGCTGTCGACAGCCTTGACCTCGACCAGCGTGGAGCGGCCATCGCTGGTGCGCGCCATGGCTCGCGTCAGCGAAATCACCGAGACGGTGCCGTGTGCGTCCATGAAGCTCGCGCTCGGCTTCCGTTGCTTCACGCTGAATCAGCGAAAAGGAAAGATCGCCGCCGAGCAAGAGCTGGCCGGCGCTGCCAATGCCGTCAGCGAGGCTCGCCGCGACCGAACCGACACCGGCAATCGCAAAGACACCAAGCGCGATGCAGACGATGAAAACGCCGAAGCCGCGCAGTCCACCGCGCAGCTCGCGCCATGCATAGCGCAGCGCAAGTTGCGCCGTCCCTCCGCTTGCGGCGTTATTGCGCGATACGATGCCGGTATCCGCAAGCGCCGTCATCGCGTTATCGCCTCGGCGGATGACGTTTGACGATCGATCTGGCCAGAGTGCAAATGCAGCACGCGATCGCAACGCGCAGCAAGATCGGTGTCGTGAGTGACCAGCACCAGCGTAGTGCCGCGCTCGCGATGACCGCGGAACAGCAGCTCGATGATCTCGTGTCCCGTTGCTTCGTCGAGATTGCCGGTCGGCTCGTCGGCAACAAGGATGGCGGGGTTGGGCGCGAGCGCGCGGGCGAGCGCGACACGCTGCTGTTCGCCGCCGGACAGTTCCGCCGGGTAATGATGCAGATCGTTTTGCGAGGCCGACGGCAGCAAGCTCTTGCTCGGCGCGTGCAAGCGCATCGCGCTCGCCGGCGAATTCGAGCGGCACCGCGACGTTCTCAAGCGCGGTCATAGTCGGAATCAGATGGAAGGCTTGGAAAACGATGCCGACATTTTTGCCGCGAAAACGCGCCAGGCTGTCCTCATCGAGTATGCGGAGATCCTGCCCCGCCACCATCACCGTTCCGGTGTCGGGCCGCTCCAACCCGGTCATCACCATTAGCAGCGTCGATTTGCCGGAGCCGGACGGCCCCAGCAGTGCGACGGCTTCGCCGCGTCCTATATTGAGGTCGATCTGGCGCAGGATATGGACGCGGGCGGCGCCGCGGCCGAGCGAGAGATCGACGCCGCGCAACGCGACGATGTCACCGGCGGAAGGATGAATGGAAATGTCGTTCATGATGACGGCGGGCCTGCGCTTTGCTGCTCGATCATATGGGTGGCGATTCGCCCTGATCCAAATCCTGGTTGCAGGAGCATTTAGTCTGATTGGAGAAACAACAATACCGCCTGCTTTTGCCCAAACTCCGATCAAGGTGGTCGCACTCGGGGATTCTCTGACCGCCGGTTATGGTCTGCCGGACAACGACGGTTTTGTGCCGCAATTACAGGCGGCGCTGACGGCGAAAGGCGTGGCGGCTGAAGTCCAAAACGCCGGGGTTTCTGGCGATACTGCCTCAGACGGACTGGCGCGGCTGGACTGGTCGGTGCCGGACGGCACCGACGCGGTGATCCTTGAGCTTGGCGCAAACGACATGCTGCGGGGGATCAATCCCGATGTCACGCGCAAGGCGCTGGATACAATCCTGAGCCGGCTGACTCAGCGGCATATTGCCGTCCTGCTCTGCGGCATGCGCGCTGCGCCGAATCTCGGTCCCGATTACGTTCAAGAATTCGAACCCATCTATCCCGATCTTGCCGCGAAATATGGCGTGCCGCTTTATCCGTTTTTTCTTGACGGCGTTGCTGCCGACCCGAAGCTGACACAGCACGACGGGTTGCATCCCAACGCCGCAGGCGTCGGCATCATTGTTGGGCGCATTTTGCCAAAAGTGCAGGAACTGATTGCCGGCGTTCAGGCCCAACACAGGTCTTGAGTCTTGCAAGCTCTTGAGTTTTGCAAGCGTCATGTGATCGCCGCATTGTCAGGGGCGGGTGATTCGCCTCATACGAGCCGGAGTTGATTATGCCTCGCTTGTTCACCGGTCTCGAAATCCCGCCATCGGTCGCACAATCGCTGTCGATAATGCGTGGTGGCTTGCCGGGCGCACGCTGGATCGATCCCGAGAACTATCACCTCACGCTGCGTTTTATCGGCGATATCGACGATGCGCTGGCGCATGAAATCGCCGGCGTACTGGGACGCGTGCATCGTGGCGCATTCGAATTGCGCCTCGATGAGCTGACCTCGTTTGGCGGCCGAAAGCCGCGCGCGCTGGTCGCGTCCGTGGCGCCGATCGCGCCGCTGATGGAGTTGCAGGCGGAGCACGAGCGGCTGTTACAGCGGATCGGGCTTGAGCCCGAGGGCCGCAAATACACCCCGCATGTCACGTTGGCGCGGCTGCGCGACACTTCCAGCTGGGAAGTTGCCGATTATCTCGGTGCCCGCGGCCATTATCGTTCCGCGCCTTTTCAGGTCTCGCGGTTTGTATTGTTCTCGTCGCGCTCGTCGGTCGGCGGCGGCCCTTATATCGTCGAGGCCGACTATCCGCTTGCCGAGCGGGCGCTCAGGTCGGCCTGATCATACGAGTCTGCAAATCCAGCATCGCGGTGGCGAAGCCGTGGCTGTCCGTCATCATCTCGCGCATTAGCGACAACGCGGTCGGCCGCGACGATTCAACCTCGCCGACCACATTGCCGAAATCGAATGAGAGTTCGGCGTCGAACTTGCGCGCAAGCTGCTGCATGCGTTGGTTCTCCGCGAGGCAGGCCATATGCAATAACCGGAAGCTGCGATTGCGCGCGGCCAGCAATATGTGACGGAGCAGCGCAGAACCGACGCCATGACTTTGCCATCGCTTTTCGATGCTGATCGCGGCTTCGGCTTGGCGCGGAAAGCGTGCGCCCAGCGGACGCAACTCACCGGCGCCGCGCATGATCCCGTCAAGAAAAAATCCGTAAACGACGGCGTCCAGTGCGCTCGACAGGTCGACATATTTGCCGATAAACTCGTCCGATACGCCGCCGGCAAATCGGCTGTTTCGGCTTTCCGGATCAAGCCGCAACATATGGTCGCGGTACTTTGCCCCTTCGCCGATCCATAATTTGCGGATTACGCCGCTTTCGGGGAGAACGTCCTGCATTCCAAAGATCTCCTGACTGTCTTGTCTCAGACATCGTCAATAAGACCTCCAGGCCATCTCCCCCGCGAAGTGTAGCTAGCGCTTTGAGCATTTTCGCTTCTGCGCCGAATCAAACAATCATGTCGTGCGGTGCAGAATTTTGACAAGGCGAAGCATTGAGCAGCATGCCTACATTCCGTATACGCATGGCTTGTAAACTGTTCGCGACCGTTTAACGACACCACAATCGCGCATTCACGGCGTCCCGCCACGTTTCGCCCACAACGGTTAATTCAGAAATGCCGAGCTCCGTCACAGCGCAATATGCCGCCGGCGTTGCCGCGGGACGGATCGGCGATGACGAGGCGCAGCGCGCCGTCGTCGCGAAGCTGGCGCATCTTGAGTCCCGTATTGTCGAATATCGGCTGGCGCGAAAATCATCGTCGCTTGGCTGGTTATTCGGCAACCGCAAGAATGATGGCCAGAATATCAAGGGTCTCTACATCTACGGCGACGTCGGGCGCGGCAAGACGATGCTGATGGACTTGTTTTTTGAGGCCAGTCCGGTCGTACGCAAGCGCCGCGCGCATTTTCACGAATTCATGCTCGATGTGCACGAGCGCATCTATAACCTTCGCCAAGAGATGAAGCTTGGCGCGCACGCCGGCGACGATCCGATTCATCTGGTCGCCGAGCAACTCATCGAGGAAGCCTGGCTGCTTTGCTTCGACGAATTTCATGTCACCGACATTGCCGATGCTATGATCCTCGGCAGGTTGTTTGCTCGATTGTTCGAGCGCGGCGTTGTGGTCGTCGCTACGTCCAATGTTGCGCCGAATGATCTCTACAAAGACGGACTCAACCGCGCCTTGTTTGTGCCGTTCATCCAGATGCTTGAAGAGCACATGGATACCGCGCGGCTTGATGCACGCACCGATTTCCGCCTCGAGAAACTCGCCGGCAAGTCGGTTTGGTACGTCCCTGCCGACAAGACGGCGGATGCCGCGCTGGACGACGCCTGGCAGCGGCTCACCGGTGGACATGCCGGAGCGGCGCAGGATTTACCGCTCAAGGGACGGAGTGTACGCGTGCCGCGCGCCTTCATGGGCGTGGCGCGTTTCACATTTCATGATCTGTGCGAACAGCCGCTCGCCGCCGCAGACTATCTCCGCATCGGGCATGAATATCACACGGTCATTCTCGACCATATTCCAGTGATGAAATTCGATAATCGCAATGCCGCGAAGCGCTTCATCATTTTGATCGATACCTTTTACGACCTCAACGTGAAGCTGATCGCCTCGGCTACCGCCGAACCGGACGCGCTGTATCAGTCTGACGAGGGATACGAGGCGCAGGAATTCAAACGCACGGCGTCGCGCCTCATTGAAATGCGGTCGCAAGCCTATCTCGCGCGGCCCCATGGCGCCGCGCATGGGCAGGCCAGCGGGGCCTCGACCGGCATCGTCGAGACCTGATGGGGACGTTAGCTGCCGCTGCTCGGAAAGCAGGCCGCAATGGCGCTCGGATTGTGGGGTTTTGGCTGCGCCGCAGGCGACTTGAACGCGTCATCCGAAAGGGCTAATGACCGCGACAGCCGGCCTTCCTTTGTCAATCCAAATTCAAGGATTTTTGTCAGATGGCGCGAAACAAGATTGCATTGATCGGCTCTGGTCAGATCGGCGGTACGCTCGCTCACCTCATCGGCCTCAAAGAGCTTGGCGACGTCATGATGTTCGACATTGCCGAGGGCGTTCCCCAGGGCAAATCGCTCGATCTCGTCCAGTCATCGCCGGTGGACGGCTTTGATGCAAAATTCACAGGCACCAATTCCTACGAAGGCCTCGAAGGGGCTTCGGTATGCATCGTCACCGCGGGCGTTCCGCGCAAGCCGGGTATGAGCCGCGATGATCTGCTTGGCATCAACCTGAAGGTGATGGAGCAGGTCGGTTCGGGCATCAAGAAATACGCTCCAAACGCCTTCATCATCTGCATCACCAATCCACTCGACGCCATGGTCTGGGCGCTGCAAAAGTGCTGCGGGCTGCCGAAGAACATGGTCGTCGGCATGGCCGGCGTGCTCGAACTCGTCGCGCTTCCGTTACTTCCTTGCCGACGAATTCAACGTTTCTGTCGAGGATGTCACCGCCTTCGTGCTCGGCGGTCACGGCGACACTATGGTGCCGCTGGTCCGTTATTCGACTGTGGCCGGTATTCCGCTGCCCGACCTGATTAAGATGGGTTGGACCACGCAGACACGGCTCGACGAAATCGTCGACCGCACCCGCAATGGCGGTGGCGAGATCGTCAGTTTGCTCCGCACCGGCTCGGCATTCTACGCACCCGCCGCGTCGGCGATCGCGATGGCGGAAAGCTATTTGCGCGACAAGAAACGCGTGCTGCCTGCGGCCGCGTGGCTGAATGGCGAATACGGTATCAAGGATCTCTATGTCGGCGTGCCGGTGGTGATCGGCGCCAAGGGTGTCGAACGTATCGTGGAAATCGAGTTCAATGGCGCCGAGCGAGGTATGTTCGAGAAATCGGTTGCCTCGGTGGAGGGTCTAGTCGAGGCCTGCAAAAAGATCGCGCCGGACCTGGGCAAATAATTTTTAATCACAGCTTAACGCGCCGCGAAAGCGGGGCATCCAGTATTCACCGCAGATCGAAATAGCGAATGCGTGTGTGATCGATAGATTCGGTTCTGGATTGCCGCGTCGCGGACAATGACCCGAGGAGACCAGATGAATATCCACGAATACCAAGCAAAGGCTCTGCTGCGCGAATTCGGTGTGCCGGTGCCGCGCGGCATTCCGGCTTTCAGCGTCGACGAGGCCGAGAAAGCCGCCAATGAACTCGGCGGACCAGTCTGGGTCGTCAAGGCGCAAATCCACGCTGGCGGCCGCGGCAAAGCCGGCGGCGTGAAAGTGGTCAAGTCAATCGATGACGTGAAGAAAGAAGCCACGCGATTGCTCGGCTCGACATTGGTGACACATCAGACCGGACCGCATGGCAAGGAAGTACGCCGCCTTTACATCGAAGAAGGCTCCGCGATCGACCGCGAATATTATCTTTCCGCGCTGGTCGACCGCGCCACCTCGCGCGTCGCCTTCGTCGCATCCACCGAAGGCGGTATGGACATCGAGGAAGTCGCGCACACGCATCCGGACAAGATCACAAGCTTCTCGGTCGATCCGGCGACAGGCTTCATGCCGCACCATGCGCATCACGTTGCCCAAACGCTGGGCCTGAAAGGCGCCGTCGCTAAACAAGCCGAGGCGGTGTTGCCGAAGCTCTATCAGGCGTTTCTTGCCAAGGATATGAGCCAGCTCGAAATCAATCCGCTGGTCGTCACGAAATCCGGCGACCTGATCTGCCTCGATGCCAAGATCGGCTTCGACGACAACGCGCTCTATCGTCATCCCGATATCGTCGCGCTGCGCGATGTCACCGAGGAAGACGCGAAAGAGATCGAAGCCTCGCGCTACGATCTCAATTACGTCGCGCTCGACGGCACTATCGGCTGCATGGTCAACGGCGCCGGCCTTGCCATGGCGACCATGGACATCATCAAGCTTTACGGCATGGCGCCGGCGAACTTCCTCGACGTCGGCGGCAGCGCCACCAAAGAGAAGGTCGCCGCAGCGTTCAAGATCATCACCTCCGATCCGAACGTGAAGGGCATTCTCGTCAACATCTTCGGCGGCATCATGAAGTGCGATGTGATCGCCGAAGGCGTGGTTGCCGCGGTGAAAGAAGTCGGTTTGCGCGTACCGCTGGTGGTGCGGCTCGAAGGCACCAACGTCGCGCTCGGCAAGGAGATCATCGCCAAATCGAATCTCAACGTGACGTCGGGCGACAATCTCGACGATGCGGCGCAGAAGATTGTCAAAGCCGTGAAGGGGGCAGCCTGATGTCCATCCTCATCGGTAAAGACACCAAGGTCATCTGCCAGGGCTTCACCGGCAAGAACGGCACTTTCCATTCCGAGCAGGCGATTGCCTACGGAACGAAAATGGTCGGCGGTACGTCGCCAGGTAAAGGTGGTTCGACGCATCTCGGACTTCCGGTTTTCGACACGGTATCCGAAGCGCGCGAGAAGACTGGCTGCGACGCCAGCGTTATTTATGTGCCGCCGCCCGGTGCTGCTGACGCGATCTGCGAAGCGATCGACGCTGAAATTCCGCTGATCGTCTGCATCACCGAGGGCATTCCCGTCGCCGACATGGTGAAGGTGAAGCGGTCGTTGTCCGGGTCGAAGTCGCGGCTGATTGGCCCGAACTGTCCGGGTGTGATGACGGCGGGTGAGTGCAAGATCGGCATCATGCCGGGAAACATTTTCAAGCCGGGCAAGGTCGGTATCGTGTCGCGGTCCGGCACGCTGACCTATGAGGCGGTGTTTCAGACTACACAGGAAGGTTTTGGCCAGACCACTGCGGTCGGCATCGGCGGCGATCCGGTCAAAGGCACCGACTTCATCGAGATGCTGGAAATGTTCCTCGCCGATGAGCCCACGAAAGCGATCGTCATGATCGGCGAGATCGGCGGCTCCTCGGAGGAGGACGCGGCGCAATTTCTCAAGGACGAGGCTAAGCGCGGCCGCAAGAAACCGATGGTTGGCTTTATTGCGGGCCGCACGGCTCCGCCTGGGCGGCGCATGGGCCATGCCGGCGCGATCATCGCCGGCGGCAAAGGCGGTGCAGAATTCAAAGATTTCCGCGATGGAATCGGCCGGGATCAAGGTGTCTCCGTCGCCCGCACGGCTCGGTCATACCCTTGCCGAAATATGGAAATCTTGATTCATTTCTATCGTCTTTTGTCTGCCGCATCGGGCTCATAAATAGGGTACAATGGGAACTCCCAGCGCCGGGCCGGGCATGATTCGCGTTGCTTCGCCATCGTTCGGCTGAGCCCTTTGCACGTCGTTCCCCGCCCACTCGTCCGGTCTTGCCGGGCGCCGGTTTAGGAATTTCGCTATGTCCCGTCAGGACGCCAACGCCGCCTTCGCACTCACCTCATTCCTGTATGGCGGCAATGCCGACTACATCGACGATCTTTACGCTCGCTACGAGGCCGATCCGAAATCGGTCGACGCCGAGTGGCAGACATTTTTCCAGAGCCTGAAGGACAATTCTGTCGACGTTGAGCGCAACGCGCGCGGCCCCTCATGGGGGCGGCCCGATTGGCCGCCGTTGCCGGGCGGCGATCTCGTAGCCGCGCTTGACGGCAATTGGACCGAAACACTCGGCGTCAAGGTCAAGGCACAAGCGCAGAGCCGCGGCGTCGATATCTCTTCCGCCGAGGTGGAGCGCGCTACCCGCGATTCAGTACGTGCGCTGATGCTGATCCGCGCCTATCGCGCACGGGGCCACTTCCACGCCAATCTCGATCCGCTTGGGCTCGAACCGCAGAAGAACGAGGAGGAACTCGATCCGCGCACCTACGGGTTCAACGACGCCGACCTTGACCGTCCGATTTTCCTCGACAAGGTTCTCGGCCTCGAATTTGGCACCATCCGCCAGATCGTCACCATCCTGCGGCGGACCTATTGTCAGACGCTCGGCGTCGAGTTCCTGCACATCTCGAACGGCGCGCAGAAGAGCTGGATTCAGGAGCGCATTGAAGGGCCGGACAAGGAGATTTCCTTTACCCGCGAGGGCAAGCGCGCAATCCTCAACAAGCTCGTCGAAGCCGAAGGCTTCGAGAAATTCTGTGACCTGAAATTCACCGGCACCAAGCGTTTCGGTCTCGACGGCGGCGAGTTGATGATCCCGGCGATGGAACAGATCATCAAGCGCGGTGGCGCACTTGGAGTGCGTGAGATCATCATCGGCATGCCGCATCGTGGCCGGCTCAATATGCTGGCTCAGGTGATGGGTAAGCCGCAGCGCGCCATCTTCCACGAGTTCAGGGGCGGCTCATCGACGCCCAACGACGTCGAAGGCTCCGGCGACGTGAAGTACCATCTCGGCGCCTCGTCCGATCGCGAGTTCGATCAGAACAAAGTGCACCTGTCGCTCACCGCCAATCCGTCGCATCTTGAAATCGTCGATCCCGTGGTGCTCGGTAAAGTGCGCGCCAAGCAGGATCAGCTCGGGGCCACGCCCGAGGACCGCACCATGGTGATGCCGCTGCTCATTCACGGCGATGCATCGTTCGCCGGCCAGGGCGTGATTGCGGAGTGCTTCGGGTTGTCCGGCTTGCGCGGTCACCGCACTGGCGGCTCGGTGCATTTCATCGTCAACAACCAGATCGGATTCACGACCAATCCGCGCTATTCGCGATCGTCACCGTATCCGTCCGATGTCGCCAAAATGATCGAGGCGCCGATCTTCCACGTCAACGGTGACGATCCGGAAGCGGTCGTGTTCGCCTGCAAGATCGCTACCGAGTTCCGGCAGAAATTTCAGAAGCCGGTCGTCATCGACATGTTCTGCTATCGCCGCCACGGCCATAACGAGGGCGACGAGCCGTTTTTCACCCAGCCTCTGATGTACAAGGCGATCGCCTCGCATCCGGGCACGCTGGAAATCTACGGTGACAAGCTGATCGGCGAAGGCGTCGTCACCTCTGGCGAAGTCGAGAAAATGAAAGCGGATTGGCGCCAACGGCTCGATGTCGAGCTTGAGGCGGCGCAAAGCTATCGCGCCAACAAGGCCGATTGGCTCGACGGCCGCTGGGCCGGTTTCCATCGCGCCGGTGACAGCGACGATCCGCGCCGCGGCAATACTGGCGTAGAAATTGCGAAACTGAAAGAGATCGGCGAGAAGATCACTACGCTGCCGAAGGATTTCCATCTCCACAAGACGCTCAGCCGCTTTATCGAAAACCGCCGCAAATCGATCGAGACCGGCGCCAATATCGATTGGTCGACCGGCGAGGCGCTGGCGTTCTGCTCGTTGATGCTCGATGGTCACCCGGTGCGGCTCTCGGGCCAGGATTCGGAGCGCGGCACCTTCTCGCAGCGCCATTCGGTGCTGCACGACCAGGAGACCGACCGCCGCTACACGCCGTTCAATCATCTTGGCGACGGCGCGGCGCGCTACGAAGTCATCAACTCGATGCTGTCGGAAGAGGCTGTGCTTGGCTTCGAGTACGGCTACTCGTTGTCCGAACCAAATGCGCTGACGCTTTGGGAAGCGCAGTTTGGCGATTTCGCCAACGGCGCGCAGGTTCTGTTCGACCAATTCATCTCGTCGGGCGAGCGCAAGTGGCTGCGCATGTCCGGGCTCGTTTGTCTGCTGCCGCATGGTTACGAAGGGCAGGGGCCGGAGCACTCCTCCGCACGGCTTGAGCGCTTTTTGCAGATGTGCGCCGAAGACAACATGCAGGTCGCCAATTGCACGACGCCGGCAAATTACTTCCACATCCTGCGCCGTCAGCTTAATCGCGACTTTCGCAAGCCGCTGATCTTGATGACGCCGAAATCGCTTCTGCGCCACAAGCGCGCGGTGTCGCGGCTCGACGAGATGGGACCGAACACGACGTTCCACCGGCTGTTGTGGGACGACGCGCAGATGCTACCTGACGAGAAGATCAAGCTCGTCGCCGACGACAAGATCCGGCGCGTCGTGATCTGCTACCGGCAAGGTCTATTACGATCTTTACGACGAACGCGAGAAGCGCGGCCTCGACGACATCTATCTGCTGCGGATCGAGCAGCTCTATCCGTTCCCGACCAAGGCATTGATGATCGAGCTCACGCGTTTCAAGGACGCCGAAATCGTCTGGTGCCAGGAAGAGCCCCGCAACATGGGCGCCTGGGTATTCGTCGATATTTTCCTCGAATGGGTGCTCAACCAGATCGGAGCAAAAACCCGCCGGGCACGTTACGCAGGCCGGCCGGCTTCAGCCTCGACCGCGGTCGGGCAGATGTCGACTCACCTCAACCAGCTCAAACAGCTTCTGGAAGACGCGCTGGGATAAATCGGTCGCCGTCATGCCCGGCCAAAATCTAAGACTATTTTGCCGGGCATCCACGTCTTGACGGTGTGACTGCAACAAAGGCGTGGATGGCCGGGGCATAGGCGAGCGAAGCGACGCCGTTCTTTGAACGGCTATGCCCGGCGACTAAGAGGATGCCACATGGCTGAAATTCGCGTGCCCACACTCGGTGAATCCGTCACCGAGGCAACCATCGGCAAGTGGTTCAAGAAGCCCGGCGATGCGGTCGCTGTCGACGAGCCGCTGGTCGAGCTCGAGACCGACAAGGTGACAATCGAGGTGCCGGCGCCGGCAGCCGGCGTTCTGGGCGACATCGAAGCTAAGGACGGCGATACCGTCGCTGTCGGTGCGCTGCTTGGCCAGATCAAGGAAGGCCCGGGTGCAGTGCCGGCCGGCCGCCGATCAGCAAAACCGAGACGGCCAAGGCGATCGACGCCAGCCCGACGCCAAGCCCGACTAAGCCGGCGCGCGAAGCCTGCACCGCGCCGACGAAAGCGCCCGACACGCCGCAGGCGCCGTCGGTGCGGAGAATCGCCACCGAAACCGGCACCGACCCGGGCACCGTGCCCGGCACCGGCAAGGATGGCCGCGTTACCAAGGGCGACATGCTGGCCGCGATTGAACGCGCCGCCGCGCAGCCGACGCCGGTCGCCCAGCCGGCCGCAGCCGTGCAGGTGCGTGCACCGTCGCCGGCCGACGATGCAGCCCGTGAGGAGCGGGTGAAGATGACGCGCCTGCGGGCGACCATCGCCCGGCGCCTGAAGGATGCACAGAATACCGCGGCCATGCTCACGACCTTCAACGAGGTCGACATGAGCCACGTGATGGCGCTGCGCACCCAGTACCGCGACCTGTTCGAGAAGAAGCACGGCACCAAGCTTGGCTTTATGGGTTTCTTCGTGCGCGCCTGTGTGCAGGCGCTGAAGGAGATTCCGGCCGTCAACGCCGAGATCGACGGCGCCGACATCATCTACAAGAATTACTATCACCTCGGCATTGCTGTCGGCACCGAGCGCGGCCTGGTCGTGCCGGTGGTGCGCGATTGCGACACCAAATCGCTGGCAGAAATCGAGAAGAGCATCGCCGATTTCGGCCGCCGCGCCCGCGACGGCTCGCTCAAGATCGACGATATGCAGGGCGGCACCTTCACGATCACCAACGGTGGCGTCTACGGTTCGCTGATGTCGACGCCGATCCTCAATGCGCCACAATCGGGCATCCTTGGCATGCACAAGATCCAGGATCGGCCGATGGTGGTCGGTGGCAAAGTCGAGGTGCGGCCGATGATGTATCTCGCTTTGTCCTACGACCATCGCATTGTCGATGGCCGCGAGGCGGTGACGTTCCTGGTTCGCGTCAAAGAGTGTCTGGAAGAGCCGGCGCGTCTGGTGCTGGATTTGTAATTTCACGTCGTCATGTCCGGGCTTGTCCCGGCTATCCACGGCTTTGTTCGGTAATAAAGGCGTGGATGCCCGGCAAATGGCTTAGAATTTTGGCCGGGCATGACGCAGAAGAGGGTTTTGCGTCATGGCCTACGATCTCATCGTAATCGGTAGCGGCCCCGGCGGTTATGTCTGCGCCATCCGTGCGGCACAGCTCGGTCATAAAGACCGCCGTCGTTGAGAAGAATGCGACCTTCGGCGGCACTTGCCTCAATGTCGGATGCATTCCATCGAAAGCGATGTTGCACGCTTCGGAGCTCTATGAAGAGGCCGAGGACGGCTTCGCGCAAATGGGGATCATGACCGGCAAGCCAAGCATGGATCTTCCGGCGCTGCATAAATACCGGCTGCAGAATGTCGACAGTAACGTCAAAGGCGTCGCGTATCTTTTCAAAAAAAATAAGATCGACACCTTTCAAGGCATTGGCCATATCGCGGCGCCCGGCAAAGTCGAAGTGAAAGCAGCCGACGGCAAAACGCAGACGCTGGAAACCAAAAATATTGTCATCGCCACCGGTTCCGACGTGGCGAGGCTCCCTGGCATCGAGATTGACGAGAAGCGCGTTGTCTCTTCGACCGGCGCGCTCGAACTGTCCGCAGTGCCGAAGAAGCTATTAATCGTTGGCGCCGGCATCATCGGGCTCGAGCTTGGCTCGGTGTGGCGCCGCCTCGGTGCCGAGGTCATGATCGTCGAATTTCTCGATCACATCCTGCCCGGCCTCGATCGTGATATCGCAAACCAGTTCCACCGCATGCTGCAGAAGCAGGGATTGGCTTTCAAACTGTCGTCCAAGGTCACTGCTATCGACAACACCGGGGCGGCGCTCAAGGTCAAAGTCGAACCGGCCGCGGGTGGCGCAGCTGAGACGCTTGAGGCCGATGTCGTGCTGGTCGCAATCGGTCGCGTGCCGTACACCGAGGGTTTGGGGCTCGAAGCCGCCGGCGTCAAAAAGGACAATCGCGGCCGGGTCATCGTCGACGAGCATTTCCACAGCAATGTTGCCGGCATTTACGCCATCGGTGACGTGATCGCCGGCCCGATGCTGGCACACAAGGGCGAGGAGGAAGGCGTCGCAGTCGCCGAGTTGCTCGCGGGGAAAGCCGGTCACGTAAACTATGACGTTATCCCGAACGTCGTTTACACCAGCCCAGAAATCGCTTCGGTCGGCAAAACCGAGGAAGAGCTAAAGGCTGCGGGTGTCACTTACAACGTCGGCAAATTTCCGTTCAGCGCCAATGCCCGCGCCCGCGCCAATCTGGCGACCGAGGGTTTCGTCAAAATCCTCGCCGACGCCAAGACCGATCGCGTGCTCGGCGTGCACATTCTCGGCCCCGACGCCGAGACCATGATCGCCGAGGCTGCCATTGCAATGGAGTTTGGCGCATCGTCGGAAGATATCGCGCGCACTTGCCACGCTCATCCCACGCTCAGCGAAGCTTTGAAAGAAGCCGCACTGGCGGTCGACAAGCGCGCGATCAATGCGACGGGTCGTTACGAAGCATGATGGCTACCCCAGTATCAATCAACTTTGACGTTGGCGTCGCGAACGACGGGGGCCCATTTCGCAGTTTCGGCCTTGATCCACGTGGTGAACGCGTCGGGTGTGCTGGCTACAGGATCGAAGCCAAGCGTCGCAAGGCGCTCTTTTACATCGGGCATGGCAACGATACGGACGATCTGCTGTTGCAGTAAGTCAATGATGTCTTTGGGGGTGTTCGCGGGCGCCAGAATGCCGGTGGCAAACTGGCTTTCATGATTGGGTATGCCGGCTTCGCGGAGCGTCGGAACATCCGGCAGCATCGATGAGCGCCGCTCGCCTTCGACAGCAAAGTGGGCGCAGCGATCCGTCTTTGATGCTGGGAGCAACAAGAGCGACCGGCGCGAACAGGATGGCCGTGTGTCCGCCTACGGTTGAGGTCACGGCCGGCGCCATGCCCTGGAATGGTACATGAACGACATCGAGACCGTACGACAGGGCAAAAAGCCTCACCCCTTCCAGATCGCCCATCGTCCCGTAGCCGGGCGTGGCCATTGCATACTTTTTTGGCGCGGCTTTCAGGACCGCAAGTAAATCCTGCATTGTCTTTGCGGGCACAGACGGATTGACCGTGATGGTCTCTTGCGCGGTTGCCACCAGGCTTACCGGCGCGAAGCTCTTGATCGGATCGAAGGCTGCCTTGGTCTTGACGAGAGGCGACACGACGATGTCTGGAGCCACGAAGATCATCGTGTAGCCATCCGGCGGAGCGCCGGCCACAGCAACGGTGCCGACATCACCGCCGGCGCCGGGGAGATTTTCGACGTAAAACTGACTGCCCATGCCTTCTGACAGATGCTGCGCGACAATTCTGGCAATGATGTCGACAGCGCCGCCGGGCGGGAATGGCACCACGATCTTCACGGGCCTTGTCGGATAGTCGGCGGCGATCGCCTGTGCCACCCCCGCTGAGACCAGCGCTGCTAAAGCCATCACCAGTCCGATTATCGCCCTCATCACACTTCTCCTGTCCTGCTGCCGATACATCCCGCGGGGGCCCGCTGACGATTGCCGTAACCGGCTTTGCGATAGACAAGAAGTTCGATTATTCTCTTTCCCGATAGATAAATAGCTATGGGATAATTTTCTTATGAAGGCTCATGAGCGGATCGGGCGTCGTCTGAGCCTCCGCGACCTTAGCGTCTTCCTTGTCGTTGCTGAACAACGCAGCATGTCGAAAGCGGCGTCCCAGCTGGCGATTTCGCAACCAGTCGTTTCCAAAGCCATCGCCGGCATGGAGCACACGCTCGGAGTGCCGTTGCTGGATCGAACACCGCGGGGTGTCGAACCCACGCGCTATGGCCAAGCCCTTATCAAAGGCGGCGTGGCCGTCTTCGATGAATTGAGGCGCAGCGTGAAGGACATTGAGTTTCTGGCCGATCCGACCGCAGGGGAAGTGCGCGTCGGCGGCACGCCGCCGTTGATCGCCGGCATCGTTCCGGTAGCGGTAGAGCATTCTTGCGCCGGCATCCGCGGTAGAAACGCTTTAACCGTCGTTGCGAGGAGCTGTAGCGATCGATAGCAATCCGAGCGAAGCTTGCAGCTAAGTCGACGGATGGCTACGCTAGGCTTCGGCAATGACGACTACAAACTCGCGATGAACGGCACCGCGTGCGGCGCAAAAACGCCGAGCGCCATGATTGCGAGGCCAATCAAGCCGAGCACGCCGCCGAACCAGACCAGCGACACCATTCCGGTGATCACGGCCGCCGAGGCCAGCACGATGCCGACCTGGAATGCGGCCGATGCCAGCTCGTGGTGGTGATATTTTGCCAGCGACAGATCGCGCTCTGCTTCGGCGTCTTTTGCTTTTTCCTCAAGCTCCTTGCGGCCGTTACCCGCTTGGGGATCAGATTCGTACCGCTCGGCGGTCTTGTGCCAGGTTTCGAGCTGTTTATCGATCGCGGCCTTGGCGGCTGGATCGGCCAAGCCGGCGGCCAGCAGCTTTGTCTGATCAGCCGCGACATTGAGCGTCGTCCGGCGAATGTCCTTGGCCTGGAAAAACGCCCACAGATCGGACGCTTCGATATTCTTCGTGTTGGCTTCGTTCTGCGCACCCTTGCCCAGCGTTTCCGAGAACGCCAGGCACAGCGCCAGGATTGCGATCACCAGCGCGATGCGCTTGTTGAAAAATTCACCGTGCTCGCCCTCTTGGGCTTTCTCGATAGCCTCTGAAACTTCCGACATGATGGCCCCTCTTTTGATCTCGCACGATGAATTCGCATTCCGCTCGTCCCCGCGCAAGCGAGGAACCAGATATCTGCACAGTATGCTGGATTCCCGTGTTCGCGGGAATGAGCGGAGATTAAGCGCGCGGGTGTGCGCTACGGTAGGCTTCGATCAGCCGCTCGGCGTCTACTTCGGTGTAGATCTGCGTCGTTGCCAGCGAGGCATGGCCGAGCAATTCCTGGATCGAGCGGATGTCGCCGCCGCGTGCCAACAGATGCGTGGCGAACGAATGCCGCAGCGCGTGCGGTGTTGCTGTTTCGGGCAGGCCGAGCGCGCCCCGTAGGCGCGCCATCGCCAACTGGACAATGCGCGGGGAGAGGGCGCCACCTTTGGCGCCGACGAATAACGAACCATCGAACGGCAGGTCATAGGGGCAAAGCGCGACGTAGGCGTCGATCAGGTTCTGCACCTGCGGCAGCACCGGCACCATGCGCTGCTTGCGGCCCTTGCCGATTACGGTGAGGGCGTTGTCGGCGCTGAAATCGGCGCGTTTCAATCCGAGCGCTTCTGAAATTCGCAATCCTGAGCCGTAGAGCAGCGCCAGCACCGCGGCATCGCGGGCGTGGATCCACGGTTCGCGGCCGTCGCCGGCGGCGATATCCGGATCGGCCATCTGTTTGGCATTGCTGGCTGTCAGCGGCCGCGGCAAAGTCTTGGCGACTTTCGGCGCGCGTACCGCGGCGAGTGCGCCGACTTTGCCCTTGCCATTGCGCTCCAGGAAGCGCGCGAAAGCGCGAGTGCCGGCAAGTATCCTCATGAGCGATCTACTGCCGATGCCACAATTGCGCCGTGCCGCCATGAAAGCACGCACGTCTGCCGGCGCCAGAGCGGCAAGGTCCCGCAACGACGGGGCGCCGCCGAGATGTTCGGCAAGAAACTCCAGAAATTGCAATACGTCGCGCCGGTAAGCCTCGACCGTTTTGGGCGACATGCGGCGTTCAGCGCTAAGATGGCGCAGCCAGCCTTCGATCTCGGCCGCCACTTTCGGCGTCACGAAGTCGGGAAGGTCTGTTTTTTCAGCCATTTGCCATTCGTCTCCGCGCAAGCGGGGACCCAAACTTTAATGCTTCTGCCGCGTTACTAGATGCCCGCTTTCACGGGAATGACGGGAGGATAGGCGAGCGGCCTTTCCCCTTCCTAAACCGCCCGGAATCGGACCACATTCGCCCTATGCCCAGACGCGTTGTCGATGTTCTTGTGCCGGTCGCGATCGACCAGGCCTACTCCTACACGGTGCCGGCGGAACTCGATCTCGCGCCGGGCGATATCGTTTCCGTGCCGCTCGGGGCGCGCGAGACCACTGCCGTGGTGTGGGCGGAAAATCCGAAACCCAATCCGCGGCTCGACAACCGTCTCAAGGACATCGAGCAAAAACTCGAACTGCCGCCGCTGCGGCCGGAGCTACGCAGCCTTGTCGACTGGGTAGCAAACTACACCGTGAGCTCGCGCGGCATGGTGCTGCGCATGTGTCTGCGCATGGGCGAGCATCTCGGCGCCGAGCGTGAACGCGTCGGCGTGCGGCTCGCGGGTGCGCCGCCGTCCCGCATGACTCCCGCGCGCCATCGCGTGCTCGAATTGTTCGCCGACGGCATGGTACGCGCGAAGGGCGAAGCGGCGCGGGAAGCCGGGGTCAGCGCCGGCGTGATCGACGGATTGATCGACGAAGGCACGATTGAGACCGTCGTGCTGCCGCCCGAACCTATTGCCGAAAAGCCTGATCCCGATTTCCTGCAGCCCGAACTCACAGCGGCGCAAAGCGCCGGCGCTGCGGCGCTGCAGGCTGCGGTTGCCAAAGGCGGATATTCGGCCACGCTGCTCGACGGCGTCACTGGCTCTGGCAAGACGGAAGTTTATTTCGAAGCGGTGGCCGAGATGATCCGCCGCGGCCTGCAAAGCCTGATCCTGATGCCGGAGATCGCACTCACCGCGCAATTCCTTGACCGCTTCGCGGCGCGGTTCGGTGTGCGGCCGGCCGAGTGGCATTCGGAATTGTCGCCGCGCAAGCGCGCCCGCACTTGGCGCGCGGTTGCTCGACGGCGAGGTGTCGGTTGTGGTCGGCGCGCGCTCGGCGCTGTTTCTGCCTTATGCCGATCTCGGCCTGATCGTGGTCGATGAGGAACATGACCCGGCGTACAAGCAGGAAGAAGGCGTGCACTATCACGCCCGCGACATGGCGGTGGTGCGCGCCCATATCGCAAAAATCCCGGTGGTGCTGTCGTCGGCGACGCCGTCGCTGGAGACCGAGGTCAATGCCCGGCGCGGCCGTTACCAGCGCATTTCGTTGCCGGAGCGTTTCGGCGGCCAGCGTCTGCCGTCGGTCGAAGCGGTCGATCTGCGGCAGGCGCCGCCGCGGCGCGGCCGTTTCATCTCGCCGGTGCTCGCCGAAGCGGTCAAAAACACCATCGAACGCCGCGAGCAGGCGCTGTTGTTTCTCAATCGCCGCGGCTACGCACCTCTGACCTTGTGCCGTGCTTGCGGCTTTCGCTTTTCCTGCCCGAACTGCGACGCATGGCTGGTCGATCACCGCTTCCGCAAATCGCTGGTCTGTCACCATTGCGGTTTCGCCATGCCGCATCCTGTGCATTGCCCGAAATGCAATGCCGAGAATTCCTTTGTCGCCATCGGTCCGGGCGTCGAGCGTCTTGAGGAAGAGGTGCGCGAGCTGTTTCCGGATGCCCGCGTGCTGGTTTTGTCCAGCGATCTGGTTACCTCGGTTGAGCGCATGCGCGAGGAATTCGCCGACATTGCCGCTGGCCGCTTCGATATCGTCATCGGTACCCAGCTTGTCGCCAAGGGTCACCATTTCCCGATGCTCAATCTGGTCGGCATCGTTGACGGCGATCTTGGCTTGAGCAATGGCGATCCGCGCGCCGCCGAGCGCACCTTTCAGCTTCTGCATCAGGTGGTCGGCCGCGCCGGCCGCGAAGCCGGCACTGGCATCGGGTTGCTGCAGACCCACCAGCCCGAGCATCCGGTGATGCGCGCACTGGTCGCGCAGGATCGCGAGGCGTTCTACTCCGCCGAGATCGAGATGCGCGAGAAGACGCAATATCCGCCGTTCGGCCGTCTCGCCTCGATCGTCGTCTCCGGGCCTGACAAGAACGACACCCAGGGCCATGCGCGGGCGCTGGCGCGCGCCGCGCCGCAAAGCGACGATGTGCGCGTACTCGGTCCCGCCGAAGCGCCGCTGGCGCTGGTGCGTGGCCGCTACCGCTGGCGGTTCTGATCAAGGCACCGCGCGCTTTCGATCTTTCAGTATATTTGCGCGAATGGCTTGCGGCCGCGCCGAAGAAGCACGGCTCGATTAAGCTCGATGTCGACGTCGATCCGCAGAGCTTTTTGTAGATGTGTAGGATGGGTTGAGTGAAACGAGACCCATCGCTTCTGTCTGTGGCGCCATACTGGGTTTTCTGCTCGATCCATCCTGCGATTTTTGTGATGGCAGACGGAAAATCTTCAACTGAAACTGTGCGAATTATCGCCTTCTCTTCTTCTTCCCGAAGATCGCGTTCCAGTTTTCCTTGTAGGCTGCGGTGACCGGTTTCTGGCCTTCGCCCCGGCTATAGCTGGAAGGTGCAGCGGTAGCCGGTTCGGCTCCATCGGACTTGGGTGCATCTTTGGCTGCCTCCTTGGTGGACTTTTTGGGGGCGTCTTTAGCTGCCGCGTCCTCCACCTTTGCAGCGGTGTCTTTTTTGGTTGCGGTGTCGGCCTTTGGCGACGTTTCGGTTTTAGTCTTTTTGCTTTCGCGGGCCATCGTCTGTCCTTACGTGGGCGACTTTATGCTCTATCTTGCCCGGCCTTGGACCAAGTATCCACGGGCTTACGCCGCTGCGGATACAAAGACATGGATGGCCGGGTCAAGCCCGGGCATGACGAATCCATAGGTGCGGCCACCTCAACTCATCCGGAGCGGAATGGCTCCCGGAAAATCGCGTTTTGCCGTATCGATGTCGATCCGCGGAGTTTTTTGTGAGGCGGCGCTCCTGGCGTTCCGGGCGCGGCTGATGCATTGGAATTGACAGCGCTGAGCGCGATTATCGCAACCGTGGCTACGCCGGGTCACTGAAGAGGATAGTGCCATGACGGAAATCTTTGCCGATCGCTATGCCGCCCGGGTCGACGAGCCGGTGATCCTGTTTTTGATTGGGATGCGCTTCAACAAGCTTCTCGCGGTCCGGCAGTGGCTGCCGGTCGTGATGGCAATGCCGCGCATGCTCTCGGAGCTTTCAAACAAGCCGGAAGCGGGGTTGCTGTTCCACCGCAGTTACCTGTCGGGCCGGATTGTCCTCGTCCAGCAATACTGGCAGAGCTTCGACAAATTGCTTGCCTATGCCCATGACAGGTCGGGTGTGCACTTCCCGGCCTGGGCCGCCTTCAACCGCGCGGTTGGGACCGACGGGTCCGTTGGCATCTGGCATGAGACCTATCGCATTGAGCCGGGGAAGAGCGAGTGCGTCTATGTGAACATGCCGCGGTTCGGTTTGGCTGCGGCTGCACAGCATGTCAAAGCTGAGGGGCGGCTTGCATCGGCCAAAGACCGCATGAGTTCGTAGGATGGCTGCGGGCGGCAGGGCGAAAATTTATTTGGCCGGTCCGCTATTTACGGTCGCGGAGCAGAACTTCAACGCAGCGCTGGCGCGGTTTCTCGAAGGCCATGGCTTTGAGGTCTGGCTGCCGCAAGAGCATGAGCCCCGCCGAAAAACGGCGAAGGCCATTTTCCAGATGGACGTGGAAGCCCTCGATTGGGCCGACATGGTTATCGCATGCATGGACGGGCCCGACCCTGATAGTGGAACAGCCTGGGAATGCGGTTACGCCTTCGCCAAAGGAAAGCCGATTGTCTGTTATCGAACCGACTTCCGCATTTCCGGCGATACCAAAGGCGCCCCATACAATCTCATGCTCAGCGAGAGTGCGACCTCGCGTTTCGAGGTTCCGTTCAAGACCAAAGCGTCAGAATTTCATAAACGCCTGGTTGAACATATACGTAAGGCTCTAAGGGCGAAGCAGGCGCGCCGACGCTAGCGCCGGCTGAGCGATCTGCACGGAGACATCAGATGCAAATCGGTACTTTTATGAGCTTGCCGCTCAATCCTTTTATTGCAGCCGCCGTATTCGGCGCGACGATTGTTACCGATGCCGTCTATGTGTTCTTCACAGCAGCCGTCACAGCGCGGCACCGCTTTCGCGCCGCGAACTGGAGCGCGGTCTGGTATCTGCTCTCGGCGTTTGCGGTGATCAATTACACCGGCAATCCGGTTTACGTCGTGTTCGCCGCGCTGGGCTCGTGGGTCGGCGCTTATCTGTCGGTCACGTGGTTGAACCGCGATAAGAGCGCGGTCACTCCGATTCGGCCCGGACAGCCTTAATTTCTTCGGCACTAGGCGGTTCTGCGAACGAGCCCGCTTGACCGCGCCTGAAGACCCGGCATCCTGTCGGAATGGCGGCGACGATCCAGACATTCCTTGGGCTTCTTGCCGTCCTGGTCGTGGTGGCCATCGTCGCACGGCGATTGCGCACTGCGCCGTCGATTCTCCTCGTCGTCGCCGGCATTGCCCTTGCCGTCATTCCCGGCTTGCCGCGCATTGAGCTGGCGCCGGAACTCGTTTTGCTCGGCATATTGCCGCCGCTGATCTATTCGGCGGGCGTCGCCATGAGCTGGCGCGAGTTTCGCTTCAATCTTCGCTCCATCACGTTGCTCGCTTTCGGCTGTGTGGTGTTTACGACCTGCGCGGTCGCTGCGGCCGTTCATTGGTTGATCGGGTTGCCGCTTGCGGTCGGATTCGTGCTGGGCGCTATCGTCGCGCCTCCCGACGCCGTAGCGCCGTTGGCCATTGTCCGCCGGCTTGGGCTGCCACGCCGCCTTGTCGTCGTCCTTGAAGGTGAGGGTCTCGCCAACGATGCCACGGCCTTGATCCTTTATCGCTTCGCTGTCGCAGCGGTCAGCACGGGACTGTTCTCCTTCGACCAGGCCGCCGGCGTTTTCGCACTCATTGTTGTCGGCGAAATCGCCTACGGCATCGGTATCGGCTGGGCCAGTCTGAGGTTGCGGCGCTGGGCGCGCGATCCGCGCGTCGAGATCACGCTTTCACTCCTGACGCCCTACGCCGCATTTCTGCTGCCGCAACAGCTCGGGGGTTCGGGCGTGCTGGCGACGGTTGCGGCCGGTCTCTACGTGAGCTGGAACGGTCCGCTGCTCATTCCCGCCGCGACCCGGCTCCAGGGCATCTTCTTTTGGGACTTTCTGATCTATTTGCTTGAGGGCCTGATATTCCTGATCACCGGGATGCAGACGCGCACTTTGCTCGATCGGATGAACGGCAATCTGCTGTACGATCTCCTGATTGCTGCGCTTGTCACGATAGTGGTCGTGTTGGTGACGCGGTTTGTCTGGATGTTTCCTGCAGTGTATTTGCCGCGCCGCCTTAGCCGGTCACTACGCCGGCGCGATCCGGCGCCGCCATGGCAATGGACTTTCTTTCTTGGTTTCGTTGGCGTCCGCGGTGTCGTGTCGCTTGCCGCGGCGCTCGCCGTACCGCTGACGACTGTAACAGGCTCGCCGTTTCCCGCCCGGGATCTGATTTTGTTCGTCACCTTTGCGGTGATCGTCATTACCCTGATCGGCCAAGGCGTCGCGCTGCCGTTGGTTGTTCGCTGGCTCGGTCTTGGCCGCGATGCGGCGAAGGAGCATGAACGTGAGCGCAAGGCCGAACTTGCCGCCCGCGCCGAGGCGCTGAACATCGCCCATGCGCGGCTCAAGCAGCTTGTCGACAGCGGCCAGATTTCACCCGACGTTCACGCGGTTCTGCGCGCCCGTCAGGATTATCGCAGCGGACGCCTGCCAAGAACCGGCTCCGATGGGCTTGCGGCCGATGACTCGGAAGCCATAGCGTGCGAACTGCGGAGCGATTTGATCGCAGCCGAACGCGCATACATTTATCGGCTGCTGCAGGAAGGGCAGATTACCGACGAGGCCCGACGCCGCATCGAGCGCGAGCTTGACCTGGAAGAGGCCAGCATCGCGATTCAGATCGAGGAAGGCATTGAGGCTCCTCTTTAGGACGCAGTCTATATTTGGATTTCTGAAAGTCAGGCCACCTAGGATGTCCGTACCCTCCGACAAGACATTGACGATTAGCGGCGAAAGCGGCATCCGCGTCTCCGGCATCCTGACGATGCCGCCGCGCGCGCGGGCTTGCTACGTGCTGGCGCACGGCGCCGGCGCCGGGATGAATCATCCGTTCATGGCCGCCGTGGCCGAAGGCCTTGGCGCGCGCGGGATTGCCACGCTCCGTTATCAGTTTCCTTATATGGAGCGCGGATCGAAACGACCTGATACGCCGGCAATGGCGCACGCGACAGTTCGTGCGGCGGTGGACGCCGCAACGCGGCTCAAGCCCAAACTGCCGCTGATTGCCGGCGGAAAATCGTTTGGTGGGCGGATGACTTCTCAGGCTCAAGCCTTGGCGCCGTTGCCGTGCGCAGGGCTCGCTTTCCTCGGCTTCCCCTTGCATCCGGCCGGTCGCCCGTCGAGCGACCGGGCCAAGCATCTATTCGAGATAAAAATTCCGATGTTGTTCCTGCAAGGCACGCGCGACACGCTGGCCGAACTAAATGAGCTTAAGCCGGTTTGTAAAAAACTGGGAAGGCTCGCTACGCTGAAGCTCTTTGAAGACGCCGATCACTCGTTTCACGTTCCGGCGCGAAGCGGGCGCAAGGATGCCGAGGTTCTGGGTGGGGTGCTCGACACACTTGCGGCGTGGATCGGCGATGTGATCGCCGGAGAAACCCGACCCTAGGCGTTTATGATGCCTTGGCCGTCGCTTCGATCATCGTGTGCGAGTTGTCGACGCTGTCATACACCGACACCTGAACGATCGGATAAGCGTTCTTGATCACCAGAGCCGCTGTTTGTGCGGCATCCACCGTCGTGTAGGAGCCCTTGGTCTGCCGGTCGACTTGCAGCAAATACCGGCCGCGCTCCGGCCGCTTGCTTTGCGACATCACCGCTTCCATTTCTGGCGCGGAATCGTCCTTTACCGGCATTTTCATTTGGCGCGTGGCCATGCGTGCTCCTGTGTGGGGAAAGTCTGTTATGTAGGATATTCGCGGGCCAACCGCCAGCGCGTTCTTTATTCCGTCATTAACGGGCAGGCGGCTTTGACGGGTTCCGCTTGGCCCGCCCGCGGGGCTTGAGCCTTTTCCGCTCCGCGGCTTCAAACGCCCGCCGTGCCCATTCCGCAAGCTCATCGGGGTCGTCATAGAGGCGCTCCGGCACGCGCCAGTACGGCAGGGCATGCTGGCTTGGCCGGCCAGACTGCCTTGCCGCGTGTGTAGGTGAACGGCGTACAGCCTTCGCGCTCGAAGTCGGCGATGCTGATGTCGTCGGCCTTCAGATAAATCACGTCGCGGACGATGAGCCCGAACATCAGCCCGTCGCGAAAGATACCGGCGCCACTGAACATCCTGCGCACCGTGACCGGACCAAACTGCACAAACAGGTCGCGGATGAATTCCGGGTCCACCAGCTAAGCTCCAACTGTCATGCCTGGAACGAGCCCCGGCTGTGAGGAACTCTTGCTAAGTGCTCACAGCCTTGTGGCCCAAAGGCGCATTCCGCTTTGACCCGAGGCAGGCTACACAGTTCTGCCGGTTCCTAGGCCGGGATTCAGGCCATGCTCATGAATAAAGTCATACACGCGGCGCTTGCAAGCATAGCGATTTTTGCAGGGGCCATTTTTGCAGACGACATGCCCGTGTCGGCGCAAGACTTTCCGTCGCGTCCGATCACCATGATCGTCCCATTCGCCGCGGGCGGTCCGACCGATACCATTGCGCGAGTCATCGCTGATCGCATGGGCCGCTCGCTTGGACAGGCGGTCGTGATCGAGAACGTTACCGGCGCGGGCGGAACGATCGCGGCAGGGCGTGTCGCGCGCGCCGCAGCGGATGGCTACACGCTCGATCTCGCGACGTGGTCCACCCATGTCGTCACGCCGGTCATCTACAAAGTGCCGTACGATGTGTTCCGGGATTTCGATCCGGTAATCTGGCTCACGCAAACGCCGTTGCTGCTGGTCTCCAAGACCGACATTCCAGCCAACAATCTCAAAGAGCTGATCGCCTGGCTGAAAGCCGATGCCAACGCCGTTCTGCTCGGCAGTGCCGGCGGCACCGATCAGGTTGCCGGTTACCTGCTGCAACAGCAAACCGGCGCGCAGATCCAGGTCGTGCCTTATCGTGGCCTCGCGCCGGCGATGCAGGATCTATTGGCCGGCCGACTTGATTTGTTGTTCGACCAGCCGTCGGACGCGGTGCCGCAAATCCGCAGCGGCGATATCAAAGGCTATGCGGTGACCGCCAACAAACGTGCTGCGATCGCGCCTGACGTGCCAACGGTTGACGAGGCTGGCCTGCCGGGCCTGCACCTGACTCCCTGGCATTCGCTGTGGGTGCCGAAAGGCACGCCCAAGGATATTGTCGCCAGACTGAATGCCGCCAGCATGGACGCGCTTGCCGATCCTGTGGTGCGCAAGCGGCTCGCAGACGTCGGCCAGGAGATTGTGCCGCGCGAGCAGCAAACGCCGGAAGCGCTTGCAACTTATTATCGGTCGGAAACCGAAAAATGGTGGCCGATCATCAAGGCCGCCGGGATCAAGGCCGAGTAGCGCCTTGCGATAATTATTCGAAGCCGAGCGGATAACGCCACTCCGTGCCCATATTATCAAGGTGTAATCGCGCTCTTAGGCAAACCGCTCGCGAGCGCGGGCGCGCGCCTTCTCTGCTTCCTGCTCGCGGTCTTTGGCCGGGCTCGCCGTTTCGAGCGCGTTCAACAGCCGCCGCGCGGCGACTGCCACCTCATCGACGGCGCGATTGAACGCGGCCTCGTTGACCTGCGATGGCCGGGTAAAGCCGCTGAGTTTGCGGACAAACTGAAGCGCGGAGGCTTGGATTTCCTCCTCCGTTGCCGGCGGCTCGAAATTAAACAAGGTGCGGATGTTGCGGCACATGAGTCAGTCCCTCTGCGCTTGTCGCTCCGGCCGATCTACACGACCTTGATCGGAATCTGTCCGAGGAAATCCTGCTTGCCAACCTCGACGCCAAGATGACGCAGAATTGCGTAAGCGGCGGTGCAATGGAAATAGAAATTCGGCAGCACGAAGTGGTTGAGATAGTCGTCGCCCTTCATGTGGCCTTTCTTCTCAGGCCCTAACGGAAACACGATTTCCTTGTCGCCGGCTGCATCGATTTTTTTGGAGTCGAGCGTTTTCAGGAACGCAACGGTTTTGGCGATGCGCTCGCGCAACTGTGCCAAGGTTGTTTCGTTGTCTTCGAAAACTGGAGCGTCGACGCCGGCGAGCCGCGCTGATCCTCGTTTTGCACCGTCGGTTGCGACCTGGACCTGGCGCGCGAGATCGAACATGTCCGGCGCGAGCCGCGAACGCAGAAAAACCGCGTCGTCGATCTTCTTGGCTTTGGCAAAGGCTTGGGCCTTTTCCAGAACGCCGGACAAGGCATTGAGTGTAATCTCGAAGGTGGGCAACGAGGTTTGCGACATCGAAAACGGCATCGGGCATTCCTTTAAGGTTGGGGGAAGTGAAGATGCGTTACTGCGGGCGTGAATAGCGCAATGGCGTATCGTCGGCATCCACGATCATCTTGCCGATCGGCCACAGCGAGATGCCGGCGAGCTTGAGATGCACCCAGGCGAACGGGATGCCGACGATCGTGACAGCGAGCAGGATGGCCGTGATCAAATGGCCGAGCGCCAGCCACCAGCCTGCCAGCACGAACCAGATGATGTTGCCGAGCAATCCGAAAGGCCCGGTGCCGACGTCGTGGCCGCCGAGATGCTCGGCGCGCGAAACGGCTTTCCGGCCAAACGGTAGCATGGTGTAGGAGGCGATATTGAACGCCGCCCGTGCCCACGGGATGCCGATAATGGTGATCGCCATGATCACCGCGGCGATCAGCCAGCCGACCGCCATATAGAGGCCGCCGAAAATGATCCAAAGCAGGTTGAGGAGCAGCGATACCGGCGACATTTGGTCCCTCATATGGCGCTCTGCGCTGTGCTTCCGTGCATGTAGTATCAGACCGGCTTTTAGCCAGATGCCGGGGCGATGAATCTTCGAACGATCCTTCTTGGCGCTGCATTGTTGCCGGGTCATTTATCGGCGCGTTGCTGCTATTGAATTTGCTGTGGCCGGCAACGCCGGCACTGCAACAGGATCGGCCTGCATTGGTCGCGATGCCGCCGTTGCAGCCGCTGACCGGCACGTCGGTTGTATTGGCGCCCGCTGCCGTGGCGCTTAGCGCGATCCGTGAGGCGCTCGATGCGCATGCACCGCACAACCTCTCCGGCAAGCCGCAAAATCCGCTCTCGAAAGTCATGTCCGACGCACAACTCAATTTCACCATGGCGCGCGGGCCGCTTAACGTGACGGGGCAGCCGGGCGTGCTCACGGTCACTACGCCGCTCACCGGTACATTCGAGGCGCTCGGCACGCTGACTGGCGCAGCCGGCAGCGGCGTCAGCGCCGTTGGCAATGCGGTCGGTAATCTGCTCGGCGGCAGTGTCGGCCAGCAGGTACAGAGCCTGGCCGGTAAGGCCTTCGATCAGAAAACCGATATCCAGGGCAGCGTGACGACGACGTCGCGGCCGACGATTTCGTCCAACTGGCGGCTCGCGCCCGAACCTGGCGGTCCAGGTCAACGTGGTGGACGTGGTGTTGCCGATCGCCGGCCTCAAGCTCAGTGTCGGCAATCAGGTCAAGCCGGTGCTCGATGGGCTCGTCCGCGATCAGACCAACGCGCTTGAAACGCGGCTGCGCAACGATCCGTTTATCGAGAACGCCGCACGCACCGAATGGGCAAAACTCTGCCGCGCCATTTCGCTCGGCGCGGCCGGTCAGGGCATGCCGAATTTGTGGCTCGAAGTGCGGCCGACGCGCGCCATTGCCGCGCAGCCGAGGATCGACGCCAATGCGGTGACGCTTCTGGTCGGCGTGCAGGCGGAAACCCGTATCGTGCCGAACGAGACCAAGCCCAATTGTCCGTTCCCGCAGCAACTCGATTTGGTTCAACAGGCGAGCGAAGGCAACGTCAATATCGCGGTGCCGATCGACATTCCGTTCACCGAAGTGAGCCGGCTGCTGCAAGCGCAGATCGGCGGCAAGACATTCCCCGAAGACGGCAGCGGATCATTCGCAGTTATCATCAAGCAATCGGCGATTGCCGCGTCCGGCGATCGAGCTGCTGATCTCGCTTCTGGTCAATGTCAAGAAACGCGGGCTGTTCAGCTTCTTTGGCGCCGACGCTACGGTGCACGTCTATGGCAAGCCGGTGCTCGATCAGAATCAGCAAATCCTGCGCTTTACCGATATCGCCCTCGATGTGCAGTCGCAGGCTGCGTTCGGGCTTCTCGGCGCGGCCGCGCAGGCGGCGGCGCCCTATCTGCAACAAACATTGGCGGACAAGGCGGTGATTGACCTCAAGCCATTTGCGGCCGACGCGAAGAAGCGGCTGGCCGCCGCGGTAACCAATTTCGCCAGCCAGGCGAACGGCGTCAGCGGCAACGTCACCATTACCGATCTGCGCCTCACCGGCATCGCTTATGACGACAAGACCTTGCGGGTGATCGCCAATGCCAACGGCGCAGTAAACGTCGCGATCTCGTCGCTGGCGCAATAGCCGGACTTACGGCGTCGGCTGGCCGGCAACAAGGCAGTCGTAGCGGATCGAACATTGCGTCCAGTCGAGGACCTGCAGATAGGCGTCGAGCCATGCCTCGCGATCGCCGTGGTGGTCGTCGTGGTAGGCGTGCTCCCAAAGATCGCAGAGCAGAATGCCGGGCTTGCGGATTTCCAGCACATTGTCGTTGCCGCGCCGGACGACGATTTCGATGGCCGGTGTGCGCGGCACCGCGAGCGAAAGAAATATCCAGCCGTCGCCGTCGAGCGACAGCGCGGCAGTTTTGAATGCCGTTATAAAAGCGCCGAAGCTGCCGAAGGTTTCGTCGATCTTTGCGCCAAGCGACGGTGACGGCTTGGTGCCGCGTTTCGCGCCCAGGATTTTCCAGGTGAATTGATGGTTGGCGTGGCCGCCGCCCTGAAAGCGCGCCTCATCGCGAATGGCATCAGGAACGCGTTCCGGGTGTGACAGCACCTGCTCGATGGTGAGCGCGGCGATGTCGGGATAGGGCGCGAGCAGGTTGTTGATCGCGGCGAGGTAGCCGCCGTGAACCACATCGTGATGCCAGCGCGCGGTCTTCTCCGACATTGCCGGAGCGAGGTCCGCGTAGCTGTAAGCCAAGCGGCAGAAATTCGTAGGCCATTCCTTGTCCGCGATCCGGCGCAGTCGCCTGGCGAGCGGATCACATGAAGGCTTGAATGCCGGTCTGCGCGCGGCCGAGCACCAGCGCGTGGATGTCGTGCGTACCTTCGTAGGTGTTGACGGTCTCGAGGTTGCACAACACGCGCATCACATGGAATTCGTCGGAGATGCCGTTGCCGCCGTGCATGTCGCGGGCCATGCGCGCGATGTCGAGCGCCTTGCCGCAATTGTTGCGCTTCAAGAGCGAGATCACCGGCGGTGACGCCTTGCCCTGCTCGATCATCCGCGTCAGCCGCAGCGCCCCTGCAGGCCGAGCGCGATTTCGGTTTGCATATCGGCGAGTTTTTTCTGAATGAGCTGATTGGCGGCGAGCGGCCGGCCGAATTGCTTGCGGGCAAGCACGTAGTCGCGGGCGCGGTGCCAGCAGAATTCCGCGGCGCCCATCGCGCCCCAGGCGATGCCGGTGCGCGCCATGTTGAGACAGCCGAACGGTCCGGCAAGCCCGGATACATTCGGCAGCAGATTGTCTTCCGGCACCACAGCGCCGTCGAGCACGACCTCGCCGGTGATGGAGGCGCGAAGCGACAGCTTGCCTTCGATCTTCGGCGTGGAAAATCCTTTGGTGCCGCGCTCGACGATGAAGCCGCGGATCTTGCCCTCGAGCTTGGCCCAGATCACGGCGATGTCGGCGACCGGCGCGTTGGTGATCCACATCTTGGTGCCGGTCAGCGAAAAGCCGCCGGCGACTTTCTCGGCCCGCGTCACCATCGAGCCGGGATCGGAACCGTAGTCGGGCTCAGTCAGACCGAAGCAGCCAACCAACTCGGCTGACGCAAGCTTCGGCAAGTATTTGCGCTTCTGCGCCTCGCTGCCGTAGCTGTAGATCGGGTGCATCACCAGCGATGACTGCACCGACATGGCGGAGCGGTAGCCGGAATCGACGCGCTCGACCTCGCGCGCAATCAGGCCGTAGGCGGTGTAGGAGAGGCCGGCGCCGCCGTATTCTTCGGGTATCGTCGCGCCAAGAAACCCGAGCTCGCCCATTTCGCGGAGCACGGCCGGATCGTAGCTCTCGTCGCGGAACGCCTTGAGGATGCGAGGGAACAATTTCTCCTGGGCATAATCGCGCGCGGTATCGCGCACCATGCGCTCTTCTTCCGTGAGCTCGCCTTCGAGGTCGAGCGGATCCTCCCAGTTGAACGCGGCGTCCTTGATCACGCCGCTTTTCGGCTGGTGTTGTTCCACCTTTTCGGCAAGCTGCGACATCTCACTCTCCACGTCCCGAGTTCACGCTTCAGGTCCTAAGTTCACTCTTAGCGTCCCAAGTCCCGGAATTGCGCCAAACTTAGAAGGGGGCCGTCCTTGCGGCAAGCATGGGACATTGCCGGAACGGCCATGTTTCGCTATCAACTCCTCACGCGCCCGTAGCTCAGCTGGATAGAGCGTTGCCCTCCGAAGGCAAAGGTCAGAGGTTCGAATCCCTTCGGGCGCGCCATTCCCACTTTGGAACGGCCGCGCCAGATAGACAAGGTTCGAACTCCGTTCGAACACGCGCGCCAGTTTCCCGACCACTGAAATGGAAGTACCATCGCACCCAAAGCGAGGGAGATTTCCATGGACGTTAGGATAGCGCCGGACAATCGCAGGAATTACAGCCCAGAAGAATGGCAGGCGCGCGTCGATCTCGCGGCCGCACACCGGCTGGCCTACATGCACGGCTTCAGCGAAGGCATTTTCAATCACCTGACCTTCGCCGTGCCGGGCCGTACCGACTGCTATTATCAGATTCCGTTCGGAACCCATTGGTCGGAAGTGACGGCTTCGACTTTCATGGAGGTCGGCATCGACGACGGCGAGGTCAAGCACGGCACCGGCGACGTCGAGCGTTCTTGCTACTGCATCCACGCGCCGATTCACAAAGCGCTGCCGCAAGCCAGGGCGGTGTTTCACACCCACATGCCGTTTGCCAGCGCGCTCACGCGTCTGGAGGATCCGCGCATCAAGGAGATCGGCCAAACCGAGGTCGGACTGATGGGCAAGATCGCCTATGACGATCAATATACCGGTCCCGCGCTTGAGCCCGAGGAAGGCGAACGCCTTGCCGGCGTCATCGGGGATAAGACCGTTCTGTTCATGGCCAATCACGGCGTCACCGCGCTCGGCGATACCATCGCCGCTGCCTATGACCGGCTCTACTATGTCGAGCGCGCCGCGCAGGTTCAAATCTATGCGATGTGGACCGGCCAGCCGCTCAAGCAGCTTCCGGCTGCGGTGGTCGAGAAGACCAGGCGCGATATCGGCGGATCGCGTTATTACACCGGGCTCACGCCGGCCGAGCGGCATTTCGGCGCCTTGAAGCGAATTCTCGACCGGACCGAACCCGATTACGCTTCTTGATGAAGCGTGGCCGGTCCCGATTGGTAACCAGTTCATTAACGCAAGAGCAACCAATTTGGCCGACCATGCGGCGCATTGGAGCGGGCCCAAGATTTTTCAGCAATGTCACTCCACCGACCTTGTGCAGGCCTTTGAGGCGCGTCTTTCGCTGTACGGGCTCGACGACCGCTCGCGCGACACGCTTGCTGAAGTCTGGCCGTTGATCGAGCCGCATCTGGAACAGGCCGTTGACGAGATTGCGGTTGCGGTTCGTGTGTTGACACGAGTCGGTGCAGCGGTGGCGCAGAACGAAGTATTCTTCAAAAAACTGGAACTGTCGCACTTTCGCGCCTTGCTCGGCGGCAAGCTCGATCGTGACTATGCGGAATCCTGCCGCCACACCGTTCATCAGGAAGCGGCGCTTGGCATGGATGCGCGCATCCGCAGCACCGGCGGAAACTATGTGCTCAGCGCCGTGCTCAAGGCGCTCGCCCGCAAGTATCGCTTTTCCTCGGCGAAGGTCGCCGGCTACAGCACGGTCGTCGCCAAGGTCATCAGCTTCGACGTGTCGAACGCCATGACGCTGCATCGCGAAGCCGCCGACCAGGCGACGGCAACGCGCCGGGGTGCGATCGACGCGGCGATTGGCGATTTTGACGGCGCAATCGGTGCAGTCGTCGACGCGATCAAGCAAACCTCGCTGTCGCTGACGGCAAGCTGCGCGACATTGAACGATGTCGCTGACGACACCCGAAAGCGAATGGCATCGGCATCCACGGCGTCGTTTGAAACCGCGCAGCGTATCGACCTCACGGTCGCCGCCACCGAAGAACTGTCCAGCTCGATCCAGGAAATCGGCCAGCAGGCGACCCATGGCCTGGGCATGGCGCAGTCTGCCGTGGCCGATGCGGAACGCACCCAGGAAGTGATCCGGTCGCTCGACGCCGCCGCCGATCGCATCGGCTCGGTGGTCGGCACGATTTCGGCGATCGCGGCGCAGACCAATCTTCTGGCGCTCAACGCCACGATCGAAGCGGCCCGCGCCGGCGATGCCGGCAAGGGCTTTGCAGTGGTGGCCGCCGAGGTGAAGACACTCGCCAACCAGACCTCGCGCGCCACCGAAGATATCTCGCAGCAGGTCGCCGCCATCCAGGTGGCAACCAAACGCTCGGTCGAGGAAATTTCCTCGATCGCGCGCGCCATCAACGAATTGACCGGCGTATCGACCAGCATTGCCTCCGCCGTGCAGGAGCAGAGCGCGACCACCGGATCGATCGCCGAAAGCGTGCACAACGCCGCCGGCTACACCGCCCGCGCCTCGACCGAAGTGGGCTCGGTCGAGCAAGCCGTCACCCGCAGCGCAGCCGCCGTGGGAGACATTACGAGCTGGACCGCCAAGCTGTCGTCGCGGGCGCAAGATCTCGAAACCAAGGTCGCGACTTTCTTCAACCGCGTTCGCGCGGCATAGCACTTTCCGCTCCTTCTTCACTTCCGAAAACAGAATGGCCGCGGCGATTACTGGATGCCCCGCCGGAGCCTGTCATCGGGGCGGCCACTTCGGGCCGCGCCCGTTGGCGGGGCATGACAAAACAGGTGTGTTGTATACGTCCATTCGTGAACTCCGCGCGCAAACGTTCTCGTTCTCGCGATGCGATCCGCACCCGAGTCTTCGTCACGGCATCAAATAAAGCCACGAAACTTTCGCTCTCCGCACCGATCTTCGTCAGAGAATGCCGGCGGTGGATGCCGGTATCCTCACGATCCGTGCTTCAAGCACAAGAACTGAACGAACGGAAGAAAGCAAGGAAGCGGAACGCCGAGAGACGCGTATCCAACCTCCGCACCCTTGCGGGGTGCGGCGCGCGCAGAGCGCTGCGCGCTCGCCTCTCGGCGTCCCACCACGGCACTTGCTGCAGCGAGCGAACGCCACAGCTCAACCCCAGCTACGCGCTTCCTGGGACGGGACTAGGGAGGAGCGGGTGTTACCCGCTCCCGGCCGTCCTGCAGTGCAGCGGTCCCTAGACCGCAGACCGGTCATCGTGCCGGCCGGGCGTATACGCCAAGGTCGCCCGGGTACGGAGGTGACGAGCCGCCGCCCGCGGGAACCAACTCTCGCTCCGCCATGCGGAGTGACCGCATAACGTCCTTGTACGTGAGCGAGATTGAGTGCCATTTTTCAAAACGAAACCGCGATGTCAAAGCGTTTTGATTTGTTCAAATAAATCGCGGGGTTGCGCGGTGTGTTTCGGAGACACGCGCGGCGATTTTGAGCAAAAATTTCGTATGTAAATCAAAGGCTTCCGCGATTTCAGATGCCTTCGAATTTCTGCAAAGCCGTCATGGCCGGGCTTGTCCCGGCCATCTCAATTCACATGGCGATGCCTTGCCGATTGAATCGGGATTGCCGCGACGTAGGCGAGCGAAGCGACGCCGTTCTTCCGAACGGCTATGCGCGGCAATGACCCTGAGGTTACCCCTACAAACTGGTTGACCTGGCAAACGAGCGGAACGGACAGCCCGCATCCGGATTGATCCATCAACTGCGATTTTCATTCCGGCCGGTGATGCCGAGTGTTGGGACTTTTACCGAAAGCTCTCTCCATAGGTCGGCATAACAGGCGCGACGAGGGGGAAGACAAAGACGTCCGACCTCAGCCAGTTTCTCCGGCCGAATACTGGATTTACCTTGGCGCGGCCGCGCTTGTCGCCGTTCTTTTAGCTAATCCGCGGGCCCCTTCCGGACCGGGCGTTCGGGATGCTTCGCCCGGCGTGGGCGATAACCTGCACATCCAGCAAGTTCGCGCCGCAGAACAAGGCCGCGGCCGACACGCGGAGGCCCCCTGGCAGATATCCTGGCTTGGCTGGAAAGACATTCTCTGGCGCACTTACCGGCAAATAGGCGAAAATCGCTTGCTCGCGCTCGCCGCCGGCGTGGTATTCTATGGCTTGCTGGCGCTGTTCCCGGCGCTCGCAGGGTTTGTGTCGCTCTACGGTCTGTTCGCGAAGACGTCTTCGATCGGCGATCAACTGTCGCTCGTTGCCGGAGTCTTTCCCGAGGGCGCCATCGATATTATCCGGGACCAGATTGCGCGGTTGATCGCCAAAGGCGACGCCAAACTCAGCATCAATTTCATTGTGGCATTTTGCATCGCTCTATGGAGTGCGAACGCAGGCACGAAAGCCATTATCGACGCGCTCAATGTGATCTACGAAGAAAAAGAAAAACGTGGATTTATTAGATTAACTCTTATTTCTCTTGGCTTCACGCTCGCGGCGCTCGCCGCCCTCACGCTTGCGCTGACAGGCATCATCCTTCTTCCGCATCTCCTGGATTATTTTGGTCTGGATCGATTATCCGCACTGATCTTGCGTATGGCGCGCTGGCCGACGCTATTGCTTGCGACCATCTTAAGCCTTTCTTTTATTTATCGGTTCGGACCAAGCCGCACGGAACCGCAATGGCAGTGGATCAGCTTCGGCAGCATCGTTGCATCAGTCGTCGCTCTTGCGACGTCGTCGCTGTTGTCCTGGTATTTTTCCAGTCTTGCCAACTACGACGCCACCTACGGCTCGTTGGGCGCCGTGATCGGCACAATGCTCTGGCTCTGGATATTGTGGGTCGTCGTGCTGCTTGGAGCCCAGCTCAATTCCGAGATTGAGCATCAAACCGCGCGGGACTCCACGGTTGGGCGTCCAAAGCCGCTGGGACGGCGCGGCGCGACTATGGCTGATACGGTTGGGCAAAGGACCTGAACGAAGCGGCCATTGCTTGAGAGTCGTCGAAACCGCCAATCGTCCGTATCATAGCGGTGATGAGTTCGGATTCCACCACGCAACGCATTACGCGGCTGACGTCGCTCCGCGCGATCCTTGCGCTGATCGAAACATCCGTCGATCCGGTCAAACCGCAAACATCGTCGGTCTCGGCCGCGTTTGGTCACACGCTTGCGGAAGATGTGGTGGTGCAGTCGTCCCTGCCGGTGGCCCCGGTAGCGCTGCGCGATGGTTTCGCCGTCAATGCCGCGGCGATTGCCGATGCTGGCTCCTATACGCCGGTGCCGATTGTCGCACCTTCCAAGCGGATCGACATGGGCGGACCGTTGCCCGATGGGACAGACGCGATGGTGCCGTTCGATGCGGTCAATTTCAGCAATGGGGGTGCCGAAGCCGTCGCGCCAATTGCTTCGGGCGAAGGTGTGCTGGCAGCGGGCGGCGATGCGAACGCGGGTGCGACATGGCAACAGGCTGGCAAGACGGTTGGCTCAATCGATGTTGCAATCATGGCTGCCGCGGGCGTTGCCAAGGTAAGCACGCGGACGCCGTTTGTCCGGGTCGTATCCGCCGCCACTTCGCGCTCGCCGATCATCGACGCATCGCTCGGCTTTGTCGCCCGTGCGGCTATCAAAGCCGGGGGACATCTGGTCGATGCCCGTGAAGACAAAAAGTCCTTCGAAGATGCGCTGACTGAAACCAGGCCCGATGTAGTCATGGCGGTTGGGGGCACCGGTAGCGGGCAACGCGATACGGCGGTTCATACCCTGGCGCGGCTCGGCCGGGTCGAGGCACATGGCATCGCCGTTTCTCCCGGCGAGACTGCAACGTTTGGATTTGCCGGTGGCCGGCCAGTGTTGTTGATCCCGGGCCGTCTCGATGCGGCGCTGGCGATCTGGCTCCTGATCGGGCGGCCGCTTTTGGCCAGGCTTGCGGGAGGAACGGTTGAAGACGCGTCGGTTACGTTACCGCTTAGGCGCAAAGTCACGGCGACGATCGGACTGACCGAGTTGGTCCCTGTCGGATGCGGTGAAGGCATGGCGGAACCGCTTGGCTCCGGTTATCTGTCGTTGACGTCACTCGCCCGCAGCGACGGCTGGATTGTTGTTCCTGCCGACAGTGAGGGATTTGCCGCCGGAACTCCGGTCGTCGTTCATCCATGGCCATAAGCCCGCAACCAGAAAAATCCGCCTCGGAAATTCTCGACGCCGTGCGCCGGGCGGCGCGACAAGAGCAATTTCTCGAAGTGGTGTCAGCCGACGAGGCGCGGCGGCGTTTTGAAGCCTGCGTCGATCGTTCGCCGCTCGGCGGCGAGACATTGCCACTCTCGGCCGTTTTGTCGCGGGTGCTTTCGGACGATGTGGTTGCGCCGGTCGACGCGCCGCCGTTCGACCGCTCGAATGTCGATGGCTTCGCCGTCCGTGCGTCCGATACTCACGGCGCCAGCGACAACGCGCCGAAGCGCCTCCATCTCAATGCCGAAGTCATCGCCTGCGGAGTGCAGCCGGCGGTCGAGGTAAAACCAGGCACCGCGACCGCGATCGCGACCGGCGGCGTCATACCCCGCGGCGCGGACGCGGCGGTGATGATCGAGCACACCGAGCTTATCGAAGGCGCGGTGCCGGCCATCGACTTGCGCCGTGCCGCCGCCAGCGGACAGTTCGTGTCCTACGCCGGATCCGATATCGCGCGTGGTGAAACGCTGCTGCGCAAAAGCACGCGGCTCGGCTCGCGCGAAATCGGTATGCTCGCGGCGTGCGGGCTGGCCAGGATCGACGTGGTGCGCCGTCCGCGCGTTGCCGTGCTTTCGACCGGCGATGAACTGGTCGAACTTGGCAAGCAGCTGCCGCCGGCTGGCGTGTATGACAGCAACGGCGCCATCCTCGCTGCAGCGATCACAGAGGCGGGCGGCGATCCAGTGCCGTTCGGCGCATTTCCCGACGACGAACTCGCGCTTGAGCTGGCGATGCGCGCGGCGCTTGAAGCCTGCGACATGGTCGTGCTGTCGGGTGGGACTTCGAAAGGCGCCGGTGACCTGTCGCACCGTGTCGTATCGCGGCTCGGCAAACCGGGCATTTTGGTGCACGGCGTTGCGCTCAAGCCCGGCAAGCCGTTGTGCCTTGCCGTGATCGGCGACAAGCCGCTGATCGTGCTGCCGGGATTCCCGACCTCGGCGATTTTCACGTTCCATGCCTTCGTTGCGCCAGTGATCCGAGCCCGTGCCGGATTGGCGGCTGAAGCGGCAAGGACATCGGAGGCGCGCGTGCCGGTGCGTATCCCCTCCGAGCTTGGCCGCGAGGAGTTCGTGCTGGTGTCACTGGTGTCCAGCGAGGACGGCACAATCGCGTTCCCGACCGGCAAGGGATCCGGCGCAGTGACGGCATTTTCGCAAGCCGACGGCTTCCTCACTATCGATCCGCTGGCAAGCGCGCTCGATGCCGACACCAAAGCCGAGGTCACGCTGATCGGCGAGGAGGCGAGGGCGCCTGACCTCGTCATCATGGGCAGTCACGACATTGCGCTCGACGTTGTGGTCGGAGCGTTGGCGGAGCGCGGCTTCCGCGCCCGCACCATTGCGGTCGGCAGTCTCGGCGGTGTCGCAGCAGCAAGCCGCGGCGAATGCGATCTGGCGCCGGTGCATCTCGTCGATCCCGCCACCGGCATCTACAACAGACATTTGCTGTCGCCGGGACTGACGCTGGTGCCCGGCTGGAGGCGGATGCAGGGCTTTGTTTTCCGCTCTGGCGACAAACGCTTCGAAGGCCGCTCGGCCAGCGGCGCGCTCAAGGCTGCGCTTTCCGATCCCGCCGTGCTGATGGTCAACCGCAATGCCGGCTCCGGCACGCGGGTCCTGGTCGATGGGTTGCTCGGCGGTGCGCAGCCGGCGGGTTACGCCAATCAGCCACGTTCGCACAACGCGGTCGCGGCCGCGGTGGCCCAGAACCGAGCCGACTGGGGCGTCTGCATCGAGCCGGTGGCGCGGATGTATGACCTATTGTTCCTGCCGATTGCGCCTGAAGAATATGACTTCCTGCTGCGTGAGGTGCGCCGCAATCATCCGGCGGTGCAGGCCTTTCTGGCGGCACTGCATGATGAAAAAATCCGCGCGCGCATCCGTGCCCTTGGCATGGAACCAACATAAGACTGTAGCTGGGTGGCCTTTTTTATTTGTGCCGGTCGCTATGAAAACGAGACGCCATTACTGCTGTGTGCAGAGCGACCCGGCCATGACACAAGAACTCACAAAGCAATAAGGAAGCGCGTTATTCCGCCGGCGTCTTCGGCTTAGGCTTGAAGAACGTCGCCCGCAGATTGTCCCAGAGCACAATCTTGGCGCCGTTCCTGTGCATGATCACGCTCTGCTGCGCCACCGATAGCGAGTTGTTCCAGGCCCAGTAGATCACGAGGCCGGCCGGAAAATTCGCAAGCATGAAGGTGAAGATCAGCGGCATCCAGGCGAATATCATCTGCTGGGTCGGATCGGGCGGCGCTGGGTTGAGCTTCATCTGCACCCACATCGTCACGCCCATGATTGCCGGCCAGAAGCCGAGATGCAGGAAGCTGCCGAGCATGCGGAATGATCGTCGGGTCGAACGGGATCAAACCGCCGAGCGTGAAGATATTAGTCGGGTCGGGCGCCGAGAGGTCGTGGATCCAGCCGTAGAACGGCGCGTGCCGCATCTCGATGGTGATGAACAGCACTTTGTAGAGCGAGAAGAACACCGGGATCTGAATGGCGATCGGCAGGCAGCCGGCGATCGGATTGATTTGCTCTTTCTTGTAGAGCTCCATCATCGCCTGTTGCTGCTTCATCTTGTCGTCGGCGTAGCGCTCCTTGATCATCGCCATTTGCGGCTGCACCGCCTTCATCTTCGCCATCGAGGCGTAAGACTTGTTGGCGAGCGGGAAGAACAGAATCTTCACCAGCACGGTGACGATCAGGATGCCGATGCCGAAATTGCCGACCAGATGGAAGAAATAATCGATCGCAAGGAACATCGGCTTGGTGAGGAAGTAGAACCAGCCCCAGTCGATCAAGAGATCGAAGTGGTTCAGTCCGAGCGACTGGTTGTAGCCGCCGGACAGCCCGAGGAAATTGATGCCGACCACCGACACTTCCTTGGCGCCCGCGAACAGCCGCGCATCGGCCGATCCGGTGGCGCCGGGCGCGATGGTCTGCGGCTGCAACAGATAATCGGTCTGATAGGTCTTGAGAGTCGTTGGTCTCGCCGGCGGAGAAGCGCGCGCGCACTTTGGCGTCGGTATCGGGCAGCAGCGCGGCGGCGAAATATTTGTCGGTGAAGCCGAGCCAGGTGTCGATGGCGTCCCAGCTCTCGGACTTCTTGTCGTCCATCTTCTTGTAGGTTTCGGTCTGCTCGCCCTGATCGCCCATCACGCCGATCAGGCCTTCATGCAAAATGTAATAGCCGAGCACCTTCGGCGCGCCGTGGCGCGAAATCAGCGCATAGGGAAACAGCGTGACCGCGCTCTGCCCCTTGTTGGCGACGCTGTCCTTGATGGTGAACAGATAATGGTCGTCGACCGCGATGGTGCGGGTGAAGACGATGCCCGCGCCGTTGTCGTAGGTCATCGTCACCGGATGATCGATGCCGAGCGTGCCGGAGCCTTGCTGGGTCCATACCGTATCGGGACTGGGCACCGTCGCGGTGGTGCCGGATGCCGGTACCCAGCCGAACTCGGCGTAATATGCATCCGGCGCTCCGGACGGCGCGAACATCACGATCGGCGGCGAATTCGGATCGATGGTCTCGCGATATTGCGAGAGCGTCAGATCGTCGATGCGGCCGCCTTTGAGATCGATCGAGCCGCCGAGCCGTGCCGTATCGATGGTGACGCGCGGCGTGCTTTTGATGACCGCTTCACGGGTCGCGACCTGGGCTTGTGGCGATGCGGTATTCGGAACGCCGGGAGCTTCCGGCGCTGTCGCACCTGGAGCGCCTCCCGGAGTGGCTTGCGGCTGATCGGTGCCGGCGCGGTTGGTCGCGCCCGGCTGCACTTGCGACTGTTCCTGCTGCTTCAGCTCGGCTTGCTGGCGCTGCCGCTCCATTTGCGGATAGCCGACGAAGTATTGCCATCCGACCACCACCAATAGTGACAGCACGACAGCAATGATGGTGTTCTTGTTATTGCCCATTCAATGCTCGCCATCGCGCGGTTTCGGCCGTGACGGCCCAGTTTCATGTAGGTTGCGGTCGCGGCGGCTACCAGCCGTGTCGCGCCCGGATTCCGGTGAATGGACCCGGCGCAGCGCCGTGCCGAATTGCCGCTGCATGTCGGCAAACGGCAGCGTCAGCGCCGCGCGCCGGCCGATCAGCACATAATCGTGGCCCTTCCGCATGCCTTCACTGGCCTCAACGTCGCCGGCAAGAACGTCGCCCGCGAGTCTGACGATTTCGCGCAGCCGCCGCCGCACCCGGTTTCGCTCCACTGCATTGCCAACTTGCCGCGACACTGTGAAGCCGACGCGAACACCGCCGTCGTCATCGCGCAGGCGTGCCTGCAATACAAAACCGCCGGCCGATGTCCGCAGGCCGCTCGAAGCGGCGCGAAAGTCGGCCCGGCGTCTTAACCGATCCATGACCGATCCAATGACTCCGCGGCAGATCGCTACCGCTTACGCACTAAGCTTTTGGCGCCCGCGCGCCCGCCGTGCCGCCAGCACTCTGCGGCCGCCTTTGGTGGCCATTCGCGTACGAAAGCCGTGCCGGCGCTTGCGCACCAATTTGCTCGGCTGATAAGTCCGTTTCACGGGGATTTCTCCGCTGCGCGTGGGATTTTTGCGCGCAAAGGCGCGGTTGGCGCGGCTTATACGAAAGCCGTCCCGGCCCGTCAATCTGACCGATAAACCTGGTTTTCGGGAACAATAATCCGCCTTTTGCGAGGTTTTCCGGGACGCAATTTCAGCCTCAAGACAGCCCTGGCCAGGGTGAAATACCTCCGGTCGAGGCCTATCTGAGGCAAGGTTTGACGACTTTGGGTGTGCGTCGCATCATGGGATGGCTGCTTGGTCCTGGCGAGCCGGACGGGCAGTGAGGCTTACGTCAATGAGTGATGGAACCGCCACGCGGCCGGGATCGGTCCGCGTGCCGCGCTTTGGGCTTTCCGGAAAGCTCCTCGTCCTCACGATTCTGTTCGTGATGATCGCGGAAGTGCTGATCTATGTGCCGTCGGTCGCCAATTTCCGTGTCGTCTGGCTGAAGGATCGTCTCGCCACCGGCTACACAGCGGCGCTGGTGCTCGAAGCCGCGCCGAACGGCATGGTGCCGGATTCGCTCGCCAAGGAGATCCTCGACTCGATCGGCGCCCGCGCCGTCGCCATGAAAATGGGCGAGCGCCGTCGCATGCTGGCGATCGACGATATGCCGCCCGCGGTCGACGACACGTTCGACATGCGCAGTGCCACCGCGGTCGATTCGATCGTCGATGCGTTCAAGATCATGCTCAACGACCACCCCTACGTCATGCGCGTGGTCGGCCCGGCGCCAATGGGCGGCGAATATATCGAACTGGTGATGGACGAGGCGCCGCTGCGCAAAGCGATGCTGCGTTACTCGGTCGACATTCTGCTGCTGTCGCTCGTCATCTCGGTCATCACCGCGACGCTGGTCTATCTCGCGCTGCATTACATGTTCGTCCGCCCGATGCGGCGCGTCACCGGCAACATGATGGCGTTCCGCGCCGCGCCGGAAAATCCCGACCGTGTCATCGTGCCGTCGGCGCGCGCCGACGAGATCGGGATCGCCGAGCGCGAGCTCGCCACCATGCAGACCGAGCTCGCCTCGATGCTGCATCAGAAAAGCCGGCTCGCGGCGCTGGGGCTCGCGGTGTCGAAGATCAACCACGATCTGCGCAACCTGCTGACATCGGCGCAGTTGTTTTCCGACCGGCTCGCGCATCTGCCCGATCCCAGCGTGCAGCGTTTCGCGCCAAAGCTGATGCACGCGCTCGAACGCGCCATCGCATTCTGCCAGTCGACATTGTCTTATGGCCGCTTGCAGGAGGCGCCGCCGGACCGCAAGCCGATCCTGCTCGCGCCGGTGGTCGAGGAAGTTCACGAGACGCTCAATCTCGCGCCCGACGGACCGATCCGCTGGATCAGCGCGGTCGAGCGCGATCTCGTGGTCGAGGCCGATTACGATCAGCTGTTCCGCATCCTGCTCAACCTGTCGCGCAATGCGTTGCAGACGCTCGAAAGCCGTGACGCGCCCAGCGATCCCGGCCGCGACCAGATTCGCATCACCGGCCGGCGCGAGGGCGCCGTCGTGGTGATCGAAGTATCGGACACCGGGCCGGGCTTCTCCGATCGCGCGCGCGAGCATCTGTTCGAGGCGTTCCAGGGCTCGACGCGCCCCGGCGGCACCGGGCTTGGCCTCGCCATCGCCGCCGAACTGGTCCGCGCCCATGGCGGCGACATTCGGCTGGTCGAAGGCACGATCGGCGCAACACTGCGCTTGACCATACCCGATCGTGCTGTCGAATTGTCGGCGCACCGCGGCGCCCGCGCTCACGGTTAGAGTTCCGGGTCAGGACTTGAATGAAGCTTGGATCAGTGCCAATGCCGGTCGTCTCCGCGCAAGCGGGGATCCAGCATTCTTCGCGAAAAGCTGGATTCCCGCAGGAGTTTATCCCCGACCCGATCGGGGACGGGAATGAGCAGTAAGTAGTTAAGCGCCTGGCGGCCCTCTCTCACTGCGGATTAATCCGACATGCTTGCGACCAAAGTCCTCGGCTACACCAGCACCGTTTTCATCGTTTGTTTTCTGATTTTCGGCTTCTGGATCTGGTACCGCCAAAGGCAGGAAAATCGGCCCAAATAGGGCCGTTTCCGCAACCCCGCGACTGCTGCCGCCTTGCCATTATCCGCCGAAGGCTATAGCTACGGCCCGCCGCGCCCGTAGCTCAGCTGGATAGAGCACCAGACTACGAATCTGGGGGTCGGGAGTTCGAAATCTCTCCGGGCGCGCCAATTGTGCAAGTTTTAATAGGCATAAGTGGCGCGCCAGAAAGTTTGCCATGCAGAATAGAAAAATCTGCATGGCATCTGCATGGCAGAATTGATTAATAAATCTCAAACGCCGATGCCAGCGAACATCGCTTCGTACTCATCAAGGAAGAAATCCGGCAAAGCGCCGATCTGTTCTGCAAAGCAGTCGTTGCAATAACTGCGGAACAGCCAGCGCCTCTTCTCCGCGTCCTCCAGCTTCCCTGACCAGAAGGCGTGGATGCCTGCCGCGCTTGTCACCCCGGCTGCGGTCTCGAACTCGTCGATGGAAATGACCGCGTAAGGCACGGCCTGAAGCCACTCGAGCGGCAGGGTTCGCTGCCTGCATCAGGTTTCCTATTTTGTTCTCGTTCCCGAAAGAGTCAAATAAATTCGTAAACCGGCTGATTTTATTGGTTTTTCTCCCCTCCTTGAGGGCAAATAAAAAGGGCCCCGCCGCAAGCGAGGCCCTTTCCAAAAAGGTCTTAGGCAAGCTATTTCGCCGGGACCCAGGCCGTCTTGTCGCTGTCGTATTTGAGGCCCTGCGCCGATTTCAAATCATCCTTCGTGGCGCTCATGGTCAGATAATTCTTGTTGTTCTTGCTAGTCCATTTGACAGCGGTGAAGGGAACCGCCACGTCCTTTTCGCCGGCGCCAAGGAAGCCGCCCACGCCGACGACGAGTGCATCGATTTGGCCGGATTGAGAGACCAGCACGTCATCGATCTTGCCAATCTTGCTGTCGGACGGATCATAGACATCCTGCTTGTACCAATCCGATACGGTCTTGCTGGATGAAGGAACGCTCGGCATCATGGTCTGCGCGAGGGCGGCTGAGCTGATAAGCACCGCGCCTGCCGTGATTACGTAACGAAGTTTCATATTGAGCTCCCGGTTAAGGTGAAGTTTCGTGGAGCTGTGAAACACAGTCCGAATATGTAATTCGCAAATGAGGGCCACGTTCCCCTATCGACCCTAAAAATCGGCCTGCCGCGACTCCCCGCCGCGTCTCGGATTATTGCGTCTGGAAACTTTATGCGCCGCATCGGCATTATCGAGCGCTGCTGGGGTGACAACCGGCCCTAGCAGGGATGGCGGACGCAGCTAATTTTGCCGGTTTCTAGCTGCGGCACCAACGTATCGGCAAGCGCTGACGCCTAACCTGCTTTCCCGCAGCACCTCTCAGAATGCCCCTGCAAACGCCCGGAGGTTCCGTTGCTGCAAGCTGTCATTTTCGACCTGGACGGTACGTTACTGGATTCCGTCGATCTCCATGCACTCGCGTGGCATGAAGCGCTGGTCAAATTTGGCCATGACGTCAGCTTCGAGAAGGCGCGAAGCCAGATCGGCAAAGGCGGCGACAAGCTCATCCCATTCTTCCTGTCCAAAGCAGAGCAGACGGATCACGGTAAGGCGCTGGAAGCCTGGCGGGAGAAAAGGTTCAAGGAAAAATACCTGGACCTGGTCCGACCGTTTTCAGCAGTGCCCGATTTACTTAGGCGCGTTCGATCCGCGGGACTTAAAGTAGCCGTGGCGTCGTCGGCAAAAAGTGATCAGCTCGATCAATATCTCGAAATCGCAGGCATCAGCAGCCTCGTCGACGAGGCGACCGCATCCGAAGACGTTGAATAATCCAAACCGGCGCCAGATGTCTTCGAAGCCGTTCTGAAAAAATTGAATATCGAAGGCGCTGACGCGGCCGCGGTGGGAGACACGCCTTACGACGCCGAAGCGGCTCGCAAGGCGGGCGTCCAACCCATAGGGGTGCTCTGCGGCGGCTTTAATGAGAACACGTTAAGGCAGGCTGGATGTGTTGAGGTTTATCCCGGTCCTGCCTCAATCTATTGTTGTTTTAACGCATCCTTGCTCGCGAGAAAGACATGACCTCACCTAGCGACCGCGCTTGGGAAATCATCGAGAAAGTCGGCGTCTGCATGCTGACGACTCGCACCTCGAAAGGCGAGTTCCGGTCGCGCCCGGTCGAGGCACGGCCATGCCGTGATGAAGGCTGCATCTATGTCGTAACCGACGTGCACAGCGCCAAGG